>CAWBYH010000018.1:0-39961 GCA_963792995.1 uncultured Thermoleophilia bacterium | reverse complement strand
TCCAGACAGCGACAGAGAGGAGACACCATGATCCGGCTGCTCGACGGCCTTCCCGCGAATGTGATCGGCTTCGAGGCGGTGGGGAGGTACAGGCAAACGACTACGCGTCGGTGCTCGATCCCGCGGTCGCCGCGGCTGTCGCGGCCGCCGCGAATGACAAGATCCGCCTGCTCTACGTGCTCGGCGAGGAGTTCGAGGGGTACAGCGGCGGCGCGATGTGGGGCGATGCGAAGCTCGGGCTCGAGAACTGGACGCACTTCGAGAAGGTCGCCTTGGTTTCCGACCACACGGGCTATGTCGACGGGATCCAGGCGTTCGGCTGGCTGATCCCTGGCGAGGTGAAGACGTTCTCGCTCGCCGAGGTGGATGCCGCCCGCGCCTGGGTTGCGAGCTGACCGCCCCCGCACGGCGGTCGGGCTGCGAAGTCCGATCTACCGCCGACCGGGGATGAGCGAACAGCCGTGGTTTGCGCGTCGTTCTCCGGGGGGATAGGCGGGAAGGGACATTCGCGTGCTGTCTGCCGGGGCGCTCCGTTCGTCCGCTCGTGTTCGATGTCCGGCGCCGATGGGGCGTCCGCAGTGGTCCAGGACAGAGGACCGCGACCGCTGACGGGAAGGGTCGCCCCCAGATGATGCGCTGACCGCGTTGCTGTCCGCCGAGCCGGTCCCGAATCGCGGCCAGTGCGGGTGCATGGGTATCGAGCCCGGACCAATCCTGGAGCTCGACCAGGATCGCTTCTCGCGCCTTCAGAGACGTGGCCACTGTCGTGTCGCGACCCGGCCCACGGCCGACCGTGTCGGCGGCGATCGTCGCGTTTGCGTGCCTCGGGCTCGGAGCCTCGCGATCAGCTCCGCACTCTCGGCATCGCTGATCCGGTCTCCATACAGTCGAGGCATCACGACCACCCTACGCGCAATCGACGGGGAGCGGACGCTCCGCCGCGCTCGCGCGCTGCTATGCAGTGACGCATCCCGAGGCCGCCGAGGCCTCGGGATGCTCTTCGACCACGCGGAGGCGGTGGTCTGCGAGCTGGTCGGGGGCGAGCCGGAGCCCGGCCGAGACGAGCCAGGAGCCGATCACATGACGCATCCCGAACCTTGGCGCCTGCTGCATCGACGATCGCAGACGTGCCCTGTGGTCGTCGTGGCGGTCGCGGTGAAACTCGGGCGTGCTGGGCGGAATCATTTCACTCCTCTCGTGCGGGGTGGCCGCCGACGATCTCTCTCATCGATATATCTTCAGTCAATACATCTTGACATCGAGATACTTTGCGGCAAGATACATCGTGAGATGCTTGACGTCAAGAATCTTGTCTTGGAGAATCGATCTGTGGCGCCACCTCCTGCACAGCTGCGCGACAAGGTCGACGAGTACATGGAGGTGTGGCTCCGCGAGCTCCCATCGCTCGACGCGCGGACGGAGGGTGTCGTGGACAGGATCGGGATGATCCAGAAGTACCTGCGGCGAACCCACGACGAAACACTCGAGCAGCTCGGGCTGACCTGGGCCGAGGTGCGCGTTCTCGGTTCGCTTCGCTACGGCGGTGCTCCTTACCACAGCACGCCGGGGCGGCTCGGCGACCACCTCGGCCTGTCGAGCGGCGCGATGACCGCACGCCTCGACAAGATGGAGGCCGCCGACCTGATCCGGAGACTCCGTGACCCCGACGACAGGCGGGGAGTCCTCGTCGAGCTCACCGAGCACGGCCGGGACCTCTGGGAGCAGTCGGTGTCGCTCCAGATGGAGAAGGAGTCAATCGTCGCCGCGACGCTCGACGACGACGAGTGCGACCTGCTGAACGACCTTCTGCGACGGCTCCTCATCGCCTTCGCCGATGCGTACGGGCCGGTTGCGAGACGCCGCGCCTGACCCCTCGTCATGAGTACGATTGGGGAATGAGCAGCCTCGAGCACGTCTCCCAGTCCTCGGTCGCGGTCAGCCGCGACCGCTCTCGTGCCATCTTCGGGCAGACGATGGGCCTCGTTGCCCTCACCTGTCTCGTCGCCGCACTCGGTGCCTACCTCGGTCGCGATATCTCCCGCGGGTGGGGGATCGTCGCGTTCATCGGGGCCATCGGATGCATCATCGGACTCAACGTCGCGATCCGGCGATCCGAGCAACTCGCGATCGGCCTCCTCTTCGGGCTCGGAGCGTTTCTCGGCATCGCCGTCGCACCGACGCTCGCATACTACGCCGACGTGCAGCCGCAGGCGCTATGGCAGGCCGCCGGCCTGACAGGGCTCTTCATCGGCGGCTTCGGCGCCTACGGGTATGCCACGCGCCGCGACCTCTCGAAGATCGCCCGCGCCGCCTTCTTCGCCCTGCTCGGGCTGATCGGCTTCGGCGTCGTGCTGATGTTCGTCTCGATTCCGGGCGGAGACGTGATCTACGCCGTTCTCGGGCTCGTCATCTTCGCCGGCTACACGATGTACGACTTCCAGCGCCTGAGGCGGGCCGAGTCGATCCAGGCAGCGCCGCTCCTCGCAGCTTCGATCTTCCTGGACGTCTTCAACGTCTTCATGCTGTTGCTGTCGCTTCTTGGCGGCGGCCGCAGCTAGCCCGCGGGAGCGGACGCAGCGTCTACTTCACGCGTAGGGTCGCACGCATGCCGAGGCTGCGGTGATCGGCGAGCGTGCACCAGAGCCTGTACCGACCCGCCGGCAGGCGCTTCTCAAGCGATCCCGTCGCGCCAGGGTGCACGATCCCGATCCGATAGATGTGCTTGCCACTGATCCGGCGGAGAGCGAGATCATGATCGTCCTCGCCGTAGTTGACGAGCTCGATGATCGCCGGGCCTTTCCGGATCGAGGATCTGGACAACGCGAGGTTGAACTCGTCCGCGGAGATCTGCACGCGTGCAGGCTGCGGAGCGGAGGCGGTTGCAATGGGCACGAGGACGGTGGCCAGCATCGCCCCGACCAGCACCCCCCGTTTCATCGCAGGATCTTCGGCCGCGCGAACTTCTTCGCGCCCGGGATGATTGCGTCAGCATCGGTCCCGAGCCAGTCCTCGAGGATCGATCCGTACAAGCCGCGAAAGTCGGCGGTCGCCCTCAGGTTGCCCTGCTCGTCGAGCTTGTCGAGGCCCGGGAACTCACCGATCATCTGCCCGGACACCCGAGATCCGATGAGGAAGCCCGTGCCTGCAGCGCCGTGGTCCGTGCCGCCCGAGCCGTTCTCCTTCGCGCGGCGGCCGAACTCTGTCCAGACGTGTACGAGCACGCGGTCGGCGAGCCCGCGGGCTTCGAGATCGCGCTGAAAGGCGAGGAGGGAGTCGGCGGTGAGCTTGAGGTCGTCCGCGAGCTCGTTTGCTTGATTGTCATGTGTGTCATAGCCACCCGGCGCGGAAAGCGCGACGACGCGCAGCGGCAGTCCGGCCGCAAGCATCGCGGCAAGACCCGCGAGGCGCCGCGGGAAGCGATCGTCCCCCGCGGGGTATGCCACCGGGCTCGTGATCGTCTTGCGATCGTCCTTGGGCCGGAACGGCGTCAGCTGACGGTACAGCTGCGCCGACTGGCGCGCCGCATCGCTGGATGCCTCGAGGGCGGCATCGCCTTTCGTGGGCAACGAACCGAGGCGACCGATGGCGTCAACCATCTTCTCCGAGACGTCACCCCAGACACCGCGGGCATAGAAGTCATACCGATCGGGCGCATCGACCGCGGCCACCGGCATCTTCGCCGTGGCAAGCGACGGCTGGAGGCTCCAGTCGAGCGAAAGACCCTGGAGCGGGTTGTCGGGCTTTCCGACACGGTCGATATAGCGGCCGAGCCACCCCGTCGCGAGGCGCTCGTCCGCGGCGCCGACTTCCCAGAAATGGCGAGATGTGAAGTGCGACTGGTTCGGATGGTCATAGCCGATCCCGGGCATGACGTTCACCTTGCCCTCGCCGTGAAGTTTGGCGAGGGGGGCGAGCGAGGGATGCCACGTAAGGCTCGGATCCTCTGCGAACGTCGGCCCTGCCCCTGCTGGCAGCGCGAGGCGCGGTCGAAGCTGGCGGTACAGAGGGTCACCGGTGGGGGCGAGGAGGGAAAGGGAGTCCGCGCCGCCGTCGAGGAAGATCGAGACGAGCACCTTCTGGTTGGTGCTCGCAGCCGCCGCTGACTCGATCCCCTCGTCGAGCACCCGGGGCCCGAAGGCTGCGCCGCCGTAGACGGCGAGAGCGAGGCCCGCGCCGCGTGAGAGAAACGTGCGTCGGTCGAGACCGGTTCCCGCCGGCACCGGCATGCCGGGCTCGATAGTCGGCAGGCCACGCCCCGACTCGGCGAGACCGCGGCGGAGGGTCTCCGATCGTGAGTGCTCGCTGCAGCAGGCCATCAGCAGGTCTGGAGGTCGGGGGAGACGGCGAGGAGCTGGCGTACTGCGTTGGCCACGAGTGGCGGGTACGACTCGGCCTTCCAGCCAGTGGCGTCCTTCAGCGAGTTGCGCGCGAAAGCGAGCAGCTCCCGCCGAGTCTCGTGGCGGATTGTCGGGTTCCCGAGCACTGCGAGCGCACCCAGGACGATCGCCTCGGGGTCGTTCGGGACCTTTGGAGCCTTCTTGCCCTTCTTGTCACCGAGCGAGACCTTCTCGAGTGCGGTGTTTGCGATATACCAACGGCCGCGAAAGGTGTTCGTGTCGAGCCAGCGCGAGTCGTCCCAACCCGCGACGTTCGGTGGGTTGAACAGGCGTTGTCCGGCTCCGTCCGAGAGCCAGACCCAAGCCGACGTGTCTATGCCGCGGTTGAGCCCGCGAAGCAGGCCAGCGATGTAGACGACCGGAGGCTTCACCATGCGCGGTCCGGTGTACAGAGCCGGGTGGCGGAGAATCCCGTCGAGGACGGGCCGGACCTCGAAGCTCTTCCGGTAGAGCTCCTCGAGCGAAGCCAGCGTCTGCCCATCCGGAGGCTCCGGGATGAAGTAGCCCCAGAGCTTCTGCACGAAGAACGATGCGTGCTTCGGATGGTGGACACACAGCGAGACCGACTCGCGCCACGAGAATGCGCCCTTCTTGCCGAAGACGGTCTTCATGCCGGTGTCATGTCGCTTCGCGTCGAAGCGGAAGTCGGTCTGTCCCTTGTTGCGCTTCCACGTGCTCGTCCAGCCGGTTAGCGCTCGAGCCTGCTCTCGGACGTCTCGCTCGGTGTAGCCGTTTCCCTCTCCCAGCGTGAACAGCTCCATCAGTTCGCGACCGTAGTTCTCGTTCGGGGCGTCCTTGCGGTTGTCGGTGCCCGATAGCCAGATGAGCATCGCTGGATTCGCCGTCATCGACGTAAGGAGCCTGTCGAAGCTTCCGAGCGCGTAGCGCCGGAGGAGACGATTCTGGGCCATCATGAGCTTCTGCGAGCCCACGCCGGAGTTCGACGTGGCAAACCAGTCGTGCCATACGAGCGTCATTCGCTCGACGAGAGGTCGGCTCGTCCTGACCATCCGGTCGAGCCACCAGAGGTGGTCGTGGCCCCAGGCGTCGCCCGGTGCGAGACGGTGTCCCTTGTCGTCATGAGGACGCGGTCCGACCCAACGCTCGCTGCCAGGGTGGGTGAGCGATTTGACGGCACCATCGAGACCGAGCCGGGCGAGACTTGCTGCCTGGCCTCGTCGGGGGCCGAATCCGGCTCTCCAGAGAAGTCTCTCGGCCTGAGCGTGACCAAAGGGACCCGTATAGACGGGCAGCGACATGACTACTCGTGTCGGCAGCGACGCATCGGCGCTGATATCGCCCGAACGGGTGAACCTCGATCGGGCTGCGCGTCTATCCTGGATGCGTGAAGGTCGTCCTCCCCGATTCCACCGAGCTCGAGCTGCCGGACGGCGCATCGGGCCTCGACGCCGCGCGCGCCATCGGCCCGAAGCTCGCCGAGCAGGCCGTGCTCGTCAAGGCGGACGGCATCCCGCAGGACCTGCGGCTCCCGCTCGCCGACGGTGCCGCGCTGCAGATCCTGACCACGCGGGACACCCAGGATCCGGACGCCCTGGCGGTGCTGCGCCATTCCGCCGCCCACCTGCTCGCCGAAGCGGTGCGCAGGTTGTACCCAGGCGTCAAGGTGGCGATCGGCCCTCCGATCGACAATGGCTTCTACTACGACTTCGACTTCCCGTCGCCGATCAACGATGCCGATCTGGAGGCGATCGAGGCCGAAGTGCAACGAGAGCTTGCGGAGGGCCGCTCCTGGGAGCGGGAGGAGATCACGGCCGACGAGGCGCGGGCGCGATTCGAGGCCGAGGGTGAGCCGTACAAGGTCGAGCTCGTAGAGACGGCCGAGGGAGCGATCTCCCTCTACACGCAGGGAGACTTCACCGACCTCTGCCGCGGGCCGCACCTTCAGAGCTCCGCACCGATCAAGGCGTTCAAGCTGACGTCGCTCGCCGGCGCGTACTGGCGGGGCGACGAGAAGAACGCGCAGCTGACGCGCGTCTACGGCACGGCGTTCTTCAGTCAGAAGGATCTCGAGGCCCATCTCGAGCGCCTCGAGCTTGCCCGCGCGAACGACCACCGCCGTCTCGGCGCGCAGCTCGACCTGTTCCACTTCGACGAGCACTCGCCCGGGTCGCCCTTCTGGCACCCGAAGGGAATGGCGATCTTCAATGCGCTCGAGGACCTGCGCCGCCGCGAGAACGCGCGCCGCGGCTACCTCGAGGTGAAGACCCCGCTGATCTACGACAAGGCGCTCTGGGTCACGTCGGGCCACTGGGACAAGTTCCGGGAGAACATGTTCCTGATCCCGATCGACGAGGAGCACACCTACGCGATCAAGCCGATGAACTGCCCGGGCCACATGCTGCTGTTCGGGAGTCAGCTCAGGAGCTACCGCGAGCTTCCGCTGCGGTTCGCGGAGGCTGCGCCGCTGCACCGCAACGAGCTCGCCGGTGCGCTCCACGGGCTCACACGCGTCCGCTACGTGACGCAGGACGACGCGCACATCTTCTGCGCGCGCGAGCAGATCGACAGCGAGCTGGACGCCTCGCTCGAGTACCTCCGCTACCTCTACGGCCTCTTCGGCATCGAGCCACGGGCCGAGCTCTCGACCCGCCCGGAGAACAAGCTCGGCGCCGACGACGAATGGGACTTCACCGAGGGAAAGCTGATCGAGGCGCTCGACCGGCACGGCATCGAGTACTTCGTCGGCGAGGGGGAGGGGTCGTTCTACGGCCCGAAGATCGACCTCCACATCACGGACGCCCTCGATCGCTCCTGGCAGCTCGGCACGATCCAGCTCGATGCCCAGATGCCGGCGCGCTTCGGGCTCACCTACATGGGGCCGGACAACCGAGAGCATCCCGTCTTCGTCATCCACCGCGCGTTCTTCGGCTCGCTCGAGCGTTTCATCGGGATCATCATCGAGCACTTCGGTGGTGCCTTCCCGGTCTGGCTCGCGCCCGTCCAGGTGCGGGTGCTCGCCGTCAGCGAGCAGCATCGTGACGGTGCGCACGCGATCGCCGACCGGCTTCGGGAGGCGGGGTACCGCCTCGACGTCGACGATCGCGACGAGACGCTCGGGAAGCGGATTCGCGACAGCGAGCTGGAGAAGATCCCCATCGTCGTCGTCTTCGGCGAGCGGGAGTCCGAGGCCGCGCTCGCGGTCCGGACCCGGGGCGAGGGGCAGTCGACGCGCTCGCTCGCGGAGCTCCTCTCCGACCTCGAGCTCGCCGTCTCTCGCTGAGTGCGCCACTCGTGCCGCGCGTCCAACACGATGCTGCTGCGCCCTGCTACGCTTTGCCCCTGCAAAGTAGGGGCCGTTACCCTCACCTCCGGAGCCGTGTCGTTACAGCCACGAGCTACGCGGGTTCAACCGAGTCGAACGACGAGGGAAACGGTGCCGCTGCCTGCCAGCGGCTTTTTGTGTTCAAGGGAAGGAAACGCACAGTTTTGAAGAGAGATAGAGCCTGGTGAGAAGCCTTTGAGACCCCGGCGCCGTCCTGAAGACAGGACTCGGCCCGTCGTCCAGACGGAACGCATCAACGACCAGATCCGCGTGCCCAACGTGCGGCTCGTCGGCGAGGACGGGGAGCAGATCGGGATCAAGCCCACCGACGAGGCTCGTGAGTACGCGTACAGCAGGAATCTCGACCTGGTCGAGGTGGCAGCACAGGCAGATCCGCCCGTCGCGCGGGTGATGGACTACGGGAAATACCGTTACGAACAGGAACAGAAGGCGAAGGTCGCGCGGAAGCATCAGTCGCAGATCAACGTCAAGGAGATCAAGCTCAGACCAAAAATCGGAATCCACGACTACGAGACCAAGAAGGGCCATGTCGTCCGCTTCCTCAACACGCGGGCGAAGGTCAAGGTCACGATCATGTTCAGGGGCAGGGAGAACCTGCATCCCGAGCGTGGCCGCGACCTCTTGATGCGACTCGCCGAGGACATCAAGGACGTCGGTCAGATCGAACAGCCACCGCTGATCGACGGACGCAACATGATCATGGTCTTCGGGCCGACAAAGAACGCAGGAGTGAACCCAGATGCCGAAAGTAAAGACGGGAAGCGGAGCGAAGAAGCGCTTCAAGGTGAGCGGAACGGGCAAGTTGATCCGCCGCCACGCGATGAAGAGCCACAACCTGGAGCACAAGAGCTCGAAGCGTAAGCGCGGCTTCCGCAAGGATCAGCCGGTCGCGCCGAGCGACGTACCGAGGGTCAAGCGCATTCTGGGGCTGAGGTAACCAATGCCACGCGTGAAACGATCCGTTGCGGCGCGCAAGAAGCGCCGGAAGGTCCTCGATCAGGCGAAGGGCTACTGGGGCCTCAAGAACTCCCACTACACCTACGCGAAGGAGCAGGTCGAGCACTCGCTCACCTATGCCTACCGCGACCGCAAGAACAAGAAGCGCACGTTCCGGCGGCTCTGGATCGTCCGGATCAACGCCGCGGCGCGGCTCCACGGGCTGTCGTACAACCAGTTCATCTCGGGGCTGCACAAGGCAGGCATCGAGCTCGACCGGAAGTCGCTCGCCGACATCGCCGTCTCCGACCCGGCGGCGTTTGCCGCCGTCGCCGAGCAGGCGAAAGCCGCACTCGCGGAGCAGGCGAAAGCCGAGCCCGAGGCGGCCTGACCCCGTCCGATCTGCAGGCCGAGGTGTTCCGCAAGCAGGCGGAGCACTTCGGGCTGCTCGGCTCCCCGGTGTATGCGCGGCTGGCCGCGCGCCTCGCTGACGATCCGGCCCCGGCCCATCCGATCGTCGGGGACGACCTCTCCTGGGATCTCGGTCTCCGCCTGTTCGCAGCCGTCCACTACCACGTGCTGACGGGGGCCGCGCCCCGCGCGCTTTCCGGCGAGTGGAGCGACTTCGTCACGGCACTCGAGGCGAACGGGGAGTCGCTGCGTCGCTTCGTTCGGGAGCAGGGTGTCCAGACGAACGAGACGCAGCGATGTGTCGCGCTCGTTCCGGCCTTTCTCACCCTGGCCCGCGACTCGGGACTTCCGCTCGATCTCGTCGAGCTCGGGCCGAGCGCCGGCCTCAACCTCGTCTTCGATCGATATCGATACACGTACGCGGAAGGCGGGTTCGGCGACCCGGATGCGCGCCTGTCCTTCTCCGCGAACGAGCGCGGCCGCGTGCCGGCAGAGCTCCTCCGCACGCCACTCGAGATCCGCGGCCGCCGTGGCATCGACCTTGCGCCGATCGACGTTGCCACCGCCGACGGCTCCGTGCTCCTTCACAGCTTTCTCTGGCCGGGGCTGACCGAGCGGGCTGCGCGGCTGGACGCGGCCGTCGCGACGTTCCTCGAGAGCCCCGTCCGACCCGCGTTGCTCCGCGGCGATTATGTCTCGGCGCTTCCTGATGTCCTCGCGCAGCGCTCGTCCGAGACGCTCACGGTCGTCTTCCAGACCGCATCGACGGGGTATCTGCCGCAGGAGCGATACGACCTGCTGCTCGGCGTCCTGGAAGCCGCGGGTGCCGACGGGCGCCCGCTCGCCTGGGTCTCGACCAGACGGCGCGAGGAGAGCGAGTCGGGCGAAGGTGATCGCTGGGAGCTCGAGCTCCGGCTCTGGCCGGCGCCGGCCAGGCTCGTCGCTCTCGTCGACTTCCACGGTAACTGGGTCGACTGGCTCGACGCCGCGTGATCACGTCCAAGGACAATCCCAGGCTGAAGCTCGTTCGCGCGCTGCAGCGGAAGAAAGAGCGGGAGGAGACGGGGCTCTTCGCCTGCGAGGGTGAGGACCTGTGCGATGCGGCGATCGCGGCAGGAATCGAGCCGGTCGATCTCCTGATCGCGGGGGACAACGTCGAGGCGGCGTTGCTCGCAGGGGTCTCGACGTTGCCGCACCCGGCGCGAGCGATCGGGGTCTTCCGCTTCGCGGACCTGCCGGTTGGTGAGCGTGCGACGTGCCTCGCTCTGTGGCGCCTCGGCGATCCCGGCAACGTCGGAACGCTGATCCGCTCGGCAGACGCGTTCGGCGCGGCGGTTTCGCTCTCGGACGGGTGTGCCGAGCCTCTCTCGCAGAAGGCCCTGCGGGCCAGTGCGGGCGCGATCTTCCGGGTTCCCCTCGTGTCGTGGAGCGACCGCCCCGGTCGTCTCGTCGCTCTCGATGCGGCCGGCGCGATGACGCTTGCGGACGTCGACCTCACGCCGCCGGTGACGATCGTGCTCGGCGCCGAGCGGGCGGGACTACCGGACGAGGTTCTGGCGGGCTGCGATGCGGTCGCCGCGATCCCGATGCCGGGCGATGCGGAGTCGCTCAACGTGGCCGCGGCCGGAGCGATCGCGCTCTACGAGCTCTCTCGGCGTCCAGCCTGACATCGAGCTACCAGGCGCCGCCGCCGCCGCCGCCGCCGCCTCCGCCGCCGCCGCCCGAGAACCCCCCGCCGCCTCCACCCGAGCCCGACGAGGGCGGCGCGAGCGCAGAGCCGAAACCGGACGCGAGGTCACCGATCCCCATCGACGTGGCGCCCGAGCCGAGATCGCCACCGTTCGAGATCCAGTAGATCGACGATGCTTTCGCGATCTCCTCGGGCATAGCAAGATGGGCGGCTTGCAAGACCCGTTCGGCGATGCCGAACGCGATCCCGTAGACGAGCAGTCGCTCCCACAGCGCAAGCGTCGCAGGCGGCGCCTCCTGGAGACGCGGAAAGTCGGTGAGGTAGCGGCGAAATGCCTCCCAGCGCTCCGCCTCGACCTCGCCGCCGCGTGAGCGGCGCCGCCACAGCTTCCGCTGGGTGAGGGCGCCGACGACGATCGCCGCATTCAGGAGGGCGGCTACGGCGAACCCGACGAGGACGACGTCGTTCCAGCGCGGGTAGACGGTGCGCCAGCCGTCGGCAGCCAGGTAGATGAGGAGCGCTCCGATCGCGACGAACAGGACGAGCGCGATTGCAAGCGCCGCCGCGCCGCGGGAGATGAACCAGCCGCGACTCCGAACGGCCGTTGCGACGTTCGACTTGAACGACGTGAAATGACCGCTCATCTTGACCCGATCCTTCTCGATCGCCTTGCGGAAGAGGGACAGGCGCTCGGGGCCGTCCTCGATCACGCCGTCGACTACGCGCGAGACCGCGTTCTCCCAGGGTCGCAGCACGACGCCTGCCGCCGTGCCCGGCCCGATCTCGAGGTCGGAGATGCTCTCGGTACGGAGGCCGCCCCAGGTCGCGCGTTCGGTGATGACGGGCGTCGCCGTGAAGATGCCGCGACGGATCAGGTCGAAGAGGGTCGCGGTGAACTCGAACGATCCTGCCTGGCCACCTTGCCGAACGAGGATCGGGACGAGGGCGGGCTCGGTGTCGGTCGGCGGCTCCTGCTCGTACTCGCGGTCGTACCCGCTCTTGCGCTCGCGGCCGTAGAACCAGAAGACGGCTCCGACGACGAGGAGCGCCGGGATCGTCCCGAACAGAACCAGGATCGCGACGTAGCGCCACGGATGCTGCTTCGCGTTCTCGATCCGATCGCTGTCCTTCTCGAATTCTGCGGCGTCTGCAGCCTCGGCGGCGATGATCCCCGGAAGACCGTTGCCCTTTGCGATCGCGCATGCCGAGCGTCGAGGCGAACGCCGAGCGCGGGAAGACCGTGCGGAGCTCGACGAACTGCCCCGAGGGGATGTTGATCGCCCGCAGAACCACGCGCTTGCCGGCGAGTCGCACGTCTCCCCGCACGTAGACCGGATGACCCCAGGCGCGCAGGATTCTGCCGGGGCCGGACTCGGTCGCGACCAGCCGCCCGAGCGACTCGTCCCATTCCGAGCCCCAGACCTGCAGGTTGACGTCGACCACGTCGTCGTAGGCGACCGCAAGCCCGCGGAGGCGGTAGTGGACGACGAACGTGCGCAGCTCGTCGCTTGCGCTGTAGTGCCAGACGATCCGGACCTTCCCGCCTGTGAAGGTCGTGCCGAACGTCCCTGGCGAGTCACTGCAACCGAGCGTCGTGCAGCCTCCCGGAAGGTAGGCCCGTCCCTTCTCCGTCACGCGCACCTGGTCGACCGACTCACCCTGGCGGACAGGGATGTCCCGGTACCCGCCGCTGAAGGAGCCGTCGAATGCGTACGTGATGAACTCGTTGACGACGAGGCTTCCGTCCCTCGTCACCTGAACTGCGACCTCCGCCTGGGGCAGGGTGAACGACTTCGCGCTCGCGCTCCCGGTGAGGGTGAGCGCAACGAGCCCTGCGGCGAGGAGCGCGCTAGGCGCTCGGAGGCGTCGGAGCATCGCCGGCCGGGGGCGCTGCCGGAGTTGCAGGTGCAGCGGGTGTGTCGGGCTGAAAGCTGACTTCCGGCACGTCGCGGTCGGCGGCATCCTCGACCTCGTAGAACTCCCGCTTGGTGAAGCCGAACGGCGCTGCGAGGAGGACGGCGGGGAACACCTGGATCGCATTGTTGAACGTCAGCACCGTGTCGTTGTAGACCTGCCGGGACACTGCGATCCTGTTCTCCGTTTCGGCCAGCTGTGCCTGGAGCTCGAGGAAGTTCGTGTTGGCCTTCAGGTCGGGGTATGCCTCGGCGACGGCGAAGAGCTTGCCGAGCGCCTGGGTGAGGAACCCTTCGGCCTGCGCCGTAGCGGCCGGCCCCTGGGCACCTGCGGCGGCGGCGCGGGCCTGCGTGACAGCCTCGAACGTGCCGCGCTCGTGGGCGGCGTAGCCCTTGACCGTCTCGACGAGGTTCGGGATCAGGTCGCGGCGCCGCTTGAGCTGCACCTCGATCTGGGCCCACGCGTTGTCGACCCGATTCCGCTTCTTGACGAGGCCGTTGTAGAGCGCGATCAGGTAGATCGCGATCAGAACGACCAGTCCGAGGATGATCCAGACGGCGATCATGGCCGGAACTCTACACCGCCGGGAGTAGCGCGGTGGGGAGAGACTTCAGGCTTTCCCCTCTTGAGTTTCCCTACGGCGACAGACCCAGATCATGTCCTCGTCGCCCTCGAAGGGGCGCCGGTCGAACCAGCCGTAGAGCCCGACGACGTCGAGCCCGGCCTCGTCGATCAGGCGGCGCCATTCGATCGCTGAGAGCCAGTGGAGCTCCATCGAGGCGGCCGACTCTCCCGACCGAACGGAGAGACGCAACGTGCGGCTCGCCTCGTCCCAATCCGCGCGCTCGAAGATGTCCGCCTCCCGCTCGAGCCAGAGGCCGTTCGTCGCCGCAATGTCCTCGCTGCTCGGTGCGAAGACGTCGAAGACGAGGTGCCCGCCCGGCTCGAGGAGTCCGCGTGCCGCGCGGAGCGCCCGCAGCTTCTCGCCCTCGTCGGGCATGTGCAGAAGCGAGCGAAACGGGCAGATCACGAGGGGCACGGGTCCCTCGACGGGAGGCTCGCGGAGGTCGCCGATGCGGAGGTCGACACGATCCGAGACGCCCTGTTCCTCTGCGAGGGCGCGGGCGACGGCCAGCATGCCCGGCGAGAGGTCGATGCCGACGACCGGAATGCCGGCGCTCGCGATCGGCACGGCGATCCGACCCGATCCGACCGCGAGCTCGACGACAGGGCCACCGAACCGCCTTGCCTCGTCGACGTAGAACGAGATGTCCTCGACAACGGAGGCGCTCCAGGGGTCGTAGATCTCGGCTATCGCGTCGTACAGCGCCACGTCGGGGAGTGTACGGACGGGTTGAGCGCACGACGCCGTTGGTACGCTCGACCATCCATGGACGCCGAAACGCTCGAACGGGAGGGACTCGCCGCCGCCGCGGCCGCTGCGTCGTCGGACGAGATCGAGGTCGTCCGGGTCGAGTACCTTGGGCGCAAGAGCGCCCTGAAGCAGGCGCTGCGCGAGGTACGTGACCGCGAGACCGGCATGGCGTTGAATGCGGTGCGCGAGCGTCTCGAGGCTGCAATCGACGCGCGCGACGGCGATCTCGCTCGCGCCGAGCTCGACGCGCGGCTCACCACCGAGCGCGTCGACGTGACGCTGCCGGTGGGTGGCTACGCGCGCGGTCGGCTGCACCTGATCACCCAGATCCGCCGCGAGGTGGAGGACATCTTCCTCGGTCTGGGATACGGGGTCGTCGACGGGCGCGAGGTCGAGACCACCTACTACAACTTCGACGCGCTCAACTTCCCGGCAGGACACCCGGCACGATCGCCGGTGGCGACGCTGTTCGTTGACGGGCAAACCGTGCTTCGCACCGAGACGTCGCCGTCCCAGGTGCGGACGATGGAGTCGCAGGAGCCACCCGTCTACATCGTCTCGCTCGGGCGCACGTACCGGCGGGACACGCCCGACGCGACCCACTCGCCGATCTTCCACCAGGTGGAAGGGCTCGCTGTCGACGAGGGGATCACGCTCGCCGACCTGACGGGAACGCTCGACTTCCTGCTTCGCAAGCTCTTCGGCGAGAGCCGCCGCACCGAGTTCCGCACGCATTACTTCCCCTTCACCGAGCCGTCGATCGAGGCGTACGTCTCGTGCCACGTCTGCGACGGTGACGGCTGCCCGGTCTGCCGTCACTCCGGGTGGATCGAGGTCGGTGGCGCCGGGATGGTCGATCCGAAGGTGTTCGAGGCGGTCGGCTACGACCCCGAGCGGTACAGCGGCTTCGCGTTCGGCTGGGGGCTCGAGCGGATCGCGATGTTACGGCACGAGTTCCCCGATCTCCGTGAGCTCTGGCGCAACGACCTTCGCTTCTCGAGGCAGTTCTGATGCGTGCTCCCCTCTCGTGGCTCCGCGAGTACGTGCGTGTCGATGCGACAGCGGCCGAGATCGCAAGGAGGCTCAATGTCTCGTCGCTCGAGGTGGAGCGCGTCATCGACGTCGGCGTTGCTGACGTCGATGACAACCTCTCCTTCCTCCGAGTCGGCAAGGTCGTCGTCGCCGACAAGCACCCGAACGCCGACAAGCTGCAGCTCTGCATGGTCGACGTGGGGGAGGGCGAGCCGCGCCAGATCGTCTGCGGCGCCTGGAACTTCGGAGTCGGCGCAACCGTTGCCGTCGGCCTTCCGGGCGTCCTGTTGCCCGGATTCCCCACCCCCCTCGACGAGCGGCCGCTGCGCGGCGAGATCTCGCGGGGCATGATCCTCGCCGAGGACGAGATCGGGCTGGGCTCCGACCATGCCGGGATCATGCTTCTCCCCGATGGGATCGAGCCGGGGACACCGCTTGCAGACGTCCTGCCCGTGCGGGAGCAGGTGCTCGACTGCACGACGACGATGAACCGCGTCGACCTGCTCTCGATGGTCGGGCTGGCCCGCGAGGTCGCGACCCTGTTCGACGGCGAGCTGCTTCCGGCGACCGTCGAAGACCCCGCGATCGTGCATCCGGAGTGGGTCGAGATCACTGTGGACGACCCGGAACGGTGTCCTCGTTACATCGGCCGCGTCTTCAAGGGCGTCTCCGTCGGGCCGTCACCGATGTGGCTCCGTGCCAGGCTCCACGCGGCCGGGATGCGGTCGATCTCGAACGTGGTCGACGTGACGAACTATGTCATGCACGTCCACGGGAGCCCGTTGCACGCCTTCGACCGGGCGAAGCTCGACGGTGGTCGGATCGTCGTTCGACGTGCGGCCGCCGGAGAGGAGCTGACGACGCTCGACGGAACGCTGAGAAGGCTCGACGAGCGCGACCTGCTGATCACGGACGGATCGAAGGCGGTCGCGCTCGCGGCAATCATGGGTGGGCTCGAGACCGAGATCTCGGAGACGACGGCGGAGGTGCTTCTCGAGGCCGCGAACTTCGAGCCGATCGGTATTTTGCAGACGTCGGAGCGGCTCGGGCTTCGCACCGAAGGCTCGAATCGATGGGAGAAGGGCGTCGACCCTCATTCGGCCGAGGCCGCCGCCGTGCTCGCCAGCCGTCTCCTCGTCGACCTCGCCGGTGCCGAGTTGACCGGAGCGACCGACGTCCACTCCGGCCCGCCTGCGCGACCGGTCGTCCACCTGCGGTCGGGGCGAACGGATCGGGTCGTTGGTCTCGAGGTCACGCCGGCGGAGCAGCGCGCGATCCTCGAGCGACTCGGATTCGAGGTCGACGACGCATGGGACGTGACCGTGCCGACGTGGCGGGCGCGCGACGTCACGCGCGAGATCGACCTCGTCGAGGAGGTCGCTCGCATCGTTCTCGACCGCGTGCCACGGACGATGCCACGCCGCCGCTCCGTCGTCGGGCACCTCACGCGCGACCAGCGCCTGCGGCGGCTCGTGGAGGACGTTCTGGTCGGCGCTGGCTTCAGCGAGGCATACACATGGAGTCTCGTCGCGACCGATCCCGACCCTGCCGCGCTCCGACTGCCCGACCCGATGAGCGGCGAGCAGGCGATTCTCCGCACGACGCTCGTCGAGGGGCTGATCGCCGCGGCGCGCGAGAACGTCGACGCGGGCAACGACGACGTTGCGCTCTTCGAGTTGGCGCGCGTCTACCTTCCGAGCGGGGAGGCTCTCCCGGACGAGCGGTGGCGCGTGGGCGGGATCGTTGCGGGCGGGTTCGCAGCGGCCCGCGGCGCGGTCGAGGCGCTCTACGCCGCCCTGCATCTCGACCTCCGTCCCGTGCGCACGAGCTCACCGTTCCTCCACCCCGGAAAGGCTGCGGAGATGCCCGCAGGTTGGCTCGGAGAACTTCATCCGGCGCTGCTCGAGGGAACATGGGGGATCTTCGAGCTCGACCTCGTCGAGCTGACCGTGCCGATCCCGGAGCGGATCCTCTACGACGACGTGATCACGTTTCCGCCACTACGCCAGGACATCGCCGTCGTCGTCGCGGACGAGGTCGAGGCCGCGGCCCTCGTGGACGTGGTTCTCGAGGCCGGAGCACCCGAGCTACGCGAGGCGTACGTCTTCGACGTCTATCGCGGCGACCAGATAGGGGAGAGGCGGAAATCGGTTGCGATCCACCTGTCGCTCCAGGCGTCGGATCGGACGCTCTCGGACGACGATGCGACCGTCGTGCGAGACCGCGTCATGGCCGCGCTCGGCGAGCGTTTCGGGGCGGAGTTGCGCGCCTGAAATCCGATCTCCCGCTCCGCGCGTAGGAGTGGGCATGAGACGCCGCCACCTCGCAGCAGCTCTTGCCGGCACCGCCTTCGTCGCGGTCGCTGTCGCCGGCGCGGCCGGCACTCAACTCAACGGCTCGGTCGGGCCGGAGTTCACGATCTCGCTCGAGGACCCGGGGGAGCGAAGATCGCGCACCTCGATCCCGGCACGTTCACGCTCGTTGCCGATGACAGATCCGAGTTCCACAACTTCCACCTCAGGGGGCCGGGCGTGGACGTTGGGACAGAGGTCGAGACAGAGGAGCGCAAGGCGTTCCCGGTTACCCTCGTCAACGGCACCTACACGTTCCTCTGCGATGCCCATCCCTCCCAGATGCGAGGCACGTTCACCGTTGGCGAGGTCGCTCCGCCGTCCACGCCGCCGGTGACGACGCCGGTAACCCGGCTCACGCTCGTGGTCACGTCGAAGACGGCGCGGCTCACGACGTCCGCAGGGAAGCCCGTGAAGGCGCTGGCAGCGGGTCGGGCGGTGATCACCGTGCGCGATCGCTCGGCGGTGCGGGGAGCGCGCCTCGTGGGTGCCGGCATTCGCCGCTCGACGACCGTGAAGTTCGTCGGGACGCGCACCTGGACGGTGAAGCTGTCCGCGGGCATGCTCGGCTACGGCAGCGATCCCCGCCAGCCGGTGCTCAAGGGCGGCAGCGTCCTCGTCGCCTGAGTCGAGGTGGGTGGTGGCCGCTCACCGTACTGCGGCGGTCGCCCGCTTGACGGGAATGCTGCTACCCCAATCGGCGTTCTCCAGAAGATGGCACCCGTGACCGAGCTTCGTGTTGCCCTGACGGTTCCCGATTTTGACGAAGCGGTCGCGTTCTATCGCGACGCACTGGGGCTGGAGCAGGCCCACGACTGGAGCACCGACGAAGGACGCGTGATCCTCCTTCTGGCCGGTCGGGCGACCCTGGAGCTGTTCGACGACGCGCAGGCGGCTGCGGTCGATGCGGTCGAGGCTGGCCGACGTGTCTCCGGGACCGTCAGATTGGCGCTCGAGGTCGATGACAGCGAGGTGACCGCCACGAGGCTCGTTGCCGCGGGCGCGATCGCGGTCGCGCCGCCGGTCCTCACACCGTGGGGTGACCGCAACGCCCGCGTTCAGGCTCCCGACGGGATGCAGCTGACGCTCTTCAGCGCCCAGTAGGAGAGGGACGCGTTACAGCGTCTTGCCGCCAACGAGCCACACAGGCCCCTGTGTGTCGACGTTGTCCGTCTCCGAGAGCACGCGCAGCACCGTTGCGCTACCGACGATGCCCTCGTTGTCGAGCCGCTCGAAGCAACGCCGTGCCATCGTTGGTGACACTCCGTAGCCCGAGCGACCCGAGCAGCGGAACGTGAAGACGAGGCGAGAGCCGCTCCGCGCGGGATTCAACGGTGCGCACAGGAGTGCAGCCCGGTCGAGCAGGGTGCTCGACTCGATCTCGAGCTCGCACAGGAGGTCCGACCAGTCGGAGGGCAGCGGAGAAAGCGCGCGATCCCAGCTCTCCGCGACCGAAAGCGAGACGCGCTCCGGTCCGACGGGCCGACCTGCGGGAGAGGCAGCCGACGCCTCCACTCCCGACGTCTCGATCTGACACCAGATCCGGTCGCGGTCGAGGCGGCCGAACACGCGCAACACGTTCTGCTTTCCCTCAGGCCCGGTGCGGCTTCGCACGTGGAAGACGAGCGTGTTGCCGACCCGGCCGGCGTTGATCGAACCGAGCACACGTGCCGCCCGTGGCAGATCGGCCTCGTGCTCCGCCGTCAACGTCAGGCGTACGTCCTCCCACCCGGGCGGGAGGTCAGCCTCCAGCGCATGCCATTGATCGACGAGCTTCATCGCCGATCAGCATAATGACGCTGTGCTGTCGATAGCAGAAGACCTGTTCGGAACCACGGTGACTGCCTAGTGGCAACCGAGGTCAAGCTCCCCCGGCTCGGGCAGGGCATGGAGTCGGGGACGATCGTTCGCTGGCTCAAGGCAGAGGGTGACACCGTCAAGGTACGGGAACCGCTCTACGAGCTCGACACGGACAAGGTAACCCAGGAAGTGGAGTCGGAAGTCGACGGGGTCCTGCTCCAGATCGTCGTTCGAGAGGGGGAGACCGACGTCGGTGCGATCATCGCGGTGATCGAGACGGACGGATCCTCGACCACGACCGAAGCGACTCCGGTCGTCGCCGCGGCCGACGAGACTGACGCCGCCGAGCCGGTACCCGAGGCCGCCAGCGCCGCAGGGAACGGTGTGGCACCCGAGACCTTGCAGGCGTCGTCCGGCACCCGGATCAAGGCCTCGCCGCTCGCGCGGCGGATCGCCCGCGAGCGGGGGCTCGAGCTCAGCGCGGTCACCGGCACCGGCCCCGACGGTCGGATCCTCGCCGAGGATGTCGAGCGGGCCGAAGTGGGTGCGGAGGCACCGGTCGCCGCAGCCTCCCCGGTGCCCCTGACGCCGAGCGCCGCGGTCGAAGTGATCAAGCTCACGTCGACCCGCAAGACGATCGCCCGCCGGCTGACCGATGCCTGGGCGGCTCCCGTGTTCCAGCTGAGCGTGTCGATCGACATGTCGGAGACGCTCCACCTCCGCGAGCAGCTCGTCGCGCGCCTCGGGGATGGAGACGTCAAGCCGACGGTGAACGACCTCCTCACCAAGCTCGTCGGGGTCGCCCTCATGAGGCACAGGGCCGTAAACGCAACGTTCACCGGTGATGAGGTGTCCCGGCATCCTGCGGCGCACATCGGCATGGCGGTAGCAGCGCCGAACGGCCTCGTCGTCCCGGTCATCCGTGATGCCGACCGGCGTAGCGTCCAGGAGATCGCACGGGCCCGTGCCGACCTCGTCGGCCGCGCCCGTGACGGCAAGCTGACTCTCCCGGACATGGAGGGCGGCACGTTCACGATCTCGAATCTCGGCATGTTCGGCATCGAGCAGTTCGTCGCCGTGCTCAATCCCCCGCAGGTTGCGATACTCGCCGTAGGAGCTGTCAAGGAAACGCCTGTCGTCGTCGACGGTGCGCTCGACATCGCGCCGATGATGACCGTCGTCCTCACCTGCGACCACCGCGCCATCGACGGCGCAGACGGCGCGGAGTTCCTTCGCTCGCTCGTCGCGCTCGTCGAGCAACCCGCGCTCGCTCTGTAGGAGCATGCCGGCCGTCGTCCGTAGAGGTGGGGCGCAGGACAAGCGGTTTCTCCGCGACATGCTGCATCACGCCTACTACTGGAAGGAACGGCAGCCTGACGCAGGCCCCGGCCCGGTTCAGCTCTACGTCAAGGCGTGGGGCCGGCCAGGCGACACGGCCGTGATCGCCCTGCTCGACGGATTTCCGGTCGGAGCCGCCTGGTACAGGCTGTTTACCTCCGAGCCGACCGGGTACGGATTCATCGACGCGGACACGCCCGAGCTGGCCGTGGCGGTGGTGCCGAACGCGCGCGGCCTCGGCGTCGGCAGCTCGTTGCTGAGCGGCCTGCTCGGCATCGCGACGGAGGACGGATATGCGGCGCTCAGCCTGGCGGTCGATCGCCACAACGAGGGGGCGATCGCTCTCTACCGGCAGTTCGGCTTCGTCCAGGTCGACGAGGCACCCGACTCCTTCACGCTCCGGCTCGATCTGACATGAGTACGATCGTTTATGGAAGCCATTGACGAAAGGTGAAGCGTGGAGTGTGACGTCGTAGTTCTCGGGGGCGGACCGGCCGGGTACACCGCAGCGATCCGTGCGGCGCAGCTCGGTGGCAAGGTCGTCTGCATCGAACGGGAGTCCGAGCTCGGCGGTACGTGCCTTCGCGTCGGTTGTATCCCGACCAAGGCATGGGTCCAGACCGCACACGCATTGCACGACGCGCGCGAGACCTTCGCGAAGCTCGGGGTCGGGGTCTCCGAGCCGGAGCTCGACTTCACCCAGGCGGCAGCGTGGAAGGATGCCGTTGTCGCCCAGATGACCAGCGGGGTCGCAGGGCTGCTGAAGGCGAACGGCGTCGAGTGGGTTCGCGGCAACGGCCGGTTCACGAGCTCTACGACGATTGCCGTCGAAGGCAGCGAAGACGTGACGTTCAAGAGCGCGATCGTCGCGACCGGCTCGCACGCCATGCACCCCCCGATTCCGGGGCTCGACTCGGCAAAGTGCGTCGACTCGACGGGGCTCCTCTCGCAAACGGAGGTTCCGGCGCGCCTCGTCGTCCTCGGCGGCGGCATCATCGGCTGTGAGTTCGCATCGATCTTCGCCCACTTCGGCAGCGAGGTGACGATCGTCGAGATGCTGCCGACGCTCATCCCGCAGGAGGACGCCGATGCCGCCAAGGAGCTGAGCAAGTCGTTCAAGCGTCGTGGGATCACGATGCACCTCGAGAAGCAGTGCACGGGCGTCGACGACGTCGGCAGTCATCTCGTCGTGCACATCGGCGACGGCGAGACCGTCGAGGCCGAGCTGATGCTGGTTGCGGTCGGGAGAGCACCGAGCGTCAAGGGCATCGGACTGGACGAGATCGGGATCCCGACCGACCCGCGAAGCGGGGTCGCCACCGACGACCACATGCGGACGGCGATTCCGACGATCTTCGCCGCCGGTGACGTCGCCGGGCGCTGGCAGCTCGCCCACACTGCCTTCCGCGAAGGAGAGATCGCCGCGGAGAACGCGATGGGTCACGAATCGGCACTCGGTAGCCCGGCCGTGCCACGCCCGATCTACACCGATCCCGAGATCGCCGGTGTCGGGTTGACCGAAGCGCAGGCGCGGGAGCGATACGGGGACGCCGTCGCCGTCGGAGTCTTCCCATGGGTTGCGAACGCGCGCGCAGCGATGTCCGGAACGACGACGGGCTGGGTGAAATCCATCCACGAGACGACGTACGGCGAGCTCCTCGGCCTCGTCATCGTCGGGCCTCACGCGACCGACCTGATCGAGGTCGGGGTCGTCGCCATCGACGCCGAGTCAACCGTGGAGACCGTGGCGGACGGCATCGCGCCGCATCCCACGCTCTCCGAGGCAATCAAGGAAGCGGGCCTGGTCGCGCTCGGTCGGGCTATCCATCTCCCACCGAAGAGGCGCTGATGTTCGAATCGAACAATGGACGAAGGAATGCTCTTGCGATGACGCTCGGCTGGTGGTACCTCCGCCGGATCATTCGCAAGCGTGGAGCTGCAGCTGTTGCCGGGTTCGTCGCGGGCGAAGGGCTGTCGTTCGCGCGGCGGCCGCGCAAGCGGCACCCCCTCCGCTGGCTGGCCGTGATCGGGCTCGTCGGTGCCGGCGGTGTATTCTGGTGGCGCACGCAGAAGGGTGGCGGAGACGATTGGGGAGACTGGGAGCCCGTTGCCCCGGTCGCGCCCGTCGCGCCGATGCCGGTCGAGCCGGATCCTGCAGGCAATGAACCTTCTGCGGATCTCCCGTCGGCACCCGACGGTGAGCCGTCGGCGGTTCCGGAGTCGGACCCGGCGGACCTCGTCACAACGTGAGCTACGGCGCGCGGTTCGGCAGGTCATCCCTCGAGCTGCTGCCCCCGAGCGACCCGATCGCCCCACCCGCCGCCGAGGATGCCTCCCTCGGGCTCAATGAAGGGATCGACGGCCCCTTCCCATCGGCCCTCGCGGCGATCGCCAGGGCCGTCCCGACGCTGAACCGATACCCCGGCCGAGGCTCGGACGCCCTGGTGGCTGCGCTCGCCTCGCTCAACGGGCTTCCCGAGGCTCAGGTCGTCGTCACCGCAGGCGCGGACGCCGGCATCGGCTACGTCTGTCAGGCGGTTCTCGATGCCGGCGACGACGTCGTCATCCCATGGCCGTCGTTCCCGAGCTTCGTCCGGGATGCCCAGAAGCGCGACGCGCGGCCGGTGCTGGTCCCGCTTCGCGACTGGGCTATCGACCTCGACGCGACGCGCGCCGCCGTCACCGACCGGACGCGGATCATCTTCGTCGCGACACCGAACAACCCCACCGGCCTCGTCGCGCCGCACGACCAACTGCTCGAGTTCCTCGGTGATCTCCCCCCGCACGTTCTTCCCGTCATCGACGAGGCGTATTTCGACTACCTCGACCCTGCGGCGCGACTCGACTCGATCGCCGAGATCGTTCGGGCAGGCGCTGATGCCGTCGTCCTGAGGACCTTCTCGAAGCTCTACGGGCTCGCGGGTCTCCGGGTCGGATACGCCGCCGGCCCGACAGAGGTCGTCGCGGCGATGAGGAAGGTCCAGCGTGGGTACGACGTCGGTTCGCTGGCGCAGGCGGCCGCGCTCGCGAGCCTCGACGATGCCGACGAGGTCGCGCGGCGACGTGCAGCGAACCTCGGGGCCGTCGCCAGCCTGACCGCGGTGCTGCGATCGCACGGGCTCGATCCGCTCCAGGGCAGCGCCACGAACTTCGTCCTCGTCGATGTCGAAGTCGAGTCCGAAGCGCTCGCCGATGCCCTCCTCGGGCACCACGTTGCGGTGCAGGCCGGGGCTCCGTTCGGGGCACCGACGGCACTTCGGATCGGCGCCGGATCGGCCGCCGATCTGGAACGGCTCGACGTGGCCCTCGGTGCCACGCTCGCCCTGGTGCGTTAGGACCCTGTAAACCAGGGCCGATCCCGCCGGGCCCTCCGCTATCCTGCCCTCCTGGGCGCTCGGCGCCCCTTTCCTATGCGGACGACACTCAAGAGAGGCGTAGGACGAGGACACGTCGAGAATGGCAACGGCAAGATGCAGTTGCCACCGACGGTCGCCGAGCCGATCGCGATCTACCGTCAGCCCGACCCGCCTCGACGGAGTCGGCGTTCGCTCGCCCTCTCGATTCTCGGGTGGGCGTTCATGGCCGTACTCGTCGTCGCCTCGGGGATCACGGGAGGGGCGTACCTCTACCTTCACGAGACGGTGGCGGCAGTCGCGCCGAAGAGCGCTGACGTGAAGGTGACGGCCCGCCGCCTCGATCTCCCGGTCGCAGGGCAGCCTGCCACGGCGCTCGTGATCGGCTACGACCGCAGAGCCGACGAGGCGAAGAACGCGCCGTCGCGTTCGGACACGCTGATGCTCCTCCGTGCCAACCCGAAGAACGACACGATCTCGTTGCTCTCGTTCCCTCGCGACCTGCGGGCCGAGCTCGTCTGCCCGGGTGGATCGACGTACACCGGGAAGATCAACGCCGCGTACGCGAACTGCGGAGCGAAAGGGGCCCTCGAGACCGTACGGAAGCTCACGGGCGTTCCGATCAACTACCTGATCACCGTCAACTTCACCGGATTCCGGCAGCTCGTCGACAAGCTCGGCGGGATCTGGATGGACGTCGACCGCCGATACCTCAATACGCACAGCGGCCCGACGGGCTACGCGACGATCAATCTTCAGCCCGGCTACCAGCGACTCGGCGGCTACCAGGCCCTCGACTTCGTTCGGTTCCGGCATACCGATAGCGACCTCTACCGCAACGCGCGACAGCAGCTCTTCGTGCGCGTCGCTCAAGGATCAGGTGCGGTCGAACTTCTCCCTGCGGAAGCTCCCGCAGGTGATCAAGGTGCTCACGAGCAACATCGAGGTGGCACAGGGTGGAGGCAAGAACGTCACCGCCAAGACCGTTCTCTCCTACGCCGTGCTCGCCTACTCGTTGCCGCCGGGCCATGTCTTCCAGTCGCGGATCGACGGGCTCGAAGGCTTCTCCGACCTGACGACCTCGCCGGAGAACATCTCTGCGGCTGTCCGCGAGTGGGCGAATCCGGACGTCGAGTCGCCGAAGAAGGCCACCGCCGTCGCTCTCGGCGAGAAGGTGAAGACGAAGACGCCGTCCGCGAAGGCGACGCCGGTCACCGTTCTCAACGGCAACGGTGTCACCGGGTCGGCGTCGAATGCGAGCTACCTGCTCGGCCAGCGCGGCTACCCGATCCTGACGCCGCCCAACGGGATCCCGGCCAACGCACCGAATTTCTCGTTCTTCCGGACGGTGATCTACTTCGACCCTGCGCAGAGAGGATCGAAGCAAGCTGCGCGCAAGGTCGCGGCGCTGTTCGGGTCGGCGGATGTGAAGTCGGCATCACCGGCGATCGCGACGCTCGCGAACGGAGCAATGCTGACGACGGTCGTGGGACAGACGTTCCACGGGACGCTCGCCGCGGCACCCGTCGACCAGACGCCGCAGCGCGAGCCGGCCAACGTCGTCCCCGGGGCGTCTGCAGCGCTCGATCTCCTCCGCGAGCGCAAGTCGAAGGTCGACTTCCAGCTGATGGTGCCGACCGTGCTCGAACGGTCGTCGTGGATCGACAGGGAGCGGCCGATCCGCGTCTATCGGTTCAAGAGTGACGGCAAGAACAAGAAGACGGTGCGGTTGACCTACAAGATGGGCTCGAACGACTACTGGGGCGTCCAGGAGTCGAACTGGGAGGACGCACCGGTGCTCGGCAGCCGCAACTTCGTGCGGAACATCGGCGGACGTCGGTACGAGCTCTTCTACAACGGCCCGCACCTGCACATGGTCGTCCTGCGTCGGGGCGATGCGACCTACTGGGTCGTCAACACGCTCCTCGATCGCCTGTCGAACGAGACGATGCTTGCGATCGCGAAGGGCATGCGTCCGATCTCGAAGGTCCGGCTCTCGTAACGGGCGTCGTGCCGGCCCGGTACCCTCCGACCGTCGTGGACACCACTCCTTCACGCGTCGCGGTCTTCGGGGCCGGGTACGTCGGCCTCGTCACGGGAGCATGTCTCGCCAACCTCGGTCACACCGTCGTCATCCGGGACGTTCTCTCCGATCGGGTCGACGCGCTCCAGCGGGGCGAGATCCCGATCTACGAGCCGGGCCTCGCAGAGCTGATCGAGGCGAACACCGAGCGGCTCGTGTTCACGACGAGCGTCGCAGAGGCGATCGACGGGGCCGACTTCGTCTACGTCGCGGTCGGAACGCCTCCGACCTATTCGGGCGACGCCGATCTCTCGGCCGTGTGGACGGTGATCGACGAGCTACCTGCGATGGACAGCGGGTGCGTCGTCGTGATGAAGAGCACCGTTCCCGTGGGAACGGGGATGAAGGTGAGGCTGAGGCTGGACGAGCGGGGTCTGACCGGCGTCGGGTATGCGTCGAATCCCGAGTTCACCGCCGAGGGGACCGCGGTGGCCGACTTTCTCCACCCCGACCGGATCGTCGTAGGCTCCTTCCGCGACGAGGACGGTGACGCTGTGGTTGCATTGCACCGGGGAATCGAAGGGCCGGTCGTACGTTGCGACGTGGCGTCGGCGGAGATGATCAAGCTCGCGGCGAATGCCGCTCTGATGACGCGCATCTCGTTCATCAACGAGATCGCGAACGTGTGCGAGGCGACGGGCGCCGATGTCGTACGCGTTGCGGAGGGGATCGGCCTCGACCGGCGTATCGGGCCGAGCTTTCTGCGCGCCGGGATCGGGTTCGGCGGCTCGTGTTTCCCGAAGGACTCTCTGGCGCTCAAGCAGCTCGCGGCGAATTCGGGCTACCACTTTCAGTTGCTGAACGCCGTCATCGAGGTCAACGAGCTTCAAAAGCGACGCGTGATCGGAAAGCTCCACCGCCATCTCGGGCCACTCCGAGACAAGAAGGTCGCCCTGCTCGGGCTTGCCTTCAAGCCGCACACGGACGACATGCGAGAGGCTCCGAGCCTCGTTCTCGCCGGGCGGCTGATCGCCGAGGGAGCCGCTGTTCGCGTCTGGGACCCGATCGTCGACGGCCGCGACCTGCACGGTGTCGAGGTCGCGAACGATCCGGCGGCGGCTGCCGATGGGGCGGATGCGGTCGTGATCGTCACCGAGTGGCCCGAGCTCACGAACGTCGGCTGGTCGAGTGTTGCTGCTTCGATGCGCACGCCCGTGCTGATCGACGGCCGCAACTTCCTCGATCCCGTGCAGATGGCGTCGGCCGGCTTTCGCTACGAGGGCATCGGCAGGGCGGCCGAGGCTCCCGTCGGCTGATGGAGGCGATCGTGCTAGCGGGCGGCAAGGCCGAGCGGCTCGGCGATGCTGCTGCCGGACGACCGAAGTCGCTCGTCCCGGTCGGCGGCCGGCCGCTCGTCGCCTGGCAGATCGGTCGTCTACGCGCCGCGGGCGTCACGCGCGTCATCGTCAGCTGCGCCGCCGGGCAGGAAGCCGAGTTCGAGCTGGGCCTCACCGATTCCGGCGTCGAGATCGTCTGCGCCGGCGAGCCCGAACGGCTCGGCCGCGGCGGTGCTATCCGCTTCGCGGCGTCATTCCGTCGAGAGACTGGCGAAGTTCTCGCGTTGAATGGCGACGAGCTCGTCGCTGTCGACTTTCCCGCGCTGCTCGAACGTCACCGTGCAACGGGTGCGCTCGCGACCGTGACGGTCGCGCAGCCACTCTCACAGTTCGGTCAGGTCGAGCTCGGAGACGACGACGTCGTCACGGCGTTCGACGAGGTGGCACCGGTTCCGTACTGGGTCAACTGCGGGATCTATGCACTCTCCGCGGACGCACTTGCGCGCTTCCCCGAGAAAGGCGACCACGAGACGACGATCTTTCCCGAGCTCGTCGCGGAGGGCTCTCTTCACGCCTTTCGCCACGACGGACTCTGGCTGACCGTGAACACGCCGAAGGAGCTGCGGCGGGCCGACGAGCACGTGTCCGCGCACCCGGAGTGGCTCGCGTGACGTCGCCGTACGCCTTCGAGCCACGTCGCGTCGAGAAGCCGTGGGGCTACGAGCTGATCTGGGCGCTCGCCGATGAGTACGTGGGCAAGGTGCTCTTCGTCCGCGCCGGGCAGGCGTTGAGCCTCCAGTACCACGAGCAGAAGGACGAGTCGTGGCTCGTACAGTCCGGTCGCGCGTCCCTCGAGCTCGGTGAGGTCGGAGGGGAGCTGACGGCGACGGAGATCGGCGAGGGCGATGCCTTTCGCTATCGACCCGGCACGGTGCATCGCGTGACCGCGATCGACGATACGGCGATCCTCGAGGTCTCGACCCCGCATCTCGACGACGTCGTCCGGCTCGACGACCGCTACGGGCGGCCGGAACGCGACCGTTGACGGAGGGGGACGGGTGAACGAGGCGGATCCCCTCGGCGTGCTCGAACCCGAGCGGATCGTCAGGCTCGAGGACGATGCGGTCGTTGTGCTCGACCAGCGACAGCTGCCGGGCTCGGTCGTCGAGCTCCGGTGCCACGACACGGCGGCGCTGGTGGACGCGATTTCGACGCTCGCGGTGCGTGGAGCTCCCGCGATCGGAATCGCCGCTGCCTACGGCATGGCTCTCGCCGCCGCGAAAGGCGAGTCCGTCGGCGACGCGTACATCGCTCTTGCAGCTTCCCGTCCAACGGCGGTCAATCTTCGCTGGGCGCTCGATGAGATGAGGCTCGACCCGACGCCGGAGCGAGCACGGCGGATCCACGACGACGAGGTCGGCCGCTGTCGTCGAATGAGTGCGTTCGCCGCGGAGCTCGTGCCGCCGTCGGCCCGCATTCTCACGCATTGCAACGCCGGCGGGCTCGCGACCGGAGGGTACGGCTCGGCGATCGGTGCGATTCGAGCGGCGTTCGAGCAGGGGAGGGTCGAGCACGTCTGGGTGGACGAGACGAGGCCGTTGCTTCAGGGAGCACGCTTGACGGCGTTCGAGCTCGAGGCGCTCGGGATTCCACACGCGGTGATCGTCGACGGGGCCGCCGCATCCCGGATGGGAGCGGGCGAGGTCGACATCGTCATCACGGGCGCAGACCGCATCGCTGCGAACGGTGACACGGCGAACAAGATCGGCACGTACGGTCTTGCAGTGCTCGCCCGCCACCACGCCATCCCCTTCGTGATCGTCGCCCCGAGCTCGACGGTGGATCCCGCGACGGTGGACGGGGCGGCGATCCCGATCGAGGAGCGAGACGGTTCGGAGGTGACCGGTCGTTTCAGCGCGAGGAACCCGGCCTTTGACGTCACGCCGGCGGATCTCATCTCGGCAATCGTTACCGAGGAAGGCATCCATCGGGCTCCGTACCCGGAATCGCTCCCACGGCCGGTTCGGTCGCAGTGATCCTCGACGAGGTCGATCCCGAAACGAGCGCGCTGCTCGAGCGGTACGCGTTCGACGCACGGACGTTCGACCGCCTTCGGGCCGAGCTGAGGTCGGGTGCGCTCGTGCCGGGTGCGACCGTCGTCCAGGGGGCCGTCGAGCCGCTCGAGCCCGGTGACCTCACGGACGTACTTCGTCCCGGGGAACCCGGCTTCGAGGAGGCGGTCGCGGTCGGCGAGGAGGCTCTTCGGTCGGGCTCGATAGCGGTCGTCGTGCTCGCCGGGGGCATGGCAACGCGATTCGGAGGCGGCGTCAAGGCCGTCGCCGAGGCGATCGACGGTCGGAGCTTCCTGCAGGTGAAGCTCGAGGAGACGAGGCGGCTTGCGACCGCGCTCGGAGGTCGGATTCCCGAGACGCTGATGACGAGCTTCGCGACGGACGAGGCGGTCGCCGAGCATCTCTCGGCCCGTGGACTCGGCGCGCCGGCTCGGTTCGTGCAGTCGGCAGCACCACGGCTACGACGCGACGGCAACCTCTTTCTCGGCAGTGACGCGCTCCCATCGCTGTACGCCCAAGGTCACGGCGACCTCTTCTCCGCGATTCGGGCATCGGGGACGCTCGACGCGCTCGTCGCCTCGGGGGTTCGTTCTGTGATGGTCTCCAACGTCGACAATCTGGCAGCCACCGTCGATCCGCTGATCGTGGGCATGCACCTGCAGGCAGGGACGCCGCTCACGGTCGAGGTCGTGACGAAGGACAGCGACACCGGCGGGGCGCCAGCCCGGGTCGACGGACGTCCGCGGCTGCTCGAGGCGATGCAGTTCCCACCCGAGTTCGATCAGGAGCTCGTGCCGGTCTTCAACACGAACACGGCACTGATCACGGTCGAGGCGCTCGCTGCACCGGGCGATCTCACCTGGCTTGCGGCCGAGAAGCGCGTCGACGACGAGCCGGTGGTCCAGTTCGAACGGCTCTACCACGAGCTCTCGGCGCAGGTGCCGACCACGTATCTCGTCGTTCCACGCTCGGGACCGGGCGGACGTTTCCTCCCCGTCAAGGAGCCGGCCGACCTGCCTCGGGTGCAGCCGTTGCTGCGCGAGTTGCTCGCAGGCCCGGGGGCCCCAGCCCCAGATCGTCCCGAGTGACACGTCGAGGCCGAACGAGCCTGCGCTCTGGTAGTCGAAGGTGGAGTTGGTGCCGTCGATCGCGATACAGGACATGATCGGTGCGATCCTGCCGATTCCTCCGACGTAGCCCGAGCCCGACCCCGATGCGCTCAACTTCCGGTCCCGGAAATTCGTCATCCCGGCGTATGGCCCGGTGAATTGACGACGCTGATCGCGTCACGCATACACCGTCCTCCGTCCGGGGCGTCCTTGGGGCGCGCATTCCATCACGCACCAGGCACCAAACCGGCACACGCGGAGCACGATTTCGGGCCTATCGTCCGTCGGATGGAGCTCCTGAACCTGTTCCTGCCGCGTCGTTGTGGGATCTGCGGCGCCGTCGGTGAACCGGTCTGCCACAGCTGCCGCCGGTCTCTCGTGCGGTGTTCGCCACCACTCTGCGAGCGGTGTGGCGCCACGTGCCCCTGGCCGGTACGTCGCTGTGCCGAGTGTCGGGGACGGAGGCTCTCGTTCTCGAGCGCGCGCTCCGCGCTCGTCTACGAGACCGGGGCGCGGGCATTCGTCGCTTCCTGGAAGGAGCGCGGCCGGCGGGATCTTTCGGTCATCGCGGCGGAGCTCGTTCGTGAGACGATCTCACGGCCCGCGGTCGACTGGATCACGTATGTTCCGGGAGACCGCGACCGCGGGTTGCGCCGCGGGCATGTGCCGGCCGCGGGACTCGCGGCAGCTCTCTCGTCTCACTGGTCGCTCCCACTCTCGTCGGCCCTCATGCGTCGGGCGGGGATCGAGCGCCAGCGAAGCCTGCCCCGATCCGAGCGGCGCCGGAACGTCGCCTCCGCATTCACGTCGATCCGACCGGCAGACGGTCGGGCGTGTCTGATCGACGACGTGTACACGACAGGGTCGACGGTGGGCGCCTGCGCCGCCGTTCTGCGCGCGAGCGGAGCACAGAGCGTCGACGTCGTCTGTCTCGCGAGGGCTGTCCGATAGAGAGGGCTGTCCGATAGAGTGGGGACAGACGCCAACGAGAGGGAGACGAGACCGTGGATCTCAAGCTCACTGCCCGCCACGAGCACCTGGACGATTCGGTTCGCCAGTACGCCGAGCGGAAGCTCTCCAAGCTCGAGCGGCGGCTCAACCCGCTGACGCTCGTCGAGGTCACGTTCTTCCGTGAGCACAATCCCTCGATCGCCGCCGACCACACGGTGGACGCGGTGATCCACGCCAAGGGGCCGTCCATCGTCGCGCACGAGGCCGCTGCGAGCTACGAGGCGGCGCTCGACCGTATCGTGGACAAGCTCGAGCGTCAGGTCGAGCGGTATCGTGACAAGCGCACGCTCGAGAAGCGTCGGCCGTCCGCCGTTGCGCACCACGGGCCGACCAGCGACGAGGTCGATGCGCCGGAGGAGCCGGCCGCCTGATCGCTCAGGAGGCTGCGGCGCCGCCCAGGGCATCGAGGATCGTGGCGCAACGGATCAACCCGAGGTGGCTGTATGCCTGGGGGTGGTTCCCGAGACCGCGTTCGGCCACCGGGTCGTACTGCTCGGGCAGCAGCCCGGTCGGTCCCGCGGTTGCGAGCATCTGCTGGAACAGCTCCTCGGCATCGTGTTGCCGCCCCGTCCGAACATACGCCTCGATCATCCACGCGGTGCACAGATGGAACCCGCCCTCAACGCCAGAGAGGCCGTCGTCCCAGCGGTAGCGATAAACGACGGCCCCGCTTCGTAGCTCCGCCTCGACCTTCAACACCGTCGCGAGAAACCGCGGATCGTCGTCTGGCAGGAGCCCGGACAGACCGACCCAGAGCGACGAGGCGTCCATCTCCGGATCGCCGTAGGCGACGGAGAACGCGCCTGCAGCCTCGTTCCACCCGTTTTCCAGGACGTCGTCGCGAATCCGCCGACGTAGGTCGAGCCATTCGCCGTCGATGGCATCGCCCCGTGCCTCCTGGACGCGCAGGGCGCGATCCACCGTCAGCCAGCACATGACCTTCGTGTAGACGTGGTGGCGAGGTGCGAGGCGCGCCTCCCAGATGCCGTGATCTGGGATCCTGCCAGCGGCGCTCGACGGCCTCCACCATTGCCACGACGCACCGCCACTCCCCGTTTCGGACGGTGCCACGCCGAGCCGCGACTGCTGCGACCAGATCGGTGATCGGTCCGAAGACGTCGAGCTGGACCTGGCGGTTGGCGGCGTTGCCGACGCGAACGGGCCTCGAGCCCGCGTAGCCGGGCAACGTGTCGATGACGGCCTCGGGACCGAGCTCGAGGCCGTCGACGGTGTAGAGCGGATGCAGTCGCTCCGGATGCCCGCCAGTCCGGTCGACACACCCGTCGATCCACCTCAGCAGTGCTTCGGCTTCGGCCAGTGATCCCAGGTCGACGAGGGCCTGCGCTGACAATGCGGCGTCGCGGAGCCAGCAGTACCGGTAGTCCCAGTTGCGCACTCCGCCGAGCTCCTCGGGCAGAGAGGTCGTCGCCGCCGCGAGAATCGAGCCAGTTGGAGCGTGGCAGAGACCGCGGAGCGTGAGAGCGCTCCGCAGCACCTCCTTGCGGGCGATCTTCGGAAGCTCGAGGCTGTCTGCCCATGCGGTTGAGGGGCGCTCTGCGGCGGTTTGACGCTCGTCGATCGAGAAGGGGTGAGGGGTGCACACCTCGGATCCGAAGCGGAGCTCGATCGCGACGCTTCCGCCGTGGGTGGCGAGGTCGATCTCGGCGTGTGCCGTCTCGTGTGCGCCGTCGCTCGTCATCTCCCAGACGACATCTCTCGCGTACACCGTGATCGGCTCGTTCGAGCCGAGCACCTGGAGCCCGTGCTCGATGGACTCGAGCGTGATCGGGACCTGTCCGAACTCCGGTCGCGGGGCGAACTCGACCCGGACGGAGCCGGTACCGGTCAGCACGCGAACCAGCGTCGAGCAAGGCTCGCGCGACGGGCCGTCGTCCCCGTCCACCTCGCCTTCCAGCCAGTCGGTGACCGTGATTCCCGACCATCGCGTCTCGACGGTCATCGTTCTCGGGCGATAACGCTGACCGAGGGGCAGGCCGCCGCGAATGGGTGTCAGCCGAGAAGTAGCCGGCGCCTGCGCCGCCGACGATATCCGCGAAGACCGCTGCAGAATCAGGGCGGGGATGGCAGAGCCAGCTCACGCGCGCGTCGGGGGTCAGGAGCGCGACGGTGGATCCGTTCGAGAGCATCGTGTGTCGCTCGATGGGAACGGCATGCTCGCCGAAGAGCCATTGCCGGCGTCGCTCGAGCAGGAACGCGAGGGCCCGAACCGCGTCCACGGGCTCGTCGACGCGATACGCGGCCTCGGTCGGTCCAGGCCCGATCTTGATTCCCACGTCCGGCCCGTGGAGGAGCGCGAAGACGTTCTCGTCGGTGATGTCGTCGCCGAGATAGAGGACGGCGCTCGCGGAGGTCTGCCCCCGCAGCGTCGTCACCGCAACGCCCTTGTTCGTGACGACAACCGAGAGCTCGACGACCTCGTGGCCGTAGGTGACATGAACGCCAGGCCATCTGGCCGGGCCGTTGCGGACGGCGTCGAGTGCTCGGGCGGCGTTCGCCGGGTCGCCGGCGCGGCGGACGTGGAGCGCGACGCTCGCCGGCTTGGTCTCGACCTCGACTCCCTCGTGCGCCCTCGCGATGCTCGTCAACTCGGCGAGAACCCGCTGATGGAGCTCGAGCAGCTCCGGTGCGAGTTGCTGGACGAACCCGAGATCGAACTCGGACCCGTGGCTGCCGATCAGATGAATCTCGTTCGGAAGCCTCGACAGCGTTGCGAGGTCGCGGAGTGCGCGGCCGGAGACGACCGCGACCGTCGTCTGCGGGAGCAGCGCGAGAGATCGAACGGCGAAGACCGCCTCCGGAAGCGGGGAGGCCTTCGTGGGATCGTCGACGAGCGGTGCGAGCGTGCCGTCGTAGTCACAACCGATGAAGAGCTGCGGAACCTGAGCGATGCGGGTAAGTGCGGCGCCCAAATCGCCGCCGAGTTTGCTCCGATCCATCGTGTCCCCGGCGATGCTCATGCCTGTCCCTTGGGTCCCTGCAAGATCGAGAGGAACGATCGCGCCCACCGATCGACATCGTGTGCACGGACGTGCCGCTGCATGATCTGCATGCGGCGGCGCCCGTCGCTGCGATCGACCTCGATGGCCCGCATGAGTGCGCCCTTGACGCCGTCCGGGTCGTGCGGATTGCAGAGAAATGCGTGTCGGAGCTCGTTCGCGGCGCCGGCGAACTCGCTCAGTACGAGCGCGCCACTGTAATCGACCTTCGATGCGACGTATTCCTTGGCGACGAGGTTCATGCCGTCGCGGAGAGGGGTCACCATCATCACGTCGGCGGCACAGTAGAGGGCGACGAGCTCTGCGCGATCGTAGGACTGATGGAGGTAGTGCACGGCGGGCGCACCGACGCTCCCGTAGGTGCCGTTGATCCGGCCGACCTCGCGCTCGACCCGTGTCCGCAGCTCCTCGTAGTGCTCGACGCGCTCCCTGCTCGGCGTTGCCACCTGCACGAGCGTCGTCTCTGGGACGCTGAGCCTGCCGGCCTCGAGGAGCTCGCCGAACGCCTGGAGCCGGAGCTCGATCCCTTTCGTGTAGTCGAGCCTATCGACGCCAAGAATGATCGTCTTCGGGTTGCCGAGCTCGATGCGGATCTGGCGCGCGCGCACACGTACCGCTTCCGAGGAGGCGAGGTCAGACATCTCCCTGGGGATCGATGGAGATCGGGAATGCGCCTGCGGTAACCCGGCGGCCATCGACCTCGATCGTTGTTCCCCGATAGCGCAGGTCGAGGAGGTGGCGGGTGAGCCTGACGAAGTTCTGTGCGGCGAGCCGCTGCTGGAAACCGACCAGGTCGGCCCCGAGGAGGCCTCTGAGGATCTCCGAGCGCAGCGGCATCTGCATGAAGAGCTCGATCGGCGGAAAAGGAATGTGAAGGAAGAAGCCGATCCGCAGATCGGGGCGCCGGGCACGCAGCATCGCCGGGACGAGCTGGAGCTGGTAGTCGTGCACCCACACGGTGGCGTTGCGGGCGGCGACGGCCGCCGCAGCCTCCGCGAAGCGCGCGTTGACGGTGCGGTAGGCATCGCGCCAGACCCGGTCGTAGATCGGTTGCTCGACAGCATCATGATAGAGGGGCCAGATCGTCGAGTTCGACTCGCCCTCGTAGAAGGTCTCGAGGTCGTGCGCGCTGAGCTCGACCGGATGGAGTCGGATGCCGTCGATGTCGAACGGAGCCGGAGCGGCGCCGACCCCGCCCGCCCATCCCACCCACGTGCCGCGACGCGCGCGTACGACGGGGGAGAGAGCCGTGACGAGACCACCGGGGCTCAGGCGCCAGACCTGACCGTCCTCCGTGGTCTCGGCGTCCAGCGGCAGGCGATTGGCCACGACCACGAACGCGCTGCGCTTCGTCAACTCTCGCTCACCTCCCTGTTTCGCCGCTCTGTCGCGCTACGGGATGTAGTGGACGCAACCGCCGCAGGCGAACATCAGCCTAGACCCTTCGGCCCAACCAAGGCCGTGCGTGTCCTGCGTTGCGAAGATGGTTCTACCGGCGGTGCCCTTCAGGAGAAGCGTGTCGCTCCCGTTCGAGACCTTGACGGAGTGGATCGCATTGCCGAGACCGTAGAGGATCCGTCCCTCGACATAGTCGAGCATCGTCGCCCCCGGCGGGAGGTTCACCGTGCGTGACCCCGGTCGGCGCATGGATCTCGACGGACGCGGGGAGCTGGACGACCAGGCCGCCGGGTGCGAGAGCGAGCGCCTTCACCTGACCTGCGGCGAACGTGTAGACCTTCGCCACCGCACCGTTCGCTTTCAGGGATACGACGTCGCCGGTCTCCCGAAGGGCCGCGACGACGGCACCGGCAGGCCCGCGCCCCGCGGTGACGCGGACGATCTGCGAGGAGTCGAGATGCTTGAAGGCGGCGGCTCCATTCGCGTTGAGGAGGACGACCTCCTTGCCGACCGCATACGGAATACCGAGCCCGCGGGTCGAGTCACCGATCGCGAACGGTGACTGGCAAGTCGACGTCCTGTTCGACGAATCGCACCTGCCGCGGTGTCTTCTGCGTCGTCGTCGCCGTCATCAGCTGCCAGTCGCGAAGGTTGCCACCCGTGTAGCGGACCCAGAGAACGCGGTTCCCGCTCACCCCGAGGGCCGAGATCCCGGTACCCGTGCTGCCCAGGTTCGTGCACCGCCCCGACTCGCCGAAGCGCCACACACCCTTCCTGTTCGTGTCCCATAGCTCGATGTGATCGCAGTCAACCGCGGTGCGGGCGACCATGAACGCCAACGAGGCGTTGTTGAGCGACACGAGACGTATCTGACCGGCGCGGACGACGGTGCGACCGGGCTTCTGGAGAGCAAAGGCTCCACCGGCGGTGACGAGCGCGAGCACGCAGAGCCACGATCAGCGTGCCACGCGCCCGCGTCACGAGAAGTCGCATGCCCGAAGGGTACGCGTCATTCGTGAAGAATCAGTCAGGGCAGGCGGCCCGCCGGGTACGCTCTCCTCACGATGTCCACCACCGATTTCGGCAAGTTCGAGAAGGTCCTTCGCATCGGCGAAGGGCGGCGCGTGAAGAAGCTCAAGCAGCAGGCTGCACACATCGCGACGCTCGAGCCGGAGTTCCAGGCTCTCTCGGACGACGAGCTGCGCGCCAAGACTGCCGAGTTCCGAGAGCGTCTCGAGAACGGCGAATCGCTCGAGGAGCTCCTCTTCGAGGCGTTTGCTGCCGTTCGGGAGGCGCGCTGGCGCGAGTCGGAGCAGCGGATGTTCGACGTGCAGATGATGGGCGGCATCGTCCTGCACGAAGGCGACATCGCCGAGATGAAGACCGGTGAGGGAAAGACGTTCGTCGCCTCGACGGCGCTGTACCTGAACGCGCTCCCGGCAACGGGCGTTCACCTGGTCACCGTCAACGACTATCTCGCCAAGCGCGACGCCGAGTGGAATCGCGGTGTCTTCGAGCGACTCGGGATGACGGTCGGCTGGATCCAGAACATGATGCCGTTCGACGAGCGCAAGGCGGCGTACGAGGCCGACATCACCTACGGCACCAACTCCGAGTTCGGGTTCGACTACCTGCGGGACAACATGTCGACCTCCCTCGAGAACTGCGTTCAGCGCAGCCATGCGTTCGCGATCGTGGACGAGGTCGATTCCATCCTCATCGACGAAGCGCGGACGCCGCTGATCATCTCCGGTGAGCCCGAGACCGCTGCGAGTACGTACTACGACTTCGCGCGGCTCGTTCGCGACCTCCACGGCGCCCCGGCGACGAGGAAGGGCGCAAAGGGCGACGACGAGACCGAGCTCTCGGGCGCCGACTATCTCTACGACGAGAAGCACAAGACGGTTTCACCGGCCCAGACGGCACTCGATGCCGTCGAGCGCGTCCTCGGCGTCGAGAACCTCTACGACCCTCGTCACGTTCAGCTCGTCAACCATCTCAGCCAGGCGCTCAAAGCCGAGTCGCTGTACAAGCGCGACGTCGACTACGTGATCGAGGACGGCGAGGTGAAGATCGTCGACGAGTACACGGGTCGGATCATGGAGGGACGCCGTTGGAGTGAGGGCCTCCACCAGGCAATCGAGGCGAAGGAGGGCGTCGAGATCCGCGAGGAGAACGTCACGCTTGCCACGATCACCCTCCAGAACTACTTCCGCCTCTACGAGAAGCTCGGTGGCATGACCGGAACGGCGAAGACCGAGGAGAAGGAGTTCGTCGAGATCTACAACCTCCATGTGATCGAGATCCCGACGAATGTCCCGGTCTCGCGGCAGGACGAGAACGACTTCATCTTCAAGAGCAAGGAAGCGAAGTGGAATGCCGTCGCCGAGGACCTCGTCGAGCGCCACCAGAACGGTCAGCCCGTCCTCGTCGGCACGATCGCCGTCGAGACGTCCGAGTACCTGTCGGAGGTCTCTGACGCGGCGGGGGATCCCGCACAACGTCCTCAACGCCAAGGAGCACGAGCGCGAGAGCGAGATCATCGTCGACGCGGGGCTCAAGGGAGCCGTCACGATCGCCACGAACATGGCCGGTCGCGGTGTCGACATCAAGATCGACGACGAGGTACGCGATCTCGGCGGGCTCTACGTGCTCGGTACCGAACGGCACGAGTCGAGGCGCATCGACAACCAGCTCCGCGGCCGCTCGGGTCGCCAGGGCGATCCGGGCGAGACCCGGTTCTATCTCTCCGCGCAGGACGATCTCGTGCGGCTCTTCGCGGGCGACCGCATCCACGGGATCATGGAGCGCTTCAAGATCCCGGACGATCAGCCGATGGAGGCCTCGATCCTCTCGCGCCAGATCGAGGGTGCGCAGAAGAAGGTCGAGGAGCAGAACTTCGTCGCGCGCAAGAACGTCCTCAAGTACGACGACGTCATGAACACCCAGCGCATGGTGATCTACGAGCAGCGCCGGAGAGTCCTCAACGGTGACGACACCTCCGACGAGATCCGCAACTGGATCGAGGAGGTCGCAACCCGGAACGTCGTGCTCTTCACCGAGAATGACGATGCGACGGAGTGGGATCTCGATGCTCTCGCGGCGCAGATGACGGCGATGTACGGGAGCGACATCACGGGCGACGAGCTGCGTGACGAGGTCGAGCTGACGCGTGACGCGCTGATCGCCGAGTACGTCGAGGACGCGCTCGAGACGTACAACGACCGCGAGACGAGCTTCGGCCCCGAGCTCGCGCGTGAGATCGAGCGCTTCGTGATCCTCCAGGTCGTCGACACCCGCTGGCGCGAGCACCTCGAGTCGATGGACTACCTCCGCGAGGGCGTGCACCTGCGTGCGATGGCCCAGAAGGATCCGCTCGTCGAGTACCGCGGCGAGGGGCACACGATGTTCGAGGAGCTGAGCACCGCGATTCGTGAAGAGGTCGTCGTCACGCTCTTCCACGTCGAGGTGCAGCTGAACGAGGCAGAGCAGGCATTGCAGCCCGCCCAGGCGCCGCAGGCGCTCGCCTACGAGCACGACGTCTCGGCCGGTGCCGATGCCATCGCAGAGGCGGGCGGCGCGGGCGCTGCGACTGCCGTTGCCACGCAGGCGCCGGTTCAGCGCCAGGTGATCAAGGACGAGGAGCGCGACATCGGCCGTAACGACCCGTGCTGGTGCGGGTCGGGCAAGAAGTACAAGAAGTGCCACGGGGTGTAGGCAGTCTCGAGTAGGACACGGCTGCTCGTGGAGGCGGGCGTGGCGACCTTCGGGCGCTCGTCTTCGTGTCTCTTGCGTCGGCCTTCGTGCGCGGCGAGCCAGGTCGTCGTCGTGACGACGATGTCTCCCGGTGGGTGGTGGACAGCGTCCCGTCCGGCCGTGGAGTGGGTTGCGCGGCTCGTCACGTGGCTCGGCGGGCTCGTCGGGGCCGCTGCGGTCGCCGGCCCCGCCCGGCTCATTCTGTTTCGAGCGGGACGGCGTTCCGATGCCCTTTCGTCGTGCTGTCGGTGGTCGGGATCACGATTCTGGTCGCGGCGCTGAAAGCCTTTTACGAACGGGCTCGGCCCGATAGCGGTAGCGCGATCCCGTTGCCGCA
>CAWBYH010000017.1:0-65186 GCA_963792995.1 uncultured Thermoleophilia bacterium | reverse complement strand
GGCCGGATACGACCCGGCGCGCCTTCCGCCGGGCCAGTACCTGACCGAGAAGTGGCCCGTGCTCCACGCAGGCTCCGTAGCGACGTACCCGCCGGATCTCGCCGACTGGGACTTCCGCGTCCACGGCGAGGTCGAGACGCCGGTCACGCTGGACTGGGAACAGCTGAACGCTCTGCCGCGCATCGAGGTCACGCAGGACATCCACTGCGTTACGCGCTGGAGTCGGTTCGACACGACGTTTTCGGGCATTCCCTGGTCGGCCGTGAGGGACCTCGTAGGGCAAGGCCCCACCACGCGGTTTGCCATCGCACACGCCGAGGCAGGATTCACTGCGAACGTCCCCGTCGAGTTCCTGGAGCGCGAGGGCGCCATGCTCGCGACGCACGCCGACGGCGAGCCACTGACCGCCGAGCACGGCTTTCCGCTCAGGCTCGTCGTGCCGGGGAAGTACTTCTGGAAGAGCGCCAAGTGGCTTCGCGGGATCGAGCTTCGTGCCGATGACCGGCCCGGGTACTGGGAGCGGCTCGGGTACCACAACGATGCCGACCCGTTCGACGAGCAGCGGTACCAGTTCTAAAGGTCAGATCACCTGTTCGAGGGATCAGCGACGGTCGGCGCGCGCCGATGAATGGGTTATCCCAACCCCCTCCCCTCGCTTCACCCGAAACGGCCCTCCCCCAGGGCCGTTTCTGCGAGCACAGCGCGGCGAAGCCGCCTCTCTCTGGGGCGAGGCTCTAGCCTCTCCCCGGGGTTTGAATCCTGTCGCCCCGGTCAGTCGCTTTTGGATGCCGCGGACGCCTCGGTCATGTCCCCGCCGATCGCGTGCATGATCTCGGGGCGGTCGAGGAGCCGGGCACGCTGCTCCGGCGACTGTAGGCGGTTGACGACGTACTTGTCCTCGAGGATGTCGTTCAGCGACCGACCACGGTCGTGCTCGCGGATCACGTACTGCGCGACGCGCTCCTCCTTGGACGAGCCCTGGCCGAGGAAGGAAAAAAGATCCTTGAATCCCATTTGGCCAGTCTAGTCGATGGGCCGCGCGCACGGTCACTGCCATGCGCGGGCGACAGGGGTGGTAGCGTCGGATCGGACGATGGAGATTCGAGTCGGCCACAGCCCCGATCCCGATGACGCGTTCATGTTCTGGGCGCTCACGACTGACATGGTCGACCGTCGGGGTTTCGCATTCGAGCAGGTGCTCGCGGATATCCAGACGCTGAACCAGTGGGCGCGAGCTGCGCGACTCGAGGTCACGGCTATCTCGCTCGCTGCTTATCCCTTCGTGCAGGAGGACTACGCGCTCCTGCCACACGGCGCCAGTATCGGCACCGGCTACGGCCCGATCGTGGTCGCCCGCGAGCCTGCCTCGCTCGACGACCTCCGTGGGAAGGAGGTCGTCGTGCCCGGCGCGATGACAACCGCCTTCCTCACGCTCCGGCTTGCGATTGGCGACTGCGCATTTCGTGAGTTGCCGTTCGAGCAGATCCCGGACGAGGTCGCCTCGGGACGTGCGGACTTCGGCCTGTTGATCCACGAAGGGCAGCTGACGTTTGCCGATATCGGCCTCCACAAGGTGCTCGATCTCGGCGAATGGTGGCTGCTCGAGACAGGCCTGCCGTTGCCGCTCGGGGTCAACGTCGCGCGCCGCGACGTCGATCGGCTCGGCGATCTCTCGGAGGTTCTCGCGGAGGCGATCCGGTGCGGCCTCGAGAACCGCGACGAGGCACTCGAGTATGCGCTGCAGTTCGGCCGTGGGATCGACGAGGCGGTCGCGGACCGCTTCGTCGAGATGTACGTCAACGAGCTCACCGAGGACTACGGCGACGAGGGACGCTCCGCGGTGGCGGAGCTGCTTCGCCGCGGCGAGGCGATCGGCGCCTTCCCGCGACCCGTCCAGCTCGACTTCGTGTAGCGGGAGTTGGCCCTCCGGGCTACGGCTCGGTGGAGGCGCCCTGGGCGAGCCACGCGAGAAGCGCTGCGCGCTCCTCTGTCGTCATCCCCGTGATGTTGCCGAGGGGCATCGCCTTCGACGCGACGACGCGCTCGATGTCGTCCGCGCGCGCAGCGATCTCCTCCGGCGTGTCGAGAACGACGCCGGCAGGTGCAGTCGAGAACCCGGCCTGCGTCGGTGTCTGTGAATGACAGGCTGCGCACCGCTCCGCGACGATCGGCGCCACGTCCGAGAACGTGACGATTGTCGCGCCGCCGCCCACGGTTGTCGTAGCCGGTCGAATCGCAACGGCGAGCACGACGAGCACGACGATACACAGAGCCGGGATCGCCCAGACAGTCCGTCCCTGGTGGCGGAGATTGAAGAACACACGCGAGAGGACGCCGACGAGCATGATCACGAGCAGGACGAGCCAGGCGCGTCCGGCGCCGTAGGTGAACGCGAAGTGCCCGGCGATCATCGTGAACAGCACGGGCAGCGTGAAGTAGTTGTTGTGCACCGATCGCTGCTTGGCGACGATGCCCGGGAACGGGTCCGGCTCGCGACCGGCCCTCTTCGCGTTGATGAGCTCCCAGTGCGCCGGAATGATGTTGAAGAACACGTTCCCGGCCATGATCGTCCCGACCATCGCGCCGACCTGCAGGAACGCCGCCCGCGGCTGGAAGAGCTGCGCGCAGCCCCAGGCGGCGAGCGCCGTCAACACGACGATCAGCACCCACAGCGTGACTCCGTGGTGTACGAGCAACCGGCAGAGAACGTCGTAGACGATCCACGCGGCGAGCAACAGGCCGGCGCTGATAGCGACGGCCTGCCACGGCGTCAGGTCGGCCACGTCCGGGTCGATCAGGTAGGCCCGCGCATTGAGGTAGTAGAGAACGACCATCAGGGCGAAGCCCGAGAGCCACGTCGTGTACGCCTCCCACTTGAACCAGGCGAGGTGGGCTGGGAGAACGGGCGGAGCGACCTTGTACTTCTTGACGTGGTAGAAGCCGCCGCCGTGGACCTCCCAGAGCTCACCCCCGACCCCGTGCGGAGATCCTCCACCTTCGTCGGCGCTTCGAGAGACTGATCGAGCAGGACGAAGTAGAACGAGGCCCCGATCCACGCCATTGCGGCGATCACGTGCAGCCACCGGATCAGGAGGTTGAGCCAGTCCGTGATGTACGGGTCCAGGACGGCGGCGGCGACGCGTCATGCGCGCTGCCAGCGGTCGATTGCGATCGCGACGAGCTCACCGACGGCGGTCTCGAGCTCCTCGTCCGTCGGGTTGTCGATCCGGCTGCGAAGGATCTGGAGGATCTCCGCCTTCGGGCGTCGGTTGACGAAGACGACGAATCGGAACCCGTGACGCGCCTCGTAGGCGGCGTTCAGGCGGGCGAGCTCGGCCAGCACCCCGGGATCGGCGTCCGTCCCCTGCTCGGCCGCCGACCTGGCCGAGAGCCCTTCTCGTCTGACCGATCGCCGGGTGCGCGTCGAGAACCTCTCGCTTCTCCGCCTCACCGAGCTGGTCGATGACGGTAACGGCGCTCCCGAGCGGGTCGTCGCGCTCGGCGAGCAACTCGACGAATCTCGTTCTTCCCTCGAAGAGCTCCGCGAGCTCCTCGACGCTCAGCTGCCGCGGTAGCTCGCGCACGAGAACGGCGAGATGAGCAGAGGGACGTGGTAGTGCCCGTCCTCGAGCTCGACCTCGAGCTCTACGCGTCGAAAGAACGGTGACGGTGGGTGGAAGACGAGCCGGTATGGACCGGGGGCGAGTGACTCTGCGAGGCGCGCGCGCCCGTCACCGTCGGTCTCGACGTTCGCGATCGGATCGGTCCCGCGGAAGAGCTCGACGGCAACGCCGCCGGCCGGCCGCCCGGCCGCGGTATCCAGCACGTGCGTGGACAACGAGACGGTCATACGGAGAACCTTCGTGCTTGCAGGCGATGGGCCTCTGCAATCTCGGCTTCGTCCGCGTTCACGAGGCGCCCGTCTCCGACGACCGTCTCACCTCCGACGACCAGCCGGTCGGGTCGGTGAGGCCCGGCGAAGACGATGCCTGCAACGAGGTCGTCAGCGCCGCCGAGCTCGAGCCCGTCGCTGCGCCAGACGGCAAAGTCGGCGCACTTGCCGGGTTCCAGCGAGCCGATATCGTCGCGGCGAAGCACCGCCGCACCTCCGCGTGTGCCGAGGCGGATCGCATCGCGGGCCGTCATCGCGGCGCCGCCGTCACGCCCACGAGAGACGAGCAATGCCTGCTTCACCTCGAAGAACAGGTCGCTCCGCTCGTTTGAGGCCGACCCGTCGACGCCGAGCCCCACGCGAACTCCGGCGCCGACCATGTCGTGGACGGGCGCGATGCCCGCTCCGAGCCGGAGATTGGACGTCGGGCAGTGGGCCACGCCGGTACCCGTGCTCGCGAACCGCGCGATGTCGGGCTCCGAGAGGTGGACGCAGTGGGCACACCACACGTCGTCTGCGAGCCAGCCGAGCCGGTCGAGGTACTCGACGGGCCGGCAGCCGTGGAGCTCGAGGCAGTAGGCCTCCTCCTCGAGCGTCTCGGCGAGATGCGTGTGGAGAGCGAGGCCGAGACGGCGGGCGAGCGCGGCCGACTCCTCCATCAGGCGCCCCGTGACCGAGAACGGAGAGCAGGGAGCGACGGCGAGCTGGACACGGGCACCGTGCCCCGGCTCGTGGAGCACTGCGGCGAGGCGCTCGGTCTCCGCGAGAACCGTGTCGAGATCCTCGACGAGCTCGTCCGGTGGCAGCCCGCCGTCGGAGACGCCGAGATCCATCGAGCCACGTGAGGCGACGATCCGCAGGCCGATCTCGCGCGCAGCCTGAACCTCTGCCTCGATCAGCCCTTCGCGCCCGCGGGGGAAGACGTAGTGGTGGTCGAAGACCGTCGTGCAGCCCGAGAGCGCGAGCTCGGCGAGCCCTGTGCGGGCAGCCGCGTACTCGGCCTCCGCGTCGATTCCCGACCAGACCGGGTACAGCTCCTGAAGCCATGTGAAGAGGTCCGCCTCCTGTGCGCGAGCGCGCGTAAGCGTCTGGTACAGGTGGTGGTGGGTGTTCACGAGGCCGGGCGTCACGACCGCTCCTTCGAGGTCGACCCAGTCGAGCGCTTCGGGCTCTGCTCCCGAGCCGACGGCAGCAATCGTCGAGCCGTCGACGAGGAGCCAGCCACTCTGGTGCTCGGTGCCGGCGTCGTCCATCGTCACGATCCAGCCGTTTCGGTACAGGGTCGTCATGCCGAACCCGGATGGGACTCGCGCTCGCCCGCCTCGGTCTGGCGAATGAAGCTCGCCTTTTTCCAGAACTCGGGGATCGTGGTCGCGTCGACGTAGCTCATGCCGCTGCGGAGACCCCCGTGCAGCTCCTCGATCACCTCGGCGACCGGGCCACGCAGCGGGAACTCCATCTCCTCGCCCTCGGCGACGTACTGGTCGAGAGCGTCACCTCGACCCTCGATCGCGAGTCTCGCTGCCGCCGCCGACCGTGACGCCATCCCCCGGTAGACCTTGAAGAGCTGCCCGCGCTTTCGCACCACGTCACCAGGGCTCTCCTCGCGCCCGGCGAGGAGGCTGCCGACCATCACGGTGCTCGCGCCCGCTCCGATCGCCGTCGCCACGTGCCCTGCTCGGCGGATGCCTCCATCGGCGATCAACGGCATAGCCGATGCTCCGCGCCGCCTCGGCGCAGTCGAGCACCGCCGAGAGCTGCGGCACGCCGACGCCGGCTACGAGACGGGTCGTGCAGGCAAAGCCAGGGCCGATTCCGACCTTGACCGCGTCCGCGCCGGCCCGAGCGAGATCGGTGACGCCGTCGGCCGTTGCCACGTTCCCGGCCACGACCTCGACCTCCGGCCAGGCGCTCTTCAACTCCCTCACTGCCTCGAGTGCCGCGTCGGCGTGGCCGTGGGCGATATCGAGCACGAGTGCATCGACCTCGGCCGCGACCAGCGCTTCGGTGCGCTCGAGATAGTCGCCGCGGATCCCGATCGCCGCAGCAACGCGAAGTCGCCCGAGCGCATCCCGTGTTGCACGCGGGTGGCGGGCCGCGAACATCAGATCCTTCAGAGTGACGAGCCCGGTGACCGCCCCGTCGTCGTCGACCAGCGGAAGCTTCTCGATGCGGTTTGCGGTCAGGAGTCGGCGGGCGTCGGGCAACGCGACCCCCGGAGCCGCCGTGACGAGCCTCTCGCGCGGAGTCATCAGCGTTTCGACCAGGTCGCCGTCCTCCCCCGCGAGGAGGTCGCGTGCGGTCAGAAGCCCGAGCAGTCGACCGGCCGTGTCGACCACGACGAACCCCGTGACGGCGAGTCGCCACGCCTCGGCCCGAGCCTCGGCGAGCGTTCGCTGCGGTGCGATGGTGTAGGGCTCGGCGATGACGTGCGTGAGATACCGCTTCACCCGCCGGACCTCGCCTGCCTCCTCCTCGACCGACAGGAACCGATGGAGGACGCCGAGTCCCCCGAGCTGGGCCATCGCGATCGCCATCGGAGCAGTCGTGACGGTGTCCATGTTCGCGGACACGATCGGCACCGCGAGCTCGATTCCCGGTGTAAAGCTCGAGCGTGCCTCGACGTCCTGGCGCGAGCGAACGCGCGATCGGCGTGGCACGAGCAGGACGTCGTCGTACGTGAGCCCGGTGCGGATCTCGCTCACGAGGTCACTTCGAGCGGCACGATCTCGAACCGGTCGACGTCGACGAGGCCCCGGTCGGTGATCTTCAGCGAGGGGATCACCGAGAGGGCGAGGAAGGCGAGCGTCAGGAACGGCGTGGCGCCGGACCAGCCGAGAGCGTGTGCGGCTTCGTTCGTCGCGAGGCTCTGCTCGATTACGGTGGCGAGCGGCGCATCCGACAGGAGGCCCGCAACGGGAAGCGGGCACTCTGCCACCACCCGGCCGTCGTCGACCACGACGATGCCGCCGCCGATGCGTGCGAGGTGGCTCACGGCGAACGCGAGGTCGTTGTCGGTCATCCCGACGACGACGAGGTTGTGGGCGTCGTGCGCGACCGAGGATGCGAGGGCGCCGTGCCTCAGGCCGGAGCCTGCAACGAATCCGAGCCCGATCCGCCCGGTCGCGAGGTGCCGCTCCACCACTGCAATCTTGGCGAGGCCCGCCTGTTCGTCGGCTACGGCGTAGCCGTCCACGACGACGGGTGCCCGCTCGAGCGACTCCGTGACGACCTGGTCTTCGATGAGGCCGATCGTGCGTATCGTGGCGCCGTCGGAGCGGATCTCGAAGTCGGCGGCGGTGACCGGCTTCACGCGAACGGTCTGGCGCACCCATTCCGGCACCGGCGGTGACGCCACGTCCTCGATCGGGCGGCCCCGCTTGAGGACGACCTCGGGGGCGAAGCTCTCGAGGTCCGGCAGGAGCATCAGATCGGCCTGGTATCCCGCGGCGACCGCGCCGAGGCGCCGCAGACCGTGCCACTGGGCCGGATTGAACGAGGCCATCACGATCGCGTCCTCCGGCGCGACGCCGGCGGCCACGGCCGCCCGGACCATGCCGTTCACGTGGCCGTTCTCGGCGATGTCCTCGGGGTCACGGTCGTCAGTGCAGAAGGCAATCCTGCTCGTCCCGTACTCGAGCGCGAGCGGGAGGAGAGCCTCGAGGTTCCGCGCCATCGACGCCTCCCGGATCAGCAGCCACATGCCGGCTCGCAGCCGCTCCCGGCCCTCGTCTGCGGTCAGGCACTCGTGGTCCGAGCGGATGCCGGCTGCGGCGTACGCCTGGAGCCCCTTGCCGACGAGGCCCGGTGCATGGCCGTCCACGTGCTCCGCGCCCGCGAGTGCGAGCTTCTCGAGCTCCGTAGGGAGACCGGCGACGACGCCCGGGAAGTTCATCATCTCGGCAAGCCCGAGCACGCGCCGGCGGCGCATCAGCGATTCGAGGTCGCCGGGACCGAGAGGTCGGCGCGGAGACTCGAACGGCGATGCAGGCACGCAAGACGGTGCCATGAAGAAGACGTCGAGCTGGAGCCCCGAGGACGCGTCGAGGAGCCAGTGCACGCCGTCCACGCCGAGCACATTCGCGATCTCGTGCGGGTCTGCGACCACGGCGGTCGTACCGAGCGGCAGGACGAGCCGTGCGAACTCATCGACGAGAAGCTTCACCGATTCGAGGTGCATGTGGGCGTCGATGAGCCCGGGAACGACGTACTTCCCCGATGCGTCGAGCGTCTCCCTGCCCTCGTACGAGCCGACGCCGGCGATCATCCCGTCGACGATCGCTACGTCGCACTCGAGCCACTCGCGCGTGAAGACCGAGAGGACACGACCGCCGCAGACGACGAGGTCCGCCGGCTCGTCTCCGCGGGCGACCGAGATCGTTCGTTCGAGGGTCGGCATCGTGCTGACGATAACGTCTCGTTCGGCAATGAGCGACTTCGATCTTCTCCTGCGCGGCGGCCGGGTGGTCGTGTGGGGCGACGTCATCGAGGCGGATATCGCGGTAGCCGACGGGATCCTGGTCGAGATCGCGGCCGGCATCGTCGGCACCGCCGACCGTTGAGATCGACGCACGCGGTCTCACCGTCCTGCCGGGCTGCATCGATCCCCACGTCCATCTCAACGACCCCGGAACCGACTGGGAGGGTTTCGCCACCGGGACGGCCGCGTTCGCCGCCGGTGGAGGCACGTGTCTCTTCGACATGCCCCTGAACGCCTCACCGCCGACGGTCGATGCTGCGTCGTTCGACCTCAAGCTCGAGGCCGCGCGCGACCGGGCACGCGTCGACTTCTGCCTCTGGGGCGGGCTCGTTCCCGGCAGCCCCGACCGGCTCGACGAGCTCGCCGAGCGAGGTGTCGTCGGGTTCAAGGCGTTCATGTGCGACTCGGGTCGCGACGAGTTCCCGCTGGCCGACGAGCGGACGCTCCTCGAGGGGATGACGCGTGCTGCGCGGCACGGGCTGCCGGTCGCCGTTCACGCCGAGAGCCAGGCGATCACGGCCGAGCTGGCCCTTCGGCTCGGGCCGAGGGACACACGACGATGCGCGACTACCTCGGATCGCGCCCGGCTATCGCCGAGTTGGAGGCAGTCAAGCGGGCGATCGCGCTTGCGAAGGAAACCGGATGTGCACTGCACATCGTCCACGTGAGCACGGCGGGCGCTGCTTTGCTCGTCGCCGAGGCGCGGCGTGGTGGCGTCGATGTCTCGTGCGAGACGTGCCCGCACTATCTCCTCTTCACGGACGATGACGCTGCGCGGATTGGAGCGCTCGCGAAGTGCTCGCCGCCGATCCGCCCGCGGGCGGATGTCGAGGAGCTGTGGGGGCAGGTCGGTGCCGGCTCGATAGCAATGCTCGCCTCCGACCACTCGCCTGCTCCCGTCGAGCTAAAGCAAGGCGACGATGCGTTCGCCTGGTGGGGAGGCATCTCGGGCCTGCAGACGCTTCGCGGCGCGATGCTCGCCGTCGCGACGGAACGAGGTCTCTCGCTGCCGGATATCGCCCGTCTGACTGCCTCGGCCGCCGCCGACCGGTTCTCGCTGAAGGGGAAGGGGCGTCTCGAAGTCGGCTGCGACGCCGATCTCGTCGTCGTCGACCTGCGCCACGAGGGGGTCGTCGATGCGGCCGACCTTCTCTACCGGCACCGCCTCAGCCCCTTCGTCGGCCTTGCATCGAGCGGTCGTGTCGTCCATTCGTTTCTTCGCGGAACCGCCCTGATCGTCGCCGGCCAACCGGCCTCGGAAAAAACGTTCGGCCGCATTGTGCGTCCCGATTGACTTGCTGAGGGCGGATCTCTCTGGCCTCGATGCTCGGTTCGTGAGAGGACGGCGGCTGCAATCGCATGGACGGCGTGCCGGCAGCGGTGCGCTCTCGACGACGAGGACGCCGAACGCGACCAGAACTGGAGGAGAGCAGATGAGGAAGCTTGGGATGGGTGTCGGCGTCGCGCTTGCGATGACCGCGCTCGCAGCACTCGTGGTCGCGACGACGGGGTCGGCGGCACCGGGGGCGAAGAAGGCACCGATCAAGGCGGCGTGGATCTACGTCGGCCCGCACAACGACGGCGGGTGGTCGCAGGCCCATGACAAGGGTCGGCTCTACGTCCAGAAGGCGATGGGCGCGAACGTGATCACCACCTACAAGGAGAACGTGCCGGAGGGGCCGCAGGCCTCGCAGGTGATCGACAGCCTCGTGCGTGACGGCAACAAGATCATCTTCGCGACGTCGTTCGGCTACATGGACGCGATGGAGGCTGCCGCCAAGAAGTACCCCGACGTCTACTTCGAGCACGCGACCGGCTACAAGTCCGCGAAGAACTTCGCGAACTACTTCGGCGCAGGCGAGGACGCGATCTACCTGTCCGGCATTACGGCAGGCATGGCGACGAAGAAGGGCGTGGTCGGATACATCGTCCCGTTCCCGATTCCCGAGATCATTCGCCATGCGAACGCGTTTGCGCTCGGCGTCCAGGCGGTGAAGCCGAACGCGAAGGTCAAGCTCGTATGGACGAAGTCGTGGTTCGATCCGACGAAGGAGAAGAAGGCCGCGGAGAGCCTCGTGGCCGCCGGTGCCGACGTCATCGCGTCAGAACGTCGACAGCCCGTCCGCGGGCAAGTACGCCCAGTCGAAGGGAATTCCCTGGGTCGGCTACAACAGCGACTCAGCGCAAGTTCGCCCCGACGTCGTGGCTCGTAGCGGCCGTGTACGACTGGGGTAAGCCGTACTACCTCAAGCGCGTCAAGGCGGCTGCGAACGGCACCTGGAAGACCGGCAGCTACTGGGGCTCGATGAAGGACGGCTTCGCGCTTCTCTCGCCGTACGGGCCGAAGGTGTCCGCCGAAGACGAAGGCGCTGATCGCTGCGAAGCGGAAGGCGATCATCTCGGGCAAGTACTACGAGTTCCAGGGGCCGCTCTACGACCAGGCGGGCAAGCTGCGTGTCCCGAAGGGGAAGCGGATGACGCTGCCGCAGATCCTCACGGTCGACTGGCTCGTGAAGGGCATCGAAGGCAGCCCGAAGGGTTAGGGCCGTCGTTGCGTGTGGGCGCCGGCATCGCCCGGCGCCCACACCACGAATCGATCGGTACCGATGAGCTCACCCGAGCCGCACGTCCAGCCCGCCCCTCCCGAACACGGGGGAGCGGCGGTCGCGATGCGCGGGATCACGAAGCGCTTCCCGGGTGTCCTCGCGAACGACGACGTCTCGTTCGAGGTCGCCGCGGGCGAAGTGCACGCCCTGCTCGGCGAGAACGGTGCGGGCAAGACGACGCTGATGAACATCCTCACAGGGCTCTACCGGCCCGACGAGGGCGAGATCGAGATCGGCGGGCAGGCGGTCGAGCTCCACAGCCCGCGCGACGCCATCAACGCCGGCATCGGCATGGTGCATCAGCACTTCCGGCTCGTCGACACTTTGACGGTCGCGGAAAACGTCGTGCTCGGCTCACGGGCGGACCCCTTCCTCGTTCGCCGTAACGCCCGCGCGCGGGAAGTCGAGGCGATCGCCGACGCGCTCCGGATGCCGGTCGACCCCGACGCGAAGATCTGGCAACTCTCGGTCGGCGAGCAGCAGCGCGTCGAGATCATGAAGGCGGTGAGAAGCGGCTCGCAGGTGCTGATCCTCGACGAGCCAACCGCCGTGCTGACCCCACAGGAGGCGCGTCGAGCTCTTCCGCACGATCCGCGTCATGGCGGCAGAAGGGCACTCGGTGATCGTGATCACGCACAAGTTGCACGAGGTTCTCGATGTCTCCGACCGCGTCACCGTCCTCCGTGGCGGTCGGTCGGTCGTCAACCGTTGCTTACTGCCGGCGCGACCCCGCCCGTCGCTCGCAGCGTTGATGGTCGGGCGCGACATCGAGGCGGACGCGACGTCGCGGAGGGCGCCTCGAGAGCGGGCGAGGTGATGCTCGAGCTCGACGGTGTCACGGCTCACGGGGATCGCGGTGGCGAGGCGCTCAGGAGCGTTTCTCCTCGTCGTGCGCGAGCGGCGAGGTGCTCGGCGTCGCCGGCGTCGCCGGAAACGGACAGCGCGAGCTCGCCGAGGCCGTGACGGGCATGCGACCGATCAGCGCCGGCATCGTCAGGGTCGGGGGCACCGATCTCGCGGCCGGAGATCCGCGCGCAGCGATCACCGCCGGGATCGCGCACGTGCCGGAGGACCGCATGCACACCGGGGTTGCCACCGAGCCTCAGCATCGCCTCGAACATCGTCACTCAAGTCGTATCGCACCGACTTTTCGGCGGGGCCGATTCTCCGGCTCCGGCGAATCCGCGACCGCGCCGTCGAGATGATCGATCGCTACGACGTGAAGGCACCGGGGCCCGACACACCCGCCCGGCGGTTGTCAGGCGGGAATCTCCAGAAGGTCGTGCTCGCCCGGGAGTTCTCGGGCGACCCGCGTGTCCTCGTCGCGGCCGTCACCCACGCGCGGGCTCGACGTCGGCGCGATCGAGACGGTGCACGGCTACCTCCGCGAGGCTGCGGACCGCGACGTGGCCGTCCTCCTGATCAGCGAGGACCTCGACGAGGTCATGACGCTGGCGGACCGGATCGTCGTGATGTACGAGGGAGCTGTCGTCGGGGAGGTCGATCCACGGGTCGCGAGCGTCGAGGAGATCGGGCTCCTGATGGCCGGCGGTGGCGGAAAGCGTTCCGGGGAGTCGCATGGCCCTGCCTGAGGTTCGGATCGAGAAGCGGCTCGAGCAGCGCCGCTGGCTGATGGTCGCAGTCCCCCTCGGTTCCCTCGTTGTCGCGCACATCGCGATCGCCGTCCTGCTCGTCGCGACCGGGCATCCGCCGTGGGCCACCTTCCGTCGGCTCTTCGATGCCGCCTACCTCGAGGACGGCGCCCTGACGAACTCACTTATCGCGGCGACGCCCCTCGCCTTCACCGGCTTGCCGCGGCCGTCGCCTTCCGGATGAAGCTCTTCAACATCGGCGCCGAGGGCCAGCTGTACTTCGGCGCGATCGCGAGCGCGCGGCGGCGGCCTCTACCTCGGCGGCCGGGCAGCCCGCGCCGGTCCGTGATCGCGCGCGATGATCGTCGGCGGCGCTGCGCTCGGTGGCGCCGCCTGGGGCGCTGATCCCGGGCCTCCTGCGGGCGTTCTTCCGGACGAACGAGATCATCACCTCGCTGATGCTCAACTACGTCGCCGCGCTCGTCCTCACTTACCTGATCTTCCAGTAGCCAGTCCTACTGGCGGGACACGTCGGGCTTCAACGCGACTCGTCTTCCCGCACGGGAAGGTGCTCGCCGATCGTCGGCTATCTGGCCCGTGACCACGATCCGGGCCAGGTGGCGATCCCGTTCGGCTTCGCTCGTCGCCGTCTCGCGTCGCCGTCGGTCGTCCTCTGGGTCCTCTACAAGCCGCACGCGCTTCGGCTTCGAGGCCCAGGTGCATCGGAGACTCGCCGCGCGCCGCTCGGTACTCCGGGCATGCGGTCGCGCCGCAAGATCCTGGCCGTGATGTGCGCTCTCCGGTGCGATCGCCGGGCATCGGCGGCGCGAGCCAGATCGGCGACTTCCGCGCACGTGCTCGACGGCGACCCGTACGGCCTGCAGAAGCTCGACTACGGCTACACAGGCATCGTCGATCGCGGCGCTCGCCCGCTACAACCCGTTCGCCGTCGTCTTCGTCGCCTTCCTGCTCGGTGGCCTCCAGAACGCCGGCGTACACGCTCCAGAGTGCCGAGCTTCCCGTCCGGTCTCGTCGGCGTGATGCAGGGGATCATCCTGTTCGCGATGCTCGGCGGTGAGCTGCTCGTCCGCACCGTATGCGCATCGTCCGCTGCCGAGCGCGGCGCGCCCGGTTCGTGCCGGGCTGGAGTCGACTCGCGTGAATACGAGCATCGCTCTGTCGTCGTGCTCGCGTCCGGCCGTCGCCTACGGGACGCCGCTCCTCTACGCCGCGCTCGGCGAGCTTCTCGCCGAGCGCTCGGGCGTGCTCAACCTCGGCGTCGAGGGGATGATGCTCGTCGGTGCGGTGATGGGCTTCCTGGCCGTGCAGCGGATTCGACGGCCGCAAGGGAGTCGCGCTTCCACGGCGCGATCGTCGGTCGCGGCGCTCGCGGGTGCGGTCGATGGCGTTCGATCCTCGCCTTTCTCGTCGTCACGCTCCGGGCAAACCAGATCGTCTCCGGCCTTGCGCTGACGATTCTTCTGCTGGTGCCGCGGGGCTTTCGTCGTACCTCGCAAACGACTTCGACCTCTCCGACGCAGCCCGCCGCGCTACTCGTTCGAGGCGGTGTTCGCCGTTCGGGCTACAGCGATCTCCCCGTCGTCGGGCCGGTCGTCTTCGGCCAGGACCTCGCTCGTCTACGTCGTCATGGGTCTGTGTCATCCTCGATCTGGCTCTACCTGTCTCGAACGCGACCCGGACTCGATGTTCGCGCCGTCGGCGAATCTCCGTCCGCAGCGGACGCGATGGGCATCAACGTGACGAAGATCCGCTACCTGCACACAATCGCCGGGGGTGCGCTCGCAGGGGTGGGTGGTGCCTGCTTCAGCCTTTCGCTCGCGCCGCTCTGGGTCGACGGGCTCACGGGCGGCGCCGGCTGGATCGCGATCGCGCTCGTCATCTTCGCGTTCTGGCGCGCCGACCTCTGCCTCGTCGGCGCGTACGTCTTCGGTGCCTTCTCCGCACTGCCGCTGACGCTTCAGGCGAAGGGCTATGCGACTACCCCGCAGCTCTTCCGGGACCTGCCGTATGGCATGACTATCGTGGTGCTCGTGATCGTCTCATCCGGTGTCAGGCGGCGTCGCCTTGGTGTCCCCGCAAGTCTCGGCGTGCCGTATGTCCGTGAGGAGCGGTAGGGATGGATGTCCACACGCCCCGTTCGCTCGGTGACGCGCTGCGCCTGAAGTCCGAGCTCCCCGATGCACGCTTCGTCCAGGGTGGCACGGACGTTCTCGTGGAGTTGAACTTCGATCGCTCGCGGCCGGCCGCGCTGATAAACCTGAACGAGGTCCCCGAACTGCGAGGTTTCGCACGCGACAGCGGTGCGTTCGTGCTCGGGGCCGGCCTCACCTACGCGGAGGCGATGGCAGAGCGACTCGCCGTCGATCTGCCGGCTCTCGCCGAGGCCTCGCGCACGGTCGGCTCGCCGCAGATCCGCAACCGCGGCACGATCGGCGGCAATCTCGGCACCGCGTCGCCCGCAGGCGACGCCCTCCCTCCGCTCGTGATCGCGGCGGCCGAGGTCTGCATCGCGAGTGTCCGCGGAGAGCGGCGCCTTCCGATCGGAGAGTTCCTCGTCGGCGTCAAGAGGAATGCGCTCGCAGCGGACGAGATCGTCGTCTCTGTGCGTGTAACGCCGAGTGGCGTACGGCAGACGTTCATGAAGGTGGGGCCCCGGAACGCCATGGTCATCTCTGTCTGCTCGCTGGCGCTTCAGGTCGACCGCGAGCGCGGTGAGATCCGCGCGGCGATCGGCTCGGCCTCGCCGACGGTACGCCTCGTGACGTCGACGACGGACGAGGCCGATGGCTTGCCGGAGCTCGTTGCCGCCTCGGCGAGCCCGATCGACGACGTCCGTGGGACGGCGGCCTATCGTCGTCATGCTCTCCGTGTCCTTACGGGGCGTGCGCTCGAGAGGTGTCTCGCGTGAAGATCGCGCTGACCGTCAACGGCGCGCGCCGGGAGACCGAGGCGTGGGGTGGAGAGAGCCTTCTCTACGTCCTCCGCGAGCGGCTCGACCTTCCCGGCTCGAAGAACGCCTGCGAGCAGGGTGAGTGCGGGTCGTGCTCGGTCCTGCTCGACGGGACGCTCGTGTGCGCGTGCCTCGTTCTCGCCGCACAGGCCGACGGGCACGAGGTGACCACTGTCGAGGGGCTGGCCAAAGGAGATCGTCTGCACAGGGTGCAGGAGGCGTTCGTCCAGGCAGGCGCGGTGCAGTGCGGCTTCTGCACCCCTGGCCTCGTCGTCGCGACCGTCGACCTGCTCGATTCCAGCCCGTCTCCGACGGACGACGAGATCCGCGAGGCCCTCTCCGGGAACCTCTGCCGGTGCACGGGTTACGCGAAGATCTTCGACGCCGTACGGCTGGCGGCTGCCTCGTGAGCACCGTCACCTCCCCCGGGGTCACCGGGCGCGTCGGGGACAGCGTCCTTCGGCACGATGCGCCGCCGAAGGTAACGGGCGAGTTCGCCTACTCGAGCGACCTCCAGGCGGCGGGGATGCTCTGGGGCCATACGCTGCGCAGCCCTCATCCACACGCGCGCATCGTCGAGATCGACATCTCCGGGGCCTTGACGATGGCCGGCGTGCACGCGGTGCTCACGCAGGACGACGTCCCGGGCGCCAAGACGTACGGCCTCGAGTTCTCCGACCAACCGGTGCTCGCCTCCGAGCGCGTCCGCTACTACGGCGAGCCCGTCGCTCTCGTCGCAGCAGAGCATCCCGAGCAGGCGCGTCGGGCGGCGGCAGCGATCCGCGTCGTCTACGAGGAGCTTCCTGTCGTCGCCGACATGGAGCGCGCGACCGAAATGGAGCCACTCCACGACGGTCATCCCACGGCAGGACACGGATATCGGGACGATCCCCGACCGAACGTGGTCCGACACATGGTCATCCGCCACGGCGACCCCGATGCCGACGGCGAGGTGACCGTGCACGGCGTGTACGACGTCGGGATCCAGGACCAGGCATTCCTCGGGCCGGAATCGGGGCTCGCTGTCCCAGACGGCGAGGGCGGGGTCGACATCTATGTGGCCACGCAGTGGCTTCACGTCGACCGGGACCAGGTCGCTCCGTGTCTCGCCCTTGCTCCGGAGCAGGTGCGGATCCACCTCTCGGGCGTCGGCGGTGCCTTTGGTGGTCGCGAGGATCTCTCGATGCAGCTCCACGGTGCGCTGCTCGCCCTCCACACGAGCCGCCCCGTGAAGATCGTCTACAACCGTGAGGAATCCTTCGTCGGCCACATCCATCGACACCCCGCGCGGATGTGGTGTGAGCACCGGGCAACGCGCGACGGGCGCCTCGTCAACGTGCGGATGAGAATCCTCCTCGACGGCGGTGCTTATGCGTCGAGCTCGACGGCGGTCGCCTCGAATGCGGCATGCTTCGCCGTCGGCCCCTACCGCGTCGACAACGCGCTGATCGAGGCCACAGCGGTCTATACCAATAACCCGCCGTGTGGAGCGATGCGTGGCTTCGGGGCGGTGCAGACATGCTTCGCCGGCGAGGCGCAGATGGATCTCCTGGCGGCTGAGCTCGATATCGATCCGGTCGAGCTTCGTCTGCTGAACGCCATCGGCCCGGGTGACGTGCTCCCGACGGGCCAGGTGATCGACGGCTCGTGCCCGGTCGCGGAGACGATCCGCGCCGCCGCCGCAATCCCCGTCCCACCGGCCGAGGCGCTTCCGCGGGACCCGATCCGACTTCCCGGCGGTGCGGGCAACACGACGCGCGGGGAGGGAGTGAGGCGCGGCGTGGGGTTTGCCGTGGGCTACAAGAACCTCTGTTACTCGGAGGGATTCGACGATTCGTGCTCGGCCCGTGTCGTGCTCCGCGCCGACGGCAGCGCGGAGGTGCACTGCGCGGCCGCGGAGGTCGGGCAGGGCGTTGTCGGCGTGATTCTCCAGGTGGCGCGGACGGAGCTCGGAACCGATGCGGTGACGCTGATGCCGCACACGACCGCCACGGTCGGTTCGGCCGGTTCGGCGTCTGCTTCGAGGATGACCTGGATGGCTGCAGGAGCGGTGCAGGACGCGTGCCGGGCGGCGCTCGCGGAGCGCGATCGCACCGGCGCCGCCGAGGTCGATGTCGAGCGTGTGCACCGACATCCGCGGACGACCCCGCTCGATCCGGAGACGGGGCAGATCACCGGCGAGCGAGCCCACGTCGCGCTCGCCTGCTCCGCCATGCGAGTCGTCACCGAGGTCGACGTCGAGCTCGGCCTCACCCGGGTCGTCTGGATCGGCACGGCGCAGGACGTCGGTCGGGCCGTCAACCCGCTCGCGCTAGAAGGCCAGATCGAAGGGGGCACGGCGCAGGGGCTCGGTCTCGCGGTGATGGAGGAGATCCAGACACGCGACGGCCGGATAACGAACGCGAGCTTCACCGACTACCTCATCCCGACGACGCTGGACATGCCCCCGGTCGAGTCGGTGCTGATCGAGGTGCCGGAGCCGTCGGCGCCGTACGGGGCGAAGGGCGTGGGAGAGCCGCCGACAGTCGTCGCGGCCGCGGCGGTCGTGTCGGCGATGCGCGCTGCGACCGGCCGGCCGCTGACCCGCATTCCGGTCAGGCCGGACGAGATCTGCCTTCCCCTGACCTGAGTCAGGTCTCGATGAGGGGCGGCTTCTCGTTCGGCCGCCGCGACATCTCGTTGCGGATGACAACGGCGACCGAGGTCAGGATGACCGCGGCCCCGGCGACGATCTGCCACGTCACGACCTCGTTCAGGATGACGAGGCCGAGCGTGATCGCGACGAGGGGATTCACGTACGCATAGGTTGCGACCGTCCCCAGGGGCACGTTCGCCACCAGCCAGACGTAGGCCGTGTAGCCGACGATCGAGCCGACCACGATGAGGTAGAGGAGCCCGAACAGCGATCGTGTCGACCAGTCGGCCGGGTTGAAGGACTCGCCGTCGGAGACCAGCGCCCCGACCGGAATCAGGAGCAGCCCACCCGCGAGCCCCTGGATACCGGCGGTGGTCACCGCGTCGCGAGGCATCGGCAGCTTCGAGGAGAGAAAGGTTCCGAGCGCCCACATCAGCGCCGAACAGACGACGATGAGCACGCCGGTCACCGTCGCGTCTCCGCCCGGCCGCAGGAGAACCGCAACGCCGACGAACCCGAAGACCGTCCCCGCGAGCGAGGCCCGCGCAGGCCGGTCGCCCGTCAGCGAGCGGAACACGACGAGCCACAGGGGCACGGAGGCAAAGATCAACGCTGCGAGCCCGATGGGGACGCGTCGCTCGGCGACGAACAGCAGGGCGTTCGCCCCGATCAGGAGCACGCCGCAGAGAATGGTGGACCCGACCGTCGGCCAGCCCAGCCGAAACGGCGTCGTACCGTGCCGGATCAGCATCCAGCTCGTGAGCAGGATTCCGACAGCCGTGAAGCGGAGCCCTGCCGCGAAGAGCGGAGGGATCGTCTCGCCTGCGAGCTCGATGCCGAGATACGTCGAGCCCCAGACGATGTACACCGTCCACAGCGCGAGCCACGCGCGAGAGCTCATCGCTTGAGCGTCAGCGCGGCGCCGGCGGCAAGAAATGCGAGGCCGAGGAGGCGGGGCCACCCGAGAGCGACGGTCTGCACGCCGAACAGCCCGAAACGGTCGATGACCGTTGCCAGCGAGAACTGCGCCACGATCAGGAAGGCGGTCGTCGCGACGATGCCGATGCGGGGTCCCGCGACGGTGATCGCGAGGACGATGACGACGCTCATCAGCCCTCCGACCAGCATCCACTTCGGCCCGGAGAACCCGGCCCGGAGGCCATCGAGGCTGCGGCGGGCGACGAGCAGCACGAGGAGGGCGGTCACGGCTCCGATCAGGACCGCGCAGGCGAGGGCCTCGAGGCTGCCGATACGTTCGCCGAGGCGACCCTGGACGGCCACCTGAACCGCGCCGGCGAGGCCCGCGACGAACGCGACAGAGGCAGCGGCGCCGGTGGAGCTCACGAGCGGGACGCTACCTGCCCCGGGCATCGGAGGGCGCGCTCGATGGGCGAGCGACGTGTGAGTATTGTTGCGACCATGAACGAAGTCCTGACGTCACGGGATGGCGCCGTGCTCACGATCACCCTGAACCGGCCCGAGGTCTTCAACGCGTTCAACCGGGCGCTGCACGCAGCGCTCCGCTCCGCGCTCGAGGACGCCGGAGATCCGGCGGTTCGCTGCGTCGTCATCACCGGGGCAGGGCGCGGGTTCTGCGCCGGGCAGGATCTGCGCGAGTTCTCCGAGATCGAGACGTCGCTCGAGGATGAGCTCGAGGAGACCTATCACCCGAACATCAGGCTCATCCGAGGGCTCGAGAAGCCCGTGATCGCGGCGGTCAACGGGCCGGCAGCGGGGGCCGGCCTCTCGCTCGCGAGCGCCTGCGACGTTCGCGTCGCCTCGAGCGCCGCCGCGTTCGTCCCGGGGTTCGTCGGTATCGGCCTGGTTCCCGATTCCGGCGGAACCTGGTTCCTGCATCGGTTGCTCGGGTTCACCCGCGCATTCGAGTGGATGAGCTCGAACCGCAAGCTTGCACCCGAGGAAGCGCTCGAGTGGGGTCTCGTCTCGGAGGTGATCCCGGCGGAAACGTTCGAGTCCCGTGTCGCCGAGCTCGCTGCAACGTGGGCAGCTCTGCCGACGGTCGCCGTCGCGCTGACCAAGCGGCTGTTCGAGCACGCGCATTCCGCTTCCCTCGAGGAGCAGCTCGCGCTGGAGGCGGAGTCGCAGCAGCGTGCGGTGGGGACGGCCGATTTCGCCGAAGGGGTCTCCGCATTCCTCGAGAAGCGGCCCCCGGGGTTCACGGGCGCCTGAGCGCGACGGGCCGATGACCGGGATCCGCACCGTCGACTACCACACGGGCGGAGAGCCCTTCCGGATCGTCGTCGGTGGCGCAGACACACCGCAGGGCTCGACGATCCTCGACCGCCGTCGCGACGCCCTCGACAGGTTCGATCACGTGCGCCGCCTGCTCGTCAACGAGCCGCGTGGTCACGCCGACATGTACGGCTGCCACGTCGTCCCGCCGAACGACGCCGGCGCCGATCTCGGGGTCGTCTTCTTCCACAATGCGGGGTACTCGACGGCGTGCGGCCACGGCACGATCGCGCTCGTCACGTGGGCGCTCGACGAGGGAATCGTCGACCGCCGCGAAGGCGAGAACCGCGTTGTCGTCGACGTGCCCTCGGGGCGCCTCGAGACGGTCGCGACGGTCAGCGACGGGCGGGTTCGGTCCGTTCGGTTCCGAAACGTGCCGGCGTTCGTCTGGGCGACCGGTCTCACCGGCCGTCGGCCTGAGCGTCGACGTCGCCTACGGAGGCGCGTTCTACGCGTCGGTGGAGGAGCGGGTCGTGCCGTCGGAGATCCCGCGTCTCATCTCGCTCGGGCGTGAGATCAAACGAGAGCTGGAGAGCGCTCACGAGATCGTGCATCCCCTCGAACCGGAGCTGCGGGACGTCTACGGCGTCATCTTCTGGCAGCAAGAGGGCAACAGCCCTCTGACCCAGCGCAACGTGACCATTTTTGCGGACGGGGAGGTAGACCGTTCACCATGCGGCTCTGGTACCTCGGCACGACTCGCCCTTCTCGACGCCGCCTGGCAGCTGCCGCGAGGAGCCGAGCTACGGCATCTCTCGATCGTCGGCTCGACGTTCACGGGCCGCGTCGTCGACGAGGTCGATCTCGGAGGCCGCCCGGCGGTCGTCACCGAGGTCACGGGTACGGCGTATCGCACGGGCGAGTCGACGTTCCACCTCGATCCGGATGACCCTCTCGGTGAAGGATTCCTGTTGCGGTAGCTCCGCGTTCCGTACGCTGCCCGGATGGAGAGCGACGACGATCAGCTCGTGATGTATCTGGTGGTCCGGCGCCGGAGCAACCGTCCGTTCGTCGAGCTGGCGACCGCGGCTGCACTGGCAGCGCGTCGCTGCGCGTTTCGGTTCGGTGGCGACGAGCGCTGGCGGGATCGCTTCGAGGAGTGGTGGAACCATTCGTTCCGGAAGGTCTGCCTGCGCGCCGAGCCGCGCGACTGGGATGACCTGCGCGCACTCGATCACGAACGGGTCGGGGACGTCGCCTGCCTACCGCCGCTCCGACGATCCGAGCGCGACCGCGTGCTCGTGCGAATGCAGACGCTGAGCGACGAGGCCGGACCATTGCCGGAGGTCGATACCGGCGACCTCCACGATCTGACGCTCGTCGTCGCCACCGACCTCGGGATGAGCTCGGGGAAGACCATCGCCCAGATCGGTCATGCGGCATTGCTGGCCGACCTCGACCTCGGCCCCGGAAAGGGCCTCGACCTCTCCGTCGTCGGAGCCGACGGCGAGCGTTGGGCGTGCGATCGTGGGCTCGGCGGAGACCGTCGTTCGGGACGGCGGGTTGACGGAGATCGCCCCGGGCTCGGAGACGGTGCTCGTGCTTCGGGGCCGGCCGGGAGAACGGTCGTGAGCGTTGCGTCGCGCATCCTGATCGTCAACCCTTTCGCGAGCGGCGTCGACGAGGCCCGACTCGCGGCTGTCCTCGCGGCTCTGCCGGCGGGGACAGAGACGGTACTCACGCAGGCGCGGGGGGACGCGACGGAGATTGCGCGAGAGTGGTCGCCCCGGGTCGAGGCGATCTATGTCTTCTCGGGCGACGGCACCTACAACGAGGTGATCAACGGCATCGGAAGGGACGTCGCCGTGGGCTTCATCCCCGGAGGCGGCACGAGCGTGCTGCCGCGGGCGCTCGGGCTCCCGCGCGACCCCGTCAGGGCGGCAGAGCTGATCGCGACAGGTCGCCCCCGGCGAATCTCGCTGGGAGTCATCAACGGCCGCCGATTTGCGTTCAACGCGGGGATCGGCTTCGATGCCGAGCTCGTGAGGAGGGTCGACGCGCTGGGTCGCAGGGCGGATGGAAAGCGACCCGGTGACCTGAGATTTGCGCTGACGGTTGCGCGGACGCTCGTGGAGCACAGGGTCCGCTACGACCCGGTGCTCGACATCGAGGGGCTCGGGCGGGCAGCGTTCGCGCTCGTCGCGAACTGCGCGCCGTACACGTATGCGGGCCGGCTCGGGCTCCGCATCGCTCCCGACGCGTCGTTCGACGGCGGCCTCGATATCGTCGCCCCGCGCGAGGTCCGGGCGCGGTCGATCCCACGGCTTGCCGGCCAGGCGCTCAGCGGACAGCGGGGGGTCAAGGGCGTCCTCGTCGGCCACGACCTCGATGCGATTCGGCTCCGCTGCGATCGGCCGCTACCCGTGCAGGTCGACGGCGAGGACATCGGCGACCTGACGGAGGTGGAGATCGTGGCGGAGCGGGATGCACTGACGGTGCTCCAGTAGGCCGCTCGCCGGCCGACGACGCCTTCTGGATCTCACGAGGCAATCTGTCTGGCCGCTGCACGACGTTCCCACTACGCTCCCGTCGATGGCGCACACATTCACGCTGCCCGACCTGGGCGAGGGGCTCACCGAAGGGGAGATCTCGCGGTGGCTCGTCATCGAGGGTGACGGCGTCGACGAGCATCAACCGATCGTCGAGATCCAGACCGACAAGGCCACGGTCGAGATCGGCTCACCCGTTGCAGGAGTCGTGCTGCGCATCGTCGCTCGCGAGGGTGAGCTAGCGCGGGTCGGAGCAACCCTGGCGCTGATCGGCGAGCGCGGCGAGCAGCTCCTCCATTCCGTCGCGTCTCCACCCGCAGACGATGCACCGGCCGGGCCGCACATCTCGGTGGTCGGTTCCGAGCCTCTCGAGGCGCTCGCCCTGCACCGGCTCGCGCGCGAGCTCGGCGTCGACTTCTCGGCGGTGCCCGGAACGGGGCCCGCCGGGAGGGTGACGGAGGCGGATATCCGGGCTGCCGTCGGCCCAGGCGAGGGCCGCCGGATCCCCGTGCGCGGGATTCGTCGCGCGATCGTGGAGCAGGTCGAGCGCACCCACCGGGAGATCCCGGCGGTCACGTTCGTCGAGGAGTGCGACTTCACGGGCGTCGACCTCGAGCTGCTCGTCGCGAGCGCTCTGCATGCCGTCTCGGCAAGCCTCGTGGAGTTTCCCGAGCTGAACGCTCGGATCGAGGATGACGACATCGTCCTTCTCGATCGGTACGACATCGGCGTCGCCGTCGATACGGACGCAGGTCTCGTTGTGCCCGTCGTCCACGGCTGCGACAGCCTCTCGGTCGATGAGATCGACGCCGAGCTGACGCGACTTGCGACCGGCTGCGCGGGCCGGGACGCTGCATCCGGACGACCTCCGCGGGTCGACCTTCACCGTCACGAGCGCAGGCAAGTTCGGCGGACTCGTGGTGACGCCGCTGATTCATCACCCCGAGGTGGCCATCCTCGGCCTGCATCGCATCGGGCCGCGAGCGGTCGTCCGGAACGGAGAGATCGTCGTGCGGCAGATGGGAAACGTCTCCGTGACGTTCGACCATCGCGTGATCGACGGCGTTCGAGCGGGCGCCTTCTGCCTGGACGTCATCCGCCGCCTCGAGCGCGACCCGTAGACTGACTGGCCGAGATGGGCGACTGGTACGAGATCGGGATCACCGTCGGGCTCGGCGTGGCCGCCGGGATCGCGTTCGCGGGCGTCCTCGCCGGGCTCCGATTCGGCTTCGCCACCACACTGATCGGTGCTGTCGCCGTCGGAGTCGTCGCAGGGCTCCTCGTCAACGGCTGGATCGGAGCGGGTGGAGGTGTTGTCGGCGCGGTGATCGGGTCCGTTTCCGCAGCGTCGATCGTCCGGGGCGCCAACCGGCGTGGAGCGACGATCGGCGGCACGGCGTTCCTCCTCCTCGGCGCGGCTGTCGTCGTCGGTTTGCTCGCGCTCATCCCCGTTGTCGGGTATCTCGAGGCCGTGCTCATGCCCGTCATTGCAGCGCGCAGGGCGCGCCAGAGCCCCGAGAAGTACGCCGGCCTGCGCTCGCTCGCCAAGTGACGCCACGGCCGTTGATCCTCGTGGTCATCGACGGCCTCAACCCGTCGATGCTCGAGGCAACGATCGGCTCCGGCGAGACGCCGACGCTTGCCGCCCTCGCCGAGCTCGGCTCGTACAGGCGGGCGACCTCGGTCTTCCCGTCGCTGACGCCGGTATGTCTCTCGTCGATCGTCACCGGAGCGCATGGAGACGTTCACGAGATCCCGCACCTCGTCTGGTACGACCGGAGCGAGGAGCGGATCGTCGAGTACGGCAGCTCGTTCGGCGCGGTTCGCGCTGCCGGGATCGGCCGGACCCTCCAGGACACGCTGGTCAACATGAATGCCCAGCACCTCGGAGCGCGGGCGCTGACCCTGTTCGAGTCGCTCGCCGATGTCGGGCTCCGCACCGCCGCAACCAACTTCACGGCCTACCGTGGGCGGACCCGGCATCACTCGGCGTTCCCGTTTCTCCCCGACGTGCTGGGGCCGGAGCGCTTCTTCTTCTACAACCTCTACAGCTCGGACCGCACGGGTGCGCCTCTGTCGTGGCGCAACCGGCCGGCCGGGTCGGTGGACGCATACGCGACGGCCGTGGGCCGTTGGCTCGTGACGCGTGACGCGTTCGATTTCTTCCTGTTCTATCTCTCGGACTACGACTACGCGTCCCACGAGCACGGGCCGAACGGAGCGCTGCCGACGCTTCAGCGCTGCGACGCTGCCGTCGCTTCCCTCGTGGAGGCGGGCGGCGGCATCGACGAGTTCCTCGAGCGCTACGCGGTCATCGTGATGGCCGATCACGGCCAGACGCGAGTCGCGTCCTCTGCCTCACTCGCGGCGGAGTACGCCGACGTCGAGGGTGTGCTCCCGCTGGCGTCGAACCGGGCCGGCCACATCTATCTCCTGCCGTCGTGTCGGCTCGACGCGCGGGCGGTCGCGGCGCGCCTCGACGGCGTGCGCGCGGCCGAGGTGGTGCTGTTTCGGGAGGGAGATCGGGCGGTTGCGAGGCGAGAGGGTGAGGAGCTCGTGTTCGCACGTGAACCGACGGGCAGCTTCACGTGCTCCGGTGACGAATCGATTCTCGACTATCCGGGCGGGCTCGAGCGTTCCTGGGCGGCCCTCGCCAACCCGAACGCCGGGGAGGTGCTCGTCTCGGCGGCGGAGGGCTGGGAGTTTGCGGATCTCGGGGGCGGACATCACATCGGCGGCGGCTCACACGGATCGCTCGTCGGCGGGGATTCGGCTGTTCCGCTGCTGACGGTCGGTGTCGAGGCCGTGCCGGTCACGACTCCGGCGAGCATTGTCGACGTGGCGCCACTCATTCTCTCGCACTTCGGCGTCCGGGTGCCGGGCTACGCGCTCAGCCGAGCCGCCTGACCCGCTACCCTCGCGCGACATGTCGGCCCCTCTCTCTACCCCTCCGCCCCGGGGCGCCGCGCGCCGCGCCGGCAGCGCTCTCGGCAAGCGAAGCAACTGGGAGCAGCTCGCGAAGTTCTGCGTCGTCGGCGCCAGCGGATATCTCGTCAATCTCACCGTGTACGCAACGCTCATCAAGTGGGCGGGCCTCCACTACCTCCCTGCCGCAGTCGGGTCGTTTCTCGTCGCGGTCGCGAGCAACTACACGTGGAACCGCCTCTGGACATTCCGGGGCCAGCGCGCCGGCGTGGCCTACCAGGGAGTCAGATTCCTGCTCGTGTCGACGCTCGCACTCGGCGCGAACCTTGCAGTCCTCTATCTCCTCGTCAGGGCGGGCATGGACGCCATTCCCGCGCAGGCCGTCGCGATCGTGCTCGTCACTCCGCTGAACTTCGTCGGCAACAAGCTCTGGTCGTTCCGCCGGCGATGAAGCGCGCAGCGCTCGCGACCGTGCTCGCTGTCGCTCTGTTGGCCGTTCCCACTGCGTTCGCCGCGGATCCCGCGACCCCGACGACGGGCGAGACGACTGCTCCTCTTGAGGAGCCGTTCTCCCCGAAGACCGACGGCGCGACCATGACAGAGCGAGCAGTGGTCGACACGTTCCTCGCCTACCCGAAGGTTGCCGACTGGCTTTCGCGCTACCCGCCGAAGCCGACGACCGAGGCAACCTTCGACGAGGCGACGCGTCGCTGGACGGTGAAGGCCTGGTCGGGGAAGGCGGGCCAGATCGCCCTCGGGATGGTCGAGGACGGCGACGGCCGCGTGTCTGAGGCGTGGACCGGGCCTCAGGTCGCCTGGGGCATGGCCCGGGGGCGCGTGGGGTCGTTCGGCGGCAAGGTCCTCAACGCGTGGTGGATGTGGATCCCCTTGAGCGCGCTGTTCTTCGTGGGCCTCGTCGACTGGCGCCGCCTCGTGAGCTGGCACACGGCCGACCTGCTGGCCCTGCTCTCGTTCGGGATCTCGCTGCTGTTCTTCAACCGGGGGGAGGTGTTCCAGAGTGCGGCCCTCGGCGCGCCGCCTCTCGCCTATCTGCTCGTTCGCATGTGCGTTGTCGGCTTTCGCGGTCGCGCCTCCGCTCCCGTGCTCTTCTGGCCCGTCTGGCTCCTCGCAGCCGTCGCTGTCTTTCTGGGCGGGCTCCGCGTCGGTCTGAACCTCGAGACGCCTCGGGGAGTGATCGATGTCGGGTATGCGGGCGTTATCGGCGGCGACCGGATCCTCGACGGCCGGGCGCCGTACGGGAACATGCCCGTCGAGGGAACCGACGAGGCGTGCGGGAAGAAGGGCGCGAACGGCTCCATCCGGGACTGGGTGCAGGACAACGGGCGCTGCGAGTCGTCGCTTCCGCGTGGCGATACCTACGGCCCCGTCGCGTACCTCGCCTACGTTCCGGCGGCGATCGCGTTTCCCTGGTCCGGGAAGTGGGACTCCCTCCCGGCCGCGCACGCGACGGCGATCGCGTTCGACCTGCTCGTCGTCCTCGGGCTCTTCCTGGTCGGCCGCCGGTTCGGCGGCCCACCGCTCGCCGCCGGGCTCGTCTTCGGCTGGATGGCGTTCCCGTTCACTGCGTATGCGATGAACTCGAACACGAATGACGCGATCATGCCCGCCATCCTCATCTGGGGCTTCTGGGTCTCGACGTCCTCGGCCGCGCGCGGCGCGGCGGTCGCGCTCTCGGGCTGGACGAAGTTCGCGACGCTCCTCATCGCGCCGCTCTGGCTGACGTACCCGAGCGGCCTCTCCCGCCGGACCGTCCTGCGATTCGGCGCGGCATTCGTCGTCACCTCGCTGCTCGCGTTCTCGATCCTCCTTCTCGAGCCGAGCCTCGTCGACACGGTGAGGACGTTCAGCGACCACACGTTCCAGTACCAGCTCAACCGTGGCTCGCCGTTCTCGCCCTGGGATTGGGGGCAGTATCACGCGCGAGGGATCCCGGATCTGGGGATGGTGCAGGTCATCCTGCAGATCGGCGTCCTTGCTCTCGCGGGCGTCGTGGCCGTGATCCCGCAGCGGAAAGGCCCGCTCGAGCTCGCCGCGCTGACGGCGGCGGTGCTCGTGGGGTTCGAGCTCACGCTGACGCACTGGTCGTACCTCTATATCCCCTGGTTCCTCCCCTTCGTCCTGATCGCCCTCCTCCTCTCGCCGGGAACCCGCTCCGCCAGGGGTGCGCAGTGAACGGCACCACGAGGTTCGTGGCCACGCTCGCGGCGGTCGCGGGTCTCTGCATCGCCGTCCTGTTGATGTCGGGTCTCGTCGGCGATCCCGGGATCTCGGACATTCTCGTGTACGAGCGTTACGGCGAGCGCATCGTCGACGGCGACGTTCCGTACCGCGATTTCGCCGTCGAGTATCCGCCCGGGTCGCTCGTCCCGTTCGTCCTGCCGGCGCTGATCTCGGCGGGGACTTCTGGGTATGAGCTCGGGTTCGTCGTGCTGATGGCGTTCGCGCTGGCGATGATCTGTGCGTTGATCGTCCTCTCGCTCCAACCGCTTGGGGCCTCCTCTCGTAAGGCTGCCGGCGCCGTCGGGTCGTTCCTTCTCGGGGCGGCACTTCTCGGGTCGTTCCTCCTCTCTCGATTCGACCTCTATGCGGCGGCGCTGACGATCGCCGCGGTCTGCGCCATCCTCCACCTCCGTACAACCCTCGGGCCGGTGCTTCTCGGCCTCGCGATCGCGACGAAGATCTACCCGGCGGTCATTCTGCCGCTCGTTGCCGTCCAGGCATGGAAACGGGACGGTCCGGCCGCCGCGCTGCGAACGGTAGCCCTTTCCGTCGGTGCAGCCTTCGCGGTCTACGTTCCTTTCGCGATCGTCGCACCCGATGGTGTCGCCCGAAGCGTGTGGCGGCAGGTAGGGCGACCGTTGCAGATCGAGAGCCTGGGATCGAGCATCTTGCTTGCGCTGCATCATGCAGCAGGGATGCCCCTTGACTGGTCGTCGGGATCGGGGTCGCAGAACCTCACGGGAGCCGTGGCGGGAGCTGCATCGGGCATCACGACCGTTCTCGGAATCGCGGCACTTGCGCTCGTCTGGGTCCGCTACGCCCGCGGCGACACCGAGGATCTCGGTCGGTTTGCCCGATATGCCGCGGCAGCGGTCGTCGCGTTCGTCGCATTTGGCAAGGTCCTCTCTCCTCAGTTCCTCGTCTGGGTCCTTGCGATGGTCGTGATCGTCCCCGGCCGGCGGGGAGCGGTCGCGACCGTGTTGCTCATCCTGGCGTGCGGGTTCACGCGGCTTTGGTTTCCGCGAACGTACTGGGATCTCGTGAAGAGCTTCGATCCGACATCGTCCTGGCTCGTCCTTGCCCGCGATGTCGTGCTCGTCGCCGTGTTCGCGGTGCTCGTCGTTCGGATCAGGGCCAGGGAACCCGAACCGGCCTGATACCCGTCGCGCGGCCGCTCGCGGGGTCGCATTCGACGAGCACGCCCTCGATCCGGACACCGCCGGAGGCGACCTCGAATCGCACCGGCATCCCCGTTCGCATGCGATGCGTCGCGAGCTCGGCCTTGACGCCGATCACGGAATCGTGCGGGCCGGTCATGCCGGCGTCCGTGATCGCGGCCGTCCCACCAGGCTGGACGCGTGCGTCCGAGGTCTGCACGTGCGTGTGCGTGCCGATCACAGCCGTCACGCGCCCGTCGAGCCAGCGGGCGAGTGCAACCTTCTCGCTCGTTGCCTCTGCGTGGACGTCCACGACTACGACAGGGCTCGTGTCACGCGCCTCGTCCACGAGCCCGTCGATCAGCTCCCACATGCTCCGGGCGGGATCGAGCGAGAGGGAGCCCATCACGTTGATCACGCCTACGACCGACCCATCCGTCGCCGTGACGCACGTCAGGCCACGACCCGGAGCCTCCACCGAGAGGTTGGCGGGGCGGATCAGCCGGTCGGACGAAGCGAGGTACGGTGCGATCTCCTGGCGCCGCCACGTGTGATTGCCGAGCGTGATCGCATCGGCACCGGCAGCAAGAAGTCGGTCTGCAAGCTTCGGCGTGATGCCGACGCCGTCGGCGATGTTCTCGCCGTTGACGATGCAGACAGCGGCGTCGAGCTCCGCGCGAAGCTTTCCGAGGCGATCCTCGATCGCCTCCTTCCCGGGACGGCCCACGACGTCGCCGACGAACAGGATGTTCACGGGAGCGACCCTGCCGCGGGGTTGACCTCGATCGCAACATTGTTGCCACGTGCCCCCGCGTGCTTCGCGAGCGCCTGGCGCTCGACCACTGCGACGTCGACGACCGTCCCGAGCTTCGACGAGGATGCGAGCACCGGGCTCCCGACCGTGAGCGACGGATCGGGCTCGACGTGGGTCAACGAGATGATCAACGACGGGGCCGAGCTCGGGCGTACGTCGATTCTCGATCCGAATCGCTTCCCGTCGATGACGAAGTCGGAGATCGCCACGACGGTCCCGGCCGCCGGGGCGTAGACGTCGGTTCCCGGCATCGCGCCGACCTCCATCACGTTCGTGCCAGGGCCTCCATCGAGCTGGATCCATGTGCGGCCATCCTTCGAGGAGCCGGCGATCCGGCGCCAGAGTCGCGCGAGGAGCCCCTCGTTGAGCTGGCGTCCGACGGGATTCAGCTCGAGCGAGCCCGCGCCGGCGCCGTGGAATCCGATCGCCGTCACGGCGTCCCCGGCGACCGGGAGCTTGATCTGGAGGTTGCTCACCGTCGCGAGGACGTCGGGCTCGGGTGGGACGTCGGTGATGGCAGCAGGCGTCGTCGTCGTGGAGACGGTCGAGGGAGTACCCGAGCCGAAGGCGGTCAGGATCAGGGTGACGAGAGCGAGAGCGGCGACGATCCCGATCACGGCGAGGCGCCGGGCGCGGTGTTGAGCGCGCCGCCGACGTTCGCGGTGACGGGCCGCTCGCCGGGAGCGCGGCGTGGCCATCGGGCCCACGGTAGCGGCTCCTACACCGTGGTGGAACGGCGGCGACGATACGATCCCGGGCATGACGGAGCCCACGGGGCCGACGATGCCGACGATCACCGTGCCGCGTTGGATTCAACTCGTAGGCCTCCCGGTCGGCCTGTTGATCATCTGGATGCTGGCCGGTCTGCTCGGGCACGTTCTCTTCCTGTTTCTCACGGCCAGCGTGATCGCCTTCCTCCTCAACCCGCTCGTCCGGGACCTGAAGCGGATGCGGCTACCGCGCGGCCTTGCCGTCGCGCTCGTCTTCCTGTGTTTCGCGGGTGCGGTGACGTTCATCGTGCTCGCGCTCGGAAGCGTCGTCGTCGACCAGGCGCGTTCGGCGACAGAGCGCATCGACGACTACGTGACGATCGACGGCGCCGGCGGGAACACCGGCGCCGAGCAGGACATCGAACGCCTCCAGGCATGGCTCGACAGCCACGGGTTGGAGCGGATCCGGATTCAGCAGCAGGCGACCGACTGGGTCGACAACCTCGGCGCCGGCGAGATCTCCGGGTACACGCAGGACGCGATCTCGTTCGCGCAGGGGGCGGCGTTCTCGCTCGTCGTGGCTCTCTTCAACCTCGTCCTGATCGTCGTCATCGCGATCTACATGCTGCTCGATATGGAGCGCCTCGAACGGGTTATCGACCGACGCTTCCCACCGGGGCAGGGCCTTCCGCTGACGATGAGAATCGAGAGGGCCCTCGCAGGATACGTCCGTGGGCAGCTGATCCTCTCGACCGTCATCGGCCTCAGCGCGGGCGTCGGCATGTGGTTGCTCGGCACCCTCGGGCTCGTTCCGGGAGCGGAGCGCTACGCGCTCCTGTTCGGCGTCTGGACGGCCGTGATCGAGGTGATCCCGTACATCGGGCCGTGGCTCTCGGCGGTTCCCCCCGCGATCTACGCCCTCGTGGTCGACCCCGTCTCGGTGCTCTGGGTCCTCGCCCTCTTCGTCTTCATCTACCAGGTCGAGGGGCACATCGTCGTACCGAATGTGATGGCGAACGCTCTCCGCCTCCACCCGCTCCTCGTCATCTTCGGACTTCTCGCCGGCGGCGAGCTGTACGGGATCGCCGGTGTGCTGATGGCACTTCCGACGATGGCCGCGGCACGGGCGATCTGGGAGTTCTTCTCGGAGCGCTTGCACCTAGAACCGTGGGATGACGGCGGAGGGGGCGTGGACCTCGACAGTGGAGGGCCGCCCCGGGGCGCCCCTGACGTACCCTTGCCCGAATGAGCTCGTTCCCCGCCACTCGCCTCCGTCGCCTCCGTCGGACGGATACGTTGCGAGCGCTTGTCAGAGAGACACGCCTCTCGCTCGACGACGTCGTGATGCCGTTGTTCGCTTGCCCCGGCGAGGGTGTCGTCCGCCCGGTCGCCGGCCTCGAAGGAATCGCCCAACGCTCGATCGACGAGATCGTCCTTGAGGCGGCAGAGCTTTCGTCGCTCGGTGTGCGTGCCGTCTTGCTCTTCGGCGTTCCGGAGGAGAAGGACGACGAGGGCAAGGGCGCGTGGGCGGCCGACGGGATCGTGCAACAGGCGCTCCGCGCCGTTTCTGCCGAGGTCCCGGGACTGACGCTCGTCACCGACGTCTGCCTCTGCGAGTACCGCAGGGACGGCCATTGCGGCGTTCTGCGGGACGGCGAGGTCGCGAACGATGCGACGCTCGACCTGCTCACGCGCACCGCTGTGAGTCACGTCGAGGCGGGCGCCGATGCGGTTGCTCCGAGCGACATGATGGACGGGCGCGTCGGCGCGATTCGCGCTGCTCTCCCCGACACGCCCATCATCGCGTATGCCGCCAAGTACGCCTCGGCGTTCTACGGACCGTTCCGCGAGGTGGCGGAGTCCGCGCCATCGACCGGGGACAGGCGCGGGTACCAGATGGATCCCGCAAACGTGCGCGAGGCGCTCCGTGAGTGTGCGCTCGACCTCGGCGAAGGCGCCGACGTGCTGATGGTCAAGCCGGCACTGGCCTACCTCGACGTGCTCAGAGCGGTTCGCGAGCGCTTCGACTGCCCGGTGGCCGCCTACAACGTCTCGGGCGAGTACGCGATGGTCAAGGCAGCGGCTGCCGCCGGATATCTCGACGAGAGAGAGGGAGCGCTCGAATCGCTTGTCGCGATCAAGCGGGCCGGTGCCGATTTCGTCTTCACGTACTGGGCCAAGGATGTGGCGCGATGGCTCTGACACGATCGGATCTCTACGACCGCGCGCAGCGACTGATCCCCGGAGGAGTGAACTCGCCCGTCCGCGCGATGCGCGCTGTCGGGCTCGACGAGCCGCTCTTCATGCGCAGCGGCTCCGGCGCCCTCATCGAGGACGTCAACGGCAACCGCTACATCGACTGGGTCCTTTCCTGGGGGCCTTTGCTGTTCGGGCACGCCGATCCGGAGACGCTCGCTGCCGTGGCCGACGCGCTCGCCCGCGGGACGACGTTCGGCGCGCCGACCGAAGCGGAGGTCGATCTGGCAGCGGAGATCGTCGACGCCGTGCCGTCGGTCGAGATGGTGCGTCTCGTCTCATCGGGAACCGAGGCGGCGATGAGCACCGTGCGGCTCGCACGTGCGGCGACACGGAGAGATCGGCTGATCAAGTTCTCGGGCAACTACCACGGTCACGTGGACGCGTTGCTGGCAAGCGCCGGGTCGGGCCTGATGACGCTCGGGATCCCGTCGACACCCGGTGTCCCGTCCGGTGTCGCCGGCGACACGATCGTGTTGCCGTACAACGACATCGATGCGGCCGCAGCCGCAGTGGCCCAGTACGGCGAGGGCCTCGCGGCGATTCTCGTCGAACCGGTCGCGGGCAACATGGGTGTCGTTCCTCCGGCGCCCGGATTCCTCGAGGCTTTGCGGATGCTCTGCGATGCCTGCGGCGCGCTGCTCGTGTTCGACGAGGTGATCACCGGCTTCCGGGTTGCCCGGGGTGGGGCGCAGGAGCGCTTCGGCGTCACCCCCGACCTGACGATCCTCGGCAAGATCGTCGGTGGCGGATTGCCGGCGGCGGCCTTCGGTGGCCGTGCAGACCTGATGGAGCGCCTTGCGCCTGTCGGAGACGTCTATCAGGCGGGCACGCTCTCGGGGAACCCGCTCGCGGCGGCGGCGGGCGTCTCGGTGCTTCGCCGCCTTCGCGACGTCACGGTCTACGAGGAGCTCGAGCGTCGAGGCGCACGGCTCGAAGCCGGGCTCGAGCCATTCGGGACGGTGCAGCGGGTCGGAGCCATGCTGACGCTGTTCTGTCAGGACGATCCGGTTGCGAGCTACGACGACGCGGTCCGCTCCGATACCGACCGCTACGGCGCACTCTTCCGCCACGCGCTCGAGCGGGGTGTGTACCTGGCGCCGTCCCAGTTCGAGTGCATGTTCGTATCGCTGGCGCACGGGGACGAAGAGATCGACAGGACGATCGAGGTGATCGGCGATTTCTTCGGTCACTGAGTCGGTCGTCTGGGAGACGCTCGTCTCGGAGGCCGCGGCCGAGAGCCCGCTCTGGGCCGAGTCCCTGCGCCCTGTCGAGAGCCAGGATCGGACGCCGGTGTTCTCGCCCCTCGGCGACGCGCGGTTCGCCCTCGGGATCGAGACGATCTACGAGGGCTATCTCCTCCACTACGGGCGGCCGCGGCTGTTCGCCCCGGCGGACGCCGACACCTCGCTCCTCCTCGGCGACTACCTCTACGCTCACGGGCTCGTGCGCGTCGCCAAGACCGGCAGTATCGAGGCGGTACACGACCTTGCCGAGCTGATCTCCCTCTGCGCACAGGCCCGCGCCGAGGGAAGAGCCGCGCCGGGAGTCGCCTGGGCGGCGACGGCTGCGCTCCTCGGCCAGGGGGCGCTCACCCGGGCGCGCGCCGACCTGCGAGACCGCGGCGACGCGTCGGTGCTCGGCGCTGCCGCCCGGTCGGCAGCCGGCACGGAGGCGGTCGAGGCCGCATGTTGCGCGCACGACCTGCTGGTGGGGTAAAGTCACTGCCACGATGGTCGCTTCGTTCTTGCTGCTCGCAGACGCTGCCGAGGAAGGCCGCAAGGTCGTTCTCGCGATGCTCGTCGTCGGGCTCATCTTCGTCGCCGTGATCGCGCTCGGTGAGCTGTCGCACCACCTTGCGAAGAAGCGCAAGGCACGCACGCCCAGCCGACCGCTGTAGAGGCGCTCTGGGCACAGCGGTGGGTGGAAGAGCGTACCGCCGCCTCTGCCTCGTTCTTTTCCTGCCACGCTGTGCGTGGATCCTGAAGCCGGGAACCTACGCCCCGCCGGAGCCGTCGTCAGCCTTCGTAGAAACGGCAGGCCGGCGGGCGGCACCCATAGACTGAAGCCGCATGGCCAGTCCCGCCTCTGACCTTCGCGAATGGATCGCCCTCCTCGAGAAGGAAGGCGAGCTGCTTCGTATCAGCGCCGAGGTCGACCCCGACCTCGAGGTCACCGAGATCACCGACAGAATCGTCAAGTCCGGTGGGCCTGCGCTCCTGTTCGAGAACCCCAAGGGCGCGTCCCACCCGCTGCTGATCAACCAGTTCGGGACCGAGAAGCGCATGTGCATGGCGTTCGGTGTCGAGAAGCTCGACGACCTCGCGGAGAAGCTCGGCGAGATTCTCGAGCTGCAGCCACCCCAGGGTCTCGTCGACAAGGTGCGGTCGCTCGGCAAGCTCAAGTCGATCGCCGACTCGATGCCCAAGGAGGTCTCGAAGGCCGCCTGTCAGGAGATCGTCCTCGCCGGCGACGACGTGAACCTCGATCTCTTCCCGATCCAGCGCTGCTGGCCCCTCGACCCCGCTCCGTTCATCACGCTCCCCGCGGTGATCACGAAGGACCAGGCTACGGGCGTCCGCAACGTCGGCATGTACCGGATGCAGAAGATCGACAGGCGGTCGACCTTCATGCACTGGCAGATCCACAAGGATGGTCGCGCCGACCTTCGTGCCGCCCCGGACGGGCGCATTCCCGTCGCCGTCGCGCTCGGGCTGGATCCGGTCACCGCCTACTCCGCGAGCGCACCGCTTCCCAAGCACATCGGCGAGCTCATGGTCGCGGGCTTCCTCAAGGGCTCCGCCGTGCAGCTCGTCAAGTGCAAGACCGTCGACCTCGAGGTGCCGGCAAACGCGGAGATCGTGCTCGAGGGGTGGGTCGACCGGAACGACGTCGGAGTCGAGGGGCCGTTCGGCGACCACACCGGCTTCTACACGCCGCCAGAGGAGTTCCCGATCTTCCGGATCTCGGCGATCACGATGCGACGCGACGCGATCTACCCGTCGATCGTGGTCGGGAAGCCGCCGGCCGAGGACGAGTGGCTCGCCAAGGCGACCGAGCGCATCTTCCTGCCCGCGATCCGGATGAGCGTGCCCGAGATCGTCGACTACGACCTGCCGACGGCGGGGACCTTCCACAACTGCGTCATCGTCTCGATTCGCAAGAGCTTTCCGGGCCATGCGCGGAAGGTGATGCACGCGATGTGGGGGCTCGGCCTCATGAGCCTGACGAAGTCAGTCGTCGTGGTCGACGCGCACGTCGACGTGCACGACTACGAGCAGGTCTTCTTCTACGTGTGCGCCAACGTCGATCCCGCGCGCGACATCTTGCTCAGCGAAGGGCCGATCGACCAGCTCGACCACGCGACGACGATCCAGGCCTACGGCGGCAAGATCGGGTTCGACGCGACGGCGAAGGGGCCGGACGAGGGCCGGCGGGAATGGCCACCCGAGATCGAGATGAGTGCCGAGATTCGCAACCGGGTCGATGCTCGCTGGGCCGAGCTCGGCCTACCTGACGCACCCTCCGGCGCGGATGTGCAGAATGAAGCGCGCGCCCGTACGTTGAACCGATTGTTACGGCGTTGACACGCGAGCCTGCGAGAGGGTTGAATCACCGGATGGAGAGCGACGAGTGAGCGACGCGAGCAACAACCAGGATCAGCCCACGCACCAGAGCCTCTGGCCCGTTGGCTTCGCGATCGGGATCGCCTGCGTCCTCGTAGGGCTTGTCATCAGCTGGCCTGCAGCAGTTCTCGGCGCCGCGATCACGATCGTGTTCGGCGTGCTCTGGATCCGCGACACCTCGCGCACGCACGCACCGGCCGATGCAGAGGAAGCCGAGCTCGCCCGCGAGGCGTCGGGTGAGGAGCTCCCGCTGGAGGATCAGCACCTCGAGACATACGGGCGGGCCGGGTTCCTCACGCTCGCAACCATCGGCCTCGGCGGCGTGATCGGGGCCGGTGTCGTCCTGCCGTCCCTCGGGTTCGCCGTTCTCCCGTCGTTCACGGGCGAGGGAATCGAGACCAACCCGGTCGATCTCGGCCCGATCGAGAACTTTCCCGAGGGGACGTTCGTGATCACGACCTTCACCGGGAGCAAGCGCCAGGGCGCCGTTTCACGGCGTACCGCCTACATCCGCAACAACGGGTTGTCGGCGGACAAGGAGCCGAGCTTCACGATCATCTACAGCCGCTGCGTCCACCTCGGCTGCCCGGTGCAGCCGAACGGGCCGCGGTTCGAGGATCAGGTCAAGACGTACAAGGACGTCACCCTCACACCCGTGAAGCCCGCCGGGTTCGGCTGTCCGTGCCACGGCGGCGCCTACGACAATGAGGGCAACCGCACTGCCGGCCCCCCGGTTCGCTCGCTCGACCGCTATGCGTTCTCGATCGTCGATGGGAATCTCGTCCTCGGCAGTCACTTCAGCGTCGGCACGGTCGACGGTACCGCGGCAGACGCGCGAATGACGCGGTACCGGGTGGCCTACCCGGGCGTTCACGTGGACGGTATCGAGCGCTGGCTCTATCCCCTTCCGGTACCGGGGTCCTGACGATGGCAAAGTCCGCGCGCCAGGCGCAGATCGAGAAGGCAGCGCTCTACCCGCTCGACTGGGTGGAGGAGCGTTCCGGCCTCGTCGGATACGTGAAGTGGTTCCTCTTCCGGCACGTGCCGGGTGACGTCAACTGGATGCAGACGCTCGGAGCCGCGACGCTGACGGCGTTCCTCGTCCAGGCGACGACCGGTGTCTTCCTCGCGATGTACTACAAGCCCGATCCCGACAGCGCCTACGCGTCGATCCAGAACATCACGAACGAGGTCACGCTCGGCTGGCTCGTTCGCGGCATGCACAAGTGGGGTGCAAGCCTCTTCATCATCCTGATGTTCCTCCACATGGCACGTACGTTCCTGTTCGGCGCCTACAAGTACCCCCGCGAGATCAACTGGATCACCGGTGTCCTGCTGCTCGTGATGGGAATGGCCGAGGGCTTCACCGGCTACCTGCTTCCCTGGGATCAGACGGCGTACTGGGCGACGGTGGTGGGAATCAACATCAACGCCACGGCGCCGATCGCAGGCCCATTCCTGGCGCAGTTCCTCCAGGGTGGCGCGCAGATCGGCCCGGATACGCTCGCCAAGTTCTACTCGCTCCACATGCTCGTGATCCCCGGCGGGATCATGGCGCTGATCGGGCTCCACATGTACCTCGTGATCCGACTTGGCGTCACGTCGCCGCCATGGTCGCCCACCGCGGCCGGCCGGCCGCGTGAGGGTGAAGAGGTCACGACCGGGTTCGGCGAGTACCGCCGGGGGCTCATCCGTGAGCACGACGAGGGCGAGGCGGAGTAGCGATGGCGAGCAAGAAGCAGCAGGCGGATCGGGCCGAGTTCAAGCGCTACAAGGAGGACGTCAAGAAGGAAGGGAAGCCGTTCTTCCCGTACGCGATCTTCCACGACACGATCATGTCGCTCGTCGTCGTCGCCGTGATCATCGGCCTGGCCGTGATCTGGAAGTTCACGATCGACGATGGTCAGCCTGGCGCCCTCGGCCCGCTGTACGAGGCGGAAGCCGATCCCGCGACGACGAACTTCGTGCCGCGGCCGGACTGGTTCTTCTACTTCCTCTTCTACCTCCTCCGCATCTTCAAGTGGCCGGAGACGGTCGTGCTCGGCACGGTCGGGATCCCGACGATCCTGCTCGTTCTCCTGGTGATGCTGCCGTTCTACGACCGGCGGCCGGAGCGGAAGATCCTGCGCCGGCCGGTCGCCGTCGTCGCCGCGATCCTCGTCGTCCTCTCGATGGGCGTCCTGACGTGGAAGGGGGCGACCGCGAAGGAGGCGCTCGGCTCCGAGACGGTTTCGCTCGTGCCGGAGTGGGCAGCGCAGCAGGGCTTCGCGGACAATCCGGAGGCCGTCGCGGGCGCCACCCTCTTCGCAGAGTCGGGCTGCCTCAACTGCCACGTCTACCTCGGCGCGGGTGGGCAGAACCTCGGCGCCCCGGAGCTCTCGGCCGAAGGGTCCAAGGGACGCGGCCTCGAATGGCAGGTCGCGCACCTGAAGAATCCGGGCAGCAAGACGCCGGGCTCTGCCATGCCGTCGTTTGCCGATCTCGGCGACGAGAACCTGCTCAAGATCGCGACGTTCCTCGAGGCGTCGAAGGGCCCGTAAAGCGACCCCTCTCCCGGGAGAGGCTTCCACTCCTCCCCGGGGTTCCCTCGGCTCGGCGGGAGTTCCGGGCGTCTACGCTCTGTCGTGATGCGTGTCTTCCTCGGAGTCACCGGCGCCTCTGGCGCACCGTACGCGGCCCGGCTGCTGCAGTCGCTCGCCGCGGCCGACTGCGAGATCGGGCTCGTCGCCTCGGCCGCCGGCATCGAGGTGATCGCGACCGAGCTCTACGGTGACGCGAGCCTCCCGCGTGACGAGGTGCTCGAGCGCTTCATCGGCACCGCGAGCGACCGGGTCACGGTCTACGGCATCGACGACTACAAGAGCCCCTACGCAAGTGGGTCGGCGAAGGTGGACGCGTACGTCGTCTGCCCGTGCTCGATGAGCACCGTGGGGACACTCGCCGCCGGAGCGATGGCCAACCTGATCCACCGTGCGGCGTCCGTCGCTCTGAAGGAACGCCGCAAGCTCGTGCTCGTGCCGCGCGAGACGCCGCTGTCGTCGATCCACCTGCGCGGCCTCGCGACGCTTCACGAAGCAGGGGCCGTGATCCTGCTCGCCGCCCCCGGCTTCTACCACGGAGCGCAGACGATCGACGATCTCGTCGACTTCGTCGTGGCGCGCGCGCTCGACCAGATCGGCGTCGACAACACCCTGATGCCGCGTTGGGGGCAGACGTGACCCACGAGAGCGGGACGCTGCGCCCGGAAGGCGTGCGGAGCATGTTCGACCGCATCGCGCCGGTCTACGACGTCATGAACCGCGTCATGACGGTCGGCCTCGACCGACGCTGGCGGGGTATCACCGCGCGCCGCGGTCGTGCAGCCGGGAGCACGCGTCCTCGATGCCTGCTGCGGTACCGGAGACCTTGCCCTCGCAGCCGAGCGCGAAGGCGGCATTGTCACCGGCCTCGACTTCTCGTCCCAGATGCTCGCCAGGGCCCGCCGCAAGTCGAGCTCGATCGAGTGGGTCGAGGGCGACGTGCTCGCGCTGCCGTTCGACGATGGAAGCTTCGACGTCGTCACGGTCGGCTTCGGCGTTCGAAACGTTGCCGACCTTCGCGCGGGCCTGGAGGAGCTCCGCCGCGTGCTCCGCCCCGGGGGGAGGCTCGCGATCCTCGAGATCACCCAGCCACGAGGCGCGTTCAAGCCCTTCTTCTCCCTGTGGTTCGACCGCGTCGTGCCGCTGCTCGGGCGGATTCTCCCCGGCGGGAAGGCGTACACGTATCTCCCGGCGAGCGTGCGCCGGTTTCCCGGCGCCGAGGAACTGGTCGCGTTGATCGACGAGACGGGATTTGCGGAGGCGACGTTCAGGCTCTTCGGTGGCTCGATCGTTGCGCTGCACGTGGCGACGGCGCGATGAGCACGACGCTCGAGACCGTCCGGGCCGCGCCGGGCCTCAACGCCTACCTGTCGGATGTCGAGGAGATGCTCGAACGCACCGTGGCGAGTCACCCGGGGCTCGTTGCCAAGGTCGGCGCCGAGGCGCTGACCGCTGGCGGAAAGCGACTGCGGCCGATGCTCACGTTCCTCTCGGCGTCTCCTGGCAAGGTGCCGTCGGTGGCCGCGGGTACCGCCGTCGAGCTCGTCCACATGGCGACCCTCGTCCACGACGACCTGATCGACGGAGCGAGCGTCCGGCGCGGCCGCGCCGCTGCGTGGTCGGCCTTCGGCGTCGATGCCGCCCGTGCGGCCGGTGACTACCTCTTCGCCCGCGCGTTCTCAGCGCTCACGTCGGAAGGCGACCTCGCGGGCGTCGCGATCCTCTCCGAGGCGTCGCTCGGCCTCGCGCGCGGCGAGGCGCTCCAGCGCCGTCAGCGGCACGATCCCGAGACGACCGTCGACGGCTATCTCGAACGGTGCTCCCTCAAGACGGGGAAGCTCTTCGAAGCGGCGTGCCTTCTCGGCGGCGGTAGTGGCGACTATGGCCGGCTGCTCGGCATCTCGTTCCAGATCGTCGATGACATCCTCGACTGCGCGGGCGATTCGATCGAGACCGGCAAGATTCCCGGCACCGACCTGCGCGACGGCACGCCGACGCTGCCGATTCTCCTCGCGGCCGAGCGTGACGAGGTCGTGCGGGCGGCCATCGCGGGCGGCCCACTCGAGGGGGTCCTCGTCCGCATCGCCGAGACGGGCGCTCTCGAGCGCTCGCGAGAGGTCGCTCTCGACTATGTCACGCGTGCGAGGGCCAGCCTGACCAACGGGTCGAGGCGGAACGAGCTCGATGCCCTGGCGCTCGCCGTGGTCGAGCGGAACGGGTAGTCAAGGGGCCGGGTGGATGGCAAGAGCGGGTGATGCTGAAGCCTCACCCGCTGCGGGCCGCTCGGCGCGGCGGTATTCCACCCTGTAGCCACGGCTGCGAGGCAGCGCGAGCAGGCCCTCCAGATCGAGGTCGATCGTCGCTCCCGCCTTCTGTGTCACCTCGTCCTCGATCGGCAGGTCGAAATCGTCGGCGCCGTAGTCGAGCGCGCGGAACGCGTCCTCGTTCAGCGTCAGGACCGAGGTGCGGATGTGCTCGACGTTGTCGAGAAAGATCCGTGACAGCGCGATGTGGCGCCAGTACTCCTCGGGCGGGACCTCGCGGCCGCCGAGTGCGGTCCCGTACGGCTTGTACGTCCAGGAGAGCAGCGAGAACAGTCCCTGGTAGCCGTCGCGGAGGCAGCCGTCCTGGAAGTCGCGCGTCCGCTCGAGATGCTCGAGCCGCTCCTCGAGGGTCTCGTCGAAGCCGATCACCATCGTCGCAGTCGTCCGCATCCCACTCTCGACGATCGCGCGCTGCGCCTCGAAATACTGCGCGACCGTGTACTTGAACTTGGCGTGTCGCTTTCGGAAGTCCTCGGTGAGGATCTCGCTGCCGCCGCCGGTCACCCAGTAGACCCCGGCCTCGCGCAACCTCGCGGCGGTCTCGGCGTACGACAGGTCGGCGCGGTCTGCGAGAAACATGAACTCGGCCACGGTGAGCGCGTAGAACTCGACCCGGTCCTCGTAGCGCTCGCGCACGGCGGCGAACAGCTCGCAGTAGTAGTCGAGCGGCAGCTTCGGGTTGAAGCCGCCGTTGAATCCCACGAGATCGCCGCCGGCCTCGAGCAACCCGTCGATCTTGTCGAACACCTCGTCACGATCGAGGACGTAGCCGCCGTCCTGCCCGGGGAGGACGTAGAAGGCGCAGTAGTCGCACTGGGCGACGCACACGTTCGTGTAGTTGATGATCCGCATGATCATGTAGGTCGCGCGGTCGGGCTCGTGCCACCGGGCGCGGACGGCGCCCGCGAGCTCTCGCAACTCGTCGTCGCTCGCCTCGTTCCAGAGCCGCGCCGCCTCCGCAACCGAGATCCGCGTCATGCCGGCACAGCCTCCTCGAAGACGACTTCGTCCGGATCGAGTGTGTCCATGAACGAGCTCACGGAGAAGACCGCGTGGCCGGCGCCTGCAACGCCGTACCCTGGCGGCGGCCTGAGCCCGTGACGCGCGAGCGCGGCGCGGTATGCCTCGAGCAGCCGGACGTGGTACTCGAGCGGTGCTCCTTCGGGGTTGTCCCGACCGAGCGGTGTCGTCGGCTCGGGACACCATGTCGTGAAGCGCGGCGTGATGCCCCTGCTCATGAAGTAGTCGAGGCCTTCCGTCGTGCTCGCGATCGCCGCGTCGATCGTCTCGAACCCGAACGGTTTCGCCATCTCGACGCCGGCGACGAAGTTCGGGATCACGTACCGCGCACCGAAGACCTCCGCCGCGTCGAAGATCCGGCGGTGCCACTCCTCGCGACCCACGTAGCGCTCCTTGCCGGGTGAGATCAACGAGAAGAGTCGCTTGTCCCAGACCTCGTAGTTCGGGTGGTAGATCGTGATCCCGTAATCCTTGAAGCGCTGCACGTCGGCCCGGGGGAGCGCCTGGGCGACCACCTTGCCGAGCCAGCGGCCGGGGAAGCGCTCCTCGATCGCCTGGGCGTACCGTCCGTAGAACTCCGCCTCGCCGAGCCCGTCGACCGAGCTCGTGACCGAGCCGCCGGTGAGCGTGTACGCCTTGCTCGCCCCGAGGGTGTCATAGCGGTCGATCAGAGCGAGCGCCTCGAGCACGTCCTCGATCGGCTTCACGCCCGTGTATGGCCGTCCCTCGCGCTTGTGCTGGCGCCAGTTGTGGTTGATGTCGCAGAATCCGCATTCCTCCTTGGCGCCGAAGTACTGGCAGAGGCGCAGCACGGTGAGGTAGACGAGGTACCCCCACTGGATCGTGGGCGCGGTCTCCATCACCGTCTTGCCGTTCGCAAGCGTGTGGCGGTAGTACTCCGGCATCGGCGGGAGATGAACGTCGGCGAGCGGTTGGCCGTCGACCGAGAGTCGCAGCGCTCCGTCATCGCCCCGCGCCACGCGGTAGGGCGAACCGGGATTGACGCGGACCGAGACGATGGTTCGACGGAGCTGGAACGGCCCCCCGGTCAGTGCGAGCTCCTCCGGTGGCCGTCGATGCGCCGCCTCGCCGAGCTCCGCGAGGGGCTTCTGATCGAAGGAGAAGATGAAGTACGACTTCGGCTTGATCTCGCCCTCGAGGTTGTCGCTGAGCGCCGATCCGTCGAACGCCATGCCCGTGCGGAGTAGATCCTCTTTCAACACGGCCTCCGGGGGGACGTTCGGAAAGCGTTCGACGAGCGACTCGAGGAGCGTCGTACGGAAGCCGGAGGCGAGGTCGCTCACCCCTGCACGGTATCGGTCGGACGGGGTCATCGCGCGGCCCAACTGCCGTACTCCAGTTACGCTGGCGGAGTGATCAAGCTCGGCCGCATCAGCTACGTCAACATGGCTCCGGTGTTCCACAGCCTCGAGTACGAGGTCGAGGAGGTGGTCGGGGTACCCACGGAGCTGAACCGGCTGCTGATCGACGGTCAGATCGACGTGGCCCCGATCTCGTCGATCGAGTACGCACGCCACGCCGACACGCTGCGGTTGCTGCCCCGACTGTGCGTCTCCTCGGAGGGCGCAGTCGACTCGATCCAGCTCGTCACGCGGATGCCGCTCGGCCGCGTCCGATCGGTCGCCGTCACCCCCGAGAGCGCCACCTCCGTGGTCCTGACGAGGATCCTGCTCCCGGGGGCGGAGATTCGTGCCTTCGAGGAGGACGCCGACGCGAGGCTCCTGATCGGCGACGCGGCGCTGCGGAGTGCCTTCGAGGACCCGACGCCGCACCACGACCTCGGGCGCCTGTGGCTCGAGAAGACCGGCCTCCCGATGGTGTTCGCCGTCTGGGCCGCGCCGGAGCCCGCCGTCGAGGGGCTCTCCGACCTCGAGCACGCGCTCGTTGCCTCCGTGCGCCTTGCGCGCTCCGAGCCCGAGAAGCTCGCCTATGAGGCGAGCGAGCGCTACGGCTATCCCGCCGGCTTCCTCGCCCGCTACTTCGAGAAGCTTCGCTACAGCTTCGGCCCGCGCGAGCGCGCCGGGTTCTACACCTTCCTCGAGATGGCGCGTGACGTCGGCGAGATCCACCATGTTCCCGAGCTTCGCTTCGCACGCGACGCCGAGGTGCCGCAGTAGGATCTCGCGCTTCCGGATGCCCCTCCGGGATCGCAGGCTGACGGCCGCGTCACGCCACGTTCGGCCAGGGACCGAGTCGTAAGCAGGACGTAAGGAGGGGAGGCCTGGCTCGCGACCGTCGGTACCCTCAAAACGGTCGATGGGACGCCGCTTGCTCCTCATCCCGTTCGTCGCCCTCCTGTTCGCTGCCCCGGCGGCGGCGCAGCCACGCGCGCTCTGGCCCGGGGTCACCTACGACACCGCTGTCCAGTTCACGTCGAACGGCCCGGTGGCCCTCAACGTCATGATCGGCCCGCGTCCCGGTGGCACGACGACCCTTGCGCCCGTCCTCTCGAACGAGACGCTGACCGGAACCGAGACGCTGACTTCCATCGAGAGGCGCCTCGGGAGCTCGGCCACGACGGCGGGCGTGAACGGCGACTACTTCTCCTTCGAGACCGGCGTGCCGAGCGGGGTGCTGCTGCGCGACGGCCAGCTGGCGAGCGCGCCGTTCGGCGAGCGGTCGAGCGCGGGCATCACCACGGACGGAACGCTCGACGTCCGGAAGATCTCCTTCTTCGGCACCTGGCAAGGGACGGGAGCCCGGCGGACGCTGAACACCTTCAACGAGGCACCCCCTCCGAACGGGACTGCGCTCTACACGCAGGCGTGGGGTGCGACGACCCCAAAGCTCGCGGGCGCCACCGCACTCATCCTCTTTCCCTACCCGGCGCCGGTGCCGAACGCCGACCTCGTGGCCCCTGTCGTCGAGGTCCGGACGGGCGAGGGGCCGGTGCCGATACCGCTCGGCGGAGCCGTGCTCGTCGGCGTCGGCACTGGGGCAGCGGCGCTCACCGCCGAGGCACCGGTCGGCCAGACCGTGACGACGCGACTGATCTTCAGGCCGGAATGGCCGGGGGTCGTCGCGGCGGTCGGCGGAGGCCCGCAGATCGTGAGGAACGGTGCCGCCGTCTTCAGGTCGGGAGAGACCTTCACTCCGTTCCAGCTCGGCGCGCGCGGCCCTCGAACGGGGCTCGGGCAACTGGCGGACGGCCGCATCATCCTCGTCGCAGTCGACGGTCGTCAGCGCGGCTACTCGGTCGGCATGACGAACTTCGAGCTCGCGCAGGCAATGGTCAGGCTCGGCGCTGTCACGGCGATGTCGCTCGACGGCGGCGGCTCCACGACGATGGCGTTCAACGGCTCGCTCCTCAACCGGCCCTCCGGCCCTGAACGCCCGATCTCGACGGCGTTGCTCTTCCACTACACGGGCGTCTTCGTCCAGCCGACGGTCGCTGTCGTCTCACCCGACGGTGACGGTGTCGCCGACCGGCAGAGCCTCCGCTACAAGCTCGTCCGGCGCGCAACCACGACCGTGACGCTCACGGCACCCGACGGCACCGTCGCGTTCACGGAGACACGCGAGCGCCTGCCGGGAACCTTCGCACTCGCGTTTCCGCCGCCGCCGTCCCCACCGGCCCCGCTCGCCGTGGGTGCGGATGCCCCGCCCCGGACCTCCGGCGAACGGTCGTTGGAAGCTCGAGGTCTCCGCCGTCGACGAGATCGGGCAGCCGTCCCAGATGGCCCAGTCGTTCACGGTCAACACGACGCTCGGGTTCCTGGCAACGAAACCGCGCAAGCTCTTTCTCCCACCGCGTGGCCGTGACTTCGAGATCAGGTGGAAGCAGTCGCGCCCCGCGCGCGTCGTCGTGACGGTCGAGACCGCGTCCGGTGAGACCCTTCGCACGCTAACGCGTCGGAAGGTTTCGGTTGGGGATCAGACCGTCGTCTGGAACGGGCTCGATCGAACGAGGAATGCCGTCCGGGGAGGCGCGTATGTCGTCCGTGTCACGGCGCGGAACTCGCTCGGCACGGTCGAGCTCTCGCGCAAGTTCCGCGTCCAGCGCATCGTCGGCCCTCGCTGATGTAGCGCCCGGCCGGCTCCGGCCTGCCAGTAGAGTCCCCCCTCATGCTCTTCTCGATCGTCAGCGGCATCACCGACTCGATCACGAGTGCGATCGGCAACTACGGGCTCTACGCCGTCTTCGTCCTGATGCTGATCGACGCCGTCTTCCCCGCCGCGAGCGAAGTCGTCATGGTCTACGCCGGCGCGATCGCCTCCGGCGCCATCGCGGGTCAGAGCGTGTCGCTCTTCGGTCACACGTTCACCCCCGGCCTGTCCGCGTACCTCGCGATGGCGGTCGCCGGCACGGTTGGCTACCTCGTCGGCGCGGTGCTCGGGTGGGAGATCGGGCGTCGCGGCGGCCGCCCGTACCTCGAGCGACACGGGCGTTGGCTCCACCTCGACGCCGAGAAGCTCGATCGGGCCGAGGCCTGGTTCCTCCGCTACGACGACTGGGCCGTGTTCCTCGGTCGCATCACACCCGTCGTCCGCTCGTTCGTCTCGATCCCTGCGGGGATCTTCGAAGCACCGTTTCGGCGCTACACCATTCTCACCCTCGCCGGCTCCGCGATCTGGTGCTTCGCCTTCGCCGGGGCGGGCTGGGCGGCCGGCGCGAGCTGGGAGAGCTTCCATCACGCATTCCGGTTCGCGGATATCGCGGTCGCTCTCGTGATCGTCGCGGGCGTCGGGTGGCTCGGCTGGAGGTTCAAGAAGAAGCGGGCAGCTGCCGAAGAGCATTGAGGTACGACTGCTTCTGGCAGTGACTCTCGTGCACTCGCGGTCGTCTCCGGCTCGCGGGTGGCTAGCTGCTCGGGATGCAATCGGAGTGCATTCCGCGTGGCCTCGGGCGTCTGTCGCGACGACGCTCGCGGCGCACGAGCTCGGGCGACGTGCTCGGACTCGGTCATGAGCCGCACGGATGCACGCTGATGGCCCCGGTCGTCGAGGCGGGCAGCGGTTCACGCTGCGGCATCCGTGCCTGCAAGGTGATCTGGCGCTGCCTCGTGCGGGGGGATGACAGGAAGGGTCTGCGAGTGCTGGACGGGGTCCGCGCCCCACTCTGAGGGGTGTCTTTTCCCTGCATGTGGAGGTCACCGGGCCTCGCGGCTCGGTACACTCGGGCCTCATGATGATCCCTCTGGTCGACGTCAAGGCGCAGTACGCACCGCTGATCCCCGCTCTCAAGGAGTGCTTCGCCGAAGTTCTGGAAACGGGCCGCTTCATTTTCGGCCCGGAGGTCGAGGCGTTCGAGCGCGAGTCGGCCGCCCACCTCGGGGTTCCGCACGCGATCGGCGTTGCGAACGGCACGGACGCGCTCGTCATCTCGCTCGAGGCGATGGGCATCGGAGCGGGCGACGAGGTGATCTGCCCGTCGTTCACGTTCTACGCGACGGCCGAGGCGATTGCTCGCGTCGGCGCAACGCCGGTGTTCGCGGACATCGACCCCGTGACGCTGAACCTCGATCCGGAGGACGTGTCCGCGCGTATCACCCCGAAGACGAAGGCGATCATGCCCGTGCACCTCCTCGGGCGCCCGGCACCGCTCGGGGCGCTCGCCGGCCTCGGTCTGCCTCTGATCGAGGACTCCGCTCAGGCTTTCGGGGCGGCCGGCGTCGCCTCGGCGGGAGTCTGTTCGACATTCAGCTTCTTTCCGACCAAGAATCTCTTTGCGCTCGGTGACGGCGGCCTCGTCGCCTGCCTCGACGACGACGTGGCGGAGCGCGTTCGGATGCTGCGCTTCCACGGTTCGCGCGACAAGCAGACCTTCGAGCTCGTCGGCACCAACTCGCGCCTCGATGCGATCCAGGCTGCAGCGCTTCGCGTCTTTCTCCCCCATCTCGACGGCTGGAACGAGGGAAGGCGCGTCGGCGCAGCGAGGTATGCCGAGCTCGGTCTCGGCAGCGTCGTCGAGCCTCCCGGCGGATGAGCCGGGCCACGTCTACCACATGTACGTGGTGCGCACGCCGGAGCGCGCGCGCATTGCGGCCGCGCTGAAGGAGGCCGGCATCGCCTCCGCCTCCTACTACGTGACCCCGCTCCACCTGCAGCCTGCGATGCGCTATCTCGGGTATGACCCGGGGTCACTACCCGAGACGGAGCGCGCTGCCGCGGACAATCTGGCGCTCCCGATGTGGGGCTGCATCGGTGCCGACGTGCAGGAGCGGGTCGTCGCGACCGTGCTCGCGTCGATGGCCGTCACGGCAGCATGAGCCGGTAATGAGTACGGCGAACGGAGGTACCGTGCTCGTGTCGATGCGCCCACCAACCGTCGCCCCGTGAGAACACCGTTCAATCGCCACGCGGTGTGGCAGATCGCCGTCGATGCGGTGCTCATCGCCGCCGCGTGGACGCTCGCATGGCTCCTCCGGTTCGACCAGGGCCGGCCCGTGTACTACGACCATTACCTCGACTGGCAGATCATTGCGATCGTCGTCGGGATCCAGCTGACCGTCTTCGCGCTGTCCGGGTTCTACAACCGCTGGTGGCGCTATGTCTCGACCCGTGACATGTGGTCGGCGCTGCGTGGGGTCGCTCTCGCATCGCTTGCGACGTTCCTCGTCTTCACGCTGTTCGAGTTTCACCCGGCTCGCGTTCCGAAGGGCGTGTGGTTCATCGACCTGATCGTCTGCCTCGCGTTCATCGCCGGATCGCGCCTGCTCGCCCGCACCCTGATCGAGCGGCCGCTCCCGGGGCAGGTCGTGGCGCGCGGGAAGGAGGCGATCGTCGTCGGTGCCGGAGACGCGGCCCAGCTCGTGATCAAGGAGATGCTGCGCAACCCTGCCCTCGGGTACACCCCGATCGGAATCGTCGATGACGATCCGCGCAAGCGCAATCTTCGACTCCATGGCATCCGGGTGCTCGGGACGACGGCCGACCTGCCCAACCTGATCCGGGACCGCCGTCCGGACGAGGTGCTGATCGCGATGCCCTCCGCATCGGGGGAGGTGCGCGGACGGGTCGTGGATGCCGCCCGCACGGCGGGGCTCCCCGTCAAGACGCTGCCCGGTCTCGCGGAGCTCGTCAGCGGCGATTCGGGGCTTGCGACTCAGCTCCGACCGGTCGAGGTCGAGGACGTGCTCGGGCGCGAGCCCGTCGAGGTCGATCTCGAGGCGATCGCGGGCTACGTCTCCGGTGAGGTCGTGATGGTCACCGGGGCGGGCGGCTCGATCGGATCGGAGCTCTGCCGCCAGCTCTCGCGCCTCGGGCCGCGGCGACTCGTCCTCGTCGACAACTCGGAGCCGGCGTTGTTCGAGATCGATCGCGAGCTCGCCCGCGAGCGGGGGTTCCGGGACGGCGTCGCGGTCGTCGCCGACGTCAAGGACGGCGTCAGGGTCCGGCAGATCTTCGAGAGCCACCGACCGGGACTGATCTTCCACGCCGCTGCGTACAAGCACGTTGCGATGATGGAGACGAACCCGCTCGAGGCCGTCCGGAACAACACGCTCGGCACCCGCACCGTCGCCGACGCCGCGGTGGAGTACGGCGCCAAGCGATTCGTGCTCGTCTCGACCGACAAGGCGGCCAACCCGCAGACGGTCATGGGCCAGTCAAAGGCACTGTGTGAATGGATCGTCGAGACGTGGGGGCATCGGCCGGGCGTCCCCACGCGGTTCGTCGCCGTGCGATTCGGCAACGTGCTCGGCTCGTCCGGCTCGGTGATCCCGATCTTCCGGCGTCAGATCGCTCGCGGCGGGCCGGTCACCGTGACCCACCCCGAGATGACCCGGTTCTTCATGACGATTCCCGAGGCCGTGCAGCTCGTGGTTCAGGCCGGGGCGATCGCCGAGGGAGGGCAGGTGTACGTCCTCGACATGGGCGACCCCGTGCGGATCATGGATCTCGCCGAGAACATGATTCGGCTCTCGGGCAAGGAGCCCGGGAGCGAGATCCCGATTCAGGTGATCGGCCCGGCGCCGGGCGAGAAGTTGCACGAGGTGCTCATCGGCGACGGTGAGGAGGTCTCGGCGAGCCCGCACCCGAAGATCCAGCGGATCGCTCGCCCACCCGTCGACAGCGCGTGGCTGAGCGGAGAGCTATCGGTTCTCGAGCGGCTCGTCCAGGACGGCAACGCGGCCGGACTGGTCGCCGAGCTGCGGCGCATCGTGGTCGATCCGCGACGGGCGACGGCCGCGGTTCCGGCCCGGGGAGAGACGTCAGTTTCTCCTCTGGGTTGACGCGTCGATCACAGCGCGCTCATCATCAGGTCGAGCATCAGTTCCGGATCGCGCCGTTCCGCGCCGGTAACGGCGGGCTTCTTCACGAGGACGAGGGCATCCGCGTCCGTCAGCTCTGCCATCCGTCCGCTGGAGATCAACGCTTCGTCAACGGCCCCGAGCCTGCCCGCGAAGGTCGTCCAGACCGGCGTGCCGAGGGCAACCGCCTCCCGGTTCATCGTTCCGCCCGCAGAGACGACGAGGTCGGCCTGAGCGATCAGGCTCTGCGCGTCGATCGCATGCTCGGGAACGACCACCGAAGGGAGCGACGCCTCGCGGATCGCATCTCGTTGGGCGGGAGTGCGGGGGAGGACGACGGCGCGCACGGCCGGATCGTTGCCGAGGCGCTCGAGAACGGCGGCGAAGAGCGGATTGCCGTGGCGATGGTAGAGCGAGACCTCGGGTGGCGTCCGGACGACGGCGAGGACGCGTGCCGGGTCGAGACCGAGCACGTCGAGGACATCCGGGTCGGGTGCGAACCCCGTGAGGTAGTACTCCTCCTTCAGGCCGGGGAAGCGGCGGACCTTCCTGGCCTTCGCCCCCAGGTGATCGAGCCGTTCCTGCGGAATCGCGTCGGGGACGACGACGCGGGTCGCAGCGCGGGAGCCGAGCGTGTGTTGCGAGCGCGCGAACTCGTAGTCGAATGCATACGACGAGGGCACGCCGAGCGACCGGGCCGCCAGCGGCAACTCGTGCGAGGCGTGCGACAGGGCGAGGTCGAACGCCTGCGGCCCGGCCCACGAGCGTAGTGCGCGGAGCCGTGACCCCATCGCCCGGACCTTCCCGACGCGCCCCGCTCCGCCGTGGGGTGGCCCCACGACCTCGTGCGGGATTGCCGCCGAGTCGAGCAGCTCGAGTGTCTGCGCGAAGTCACGCGCGGAGACGCGCACCTCGTGGCCTCGATCTCGGAGGAGCTGGATCAGCGGCCGGAAGAACGGCACGTGGGGCGAGTTCGTCATGTCGATCCAGACCTTCATGCTCGGACCGTATCGTGTCGCACGCGGGCGCTCCCCGCGCACGCTTCGGGGCAGCCCATAGCTCCCGTCACAAATACCGCGATCCTGGGATAAGGTTTGCTTATGGACACGCGTCAGCTTGCAGCGTTCTGCGCGGTCGTCGAGCGACGCAGCTTCTCGCAGGCGGCAGATCGCCTCGGCGTCACGCAACCCGCCGTCTCGTTGCAGGTGCGGTCTCTCGAGAAGCGGTTGGGGATCCAGCTGCTCGACCGCTCCGGTCGTCGGGTCGAGCCGACCGAGGCCGGCTTGCGACTCTTTCGCAGTGCGCAGCGGCTGCTCCAGCTCGAGGAGCAGATGCTCGACGAGGTCTCCTCGGACGGTGTCGGTGTGCTCACGGGGGAGCTTTCGATCGGCGCCTCGACGGGTCCCGCCGCGGTGGCGGTGCCGGTGCTCCTCTGCGAGTTCCAGCAGCGGCATCCCGATCTCCGGGTCGCTCTCGAGGTGCACGACACGCAGGCCGTCGTCGACCTCGTTGCCGACCGCGAGCTCGAGCTCGGAATCGTCGGCGCGGCGCGCCGCCACCGTTCTGTTCGCTTCGAGCCCATCCTCGAGGACGATGTGATCCTGATCTGCCTGCCCGCCCACCCCTTCGCGGGACGCACGATCGACATCGATGAGCTTCGCGACGAGACCCTCATCTTGATGCAGGAGGGCGCGGGTGTTCGTCAGGTCGTGGAGGACGAGCTTCGGGCCATGGGAGTGCGCCTCCGCGACCTCGCGACGTCGCTCGAGCTCGGCCTGCAGGAGTCGGTCCGCAGTGCGGTTCAGGCCGGATACGGCGTCACGTTCATCTCGCGCACTGCCGTCGAGTCGGACCTCGCTGCCGGGACGCTGGCCGAGGCGCGGCTCGCGGGGATGAACGCGAAGCGAGAGATCTCTCTGGTGCGTGCAGCCGGGCGGGTCCCAACCCGTGCCGCCGAGGAGTTCGTCGCGTTCGTCAACGCGCGTGCGAAACCGCACGTGTCCGGCTGAAGCCGGCCACCGACCACATCACCCGCCTCAGGCGGGGGTCTTCGCGGCGCTGACGACGCGCCGCAGGCTGACGATGCCGACCGCGAGCCCGTCCTCGTCGATGACGGGGAGGTGTCGGAAGCCCCTCTCGATCATGACGCGAGCAGCTTCCTCGACGTCGGTGTCGGCTGCTGCGGTGATGGGGTTCTCCGTCATCCACTGGCGCACCCGGGCCTCGCTCGAGTGAACACGTGCGGCCATCGCCTTCAGCAGGTCGCGCTCGGTGAGGATCCCGATCAGGCGCCCGTTGTCCTTGACGGCGACCGCGCTGACGTTCTGGACGTTCATCAACTCCGCGACCTCCCCGAGCGTGTCCTCCGGCGCGACCTCGACGAATTCGGGGCGCATGACATCGGCGATCTGCGGCATGCGGCGATTCTATCGCAGCATTCCCTCGGACGTCCGAGCGGAATAAGAACTTGTAATGCAACGAATAACGGATCGTGGTAGGCTTGCGCGCATGGACGCCCCGGCCCGCTTCGACGTGCTCGTGATCGGCAGCGGCGCTTCGGGTCTCGCCGCCGCGGTGGCCGCCGAGCGTAGCGGCGCGTCCGTTGCAGTCGCGACGAAGGGCTCGATCCAGGCGAACAACTCGTCCAAGGCCCAGGGCGGGATCCAGGCCGCGTTCGGGGCGGACGATTCACCCGACCTCCATGCCGAGGACATCATGCGCTCGTCGCACGAGACCGCCGACCCGCGGCTCGTCGAGGTCCTCACGGGCGACGCCGCGTCGGCGATTCACTGGCTCGAGGAGCTCGGATGCGGGTTCACGAGGCAGAACGGCGGCTACCGCCTCGCACGGTGCGGAGGCGCCTCCCGGAAGCGGCTGCTCCAGGTCGGTGACCGCACCGGACATGCGATAACGAAGGCCCTGCGGGAGGCGCACGAGTCGGGTGGAGCTATCAGCCTCCCGAACCACGCACTGACGGCACTCGAGCCGACCGCGTCCGGGTGGCGCGCCTCGTTCGACGTGAAGGACGCCGGCATCGCCGCGATCGATGCGGCCACCGTCGTCCTCGCGGCAGGGGGGCGATGCTACGCCGAGGCCGAACGACGGCACGAGCTCTCGACCAATCATCCGAATGCGACCGGAGAGGTAACGGCGATCGCTCTCGATCTCGGAGCCGAGGCTCGCGATCTCGATGCTCTGCAGTACCACCCGAATGGTGGTGCCTGGCCCGTGACCATGCAGGGGTATTCGATCCCCGAGACGACGCGCGCGTACGGCGCCGTGCTCCTGAACGCGGACGGCGAGGAGTTCACCGACTCGCTCGGCCCGCGGGACGTCGTCTCGCAGGCGATCTTCGACGAGGTGGCAGCGGGCCGCGGCGTCGAGACCGAGGACGGTCGCCCGGCCGTCTATCTCGACACGACCCGGATCCCGGCGGCCGATGCGGACGTGTCGCTGCCGTACATGCTGAGGCGCTACCGCGGCGCGGGCATCGATCCGCTTGCCGAGCCTCTTCTCACCTACCCCGTCCTCCACTACCAGAACGGCGGTCTCGTCATCGACGAGCACGCCGAGACCACGCTCGAGGGCCTCTACGCTTGCGGCGAGATCGCGGGTGGGACCCACGGGCGCAACCGCATGATGGGCAACTCGCTGCTCGAGTGCGTCGTCTTCGGACGCCGCGCCGGACGGGCAGCCTCGGAGAAAGCGAGCCTATGAGCACGACGACCACGACCGACCTCGACGGAGCAGTCGAGGATGCTGCGGCGCACCTGTACGTCTGGGCGCTCAAGGACATCCCGCAGGACCTCCGGGACGCACTCGCCGCCGCACGCGACCGCGAGACGTCCAAGACCGGGATCCGCATCCTCGAGACGATTCATCGCAATGTTTCGATCGCCGACGAGCAGAAGAACCTCGTCTGTCAGGACACCGGGATCGCCGTCTACACGTGCCGTGTCGGCGAGCATTTCCCGCTCCATCCGACCCGGATCTACGCCGCGCTGAAGGCCGGGACGGCCCGCGCGACCGTCGAGCATCCGCTGCGCTCGAACGCGGTGCACGTTCTCACGCGGGAGAACACCGGACCGAACATCGGCTACCGCCTGCCGATCGTGCACTGGGACTTCATCCCCGACTGGGACGGCCTCGACGTCAAGTGCGTGCCGAAGGGGTCCGGCTCCGAGAACATGAGCTTTCTCAAGATGTGCGTCCCGGCGGATGGTGTCGTCGGGATCAAGAAGTTCGTGCTCGAGTCGATCGTGGACGCCGGCGGGAAGCCGTGCCCTCCCGGCATCGTCGGCGTCGGCATCGGCGGTTCCGCGGACTACGCGATGTACCTCGCCAAGGAGGCGATCGCGCGCCCGGTCGGGACGCGCAACCCGGACCCGCTCGTGGCGCAGCTCGAGGACGAGCTCTACGGCCTGCTGAACGAGACCGGCATCGGCCCGATGGGGCTCGGCGGCGACGTCACCGTCCTGCAGTGCCACATCGAGCACGCCGACACGCACATGACGCTCAACCCCGTCGCGGTCAACTACCAGTGCTGGGCCGCACGCCGCGCCTCGGCGCACATCGCGGCCGACGGGTCCATCGACTTCGACCGGGAGTTTAGTGGCGACTCCGACCACTTCGGCGGCGCCTGGCGTGCGAGAACACTGCGCCATGCGTTGTCCTCGGTCGCGCCCAGGCAAACCAGCCTGCACGCTCCCTGCGTCCTAGCCTGGCTTGGTTCTCGCACGCCAGCCATCCACCGATGCGATCGGAGCACCACTAGCCATGGCACACCACGAGGTCACCTTCCCGATCACCGATCCCGCCGAGATCCTCAAGCTCAGGGCCGGTGACGAGGTCACGGTTCAGGGCCGCATCATCGGCATCCGCGATCGCACGCAGATCCGTATCTTCGACCAGGGCGTCGAGCCGCCGATGGACCTCGGCGGCGCCTTCCTCCTCCACACGGCGCCCAACGTGCGCAAGGTCTCCGAGGACGCGGAGGGCAGAGGCACGTACGAGAAGATCTGCATCGGCACCACCACGAGCGCCCGCATGGTGCGCTTCACCGAAGGCCTCGGCGAGCAGTACGGCGTCCGGGCGATCTGCGGCAAGGGGGGGTTCCCCGACGTCGCGATCGAGCCGATGCAGCGCCTTGGCATGGTCTACTTCGCGATCGTCGGAGGGGCTGCCGCGCTCGAGACGACCCAGATCGAGGAGATCGAGGAGGTGCTGTGGGAGGAGCTCATGCCGGAATGCCTGTGGAAGTTCCGCGTCAAGGACTTCGGCCCGTTGATCGTCGGCATCGATGCCCACGGTAACTCGCTCTACCACGACGTCCAGGCCCGTGCCCACGACAAGCTGAAGGAGCTGTATGCCCGCCTTTAACGACGGTTGGCTCGGGGTCCCGTCCCGTCCGGGCAAGCCCCGGCAGAACGGGCTCACGCACGTGATGGACAAGGGCCTGAACATCCGCGACATCGAGGGGATGTTCGATACCGGTGGCGATTTCGTCGACATCGTCAAGCTCGGGTGGGGCACGAGCTACGTGACCAACAACCTCGAGAAGAAGATCGCTCTCTACCGCAGCTTCGGCACGCCGGTCGTCTGTGGCGGCACCCTGTTCGAGGCGGTCTATGCAAAGGGCAAGATCGACGCGTTCAAGGCGTGGCTCGCCGAGCATCGGTTTGCCCACGTCGAGATCTCGGACGGCACGATCGACATTCCCCGAGACGAGAAGCTCGCGCTGATCCGCGACTTCGCCCGCGATTTCACGGTGCTCTCGGAGGTCGGCTCGAAGGACTCGGACGTCGTCTACGCGCCCTACCAGTGGGTCGAGTGGATCAAGGAGGAGCTCGAGGCCGGTGCCTGGAAGGTGATCACCGAGGCCCGCGAGGGAGGCACGGCCGGCATCTTCCGCAAGGACGGGGACATGCGCACCGGCCTGATCGACGAGATCGTCCATGGCGTGCCGGTCGACGATCTCATCTTCGAGGCACCGACGAAGGCATCGCAGGCGTGGTTCGTGAAGGAGTTCGGCCCGAACGTCAACCTCGGCAACATCCCACCGGACGAGGTGATTCCGCTCGAGACCCTGCGGCTCGGTCTCCGGGGCGACACGCTCAAGGAGATCCTCCTCAAGGTGCCCGAGTCAGTGGCTTAGACCATATATGGACTGGAAGCTCTCACTTGCCGGTCTCCTGATCGGGTTGCTCGTCGGCATGACCGGCATGGGCGGCGGCTCCCTGATGACGCCGCTCCTCGTGCTCGTGTTCGGGTTCAAGCCGTCGGTGGCGATCGGCACCGACATCGTGCACGGGGCGATCTTCAAGTCCTTCGGCGCGGTTCAGCACCGACGACTCGGCCACGTCCACGCGCGCCTGACTGCATGGATGCTGCTCGGCTCCGTCCCGTTCTCGATCCTCGGTGTTGCCGTCGCATGGTGGTTGACGAAGAAGTACGGCAACGGTTACGAGGACACCGCGAAGGTCATCCTCGGAATCGCGCTCGTCCTCTGCGGGCTTGGCTTTCTCGTCAAGGCGTACCTCCGCACCGAGTCCGACGACCGGCCGTTCATCCTGAGCCCGCGCGACCGTGTCATCGCCGTCACGACCGGCGTCGTCGGCGGCTTCGTTGTGGGCCTCACGTCCGTCGGGAGCGGCACGATCTTCGGCCTCGTGATGCTGATCGCCTTCCCGCTCACGGCTGCGAAGATCGTCGGTACGGACATCTTCCATGCGGCAGTCCTCCTGGCGGCCGCCGGCGCAGGGCATCTCGTCGCGGGCAGCGTCGACCTGCGAGCGACGGGTTGGCTGTTGATCGGCTCGGTGCCCGGCGTTCTGATCGGCGGCAGGTTCACCGTGAAGCTTCCCGACCGGTCCTTGCGGATCGTCCTCGCCGCAACGCTCACGCTCGCCGGAATCAAGCTCGTCGATCCGCCGGGCGCCAACACGATCCTGATCGGCGGGGCAGCCATCGGCGCGGCCGCGGCTGGAGTTGCACTCGTCGGCTGGTTCCGGGGCCGGGGCTCTTCTCCGGTTGCCGAGGTCGACGCCCGATGACGCGACGCTCCGGCGTCAGCTCGATACAGCCGGGGGCAGCGGGCAGCTCGTGAATCGCCGTCCGGTGACGATGTACCCGACCCTGAAGGCAGTGCAGCCGGCGCAGAACCCCGTTACCGCAGCGAGCAGGGCGAGTGCTGCCACGATTCCGCCCAGCACTGCACCGACCGTCGTCCAGCCGACGACGTAGGCGAGCGAGGCCGCCCCGAGGAATCCGAGCCCGACCATGTTCGCGAAGCGCGGCGGCCGGCTGTCTTCGATCGGCCCCTCCCCGAAGCGGGGCTGAAGCACCTCGAAGTAGAAGACGCATGCGAGGCACCAGCGCCTGCCGAGCGTGAGGCCGAGCGCGAGTTGCAGCGCGAGAAGCGCGAGCAGCACCCACCAGCCGGTCAGCACGGCGACGAGGGCGACCACCCCGACGACGGTCTGGTTCGTCCGGGGCGCACGGGCGTCGATGACGTCCGTGTCCCGATAGGGGTCTGCGCGTCGCTTCATTTTGTGAAGTATGCACGTCCACGATGGGTCACGGCGTCGGCTCACCGCATAGAATCGTCCCGCCGTGGCCAGAATTGCACCAGTCGCCCTCGTCGCGGCGCTGCTCGTCGCCACGGGGCTCGCATTCGTGTACACGGAGTCGCTGAAGCTGACCAAGAGCCCGATCGTCGGGACGCGGGTGCTGCCGAAGGTGATCTCGCCCGTCTGCGACTGCGCGACGGACTCGGCGGTCATCGCCTTCAGGCTTCGCAACGCGGACGTTCTCGATGTCGAGATCATCGACGGCAACGGCAACGTCGTTCGGAATCTGGTCGACCGGGAGCGCCAAGCCGCGCGGGCCGGTGTCCTTCGTTTGGGACGGGGAGAACGACGCGGGCAGCGTCGTCCCGGAGGGCTTGTACCGCCCGCGGATCAAGCTGCGACGGCAGCATCGGACGATCGTCCTGCCGAATCACGTCCGGATCGACACGACGCCGCCGACGGTGGCGATGACGCGCCTGGCGCCTCGCGTGTTCTCTCCCGACGGTGATGCGCGCAGCGATCGAGTCGTCGCGGGATATCGGGTCGACGAGCCTTCACGCGTCTCGCTCTACGTCAACGGCGTTCGTACCGTGCTCAAGAAGCGCCGCGCGACGGAGGGGACGATCGCCTGGTCCGGCCGCAAGGATGGCGACCCGCTGCCGCAAGGACCGTACTCGCTCAGTCTCGGCGCCGCCGATGTCGCCGGGAACGAAAGCCGGCGGACCCGCCAGAAGGTCGTCGTGATCCGATACGTGGCACTCGGGCGGAGCCGCGTCGAGACGACTCCGGGTGCCCGCTTCGCCGTGCTCGTGCTCACGGACGCTGCCCGTGTGACCTGGAAGCTCGGCTCCCGAACGGGGGTCGCTCGACCCGGCACCCTGCGACTGCGCGCGCCGGCCCAGCCGGGCAGGTTCACCCTGACGGTGACGGCCAACGGCGCAAACGCGCGTGCCGCGGTAATCGTGCGGAGCACTGCACCGTGAGCGTGATCGGGCAACTCGGCAGCGTCGTCGGATGCGCCGGGCTCGCGCTGCTCTACGTCGCAAACCGGCGAGACGTTCGCATCGTCGGGCTCGCGGCCTGGTTCGTCGGTCTCGCCGGTGTCGCCGCCTACCTCGCGCCAGATCTCGGGCTGGTCGAGCTCGGCGCCGCAGGAGGCGCGGGGATCATTGCGGCGGCGGCCGGTGGCTGGGCGCTGCTTCGGTTCCCGTACCTGCTCGCGTTCGCGACGCTTGCGTGCTCTGCCCATTCGCATTCCGGTACAGCTCGGAGACGAGGAAGCGAACCTGCTCCTGCCGCTCTATCTCGTCGTCTCCTCGCTCGCCGTCGCGATCGGGTGGGAGCTCGTCGTGCGTCGCGACAACCGCGGCCGCGAGCTGGGGCCGGTTGCGCTCCCGCTCGCCGCCTTTGTCGCCTGGACGGGGCTGACGCTGCTGTGGAGCGTCGATCTGCGGGAAGGGGCCATCTTCGTCGGTGCCTTCGTGCTTCCCTTCGGGCTGCTCGCGTCGGCTTCGGTCGCCTCCCCTGGCGTGGACGCTGGCTGACCTGGCTCTGGGTCGGTCTCGTCGGCACTGCACTCGCCTACGCGTCGATCGGTGTCTACCAGTGGGCGACGCGCGACGTCTTCTGGAATCCCAAGGTGATCGTGGGCAACGCCTACGCCCCGTTCTTCCGCGTCAACTCGATCTTCTGGGATCCGTCGATTTACGGCCGGTATCTGACGATCGGGATCCTCACTGCCCTGGCGGGCGTCCTCCTCGGCGGCATCCGAGGCTGGAAGATCGTCGGCCTGTACGTGGTTGTGGCTGCGATGTGGATCGGGCTGTTCTTCTCGTTCTCGCAGTCGAGCTTCGTGGCGCTCGCCGTCGGGGTTCTCGTGGCGGCGGTCGTCGTCTGGGGTCGTGTGGTGGTGCTCGTCGCGGTGGGGCTCGCCGTCGTCATCGCGCTCGGCGTCTTCGCCGTGCCCGAGACGCGGAACCGGGTCGAGGACAAGTCGCGATCGGGGATCGACTCGATCACGAGCGACCGAGCGACCCTCGTCGGACAGGGCCTCCGCATCGCCTTCTCCAACCCGCTGGGCGGCGTCGGTGTCGGCGGCTTCAGGCGGGCGTACGCCGAGCGCACGGGGCTTGCCGGGAAGCGGCCGAAGAAGGCGGCATCCCATACGACCCCTGTCACGGTCGCCGCCGAGGAGGGGCTGCCAGGCCTCGTCCTCTTCGGCTGGGTGTGCGTTGCGGCGCTCCTCGCGGCCCTGAGGGAGCTCGGTCGCGGCTTCACATCACGCGTGTCGTTCGCCGTGGGCCTTACGCTAGTAGCGATCATCGTGCACAGCCTGTTCTACAACGCACTCTTCGAGGACCCGATGACCTGGGCGATGCTCGGGCTCGTCGGCCTCGCGGTCAGCGTTCCGCGAAAGGGAGGAATGACGTGATCGAAGGCTGCCGTCGTGCTCTCGTCCTTGCTCCGCACACCGACGACGGCGAGTTCGGCTGTGGCGGTACGACGGCGCGGCTCGTCGAGGCGGGCTGCGAGGTGCGCTACGTCGCCTTTTCGATCGCGACGCGCTCCCTTCCCGAGGGCTTCCCTCCCGACACCCTGGCGCGTGAGGTTCGGGAGGCGACCGCGGAGCTCGGAATCCCGGAGTCGCACCTGACCGTCCACGACTTCGACGTGCGCACCTTCCCGGAGCGACGGCAGGACATCCTCGAGCTGCTCGTGGCCCTGTGGGAGGAGTGGCAGCCGGAGATCGTCTTCCAGCCGTCGCATCACGACGTGCATCAGGATCATCAGACAATCGCGCAGGAAGGGTTGAGGGCGTTCAAGCGAACGACCGTGCTCGGCTACGAGATCCCCTGGAACAACTTCGAGTTCTCCTACGGGGCCTACGTCGGGCTCGAGGAGCGCCACATGGAGCGCAAGATCGCGGCTGTCGAGAAGTACGCATCGCAGCAGCACCGGCGCTACGCGAATGCGGAGTACATCTGGAACCTCGCGAGAGTGCACGGGACGAACGTGAACCGGGAGCTGGCCGAGGTATTCGAGGTGTATCGGATCGTCGCGTAAGGGAAGTGGGCGGGACAGGTCCCGGCCCTACGGAGCGCAGGCCAGCTTCGATCCGCTCGAGCCGCGCGATGATGTCCTCGACCTGCTCGACGGTCGGGCCGTCGGCGACGCTGCTGCTCGAACGGCGCGTCCGCTCGACGAAGGAGCCGGTGATCGCAGCGGTGATCACGGTCACGAAGCCGATACCGACGAGCATGACCACGGCCGCGACGAGCCTGGCCGGGCCGGGTCTCGGGGACGTTGTCCCCGTAGCCGACGGTCGTCACCGTCTGCACCGCCCACCACATGCCGGAGCCGATCGTCGGGAAGTGGCTCCTGTCGAGCAGGACCATCAACGCCCCGGCGATGAGCGTCATCGATGTCGTCACGCTCGCAATCACGATCGCGGCGCCGCGAGGAGTGGAGGCGCGCGCGATTGCCTGTTCGAGCTTACGCTCGAGCCGTGTTTCACTCGACATGACGATCGAGTTCTCGCCGGTGCGAATCAGTCCTCCCGTCTGTGGTTGTTCGCGGCCGTCGAATGCGTTAGCCTGCGCCCATGTGCTGCCTCGCACTCTCCGCCGGGTTCATCGGGCCACGCTTTGCGCTCCTTCTCTGGTGGATCTTCGGCGACAAGGTCGACGCGGCGTTCTCGAGCTTCTTCTGGCCGTTGCTCGGGCTCCTGTTCCTCCCCTGGACAACGATTGCCTACGTCCTCGCCTGGGGGCCGCTCCACGGCGTCTCGGGTGCAGGCTGGCTGCTCGTCGCGCTCGGCCTTTTCGCCGACTTCGCGACGTACTCGTCACGGGCCGCGAAGGCCCGCTACGCCGGGTAGCTACTCTGCCGGGGAGCCGTGCGAGAACGACGGCATCGAGACGCTCCCCGTTGATCTCCAGATAGGAACGCAGGACGCCTTCGTGCTCGAACCCGGCGCTCTCTGCGAGCCGGAGGGCCGCGACGTTCTCGGGTGCGACGAAGACCTGCACGCGAGCGAGAGCCGAGGACCGTAAAGCCCCAATCGGTGAGGAGTCGCAATGCCTCGCTCGCGATCCCACGCCCTCGCGCGCCGGGCACGATGCAGCAGCCGACCTCACCTACCCCGATGCTCTGCGAGCGCGAGCATCGCCTCTCCCAGGTAGGTGCTCGTCGTCACGGTCGGCGATCGCGAGGTGGAGGAGGCTGCCCTCCCGGCGGCACGCCTCGTAGAACTCCACGACCCCGTCCCCGGTCGCGGCCGGCAACGGCGGGACCCACCTGGCTGCAGCCGCATCCTGTTCGAGCTCGCGCGCGGCCCCGAAGTCGGTGGCCGTGAACGGCCGGAGGGCGAACGTCGCGCCCTCGAGCGGCGGTACCGGGAGCGGAATCGCGGTCTCGATTCGGAGATCCTACGACCCGCGCGCGAAGCGCGTTCGGCGGACACCGGAGCGGCCGTCCGCCGAGTCGACACAAGGCAGCTAACTACGGCATGGCGCCGAGCCTGGACCCGATAGTCTCACGGCGGATACGGCGCAGCCGTTGTCGTTAGTTCGAGACGAAGGGAGTACACCCGAGATGATGAGAAGAAGGCCACTCGCACGCGCGGCCGTCGTCGGCGGCGTCGCGTATCACGCCGGCAAGAAGGGGCAGCAGTCCCGCGACGCCGAGGCCGACCAGAACGCTCAGATCGCAGAGCTTCAGGCGCAGCAGCAGTACGCCCCGCCGCCGCCAGCCGCAGCGCCCGCGGCGGCCGCCCCCGCGGTGGGCAGCACCGACATGGTCACGCAGCTCGAGAACCTGAAGTCGTTGCTCGACCAGGGCATCCTGACGCAGGCCGAATTCGACATGCAGAAGCAGAAGCTGCTTTCAGCTTCGTGAGCGGAGAGGAGAGCGCAATGGCCATGGGCCCCGTACAGATGCTGGTGCTCGGTTTCGCCGAGCCGAACTTCACCGGCAAGATCGCCGCCGAGCTCGACAGGCTGCGGCAGAACGAGTTCGTCAAGATCGTCGACGCTCTCGTCGTGAACAAGGACGATGAAGGCAACATCACGCAACTACAGGTCACCGACCTCAGCCTCGACGAGTCGCTCGAGATGGGCGCGATTGCCGGCGCCCTGATCGGCTTCGGATACGGCGAAGGAGACGAGGACGCGATCGAGGAAGGCGCCGTGCTCGGCGCCGAGGCCATGGCCGAGAAGGGCGGTCACCTCATCCCCGAGGAAGATGCCTGGTATGTCGCCGACGCGATCCCGAACGGATCGGCAGCCGCGGTCGTCCTCCTCGAGCACCTCTGGGCGATCCCGCTTCGTGACGCGATCGTCGATGCCGGCGGCATTGCCCTCGCCGACGAGTGGATCCACGCGAGTGACCTGATCGCGGTCGGAGTTGCCGCAGCCGAGTAGCCCGGGCCTATCGCGCTGGGTGGCCGCGGAACCCGCGACCACCCAGCGCGTCTGCCCTCCCATTCAGTCAGAATTTCCACGCCATGACCGACTCGGCTCCTCCTCCACCTCCGGCAGACACGGCCACCGGCCCATCGGCTGCCACGCCGAGTCCGGCGGAGTTGCTCCGGAGCCGGAGCTACGTCGTTCTCGTCCTCTTCGGCGCCATCATCGGCGTGCCGGTTGCGGCCGTTGCGTACTTCTTCCTCAAGCTCGTCGCCGAAGCTCAGCAGTACGTATTCGAAACGCTTCCGGGCGAGCTCGGCTTCGATAGCCAGCCGTCGTGGTGGTCGATCCCGCTGCTCGCACTGAGCGGGCTCATCGTTGCCTCGTCGATCCGCTATCTGCCGGGGACGTCGGGGCATCGGCCGGCAGAGGGGTTCAAGACCGGCGGTGCTGTGCGTCCGATCGACCTTCCGGGCATCATCATCGCGTCGTTCGCGACGCTCAGCCTGGGCGTCGTCCTCGGTCCCGAGGCGCCGCTAATCGCGATCGGCAGCGGCATGGGCGTGCTGGCCGTGCACCTGATCAAGCGCGACGCGCCCGAGATGGCAACCGTCGTGATCGGTGCTGCCGGCAGCTTCGCCGCGATCGCGACGTTGCTCGGCTCTCCGCTCGCCGGTGCCTTCCTGCTGATGGAAGCGGGTGGGCTCGGAGGCGCGTTGATGGGCGTGGTGCTCGTGCCGGGGCTCCTCGCCGCGGGCGTCGGGTCGCTCATCTACATCGGCCTCGACGACTGGACCGGGTTCGGCACCTTCTCCCTGGCGGTGCCGAACATCCCACCGGCCGGAAGCCCCACGGGCGCCGAGTTTCTCTGGGCGATCGCTATCGGCATCCTGGCGGCGTTCGTTGGCGCTGCCATTCGGAAGCTGGCGCTGACGCTTCAGCCCGTCGTCGCCGGGCGCAGCCTGCTTCTGACCCCGCTCGCGGGTGTGGGCATCGGCCTTCTCGTCCTGATCTTCGTCGAGGCCACCGACAAGCCGTCGGCTGACGTGCTCTTCTCTGGCCAGGACCAGCTGGGGCCGCTGATCGAGGGTGCTGCCTCGTGGTCGCTCGGCGCGCTCGTCCTGCTCGTCGTGTGCAAGGGGCTCGCCTATTCGCTCGCGTTGAGCGGCTTTCGCGGCGGCCCCGTCTTCCCCGGCATGTTCATCGGCGCCGTCGGTGGGATCGCCCTCTCGCATCTCCCTGGTCTGTCGATGATCGCGGGTGCGGCGATGGGTATCGGCGCGATGACCGTCGCCATGCTCGGCCTCCCGCTCGTCTCCCTGCTCCTCGTGACGCTGTTCCTCCAGGCGGACGGCCTCCAGTTGACGCCTCTCGTGATCGTCGCGATCGTGGTCTCGTACATCGTCTCGGCGCGGCTCGATCCCGCGACC
>CAWBYH010000016.1:0-136386 GCA_963792995.1 uncultured Thermoleophilia bacterium | reverse complement strand
GTTCGAGCAGCAGACGGGGTGTACGGTCAACTCGAAGGTCGGCGCGAGCTCGGACGAGATGGTCACGCTCATGAAGACGGGGAACTACGACGGCGTCTCCGCGTCGGGTGATGCGACGCTGCGGCTGATCGCCGCGAAGGACGTCGCCCCCGTGAACTTCGACCTGATCCCGAACTATGCGACGTCTTCGAGGGCCTGAAGAACCAGCCCCACAACACCGTCGACGGTGTCTCGTACGGCGTCGCGCACGGGCGCGGAGCGAACCTCCTGATCTGGAACACGGACGACGTGACCCCGCGCCGACGACCTGGGACGTCGTGTGGGACGCGAACTCGCCCGCGGCCGGCAAGGTCTCGGTGTACGACAGCCCGATCTACATCGCCGACGCCGCACTGCATCTGAAGACGACGCAGCCGGATCTCGGGATCGACAACATCTACGAGCTCGACGAGGACCAGTTCAACGCGGCGGTCTGACCTGCTCAAGGAGCAGAAGAAGATCGTCGGGGAGTACTGGGGCGATGCGGCGAAGCAGATCCAGTCGTTCACGAGCGGCGACAGCACGGCGGGCACGACCTGGCAGTACCAGGTCAACCAGCTGCAGGGTGCGAAGCAGCCGGTGGCAGTCGACGCGATTCTGCCCGAGGAGGGCTCGACCGGCTGGTCCGACACGTGGATGATCGCGACGAACGCGAAGAACCCGAACTGCATGTACCTCTGGATGGACTACATCATCAGCCCGGAGGCGAATGCGAAGGCGACGGAGTACTTCGGCGAGGCTCCGGTCTCGGCCGAGGCGTGCGCGTTGACCGTCGACAAGGAGCACTGCATGAAGTTCCACGCCGAGGACGAGGCGTACTTCGACAAGGTCTACTACTGGACGACGCCGGTTGCCGCCTGCGGCGACGATCGCGGCGACGTCTGCAAGGACTACTCGGAGTGGACGACGGCGTGGACCGAAATCAGAGGGTAGTGCCGCGCAGGTGACCTCTCTGGCCGGAACCGAGCCGCCGCCCCGCCGTAGCGCGGGGCGGCGGCTTTCCGCCTGGCTGTACCGGCGGCCGCGCGTGCGGCTCGGCGCTCTTCTCGCTGCGCCGTTCTCGTGGATCGTCGTGCTCTACATTGGCTCGCTCGCGATCCTGCTGCTCTCGGCGTTCTGGCAGCTGAACACGTTCACGGGTGAGGTCGTCCGCGAGCCGACGCTGAAGAACTTCCAGACGATCGTCGAGGTGCCCGTGTATCGGACGATCGCGATCCGGACGATCACGATGGCCGCCGCCGTGACGGTCGCATGCGCCCTGCTCGCGTTCCCGATCGCGTACTACATGGCGCGGATCGCTTCGAAGCACACGCGCCGCCTCCTCCTCGTCTCGATCCTGATTCCGCTCTGGGCGAGCTATCTCGTCAAGGTCTACTCGTGGCGGATCATCCTCGGGAAGGAGGGGGTGCTCAACTGGCTGCTGGAGCCGTTCGGCCTCACCGGCCCGGGGTACTCGATCACGGGCACGTGGCTCGTCTTCACCTACCTGTGGCTGCCGTACATGATCCTTCCCCTCTATGCGGGGCTCGAGCGGATCCCGAACTCGCTGCTCGAAGCCTCCTCCGACCTCGGTGCGCGGTCGGGGCGCACGTTCTTCCGGGTCGTCCTGCCGCTCGTCTTCCCGGCGCTCGTCGCGGGCTCGATCTTCACCTTCTCGCTCACGCTCGGTGACTACATCACGCCCGAGGTCGTCTCGAGCACCCAGTTCATCGGGAACGTGATCTACGACAACGTCGGCGTCGCGAACAACCTGCCACTCGCCGCCGCGTACGCGTTCGTGCCGATCTCCGTCATGGTCGTCTATCTGCTGCTGGCACGCCGCGCGGGCGCATTCGAGAACCTCTGATGACGGAAGGCCGTGTCACGCGCTGGCTGCTGCGGCTCGGTACCGCGGCCGTGCTCGCCTTCATCTACTTCCCTCTCGTCGTGATCGGACTGTATGCCTTCAACGACGACATCACGCAGGCGTGGCCGATTCAGAACTGGACGACGAAGTGGTTCGAGGTCGCTTTCCACGACCCGGAGGTACGCGATGCCTTCCTCCTGTCGGTCAAGGCGGCAACGATCGCCACGCTGGTCGCGCTCGTGCTCGGAACCTGCCTTTCGTTCGTGATCGCGCGCTACCGCTTCTTCGGGCGCGAGACGATCTCGTTCCTCGTCGTGCTCCCGATCGCGCTCCCCGGGATCGTCACCGGCCTTGCCCTCAATGCGACCATCAACCAGGTGCTGGAGCCGATCGGAATCGGCTTCGGCCTCGCCACGATCGTCATCGGGCACGCGACGTTCTGCATCGTCGTCGTCTTCAACAACGTGATCGCGCGCCTGCGTCGGACCTCGCTGTCGTTCGAGGAAGCGTCCGGAGACCTCGGCGCCGACACGATCCAGACCTTCAGGCTCGTCACGCTGCCTGCGCTCGGCACGGCCCTGCTCGCCGGCGGCCTGCTCGCGTTCGGGCTCTCGTTCGACGAGGTGATCGTGACGGTGTTCACCGCAGGTTCGGAACAGACTCTGCCGATCTGGATCTTCTCCAACCTGGCCCGGCCGAACCAGCTGCCGATCATCAACGTCGTCGCCCTCGCCGTGATCGTCATCTCGATCATTCCGGTGTGGGCGGCGCAGAAGCTCGCCGGCCCGATCGAGGGCGACGAGGGGAAGACGGTCGGGATCGCCGAGCCGTAGACGCCCGCGACCCGGATCAGTATCGTCCAGCTCACCCCACGATGAGGAGGCGCAGATGAAGGTCGTTCACTGTCCGTGTGGCAAGGACGTCCAAGGTGAAAGCGACGACGCCCTGGTCGAGAACGTCCAGGCGCATATCGCGGCCGACCACCCCGATCTCGTCGGCAAGTACTCTCGGGAACAGATCGTGGAGATGGCCCACGAGCACTGAACGAGAGCGGTATCAGCTCCGACGAGCCGGATCGACGCCTTCGCCAACCCTCGTGGTGCGCGGGGGACGACGGATAGCGGTGATTCGCGAAACGAAGTCGAAATGAGGGAGGTTGCCGTCCTCGACGGGTAGCAGCCACGTCCCGGCGATCGAAGCGAGTGCCGCCGCTACCGCAGCCGGACGCCGGGAACGCGGAGCAGCAAGGATAGAGCAGTGGACGAGGGCCTCATACTCCTCATCGCCGGGGCGATCCTCGCTGCCAGCCTCGTCGTCGCGCTCGGCGCGGCGCGCACGGGGCTGCCCGTGCTCGTGGCGTTCCTCGGGCTGGGAATGCTCCTCGGATCCGATGGTGCAGTCGGGATCGAGTTCGACGACGCCGAGCTCGCCCGCAAGGTAGGCGTCATTGGCCTCGTGTTGATCCTCTACGAAGGGGGCCTGCAGACGTCGTGGCGTCGCCTTCGGCAGGTGGCGGTGCCCGCGGCGCTCCTGAGCACGGTCGGCGTCGTCGTCACCACGATCCTGACCGGCGCTGCCGCCCACACGCTTTTCGACGTCACGTGGCTCGAGGCGTTTCTTCTCGGTGCGGTCGTCGCATCCACCGACGCCGCGGCAGTGTTCGCGACCCTACGGTCGACGCACATCCGCAGACGCGTCGCGCGCACGCTCGAAGCCGAGTCGGGTGGCAACGACCCGATGGCGGTCGCGCTCACTCTCGGCCTGATCGCCTGGATCGAGAGACCGGACGCGTACGGGTTCGACGACCTCCTCGTCCTCATCGCCCAGCAGCTCGCCCTGGGATTGGCCGTCGGCGTCTTGATGGGCCTTCTCGCCGCGCGGATCTTCGCCCGCCTACCCGTTGCGATCGGGGCATTCGCGCCCGTTGCGTCGGTCGCGGTCGCAGCGCTGTCGTTCGGGATCGCGGACGTCATCGGAGGCAGCGGCTTTCTCGCGGTCTACCTCGTCGGGTTGGCGGTCGGCAGCACGCCGTCGCGATATCGACGGCATCTGGTGGCGTTCCACGAGGGTCTCGCGTTCCTCGCGCAGGTGGCGTTGTTCATCGTCCTCGGACTGCTCGTCTTCCCGAGTCGACTGCCGGAGGTGGCTGCCGCCGGGCTCGCGCTCGCGCTCCTTCTCGTCTTCGTCTGCCGCCCGGTGGCCGTCTTTGCGTCGACCTGGTTCAGCGACTTCACCTCGCGAGAACGGCTGCTTCTCGGCTGGGCGGGGCTCCGTGGCGCGGTTCCCATCGTCCTCGCGACGTTCGTCCTCTCGTCCGACGTTCCCGAGGCAGGCACGATCTTCGACGCCGTCTTCTTCGTCGTCGTCATCTCGACGATCCTGCAGGGGACGACCCTCGAGTGGCTCGCCGGCCGGCTCGGCCTCGTTTCGCCCGCACCCGTGCCCGCCGAGGCCCCGCTCGAGGTCGGGCACCTGAGCAAGCTCGAGCTGATCGACTTCGCCGTCGCCGGCGACCATGCGATTGCAGGGTCAGCGGTCCGCGAGCTCGGTCTGCCGCGGAGCGCGATCGTGGCGGTCGTCGTCCGCGGTGACGACGCTATCCCGCCGCGTGGCAGCACGGTGGTTCAGCCGGGCGACCACCTCTTCGTCCTCGCACCGCGGACGATGCGCAGGGATGTCGATGACGTCTTCGCGCGCTGGCGGCGAAGGGTGTGAGAGCGGGGGAGACCGACGGTCTCCCCCGCCGCTCCGTCAGCCTGTGACGCCGGTGCCGATCGGGCACGCGACGCCGGTGCCGCCGATCCCGCAGTACCCGCGCGGGTTCCTTGCCAGGTACTGCTGGTGGTATGTCTCGGCGTAGTAGAACTGCCCTGCCTCGGCGAGCTCGGTCGTGATCATCCCGTAGCCCGACTGGGCGAGGGCCATGGCGTACCGGGCCTTCGAGGCGAGCGCGGCCTCCTGCTGGGCAGGGGTCGTCCAGTAGAGGGCCGAGCGGTACTGTGAGCCGACGTCGTTCCCCTGTCGCATCCCCTGGGTCGGATCATGGCCCTCCCAGAAGGTCTGCAGGAGCTCGTCGTACGAGATCCGGGTCGGGTCGTAGGCGACGAGGACGGCCTCCGTGTGACCGGTGCGGCCGGAGCACGTCTCCTCGTAGCTCGGGTTGAGGGTCGTTCCGCCCGAGTAGCCGACAGCGGTCGTGTTGACGCCGGGGAGCTGCCAGAAGAGCCTCTCCGCTCCCCAGAAGCACCCCATTCCGAAGATCGCCGTCTCGATGCCTTCCGGAAACGGAGGCTCGATCGGCGTGCCGAGCACGACATGCGGCTCGACGATCGGCATGGCGCCCGGGCGGCCGGGGAGCGTGTCCTCGGGCGCCGGCATTGCTTGGGACTTTCGTGTGAACAGCATGTACCTACGGTATCGGGAGGGGGCAATTCGTTACAGCCGGCTCACCAGACGGTGCGGCGCGGATCGTGGTTGGTCAACCACTTGGGTCGGTTCCGGTCATGACCGTTCGGGTCAGGCGTGCGCGAGTGCCTGTTCGAGGTCGGTCCAGAGCGACTCCACCGGCTCGAGCCCGACCGACAGCCGCAGCAGTCCTTCCGGGCAGCGGTCGCCCTCCCAGCGATGCCGCGACTCGAGCTTCGTGTGGGTGCTGCCGAGGCTCGTCGCGTTCGTGATCGTCGTCGTCGCGGTCTCGACGCGCCGCGCGGCGCCACCGTCCGCAACATCGAACGAGATCAGGAAGCCGAACCCGGGGTAGCGCGCCTTTCTCACTGCGGCATGCGCGGCGATTCGCTCGGCGAGGACCCGGGCGCTCGTCTCCATCCGTTCGAGGCGCACCTCGAGGGTCTGCAGCCCTCGCTCGACGAGCCAGGCCGTGTCGGCCGAGGCGACGATGCCTGTGAGATGGCGTGTCCGTTCGAGCCGCTCGTAGAGGTCGGTGTCGGCGACGCTGACTATCCCGGCGAGGAGATCGTCGTGGCCGGCGAGCACCTTCGTGGCGCTGTGCAGCGACACCTTGCAGCCCCGGGCGAGCGGGCGCACTCGGAGCGGCGACGCGAGTGTGGCGTCGCAGACGACAGGCGCTCCGTGCGCCGCTGCACTCTCGAAGTCGGGCATCGTCAGCATCGGATTGGAGGGAGCCTCGATCAGGACCAGGTCGGCATTCGCGGGGGCCGGCCCGGTCTGGTCGTACTCGACCGCATTCACGCCCCAGGGTCTGAGATGGTCGAAGAGCTGCTTGTGGCCGTAGTAGGCACCCTCCGCGAGTGCGAGCGTTCCACCTGGCGGCAGCATCGTCAGAACGACCGCCGTCACCGCACCCATGCCGGAGGGAAAGAGGAGCGATCGGCCGCCCTCGAGGTCACCGACGACGTTCTCGACGGAGACTGCGTTCGGCTGCTCGTCGCGCGCGTACGCGTACGGTCCCGGCTCGCCCGACGCGTCGTACGGCCAGCTGGCGGAACGGTCGAGTGGCGCGGACACGCCCTGACTCTAGCCGCGTGCGGCCCTTCTAGACTCGTCGGATGCCTGATCCCGTGAGCGTTGCCGCGGCCGCGGTCGCGGCCTATCGCCGCGACGGTGCAGTCTGCGTGCCGCGTTCTCGCGAGAGCAGCTCGATCTCGTCGAATCTGCGATCGAGTCGAACCTCGCGGGGTCGAGCGAGAGAGCGTTGGTTGCGAGTCGCCCGGGTGATCCGGGGAGGTTTTTCGAGGACTTCTGCAACTGGCAGCGCTTGCCCCAGCTCGAGCAGGTCGTTCGCTCGTCTCCTGCCGCTGCGATCGCCGGCGAGCTGATGGGGGCCGATCGCGTGCGCCTCTACCACGACCACGTGCTCGGTTTGGCTCCCGTCGATCCGGTCTCGCGTGCGGCGACGCTCGAGTTCGTCGCAGGCTCGCACCTCGGGCCGTGGCTCATGCCCCGCACCTTCATGGACAACCAGGCGAAGTGGTTCCCGGACGGCGCGCTCGACGAGCTGCCCGACATCGAGCGCGACCGCACGTCCTTCCAGATCGTCGGCTGGGAGCTCGAGCCGGGCGACGCCGTCTTCTTCAACATGCTCACGCTCCACTGCGCCGGTGGTGTGGATGGCCCGTGCCGACGGAGGGTGCTCTCGCTCCGGTTCCTCGGTGACGACGTGACGCACGCCCACGCGCGTGGAGGACATCGGCCGACTTCCCAGGCCTCGCCGACGAGCTTGGAGAGGGTGTGCCGATGGAGCATCCACTGTTTCCGGTGGTGTGGGAGCGACGAGGAGAGACGGGGCGATAGTCTCAGCAGGAGATGGCCACCGATCCGAGCGTCAGAAAGATCCATGACACGACCGAGGCGAAGCTCACCTGGCTTGCGGAGCTTCGGGACGCGGCGGCGCATGCGGGGAACGCCGCTGCGGTCGAGCGCCAGCACGAGCGCGGGAAGCTCCTTGCGCGGGAGCGAATCGACCTGCTGCTCGACCCCGGCTCGTTCGTCGAGCTCGACCGCTTCGTGCGGCACCGTGAGACCGAGTTCGGGATGCGCGATCGCCGCCCCTGGGGCGATGCAGTCGTCACCGGCTACGGCACGGTCTTCGGGCGGCCGGTCTGCGTCTTCTCCCAGGATTTCACCGTCTTCGGAGGCTCGCTGAGCGAGGTCTTCGCCGAGAAGATCTGCAAGCTCATGGACATGGCCGTGAAGGTCGGGTGCCCGGTGGTCGGGATCAACGACTCGGGTGGCGCCCGGATCCAGGAAGGGGTCGTCTCACTCGCCGGCTACGCCGAGATCTTCTGGCGCAACGTGCAGGCGTCGGGTGTCGTGCCGCAGATCTCGCTCGTCCTCGGCCCGTGTGCGGGAGGAGCGGTCTACTCGCCCGCGATCACCGACTTCGTTCTGATGGCGGAGGGAACCTCGTACATGTTCATCACCGGCCCCGACGTCGTGAAGGCGGTCACCGGCGAGAACGTCAGTCAGGAGGAGCTCGGCGGGGCGGCCGCCCATGCTGCGAAGTCGGGGGTCGCGCACATCGTCGCGCCGGGCGAGGCCGAGGTGATCGAGGACGCGCGCTACCTGCTCTCGTTCCTGCCGCAGAACAATCTCGAGACGCCGCTCTACGCGGTACCGGCCGACGCTGTCGACCGGGAGTCGCCCGAGCTCGACACGCTCATTCCAGACTCGCCCAACAAGCCGTACGACATGAAGCAGGTCGTGCAGACCGTCGTCGACGACGCTGACTTCCTCGAGCTGCAGGGCGACTTTGCCCAGAACATCGTGTGCGGGTTCGCGCGGCTCGGGGGGCATGCGGTCGGGATCGTCGCGAACCAGCCGAACGCGCTCGCGGGTGTGCTCGACATCGACGCTTCGGTGAAGGCCGCACGCTTCGTCAGAACGTGCGACGCGTTCAATATCCCGCTCGTCACCTTCGTCGACGTGCCAGGCTTCCTGCCTGGAACCGAGCAGGAGTGGGGAGGGATCATCCGGCATGGCGCCAAGCTTCTCTATGCATTCGCGGAGGCCACCGTGCCGAAGCTGACGGTGATCACCCGGAAGGCCTACGGTGGCGCGTACGACGTGATGAGCTCGAAGCACATCCGCGCCGATGTCAACGTCGCATGGCCGACGGCCGAGGTGGCGGTGATGGGGCCAGACGGGGCGGTCAACATCATCTTCCGTAACGAGCTCGCCGAGGCGGCGGAGCCGGAGGCGCGTCGCGCGGAGTTGATCACCGACTACAAGGAGCGATTCGCGAACCCGTATTCCGCCGCCGAGCGCGGGTACGTCGACGACGTGATCGAGCCACGCACGACGCGGCCATACCTGATTCGCGCCCTCGAGATGCATCTCTCCAAGCGCGAGCCCACCCCGAAGCGAAAGCACGGGAACATCCCGCTGTGACGACCGCGCGTGACGCCGTTGCGATCGAGCGCACGTGGGGCGCCGAGGGGGTCTTCGCCACCCCGGCTGCGTGGGAGTTCGAGCTCGAGGACGTGCTCGCGAGCTTGTCGGCGCTGACGGACTTCCAGGGGCGGGTCGCGGTCGACGGCGGATCGCTCGGCGATGCGCTACGCGCTCGGGACGCCGTCCGGCGCCGGCTGGGGCGCCTGATGGCGTACGCCGAGATGGCGTATGCCGTCGAGACGACCAGCCCCGAGGCCGTTGCGCGGTACGGCCGCGCGCAGGCGGCAGCAGCGCAGGTCGGAGCGGCGACGGCGTTCGTCGACCCGGAGGTAATCGCCGCAGGGCGCGGGCCGGTCGAGGAGTGGCTCGCTGCGGATCCGTCGCTCGGTGCCTACGATCACGCGGTCGACGATCTCTTCCGGCTCGAGTCGCATACGCGCTCGGCGGAGGTCGAGGAGATCCTCGGTTTCGCCAGGGACGCGTTCGCGGGGCCGTACAACGCATACAGTGCCCTCACGGACTCGGATCTGGTCTTCGAGACCGCACGCTCGAGCGCCGGCGAGGCGTTCCCGGTCACCCAGGGGACGATCGACGCGATTCTCGCGCACCCCGACCGTGAGCTGCGGCGCCGCGGTTTCGAGAGCTACTCGGACGGGTACCTCGGCGCTCGCAACCTTCTCGCAGCAACGCTCTCCACCACGGTCAAGCAGGCGCTGTTCTCCGCGCGCGTCCGCAGGCATCCGTCGGCGCTCGAGGCATCGTTGGCCGCGTCGAACATTCCGGTCGAGGTCTTCGACAACCTGATCGATGTCTTCGAGGCGAACCTTCCGACGTGGCATCGGTACTGGCGGTTGCGGCGAGACGTCCTGGGTCTCGAGCGCCTTGCGTCGTACGATGTCGCCGCGCCGCTCGGCGACACGACGCCTCTGTTCTCGTACGAGCAGTGCGTCGACTGGATCGTCGAGTCTCTGGCACCCCTCGGCGACGAATATGCCGAGACCGTACGGCGCGGCTGTCTCGATGACCGCTGGGTCGACGTGTACCCGACGGCTGGCAAGATGGGGAACGCGTTCTCGGCCGGAGCGCCGGGAACGAGCCCGTTCATCATGATGAACTTCGACGGGACGGCCGTCAGCCTCGGCACCCTCGCGCACGAGCTCGGTCACTCGATGCACTCGTACCGGGCGTGGGAGGCCCAGCCGCAGCCGTACGCCTATTACTCGATGTTCGTCGCAGAGGTCGCGTCGAACTTCCATCAGGCGCTCCTGCGCGCCCACCTGCTCGCGACGGTCACCGACCCGGCGATCCTGCTCGCCGTTCTCGATGAGGCGATGTCGAACTTCCACCGCTACTTCTTCGTCATGCCGACGCTGGCGCGGCTCGAGCGCGAGATCCACGAACGGGTTGCGGGCGGTGAAGGACTGACCGCAACGCTTCTCGGCGAGCGCACCGCTGATCTGTTCACCGAAGGGTTCGGTCCCGACGTCGAGATCGATCATGAGCGCGTCGGCATCACGTGGGCGAAGTTCGCTCACCTGTACGAGCCGTTCTATGTCTTCCAGTACGCAACGGGGATCTCCGCCGCCCATGCCCTCGCCGACGGCGTGCTCGCGGGGGCGGGCGGAGCCGCCGACGACTACCTCGCGTTCCTCTCGGCCGGCGACTCGCTCTACCCGCTCGACGCGCTTCGGCTCGCTGGCGTCGAGATGACCGGACCGGAGCCCGTCGAGGCCGCGTTCGCGGTGCTCTCCTCGCTGGTCGACCGGATCGAGGCGTTGACCGCCCCGTAGGAGAATGGCTGCATCCGTCAGTGGGCGTTCGTGAACTGCTCAGCGACGCCGCCGGGCGCGTGCAACGCGCTTGCCTACGCCGACCCTCGGATGCTCCCTGTTCCAGGTATCGGCGGGTCACGAACCGAGAGTAGGCTGACGTGGGCCGATGGGACTTCTCGACGGATGGCGGTACTGCCCTCGATGTGGCGCGTCGAGCGCGCGAACGGGCGGATGCTCGACGTGTTCGGCCTGTGGCTTTCAGGTGTGGGCGGCGTCGATTCCGGGCGTTCAGGGTCTCGCGGTCGATCACCGAGGGCGGGTGCTGCTCGGTCGACGGACAGTAGACCCCGGAGCCGGTCTCTGGGACATCCCCGGCGGATTCCTCGATGAGGGTGAGGACCCGATCGGCGGGCTTCGACGCGAGTTCGTCGAGGAGACGGGTCTGACGGTGGAGGTCGATACGTTCCTCGGGATCTGGATCGAGACCTACGGTACGAGGTTCGTTCACTGCGCAACCTGGATTGTCCGCCCCACCGGTGGTCGGCTGACGCCGGGAGACGACCTTGCGCATGTCGAGTGGTTCGACGCCGACCGACTGCCGGCCAGTGCCGACTTTGCCTTCCCGACCCACGCCGAGATCCTGGGCGTGTGGTCCGGAGGTCGACAAAGCGGAGGCTAGTTCGCCGTCGACCGGTCGACGCGCACGTGCGACACACGGTGCTCTGCTTCGCTATAACTAGGCAATGCCTAGGGAGGAATACGCGGCCGCCGAGGCGGCGCGGATGCTCGGGATCAGCCTCGACACGCTCCGACGCTGGGATCGACAGGGGCGCATTGCGGTCGGACGCGACGCCGCGAACCGGCGCGTCGTGCCGGCGTCGGAGATCGAGCGGCTACGTGGGGCCGAGGGGTCGGATGTCTCTTCGGCGCGGAATCGTTTCAGGGGAACGATTCGCTCGGTCGACGTCGATGGGCTCCTGGCGCGGATCGAGATCGATGTCACGGAGCCGTCGCGTGTCGTCGCGATCATCACCCGAGAGTCGGCCGAGGAGCTCGGTCTCGAGGTGGGCATGAGTGCTGCCGGCGTGATCAAGTCCACGAGCGTGATGGTCGAACGGTGAGACGTCCGATCGCGATCGTGATCGGTGTCTGCCCCGTCGTCCTGCTTGCGGTTGGCGTTGCCCTCGCCGGCCAGGCGCGAGGGTCGGAAGACCCCGCGACGGTTCTCGCCGCCGCCTCTCTCGTCGACGTGGTCCCGAGAGTCGACCCGGATGTCCGTGCTTCGTTCGGTGGTTCGAACCAGGTCGCCCAACAGGCGCGCCTCGGGTTTCCCTTCGACGTCTTCCTCTCGGCGAGCCCTGTCTACACGCGGGCGCTCTTTGCCGAAGGGATCGTGCGCCGGCCCGTCCCGTTCGCGACGAACCGCCTTGTTCTCATCGTTCCGCGCAGCAATCCGTCGACGATCAGGACGATCGCCGATCTCGCTCGTCGGCCGAAACTGCGGCTCGTGGTGGCCGGTCCGAAGGTGCCGATCGGGCTCTACACGCGCGAGGTCCTGAAACGGCTCGGGTTGCTTCTCGTCCTGCGGAAGACGGTGAGCCTCGAACCCGATGTGAAGGGGATCGTCACCAAGGTGGCGCTCGGTGAAGCGGACGCAGGATTCGTGTACGCGACAGATGTCAAGCCCGTGGCCGGAAAGGTGCGCGTGATCTCGATCCCGTCGCGCGCTCAGCCGGTCGTCGTCTACGAGGCGGCTATCGCCGCGAAGCCGCGCAATCTCGCGTCCGCGCAGGCGTTCGTGATCGCGCTGCTCGGACCGGCGGGGCGGAAGACCCTCCGTGCGGCCGGATTCGGCGTTCCGGAATGAAGCGGGTGTTCCCGGCGTTCCTGTTTCTCGCGACGTTCGTGACACTCGCGTTCCTCGTCGTGCCGATAGCGGCGATCTTCCTTCGCGTCCCTCCCGCTGAGCTCGTCACGGCACTCGGTTCGGGCGTTGCGCGCGATGCGCTGATCGTGACGCTCGAGACGACGATTGTCGCCCAGATCCTGATCGTCGCGTTCGGAACACCGACCGCCTACCTTCTGGCGACGCGAAGCTTTCGAGGCCAGAGCGTCGTCGTGACTCTCGTGGAGCTGCCGCTCGTTCTGCCGCCGGCCGTCGCGGGGATCGGCCTGCTCGCCACGTTCGGCAGGCTCGGTCTGCTCGGCAGCTCCCTCTCGGCGCTGGGAGTCGAGATCGCCTTCACGAAGATCGCGGTCGTTCTGGCGGTGATGTTCGTTGCCGGCCCGTTCTACATCCGCACGGCGGTCGCGGCATTTGGCGAGGTCGACCCGGCTCTCACCGAGGCGGCTCGAACGCTCGGCGCCGGCCAGGCTCGCACGTTTGCGCGGGTTGCGATGCCGCTCGCACTCGGCGGCCTGACGGCAGGTGCGGCGTTGTCGTTCGCGCGCGGCATCGGCGAGTTCGGCGCCACGATCATGTTCGCGGGCTCGCTCCAGGGTGTCACCCAGACCCTCTCGCTCGCTGTGTACGAGCAATTCGATGTCGACTTCGACACGGCACTCGCTATCGGAGCGGAGCTCGTCGTCGCGAGTGCCGCCGTCCTCCTCACCGTCAAGCTGGTTCCCTCATGGCGACGCTCGACGTCGCTCTATCCCACGGTCTCCGCGACTTCCGCGTCGAGCTGACGCTCGCCGTCGGGTCGGAGACGGTCGCGCTCGTCGGCCCGTCCGGCGCGGGCAAGTCGAGCGTCCTGCGGGCGGTCGCAGGCCTTCTCTCGCCGGACGAGGGCCGGATAGCTCTCGGTGAGACGATCTGGCTCGACACGCAGACCGGGGTCGACGTGCCACCCGAGAGTCGATCGGTCGGTCTCGTGTTTCAGGAGTACGCGCTCTTTCCGCACCTCTCGGTAAGGGCGAACGTCGCATTCGGAGCGACACGGCGGACGCTCGTCGACGAGGTTCTCGAGCGACTGCGGATTGGAGGGCTCGCCGACGAGCGGCCGGGGCGCCTCTCGGGCGGCGAGCGACAGCGGGTCGCGCTCGCCCGCGCGATCGCGCGGGAGCCGCGCGTTCTTCTGCTGGACGAGCCTCTGTCCGCACTCGACGCTCACACGAGGGACGCGGTGCGCGGGGAGTTGCGCGACCTCCTCGCGGCGCTGTGTCTCCCGACGATTCTCGTGACCCACGACTTCGAGGATGCGGCCTCGCTCGCGGACAGGATCGGCGTGGTCTCCGGAGGACGCCTGCTTCAGATCGGCACCGCCTCCGATCTCGTGTCCGCACCCGCCGACCCCTTTGTCGCCCGCTTCACCGGAGCGACCTTGCTGCACGGTGTCGCTGAGGCCGACGTGAACGGCCTGACCAGAGTCGCACTCGATCTCGGCGGGACTGTCTGGACGACCGACGGCGGCCACGGACGCGTCGCTGTCGCCGTGCACCCATGGGAGGTCACCGTTGCGCGCTCGGCACCCGAGGACTCGATGCTCAACCACATCACGGCGCCGATCGGATCGATCGTCGCGATCGGGAACCGCGTGCGCGTGAGGGTAGGGCCACTCGCGGGAGAGATAACGGCAGGTTCGGCCGAGCGACTCGCTCTGCGAGAGGGCGACGTCGTGGTCGCCTCGTTCAAGGCAACGGCTGCCCGCCTCGTTCCGCTCGCATAGGCTCCCTCCCGTGCAGATCGAGCTGGTCACCGATCCAGGAGCGGACGATCGCCTCACGCGGGCGGCGGCTACCGCTCTGGCACGCCAGGGGCTTGCCCAACTCCGGGCGCGACGCGGCACGAGCCGACGGAATTTTTCGGAGCTGAGTCCGTGGCGCAGAGCCGGGCTTCAGGAGGCGGCAGAGCGGAGCGCACGGCCGGGCGGGCGCGCCTTCGACGCAGCCGTTCAGACGCCTCGGGGCTCTGTGTCGCCGGCGCCGAGCAGACGCGGAGCGACGCGCGCGTAGTCCAGTCCCGAGACCCAGGTCAGCACCAGCAGCAACGAGGAGAACCCACCAGGCGAGATCGTCGCTCCAGGCGCCGGCCGCAGCCATGCCGCCGACGGCAACGGCGAGTGCTTGCGCCCACGTCTTGAGCTTTCCGAGGTCACGAGCTGCGATGACGACGCCTTTCTCGATCGCCGCGAGGCGGAGCCCGGAGATGATGAACTCGCGGGCGAGAATCGCGGCGACCATCCACGCCGGCGCGACGCCTTCGGCGATCAGCATCGCGAGCGCCGCCATCACCAGTACCTTGTCGGCGATCGGGTCGAGGAGCGAGCCGAATGCGGACGTCTGATTCCAGCGTCGAGCGAGCCAACCGTCTACCTGATCGGTGGCCATCGCGACGACGAACACGGCTGTCGCCCAGTAGTCGTGATTCGGAAAGTCCCACGCGAAGAGCACGACGACCACCGGGACAGCGAGAGCCCGGCCGAGTGTCAATTGATCGGGGATCGTCATCCTTCAGGGAGAATACGCGGCGCGCATGCCGACCTTCACCAGAGTGCTCGTAGCAAACCGTGGCGAGATCGCCGTGCGGATCTTCCGCACGCTGCGTGAGCTCGAACTCGAAGCGGTCGCCGTCTACTCCGACGCCGACCGCGGCGCCCTCCATACACGCGTCGCCGACGAGGCGTATCGGATCGGCCCTGGCCCTGCGAACGAGAGCTACCTGAGAGGCGACCTCATTATCGAGACGGCGTTGCGGGCGGGCGTCTCGGCGATTCATCCTGGATACGGGTTCCTGGCCGAGAACGCTCCGTTCGCCCAGGCAGTGGAGGACGCCGGCCTCACATGGATCGGCCCGCCCGCCTCCGCGATCGAGCTCATGGGCTCGAAGACCGAGGCACGCGCGGCCATGATGGCGGCGGGCGTGCCGATCATCCCGGGCGCGACCGAGCCGGTGCGCACGGTCGAGGCAGTCGTTGCCCTTGGCGAGGAGATCGGGTATCCCCTGATCATCAAGGCCGCCGCCGGCGGAGGGGGGAAGGGGATGGAGATCGTCGCCGACCCATCCGGCGTTGCGCAGGCCTTCGAGGCCGCACAGAGACAGGGGCTGAAGTACTTCGCCGACGACACTGTCTACGTCGAGCGGTACCTCCAGGAGCCGCGGCACGTCGAGGCGCAGATCCTCGCCGACGGCCACGGGACCGTCCTCTTCCTCGGCGAGCGCGACTGCACCATTCAGCGGCGGCACCAGAAGCTGATCGAGGAGACTCCCTCGCCGGCGGTCGACGATGCGCTGCGTGCGCAGATCGGCCAGATCGCCGTCGACGCCGCGCGGGCCGCGGGATACCGCTCCGCCGGGACGATCGAGGGGTTGCTTACCGCCGATGGCGCGTACTACTTCATGGAGATGAACACGCGGATCCAGGTCGAGCACACCGTCACGGAGCTCGTGACCGGCCTCGATCTGATCCGCGAGCAGATCCTGATCGCGCAGGGAGCGCCCCTGTCGATCGGGCAGGAGGACGTGACGCTCCGCGGCCACTCGATCGAGTGCCGGATCAACGCGGAGGACGTGGGCGCGGGGTTCCTGCCGGCTCCCGGCCGGATCACGGCGTACGAGGAGCCGGCCGGGCCAGGCGTCCGCGTCGACTCGGGCGTGCGGGCGGGCGACGAGATCTCCGGCCTCTACGACCCGATGATCGCCAAGCTGATCGTCCACGACACGAACCGCGAGACGGCCAGGCGACGAATGCTTCGCGCGCTCGCCGAGTTCAGGATCGAGGGCCCGCCGACGCTGCTCGGTTTCCACGCCGCACTGCTCACCGAGCCGTGCTTCGTCGACGGCGGCACCTGTCACGGGATCGTCGAATCGCCAGAGTTGGCGCAGCGTGCGCAGGAGATGACGGAATCGTTTACTCATTCGACAACAACAATAGGGCCGCGGTCGGACGGCACCGCGGTCAGGTCGGAGATCGTCGCCGTCGAGATCGACGGCCGTTCGTTCGACGTGAGAGTCCATGCCACCGAGCCGCCGTGGGCGACGCTCGGCCGCGCGCGGCGGGAGCGCGGAGGCGGCGGGTCGGGCGCGGGCTCCGGAGCCGTGGTAAGCCCGATGCAGGGCACCATCCTCTCGGTGGGCGTCGAGGACGGTGATCAGGTGGAAGTCGGTCAGGTGCTGTGTGTCGTCGAGGCCATGAAGATGGAGAACGAGATCGCGGCGCTGCATGCGGGAACGGTCGGCTCGGTCTCGGTCGTGCCGGGGCAGAGCGTGACGAGCGGGCATCTGATCTGTGTCGTCACCGGAGCCGAGTGAGCGCGACCGCCGGGGATGTCGGAGCTCTCGTCCGCCGGCTCGTGGACGAGGGCACGCTCACGGGCGCAACCGTCAGCCGACCGACCCGAAGCGATCCGTCACGCCCGTCCCGTGTCACCGTTGCGCCGGTCGTCAGCGCACAGTCCGTTCGCTACCGCTTCACGGCGCACTATGCGACGAGGACGACTGACGAGAACCTGGCACCGGGCGACGCGGCGCAACGCCTCGTCGCGCTGCTCGAAACAGACTTCCGACAGGGTCTGCTTCATGCAGCCGACGCTGACTGGCAGGTTTTGACCGGTCGCGGCTCGCCGCCGACCATTCTGAGGCGGCCGCCGAGCAGACCGCGCGCACCGCTGGAGCACGATCGGCGCGAAGCGATATCTCCTCCCCGAGGGCACCCCCGTCCCGTTCCTGGTCGAGCTCGGAGTGATGACGGCGGCGGGAACGGTTCGCAAGCCGCGGTACGACAAGTTCCGGCAGGTCAACCGGTTCCTCGAGCTCGTGGACGACGTTCTGCCGTCGCTGCCCTCCGGCCGACTGCGGATCGTCGACTTCGGATCCGGGAAGTCGTACCTGACCTTTGCCCTGCACCACCTCCTCACTGCTGTTCGTGGACGGGAGGTCGAGATCGTCGGGCTCGATCTCAAGGCAGACGTCGTCAGCGCGTGCGAGGCGCTCGCACGGAAGGTGGGCGCGGAGGGACTCCGTTTCGAGGTGGGGAACATCTCAGGGTACGAGGCACTCGCCGGGACGGACCTCGTCGTCAGCCTCCACGCCTGCGATACCGCGACCGACGACGCCCTCGATCGTGCGGTGCGGGCCGCGGTTCCCGTCATCCTCGCCGTCCCGTGCTGCCAGCACGAGCTGTTGCCGCAGCTCGAGAACATCGCACTCCGCCCACTCCTGCGGCATGGCACGCTGAAGGAGCGGTTCGCGGCCGAGGTCACCGATGCGGCTCGTGCGCAGCTCCTCGGCGCGGTGGGCTACGACGTCCAGGTGATCGAGTTCGTCGAGCTGGAGCACACGCCGAAGAACGTCCTCCTCCGCGCCGTTTGGCGACCCGGGCGCGACCGTGCGAAAGCGCTGGCCGAATACCGCATCTTCGCTGCCGAGCTCGGCATCGACCCTGCGCTCGGACGCCTTCTGGGCGATCGGCTCGAGGTATGAGCAGCAGCACGGGCAGGCCGGCGACCTGCGTCGGCGCGTCGGCCGCAGCCGCGGAGCCGCTCGCGGGCACGGCGACGGAGGGAAGGAGTTGGTTGCTCGTCGAGGTGCGGGGTGCGTGGGGAAGAGATGCGGTCGTCAGACAGTGGGCTTCCTCCCGAGGTTGCAACCGCGCTCGCATCCTTCCCCGGCAAGGCGATCCTCGTTCGGCGGCCCGACCGACGACGTGGCGTCACCGTCATCCGCGCCGAAGTGGACGAGACGGGCGGAGATGCGGTTTGGCAGGAGCTCGAATCCCTGGCCGAGCTCCCCGCGGCCGTGAGCAGAGACGGAGAGCCCGTGTTCGGTTCGATCGTGCTCGTGTGCGCGCACGGACGACGTGACGCGTGCTGCGCCCGCCTCGGACCGCCGCTCTTCTCGGCTCTCAGACCCCACCTCCCCGGGGCATGGCTGTGGCAGAGCTCGCACCTTGGCGGGCACCGCTTCGCCCCGAACGTGCTCGTGCTCCCGTCCGGCATCCAACTCGGGCGGATCCCCGTCGAGCGCGCCGCCGAGGTTGCGGCACTCATCCGCGAGGACCGTATCCCGCTCGACCTGTATCGAGGCCGGACGATCTACGCTCCACCCGTACAGGCGGCTGAGATCTGTGTCCGCAGGGCGACGGGCTGCGACCACATCGCCGACCTACGCCTCGTCTCCGTCGACGGCGCTCGTGTGACGTTCTCGACGCCCGCTGGCGAGATGACCGTGGAGGTTGCGGAAGACCTCGGCCCTGCCATCCCTGTGAGTTGCGGAGCCGAGCCCGAGAACGCCGGTCGGCTGGCGCGCTCGACTGCTGCCGGCCCAGTGACGGGATGGCGAGACACCGGCCGCGAACCGGACGGCGCGGCTAGAGTCGACAGCGTGACGACGACGGACATCGCGTTCTCCTGCTCACGGGCGCCTCGACCGGCATCGGCGCCGCCTCCGCACGGATGCTCGCAGCCGACGGTTGGCGACTGGTCCTCGCTGCGCGTTCGATCGAGAAGCTGGAAGAGCTCGCCTCGGAGCTCGGCGGGCCGGACCGCGCCGTTGCCGTCGAGTGCGACGTGACCGAGTGGGCCGACCAGCAGGCGGCCGTCACGGTCGCGCTCGAGCACTTCGGCCGGCTCGACGCCGCCTGGGCCAACGCCGGCTTCGGCGCGCAGCGGAGCTTCCTGGGAGACTCGGTCGAGCACTGGCGCGACATGGTCCTGACGAACGTCTACGGGGCTGCACTGACGATTCGTGCCACCTTGCCAGGGTTGAAGGAGACGAAGGGTCACCTTCTGCTGACAGGCTCCATCGCGGGGAGGCGCCCGATCGTCGGTTCGCTCTACTCGGCGACGAAGCATGCCGTGCACGCGATGGCCGAGTCGGCCCGCCAGGAGCTCGACGGAACAGGGGTCCGGGTCACGGTCGTCGCGCCGGGGATGGTCGACACACCGTTCTTCGAGAAGGTGCCGCTCGAGGAGCCGCTCCAGCCGGACGATGTCGCGCGAGCGGTCGTCTTCGCTCTCTCGCAGCCGCCGCACGTCGACGTGAACGAGATCCTCGTTCGCCCGACGGCGCAACCGCTCTAGCTCCAGGCCTCGGAAACGATCGAGAATCGATTCCGCGCGGAGCCTGCGCTCAGAGCGTGCGCTGGTACGAGCGGAAGCTCCGCGTCGCGAAGGTCGTCGTCAGGGCGAGGAACCCGACGAGCAGGAGGAGGAACGTCCCCATCTCCGCCCAGTCGGTGCCCGGCAGCGCCTCGCCGCGACCTGCCCGGACGGCCCACTCGACGGGATTGAGCAGAGAGAAGGTCTGCATCCACCCCGGAATCAGCGTCCGCGCGATCAGGAGGGACGAGAAGAAGAGGAGCGGCAGGCTGATGAACTGGGCGACAGCGATCATCGACGCCTCCTGCCGGGTCCGGAGCGCGATGCCGTGCGAGAGGCCGGCGAACCCCGCAGCGATGAGGAAGGCTGCGAGCAGGATCACGATCCACCCGACGATGCCACCGTTCGTCGCCCCGAGCGTCAAGCCCACGAGCAAGATCAGAAGGGCCTGGAGCGTGGCAATGATCGCCGCCTGCAGGATCCGCCCGAAGACGATCGCCGCGCGACTCGCCGGCGTCGCGAGAAACCGTTCCAGAACGCCGCGATCGAGATCTTCGATCATTCCCATCCCCGCCCACGAGCCGGAGAAGAACGCGGTCATGATCGCGACGCCCGGCGTGAGGTAGTCGATATAGGACGTCGTTCCGAAGCCGGGAAGCTCCGTGATCCGTCGGAAGAGCTGGCTGTAGAGGAGGAGCCAGAACATTGGCTGGACGACCATCACGGCGATCCAGATCGGCTGGCGTGCGAGATTGCGGAGGACGCGGGCGCAGAGGATGACGGTCTGAAACAGGACGGTCACGGGCTCTCCCGATCGTCGGCGCGGAACTCTCTGCCCGTGTGATGAAGGTAGACGTCGTCGAGCGACGGACGGGACACGGTGACCGCCTGGACACCCGTCCCCGCCGAGTCGAGCGCGGCGAGGATCAACGGCACCGCCTGGGCGCCGTGGTCGACCCGGAGATGAAGCCGGCGGCCGTCCTCGGTGACCTCGTGGACGCCCGTGAGTCCCCGGGCGACCTCGGCGGGACGAGCCGTACCGGAGTCGTCGAGCTCCACGGTCACGGCATCACCCCGCAGCGCTCGCTTCAAGGCCTCGGGCTCACCTTCGACGACGACCCGACCCCGCGAGACGATTGCGACCCTCCGTGCGAGCCTGTCGGCTTCCTCGAGGTAGTGGGTCGTGAGCAGGATCGTCAGCTGCTCGGCGCGCGCGAGCGCCTCTAGCTCCTCCCACATGGCGGCGCGCGCCTCCGGGTCGAGGCCAGTTGTTGGCTCGTCGAGAAACAGCACCTGCGGCCGGTGGACGAGGCCCATCGCGACGTCGAGGCGCCGCTTCATCCCTCCCGAGTACGTTCGGACGAGGGCGGTTGCCTTGTCGGTGAGCCCGAACGTCTCCAGGAGATCGGTCGAGCGCTGCTCGAGATCGCGTCCGCGCATCCCCTGTAAGCGGCCCTGCAGGACGAGGTTCTCATGGCCTGTCGCCTCCCGGTCGACGCCCGAGGCCTGTGGGACGTATCCGATCGCACGACGCACCGCCGCGGGCTCGGACTCCACGTCGTGACCTGCGACGACCGCGCGGCCGGCATCGGCGCGCGTCAGCGTGGCGAGAATCCGGACGGTCGTCGACTTTCCGGCGCCGTTCGGGCCGAGAAGCCCGAAGACCTCCCCCTCCGGAACCGAGAAGCGTATGCCATCGAGCGCACGAACGTCCCTGCCGTAGGTCTTCTCGAGCCCGTCGACGACAATGGCGTCCATTGGCCGAGCGTACCCGTCCAGACGGCGGGTCAGGTCGCGTCGGCGCCGGGTCCTCAGGCGATGGCGACGTCGTCCGCGCGCTTCTCGTCGCTCCTCGGAACCCTGCTCGGAAGATCCCGCGTGAATGCGAGTGAGATGAGCGCCAGGATCGTCGCCGCGAGCAACCCCGTCTTGAGCGACCGGAGCTGAGCATCCTGGTAGTCGTCGACGATCGCGACGGTGGTGGTCTCGTCGAGCCCTGCCTTCTGCGCCGCGGCCTCGATCTGATCGGTCGCGACGAAGTCGATCCCGGATCCTGCTGCGACGCTGATCTGGGAGGACACGTCGTCGGCGATCCTGGGGTCGGACTCGATGTTCGACACGAATGTCGTCGTCAGGCCGGTGAGGACGATGGCGCCGATCAGGGCGACGCCGAGTGACGAGCCGATCTGCTGCCCGGTGAACTGCAGACCGCCGGCCTCGCCCCGCCCAGACGCATCGACCGACGATTGGATCACGTTGCCGAGCTGCGAGGCGATGAGCCCCATCCCGACGCCGAGGACGGCCATCGCGATCGCGAAGCTCGTCTCGGCCAAGTCGGGCTGCACGGTGCCGAGCAGGAGGAACGTCGCGATGCCGGTGATCGTCAACCCGGCCCTGACGATCGACCGCACCGGGTAGCGGCCCGACAGGCGTGAGCCCGCCGCCGCCGCGACGAACATCGTGATCGAGACGGGCAGCATCTTGATCCCCGTGTCCAGTGCGTCGAGACCGAGGACGAGCTGTAGGTAGAGGGGGATTGTGAAGAAGATCCCCATCAGGATCAGGTTCTGAGTGAACAACCCGATGAGGCCGGATCGGACGGGCGGGATCTTGATCAGGTCGAGGTGCACGAGCGGGTCCGTCCCTTGCTCCTCCCGGTGTCGCTGCCAGCGCACGAAACCCCAGAGCAGGACGCCGCCTCCGGCGATCACGAAGAGCATGAGGGAGAGCCCGAACGGCTCGACGGGCGAGTCCTTCGGCGTGACCCAGCCCCACGTGGTCGATTGCAAGGCCCCGAGGACGACGGCTCCGAGGCCGACCGCCGAGAGGACGGAGCCCACGACGTCGAGGTGGACGCGCGTCTTCGCGTCCCGGACGGCGTCGTGGACGAAGGGCGTCATGGCCAGGATGCAGAGGACGATGACAACCTCGCCGACGAAGACGACCCGCCAGCTCAGCTCGGTTGTCGCCCAGCCTCCGAGGATCGGGCCGACCGCAATGCCTGCGCCGGCGACGCCGCCGATCACGGCGTAGGCGGTCTTGCGCTCGCGCCCTTCGAAGTTCCCCGCGATCAAGGCTGCCATCGCGGGGAGGACGAGCGCAGCTCCGACACCCTCGAGGACAGACCAGCCGATTGCGAGCACGGTCACGGTCGGCGCGGCGGCGGTCAGCGCCGAGCCAAGCATAGATGACGAGGCCGATCACGAATGCCCGCCGCCGGCCGATAATGTCACCGATTTTCGCGCCCGTCATGATCAACATCGCCATGACGAGGCAGTAGAGCGTGATCACTGCCTGGATCGTGGTGACGGTCGTGTCGAAGTCGGCGACCAGCTGACTGATCGAGACGTTCATGACCGATTGATCGAGGACCATGATGAACTGGGCGCCGGCGAGGGCGACGAGCGGCAGCCACTTCTTCATGCGTGCCTCCGTGTCATCGGGAGGAGTGTCTCAGACGCGGCGGCATCGTGGTCGGACGGACCGTGCGGGGCCGAAGCGATGATGCGTGAAAACGCCCGCTCTCTGCCCTAGAAGTCACGACGAGATCCGCTGACCCCGGTGGTTTCCTTGGAGTACGACTCCGACCGAAAAAGAGGACACCGTGGCAACGGACCCTGTTTTCACAAGGCCTCTGCCCGACTGCTTCCTCAACGCCTAAGCCGGCTCGCCGTCGACCGCCTCGAGGTGGTATGCGTGATCCGTGTACCAGACGACGGGCGTCTGCGCTCCGTCGGGTGGGTCGCCGACGCTGGCGAACGGCCCGAAGGACAGACGCACCCAGAGGCCTCCGGCGAGCGCGCCCGGAGCGGACATCGTTCCCTGCCACGTGTGGCCCGGCTCGATTCGCTCCGGCAAAGAAGGCGCGTACGTCGTCGCGGCACGGAGTGCGGGCAGGTCCTGGTTCCGGTTGCGGCGCTCGAGCTCGTCGAGATCGTCGTTCGGGAACAGCACGACCCCGAATGCGAGCTCCGGGCCGACGCTTGGATCGCCGACGGTCCACGCAACATTGGACGTGTTCTCCACCGAGATGTCGGCCTTCCATCCTGCGCGCGTCACGGTGAAGCGGGAGACGCCGAAGACGAGCGCCGGTTGGGTGCCCGGGTACCGCTCCTTCCAGTCGAGGTTGGCCGTCTGCGGCGGAGCTTTGATCGTGGCAGGCACCTCGATCGTCCCGGAGGCGCAACCACTCAGGAAGGCGGCGACGAGAGGAAGGAGGAGCAGAAGACGCATGGTGGTGATCGTCGCACACGGGCGCAGGTAGGCTCGGGGCGAGATGGATCTGTACGAGTATCAGGGCAAGGATCTCTTCAAGCGGGTCGGTATCCCCGTCAGTGAGGGGCGCCTCGCGACGACCCCGGGCGAGGCCCGGCAGGCGGCCGAGGTGCTCGGCGGCCCCGTCGTCGTCAAGGCGCAGGTGTTGACCGGCGGCCGTGGGAAGGCCGGCGGCGTCAAGCTCGCGGCCAACGCGCACGAGGCGGAGGAGCACGCGAAGAACATCATCGGCCTCGACATCAAGGGCCACGTCGTCAAGCGCCTCTGGATCGAGCAGGCCTCCGATATCGCGAAGGAGTACTACCTCTCGCTCACGTTCGACCGGGGCGTCAAGAAGCCGCTGTTCATGTTCACGACGCAGGGTGGCGTCGAGATCGAGCAGGTCGCCGAGGAGAACCCGGACGCGCTCGTCCGGCTCCATGTCGATCCGCTCGAGGGCTTCAACCCGTGGCAGGCTCGCCACCTCGTCTACGGCGCGGGCGTCACCGAACCGTCCGAGCAGAAGCAGATCGCGAAGATCATCGGACAGCTCTACGACGCCTTCGTCCGCTTCGACGCGATGCTCTGCGAGATCAACCCGCTGATCGTGACGCCGGATGGGATCGTCAAGGCGCTCGACTCGAAGTTCACGGTCGACGACAACGCGCTCTACCGCCACCCGGACATCGCGGAGATGCGCGACGAGGATGCTGCAGACCCGCTGGAGGCGCTCGCGCGCGCGAAGCACGTGACCTACGTCAAGCTCGACGGCGAGGTCGGCGTGTGCGGCAACGGTGCCGGGCTGACGATGTCGACGGTCGACGTCGTCACGTTCGCGGGCGGTCGCCCTGCCAACTTCTGCGATCTGGGCGGAGGTGGCGACGCGCAGGGTGTCGTCGACGCGCTCTCAGGTGATCACGCAGGACCCTCAGGTGCGCGCGGTGTTCTTCAATATCTTCGGCGGGATCACGCGCTGCGACGAGGTCGCGCGCGGCATTCTGCAGGCTCTCGGCGAGATGGGGCTCGATCTCCCGATCGTCGTCCGCCTCGACGGCACCAACGCGGAGGAGGGCCGCCGGATCCTCGCGGAGGCGGCGCCCGCGAACCTCCACGTCTCGCCGACGATGCTCGAGGCCGCCAAGCGCGCAGTGGAGCTCGCGGCATGACCGACGTCTGGAGCGACCGTGCCGAGCAGTACCGCACGAGCGACGCGCATCGGGAAGGGCCGGATCTCGACCTCCTCGTCGAGTGGGCCGTCGGGCGGCGCGCACGGCGCTCGACGTTGCCACGGGTGGCGGTCACGTCGCCCGCCGGCTGCGCGAGGCGGGTGTCGAGGTCGTCAGCTGCGACCCGGCTCCCGGCATGCGCCCGGACGTCGTGTGCCGCGCCGAGGATCTCCCGTTCGCGGACGGCAGCTTCGACGCCGTTGCGACGCGCGTAGCCGCACACCACTTCGACGACGTCGCGGCGCGCCGTCTCCGAGATGGCCGCGTGTCTCCGCCAGGGATGTCCTGATCGTCGACAACAGCTACATGGGCGATGCGATCGAGGAGGCCGAGAAGGTGCGCGATCCGTCGCACGTGCGCAACTACAGCGAGGCAGAGTGGCGCTCGTTCGTCGCCGCTGCCGGCCTCGAGGTCGAGGACGTCCGCTTCTTCGAGAAGCCGATCGAGCTCCAGCCCTGGCTCGACCGCTGCGGCTGCGTCGGTGACGACGCCGTGCGTGTTCGCGGGCTCCTCGGCGACCGCATCCAGGACGAGCACGTCGTGCTCGACCGGATCGCGCTCAAGGCGGTGCACGCCTGATGGCCATTATCGTCGACAACGACACGAGGCTTGTCGTCCAGGGGCTGACCGGCTCCGAAGGTCGATTCCACGGTCTGCGGAATCGCGGCTACGGCACGAACCTCGTCGCCGGCGTCACCCCCGGGAAGGGCGGTCAGGACGTCGAGGGCGTGCCGGTCTTCCACACCGTCGCCGAGGCCGTCTCGGTAGAGGGCGCGAACACCGCCATGATCTTCGTCCCGGCACCGTTCGCCGCGGACGCCATCTACGAGGCGGTCGACGCGGGCATCGAGACGGTGATCTGCATCACCGAGGGCGTCCCGGCGCACGACATGTTGCGCATCCACACGTACGTGCACAACCGCGGCGTGACGCTGATCGGCCCGAACTGCCCCGGGGCACTCTCCCCCGGCAAGGCGAACGTCGGCATCATCCCGGCCGAGATCTTCACCGCCGGCAACATTGGCCTCGTCTCGCGGTCGGGCACGCTCACCTACCAGATCGGCCACGAGCTGACGCAGATGGGCCTCGGCAACTCGACCATCGTCGGGATCGGCGGCGACCCGGTCGTCGGATCCTCCTTCGTCGACATCCTCGCCAAGTTCCAGGCCGACCCCGAGACCGAGTACGTCGTGATGGTCGGCGAGATCGGCGGCGACGAGGAGGAGAAGGCCGCGGCCTACATCGAGGCCGAGTTGACGAAGCCGGTCGTCGCCTACATCGCCGGATTCACCGCGCCACCCGGAAAGACGATGGGTCACGCCGGCGCGATCATCTCCGGATCGTCCGGCACCGCCGAGGCGAAGAAGGAAGCGCTCGAAGCGAAGGGGATCCGCGTGGGCACGACGCCGACCGAGACCGCGGAGCTCGTCGCCGCGATCGCGCGCGACTAGTCGCGACCGCTTCGGGCCGGCGGTCCTCCACCCGCGTAGGCTAGTGCGGTGAGGATCCGCGAATGGCTCTTCGACCGCGGCGACAACCTTGCCGGCGGCATCTACGGGACGATTCTCGTCACGTCGATCGTCGCGGCCGCCGACTCGTCCGAGGCAATCTGGCTCTCGCTCGGAATCGTCGAGGTCACGATGATCGTGTTCTGGCTCGCTCACGTCTACGCAGGGGCGCTGGCGCGGAGCCTCGACGGTGAGGAGCCGTTTTCGGGCAGCGACGTGCGGCGCTCCGTCCGCCGCGAGTGGCCGCTGCTGCAGGCTGCGATCGTCCCCTCTCTTGCTCTGATCGCCGGAGGCCTGGGATTGATCGCCACGCGGGCCGCGTACTGGGTTGCCATCGGCTACGGCGTCGCGACGCTCGTCTGGTGGGGCATTCTCTTCGCGCGCAAGGAGCGCCTGGGGAGCGGCGCGACGATCGCTGTTGTCCTTGTCAACGCGTCCTTCGGGCTCTGCATCGTCGCGCTGAAGGAGTTCGTCGGCCACGCGTGAGGCTGCCCCGGCTCGTTCGTGCCGCTACATTCAGAGCATGCCATTCGGCCTCGGCATCTGGGAGATCCTGATCCTCGCGGCCGTCCTCGTGCTGCTCTTTGGCAGCAAGGGAGCACCCGCGATGGCGCGACGCCTCGGCACCGGCGTTCGGGAGTTGAAGGACGCGGTCTCTGACCTGGATCCGACGTCCGTGTTCGACACGAAGGACGACGCCGAGAAGCCGAAATCGAAGGCGCCGCCGGCGCTCGGGGCCGGGCCGATCGTCGAGGCGACACCGGCAGTGAGAGTCCCCTCCAAGCCTGAGAAAGCGGCGAGCCGCGACGACATCGTCACCGTCGACGAAGATCCTCCTGCGCCCTGATGGACGTCGTCTCGTACGAGACGCTGGAGCCATTCACGACCAAGGACGGCTCGACGATCAGGGAGTTCATCCACTCGGCCGCACAGTCGCTCGCGGAGGCAACGCTCGAGCCGGGTCAGTCGACGATGCGCCACTACCACGCGATGAGTGAGGAGATCTACCTCTTGACCGATGGTGGCGGCACGATGGAGCTCGACGGCGCCGTCTGCGAGGTGGGGGAGGGCGACGCAATCCTCATCCCGCCCGGTGCCTGGCACGAGCTTCGCGCCGGCGAGGATGGCGTCCGACTGCTCTGCTGCTGCGTGCCGCCGTACAGCCACGACGACACGTATTTCAGCTAGAAGCGAGAACATGCGACCGGCGTTATGCCGGCCGCCTGTTGATGCCTCTGCAGGGAGGGGTCACGGGGAACCGCAGGTTCCCGGCTTCAGGATCCCCGCGAAGCGGGCAACGAGGAAGAGACAACCGTAGGCGGGCGCGAGCCCGCGATACGCTTTTCCCTTCGCGGGCTCCCGCCCGCCTTACGCGTTGTGGACGCCGCAGCCGAGCCAGTCGTGCCCGAAGTGGCGCATCTCGGCGATCAGCGGCAGCAGGGCGGCGCCCTTCTCGGTCAGCTCGTACTCGACGCGCGGCGGGGACTCCGCGAAGCTGCGGCGAAGGACGATCTCCTCGGCCTCGAGCCAGCGCAGGCGCTCTGCGAGCGTGCGGGGGCTGATTCCCGCACACGAGTGCTCGATCTGGGTGAAGCGGCGCGGTCCCTCGGAGAGCTCGTGCACGATGAGCACTGTCCACTTGGCGCCGACGATCTCCGCGGTCGCAGCCACAGAGCATGTCTGGGACTGGTGAACCTGGAGCATCGTTCTTGTAGCCATGGGTCACCAGCATACCGGCTGAAGCGGTCAATCCCAGGGCGGCGGATTGTGCACCCAGCGGCCACCGACCATCGTCGCCACGATCTCGACCGATTCGAGGTCGTCCACGGGGCACGTGAACGGGTCGCGCGAGAGGACGACGAGGTCGGCGAGGAACCCCGGGAGGAGCCTGCCACGACGCCGTTCGTCACCTGCGAGCCAGGCGGGTGTGACGGTCGATGCGATCAGCGCCTGCTCGACGGTCAGTGCCTCGTCGATCCGCCAGCCCGGTCGCTCGTCGATCGTGCGTCGCACACCGGCGATGACGCCGGCGAGCGGATCGAGCTCCTCGACGGGCGCGTCGGAGCCGTTCGCGACGACGGCTCCGGAGTCCCAGAGGCTCCGGAAGGCATACGCGCCGTCGGCCCGATCGCCCCAGTAGCGCTCCGCCAGGTCGCGGTCAGAGGCGGCGTGCGAGAGCTGGATCGAGCAGGCGACGCCGATCTCGGCGAAGCGAGGGACGTCCGCCGGGTCGAGGCACTGTGCGTGCTCGATTCGATGGCGGAGCCCTTGAGGCTGCCACGCGTGCCTCGTCGCCTCGAAGGCGTCGAGCGCATTGCGGTTCGCCCGGTCGCCGATCGCATGAACGGCTACGGGCCAGCCCGCTTCGGCGGCGCGCAGGATGATCTCTTCGAGCTCCGCGACGACTCGTGATCTCGACGCCGCTGCCGTCGAGCATCAGCGCCGTCTGCGAGCCGAGCGTCCCGTCCATGAACGTCTTCAGGTATCCGAGTCGGAGGAAGTCGTCCCCGATGCGCGAGCGCAGCGGCAGCGCTGTGATCTCGTCGAGCCGGTCGGCCGGGATCGACTGCCAGACACGAAGTGAGAGGCCTTCGTTCTCGTGGATCCGGCCGAAGATCGATGCCGCACCGAGCCAGCCGTCCTTGTCGTGGATCGCCCCGACCCCCCTGGCGTTCGCGACACGGATTCCCTCGCGGGTCGCGTCGACCCACTCGTCCTCGGTCACCTCCACGAACCGCTCCCGGAAGCGCCAGGCTGCCTCCTCGCGCAGCACGCCTGTCGGCTCGCCCGCCTCGTCCCTCTCCACGACACCGCCGTGCGTCTCGAGGTCGCCGGCGGCGGCAGCGAGGCCGGTGCTGTTGAGCCAGAGCGAGTGGTAGTCCTTCGACCAGAGTGCGGCCGGTGTCGTGCCGGTCACTGCATCGAGGGCGACCGCGGTCGGCCGCTCGGGCCACCCGGCGTCGCGCCAACCGGTGCCGCGGATCCAGCGCCCGCGCCGAGCGTGCTCCTCGACGCGCGCGAGCGCCGCCGCGACCGACGTCGCTCCCTCGAGCCGAACATCGTGACGTGCGAGCGCCCAGGTCGGGAAGTGCACGTGCGAGTCGGTGAAAGCGGGCAGGACGCAGCGTCCGGCGAGATCGACGCGTTCGGGCGTCGGCAGCATCCACTCGTGGGTGCCCACGCCTCCGGCCACGATCGGCCCTGCGATCGCGAGCGCACCGGCAGTCGGCAGCGACGGATCGAGCGTGCGGATGACGCCGTTGTCGAGGATCACGACGACAGCCTACTGCCGTGTAAACCGTCGTCGTCAGCGAGTCGGCACGATGGCGTAGACCTTGCGTGCGGTCTCCGTCACATGCCAGGTGCCCGACCAGCCGTCGGGCGTGACGAGTGACGACGCCCGGTCCGATTTCGGTCGTCGTGCCGTCATCGCCGATGATGGTGCCGCTCCCCGAGACGAAGTACATCAGCTCCGAGATGCCGTCCTTGACGCTGCGGAACGATCCGGGGGTGATCTCCCAGACGCCGACGTCGAGCCCACCCTCGGAATGGATCTCGAGGGCCGACTCGACCGGGCTCCCTTCGAGCGTATTCGGCTTCGGGCCGACGACCGCGAGCTCGAGCTCGCGGGGATCGGCGACGGCAATTCCCGCGACGGTCGGGGTCATGGTGCGATCCTAGTGAAGCGACGCCGTGTCGACGACCTCGAACGCCGAGCCGGGGACGCGGCCGAGCGAGTGGAGATCGTCGTTCGACCACCGCGGGTCGGGCGCCCCCGAGACGTACCAGTCCGAGCCGTTGTCTGCGACGATCATCCCGTACTCCTTCAAGGCCCGAAGGACGACGCGCGCTTGCCGGGGAAAGCCCGACACGTCGAAGGAGCGCTTGAGGCGTAGCCGAGTGCCCATCGCGGGCAGTGCAGCCTCGGTGAGCGAGCTCGCGTGGTGGCGTGCCGGCCACACGTAGGCACGGCGGGTGCGCGAGACGGTGAACCGGAGCGCATGGTCGATCCTGCCCTTCGCGACCTCGTCGTAGCGGGCGAGCCCGGGGAGGATCGGCAGGCCCGCCGCGTCGGCCGACGTCCAGCCCGCCGGACGAAGCCGGTTCGAGCGCAGGTTCCAGATCGCCCCTGACCCTGCCGTCCAGCGTCCACCCGAGCGGTGCAGGTCGTAGAGCTCGTAGAGACGGCAGGCGTCGCGGTCGACGATGAGCGCATGCCGATCCCCGTCGGACGAGGCTCCTCCTTCGATAAGGACGCCCTTCGGGATGGGGTACGGACCGGGATCCGACTCGTCGGCGTACGTCGAACCGGACGCGGCTCTTGCGCTGCGCCCTTGCCGACGACCGTGATCGGAATCCCGATCGGGCCGCCCTCCCAGAGACCCGATCCGAAGTCGGCGTGCATGGTCTTCGTCGCGCCGATCGCCGCCACCGTCGCACCCGATCCCGTGGCCACGGGAAGGGTGTCGACGCGGCGGTTCCACGCGTTGTCGGCGGGGAAGAGAGGGCACGCCTTCGCCGGGGGGAGCGGCGACCCCCAGGCAGCGGTGACTGCAATCGCTGCGACGACCACGATCACGGCGACGAGCCTCACGGACAAGGTCTCGGCATCGCGGGTGCCCCGCTCATCCCTCGATCTGAGGGGGCGTCGTAGCGGGGTAGCGGGCTCGTATCTCGTCGACGAACGTCGCGAGGCGATCGGCGATCGACGCGTCGTGGATCTCGAGCACGTTTTCGGCGTTCCGTTCGCCGGACCGCGAGAAGTTGAACGATCCGATGAAGACGACGTCGTCGGCGACGACGACCTTCGCGTGCATGAAGTCGTGGAGCGACTGCGGCGTCCAGCGTGTCGACGGCTTGCCGGAGAACCGGGCGCCCGTGAGGATGGTCTCGAGGAGCGGGATCTTCCAGGCGCTGACGCCGTTCGTCGCCCACTGGTGGAATACCTCGTCGACCTGTGTCTCGTCGACCACGCCCGCGACGTCGCAGCGGCGCTCGTTGACGACCTCGACGAGGGTCCCGAGGATCGGCCCCGACGTCAGCACCGGCGAGGCGATGCGGATCCGTTTCCTTGCGTGCCCGAGGAACTTTGCCACGCGATGCGAGAGCGCCTCGCCGTACTCCGGGGTGAACCAGGCACGCACTTCTGTCGTCCCGTCAACCGTGACCGGCCGGGGGTCGACGTGGCCGGTGTGCTCGACCTCTCCCCGCGTCCAGAGCTCGTCGAAGTTGAGCGTGAACGCGTGAGCGAGGGGCGGAGAACCCAGCACTCGGACGATCGCGTTCTCCTGCCGCGTCCAGGAGTCGTCCGTCCAGTTCGTCGAGCCGGACCAGAGATCCGTGCCGTCGCGGACGACGTACTTGTGGTGCATGAGGTCAGGCACTCCGGCGATCCCCCGCGTCGGGACGGGAAGTGCCTCGATCGCGTCGGGTGTCATCTCCGGCGGTGGAGGCACGGGAATCGGCCCCGGGTGGTCGACGTTGTAGATGAGGCGAATGGTGACGCCGCGCTGCTGCGCAGAGAGGAGCGTCGCGAGGACGACGGCGCCGCCGGCGGTCTCGAAACGCACGTCGTAGAGCGCCATGTCGAGGCTCTCACGCGCATCTCCGATGAACGATGCGACCTCACGGGCGATCTCGTCGGCGGACTGCCCCCCATCAGTGAGCGTCCGTAGCTCGATCGGCATGCGTTCAGCCGGCGGACGCGGCCCGATGGGCCGCTTTGCGGGCACGCTTGGCGGCCTGGTAGGCCGCGAGTGCCTCGGGGGAATCGACATCGCCGAGACTCTCGTGGTGCCGGCGCGAAGGCCTCCCAGCCGCTCGGGCGCACGCCGAGCCGCTTTGCGAGAACGCCCATCATCGTCCTTGCCTTCATCTCGCCGATCCCGGGAAGGTCGAGCAGTCGGCGCTCGAGCTCGGCACCGTCCCGAACGCCGCCCCAGACGGCCGTGGGATCGCCGTCGTACTCGCTGACGAGGTAGGCACAGTGCTCCTGGACGCGCGCTGCCATGTTGGCCGGAAATCGGTGCAGGGCGGGCTTCTCGCGGAAGACCTCGACGAGCGCGTCGGGATCCATCGTTGCGATCGTTGCGGCGTCGAGGTCACCGCCGAGTCGCTTCGACAGCTCGAGTGGAGAGGAGAACGCCTTCTGCACGGTCACCTGCTGATCGAGCACGAAGCCGATCAGGAGCGCCAGCGGGTTGGCGCCGAGGAAGGCGTTGGCTTCGGGGTCTCCCGTGAAGTGGATCGCTGTAGGCGTGGGCATGACTCGATCCTAGCCCGACTGGCCGCCGCCGACGGGCGCGGGTTACGCTGACGTCGATGGATCCGCTCGCCGCCTTCACGCCTGCGACACGAGCGTGGTTCGAGCGGGTGTTCGCCGGCCCGACGCCAGCCCAGGAGGCCGCCTGGCCCGCCATCGCGACGGGTGCGAACGTCCTCGTGCAGGCACCGACGGGTTCGGGAAAGACGCTCGCAGCCTTCCTGACGGGGATCGACCGACTCAACGCGGCTCCGGGTGAGGGGCTTCGCCTGCTGTACATCTCGCCGTTGAAGGCGCTCAACTACGACGTCGAGCGCAACCTTCGTGCACCGCTCGTCGGCCTGGGCTCGGCGCTCACCGTCGGCGTTCGTACCGGCGACACCGATCAACGCGAGCGCCGTCAGATGACGCGCACGCCGCCGGACATCCTCATCACCACGCCGGAGTCGCTGTTCCTGCTGCTCACGTCACAGGCGCGCCAGATGCTGCGGGGGATCGAGACGGTGATCGTCGACGAGGTCCATGCGGTCGCAGGCACGAAACGGGGTGCGCACCTTGCAGTCTCGCTCGAGCGCCTCGAGCGGGTAGTGACCCAACCGTTCCAGCGGATCGGCCTCTCCGCGACCCAGCGGCCGCTCGAGGAGATCGGGCGCTTCGTCGGCGGGGGCCGGCCGATCGAGCTCGTCGACGCTGGCTCGCGGAAGGAGCTCGATCTCGAGGTCGTCGTCGCGCTCGAGGACATGCGCGAGCCGGGATCCAGTCCGTCTCTTGCGCAGCACGTGGTCGAGGACGACGTTGCTATGGCGGCAGGATACGAGGCGACCGCGCGATCGATCTGGCCGTCGATCTATCCGGCTCTGCTCGATCTCGTCCAGGGCCACCGCTCCACGATCGTATTCGTCAACAACCGGCGGCTTGCCGAGCGCCTGGCCGTGCGGTTGAACGAGCTTGCGGAGGCGAACGTCGCGCGTGCGCACCACGGATCGCTCGCCCGCGAGCAGCGGGTCGAGATCGAGGAGCTGCTGAAGGCAGGGCAGATCCCGTGCCTCGTCGCGACATCGTCGCTCGAGCTCGGGATCGACATGGGCGCGGTCGACCTCGTCGTACAGGTCGAGAGCCCGAAGTCGGTCGCCCGCGGACTGCAGCGTGTCGGCCGCGCGGGACATGACCTCGGCGCGGTTTCGAAGGGTCGCATCTTCCCGAAGTTCCGCGGTGACCTGCTCGAGTGTGCGGTCGTCGCCCGGGCGATGCGCGAGGGGCTGATCGAGGAGACCCACATTCCCCGGAACCCGCTCGACGTGCTGGCCCAGCAGATCGTCGCGATCTGCGCCGATGAGGAGATAGCGGTCGACGATCTCCACGAGCTCGTGCGCGGCGCCTACCCGTTCGCCGATCTCACGCGCGCACAACTCGAGAACGTGCTCGACATGCTCGCCGGACGCTATCCGTCGGACGAGTTCGCGGAGTTGCGACCGCGGATCGTGTGGGACAGGACCGCCGGCGTCGTCAAGGGGAGGCAGGGAGCGCGCCGGCTCGCCGTGACGAACGCAGGAACGATCCCCGACCGTGGGCTCTTCGGCGTTTTCCAGGTCGAGGGGGGCGGGCGCGTCGGTGAGCTCGACGAGGAGATGGTCTACGAGGCTCGGCAGGGTCAGACGTTCATGCTCGGCGCCTCGACGTGGAGGATCGAGGAGATCACCCGAGATCGCGTGCTGGTCTCGCCTGCTCCGGGTGCGCCGGGCGCCGTTCCCTTCTGGAAGGGGGAGGGCGTGGGGAGGCCGTTCGAGCTCGGTGAGAAGATCGGACGTACCTCGCGAGAGCTCGTCGCCCAGAGCGACGCGGAGGCCCTCGCGACGCTCGGCAGCGACTACCACCTCGACTCGCTCGCAGCCCGCAATCTCCTGACGTACCTCCGCGATCAGGCCGCGACAACCGGAGGTGTCGTCCCTTCCGACCGGACGATCGTCGTCGAGCGCTTCCGTGACGAGATCGGCGACTGGCGGCTGTGCATCCTGACACCGTTCGGCGCGCGGGTGCACGCGCCGTGGGCGATGGCGCTCGGTGCCCGGCTCCGTGACTCCCTCGGCCTCGAGGTGCAGTCGATCTGGTCGGACGACGGGATCGCCTTCCACCTTCCGGAGGCCGATGCTCCGCCGCCGATCGCCGACCTTCTCCTCTCGCCCGAGGAGATCGAGGATCTCGTCGTCCAGGAGGTGGGTCAGACAGCGTTGTTCGGTTCGCGGTTCCGGGAGAACGCGGGTCGGGCGCTGCTGATCCCGCGACGGCGGCCCGGCCAGCGTACGCCGCTCTGGCAACAGCGCCTCAAAGCGCAGAGCCTGCTTCAGGTGGCACGCAACTACGGGTCCTTCCCGATCGTGCTCGAGACGTATCGCGAGTGCCTGCAGGACGTCTTCGACCTTCCGGCGCTGAAGGGGATCCTGCGGGGTCTGCAGACGCGCGAGCTCGACCTCGTCGAGGTCGAGACGGCGTCCGCGTCGCCGTTCGCGTCGTCGCTGCTCTTCGCCTACGTCGCGACGTACATGTACGAGGACGACACTCCTGCCGCCGAGCGTCGCGCCCAGGCGCTCTCGCTCGATCGCGACCTGCTGCGCGAGCTGCTCGGCCAGGAGGAGCTGCGCGATCTGCTCGATCCGGCGGCGCTCGTGGACGTCGAGGCCCAGCTCGCGGGCAATCCCCGCTCACCGGACGAGCTCCACGATCTGCTTCGTCGGCGTGGCGATCTCCGCGACGACGAGGTCGATGCTGCGCACGCCGCGGTTCTCGAGGCCGAGCGTCGCGCGCTCAGGATCAGGGTGGCCGGGGAGGAGCGCCTGATCGCGATCGAGGACGCCGGCCTGTTCCGCGACGCGCTCGGGGTGATGCCGCCCGGTGGGTTGCCCGAGGCGTACCTCGACGACGTGCCCGACGCACTCGGCGTTCTCCTCGGCCGTTTTGCGCGATCCCGGGGGCCGTTCACGACTGCGGAGGCCGCCGCCCGTTACTCGCTCGAGCACGATCGCGTCGAGCAGGCGCTTGGGGTGCTCGAGCGCTCCGACAGGCTCGTGCGAGGGGAGTTGCGCCCGGGAGGGAGCGAGCGCGAATGGTGTGACCCAGACGTCCTGCGTCGGCTCCGCCGCGCCTCGCTCGCGGCGCTGCGCCGTGAGGTCGAGCCGGCAGAGCAGTCTGCGTTCGGGCGCTTCCTCCCCGCCTGGCACGGCATCGACCGGCGGGCGACGCTTCGGGAGGCCCTCGTCCCTCTGCAGGGGCTCCCGCTCCCCGTCTCGCTCTGGGAGAGCGAGGTTCTTCGCCGGCGCGTGCCGGACTACCAGCCGGCGGCACTCGATGCGCTTTGCGCGACCGGCGAGGTGGTGTGGGTCGGTGCGGGACTTGACCGCGTCGCGTTGTACTTCCGCGCCGACTGCTCGCTCCTCGGCGCACCGGCCGCGGCGCCAGCCCCTGAGGGTGAGACCGCGGAGAGGCTGCGAGAGGCCCTCGCGCAGTCGGCCGAGTTCTGGCCCGACCTCCTGGCGAGAACGGGGCTCGATGCGGAGGCGGCCCTGCCCGCGCTCTGGGAGCTCGTCTGGGCCGGGGAGGCGACCAACGACGCGTGGACCCCGCTCCGTGCCAGCCGACGATACGGCACGCCGATCGTCGATCGGCGCCCGCGTCGATTCGCGCGTACGCGTGCGGGCGGCACCACGTCGACACAGGGGCGCTGGTCGCTCACCTCGCGACTGTTCCCGGCCACGGTCGACCGGCGAGCGCTCGCGGAGCTCCTGCTCGAGCGGCAGGGAATCATCGTCCGCGACGGCGTCCGGGCAGAGGGCCACGCCGGCGGGTACGGCGCCGTCTACGGCGAGTTGCGCGCGCTCGAGACAATCGGGGCGTGCCGGCGCGGGTACTTCGTCGAGGGCCTCGGCGGGGCGCAGTTCGCGCTCGCCGGTGCGGTCGAGCGGTTGCGGGAGATTCGGTCAGGCGCCGACGAGGAGGCTCTCGTTCTCGCGGCTGCGGACCCCGCCCAGCCATACGGGGCTGCGCTCCCCTGGCCGCGGCGCGCGGGCGCGCGAGCGGCGCGCGTCGCCGGGGCACACGTCGTTCTCCTCGGTGGCTCGGCGGCGCTGTTCGTCGAACGGGGTGGCCGGACGCTCGTGCCGCTCCGCGAGCCCGACGCGGAATGGCTTCGCCCGGCGCTCGCTGCCCTCGCCGAGTGGGTGCATGACGGCCACGCGAAGCGCCTGGCGGTCGAGCGGTTCGACGGCCGCCCGGTCGCCGAGACGGACGCGCTGGCGTTGCTCGTCGAGGCGGGGTTCCTTGCAGGCCCTCGCCGTGCCGTTCTCCGGCCTAGATGACGACGAGCAGGCCGAGCACCAGGCCGAAGAGAAGATGACGGAAGGTTGCCTGCGCGAAGGCCCGGCCGGACCGTGACATGGGCGGCAGCTCCGGTGCGCCCCGGGCGGGATGGAACCGGTCGGTGAGCAGCGTCAGCGGGTAGGTCACGAGGTGCTCGATCATCGCGAACGCGATCGCAAACCAGAAGGCGTTCGTTCCGAGCCACTCGAAGAGCGCCCAGAACACGAGCCCGGCGACGGCGCCGTTGACGATGTGCATCGTCCATCCCGCAATGCGCCAGTGAGGCCCGCGCGTGACGAGCTTGCCGAGGATCGCGATGTCGGAGTACGGGAATCGGAACAGCCGTTGATCGAGGGGTTCGACGAGTCCCCACACCGTCGCCGCTGCTGCACCGGCGAGCGCTGCCTGGAGCCAGGGGCTCACTTCGTCGCGAACGTGCGGATGCGCCTGACGGCGGTATCGAGCGAGCCGTCGACGTAGGTCGCGCGAACCTCCCGGGCGATCGCGGGGGTGACCGCTGCGCCGCCGACGATGATCGTCGTGGCCGTTCGCGCGGCATCAGCGGCAAGCGATTCGCGGAGCGCCTGAACCGACTCGGGGCGCGCGGCGCTGAAGCAGAGAATCGTCGCACCGATGCGCTCGGCGAAGGCGACGGCGGTATCGACCGGCGTGTCGGCGCCGAGGAACTCGACGCGCCAGCCGTCGGCGCGGAGCGCGACGGCGAGCATCAGCAGGCCGATGTCGTGATGCTCCCCCGGCCCGCAGGCAAGAACTGCAACGCCGTGCACGTCCCCACGACCGTCCGCGATCAGCTTGCCGAGGTGGGCGCGCACCTTGCCGCTGATCGCGTGCTCCTGCGCGATGGAAAGATCGCCTCGATGCCATGCCTCGCCCGTCCAGTGAAGCGCGGGCGTGATCACGTCGCCGAGCGCCTGCTGGAGGGGCAGCACTGCGAAGGCATGATCGAGCGTGGCGGAGAGCGCCACGAGGTCGACGTCGCGCACCGCGGCGATCATCGCGTCTCGGAGCTCGGCCGGATCGTCCGGGGCCACCGTCGTGGATCCGTCGAGCATGCGTGCTGCTTCGCCGATCCGCCAGCCTTCGCCGATTCGGTCCCGAAGCCATTCGACCCGGAGCACGTCGGTCTCGTCGTACCGACGCTGACCGCCGGCCGTGCGAACGGGCCGAAGAACGCCGTAGCGTTGTTCCCACTTGCGGAGCGTGTCCGGTGCAACACCGGTTCGCCGCGAGATGGCTGCGATATTGAGGAGGGCGGTGGTCATTGGACGTTTCCTGGACGAAGTGTACTGCCCGGTGGTCGATCGAGGCTTCCCTCTGCTGCCTTCCGACAGGAGATCATCGCCTGACCGCGTAGACCGGAGCATGGCGGCGCGGGCACCTCACCTCTACTCCTCTCTACGGAGCTTCGCCCTCGGAGCGTTTGCCTACCTCCTCCGCGAGCTCGACGACGGTGCGGAGCTTCCGGTCGCGTTCGTCGAGCACGAGCACCGCTCCGGACCGGCTCTGTACGAGTACCGACCGCTCGTACGGGCGTTCGTCGAGGACCGTGCCCAACGGCTACGCGGCAGGGACGACGCCCTGATCGCCCTCGAGGAGCTCGCGCGCGAGCCCGCTGCCGCGATCTTCGCCCGCGCGCACGTGGGGCGAAAGCCCTCCGAGGAGGAGGCGCTCTTCCGCACGATCCTCGTCGGCCTGCTCGTATCGACGGCAGAGTCCTGCGGCGGCTTCGACTGGGACGACGAGGCCTTCGACCGCGCCTATGCAGAGCTCGAACGGTCGCTCTACGGTGAGCGCCGGACGTACGCTGCCGTGGCACCGCTCGTCGGGCTCTCCGTCACCACGCACTCGGAGCTGGCGCCTGGGCTACGGATTCGCGCTGTCGCCGACGGCGAGCTTGCGCGTCACTGGCCCGAAGCGTCGTCGCTGATGCCGAAGGATTTCGGTCGAGAGACCGATCGCTACTGCGTGCTCGAGCTTCGGGCCGCGCTCGGTGCCGAGGACGAGCTCCCGGACGCGCCCGCCGAGATCGCAGACGCCGTGAGCGCGATTCGCCTGGCAACGGCGGCGCCGCTCTCCGCCGGGCCTGTCCTCTTCGAGACGCTCGACGGGCGCCCCTTCGGCATTCGGCCCGTTCTGCCGATCGCAGCAACCCAGCCTCCCGGGGAGGCGACCCGACTCGACTCGTTCCGCGGAGCACTTGCCGGGGAGCTTCTCCTCCGCCTGACGTTGGCGGACGCCGACGCGGCGCTCGCCGAGGCCCTCGACCGGTGGGAGCTCTCGCTCTTCCAACAGGAGCCGTTTCGCTCGGAGCAGCTTCGCGCAACGTTTGCAGCGGCGCTCGGCGGGACGTGGCCGTTGCGGGCCGCGGTGCTTCTCGAGCCGGATCCGAAGGAGCGGGCCGCGCTCCACGAGGAACTGAATCACCTGGGTGACGGCGCAACCTGCTCGGCGGCAGTCTCGGATGCAGCGCGGTGCGTGCTCGTCGCGACGCTCCAGCACGGCGATCGGCCGAAGCTGCTGCGCGAGCTCGACGAGACGCTCCTCGGCGTGCGCGATCAGCGGTCGCTCCGTCTCGCCGGCTGAGCCAGTCCTTCGTTCCAGCGAGGCCCGCGCGTGGAGAGAACGGGCCAACAGTACTAGGGTGTGAGCATCGTGGCGGAACGGCTTGTTCTTCTCACGGGCGCGACAGGGTATGTCGGCGGACGCCTCCTGAAGGCCCTCGAGGCGCGTGGGGAGCGCGTTCGTTGCGTCTCGCGCCGACCCGAGTACCTGCGGCCGCGTGTTGCAGCGACGACCGAGGTCGTCCAGGGCGACGTGCTCCAACCCGAGACGATCGCGGCCGCGCTCGACGGCGTCGACACCGTCTACTACCTCGTGCACTCGATGAGCGCGAGTCGGCCGTTCGACGAACAAGATCGTGCCGCCGCGCGATCGTTCGCCGCGGCCGCGCGGAATGCTCGTGTTCGGAAGGTGATCTACCTCGGCGGACTCGGGCACGGGGAGCTCTCGCCCCACCTGGCGTCGAGGCAGGAGGTCGGAGCGATCCTGCGCTCGTCGGGCGTTCCGACGATCGAGTTCCGCGCCTCGATCGTGATCGGCTCGGGCAGTGCGTCGTTCGAGATGATCCGAGCCCTCGTGGAGAAGCTGCCCGTCATGGTGACCCCGCGCTGGGTGAGGGTCCGCGCCCAGCCGATCGCGATCGAGGATGTCCTCGCATACCTGCTCGAGGCGATCGATCGCGAGCCGGCGGACGGCGAGGTGTTCGAGATCGGGGGCGCAGATCGCGTCACCTACCTCCAGCTGATGCAGGAGTACGCCGCCCAGCGGGGCCTCCGCCGGACCATGATCCCCGTCCCGGTGCTCACACCCCGGCTCTCGAGCCTCTGGCTGTGGCTCGTGACGCCCGTCTATGCCGGGGTCGGGCGCAAGCTCGTGGACTCGCTCCGCAACGAGACGGTCGTCGAGGATCCGCGGGCACTCGCAGAATTCTCCGTGACGCCGCGAGGCGTTCGGGAGGCGATCGCCCGAGCGCTCGTGTTCGAGGACCGCGCCATCGCCGAGACGCGGTGGTCGGACGAGGCTTTCGCCGACCATTCGTCGTACGGAGGCGTGCGTCACGGCTCGCGTCTCGTCGACGCCCGTTCGATCTCGGTTCCGGTGGCAGAGGAAGCGGCGTTCGCACCGATCCGGGCGATTGGTGGCACGACGGGCTGGTACAAGGCAGCTCTCCTCTGGCGCGTGCGGGGATGGCTCGATGTCCTCGTCGGTGGGCCCGGCCTTCGGCGAGGCAGGCGTGACCCGGTCGACCTGCGTGTAGGAGACACGCTCGATTTCTGGCGGGTCGAGGCGATCGAGCCGAACCGGCTCTTGCGGCTGCGTGCCGAGATGAAGGTGCCGGGCCGTGCCTGGCTGCAGTTCGAGGTGACTCCCGCGAAGAGCGGGGCCGGCTCGATCATCTCGCAGACTGCGATCTTCGATCCGGCCGGCCTCTTCGGCCTCGTGTACTGGTACCTGCTGTGGCCGTTCCACGGCTACATCTTCGGGGGGATGCTGGAGAATCTCGCGGCTGCGACGGCCGCTTCGACACAGAACTGACGCAGAGGAGGAACAGACACGCCACGGGTTCCTCCCTAGCCTGCATGCCATGGACGAGGCACGAAGAGTCATCGAGAGATTGGAGCGCATCGAGGCGCTCGATCGCGCGACGGCGAGCCCTGCGGAGCTCCTGGCAGAGGTCCGCGGCCTGCTCCACGACGCCGAGGCATGGGTTCGGGTCGAAGGGGGTGATGCGGCCGACGACGCGGTGATCCGTCTCAGAGAAGCGCTCGCCCGCGACGCGGTGCCGGCCTGACTCTCCGTCGGGTGTGATTCGGTCGGTCGTGCCGTGATGGCCTAACATGGCCTCGTGGTCACCGACTGGCATGAGATCGAGGGCAGCCGCCGAGAGCGAGGTCATATCGCCGCGGCGTGGCAGGATCTGACTGGTTCGAACTCTGTCACGGTCGGCGTGCAACGGATCTCGATCGACCCGGGAAAGTGGGCAACGCCGTTGCACCTCGAGGGCTCCGAGGAGGAGATCTTCTTCGTCCTTTCGGGAAGCGGCGTGTCGGTGCAGTGGGACGGGCAGAAGGAAGAGGCGTTCGCCGTAAGCGCGGGTGATTGCCTTGCTCATCTCGCATGTGAGTACGCCCACACGATCGGCGCAGGCGACGAAGGCCTCGTCGTGCTCGCCTTCGGCCAGCGGCACTATCCCGCGAACACGCTCCTGCCGCGGGCAGGTGTCTCGTGGCTCGGGCCGACCTGGGTCATCCAGGGGGCACCCGAGGATCACCCGTGGACGCGCGAGGCGTCGGTCGGCCCTCCGGACTGGGAGGTGCTTTCGGAGCGCCCCGCGCGCATCGTCAATGTCGAGGACGTCGCCCCGATGCGGCGCGGGACTGGCGCGGGGACGGTTGCGAGCGAGGTGCGCAGGCTCGGCGGTGCGGCAGGATCGGAGCGCGTCGGCCTCTCGTATTACGTCGTCGAGCCCGGGATGCTGATGAATCCGCCACACGTCCATTCGGCCGAGGAAGAGATCTTCGTGGTTCTCGAGGGCAGCGGAACCGCCATGCTCTATCCGAGCCCTCGCGCCGGGGGCGAGATCGACGAGGTCCCGCTGCGGGCCGGGTGCACGGTGGCTCGTCCCGCCGGGACCCAGCGTGCGCATGCGATTCGCGCCGGTGCAGACGGCATGACCCTGCTCGGGTTCGCGGCCGCAGACCCGAACGACATCGTCTACTACCCGCGATCGGGGAAGCTGAGTTTCCGGGGAGTGGGTGTGATCGGCAGGCTCGAGCAGGTCGACTACTGGGATGGCGAGGACTGATTGAAGGAGAGCAGCTGAGCGTGGTGAACGTGGCGCAATGGGATTCGTCCGTCTTCTACCGCGTTCCTCCTCCCGCGGCCAGTCCGCGGTCGTCGAGGAAGAGCCCGATGTCGTCGTGAGCGACCCCGAGCCCCTGCCCGAGATCGACCCCGACGCCTTCGTCGAGGATCTGGCCACGCTCGGTGATGACCTCTCCGTCGAGATGCCGACCGCTGCGGCGCCCGTCGTCGTGCCACAGGCACCGCTGCCCGGAGCGACCGGAACGCGCGTGATCGCTCTCGCGAACCAGAAGGGCGGGGTCGCCAAGACGACCACCACGCTCAACCTCGGCGTCGCGTTCAAGGAGATGGGCCACCGCGTGCTCCTCGTCGATCTCGACCCGCAGGGGAATCTGACGATGAGCCAGGGCCTCAACCCGGACACGATCGAGACGTCGATGTTCGACGTCCTCGTGCGCAAGATCCCGATCTCGGATGTGATCGAGAAGCGCGAGGTCGATCTCGCGGTCGCGTCGATCGACCTTGCCGGCGCGGAGCTCGCACTGGCGGCATTGATCGGACGCGAACGGTCTCTGGAGAAGGCGCTCCTCGAGGTGCGAGACCACTACGATTTCATCTTGATCGACACGCCACCGTCGCTCGGGCTTCTGACGATCAACGCGTTCGTCGCGGCGACGGGCGTGATCGTGCCGGTGCAGTGCGAATACCTCGCGCTGCGCGGCCTCGTGCAGTTGGAGAACACGCTCGCGATGGTGCGCGAGAACCTGAACCCGCGGGTCGGGGTCGAGGGAATCGTCCCGACGATGTACGACGGTCGCACCCTTCATGCCCGCGAGGCGGTCGAGATTCTCGAGGAGAACTTCGGCGACCTGGTCTACAAGACCCGCATCAGAAAGACGGTTCGGTATGCGGAAGCCCCCGTGAAGGGCAGTTCGGTTCTCGGCTACGACCCCACCGGTGCGGCCGCAGAGGCGTATCGCGAGCTGGCGAAGGAGGTGCTGCATGGCGCGGAAGCGCGCGAGCATGCGTGAGGGGCCGCTCGCCGAGTTGTTCCGTGCGACCGAGGCCGCTCAGCGCCAGGAGGGTGACGATGCTCCCGAAGACGGGCAACTTCCGCCCGCCGCTCTGAGCGACGATCAGCCGACCCTGATTCAGCCGCCGCTTCCCGACCCTCCGGCCGACGAGCCGGCGCCCATGAGCCGGCGCGAGCAGGCTGCGCTCGAGGAGACCGTCGAGCACGTCCACGAGCTTCGTATCCGCTCCTCCCGCGGCCGAAGATCGCGGGACGGCAGATCCGCCCCAAGCTCCAGAGGTTGTCGTCTCACTCGTCGAGCCGACTCCGACGCCGACCCCTGCCGTGCCGGAGCCTGCCACGTTCTCCCCACCGGCTGCGAGGCCGGATCCGCCGTACGAACCGCCTGCGAGCAGGTTCATCGGCTCGATGCCGGAGAGCGCGCCGAGGCTGAACGTCGGAGGCGAGGCGGCGTCCTACCTCGCGGTGATTCGCGTCGTCGGTGTCGGCGGCGGCGGCCTCAATGCCGTCAACCGGATGATGGATGCGGGGATCGCGCAGGTCGACTTCATCGGTGTCAACACCGACATGCAGCAACTCAATCTCTCCGACGCCCCGGTCAAGATCCACATCGGCGAGGAGCTCACGCAGGGACTCGGCTCCGGCGCCGATCCGGAGACCGGTCGCAAGGCTGCCGAGGAGGGATACGACCAGGTGCGGTCGGCGCTCCGAGGCTCGGACATGGTCTTCGTCACCGCCGGTGAGGGCGGAGGCACGGGTACCGGTGCGGCGCCGGTCGTCGCAAAGATCGCCCGCGAGCTCGGAGCCCTCACGGTCGGGATCGTGACGACGCCGTTCCGGTTCGAGGGAACGAAGCGGCGCCAGTCGGCCGAAGCGGGGGTCGAGGCGCTTCGCAGCGCCTGTGACACCGTGATCGTGATCCCGAACGACCGGCTGCTCGAGGTTCTCGATCGGACGACCTCGATGGTCGATGCCTTCAAGGTCGCCGACGATGTCCTCCGGCAGGGCGTCCAAGGCATTTGCGACCTGATCACGATGCCGGGGCTGATCAACCTCGACTTCGCGGACGTGCGCACGATCATGTCGGATGCGGGATCGGCCCTGATGGGGATCGGCTACTCCGAGAGCCCGAATCGTGCCCGTGAGGCCGCGGAGCGCGCGCTGAAGTCGCCCCTGATCGACACGGAGATCGTCGGCGCGAGGGGCATCCTGCTCTCGATCGCGGGCGGTGAGGACCTCACGCTGCTCGAGGTGAACGAAGCGGCAGAGGTCGTGCGCGGGGCCGCGACCGACGACACGAACATCATCTTCGGTGCGACGGTTGACGAGCGCCTCGACGGCCAGGTGTGGGTCACCGTCATCGCGACCGGCCTCGGCGGCAGTCATCGACGCTCGTTCACGCCGTCGTTCGCCGGCACGGCGACGACATCTCGCCGCACCTCGAGCGACGATTCGGAGCTTCCGAGCTTCCTTCAGTAGGGCGACCGGCTCGTCGGCCCCGCCGGGGCCTGCGAGAGAGGAGCGGCCGGGCTAGACGGCGGGGAGCAAGACCGTAGCCCCGAAGGCGGCGGCGGCCACGATCGTCGCCGTGCCGGCGACGGCGACGCGCACGTACGGACGGACCCACGGCCCCGCGAGGGCCAACGCGCCTGCCGCACCGATCGCCATGCCGGTGAGGAGCTCGACGCCTCCGAATGCGATCCCGGCGGAGAGGGCTGTCTGCGAGTCCACGCCCTGTGAGCCCAACGCGAGCGCGACCGCCGCGCTCGCCAGTCCGACGTTGCCGGGCGTCAGAGGCAGGATCGCAGCGAGCTCGACCGCCGGGACGATCACGAGTGCAGCCCTGAGGGGGTTGTCGATGCCGAACGCGGCCCCGACCGCGGCGGCGGCAGCGACCTTCGCGGCAGCGCCTGCAAGCGCCCATCCGGCGACGATGGCGAGGTCGCGGGGCGACGACGCCAGCGAACGGAAGGCGACGAGGAGCTGATCGAGATGGCGTGGAAGCGTGAACCGCTTCGATCCATACGCGAGCAAGACCGAGCCGGTGACGATCCCGCCGATCACGAGCAACGGCCAGCGAGGGAGGACGCCGCCGACGCTGCCGAGCGCGATCAGGAATCCGAGCCACACCGTCCGGGTGGCCCCGACGGCCGCGGCGGCCCCTCCGACGGTCCAGCAACCACCGTTCGTGACCCGACCGAAGAGCGCGACCCGCACTGCGGATCCGACGTGCGCCGGCGCGACCGCGTTCAGGCCGCATCCGACCGCGTACCGGGCCGAGGCGTCGACAATGTCGAGCGGCGAGCCGCTTGCCCGGAGCGCTGCCCGCCAGGCCAGCGCGCCGCACAGGCTCGTTCCTGCGAACGCGAGCGCTGCGATCCAGAGGCGCGCCGGATCCGCGGCGCCGAGTCCGGAGAGGGCCTCCCCGACACGGTCACCGAGGAGCGATGGGCTGAGACATAGCGTGGCGAGAAGCGCGAGCGAGACGCCCGCCATGAGGAGGTGGCGTCGTGTCAGATGATGGCGAATCACGATTGCACCCCAGTCGTCGGCATCCGGAGCTCGGGTCTTGAGGCGCGTTGGCACGACGGCGTTGTGTGCCTCCAGCGGCGACGCGGCGACGGGTTGGTTCGCACGTCCAGTGAGACGTCGGAAGGTCGGTTTCCGAGAGTGCCTGAGGGGAATCCGAACATCCCGCACACCTCTCGTTTGCAACTCGGTACCCGCAGTGCCCACGGACGGGGTTCGATCGACGGCCAGGGACTACCCTCTCGGGATGCGCGGCGCCATTGCAGCGGGGAACCGTCACACTGCCGAGGCAGGGTCGTGGGCGCTCGGGCAGGGAGGAAACGCCGTCGACGCGGTCGTGGCCGCTGCACTCGCCGGATTCGTGGCCGAGGGGCCGCTGACGGGGCCGGCAGGAGGAGGCTTCCTCCTCCTGCGCGACGCCGGCGAGGAGCCGACGGTGCTCGACTGCTTCTTCGCCGTGCCCTCGCGCGACCACGGGCACATGGACGACGTGCTGATCGATTTCGGTGACGCGTCGACACAGGTCTTCCACGTCGGCCCGTCGTCGGTTGCCGTTCCGGGGCTCGTCGCCGGCCTGTGGCAGGCACACGAGACCCGCGGCAGGCTCCCCTGGCCCGATCTCTTCTCACCCGCGCTCGATCTCGCCGCGAGGGGCGTCGAGATGACCGGTCCGCAACGATTCCTGCTGGAGATCCTCGTCCCGATCCTCGAGCGGACGGAAGGCGGTCGCCGCATCTACGGCTCGCACGTCCGCGCAGAGACAGCCACGATGAGACCGGGGCTCGAGCGGCTCCGCGACGCCGGGCCGGCGGCAGTCGCCGAGCTCGTGCCGGAGCTTGCCTCCGATATCGAGACGTACGAGGTCGTCGAGCGGCGGCCCACGGAGACGATCTTTCGCGGAATGCGCGTTGTCACCTGTCCGTCGCCCTCGCTCGGTGGAGGTGTGGTCGCCCGGGGGCTCGTATCCCTCGGCGCCTGGGAGGGTGGCGACGAACCGGATCTCGCTGTTGCGCTCGTCGAAGCCCTCAGGACTGGCTACGGAGGATCGACAGGATCGGGCCTGACCGGAACGACTCACGTCTCGGTCATCGACGGCGACGGCAACGCCGCCGCTCTCTCCTCCACGCTCGGCTCCGGTTCGGGGGAGTTCGCGCACGGCTTCCAGCTCAACAACATGCTGGGCGAGCTCGACGTGATCGGCACGGACGTGCGTGCCCCCGGGGAGCGGCTGCCCAGCATGATGGCGCCGACCCTCGTGCTCGCAGAGGGCGAGCCCCGCCTGCTTCTCGGGAGCGCGGGCTCCGTCAGGCTGTCCGGGGCGATCCTGCAGGTCGTCCACCACGTCGTTGCCGGCGGCCTCTCCGTGGGCGCCGCGATCGACCACCAGCGCCTGCACGTGGAGAACGGTGTCGTCCAGGTCGAAGGTGGGTGGTCTGCCGAAGCGGCGCAGGAGCTGCGAGAGCAGGGCCAGAACGTGAATCGCTGGGCCGACCGAAATCTCTACTTCGGCGGTGTTTCGGCCGTTGAGAGATGCCCCGACGGGCAGCTCGGTGCGGCCGGTGATCCACGCCGTGGCGGTCACGGGGTCGTCGTCCCGTGATCGCGATCCGACCGGCCGAGCCGGGCGACGCAGAGGCGCTCGTCGAGCTCGCGGGGGCGATCGGCGGTGAGCGGGGGGCGTGGCTCCTGACGACCGAGGAATGGCGGAGCCCCGTCGACGAGCGACGCTATCTTCGCGCTGTCCGCCGCCACCCCGACGCAGCGGTCTTCGTCGCCGAGGACGACGGCACTATCGTCGCCCGCCTCTCCGTCTCTCGCGATGTCCATCCGGCGAGTCGACACGTTGGTGACCTCGGGCTGATGGTCGCGTCGACCCACCGCCGCAGAGGGGTCGGAAGAGCGCTGCTCGATCAGGCTGTCGCGTGGGCCCGTGCGTCGGGTATCCAGAAGCTGGAGCTCCATGTATTCCCCTGGAACGACCCCGCGATCGCACTGTACGAGTCCTTCGGCTTCGAGCGAGAAGGGCTGCGCAGAGGGCAGTACGTGCGCGACGGGGTGCCCGTGGACGCGATCTTGATGGCACTCTGGCTGGGCGAGCAGCCGTAGGAGCGCCGCCGTCCCTCGATCGTTGTTGCCTTGCATGAAGACAGCATGCCGACGGAACTGGTCACGTGTCCGTGACAGCTTTGTGCCGGTTCCGTGTCGAAAACGGATGCGTGCGCGGCGCTACACCACGGTGGCTGCGATCCGAACTGCCTCGACGGGCGGCGCCTCGCTCAGGATGCGAGCGAGCGCGGCACGACGAAGTGCTCCTGCCGGCCACAGCCCGGTTGCACCGCGTTCCAGTGCTCGATCGCAAGCCTGAGGCAGGCCAGAGCGCCCGTCGGGAATGCGTCCGGCCCGGGCGGGGCGAGGAGTGTCGCGAGCTCCAGCATCGCGGGGTTGTGACCGACGAGGAGCACGCCCGCGACGCTGTCGTCGACGGCGGCAATGTGCGCGACGAGCTCGGCCGCGGTCGCGTGATAGAGGTCGCTCTCTACCAGCACAGCGGGGTCGCCGAGAGCCGGGCGCACGAGCTCGAGCGTTGCCTGCGCGCGTACGGCGCTCGAGCAGAGCACGAGATCGGGCCTGACGCCGTTCGCATCGGCCCAGCGGGCGATCCTCCTCCCGGCCTTCCGGCCCCGTGGCGCGAGGAGCCGGTCGTGATCGGGGAGACCCGGCTCGTCCCAGCTCGACTTCGTGTGCCGCAGGATCCAGAGGCTCTTCACCAGCCGCGCCGCCAGCCACGGACGAGATTCGCCTGTGCGGGTGTCTCGGGCGAAGAGCGATCGCCGGCGATGCCGGCGCGCAACTCGGCGATGCGGGCAATCGGATCTCCCTCGTCGAGACCGTGGCGCATCAGCCAGCAGCCGATCACCGTCCCCGTTCTGCCCACCCCGCCCCAGCAATGCACGTAGACGACGCCGCCCTCGCCTCGTGCGGCGTCGATGTCGTCGAGGATCCGCATCATGTGACCCGCCGTCGGGGTGCCCATGTCGGCAATCGGGTGCGCGATTCGACTCGCGGCGCCGAGCCACGGCCCGTAGTCGGGTAGCGGGTCGGAGGGGTGGGTGAGGTCGACGAACAGCGTCACGCCTGTACGTTCGAGAGCCTCGACGGCCTCGCGTGCCGCCGGGTATCCGCCCGCTCGAAGTCCGTTGCTGACCGTGTATACCGCCGGAGTCGCCACGCCCCGAATCTACTCCTCCTCTGAGGCGCGGCGGATTGCCGCCCACGCCGCACCGGCCGAGAAGCCCCGTCGTGCGAGGAATGCGAGCGCCCGTCGCCGTTCGGCGTCGGCCGCGACGGGACGCCGGCCGAGCGCGGCCCTCGCCAGCCCGATCTCGTCCTCCGCCGCATATGCCTCCGCCAGAGCCACCTCCGCAACGTCGCCGGGGAGCCCCCGCGCGCGGAGCTTCTGCTCGGCGCGTCGGCGACCATAGCCGCGGTTTCGCATGCCGCGGGCTAGCTGTCCGGCGAGAGCGGCGTCGTCGAGGTAGCCGTAGCCGGTGACGCGGTCGAGTGCCTCCTGCGCGACCTCCGCCGGAACGTCCCGTGCCTCGAGCTTCTTGACGATCTCGGCGCGCGATTGCATCCGCACGGCGAGCGAGCGAACGATGAATAGGCGCGCACGCGTGCGGGCGAGGGCGAGCTCGACTGCGGCGCGGCCGGCGTCGTCGAGCTCGTCGCCGTCGCCGATTCCGAGCTCGGCGAGAACCTCGGGCTCGATGCGCAACCAGGCCTTGCCATCGAGCCGCAGGGCGATCGACCGGCGTCGAGCCGGGGCGCTTGCATCGGCGCCGACGGGATCGTGCTCGATCGTGAGCCGTGGCATCCCTGCGAGGCTACTGTGTCGTCATGGTCGCCCGGCTGCTCGTTTTCTCGGTCGCAGTGCTTCTCGCCGGCGGCTGCAGCGGCAACGACGACGAGCCAGCCGGCGTCATCCACCCAGACCGACAGAACGACCGTGGGGCTCGAGGGAGCTTCGACGACGTCGGTCACCGTCTCCGGCGGCGGCCACCGAGACCGCGCTTCTGACCGATGTTCGTGCGGCGCGCCACCCGGGATTCGATCGCGTCGTGTTCGCGTTCGCGAACGACCTTCCGGGGTACGACGTGGGGTATGTCGAGCGCCCCGTGATCGCCGATGGCTCGGGTGACGAGGTGGCCGTCGACGGCGCTGACGTTCTCCGCGTCCGCATGGAGCCCGCGCTCGACGCCGATCTGCGCCAGGAGTCCGCTCCACCGACGTACACCGGCCCGAACCGGTTCTCGCCGGACGGCGCCGTTGTCGCCGAGCTCGTCCGGACCGGCGGCTTCGAGGCGGTGCTCGCGTGGGCGGTGGGCGTTGACGGCAGGCGGCCGTTCCGCGTCACGACGCTCACGGATCCGTCGCGGATCGTGATCGATATCGACGCCTCGTGAGAGCCCCCACTGTGGGCGGAACACGATCTCTGCGCAATTTGCGACCTTCTGCCGCGCGAGCACCTTGCCACGTGCGTTCGCGATCCCTATCTTCCTTCTTGCACCGAGCACGGGGCACCGGAGGTTGAAGGCCTCCCGGGCGGCTGAAGCGCAAGCGACGGTTGGTCGGGGAGCTGGACGAAGGGGCTACCGACTCGGTGCATTTTTGCGTCCTGGGACCGGCGAGAGGAGAACGACGGGGATCGGGCGTTGCGTTCTGCGCGCATAGCCTGCATACCCGGGATGCGCCTTGGTGATCGTCGGCCAGAGCCTCGCGCGCTCGCCGTCATCCGCGTCGCGCGCCGTGACAGGACGCGTGTGCGACCCGATCGTGACCGTGGCATGCGGCTCGTCTCTCAGGTTCAACCACCAGCCGGGCGGTCTGTCCTCACCGCCGTTCGAGCCGACGACCACGAGATCGTCGCCATCCTCGAAGTAGGTCAGCGGCGTCGTCCGCGCGGCGTCCCGTGCGGCGCCCGGTGGTCGTCAGGAGGAGAACTGGCATCCCGGCCACGCGGCCGAGTGCGCGTCCCCGCGTGAGACGGTAGATCGCGCGATGACTTCGCCCCATTGCTCGGATCGCGGCGGGTCGGAGTCGCACGAGGAGCTACGCGGGGACCTCGCACCGCAATCGCTCGTCGACGGGCCGGCCGTGCCTCGAGCCGGTCGATGTACGGCGTGATCGCCTCGGGAAGGGTGGTCAGCTCCCCTGCCCGGGCGAACCCGATCACCGAGCCCACGACGATGTCGGCGACGGAGAAGGCATTGCCGACGAGGTACTCGTCGTCGCCGAGCGCGTCTGCAACGACTCTTGCCGTTGCCTCGAACCGTGCCGCGGCACGCTCGACGACGCCGGTGTCCGGCTCCCTCACGTCCTGCCAGACCTGACGGGCGATGTCCATCAGTGCGCTCTCGCTCTCGGTCATCGCGAAGAAGCACCACTGGTACTGGAGCGCGCGCTCGTGCGTGCCGAGCGGCGCGATCAACCCCGCGCCGAGGTTCTGATCGGCGATATGGAGGATCAGGGCGGCCGACTCGAACACGGGGCCGTCCTCCGCCTCGAGGACCGGGGCGCGGCCGAGTGGATGGAGGGCGAGGTACGCGGGCGTCTTCTTGTCCTCGCGCGACATGACCACGAGGTCGAACGGGATGCCGAGCTCCTCCAGGAGCCAGAGCACACGCGTCGAGCGCGACTTTGGTTGGTGATGAAGTCTCATCCGCCGATCCTAGCCGTGGGACGGCCGCGCGTTTGCGTAGGCTGACCCGATGGCAGCCGCGTCGCAATCCGACGGGAGATAGTGGTCGTGCGGGACGTCGCGCCGCTTCGCGATCTCGCATTCGGCGACGGCAGCTTCGCACGCAATCCGATGGGGCTGTCGATTCGCTGGCGGCGCACGGTCTTTCGCCGGAGACGCTTCTCGCACTCGAGCGCGAGAACCCCGTCGGGTTGATGCCGCGGCTCGGTGGCTGAGCGGGTGTCGGAACCGGATCTCGCGCCGGCAGCGGAGATCGCCGCGGAGGTCGCGACGGAGTGGGGGGTGGCGCTCGGCCCGGCGTTTCCACTCGCCCGCTACTCCTACGTCGCTCCGGCCGGCGTCGATGCCGTGCTCAAGGTCACGCTGCCCGAGGACGACGAATCCCGCGACGAGGCCCATGCGCTCGACCTGTGGGCCGGGAACGGTGCCGTGCGGCTGTTGCGCAGCGATCGTGAGCGTCGAGCGCTTCTTCTCGAACGAGCGTCACCCGGGACCGACATCTCGGCGTTGCCCGAGCGGGACGCGACCCGTATCGCAGTCGAGGTCGGCCTGCGACTCTGGGTTCGGGCGGCGGAGCCGTTCCGCTGGATCGGTGACCACGTTCCCGGCTGGCTCGACGCGGCGGAGCGTTCGCAACCCGGAGGAAGCACGCTCGTTCCGCTCGCGCGGGAGCTCTATGCGGAGCTCGACGTCGGGCGTCGCGTGCTCGTGCACGGGGACTTCCATCACCACAACATCCTCCGCTCGGGGCGTCGCTACGTCGCGATCGACCCCAAGCCGATGCTCGGTGAGCCCGAATACGACGTGGCTCCCTTCCTGTGGAATCCGCTCGGTTCGTCGATGATGCTCGAGGTAGTCGAGCGGCGCCTCGCGGCCTTCGCCGCCGCCGGTCTCGATGAGGCGCGCATGCGATGCTGGGCCGTGATCCGCGGGGCGTACCTCGGCAGCAGCGCCGACGCGACGGGTGTTCTTCGCTCGCTCGTCTGAGCTCGTGCGCTTCCCGGTCGCGCGCTCGTGCGGTCGTGCGGTCGTGACCCGGCTTACTCGACGCGGCGGGTGCGACGGAAGAGATGCGCGAAGTTGATCGACCAGCCGATGCCGTCGGAGCGGCGGATGAACAGACGAGGCTCCTCGGGGCGCCAGAGGTTTCGCGTGGCGGATGTGTTCCAGTCACTCATTTCGAGCCTCAGTCGGGAACGACGTCGTGCTTGTGCGTCGTGCGCCCGAAGCCCTCCTGCTCGAGGGTGGCCTGGACACTCTCGCGCGCCTTGTGGATTCTCCACTTGACCGTTGCCAGAGTGATCTCGAGCGAGTCGGCGATCTCGAAGTAGGAGAGCCCGACGATGTCGCGGAGCAGCAGAGCCGTGCGCAGGTCGACGTTGAGGAGAGCGATCGCGGCCCAGAGTGCCTCGATCGGCTCCGCATGCTCGTAGCGGGGCTCGACGAGCATCGGCATCGGCACGTCTTCGATGTTCACCGCAGTCGGCCGGCGCTCGATCGAGCGGAGCTCGTCGATGACGGCGTTCTTGGCGATCTGGAACAACCAGGTCGTGAACGCCGAATCACCGGTGAACCCCGGCAGGCCACGGAACACCTTGAGGAAGACGTCCTGGGTCAGGTCCTCGGCCAGTCGACGGTCGTCGACGAGCCGATAGATGTAGGTGAAGACGATTCGCTCGTAGGCGTGCACGATCACCGCGAAGGCCCGTTGGTCGCCGCGTTGGGCCTGGCGGAGAACCGCCGGATCCGGCTGTGTCAGGGCCGATCCGCTCGGGCTCATGGCATCCATGTCAGTCGCCGGCCTCCTCCTCTGGTCAATTCGGTGTCGGGGTGGCCGTCTCCTGTCCATCGGCCCACCCTGATGGGCGCTCGATCGTTCGTCAAGGGGGGAGAGCGTCACTCACCGTAAGGGTGACGTCCGATCCGGAGGACATCCTCGTGAGATGCCCGTGCAGCTCGTCCTCGACCTCTTTGCGCCACCCCCCGAATGGGCCTCGAACGGACGGCCCGGTACGGCGCTCGTTCGCGACGCGGCGCCTGTTCCGACGGGCTACGCGGTGTTCGACTGCGAGACGACCGGAACGGACGCGGAGCGGGACGAGATCGTCTCGTTCGCCGTGCTCCGGCTCGATCCAGACGGGATCGAGGTCGACCGCCTGACGAGCCTCGTCAAGCCGACCGGCGAGATTCCGACGGAGGCGACGGCCGTTCACGGTATCGCCGCAGCCGACGTCGCCGATGCGCCGGCGTTCGCCGCCTGTGCGGAGGAGCTCCGTGCCTTCCTCGGCGATGCGGTGTTCGTCGCTCACAACGCGGGGTTCGACCTGCCGATGCTCCAGCACGCCTACATGCGGGTCGGGATCGACTACTCCCCGAGCGCGGTGGCGTGCACGCTCGAGGCGTCTCGGCTGCTCGAGCCGCTCGCCGACAACCATCGTCTGCAGTCGATCTGCGAGCGGAGAGGCATCGCGCTCGACGACGCGCACGAGGCGCTGAGCGACGTCCTCGCGACGGCCGAGCTGCTCCGTGCCGTTCTCGCCGAGGGGATTGCCCCCGAGACGGTCGAGCTCGACGAATCCGCCTACATGCGGCTTCGTGCCCGAGGGGACACGCGAACGGCATCCGAGCCGCAGATCCGACGGCTGTTCGGCCTCGCCCGCTCTGCCGGGATCGTCGCCGCCGACGGTGCTGTCGACCGTGACGCGGTCGTCGCGCTCGTCGAACGAGTCGCGGGAACCGCCGACGTCGATGCGCTCACCCGCGCCCAGGTGCAGGACGTCTACGACGCGCTCGAGGACATGGTCGAACAGCGGGCCGCCGACACCACCGCCGCGACCGCCTGACGTCACGGCATCGCGGGTTCCGGCGGCGGGCTTGCCGCTGCTGCTACCGTTGGGCGAAGTTAGAGCGATCCAGGTTTGCGCGAGTGCGCCTTCCCTATGCGTTCGTGAGTTGTGGTGGGAGGTGTATTTCATGGCAGAAGGAACCGTTAAGTGGTTCAACGATGCGAAGGGCTTCGGTTTTATCGAGCCCGCCGAGGGATCGAAGGATCTTTTCGTGCATCACAGCAACATCGCCGGTGACGGCTTCAAGTCGCTTCCGGAAGGAGCAAAGGTCACGTTCGAGGCCCGCGAGGGTGCGAAAGGCCCGGAGGCAACGAACGTCGTCGTCGTCTCGTAGCTCGGTCGCAGGATGCCCGCGGTCGCTTCGGCGCCGCGGGCTCCGCGCCCGCCCCATCTGAGAAAGGAGCTGCGCTATCGCCGTCAAGGAAGAGAAGATCGAGATGGAGGGTGAGATCATCGAGGCCCTCCGCAACCGGATGTTCCGGCTCAAGCTCGACAACGGTCATGAGATGATCGGGTACACCGCCGGCCGCATGAAGCGGTACCGGATCCGAATGCTCCCCGGCGATCGCGTGCGGGTCGAGCTCTCCCCGTACGACCTCGACCGCGGCCGCATCGTCTACCGCCTGCGTTAGGCGCCGTCGGCCTCAGCGGCCCGCTCTCGCTCCGCCTGCGCGATCACACGGCGGACGGCGCGTGCCTTTTCGGCCGCGTCCGCGTTCGGCGTTCGCTCGAGCGGCGGTAGCTCGAACGGGCTCTCCCGCGGGTCCACCACGCTCTCCTCGTGCGGGCCCCCGGCCGCTTTGTCCTCCCCCATGTGCACAGCATGGTCGGGTTTGGTCGTGCTGTCCAGAGGCGGCACCCGATAGCGTGTGGCACCGATGAGCCGGTACCTCCGCCGCCAAGCGCCCGACGAGGCGCAGCACGCCTCGAACCTCGAGCTCTTCTACGACCTCGTCTTCGTCCTCGCGGTGACGCAGATCACGCACCGTCTGCTGGACGAGCTGACGTGGGCGGGAGCCGGCCGGGCGACGCTGCTCTTGCTCGTGGTCTGGTGGGCCTGGAACTACACGACCTGGGTGACCAACGCACTCGACCCCGATGCGGTTGTGGTGCGGCTCCTCGTGCTCGCGATCATGTTCGGGAGCTTGCTGATGGCCGTCGCCATTCCCGACGCGTTCGGGAGCCGCGGGCTGCTCTTCGCCGGCGCGTACGTCGCGATCCAGGTCGGGAGGCACGCGTTCCTCACCTTCGTCGTCGCGTCGCGCGACTCACCGGAGCGGCGGCCCGCCGAGCACATCCTGACCTGGTTTCTCGTCGCTGGTGTCTTCTGGATCGCCGGCGGGATCGCCTCCGGCAACGCGCGCGTCGCGCTCTGGCTGGTCGCGGTCGCGATCGACTACGCCGCACCGCTCGTGTTCTACCGGGTTCCATTCCGCCCGCAGCTCGCATCAACGGCTTGGGAGGTCGAGACGTCCCATTTCGCCGAGCGATTCCAGCTCTTCATCATCATTGCGCTCGGCGAGTCGATCGTCATCACGGGCGCGACCACGTCCGGCCTTCCGCTCGACGCGGCCCGCCTCGCCGGGTTCGGCATCGCCTTTGTCCTCACGGCGGCGCTCTGGTGGCTGTACTTCGATTACGTTGCGGTTATCGCCGAACGGCGACTGAGGCTCTCGTCCGACCGCACGAGGCTTGCGCGCGACGGGTACACGTATCTCCACGTCGTGATCGTGGCCGGGATCATCGTCTCGGCCGTCGGCGACGAGCTCGTGATCAAGCACCCCGTCGACACGCTCACCACTCCCGAGCTCGTCGCGGTTGTCGCGGGGCCGGCGATCTATCTCCTCGGGCATGCGCTGTTTCGTCTCCGCATGGCCGGATCGATCAGCTGGAAGCGACTCGGCGGAGCGCTCGCCTGCGTGCTCGTCGGCGTCGTCGCAGGCTCTGCAGCGGCCCTCGTCGTGGCGCTCCTGCTCGTCGGCGTGGTCGTCGCGGTGATCGTGGCCGAACGTTTCGCCTCGCGGCGTGCGCGGGGGCGGGGCGAGCCGACACCCCTCGAGCGGCTCGAGGCGAGCGCGTGATGTGCGGGGCGACGTCCCTCTCCTCGGAGGCCGTTCCGTGTTGCTGAGGAAGCCGATTCTGGCCGCAGCCGAGAGCCCACGGCTCCAACGTGCGGTGCGGCGTCACGGCATGCGTCTCGGCGCGGCCCGGTTCGTCGCAGGCGAGACACTCGACCAGGCGGTCGTCGTCCTTCGTGGGCTCAACGCGAAGGGGCTTCTGGCGAACACGACGCTCCTCGGCGAGGGCGTCGATGACGAGGCAGCGACGCGAGAGGTAGTCGCGGGCTATATGGAGATACTCGATCGGATTGCGGCGGAGAACCTGCGCGTCAACGTCGCCCTCAAGCTCACCCACCTCGGCCTCGCGTTCGACGAAGAGCTTGCACGCGCGAACATCGGTGAGCTCGTCGGCCATGCGGCGCGGCAGCACAACTTCGTGAGACTCGACATGGAAGAGTCGACGTTTGTCGACGCAACGCTGCGCATCTACCAGAGCCTCCGTGAGGAGGGCCATGAGAACGTCGGCACGGTGCTCCAGTCGTACCTGTACCGCACCCCGGCCGACCTCGATGCGCTCCTCGATCTCTCGCCGAACCTGCGCTTCGTCAAGGGGGCCTACCTCGAGCCGCCGAGTGAGGCGTACCCCGACAAGAAGGAGGTCGACGAGGCGTACGCGAAGCTCGTCGAGCGGTCGCTGTCCTCCTCGGGCTTCACGGCGATCGCGACCCATGACACCGCGTTGATCGAGAGAGCGATCGCCTACGCGGGGGCGAACGAGATCGACCGGAGCCGGTTCCAGTTCCAGATGCTCTACGGCGTCCGCAGCCGACTCCAGCTCGACCTCGTCGCACGAGGCTACGACGTGCTCGTCGCAACGCCGTACGGCCCCGACTGGTACCGCTACCTCATGCGCCGCCTGGCCGAGCGGCCGGCGAACGTTCTCTTCATCGCGAAGAGCCTGATCCGGCGGTAGTTCTCACGGAACCCAGCGCTCGGCGAGGGGTGTCACCTGGAGCTCGTGTGTTGCGCCGCGCACACCCTGGTCGGCGAGGAAGAGAACCGCCGTAGCGAGCTCTCTGGGATCCGCGAAATCGTCCTTCGCCTCGTCGGGCCCGTCGGAGATCGGCTGGATGCCGGCGTCGACGATGAGGAGCGCAACGTGGATGCCTTTCTCGCGCAGCTCGAGCGCGGCCGCCTGCGTTATGGCCCTGACGCCGAAGGCACCTGCGGCCCACAGGCCGCGGCCCGCCGACGCGCGGCGCGACGACCCGCCGGTTACCTGAATGAGCGTGGCCGGGCGACCCTGGGCAACGAGGAACGCGCCAGACGCCGACAGGAACGAGAACGCGGAGCGGGCCGGAGCGACCGCCCACGAGTCGTACGCCTCGGGTGCGGCCTCCGCGATCGGGCCGCCCCCGAACGGCCCCGAGCGGTCGCCGCCGTAGGCCGAGGCGGCATTGACGACGAGGTCGATGCCGCCGTGAGCGGCAGCGGCCTCCTCGAGTGCGTCGCGAACGCTCGCCTGGTCGGTCACGTCCGCCCGCAGCGCGAGGGCGCCAGCCGCCGTCACGCCGGCGAGCGTCGCGTCGGACCGGGCGACCCCGGTCACCGCCCAGCCCTCGGCGGCCAGCAGGTCGATGATCCCCTTGCCGAGGTTGCGCGCACCGAACACGACGGCGCTCTTGCGTGGACTCTCGTTCGTGCTCACCGGTTCTCCCTGCTCGAATTGGCTCGTTCCTCGCGTGCCGATCCTATCGTCGCGGCGCGCGGAAACGCGCTGTCGTCGTGCCGTGCGCGCGGCTGTGCAAGCATCTGCGGCACCAACCCCCTTTCAAGGAGCCGAGATGTCCCGACCTGTCACCCTCTTCACCGGCCAGTGGGCCGACCTTCCGCTCGTCGATCTGGCTGCCGACCTTGGTGCCTGGGGGTTCGATGGTGTCGAGCTCGCATGCTGGGGCGACCACTTCGACGTCGCGCTCGCGCTCTCCGATCCGGGGTATGTCGGGTCGCAGCGGGCGTTGCTCGAGCGGAACGGGCTCGGATGCTGGGCGCTCGGCGCGCATCTCGTCGGCCAGGCAGTCTGCGATCCGATCGACGGGCGCCATCAGGGGATCCTGTCGCCCGAGGTCTGGGGTGACGGCGACCCCGAGGGCGTCAGGCAGCGCGCGGCCGAGCGGATGAAGGACACAGCGAGGGCGGCGGCTGCCTTCGGCGTCACGGTCGTCAACGGCTTCACGGGGTCGCCGGTGTGGCACATGCTCTACTCGTTCCCGCCGAACGACTTCGCCGCGATCGAGCGTGGCTACGACGAGTTCGCCGAGCGCTGGGGGCCGATCATCGACGTCTTCGACGCCGAGGGAGTGCGGTTCGCGCTCGAGGTGCATCCGACCGAGATCGCGTACGACTTCGTCACGACGCGCAAGGCGCTCGATGCGATCGGGAACCGCCCCGGTTTCGGAATCAATCTCGACCCGAGTCACTTCGCGCATCAGTTCCTCGACACGGCGGCATTCGCCGTCGAGTTCGCCGATCGCATCTACCACGTGCACGTGAAGGACTCGCGGCGGTTCCTCGACGGCCGCAGCTCCATCCTCGGCGGCCACCTCAACTTCGGAGAGCCGCAGCGCGGCTGGGACTTCGTCTCACCCGGTCACGGCGACGTCGACTTCGAGCTGTTCTTCCGGGCACTCAACAGGATCGGTTACTCCGGCCCGCTCTCGATCGAGTGGGAGGACTCGGGCATGGATCGGGAGTGGGGGGCGAAGGACGCTCTCGCCTTTGTCCGCCGCACCGACTTCGCACCCTCGACGTCGCGTTCGACGCTGCCATGCAACGGGAGGGCTAGGCGCGAGGAGCGTCGGCGGCCGGCCTCGATCGTCCTGCGGAGCTCGTCAGCTCGGCAAGCCAGTCTGCCTGCTCGGCGCTGAACGGCTGCTCCAGCTTCCATCGCCAGTTCCCGTTGCCGACCGTCCCCGGCCGGTTCATGCGGGCGTCGTTTCCGAGAGCGAGGAGATCCTGCGCCGGCACGATTACGAGATCGTTGTCGGCTGCCAGGACGTTCGCGAGGAGCGCCCGGTGCTCGTCGTCCGGAGAGGTCGCCCCGCGCGCGAGTTGCGGCTGATTCTCCCGCCCCCAGCGGCGCCACCATCCGGCCAGCGTCTCCGAATCGTGCGTCGAGGTGTAGAGCACCGAGTCTGTCCGCCAATCGATGTCGGCGACGCGGGCAACGACATTCATTCCGGGCACGCCGATCTGCTCGCGGAGCGCGACGACGTCGGGCGTGATGAAACCGAGGTCCTCGACGATCAGCGGCAATCCGCCGAACCGGGCCCGAATGGCGTCGAAGAACGCGACGCCCGGTCCCGTCCCCCACGACCCGTTCCTCGGATCGGGCTCGTCCAGCGCCAGCTGCCAGAACTGTGCGAGGCCACGGAAGTGGTCGATTCGCAGGAGGTCGCAGAGCTCGAGCTCCCGTGCGAGTCGCTCGAGCCACCACGCGAACCCGTCCGCGGCGTGTCGCTCCCAGGCGAAGACAGGCATGCCCCAGCGCTGTCCTTCCGGGTGGTTCACGGACGGTGCAGCGCCGGCGACGACGGAATGATCGAACAACTCGGGGTGCGTCGCGACGTCGCACGAGTCTCCCGCGACATAGAGCGGGATGTCTCCGATCAATCCGATCCCGCGGGCGTTCGCGTAGCGCTTGAGCGTCTGCCACTCTCGTTGGAACCGCGTCTGGGCTCGTCGCTCGTCGCCGCCTGCGAACGCAACCCACTCGTCGACCCAACGACCGCGTGGCGCACCCTCGACCCCGATGCCGTCGTCGGCGAGTGGCGTTCCCGGCTGCGCAAGAAGGCCTTCGTGGCCGGCGAACGCCGAGCGCGACGCGTAGGGCGAGCCGAGAGCGTCGGGTGGATGCAGCGGCAGCAGCTGCCACCAGGACTGGCCGGCGGCGACGAGCCAGTCGACGAAGCGGTACGCATGCTCGTCGAGCCGACCCGACGGCAGCGAGGTGACGTGCAGCAGAACGCCGCTCGCGCGTGCGGGAGCGGCCACGGCGGCTAGCGTCCGAGCGCCTGCGCGATCGCCGCGACGTGGGCGGGTGTCGAACCGCAGCACCCGCCGACGATCCGCACTCCCTGCTCGACGTAGCGGGCCACGTGCTCCGCCAGCATCTCCGGCCCCGCCTCGTACACGACCTCTGCGCCGACGACCTTCGGGACGCCGGCGTTCGGCTTCACCCAGACGGGCGTGTCACCGGCCGCCGCGAGAATCTCGGCGACGACGAGGTCGGCGTCCGCGAGCGAGCGGCCACAGTTCGTCCCCACCGCGGCGATCCCGAGCGGGATCACCGCTGCGACCGCGTCCGTCGGGCTCAGCCCCATCATCGTCCGGGTGCCCATGTCGAAGCTGAACGAGACGACGAGCGGCAGGTCGGTGACGCTCTGCACGCCTTCGACTGCCCAGACCGCCTCCTCGACCGCGAAGATCGTCTCGATCACGAGCAGGTCGACACCTCCATCGACGAGCCCGCGCGCCTGCTCGGCGTAGGTGGCGACGGCGTCCTCGCGGTTCAGGAGACCGTATGGCTCGATCAGCTGCCCGGTCGGCCCGAGCGACCCGGCGACGAGCCGATCGGTGCCGGCACCGTCCCGCGCGAGCTTGGCGGCACGGACGTTGACCTCGTGCGTGCGGCCGGCGAGCGGCCCCTCGGTGAGCCGGAGCGGCGTTGCGCCGAAGGTGCAGGTGAGGACCATGTCTGCGCCGGCGTCGACGAACGCCCGGTGGAGCTCGACCACCCGCTCGGGCGCCTGGAAGAGCCATTCCTCCGGGGCGAGACCCGGTTCCATGCCCATCGTCTGGTAGTTCGTCCCCGTCGCTCCGTCGGCGATCAGGGTTCCGCCCGCAGCGAGCAGGCCGTTGAACGTTCGTGACTCGGTGGTGCTCATCTCCAATCCTCCTCGCTCGACATCACCCCGGGTGTGGCACCTTGCGTTGCCGCAGGTTGCCGAGGCTTCGCTGGGCCGGGGCCCTCAGCCTCTCTCGATGCGGAGCGGCGGTGGCACCGCGTCCGAAGGAGTCAGGGTACCGACGGGGGTCGACGACATGGGGCGGACGCGTGCTGTGATCAGACGGAGTAGATGCAGATCAGCTGCGGGGGCGCGCCGTCGACGACGCGGACGTCGGCAACGGTCCATTGCTCCCCGTCGACCTCGATGAGCGCGCCTGCCTCGATTCCGGCGGCGAGGCCAAGCGAGTAACGCCGCGGGCTGCCCGCGAGTAGGACGACGTCGTACGTTGTCGGCTGGTCGGCTATTCGGTCGGCGACGGCCACCCTCATCCCGTCTCGCGGTAGTCGGCGCCGCCTGCCGGGTTGAACTGGGCTGCTGCTCGCACGCCTCGATCGGCGGTCACGACCCAGTCGTCACGCTCGATCCGGTGGATCTCGACGACGATGCCGTCGTCGAGCTCGAACAGCCGGAGGCGGCGGAAGCCGACTTTCGCGAGCACTCGTGCCGAGGCGACGTTCTCGACACGGCAGCGGCCGATCAACTCGGGGACGTTGCAGCGTCTGAAGGCGTCGTCGCGTGTGGCGAGAGCTGCCTCGGTTGCGATCCCATCGCCCCACCGCGTGGGCTCGACGAAGTATCCGAGCTCGATGTCGTCGTCACGCGACCCCTTGTTCGGGCCGACCGGCGAGAGCTCGACGAAGCCGAGCCACTGGTCCGTCTCCAGCTCGATCACGGCCCGCTTGCCGAATCCGTAGACCTCCCATTCCTCGAGCGAGCGCTCGTGCTGATCGATCGCGCGCTCGAGGTCGAGCGGCTCGGGGCGGATGTAGCGCGTCACGTCCGGGTCCCGCATGAACCGGGCGAAGCGCTCGAAGTGCGAGTCGTCCCACGGCTCGAGCCGTAGACGGTCGGTCTCGATCACGTTGCGTACGTCCCAGTCGGTCTGGCGAGTTGCCATGGAATGCCCATCGGCGTTTCCGCCGCCGAGCTTTACCGCTGTCGAGGGAATCAGGGTGCCATCGCGTGCGTCAGCAATGCGTCGATCGAGATGATCTCGAGCGCCCGCTCGTGGGTGGCGGCGAGGAAGACAGGAGCGACGACACCTGCCCGGTGCGCTTCGAGCCACCGAGACGCGCACACGCACCAGCGGTCGTCCGGACGAAGGCCGGGAAACCCCCATTCGGGCCGTGGGGTGGAGAGGTCGTTGCCCCTCTCCCGACTGAAGGTCAGGAACTCCTCCGTCATCACCGCACAGACGGTGTGGCTGCCGAGATCCGCTGGGCCGGTCGAACAGCAGCCGTCTCGGAAGAACCCCGTGATCGGGTCGTTCGAGCACGGCAGCAGGCTGCCACCGACAACGTTGCGGTCGGGATCTCTCTCCATCCCTCTACTCTGCCCGTTGAGGTCGGGTCGCTGCACCCTCGGGCGGCGCGATACTCTGGCTGCGTGGACGCAGATGCCGTTGAGATCCGGGTGCTCGGCTGCCTGATCGAGAAGCAGCGGACGACCCCGGATGCCTATCCGCTGACCCTGAACTCGCTCCGGCTCGCTTGCAATCAGGCAACCAACCGCGATCCGGTCGTCGACTACGACGAGGAGACGATCCGCGACGCTCTGCAACGACTCTGGCGCAAGGAATGGGCGCGGCTCGCATCGGGACAGGGCAGCCGTTCGGTGAAGTACCGCCAGCTCGTGCAGGAGACGCTCGGGCTCGCCGACGACGAGATCTCGCTTCTCTGCGTGCTGATGCTGCGTGGGCCGCAGACGCCCGGTGAGCTCAAGCAGCGCAGCGACCGCCTTCATCCGTTCGCCGTGCTGGACGAGGTGGACGGAGACGCTCGAGCGACTGGTCGCCCGGGATCTCGTCGTGCGACTCGAGCGGCGGCCCGGCCAGAAGGAGGAGCGCTACGCACAGCTGCTCGGCGGTGAGGTACGACGACGTGATGGACGAGGACGTACCGCGACCCGTGCTCGCTCGCGACCCGCTCGAGGAGCGGGTGGCGGCACTCGAAGCGGAGGTGGCAGCGATGCGTGCGATCCTCACCGATCTCGGCGCGTGAGCGCGGTCGACGACCTCACGAGCGGCGGCAGCGACACTCGACCGGCAACAAAAGACATCGATGAGCGCCGTCACATCCCGGCAGTAAAGTGGCACTCCCGATGTCTGCACCGTTCGTTCACCTCCACGTCCACTCCGAGTACTCGATCCTCGACGGGGCGTGCAGGATCCCGGCGCTCGTCGACAAGGCGGCCCGGCTCGAGATGCCGGCCGTCTCGCTCACCGATCACGGCTCGCTCGCCGGGGCGATCGATCTCTACAAGGCAGCGCACGCGCAGGGAGTGAAGCCGATCATCGGCTGCGAGGTGTACGTCGCGGACGACCGGCACAAGCAGGTCAAGGGCACGGCCCATCTCACGCTCCTCGCCGAGACGACCGCGGGGTACGCGAACCTGATCAAGCTCTGCTCGCTCGGGTTCCTCGAGGGCTACTACTACCGGCCGCGGGTCGACTGGGAGCTCCTGCAGCAGTACTCGTCCGGCTTGATCGCGCTCTCCGGCTGCCTCTCGGGGCGCGTCTCGAAGGCGATCACCGAGGCGCGCATGGGCGACGCCGAGATGGAGCTCGACCGGCTGGAGCAGATCTTCGGGCGGGACAACACGTACGTGGAGCTGCAGAACGCGGGGCTCGAGATCCAGCAGTCGGTGTTCGCCGCGCTGCCGGGGCTCGCCGCGAAGCGCGGGCTCCCGCTCGTCGCCACAGGCGATGTGCACTACCTCGACGCGACCGACGCCTACCCGCACGAGGCGCTCCTCTGCATCCAGTCCGGCGACTCGCTGAAGAACCCGAATCACTGGCGCTTCGGGGCGAACGAGTTCTACTTCAAGACCCCGGAGGAGATGGCGCTCGACTTCCCGGGGCACGAGGACGCGATGCGCCGGACGCTCGAGATCGCGGACCGCTGCAACGTCGAGATCGCTCTCGACCGGATTCTCCTCCCGAAGTTCCCGACTCCCGAGGGCCGCGACTCGTTCGACTACCTCGTCGAGCTTTGCGAGACGGGGCTTGCGCGGCGCTACGAGCGAGTCACGTCCGAGCTGACCGAGCGGCTCGCGTTCGAGCTGAAGACGGTGCACGAGATGGGGTTCGCGGACTACTTCCTGATCGTGGCCGACTTCATCAACTTCGCGAAGCGCGACGGCGTCTCGGTCGGGCCGGGTCGCGGCAGTGCCGCCGGCTCGCTCGCCGCGTACTGCCTCGGCATCACGGACGTCGACCCGATCCGCTACGGCCTCCTCTTCGAGCGATTCCTCAATCCGGCCCGCAAGGACATGCCCGACATGGACATCGACTTCGCGGTCGAGGGCCGCGAGCGGGTGATCAACTATGTCGCGGAGAAGTACGGTCGCGATCGCGTGGCCCAGATCATCACCTTCTCGACGATGGCCGCGCGGGCGGCCGTGCGGGATGCGGGCCGCGTCCTCGAGATCCCGTACGGCACCGTCGACCGGATCGCGAAGATGATCCCGGAAGGACCGGGGCAGACGCTCGCGGAGGCCCTCAAGCCCGGAGGAGAGCTCGCGAACGCGGTCAAGGCCGACCCGGTCGCGAAGGAGATCGTCGACCTCGCCCAGCCGCTCGAAGGGCTCACGCGCGCGGACTCGATCCACGCGGCAGCGGTCGTGATCGGCGCCCAGCCGTTGATCGAGGTCGTGCCCCTGCAGCAGAAGGGCGCAGACCAGGAGGTCGTGACCCAGGTCTCGATGAAGAACGTCGAGGCGCTCGGCCTCTTGAAGATGGACTTCCTCGGCCTACGCAACCTCGACGTGATCGACAAGGCAGTCGCGCTGATCGGCGGCGGCCTCGACATCGGCTCGATTCCCCTCGACGACCGCAAGGTGTACGAGATGCTCGCGCGCGCCGACTCGTCGGGCGTCTTCCAGTTCGAGTCGTCCGGCATGCGGGATGCGTTGCGGCAGGTGAAGCCGACCGAGTTCGAGGACCTCATCGCGCTCGTCGCGCTCTACCGGCCCGGGCCGATGCAGTACATCCCGAGCTACGCGGCCCGCAAGAACGGGCGCGAGCCGATCACCTATATCGACGAGCGCCTGAAGGCGATCACGAGCGACTCGCAGGGGATCTGCATCTACCAGGAGCAGTACATGATGATCGCGAAGCAGCTGGCCGGCTTCACCCCGGCCGAGTCGGAGACGCTGCGCCGTGCGATCGGCAAGAAGATCCACGAGCTGATGGCGTCGCTCAAGCCGAAGTTCCTCGACGGCTGCGCCGCGAACAACGTCACGCCGTCCGTCGCGAACCAGCTCTGGAAGGACATGGAGTCCTCGCAGGACTACTCGTTCAACAAGGCCCACTCGGTCTGTTACGCGCTGATCGCCTACCGCACCGCCTGGTTGAAGGCGAACTATCCGTGCGAGTACATGGCGGCGCTGATCTCGTCGGTGATGAATACCAAGGATCGCGTGCCGATCTACGTCAATGCATGTGACGAGATGGGCATCCAGGTGCTCCCGCCGGACGTCAACGAGTCGGCGACCGACTTCGCCGTCGTCGACGGGAAGATTCGATTCGGCCTGAACGCGGTCAAGAACGTGGGCGACAACGCGGCGCGCGCGATCATCGCTGCGCGCAAGGAGGGAGGCGCGTTCAACACGATCTGGGAGTTCACCGAGCGTGTCGATCCGCAGGTCGTCAACAAGCGGGCGCTCGAATCGCTCGTCAAGTGCGGTGCCCTCGACTCGACGGGGGCCTCGCGGATGGGGATGCTCGGCGTGCTCGAGCAGGCGCTCGCGTACGGCCAGAAGCTCGCCGCCGACCGGCTTGCCGGCCAGGGCTCGATCTTCGATATGGGTTTCGGCGATCTCGAGCCCGAGGTAGAGGTGGCGCGCAAGCATCATCCGCCGATCGCGGCTAGCGAGTTCGAGAAGGCCGAGCTGCTCCGACTCGAGAAGGAGACCCTCGGCCTCTATGTCTCCGAGCACCCGTTGAGCGCGGTGCGCGACCAGCTGAGGCGGAAGACCGACGCGACCCTTGGCGAGATCGAGCGGCGGCGCGACGGCGAGGTCGTAATGGTCGGCGGCATCGTCTCGGCGATCAAGCACCTGACGACGAAGAAGGGCGAGCCGATGGTGTTCTTGCAGCTCGAGGATCCGACCGGCTCGGCCGAGGTCGTCGTCTTCTCGGCGACCTATACGAGCGTCCGGGAGCTGTGCGTGGCCGACCGGATCCTGGTCGTCAAGGGGCGCGTCGACCACAAGCAGGCCGGGGAGACGAAGCTGATCGCGCTCGAGCTGACGGCCTTCGAAGCGGTCGCAGAGCGGCGCGACGTCCGGTTCAAGCTCGATGCTCGCCAGGCCGAGGCGGGTGTGATCGAGGAGCTCGCACGCCTCGTCAAGGAGTATCCGGGCGACTCGCCGGTGTACCTCGCGCTCGAGACGTCGATGGGGGCGCGCACGCTGGCCCTCGGCCCGAGCTATCGCGTGCAGCCCGACTCGGATTTCATCGCCGAGGCCAAGGCGCTCCTCGGAGAGGCAGCGGTTGCGTAGAGCCTGATGGCGCACCCTCTGGCGGGACGACGCTCGCACAGACGGCGAGCGCTCGTCTGGGCCGGGCGGCCAGCGGGTATCTCACCGGTTAGGCTGGGCTCATGGTCGAACCGGGGTACACGGTGAAGGCTCTCGACGGGTCGACGTGGGCCGCGTTCGCGACTCTGGTGGAGCGGAACGGCGGCGTCTTTGGCGGCTGCTGGTGCATGGGCTTCCATCCCGAAGGGGTCGGCAAGGGAGCCACGCCGGCCGTGAACCGGGAGCGGAAGCTCGATCGTGTCCGGGCCGGAACGGCCCATGCGGCGCTCGTGTTCGATGGGGACGAGTGTGTTGGCTGGTGCCAGTTCGGGGCTCCCGACGAGTTGCCGCGTATCAAGAGCCGCGCGGCGTACGAGAAAGGGCGGACGACCTTGCCGGACTGGCGGATCGCGTGTTGCTACGTCGGTAAGGGACACCGACGTCAGGGCGTGGCGACAGCGGGGCTCGCCGGTGCAGTCCATCTGATCGCCGGCCTTGGCGGGGGAACCGTCGAGGGATACCCGGAGGATGCAGGCTCCGTGCCCGCCGGTTTCCTCTACAACGGTGCCCTCTCAACATACGAGAAGCTCGGCTTCATCCGCGACCGAAAGATCGGCAAGCACCGCTGGGTCGTGACAAAGGCCGTCGAGCCAAGTTCATGAGACGGATCGGACGTCGGTGTGCCAGGCGCCGAACGTCACTTTGGGTCTGCGCTGCGCTCGGCATAACCTCATGGTCAGGGAATATTCCCGACCGCTGGCGCAGCCCAGTGCCATGTTCTTAGACCGCGTCCGACTACTCCTCACCTTCCCAGTAGTCGAGCTCGGGGCCTGGACGGCCGAACATGATGGGTTCACCCGCGACGCTGCGTGCGCCCACCTTCCCCGTATCGAGGAACTCGACGATGTCGGGGACGACGAGTGTCGAGAGCATGAGCACACGAATCGGAGAGTCGCTTCCGTTCCAGACCTGATGCGCTCCCGCCTTGCCCCGGGGGAAGCAGACGACATCCCCTCGTTCAGCTGGCGTTCCCCTTCGGGCGTGCGGAGCGTGGGATGGCCGCGGACTACGAGCAGCCACTCCCCATTGGCGTGATGTGTGTGATACGGCCAGACCTTGTTGCCAGGTTCTGCCTCGTACAGTCCTGCGCCGATCGATTCACCACCGACGCGCTCACCGACTTCGCTGCCCTGAAGTTCCAGCCTTCCCGTTCGTTCGAGTTATCCAACTCGTCGTTGTAGAGGTTGAAGACCTTCATCCAGTACGACCTCCTGTCGTTTGAGGCACTCGTCTGGGCGCGGCATCGGGATTAGAACTCCAAGCGCCTCGAAGCAGCCGTCAGTCTGATTCATCAGCCCTGCGTTGCCCTCACGAGCGAATCTCGGTCATTCTGCGAGCCTAACGCTCGGGCGAGATTCCCGGGCACTGGCGCAAGTCACGCCCGCTCCACCTGAGCCCTAAGCTCAGGTCTGTATTCGCGCCCGTAGCTCCAGGAGGAGCTCCTCGATCCGGTCGTCGCCCGCGCGCTCGCGAACCTTGATGAACCCGCACTTCTCGAGCACGCGGATCGAGGCGACGTTGCTCCTCGCCACGTATGCGTGCAGCGGGCGCGTGTCGACCACGTCGAGGAGTTCCGCGAGGGCCTGCGTCGCGAGCCCGCGGCCCCAGAACTCTCGCCCGATCCAGTACCCGACGAGCCTGCGTTCGTCGATCTCCCAGCAGCCGATGTTGCCCGCGACCACGCCGTTGGAGGCGACCGTCCAAGTCCGAGCCGAGTCGTTCGCGAGCGTCTTCGCCCAGTGCGCCATGAACGCGTCGCGTTCGCGCGGAGGGAACGCAGCCATCGCCGCCGCTCCCCGGTCGCGCTGGTGCTCGTAGAAGGTCGGCAGATCCGCCTCGACGACCTCGCGCAAGACGCCCACGCAACAAGCGCACCGCCGTCGCTGCGGTCGATGATTGGCGAGGCTTTCGCCGGAGTCGCGCTGGCCTGTGGCGGCTGCCTCGGTCGCACGAGAGCGTTGAGCCGTAGAACCCTGAGGAGAGACTGAAGTCTCTCCCCGAGCTGGGGGTGGGGGCCAGAGAAGAGCTGGGAGTGGCGGTGTCAGAGACTTCAGCCTCTGATCAGGGTTTCGCTCCGCGGGCCATCAGCCCGCGAAGTCGACGTCCTTCGCCTCGACCGTGCCGGCCGTTCGCCCAGGCGCCCGGTGGTTGCCCCAGTACAGATTCGTGTGAGCGATCACGAGCTCCGGGCGGGGCGCACCCCAGGGCGAGAGATCCTCGGTCGTGTGCGCATCGCTGACGAGGATTGCGTCGTAGCCGCGAACGACCGCGCCGTGCAGCGTCGAGCGCACGCACTCGTCCGTCTGCGCGCCGACGACCACCAGACGCCCGACGGCCAGGTCGGCGAGGAGGGACTCGAGTGTCGTCTCCTCGAACGAATCCGGGTACCACTTCTGGACGAGCGGCTCGTCCCCGCCCGGGCTCAGTTCCGGAACGATCGCCCATTGCTCGCTCCCTTCGACGAGGTCGTCGCTCGAGTGCTGCACCCACACGACCGGAACGCTCGCCGCGCGAGCCCTCTCGACGACCGCGGCGACGCTCGCGACAACCGCATCGCGCTCGTAGGCGCCACCCACGACACCGTTCTGCACATCGATCACGAGGAGCGCAGTGTTCGGACGGCTCTCGAGTGTCGTCATACAATCCCCCTTGTCGCTCGCTCGTTCGGACGGTAGCAAGCGCATTCGTGACCCGGCAGGGCGGGGAGGGTGGCCGCTCGAGTCGACAGGTGTTCCACGTGTGGGCCGTGCTGCTCGTCTGCCTCGTCGTGGCCGCGGCTTCGTGCGTGGCCGCTGTCGCGGGGCCTCGCGGTCGCGGCGGGTTCGCCGTCGCGGCGTACGTTGTCGCAGTCGCGGACATCGTTCCGCTCGTCGAGCTGCTGTCGTGTTCGACGCGGTCAGGCGAGCATCGTTCCACCTCCTGTAGGCCGTCCTCGCGCTCGTTGCCGTCGTTCTCGTCATCCGGCTGAGACCCGAGTGGCCGAGCCGCGACTCGCTCACCGACACGCTCCGTGCCGTCGTCGCCTCGCGCGTTCTCACGGCCTTCGCGTCGGTGGTGGCGCTCGCGTGGGCAATATCAGGCAGCGTTACCTCGACCGGCCACGATGCGTCGTGCCGTGACGTAGCGCGCCGGCCGTCGCTCGGGCTACCACGGGTCGATGCCGACCGGTCGCCGGTCGCCGATCGTTGTCGACGCTAGCCCCTGTGCCAGCCAGACCCGGGTCTCGGCCGGGTCGATGACCGCGTCGATCTCGAGATGCGCCGCCATGTTGACGGCGCGCCCCTGGGCGTACTGCTCCTCCACGTGCCGCGCGAAGAGCGCCTCTCGCTCCGGTCCCGCTGGCGCGGCCTCGAGCTCCTTGCGAAAGCCGAGCCGCACGGCTCCCTCGAGGCCCATGGCGCCGAACTCGCCGCTCGGCCAGGCGACGGTCGAGACCGGCTCGTGGAAGCCGCCGCCCGTCATTGCCATCGCCCCGAGGCCGTATCCCTTGCGGAGCACGACGGCGAACAGCGGCACCCGCAGGTGCGCCGCGACGACGAACATCCTGCTGACGTGGCGCACCTGCCCGCGCGCCTCGATCTCCGGGCCGACCATGAACCCCGGCGTGTCGACCAGGGAGACGAGCGGCAGGCCATGGGCATCGCAGAGCCGCATGAAGCGCGCCGCCTTGTCGGCTGCGTCGACGTCGATCGCCCCGCCGAGGTGCATGGGATTGCTCGCGAGCAGGCCGATCGGCCGGCCCTCGATGCGGGCGAGGGCGGTGAAGATGCCCGAGCCGAAGGCGGCGCGGAGCTCCAGTAGCGATCCCTCGTCGACCACGCGCCGCATCACCTCGCGCATGTCGTAGACGCGCACCCTGTCGTCCGGAAGCACGCCGCGCAACTCATTGGCATCGCTCGTGTCCCACGTGGGAAGGCGACCCTGGAAGCAGCCGAGATACCGCTTTGCCGCGTCGACCGCCTTCTCCTCGTCATCGACGAGCACGTCGATGACACCGTTTGCCGACTGCACGTCGCTCGGGCCGATCTCCTCCGGGCGGAAGACGCCGAGCCCGCCGCCCTCGACCATCGCCGGGCCGCCCATCCCGATGTTGCTGTCGCGCGTAGCGATGATCACGTCGCTGCAGCCGAGCAGCGCGGCATTCCCGGCAAAGCAGCGGCCGGCCACGATGCCGATAACCGGCACCCGGCCGCTGAGCCGCGCGTAGGACGCGAAGCTCGTGAGATGCAGCCCTGCCACGGTTGGGCTGTCGGTGTCTCCCGGGCGGCCGCCGCCGCCTTCGGCGAAGAGCACGACCGGCAAGTCCTGCTGAAGTGCGATTCCGAGCAGACGGTCCATCTTCGCGTGGTTGCGCATGCCCTGCGTCCCGGCGAGCACCGTCGCGTCGTACGCCAGCACGGCGCACCGCGATTCCTCCGCGCCGAACAGCGCCCCGTTGACGCTTCCGATCCCCGTGACCATCCCGTCGGCAGGGGTGTTCCTCGTCAGATCGTCGAGCGCGCGCCGGCTCGTCTGGGCGGCGAAGGCAAGCGCGCCGTATTCGACGAAGCTGCCCGGATCGACGAGATCGGCGATGTTCTCGCGGGCGCTCCTCAATCCGAGCGCGTGCCGCTTGGCGATCGCCTCGGGACGCGCGGCATCGAGCGTGAGCGCCTGGCGCTCACGCGCCTCGCGGAGGTCGGGGCGCAGTGGTGCCGCCGCGTCGTCCGTGCGGCCTGGAGCCTCGTCGGCCGTGACCTCCGGGAGCGCCGCGCCCGGAGCGAGGCGGATCAGCTCCTGGCCCTTCGCAACCGCCTCGCCGGGACGCGCCGCGACCGTGAGCACCTCGGCGTCGAAGCCGGCGCGGATCTCGTGCTCCATCTTCATGGCCTCGAGGATCAGCAGTCCCTGCCCGGCCCGAACCGTCTCGCCCGCGGCGACGAGCACCGTCACGACGGTGCCGGCTATCCGTGCTCGGATCATCTCCTCATCCATGGGCGCCTCCTTCTGGCGGGACAGTAGTCTCGCACGGCCCGTCTACTGGGCAGCGTGGCGTCGACGTCAATCGAGACGCTGTGTCATGCTCGCGCGGCGCCAGGCGTCGAGGCCGTGGTCCCGCTCGTGCTCCCGGATAGCGCGGAGGCCGGGGGGCTCCTCCTCGGGTAGGAGGAAGGTGAATCCGAGTCGCTCGTAGTACGGCCCGTTCCACGGGACGTCGACGAAGGTCGTGAGCGTGATTGCGTCGAAGCCTTCGGCACTCGCCCATGCCCGCGCCTGTTCCATCAACCTCGAGCCGACGCCCCGCCTTGCGAAGTCCGGGTGAACGCTGACCTGTTCGACGTGCGCTGCATTGTCGACGACATCGAGCAGGAGATAGCCCATAGGCCGGTCTGTGGCGGTCACCGCGACGAAGGCGCGGCCGCCGTCCGCATACGGCGCCAGCTCCTCGACCGAGCCCGGGTCGTCGTCCGCGACGGCGTCCATCCCGACCGACCTGAAGATCTCGCATGCGGCACGCTCGATCTCGACCAGAAGCGCCAGGTCGGCGAATCGTGCAGCTCGGATCGGTGGTGGGGTGTCGGGCACCCTCCGATTCTGGCAGCACGAGCCGGCGGACGACTTCCAACGCGGTCTTTACTCTCGGGGCATGCAACCGCAGACGCTCGACACGCACATCGACGATCTCTGCGCCGCTCACGGGGTCGCGCGGGCCGACGGCCGTGGGCGGGCGGTCGTGATCACCACGCGGCACCACGACGGACGCCGTGAGCGCCGGCTCGAGATCCGCGTTCCGCCCGTTCGCGGCCAGGTCAGCTACTTCATCGCCCTGCACGAGATCGGGCATCTCGTCGGGCACGGCCGCAGCGGCCGCCGCCTCGAGAGCGAAGCGGCCGCATGGCGTTTCGCCCTCGCGACCGCGCTCGTCGCTCCGACCGACGCCACACGGAGGCGGATCGGGAAGCGTCTCCGGTCGTACGTGACCTGGGCTGAGGCTCGCGCGAGACGACGCCGGCCGCCGCACATTCCCGCCGCGAACGACCCGTTCTGGCACCTCCTTGCCTGGCTCGAGCACTGAGAGAGCCGCCGAGCGCAAGAAGGGGCTTGCCACTCCCTTACGAAAGCCTCACGAGACCGCGTCAATTTCCTGAAACGAATCCCGTAAAAAGGGGAGAACCAATCGGCGCTCCCGGTCGAACAATGGGAGACCCGACCCGTTTGAAGGAGGCGATCATGTCTGCGGCAGAGCTCCAGGAGCGACCCGACGTCGAAATCGAAGTGGTGGAGCAGTGGCGCGTCCAGTCGCTTTCGCGTGTCGGTTACGACCTCGAGTCGGCAACTGTACTCGCGGCCTCCCACGAGGTCGACCTTCATCGTGCGATGCGGCTGCTCGAGCGTGGCTGTCCGGTCGATCTCGCGCTCCAGATCCTCCTCTGACCCGTACGACATCGGTACCCAGACGCCCGGCTGATGCCGGGCGTCAATCGTTGCGGGACGGAGGCGTCCTGCGCCCGAGCGAGAATGACGGAAGATGAGCTTGCTCGCATCGATCCCCTCGCCCGGCGACGGCGCGCTCGAGCTCGGCCCGCTGACGGTCCACATGTACGGGCTGACGCTGCTTGCCGCTATCGGGTTCGCGATCTGGATCGCCGGCACCCGCTGGGTCAACCGCGGCGGAGACTGGGACCTGATTTTCCGTTGTGCCGTGTGGGGCGTCGGTGCGGGAATCGTCGGAGCGCGGCTGTACCACGTCGTGACGAGCTGGAGTGAGGTTCCGGACCAGTGGTGGGGCGCCTTTGCGATCTGGAAAGGTGGCCTCGGTGTCTGGGGTGGGATCGCCGCCGGCTGTCTCGTCGGAGGCATCATCGCCAAGCGCGCGGGAGCGGACGTCTGGCTCCTCGCCGACTGCCTCGCGCCGGGTCTCCTCGTGGCCCAGGCCGTCGGGCGGATCGGCAACTGGTGGAACCAGGAGCTGTACGGAAAGGCGACCGACCTTCCCTGGGGCCTCGAGATCGACCCGGCCCACCGGCCCCTCGAGTCGCTCGACCAGGCGCTCTACCAGCCGACCTTCCTCTACGAGGCGCTCTGGAACCTCTTCGCGGCCGCCCTGCTCGTCTATGTCGTCGAACGGCGGTTCCGGCCGCGACCACCCGGCATCTTCGCCCTCTACATCGCGCTCTACTCGTTCGGGCGCTTCTGGGTCGAGCTCGTGCGCATCGACCCCGCGAACGACATCCTCGGGCTTCGCGTCAACACCTGGGTCTCTGCGATCGTGTGCCTGGCGGGGATCGCCTGGTTCGTGCTCTCGCAGCGACGAGGCCGTGCGGAGCCGCCGGCGCCGGCGAAGGGCGCACGGATGGACGTGCCGAAGAGTCGCGTCCGACCCGGGGGCTAGGGTCCGACCGTGGCCAGTGCCGTCCGCGATCTCGAGCTTGACCTCGATGCGTTCGAGGGCCCGTTCGACCTCCTGCTCACGCTTCTGCTGAAGGACGCGATCCAGCCGTCCGAGATCGACATGGCCGGCATCGTCGTCGCCTTCGTCGAGCGCCTCGCCGAGCGGGAGGAGCTCGACCTCGATGCCTGCGGTGAGTTCCTCGTCCTGATCGCGGCGCTCCTCGAGCTGAAGGCGCGCCACCTCTTCCCCGACGAGGAAGCAGAGCTGGCGGAGCTCGAACCGGAGGAGGCTGCCGAGGAGCTTGCGCGCCGCCTGGCGGAATACCGCCGGATGAAGCTCGCTGCGGCCTGGCTCCGAGAGAGGCTCGAAGAGCAGCGTGAGCTCTACTTCAGAGTCGGGCCGGCCCCGCTTGCGCCGAGCCCGGAGCGCAGGCTCGCCCCGCAGGAGCCACTTCGCCTCGTCGAGGCGATGCGCGGTCTCGCCGTCGAGCCGCCGCGCGTGTCGCTCTCCCACATGGCGCTTCGCTTCCCGCCCGTCTCGCAGTTCGTCGAGCGGTTCCGGGCCGTTCTCGTGCGCCGCCGACGCTTCGACTTCGACGCCGAGATGAAGGGCCTCTCGCGCGTCGAGCAAGCCGTCGCGTTTCTCGCTCTGCTCGAGCTCCGCAAGGAGGGCGAGATCGCCATCTCGCAGGCCGCTCCGTTCGCGCCGATCAGGATCTCCCGCGCCGACGAGCCTCTCTTCGACACCGACGACGGAAGGATGCCGCAGTGGACCGCCCGCTCCGCCTGATCTCTGCCAACCCGCTCGACTCGCTCGCGAGAACGGTCGAGGCCCTCCTCGTCGTCGCCTCGCAGCCTCTGACGGTGGACGAGCTCGCCGAGGCCACGGCCGACGACGTCGAGCGAATCGAGACGGCGCTCGGTCTCCTCCGCGAGCGCTACAGCGAGGGTCGCAGCGGCATCGTCCTCCAGCACGTGGCCGGTGGGTACGCGTTCGGTGCGGCACGCGAGGCGGCCGAGGCGTGCGCCCGGCTGTTCGAGCGGCCCGTCGAGCGGGGTCTCTCGCAGGCGGCGCTCGAGACGCTCGCGATCGTCGCCTACCTCGGCCCTGTGTCACGACCCGAGATTGCCCAGATCCGTGGCGTGGCGGCCGATTCCGCTGTCGCCTCGCTCGTCGAGCGGGGGCTCATCGCCGAGGCGGGGCGGGAGAGCAGTCCGGGCGGCGCCGTGCGCTATCGCGTCACCGCGTTGTTCGAGCGCGTCTTCGGACTCGAATCGCTTGCCGCGCTACCGCGACTCGACGACATCGGCGAGGACCAGGCAGCGATCCGCGACCGTCTGCTCGAGGTTGCCGAGGCGCGCGCCTCGTAGGCCCGGACGAGGAGAGAGAGACTTCAGTCTCTCCCGGGGTTTCTTTGCGCGCCCGGAGACGCGCCGCGCTCAGATCTGCCAGCTGCCTCCGCGCAGGAGGGGCACAACGTCGCCCGTCGTCGTGATGCCGTCGACATCGAGCTTCGGGCTGCCGATCATGAAGTCGATATGGATCTGGCTCCTGTTGATCCGCGCGCGCTCGTCCTCGTCCTCCACCGCCTGGGTGTAGCCGGACCCGAGCGCGATGTGGCTGGCTGCGTTCTCGTCGAGGAGCGTGTCGAAGAACACCGTGCCGAGCGGCCCGATCCGGCCGCCGCCGTCGACGAGCGCGAGCTCGCCGAGGCGGGTGCCGCCGTCGTCCTTCGCGCATGCGCTGCGGAGCGTGTCGGCGTTGTCGTCGGCGTCGATCTTCACCGCGCGTCCCTCGGCGAACTCGATCCGGATCCCGTTGACGACAGAGCCGTAGTAGTCGAGCGGCAGGGTCGCGCTGACGTGGCCGTCGACGCGGAGCGGGTCGGGCGTCGTGAACGTCTCCTCGCTCGGGATGTTCGGGAAGTGGTAGACGCCGTCGATCGTGTCGAACCCGGCGGCCTGCCAGCGGGATGATCGGAACAGGCCGACCGTGAGATCGGTGCCCGGTCCGTGGAGGTGGATCGCGTCGAACCGGCGCACCGTCAGCTTCTCGGCACCCTCGGTGATCGCCGCGAACCGCGCGTTCCACGCCGCGGCCGGATCGTCGGCATCGAGGCGGCAGACATGGGCGATCGCGTCCCAGAGCAGGGCAAGGGCCTCTTCGGGCTCTGCTTCCGGATAGACGGCGCGCGCCCACGCCCCGGTCGGCCCTGGCGCGACGCACCAGTTCGTCGTGCGGAGGCTGATGACCTCACCGATTCCGGGCAGGTACGGAAGCACGTCGGTGCCGGAGCGATCTGCCGGCACTCCGTCGAACGCGTCGAGCGCCTGCGGGCCGCTGAGCGAGATCCGCGCCGCGTGCTCGTCCGAGAAGCTCTGCAGGCGCGCCTCCATCCACGGGGGGATGTACGCCAGCGTGTCGGGGTCGCCGTGCAGCAGCCGCTGCCGCTTGACCAGCTGGTCCCAGTAGAGGACGTCGACGTAGCGCGCGCCTCTCTCGTACGCCGCCCGGGCGATCTCCCGCGTCAGGTCCTCCTTGCCGATGTAGCTCGAGACACCGACCAGTTGGCCCGGCTGAACATTCGCGCCGTAGCCGACGATCAGGTCGGCGAGCTTCCGCGTCAGATCCGTGTAGTCGCGCACCGCGCGAGAGCGTAGACGACAATCCACGCATGCGCCTCAATCGCTATCTCGCCCGAGCCGGGGTCGCCTCGCGTCGCGCCGCGGACGAGCTGATCAAAGGCGGGCGCGTGACCGTCAACGGGCAGCGCGGCGAGCTCAACACGTTCGTCGCTTCACGCGACGTGGTCGAGGTCGACGGAGAGCGCGTGGGCAAGCAGGACCTCGCGCACGTCCTGCTCCACAAGCCTCTCGGCGTCGTGACGACCGCGAGCGATCCGGAAGGGCGCCCCACCGTGGTCGACCTCGTCGGGCACGAGGCGCGCGTCGTGCCGGTCGGCCGCCTGGACATCGACACGAGCGGCGTGCTCCTCCTCACGAACGACGGCGACCTTGCCCACCGGCTCGCGCACCCGCGCTACGGCGTCGAGAAGACGTACCTCGCCGACGTCGACGGCGACCTGACGCACGCGGCGGTCGCAGCGCTCGCCGCCGGGGTCGAGCTGGACGACGGTGTCACCGCGCCGGCGAGAGCCCGCCAGCTCGGCCGCTCGCGTGTCGAGCTCGTGCTGCACGAGGGGCGGAACCGGCAGGTGCGCCGGATGTGCGAGGCGGTCGGCTTCCCCGTGCGGCGGCTCCGGCGGACCGGCTATGCCGGTCTGGACGTCAGCAGAGTCCAGCCGGGGGAGTCGCGGCCGCTGACGCGGGACGAGGTGGAAGGGCTGCGGCGGCTCGTCGGGTTGTAGCGGGAGGCGAGCCCGGGCGTAACCCAGGGGAGAGACTGAAGTCTCTCCCCGGAGGGAAGCGGCTTCGCCGCGCTGTGTTTTACACCCGCACGAAGCCCATCGTCTCGTACATCCGCTCGAGGGTCGGCGCCGAGGCCGCGCGCGCCTTGTCGGCCCCCAGGCGCAACAGGCGCAACAGCTCGGGCTCGTCTGCTCGAAGCTCCGCATATCGCTCCTGCACGGGGGCGAGCATCTCGACCACGGCCTCGCCGACATCGCTCTTGAACTGCCCGTAGCCACCGTCGCCGTAGTGCGCCTCGATCTCCCCGGGTGCGCGGTCCGAGGCCACGGAGAGGATGTCGATCAGGTTCGAGACACCCGGCTTGTCGTCGGCACGCCGCACCTCGCGGCCCGAGTCGGTCACGGCCGAGCGGAACTTCTTGCGGATCACGTCCGGCCCGTCGAGCATTCCGATCGTCCCCTGCGGCGTGCCACCGGTGGTCGACATCTTCCGCGTGGGCTCCTGCAGGTCCATGATGCGCGCCCCGACGGTCGGGTAGACGCCGCTCGGCACGGTGAACGTCTCGCCGAACCGGGCGTTGAACCGCTCGGCGATATCTCGTGAGAGCTCCAGGTGTTGCCGTTGGTCGTCACCGATCGGGACGATGTCTGCCTGGTAGAGCAGGATGTCCCCGGCCATCAGCACCGGGTACGTGAAGAGGCCCGCAGAGACGAAGTCGCGGCGGTCGGACTTGTCCTTGAACTGGGTCATGCGGCCCAACTGGCCGTAGCTCGTGACGGCCGAGAGCAGCCAGGCCGCCTCGGCGTGCGCGGTGACGTGGCTCTGCGCGAAGATCGTCGAGCGCTCCGGGTCGAGCCCCGTCGCGACGAGCATGGCGTAGAGGTCGAGCGTGCGGCCGTGCAGGTCGGCCGGCTCGTAGTCGGTCGTGATCGAGTGGAGATCGACGATGCAGAAGAACGCATCGCCCTCCTCCTGGGTTCTCGCGTACTGGCGGAAGCCGCCGATCAGGTTGCCGAGGTGTTTCTCGCCCGTCGGCTGGATGCCCGAGAAGATGCGCATTTCGAAGTCCTTTCGCTCTGTGGTGCGCCGCCGCGGCTATGCCGTCCGGTCGCACGGGGTCGTCTGGCGGGTGCGCGTCAAGGGCGCCAGAAGAGGATGAGTCGGTGGAGCGAGGACATGGCGCAGCATTTTAGCGCGGTCGGAGACTCGGAGGCGCAACCGCGGATCGGCAGGCATCTACACTGGGCGGGTGGCCGTCACCGACCCCACCTGGACACCCGCCTCGTGGCATCGCTTTCCCGCTCTCCAGCAGCCGGAGTGGCCGGATGAGGCGGCTCTCGGCGCTGTCCGCGACCGGCTCGCGGTGCTGCCGTCGCTGATCTTCGCGGGAGAGGCGCGCGCGCTCCGGCACCAGCTCGCCGAGGCCGCCCAGGGCCGCGCCTTTCTCCTCCAGGCAGGCGATTGCGCGGAGTCCTTCCACGAGCTGTCCGTGATCGCGATTCGCGAGCGGCTGAAGCTCCTGCTCCAGATGTCGGCCGTGCTCACCTACGGCGCGACCCTGCCGGTCGTGAAGGTAGGGCGCATCGCGGGGCAGTTCGCCAAGCCTCGCTCGTCACTCACCGAGACGATCGGCGGCGTGGAGCTGCCGTCGTTCCGCGGTCATGCCGTCCACTCCGACGAGCCGACCCTCGAGGCGCGCACTCCCGATCCGGAGCGGCTCGTCCAGGCCTACTACCAGGCGGTCTCCTCGCTCAATCTCCTGCGCGCGTTCACGAAGGGTGGGTTCGCCGACCTGACGCAGGTCCACACCTGGAACCAGGAGTTCGTCGCGAGCTCACTCGAGGGGCGTCGCTACGAGACGATCGCCAACGAGATCGGCCGGGCGCTCCGGTTCATGCAGGCGATCGGGATCGACCTCGGCGACGAGCGCTCGATCCACGAGGTCGATGTCTGGACGAGTCACGAGGCGCTGCTCCTCGACTACGAGGAGCCGCTCGTGCGCAAGGACTCGACGACGGGTGACTGGTACGCCTGTTCCGGACACTTCCTCTGGGTCGGAGAGCGGACGAGGCAGCTCGACGGCGCCCACGTGGAGTTCGTCTCGGGGCTGCACAACCCGATCGGTGTCAAGGTCGGCCCGTCGATGCAGCCCGACGAGCTCGTGGCCCTCGCCGAGAAGCTCGACCCGGACCGCTCGCCCGGCAGGCTGACGCTGATCGCGCGGCTCGGAGCCAGTCGGGTCGAGGAGCTCCTGCCGCCGCTTGCTGCGCGCCGTCCGCGAGGCGGAGATCCCCGTGGTCTGGGTGTGCGATCCGATGCACGCGAACGGCTTCGTCACAGGCTCGGGCCACAAGACGCGACGCCTGGACGACGTCCTCCGTGAGATCGAGGGATTCTTCGCGGCGCATCGTGAGGTCGGCACCTGGCCGGGAGGGGTGCATCTCGAGATCACCGGCGAGAACGTGACGGAATGTCTCGGCGGCTCGGAGGCCGTGCTCGAGGAGCAGCTCGACACCCGGTACGAGACGCTCTGCGACCCGCGCTTGAACGCCCGCCAGTCGCTCGATCTGGCATTTCGGGTCGCCGAGCTGATGCGCGGGTAGGGAAGCCGTGCTCGGTGCCATCACCGTCGTCGGGACGGGCCTGATCGGCGCGTCCGTGGCCCTCGCCGCGCGGCAGGCGGGCGCAACCGTCCGCGGTTGGGATCCCGATCCCGAGGTGCTGCGCGTCGCGAGCGAGCGCGAGGCCGTTGACCCGGCCGCCTCTCTCGCGGACGCCGTTGCGGGCGCCGACCTGGTGCTCGTGGCCGCGCCCGTCGCCGAGCTGCCCCACGTCGTGCGCGAGGTGCTCGACCTCGTCTCGCCCGAGTGTGTCGTCACCGATGTCGGCTCGACGAAGAGCGCGGTCTGCGCGGCGGCCGGAGGCGATCCGCGATTCATCGGCGGGCACCCGATCTGTGGCGCCGAGACACGCGGCCCCGACCGGGCAAACGCCGAGCTGTTCGCGGGCGCGACGTGGTTCCTGACCCCGACTGCCGGTACCGGCCCGGAGCTGCTTCGCACGGTCCATGGGCTCGTCACTGCGCTCGGGGCGCGTCCGGTCGCGATCGACGCGAGCGCTCACGATCGCCTCGTCGCCGTCACGAGCCATCTCCCGCACGCGCTCGCGAACGTCCTCCTCAACCAGGCAGGTGCGGCACGCGTCGACGGCCACGACCCGCTCCAGGCCGCGGGCGGATCGTTGCGTGACATGACGCGCATCGCGGGCGCGAATCCCCGCATCTGGGTCGACATCTTCCTCGACAACCGCGAGGCGGTCGTGGCTGCGCTCGAGGAGCACCGGCGCCGCATCGAGCAGCTCGAGGCCGCGCTGACAGCAGAGGACGGCGGCCAGCTCGCGCGTTGGATCGCCGAGGCAGCCGGGAACCGCCGCCGCATGCTCGCGACCGCCTACGGCGACCCGGGAGCCTTGCAGCGGCTGCGGATCCACCTCCCCGACAGGCCGGGTGTTCTCGCGGGGATCTTCCAGGCTCTCGGCGCCGAGCGGATCAACGTCGAGGACTTCGAGATGGAGCACCTCTCGACCGATCGCGGCGGCACGCTCACCGTCATCGTCGCGGGGGAGGACGAGGCCGAGCGCGCTTCGACCCTTCTCGAGGAGCAGGGCTATGGCGTCGTCCGCGCACCCGTGATCGACGCATGAGGATCGAGCCGCTGACGCGACTCGTGGGGCACGTCGCGGTCCCCGGCGACAAGTCGATCTCCCATCGTGCGGTGCTCCTCGGCGCGCTCTGCGACGGGGAGACCCGCGTGACCGGGTTCGGCAGGTCGGCGGACACGGAGGCAACGATCGAGGCGGTTCGGGCGCTCGGGGTCACGGTCTACGAGCACGACCACGACACGTTGCGCATCTTCGGGAAGGGACTCCGCGGGCTCGTCTCCCCGGGACGAGCGATCGACTGCGCGAACGCCGGCACGCTCGTCCGGCTGCTGACGGGGATCCTGGCCGGTCAGAACGGACAGCAGTTCGAGCTCACGGGTGACTCGTCTCTCAGCGCGCGCCCGATGAAGCGGGTCACGGAGCCGCTCGCCCGGATGGGTGCCGGCCTCGAGACCGTGGATGGTCACCTGCCGCTCGGGATCGACGCGCGACCCCTCCGCTCGATCACCTACGAGCTTCCCGTCGCGAGCGCGCAGGTCAAGTCCGCGATCCTCCTCGCCGGCCTCTACGCGAAGGGCGAGACGACGGTCGTCGAGCCAACGCCGACCCGGGATCACACCGAGCTGATGCTCGAGGCGGCCGGTGTGACGATCACGCGGCGTGAGTCGAGCGTCACCGTTCAGCCGGCCGACCGACTCGAGCTCGACGAGATAGAGGTCCCCGGCGACTTCTCGTCGGCGGCGCCGTTCATCGTCGCGGCGACGCTGCTCCCCGGCTCCGAGCTGCACATCCACGGCGTCAACCTCAATCCCCGGCGAACGGGTCTCCTGACGATCCTCGAGCGGATGGGGGCGCGCGTGACGGTCTACAACCGCCGCCGGATCGGTGGCGAGCCCGCGGGGGATCTCGACGTGCGGTCGGCGGAGCTCGTGGCCACCACCGTGCTCGGTCCCGAGGTGCCGCTCGCGATCGACGAGCTGCCGCTGTTCGCGCTCGCGGCATCGTGCGCGCACGGCAATAGCCGCGTCCGGGGCGCCGAGGAGCTGAGGGCAAAGGAGTCCGACCGCGTCGAGTCGACCGTCAACGCGCTTCGATCTCTCGGCCAGCACGTCACCGCGACGGAGGACGGGTTCCGGATTCGCGGCGTCCCGACGCGTCCCCGCGGCGGCCGCATCGAGAGTCGAGGCGACCACCGGATCGCGATGCTCGGCGCGATTGCCGCGCTCGCCTCCCAGGACGGCGTCGAGATCGAGGACGCGGGGTGTGTGGCAGTAAGCTTTCCGGGCTTCTTCGAGCTCCTCGACTCGCTCCGGAGGGAGGCAGCCGCATGATCGTCGCGATCGACGGCCCGGCAGGGGCCGGCAAGAGCTCCGTTGCGCGCGCACTGTCTGCGCGGCTCGGTTTCCGGTACCTCGATACGGGGGCGATGTACCGCGCGCTCACGTGGCTCGCTCTCCGTCGCGGAATCGCGCTCGACGACGCGACCTCGCTTGCCGAGCTCGCCCGCGACAACCCGATCGGGTTCGACGACGCCGACGGAGTGACCATCGCCGGTCACGACATCACGCTCCAGATCAGAGAGCCGGTGATCGACTCGTCCGTCCCTGTCGTCGCGCGCCATCCCGAGGTACGGGACGTGATGCGCCACCGACAGCGTGCCCTCGGCGAGCAGGGCGACTCCGTCATCGAAGGACGGGACATCGGCGTCGTCGTCGTCCCACACGCCGACCTGAAGATCTGGCTCGTCGCCGATCCCATGGTGCGCGCCGAGCGCCGTCACGCGGAGCGCGACGGGAGTACCGTCGACATGACTGCCGACGACATGCGCTGGCGCGACGAGCGGGACGCAGCGAACACGCTCCGGGCGCCGGACGCCGTCGAGGTCGACACGACGAGATTGAATCTGGACGAGGTCATCGACCGGATCGAGGGCCTATTGCGGGAGCGTGTCGGATGAGCAACACGACCGACAGGGTCTGGGCCGTCGGTCGCCCCACGATCGGTGGGGCCGTGACTCTCGCCGGCCGGCTCAAGGTCTACGGCAAGGATCGCGTCCCGCTCACCGGTGGTCTCGTGATCGCCTGCAACCACTTCTCCTGGATCGATCCGCCGGCGCTCGGGGCCGCCTGCCCGCGCACGATCTACTACATGGCGAAGATCGAGGCCCACCGGGTGCCCGGTCTCGGGACGCTGATCCGGGCCTTCGGCACGTTTCCCGTCCGGCGAGGTGAGTCGGATCGCGACGCCGTCCGCACCATGCGGACGATCGTCAGCGACGATCACGCGCTCGGGCTCTTCGCCGAGGGAACGAGGCAGCGCAGCGGCGTTCCCGGAGAGATCCAGCCGGGTGCTGCGATGGTCGCCCTCCAGGAGAACGTCCCGGTGATCCCGGTCGCGATTCACGGCTCCCAGGACTGGAAGCCCCGCAATCCGATCTCCGTGGCGTGGGGTGAGCCGATCCTCTTCGAAGGGCTTCCGAAGGGTGGCAAGGGCTACAAGGAGGCGTCCGCCGTCGTGCAGGCGAAGATCCGCGAGCTGTTCGACTTCCTGGTCGAGATGCACGATCTCGGCCGCCCCGACGCGGTGCCGCCGGTATGACCGAGATCGACGCAAGCGACGTCGAGTCGGTCGATGAGGCCGACACTCCGCGCGAGATCTCGGGGACGGTCGCCATCGTCGGCTTCCCGAACGTCGGCAAGTCGACGCTCATCAACCGCCTCACCCAGAGTCGCGCGGCCGTCGTGCACGAGACGCCCGGGGTCACGCGCGACCGCAAGGAGCTGCTCTGCGAGTGGACGGGCACCTGGTTCCGTCTCATCGACACGGGTGGCGTCGACGAGGCGGATGGGGGGCCGTTCGGCAACAAGATCGCCGAGCAGGCGCTCGCCGCCATCGACGAGGCCGACCTCGTGCTGTTCGTGGTCGATGCGCGCGCGGGCATCACGCCCGGGGACGAGGAGCTCGCGGTGATCCTGCGGAAGAAGAAGCGCCCGGTGATCGTGCTCGCGAACAAGATCGACGATCCCCGCCGGGACAGCGACTCCGCTGTCTTCTACAGCCTCGGGCTCGGCGACCCGTGGCCGCTCTCCGGCCTCCACGGCCATGGCACCGGCGATCTGCTCGACGAGATCGTCGGCCGACTGCCCGGCAGGCGCGAGATCGCGATCGGCACCGAGGCGATCCGGGTCGCGATCCTCGGTCGGCCGAACGTCGGCAAGTCGTCACTCCTCAACAGGCTCGTCGGTCGCGAGCGCGTGATCGTCTCGGAGGTGCCCGGCACGACGCGTGACGCGATCGATACCGTCCTGCAGCGCGGGGAGACGACCTTCGTGCTCGTCGACACGGCCGGGCTCCGTCGCCGCCGCAAGCAGCGGCAGGGGATCGAGTACTACTCCGAGCTGCGCGCCCTCCAGGCCGCCGAGCGCGCCGACGTCGCCCTCGTCCTCTTCGACGCGTCGGAAGGCATCGTCGAACAGGACCTCGCAGTGGCCGACATCGCCCGCAAGGCCGGTTGCTCGACGCTCGCCGTACTCTCGAAATGGGACATCACGGATCTCGAGATCACCGAGGCGCAGGGACATCTCGGTCGCCGGCTGCGCCAGCGCCCGCCCGTCATCGCCGTCTCGGCGAAGTCCGGCCGGGGGATCGGCCGGTTGCTCGACAAGGTCGAGGAGCTCTTCGCGAAACACTCCGGCAGGATTCCGACGGCGGAGCTCAACCGTGCTCTCGGCGAGCTGAAGGAAGCGCGCCCGGGTCCGCAGGGGGAGCGGGGCCGGCGGCTGAAGTTGATGTACGGCACCCAGGTCTCCACGCGGCCGCCGCGGTTCCGGATCTTCGTCAATGCCCCGAGCCTCGTCACGCGTGACTACGGCTACTGGGTCGAGAACGAGCTGCGCAAGCGCTTCGACCTCGAGGGCGTCCCCGTCTCGATCGACTTCGTCAAGAGCGAGTAACCGTGCGGGTCACCGTGATCGGAGGCGGATCCTGGGGGACCGCGTTCTCGGTTGTCCTCCGCGACCGCGGCCACGAGGTGACGCTGGCCTGCCGGAGCGCGGAGCAGGCCGAGCAGATCGTCGCCACCGGCCACAACCCGCGCTATCTGCCCAACCTCGATCTTGCGGGCATCGTCGCGACGACCATCGCCGAGGCTCCGGTGGCCGACGCCAACCTCGCGGTCGTCGCGGTCCCGAGCGCCGCCTTCGGCGAGACGGTCGCGGCGCTGCCGGGAGGCTGCCCGATCCTCAGCCTCACGAAAGGCCTCGACCCGAGCACGGGCGGGCGGCTCTCGACGCTCGTCACCGGCCGTCCGGTCGCCGTGCTGTCGGGGCCGAACATTGCGGAGGAGATCTCCCGTGGCCTGCCCGCGGCCGCGGTGGTCGCCGCGGAGGACGAGGCCCTTGCCGTCCAGATCCAGCTCGCGATCAACTCGGCCACGTTCCGGGTGTACGTGAACGACGACATCGTCGGCGTCGAGCTCTGCGCTGCAGCGAAGAACGTCATCGCGCTCGCCGCAGGGGGAGCCGACGGTCTCGGGCTCGGAGACAACGCCAAGGCCGCGCTCGTCGCCCGGGGACTCGCCGAGATGGGGCGGTTCGCCGAGGAGAGCGGCGCCCGGCCGGAGACCTTCGCGGGCCTCGCAGGAATGGGCGACCTGATCGTGACGTGCTGGTCGAAGTCGGCCCGCAACCGCCGTGCAGGCGAGCTGATTGCGCAAGGGGCAACGCCACAGGAGGCCGTGACAGAGATCGGAATGGTCGTCGAGGGACTGACGACGGCACCCGTGCTTCGCGAGCTCTCGCGGAGTCTCGGGGTCGAGATGCCCATCACCGAAGGCGTCTGCACGGTGCTCAGCGGCGTCCCGCTCGGCGATCTCGTCGCGACGCTGATGCAGCGTGACCCGACGTCGGAGTGAGCTCGGTCGCACAGTGGTTTGGCTAGGCTTCCGCCGTGAGTTCACGCTCGTTCAGCTTCAGCTCGGAGTCGGTCACCGAGGGGCACCCGGACAAGATCGCGGATCAGGTCTCGGATGCCGTTCTGGACGCTGTTCTCACCGACGATCAGGACGGCCGGGTTGCCTGTGAGACGCTGATCACCACCGGCCTTGTCGTGGTCGCCGGCGAGATCACGACCACCACGTACGTGGACATCCCGCGTGTCGTTCGCAAGACGGTGGCCGACATCGGTTACACGCGTGCGAAGTACGGCTTCGACGCCGAGACGTGTGGCGTCATCGTGGCGCTCGACGAGCAGTCACCGGATATCGCGCAGGGCGTCGACGAGTCGTTCGAGACGCAGCACGGTGATCTCGACCCGATCGAGCGGATCGGGGCAGGCGATCAGGGGATGATGTTCGGCTACGCCTCGAACGAGACCGAGGAGCTCATGCCGTTGCCGATTCAGCTCGCCCATCGCATAACGCATCGGCTCTCCGAGGTCAGGAAGGCCGATGTTCTGCCGTATCTGCGGCCGGACGGCAAGGCACAGGTGACGATCCGCTACGAGGTCGACGAGCACGGCCACCAGCGGCCCGTCGAGATCGAGCGTGTGCTCGTCTCGACCCAGCATCGCGACGGCCTCGACGCGGAGACGCTGATCAAGCCCGACCTGATCGACCACGTTCTCCGGCCGATCCTTCCCCACGATCTCTACGACGAGAAGCGCTTCTCCGATCGCGACTTCGTCTACGTCAACCCGACGGGCAAGTTCGTGATCGGAGGCCCGATGGGAGACACGGGCCTGACCGGGCGCAAGATCATCGTCGACACATACGGTGGCGCGGCGCCACACGGAGGCGGTGCCTTCTCGGGGAAGGATCCCACCAAGGTCGACCGGTCGGCCGCCTATGCCGCCCGGTACGTCGCCAAGAACGTCGTGGCGGCCGGCCTCGCCGACCGCTGCCAGATTCAGGTTGCGTACGCCATCGGGGTCGCCCGGCCGTTGAGCGTCCTGATCGACTGCTTCGGGACGAACGTCGTCGCGCTCGAGACCATCGAGGCCCTCGTCCACGAGCACTTCGACCTTCGCCCCGGCGCGATCATCCGCGATCTCGACCTGCGACGGCCGATCTACCGGAAGACTGCGGCCTACGGGCATTTCGGGCGCGAGGACGCCGGTTTCACGTGGGAGCGGACGGACAGGGCCGAGTTGTTGCGTGCGGCCGCCGGCCTTGGCGCGACCGCCTCGGCCTGACGCATTCGCCGCTCAGGCGGCGGGGCGGACGTACAGGCCCTGCGCGTACCCCTGATCGATCGTGCGTGATTCGCCGTCCAACACGACGAGGAGTGGGCCGTCTCCGGCGGCCTCCTGCAGGGCGACGGCGGCCCCGGGTGCGAACCCGTTGTCGTAGAACCAGTCCAGGAGCTCACCGTCGTGCTCCGCGAGCCGCACGATCTCGGCCTCGCCGCCGGACGGGAGCTCGGCCAGCGACACGAGCAGCGCGTTCTCGGCCTGCTCGACCTCCGTCTCGATCGGCCAGCCGTGAGGGCACCGCTCGGGATATCCGAGACGCTCGTTGATCCGCTCGACCATGTCGTCCGAGAAGGTGTCGCCGAGCTCGTCCGCGTGGACGTGGGACTCGGCTGCCGTGTAGCCCATGAAATCGGTCAGGAACCGCTCGATCAGGCGGTGCTTGCGGACGACGCGCTCGGCCCGCACGATGCCGGTCGGTGTCAGGATCGCCTCTTTCTGCTCGCCGCGCTCGACGAGCCCCTCCGCCTCGAGTCGCTTCAACATCTCGCCCGCGGACGCACGCGAGACGCCGAGCATCTCGGCGACGCGGGAGGCGATGGCATTCGAGGCGGTCGCGGGGCGGTATTCGCCGATCGGGAAGGCGAGAAAGTAGATCGTCTCGAGATACTCGTCGACCGAATGCCCGTGCCCGTGTGCCACACTCCACCTCCCGGTTGACGCCCCTGCGCGATTGTCACTATAGTCTCCTCATTCTGTAAGGCCGACCTTACAACGGAAGGGACGGATGGGCTCAGGGCTGGTTGTGTTGCGGGAGGGGTTCGAGGCGTCACTCGTCGTGGCGGTGGTCCTCGCGTTCCTCGATCGAAGCAATCGGCGTGACGGATTCGTCGCAGTCTGGATCGGTATCGCGCTCGCCCTGGCGGTCAGCGCCGTCGTCGGGATCACGCTCTTCGCCGTCGGTGCCGAGCTCGAGGGGACATCCGAGTACCTGTTCGAGGGAATCACGACGATCGTCGCAGCCGCCCTTCTCGTCTGGATGATCTTCTGGATGCGCCGTCAGTCGCGGTCGCTGCGGACCGACATCGAGGGCAAGACGCGCGCCGCGCTCGCCGAAGGGTCGGCGATCGGTCTCGGAGCGGTCGCATTCGTCGGCGTCGTGCGCGAGGGAGTCGAGACCTCGCTCCTCCTGTTCTCGACGACGGAGAAGGCGAGCCCGCTCTTCTCGCTCGTCTCGGCGCTGATCGGCCTCGTTCTCGCGGTCGGGCTCGGGTACGCCTTCTATCGTGGTTCCCACCGCCTCGATCTGCGCCGGTTCTTCACCGTCACGAGCGCGATTCTGCTCGTGTTCGCGGGCTGGTTGCTCGCCAAGGGGCTCGAGGAGCTCGCCGAGGCCGGCGTGATTCCCGAGGACGAGCTGATCCTCTGGGGCGCGTTCGCCCTTCTCGCGGCTCCGACGTTGTGGTTCTTCTTCCGGCCGTCGCGCCGGAAGCCGGCGCCCGCCTGAGCAACGGCTAGCCTCGACGGGGTGCCGCTCGCCTCCGTCTATCCGCTCGTCTCGTCCCGTGCCGTAGCGCGGATCTTCACCTACGAGGTGCCGCCCGAGGTCGAGAAGGGGGCAATCGTCCAGGTACGACTCGGTCGGAGCACGACGCGGGGCGTCGTCGTCGAGGTCGGGGTCGAGGCGCCGCCCGGAATCACCGTTGCCGCCGCCGGGAAGGTTCTCGACAGGGTGCCGCCCGCCCTCGTCGATCTCGCTCTCTGGATCGCCGACTACTACGGCACGACGCCGGCGCGTGCGCTCGAGCTCGTCGCACCCGTGCGTCGGGCGCCACGCGGTGAGCGTCCCTCACCGGCGGCGCGCGAGTCCCTTCCGGGCGAGCCGACCCCGGCGATGCTGACGGCCGAGCAGGATGCGGCCGTCGCCCGTATCGTCGCCGGGCTCGACGAGAGCAAGGGCGTGCATCTCTTGCTGGCCGGTCCGACGGGAAGCGGTAAGACCGAGGTGTATCTGCAAGCCTGCGCGGTCGCGCTCGAGCGAGGCCTCGGCACGATCGTCCTCGTCCCCGAGATCGCGCTCGCGCCCCAGACCGTGGGGAGGTTCCGGGAGCGGTTCGGCGACACGGTGGCGATCCTCCACTCGGCGCTCGGTCAGGCCGAACGCCGCGACGAGCGTGACCGGATTGCGCGCGGGGAGGCCAGGGTCGTCGTCGGTGCCCGGTCGGCCATCTTCGCACCGATGCACGATCTTGGTCTCGTGATCGTCGACGAGGAGCACGACTCCTCGTTCAAGCAGGAATCCGACCCCCGCTACGACGCGCGGACGGTGGCCGCGAAGCGCGCCGCACTGGAGGGAGCCGTGGCCGTGTACGGCAGCGCAACGCCTCGCCCGGAGAGCTTTGCACTGCTCGAGAGGATCGAGCTCACGGCCCGGATCGGGGCCCCGATGCCACGCGTGCGGATCGTGGATCTCCGCCGGGAGCGCGGGTTCCCCCTGTCGGCGCCGCTGCTCGGGGAGCTCGGCCGCATCGCGGAGCACGGCGGCAAGGCGATCCTCCTTCTCAACCGGCGTGGCGTTACGCCCGCGATCCACTGCCGGGCCTGCGGGCTCTCGCGACGGTGTGGGAACTGTGACGTTGCCCTGACCCTCCACCGCGACGAGAGCCTCCACTGCCACCACTGCGGTCATCGCGAGCCGGTCCCCGAGACCTGCCCTGACTGTGGCTCGGTCGAGCTCGCGCACATCGGGGCGGGCACGCAGCGGCTCGAGCGGGAGCTGGAGCGCAACGTCCCGGAGCTCGAGCGGCTCCGACTCGACGCCGATACCGCCGCCCGCCCCGGCGCGCTGCGCGAGACGCTCGAGCGCTTTCGGGCCGCAGACCGTGTCGTGCTCGTCGGCACGCAGATGGTCGCGAAGGGCCACCATTTCCCCGGCGTCGACCTGGCTGCCGTGGTCGACGCGGACACCGGGCTCGCGATGCCCGACTTCCGGGCCGAGGAGAAGACCTTTCAGCTCGTGACCCAGCTCGCCGGCCGCAGCGGCCGCGATGCACCGGGGCTCGTGCTCGTCCAGACCTTCCAGCCCGACGCGATGCCGTTCCAGTTCGCGCAGCGCCACGACGTCACGGGCTTTCTCCACGAGGAGCTGGAGCGGCGGACGGCGCTCGGCTACCCGCCGGTGAGGCACCTGATCTCGATCGTCGCATCCGGCCCGGACGCGAGCGGTGTGGCGGACGTGCTGCGTGAGGTTCGAGCGGGACTCGAGGATGTCGAGGGGACGGTGCTCGGCCCGGCGCCGCTCCTTCGCCTGCGCGGACGCCACCGCGCTCAGCTCGTTGCCAAGACCGTCGAGCCACGAGCGTTCGCGCGCCGTGCCGCCGGACTGCTCGTCCTGGCGAGCCCGGAGCTGCGCAGGCGCGGGCTGACGGCGGTGGTCGATGTCGACCCGCAGTCCCTGTAACGCGGGCACCTGGACGCGTGGCACGGCTAGACTCGCGCCCATGGCCGACCACGATCATCAGCACGAGCACGACGACGATCACGAGCACGATCACGAGGGTGAGCCCGAGGCCAACGCCGAGGATCGTGCTCGGCGACAGCTCGCGCTGTCGCAGATCCGCCAGTACGGCGACCCTGTCCTGCGGATGCGTGCCAACGAGGTGGAGAGCTTCGACGAGGAGCTCGCGAAGCTGACGGACAGGATGCTCGTGCTCATGCACGACGCGGACGGTGTCGGCCTCGCGGCCACCCAGGTGGGCATTCTCCGCCGACTGTTCGTCTTCCACAACGAGGGCGAGGACGTCGTCGTCGTCAATCCGGTGCTCGTTCCGACCGGAACCGGGGTCGAGACCGACAGCGAGGGCTGTCTCTCGCTCGGTCCCGTGCGCGTTCCGGTCGAGCGGTCGGTGGCCGTGACGCTCGAGGGCGCGGGCGTCGACGGAACGCCCTTCCGGCTCGAGCTCGAAGGGCTTCCCGCCCGCGTCGTGCAACACGAGTTCGACCACCTCGACGGTACGTTGATCGTCGACCGCACTGATCCGGAGTCGCGGCGCGATGCGATGGCGCAGCTGCGGCCGAGGCTCGTCCTCTCGAGGTAGGGACCGAGTGCAGAGGATCGCCGTCGCGGCGACGGCGCCCTTCGGAGCCGATGTGTTGGAGCGGCTCGCGGCGCGCCACGAGATCTCGGCACTCCTGACGCGCCCCGATGCACCCCAGGGCCGTGGGCGTCGCATCGCATCGCCCCCGGCGAAGCTCGTTGCAGAGCGCCTCGGGATACCCGTTCTCCAGCCGGAGCGGCCGTCGTCCGACGACGAGCTCGACGCTCCGATCGTGGTCGTGTGCGCGTACGGCCTTCTGATCCCGGAGGAGCTCCTGGGCGGGCGTTCCTTCCTGAACGTCCACCCATCGCTTCTGCCCCGTTGGCGGGGTGCAGCGCCGGTCGAGCGTGCGATCCTCGCGGGTGACGCGGCGACGGGTGTGACGATCCACGAGACCGTCAAGGAGCTCGATGCCGGGCCGATCGCCGCGCAGCGGGCGTTTCCGATCGGGGTGAACGACGACGCCGGAGCCGTCTTCGAGCATGCCGCGGCCGTGGCCGTCGAGCTCCTGGACGAGGTACTCGCGGCAGATCCGGCCGTCTTCGCGCCGCAGGCGACCGAGGGTGTGACGTACGCGGAGAAGATCGCCGCTGCCGATCGTCGCCTCGACCTGGATGCGCCGGCGGTCGAGCTCGTACGAAGGGTCCGGGCGCTCTCGCCTCACATCGGTGCCCGCACCGAGCTTCACGGCAGGCCGGTGACGATCTGGCAGGCCCGGGTCGATGAGGGCGGCGCCTTCGAGCCCGTCGAGGTGCAGCCGGACGGCGGCAAGCGCATGGAGGCGGCCGCCTGGCTGCGCGGCCTGCGATGACGGTGGCGACGATCTCTCCCGCGCGATCGGCGGCCTTCGACGTGATCCGGCGCGTTTTCGAGCACGAGGCATACGCAGATCGGGCACTGCGGACTGCGGTCGCCGGTCTCGACGCCCGCGATCGTTCGCTTGCGCGCCAGCTCGCGTACGGCACCGTGCAGCGGACGCGGACGCTCGATCATGTGATCGAAAAATTCGGTCGTCGTCCCCTCGGAAAGCTCGACGAGCCGGTCAGGGCCGCGTTGCGGCTCGGGGCGTTCCAGCTCGCCTTCCTGGACGGGGTACCGCGATACGCGGCCGTCAACGAATCGGTCGAGCTCGTCCGTCGGGCTCGGCTCGAGCGGGCGGTGCCCTTCACGAACGCCGTCCTCCGTCGCCTCGCGGACGACGGCAGAACGTGCATCGAGGCACTTCCCGAGACGACCGTCCGAAGAAGCGGCCCTCCGTCATTCCTATCCGGACTGGATTGCCGAGACCTGGTGGCGTGATCTCGGACGCGATGGCGCACTCGCTCTGATGCGCGCTCAGAACGAGGCCCCGCCGACCGTGGTTCGGCTCGTCAGCGGCGAGATCGAGGGCCGCGCCGATCCGGACGTCCCCGGGGCATGGCACGTCGAGCCGCATGGATGAGCGACTGTTCGATGAGGGCCGCGTGTGGCCGCAGAGCGTCGGTTCGCAGCTCGCCGGGCTCAGCGTCGGTTCGAGCGCCGGCGATCGCGTTCTCGACCTCTGCGCCGCGCCGGGCGGCAAGGCGACGATGCTCGACGGGGACGTCGTCGCGGTCGAGATCAGCCCCGCCCGAGCCCGTGAGCTCGAGGAGAATGCGCGCCGCCTCGGAGCGACGAACGTTCGCGTCGTGTGCGCGGACGGCCGGGCGCTTCCGGACGAGATGGTGGGGTTCGACCACGCGCTCGTGGACGCACCGTGCTCCGGGCTCGGCGTTCTGGCCGCCCGTCCCGATCTGCGCTGGCGCTCCCAGCCCCTCCCGCAGCTCCAGCTCGAACTGCTCCGTGCCGCCGCGGCGCGTGTCCGACCGGGCGGCACAGTGGTCTACTCCGTGTGCACGATCAATCGTGACGAGGCCGAGGCCGTGGTCGACGCGGCCAGGCTCGAGGTCGACGCGTCGCTCGCTGCCGCGTGGCCGCAGTTCCGCCACCCGGTCCGGCCCGAGTTCCTCCAGACGTTGCCGCACGTCCATTCGACGAGCGGTTTCTTCATCGCCCGGCTGCGCGTGCCATGAGCACCACCTTGTGACACTTTGTCACAAGGTGGTCATCGTTGAGCCGCCGCGCGAGGGCCGCCGGTCGTAGGATCGTGTCATGGGATGGGACACGTGGCTGCGAGGCCAAAGCGAAGTAGCACCGTCGCTCTACGCCGCCGACTTCACCCGGCTCGGGGAGCAGATCGCCACGTTGCTCGACGCAGGCTGCCGGATCTTCCACTTCGACGTCGGAGATGGGCATTTCATCCCGCCGGTGACCATCGGGCCTGTTGTCCTGCGGGCGATCGCACCCATGATTCACGATGCGGGTGGGGTGATCGACTGTCATCTGATGGTCGCCGATCCGGCCCGTCACTTTCCCGAGTTCGCACAGTCGGGTGCCGACTCGGTCACCTTCCATGTCGAGGCGACGTCCGACCCCCGTGGGGTCGGTGCTGCCGCCCGCGCGCTCGGCCTTGTCGTCGGGCTTGCGTTCAATCCGGACACGGACGTCGTCGACGCCGTCGCTGCAGCGCGTGCCGCGGAGGCCGAGCTCGTTCTCTGCATGAGCATCGTGCCCGGCTACTCGGGGCAGCCGTTCCTGCCGGAGACCTACGGGCGTATCGAAGAGCTGGCAGCACTCGTCGAGACGCCGATCCAGGTCGACGGCGGGATCGGGGAGGCCAACGTGGCCGCCGTCCGTGCGGCCGGCGCGAGCGTGTTCGTCGCCGGCAACGCCGTATTCGCGGATCCGGATCCTGCGGCCGCCTACCGCCGAATCGTCGCCGCAGCCCGATGAGCCTCGATCGCGCGCTCGAGCTCGCCGCGGCGGCCGGTCCCGTTGCGTACCCAAACCCGACAGTTGCTGCCGTCGTCGTTGCCGACGGCGCGATCGTGGGTGAGGGGGTGACGGAGGAGTACGGCGGCCGGCATGGCGAGATCGTGGCACTTGCCGCCGCCGACGGCCGCTCCCGTGGCGCGACGCTCTACGTGACGATGGAGCCGTGCGCACATCGTGGCGTGACGCCACCCTGCGTCGACGCGATCGTCGCAGCCGGTATCTCCCGTGTCGTCGCCGGTTGCCTCGATCCGAACCCCGAGGCAGCCGGAGGGCTCGATCGGCTCCGGCACGAGGGCGTCGAGGTCGAGCTCGACGACCGGTTCGAGGCGCGCCGGCAGAACGAGGCGTGGCGGACGTGGAAGGCCCTCGGGCGGCCGTTCGTCACCTACAAGGTCGCGGTCACGCTCGACGGGAGAGTTACGATGCCCGGCTCGCGCTGGATCACCGGCGAGGCCTCCCGGCGACGCGTGCACGAGCTGCGGGCAGCCTCGGATGCGGTGGCGGTCGGCATGGGGACCGTGCGCGCGGATGCGCCGCGCCTCGACGCCCGCGACGTCGACGCCGTGCGGCAGCCGCGGCGGCTCGCATTCGGTCGCGGTCCGCTACCTCCAGCCTCGGAGCTCGAGCTCCGCCCGGGGCCGCTCGGCGACGAGCTCGCATCTCTCGCCTCCGAGGGTGTCCAGTCGCTTCTCCTCGAGGGCGGGCCGACGCTGGGGTCGTCGTTCGTCGAGGCAGGGCTCGTCGACAAGCTCCTTGTCTTCGTCGCGCCAACAATCGCGGGCGCAGGCCGGCACTTCCTCGACGAGCTGTCAGGTCCGAGCTCGCTCACGCACCTGTCGGCCGCGCAGGTCGGGCCGGACGTCGTTCTCGAGGCCTACCTCCGTGCGCCCTGAGTCCCGGCCGCTGTAGCCTTCTCGCATGTTCACGGGAATCGTCCGCGAGGTCGGCACGATCACCGACGTCAACGGAGGCGACGACGGCATTGCGCTCGAGATCGAGGCGCCGTCCATAGCCCCCACGGTGGACGTCGGTGGCTCGGTCGCGATCAACGGCGTCTGCCTGACGGCCGAGCGCGTGGACGGCGTCCGCCTGACCTTTCACGCGGTGCCGGAGACGCTGTCGCGCACGACGCTCGGAACGCTCGCGCGGGGATCGGAAGTGAACCTCGAGCCTGCCCTGCGGGCCGGAGACGCGATGGGAGGGCACATCGTCCAGGGTCACGTCGACGGGATCGGCACGGTGCGATCTGTCGACCGCGAGGGAGAAGGCCTCCGCGTCGTCGTCGAGGCCACCCCCGAGACGCTTCGCTATTGCGTCGAGAAAGGCTCGATCACGGTCGAGGGCGTCTCGTTGACCGTTGCGGAACTGCACGGAGATGCGTTCGTGATTGCGCTGATCCCGCACACCCTCGCGGCGACGACGCTCACGGGCCTCGCTCGCGGGCAGCGCGTCAACCTCGAGGTCGATGTCCTCGCGAAGTATGTCGAGCGTCTAATGCCACCGCTCCCGTAAGGCGTCCGGGGCGATGGCCCCGGAGGGGTACCATGACGGCATGAGTACGGAGGCGCACAACACCGTGTTCGCGACCGTCGAGGAGGCGATCGAGGAGATTCGCTCGGGCCGCTTCGTCGTCGTCGTCGACGACGAGGACCGAGAGAACGAGGGCGATCTCACGATTGCGGCCCAGTTCGTCACCCCCGAGGCCGTCAACTTCATGGCGACCCACGGTCGCGGGTTGATCTGCCTCTGTCTCACGGCAGAGCGGTGCGAGGAGCTGGGACTGCGCCAGATGACCGATCAGAACGAGACGCCGTTCGGGACGGCGTTCACGGTCTCGATCGAGGCCCGGGAAGGCGTCTCCACCGGCATCTCGGCGCAAGACCGCGCCCACACGATTCAGGTCGCTATCGATCCTGCGTCGACGGCCCTCGACCTTGTCCAGCCTGGTCATGTCTTCCCGCTGCGTGCCCGGACGGGCGGCGTCCTGCAGCGCTCGGGTCAGACCGAGTCCGCAGTCGACCTCGCTCGGCTTGCCGGCCTGTTCTCCGCCGGCGTCGTCTGCGAGATCATGAACGAGGACGGCAGCATGGCGCGGGTCCCGGACCTGATCGACTACTGCGAGCTACACGGCCTCAAGATGGTGTCCGTCGCCGCGCTGATCGAGTACCGCCGGCAGACCGAGAAGCTCGTCGAGCGCGTCGCCTCGGTCAGGCTCCCGACCGCGCACGGCGTCTTCCAGGCTGTCGCCTACGAGGAGGTGTTGACGGGCAAGCATCACGTGGCGCTCGTCAAGGGCGACGTCGACGGAGCGGAGGATGTGCTCGTGCGCGTCCACTCGGAGTGTCTCACCGGCGATGTCTTCCATTCCCAGCGCTGCGATTGCGGAGAGCAGCTCGAGCGTGCCCTGCGGATCATCGAGGCCGAGGGAACGGGCGTCCTGCTCTATCTCGCGCAGGAGGGCCGCGGGATCGGGCTCCTCAACAAGCTGAGGGCATACGAGCTGCAGGAGCAAGGTCTCGACACGGTCGAGGCGAACCTGCGGTTGGGCTTCGCGGTCGATGCTCGCGAGTACGGCATCGGATCGCAGATCCTCGCCGACCTCGGGCTCACCACGATTCGCGTGCTCACGAACAACCCGCGGAAGATCAGCGGCATCTCCGGGTTCGGATTGTCGGTCGTCTCCCAGGAGCCGATCGAGATCGAGCCGAATCCGGAGAATCGAGACTACCTCGATTCCAAGCGCGAGAAGCTCGGTCACACGATCGGTGAGGGCGACGGGAGCACCCGGGCGCGGTTGGACACCGAGACCTCCTGAGCACCCGTTAGGCTTGCACCGCGATGAGCGACCGTTACGAGACACCACGCTGGGACGACGAGCCGGAAGAGCTCGTTGTCGGCGGCGATCTCACCGCTGCTGCGGCGGACGACGTCGACGAGGCGGTCGCAGATCCCGGCCTCGAGGCATCGAGCGAGAATGTCCTGGACGGCTGGCCCGCGGCCGATCCGACGATCCTCGCCGTCGAGGATGCCGATGTCGACGAGCCCGCGGCTCTCTCCGAGCCCGAGCCCGACTCGGAGTCGCAGGGCGAGGACGGATCACCGGGGCTCGCCGATCACCTGTCGGACTCGATGGAACACGCTCCGGGCGAGCTCACGGTACCGCCCGGCTACGCCGTGCTCGAAGGCGGTGTCCGCGGCGAGAACCGGCGGGTGGGCATCGTCGTCGCCCGGTTCAACGGGGATGTGACGACGGCGCTGCTCGAGTCGGCGCTCGCGGAGCTCGAGGAACGCGGAGTGACTCGTGACTCCGTCACGGTGATGCCGGTTCCGGGGGCCTTCGAGTTGCCGCTGGCCGCGATGGCCCTCGCGAAGACTCGACGGTTCAGCTGCGTCGTCGCGCTCGGCTGCGTGATCCGCGGAGATACGCCGCACTTCGACTACGTCTCGAGCGAGGCCGCGAGCGGGTTACAGCTGGCAGCGATCGAGACCGGCGTTCCGGTCGCGTTCGGCGTGCTCACGCTCGATCGAGCCGACCAGGCTGCGAGCCGTTACGGGAAGGGCGCAGAGGCCGTCCGCACGGGTCTCGAGATGGCCGACCTGTTCGCGAATCTCCGCGCTGCCGCGACCCGCTAGCGGCGTTTCCCGCAGCTCGGTCACACCTCCCCGCGGCTCGTTACCGGATCCGCACAGCCTCGTCACCCACGCGAAACCCATGCGCGGTCACGGCTGGTCGAGACTCGATTCGACCGTTCGACCAACCGCAACAGGGGAGTGAGAGTGAAAACGAGACACAGTATCGTCGGCCTGATCGCAGTCGTGATCGTCGCGGCGGCTGCGGTGGGAGCACTCGCGGCACACGGCAAGGACAGCGGGTCGACCAGCTCGCAGTCACCGTACGTCGTGCCGTCCGCAGACGGCGTCGAGACGAGGGCCATCTTCACCGTCGGCGACGTCGTCGGCGACGACGTCAAGGACGGATACCGCATGGTCGGGATCCCCGACGGGCTCGGGGCGATCAAGGACAAGGGCGGTGCGTTCACACTGTTGATGAACCACGAGCTTTCGTCCGGGGGAGCGGTTCGCGCCCACGGTGCGACCGGCTCGTTCGTCTCGCAGTGGACGATCGACAGGGACCTTTCCGTTCGCGACGGAAGCGACCTGATCCGACAGATCGCGTTGTGGAACACGGGCTCGGGCTCGTACGACGCGCCGGCTGTCGGGGTGGCGCTGAGCCGACTCTGTTCCGCCGATCTTCCCGCGGAGAGCGCATTCTGGGACAGGAAGTCGAAGACAGGCTACGACGGACGGCTCTTACTGAACGGCGAGGAGAACGGGTCCACCGGGCGAGCGTTCGCCCACGCGCTCGACGGCACGAGCTACGAGCTGCCAGCGATCGGCAAGTATTCGCACGAGAACGTCGTCGCGAACCCAGCAACCGGTAGGAAGACCGTCGTCATCAGCACCGACGACTCCACGCCGGGTCAGGTGTACGTCTACGTCGGCGAGAAGGCGAAGACGGGTAACCCGGCCGAGCGTGCCGGGTTGACCGGCGGCACCCTGTACGGGATCAAGGTCCCCGGGGTCCCGGTCGAGCCGACGGTCGGTGGCATCGCATCCGGCACGACCTTCACGGCAGCATCGCTCGGAAACGTCAGTTCTCTCACGGGTGCGGCGCTCGAGACCGCGAGCGACGCTGCGGGCGTGACCGAGTGGAACCGGCCGGAGGACGGAGCCTGGGATCCGAAGCACCCGAACGACTTCTACTTCGTGATCACCGCGAGCTTCACCGGTGACAGCAAGCTCTACCGTCTGCACTTCAATGATCCGGCCAACCCGGCCGCGGGCGGCAAGGTCGATCAGCTGCTCACGGGCACGGAGGACGGCGGCACCGGCGAGCGGTTCCACATGCTCGACAACATCGTCGTGGACGAGCACGGTCGCGTCGTCCTTCAGGAGGATCCGGGCGGGCAGGACTACCTCGCGCGAATCTGGATGTACGACATCAAGAGTGGCAACCTGACGGAGGTAGCGCACTTCGATCCGGTCCGCTTCTCGCCGGATTCGATCACGAAGCTGACGAACGACGAGGAGTCTTCGGGTGTGATCGACGCTGAGGATATTCTCGGGAAGGGGTGGTTCCTGTTCGACGCACAGGCTCACTACGCCATCCCGAACTACCTCGTCGAGGGCGGCCAGTTGCTCGCCCTCAGGATCCCGGACAGGCTCGGCAAGTAGGGATATCGGCATCGAGCGCGACGCGGGCCGCCGTCGGCGGGAGGAGTGTTTGCATCGTCCCCCGGCGGCGGCCCGTCGCCGTTGCTCATTCGAGTTCGATGCCCCGGCTTCCGCTACCATCCGGAGTCCCGTGTCCAAGATCTGCTCACTCTGTGGCAAGAAGCCCGGCTTCGGTAACAACCGGAGCCACTCGATGGTCGCGACCAAGCGCCGCTTCAATCCGAACCTCCAGAAGGTCAGGATGATGTTGAACGGCAAGGCGACGCGGGCCTACGTGTGCACCCGGTGCCTCAAGGCCGGAAAGGTCACGAAGGCCATCTAGCCTCGCGCCGGGTCCTTGGCCCGCGGCGCTTGCGTAACCCAGAGGTCGTCTTCGTGGTCTAACCTCGCGGCGTGGACAAGGGCATCCATCTCGCGGCGTCGACCGATCTCGGCCGGATCTCGGTTTCGACGAGCACGATCGCACAGATCGTCGGACGCGTCGCAGCGGAGACCTACGGCATCGTCGGGATGGGAGGGCGGCGATTTCCGCGATTCCGCAGTCGCAACGGTGCGACGGACGGCATCGACGTGAAGGCGTGCGATGGTGGAGTCGAGATCGACCTTCACGTGATCGTCGAGTACGGGCTGAGGCTCGCCGAGGTCGCGGCAATGCTTCGTGATCGGGTGGTCTACGAGGTCGCGACGCAAACGGGAGTCACGGTGGCCAGGATCGAGGTCCTCATCGACGATGCGAGGCGGTCGTGACCGAGGTCGACGTGGCACGCCGGGTGGCGCATGACGCCCTGATGAACCTCGAGGCGCACCGCGCGCGGATCAACCGCCTCAACGTCTACCCGGTCCCCGATGGCGACACCGGGACGAACATGGTCGGCACCGTTCGCTTCGTTGTGAGTGCGCTCGACCGGTCGGACGCACGAAACCGTGACGTCCTCGCCCGCGAGCTCTCGGCGGCGGCTCTGATGGGTGCCCGCGGCAACTCGGGTGTGATCCTGAGTCAGATCGTACGAGGACTGGCCGAGGTGCTCGGGAGACGCACCACGATTGATACCGCCACGATCCGCGACGCACTCGCCGCCGGCTCGCGCGAAGCGTGGAGCGCGATCATGAATCCGGTCGAGGGAACGATGCTGACGGTGATCAGGGAGATGGCCGAAGCGGCGGCGGAGCCGGACGCGAGCAGTCTCACGACGGCAGAGTTGCTTGCACTCGTCGTCGAACGCGGGGAGCGGGCAGTTGCGGCAACCCAGAATCAGCTGGCGAAGCTCCGCGAGGCGGGTGTGGTGGACGCGGGCGGCGTCGGCCTCGTCGAGATCCTGCGTGGCGTCTATTTCTCGGTTGCGGGGATCGCCGTCCCCGAGGTGGTGCCGGATGATGACGATGACTTCCCGGAGGCCGAGCATGCGTTCTCGGAGTACCGCTACTGCACGAACTTCGTCGTCGAGGGCGCAGCCCTCGATCGGGAGGTACTGTCGGACGCGCTCTGGCAGATCGGCGACTCGCTGCACGTCGTCGGTGACGCGTCGATGCTCCGAGTGCACGTCCACACGAACGACCCGGAGGGCGTCTTCGAGGAAGCTCGAAAGGTCGGGACGGTGATCGACGAAACCCGCGAGGTGGCGGACATGGACGAGCAGATCCGCGAGCGGATACCCGACCTGCAGACGGCCGTGGTCGCCGTCGCTGCAGGCGCCGGCAACCGGTGGCTGTTCGAGCGCAAGTTCGGGGAGGTGATCGTGATCGCGGGCGGCCAGACGGCCAACCCGTCCGCCAAGGAGATCGCCGACGCGATCGAGAGTGCGCATGCGCCCGAGGTCGTCGTCCTCCCGAACAACCGCAACGTGATCGGTGCCGCGATTCAGGCAACCGAGTTCACGTCCAAGCACGTGCGCGTCGTCGAGACCGACTCGGTGCAGGCAGGGTTGCTCGCCGTCAACGCCGGTTACACCCACTCGAGCTCTGCCGACGAGAACGTGGAGGCGATCGAGGATGCCCTCGACGGGTTGCTCACCGGGGAGGTCACGACGGCCACACGCACGGCGACGGTCGACGGCGTCGAGGTGCGCGAAGGCGAGTGGCTCGGCCTTGTCGGCGGGCGAATCGTCGCATGCGACCCCGACTTCGACGAGGTGGCGCTCGCGGTTGCGCGGGGAGTGCTTGCCGATGCTTCGGACTCGTTCACGGCGATCGTCGGCGTGGACAGGCCCGATCTCGACTCGTTCTGGGTCCGGTTTGCCGTCGAGTTCCCGGGCGTGGCGCACGAGGAGCAACAGGGTGGACAGCCGCTCTATCCGCTGCTCGTGTTCGCATGACCGGCCGCCCCGTCCGGGTGCTGCTCGTCGAGGACAACGAGGTCTACCGCTCGACGTTGTCGTTGCTCCTTCACGGCCGCGCCGGCATCGAGGTCGTCGGTGAGCTGGGCGACGGGAACGAGGTCGCGCGTGCCGTGGCCGACCTTGCCCCCGATGTCGTCGTGATCGACTACCGCCTCCCGGGGCTCCAGGGCGACGAGGTCACCGCTGCGCTGCACGAGGCGATGCCCTCCGTCGCGGTTGTCTGCCTTACCGCAGAGGCCACCGCTGAGGAGCGAACGCTCGTGCTGGCTGCCGGTGCGGCTGCGTTGCTCGAGAAGGGTTGCCCGACCTCCGAGATCGTCGAGGCTGTACGGTCCGCTGCGACGGGATGAACCTGACCTCGGCCAACACTGCGATCGTGCTCGACTCGACCTCCGACTTCCCGGAGACCAAGGCGCGGGAACGCTTCGACAACATCCGGGTCGTGCCACTCCATGTTCTGTTCGGCGTCGAGGACGTCCTCGACCACGTCGGGATCTCGTCGCACGACTTCTACGAGCGACTCCGGACATCCCCGAGCCTGCCGACGACGTCGCAACCGACACCCGGTGAGTTCCTGCGTGTCTACGAGGAGCTCTGCAGGCTACGACCGGATCTACTCGCTGCACCTGTCGCGGAAGCTCTCCGGGACGTTTCAATCCGCGGTGCAGGCGGCGGGAGTCGCCGGTGCAGACCGCGTCCGGCTGATCGACTCGGAGACGGCCTCGCTCGCGGTCGCGATGCTGGCGCTCGCAATCGAGCGGCGACTCGCTCGTGGGACGACCGATGGGGAGCTCGAGGAGTTGATCGATCGCTTCAAGGCGACGAACACGGTCGTCTTCACGGTCGGAACGCTCGAGTATCTCCAGAAGGGTGGTCGCATCGGCAAGGCCCAGGCGCTCGCCGGGTCCCTCCTGCACGTGAAGCCGATCCTCTCGTGCGAGGACGGCGTCGTCGTGCCGGTCGGTCGGGTGCGTGGCCGTCAGAAGGCGCTTGCGGAGTTCCGTCGGCTGTTCGAGGCGGCGACCGAGGACCTGCCGGGACTGCGCGTTGCGATCGCGCATGCCGACGCCCCTGAATGGATCGACGAGCTCTCGGCCCTCGCGCTCGACGCCCGTCCACAGGCGGAGGTCGAGCTGGTCGAGAACCTGGGGGCGGTCGTCGGCACCCACGCCGGCCCCGGTTCGGTCGGGTTCTTCTGGTTTCAGGACGACGACCGCTAGTCGTCGCTGTCGCCGTCCTCGGCCCCTGATCCGTCATCGCTTCCGGGTGCGGTCTCGGTACGGGTCGGCGTTGTCGACGCCTGTGTCGTGCCGGTCGTCTCGCCGAAGAAGACTGCCCGCGGGCTCAGCCGCCCGACGGGGTCATGAGCATCACCGGTGAGGCGAAGCAGCGTGAAGTTCAATCCGATGCCGGCAGCCGCGATCGCGCAGAGGAGGAGGCCCCCGAGCAGCATTCTGGTCCAGCTCCGCATTCGCTCAGGGTACGTGGACTGCGCCGATCGGCGCAGTCCACGTACGAGCCCCTGTCCTCATGCGGCCGACTCGCCCGTCGTCCGCGGCGAAGTCGCTATCGGTGCCGGTCGAGGGCGGCGCGCTCGCGCCGGAGCCGGTGAGACGAGCGCTCTCCAGGTCGTCGCCGCGGCGACCGATCCCACCGCGCTCGCGTAGAGCGCGAAGGCCCAGGGTCGCGAGGCATCCGTACCTGCTCCGATCCCGTGCACCGTGGCCGCCACGAAGATCCCGTACGTGGCCCAGTGGAGGCGTCGCCAGTTCTTGTTTCCGATGCGCTTCCGCATCGAGAATGACGCGTAGACGAGCACCATCAGCTCGGCGGTGAGGATGCCGACCGACGTCCATATGGGCCGATAGGACACGAGACCGGGGATGAAGAGCCCGGCGATGCTGACCTTCACCGTCGTGTCGAGTACGAGCGCGACCGCATGGCCGACGAGAAACCCGAGTCCCAGCATTGCCAGGATCCGGTGGAGATCGGTGACCGCTGCTGGCTTCAGTGACCTGAAGGGCCGCGACTTGAGCACGAGGCCGGCGAGGACGGAAAGGGTCAGCATGACGTAAGCGGTGAGTCCGCTCGCGCGGGCGAGCAGCCAGAATGTGGGGTCGTGTTTCACGTCAGGCCTCCTTCGAGGATGGTTTGTCCGGCGGCGGTGACGGTGACACGAGGGAGGTCGACCGTCCCGCCGAGGAAGGCGTTCTTCGCCGCGATCTCGGCCGCCGTCGCCGATCCTGCGACCACGGTGACCCTGATCGGCGTATCCGTCGCGGAGAGGCCGGTTGCCGGGTCGATCAGATGATGTCGGGTCTCACCGTTGCGGATCCAGCTGCGGCGATCGCGCCCGGAGGTGGCGAGGCCGCCTCGCGTGATCTCGAGGGTGACCTCGTCGGTGACGCCCACGGTCCAGGAGCCGCCGCGGACGGCGAGATCTCCCCCGGCATTGACGAGGCACGACCCGACAACCGCGAGGAGATCGGCGGCCCGGTCGGCCGCATAGCCCTTGCCGATCCCACCGAGATCGAGGCGGAAGCCGGGTTGGAGCTCGATCGTGAGCCCCGCGATGATGATCATGCCGCCGCAGCGTTGCGTCGTGCCGTTTGTCGGCGCGATCGCGTCCCGCGCGACGGCGTCGAACGTGCGGTCGTAGCCGGCTGCGACGAGTGCGTCGTGCACGGTCGGGTCGAAGCGTCCGTCCGTCGCCTCGCGGGCCGCGAGAGCCAGCCCAACGACGCGCACGAGATCGACGCTTGCTCCCGTGATCCTCCCGTCGCGATTGAGGCGGGACAGCTCCGAGTCGTCGCGGAAGCGCGACATCACCTGCTCGAGCCGCTCGAACTCCGCCTGGGCGCGGGCGAGCGCGCTCTCGGCGCGCTCGCCCGGCTCTGCGTCGAGCAGGAGCTCGACGTCGGTTCCCATTGCCCGGAATGTCCGCTTCAGCATCACGACGTCTTCGTGATCGTGAGCGGCGGCAGGTTGACGACCCGAACGGCTGACGCCGTCGACTGTGTCGATCCGACGCTTGGCTGCGCCGCTGCGAGCGAACGAGCCTGCGTGGCAGCGCGCCTGGGCCTTGACAGCGGCGATCTGCTTCTCACGAGCCTTCAGCGCGAGGTGTATACCGCCATGCGACGATCGACCACCTTCTGCACGAGCTTCGCGTCCGCGCGCAGCCGCTGCTCCCGCTGGGTGATCGCAGCAAGGCGAGGGTCGCTCGTCGTCGTCGCCCAGGGCTTCGCGGCGACCGTCGCCCAGCTGACGAAGAAGACGACGACCGCGATGACGACGGCGTAGAGCCGATGGCTCGTATCAGTCATCTGCTCAGCTCCCTCGCCTCCCTCGTGCTCCGTCTCGGCCTCGCCACCGACGCGATGCTTGACCACGATCACGGGCGGGGGACGGTTGTAGACAACTCGCTCGGCTGCAACGCTCGGAGTCGGGTTGCCTGCGGCGACCTGCAGAGCCGAGCCCGTGCTGCTCGATCGGGGTACGGCCGGCAGCGCCGGAGGCTTCTGAGCGAGCGCCTTGCGGAGTGACGCCTCGTAGCGGTTCAGCTGCTGCGTCCGCTGCGCGACCTTCTGATCCGTGGTGGAGCTCGTCGCATTGCCCAGGGCGAGAGTGTCACCGAGAGCAAAGACTCCAGCGATCGCTGCGAGTCCGACGGCGAGTGAGACGATGAGGGCGCGAGTTCGGTTCATGGACTGACCTCCGTTCGATGTGTCCCCTCACGGTAGGACTCGATTGGCAAGTCGCGAGCCACGTGAAGGTAAAGACTTCACCTTGATAAGTCCCGTAGCGCAGCGCCGCCCGCCAATGCGACCTACGATCAGAGGCATGCATCTGCTCGTCGTCGAGGATGAGGACACGATTGCCGAACCGCTCGTCGAGGGTCTCCTCGCCGAGGGGTTCGAGGTGACCCGCGTCGCGACGGGCCAGGACGCGCTCGATGCGCGCGCCGGTCGACCTCGTCCTGCTCGACGTCCGCTTACCCGACATCGACGGGTTCACCGTCTGCCGCGAGCTCCGTTCTCGTTCCGACGTCCCGATCATCATGGTCACCGCCAAGGGCGAGGAGATCGACCGCGTCGTCGGACTCGAGCTCGGCGCAGACGACTACGTCGTCAAGCCGTTCGGCCTCAGGGAGCTGATCGCGAGAATTCGCGCCGTCGCTCGCCGTACCCCGGGTCGCCAAGAGGCGCGCGAGACGCTCGTCGTCGGCGGGCTCGAAGTCGATGTGCCAGCCCGCCGCGCGACCGTCGACGGTCGCGAGCTCACGCTCACGTTGAAGGAATTCGACCTGCTCGCGTTACTCGTCTCGGAGCCGGGAATCGTCGTCGACCGCCAGCGGATCCTCCGCGAGGTATGGGACACGACGTGGTACGGCTCCTCGAAGACGGTCGACGTGCACGTCGCGGCCTTGCGGAGGAAGCTCGGCGACCCGACGCTCATCGAGACCGTGCGCGGGATCGGGTTGCGTCTGCGCGTATGACGCGCCGACTGCTGATCAGCTACCTCTCGCTCGCCGTCGTCGTCCTCGCGATGCTCGAGGTGCCGCTCGGGTTCATCAACGCCCGTGGCGAGCGGGCGCGTCTGACCTCGAAGGTCGAGCGGGACGCCGTGACGATAGCGTCGCTCGCGGAGAGCACCGTCGAGGGTGAGGTCTCGACGTCGAACCTGGCAGCACTGAAAGCTCTCGGTGCTCGCTATGCCGCCGACACGGGCGCCCGCGTCGTGATCACGAATCGCAAGGGGTTCGCCGTCGTCGATCCGACGCCTCAGGCGCCGGGACGCCGCAGCTTCGCAACACGTCCCGAGTTCAAGGCTGCGCTTCGCGGCGACTACGCAACCGGAGTCCGTCACTCGAGCACGCTCGGTTACGACCTCCTGTACGTGGCGGTGCCGATTGCCTCTGGCGGCGTCGTTCACGGAGCGGTACGCATCTCCTACCCGACCTCGGAGCTCGATCGGCGCGTCCGAAACTACTGGCTCGTGCTCGCAGGCATCGCCGCGGTCGTGCTCGCAGCGGCAACGCTCATCGGGCTGCGATTCGCACGCTGGATTCGTCAACCGCTCGAAGGTCTCGAGCTCGCGGCGGCCGATGCTGGCGCTGGAGACCTCACCGCGCGCGCACCCGTCCCGGATGGGCCACCCGAGCTCCGCAAGCTCGCGCTCGAGTTCAACGACATGGTCGCCCGGGTAGAGGGGCTCGTCTCGGCGCAACAGGAGTTCGTCGCGGATGCATCCCACGAGCTGCGGACACCGCTCACTGCCCTGCGCCTGCGTCTGGAGAACCTCGAGCGCCACGTCGGAGACAGCGGCCGTGGCAGTCTCGACGCTGCGGAGAACGAGGTGGGGCGCCTCTCAGGTCTTGTCGACGAGCTGCTCGCACTCGCACGGGCAGACGCCGGAACGACTCCAGCGGAAACGGTCGACCTGGCCGAAGTTGCTCGCGACCGCCTCGACGCATTGCGACCGGGTGCCGGCGCTGTTCGGCTCGAGCTCGTCGCCGGCGAGCCGGTCGTGGCACGGGCCGGGACTGACCGCGTCGCGCAGGTGATCGACAACCTCGTCTCCAATGCGCTGCGCCACGCGCCCGAGAGCTCCCGGGTCGTCGTATCTCTCTCCAGTGGCGGCGCGCGCGTCGAGCTGCGCGTCGCCGACGAAGGCCCCGGGATGTCAGCGGAGCAGAAGGAGCGTGCCTTTGACCGCTTCTGGCGCGCAGGGTCAGGCACCCCTGGCTCGGGCCTCGGTCTCGCCATCACGCGCCGGCTCGTCGAGATAGACGGCGGTACTGTCGATCTCGACGACGCGGCGCTTGGCGGCCTCGAGGTGATCGTCCGGCTTCCCGCAGCCTGACGGTCCCCGCTGGACCCGCGCCGGTCCCGGTCCTATACTCGGTCCCGGTGGCCCGCTCACTCACCGAGATCCGACTGCCGGTCGCCTTCGGCGGCGCGCACCCCCCGTTGACCTGGCCGCGACCGAGGAGCGCTCCGCACCCCGAGGCGCTCGCAGCCGGCGTCGAGACGCTGCCCCGGGTCGGTCCCGCGGTGCGCACGAGGCTCGCGAAGCTCGGCCTCCGCACCGTCGGTGACCTGCTCGGGCACAGGCCGCGGCGCTACGAGCGCCCGATCGAGCAGAAGGCGATTCGCGATCTCTTCGGGGAGGACGACGCGGTCATCGAGGGCGTCGTCCTCGGCACGACCTCCCGCAGGGGCCGCGGTCGCCTGAAGATCCTGACGGCGCGGGTGAGCGACGGCACCGGCGAGATCAAGGCCACGTGGTTCAACCAGCCGTGGCTCGAGTCCCAGCTCGTCCCGGGCACCAGGGTGCGTCTGCGCGGGAAACCGAATCGCTACGGGTTCCAGGTCGAGACCTACGATCTGGGGGAGACGACGGAGACGGCCGACTACGCACCGGTCTACCCTGCGAGCGAGGCGCTCGCGCAGAAGCAGCTCCGCGCGCTCGTGGCTGCTGCGCTCGAGGAGGTGCGCGCGGAGGGCGATGCTCTGCCGGCCCGGCTCGCTGCCGACGAGCGGCTCCCGCTCCGCGCCGATGCGCTCGTCTCGCTTCACCGGCCGCGCTCCCCCGACGAGGCGGAACGCGGCCGAAGGCGCCTCGCCTTTGACGAGCTTCTGGTGCTCCAACTCGCCCTCGCACACCGCGACGGCCGAGCGCGAGAAGCTCGTCGCGGAGGCGCTGCCCGCTTGCCGGCGCGCTCCTCGCGCGCTACCGCGAGGTCCTTCCGTTCACGCTGACCGAAGCGCAGGATCGACGCGATCGCCGAGATCGACCGGGATCTTGCGATGACGACACCGATGCAGCGACTCCTGCAGGGCGATGTCGGCTCGGGCAAGACCGTCGTCGCGCTGCACACGCTTCTCCGTGCCGTCGAGGCCGACCGGCAGGGAGCCATGATGGCGCCGACCGAGGTTCTCGCCGAGCAGCACTTCCTCACGATCGAGGGCATCTGCGCCGAGCTCGGAGTCCGGGTCGCCCTCCTCACGAGCGCGCTGAGCGCGAAGGAGCATGCGAACGTCCGGCAGCTGATCGCGTCGGGCGACGTGCAGATAGCCGTCGGTACGCATGCCCTGATCCAGAAGGAGGTGGGCTTCCGTGACCTCGCGGTCGCCGTCGTCGACGAGCAGCACCGCTTCGGTGTCGAGCAGCGCTCCGCGCTCGCCGAAGGACGCAGCCCTCATGTCCTCCACATGACCGCGACACCGATCCCACGCACGCTCGCGCTCACGGTCTACGGAGACCTCGCCGTCTCCGAGATCACGGCTCCGCCCGCGAACCGCAAGCCGATCGTGACCGCGTGGGTCACGGACGACCGCAGCTCCGAGGCCTACGAGCGACTGACGCGGCACCTCCGCGACGGTCGCCAGGCCTATGTCGTCTGCCCGCTGATCGAGGCGTCGGAGCTGACGGTCGCCCGTGCCGCCGAGGACGAGGCCGAGAGGCTGCGCCGGGCCGAGTTGAAGGACTTCCGGGTCGGGTGCCTGCACGGCCGGCTGAAGCCCGTCGAGAGGCGATCGATCATGGCGGACTTCAAGGCGGGAGAGATCGACGTTCTCGTCGCGACGACGGTGATCGAGGTCGGCGTGGACGTCCCGAACGCGACGATCATGATCGTCCAGGAGGCCGACCGCTTCGGCCTCGCGCAGCTCCACCAGCTGCGCGGCCGCGTCGGGCGTGGGGCAGAGCAGTCCTACTGCCTGCTCGTCTCGGGCCCGAAGGAGGAGCTGACGGACGTCGCCCACGACCGACTCGAGGCGATGGTGCAGACGAGCGACGGCTTCGAGCTCGCCGAGCGCGACCTCGAGATCCGCGGGGAGGGCCAGCTGCTCGGGGCACGTCAGTCGGGGCTGTCGGACCTCCGGTTCACACGCCTGCGCGAGGACACGGATCTGCTCGAGCGGGCGCGACGTGCGGCCGCGGACCTCCCGAACGACGGCCTCCTCTCGGGCGCCGTCGCCGCGCTCCTCGACGCCGACCACCTCGGTGCCTCGTGAGGATCATCGCGGGCGAGCGTCGCGGCGCGAGGATCGCCGCACCGAAGGGCGACACGACGCGCCCGACGGGCGACCGCGTCCGCGAGGCTGCGTACAACCTGATCGGGCCCGTCGACGACGCCGCCGTGCTCGATCTCTTCGCCGGCTCCGGGGCCATGGGCCTGGAAGCACTTTCGCGTGGCGCCCGCCGTTGTGTCTTCGTCGAGTCCGACCGTGCCGCATGTCGAGTGATTCACGACAACCTGGAGAAGCTCCGCTTCACGGGCGCACTCGTTCTCCAGAAGGACGTGTTCCAGGCACTGCGTGAGGAACGTGGTCGCGCCTACGACCTCGTACTGGTCGATCCGCCGTACGGCTCCTGGCGCGATCTCGAGCCGCGACTCGCCGACGCTCTCCCCGCAGTGCTCGCCCCCGAAGGCCTTCTCGTCGTCGAGACCGCCGGGAAGGTCGAGCCGGAGCTCCCTCTCGATCTCGTCACGAGCCGACGTTACGGCTCCGCGCGTATTACCCTGTTCACGCGATGATCACCGCCATCTACCCGGGTACCTACGATCCCGTCACGAATGGGCATATCGATGTCATCCGACGGGCGGCAGCGATCTTCGACAGGATCGTCGTCGGCGTCGTGCGCGACCCACACCACAAGGCGACGATGTTCACCCTCGACGAACGGGTCGCGTTCCTCGAAGACGCACTCGAGCCACTCGATAACGTCGCGGTCGACGTGTTCCACGAGCTCGTGGTCGATTTCGCGCGCAAGCACGATGCCAAGACGATGGTGAAGGGGTTGCGCGTGATCGCCGATTTCGAGTGGGAGGCGCAGATGAACCACCTCAACCGGCTCCTCGCCCCGGAGGTCGAGACGATGTACGTGATGGCGAGCCCGCAGTACAGCTTCATCTCGTCGAGCGGTGTGAAGGAGATCGCCTCGTTCGGCGGAAAGGTTGACGAACTCGTGCCCGAGGCCGTGGCGCACCGCTTCCGGGAGATGTTCCCGAACGGTCGACCCGGCGCCCCTCTGAGTCCACAGGAGTAAGATCCGGTTATGGACGTTCTCGTACTCATCGACAAGCTCGACGATCTCGTACACAACTCGAAGGCCGTGCCGCTGACCGACCAGGTTCGGATCGACCGTGAGGAGATCTACGACATCCTCGACCAGATGCGCGCGACCATCCCCGAGGAAATCAAGCAGGCGCGCTGGATCGTCAAGGAGCGGCAGGAGATGCTCGCCGAGGCGAAGCGCGAGTGCGACCGCCTGATCGGCGAGGCGCGGGAGCAGGCGGTCCGCGAGGCCTCGCAGACCGAGATCGTGAAGCTCGCCGAGCGGCAGGCACAGGACATCGTCGACGACGCCCGGAGGCAGGCACGCGAGACGCGGCTCGAGATGGAGGACTGGGCGGACGGAATCCTGTCGACGCTCGAGGTCAATCTCGACAAGTTCCTCGTTGCCGTGCGCCGCGGACGAGAGCGGCTGCACGAGCGCTCGCAGGAGTCGGTGATGTCGGGAATCGGCCCGATCGATCCCGATCGGGCCCGTCTCGGACGACGACTCCTACGTCTGAGGCAATGCGTCGGCTCGAACGGCGCAGGCTACGCTGAGTCGATGACGACGTACCCTCTTCGCCGTCTGCGGCTGCGGCTCGGTGACGAGCATCGTGAGGCGCTCTCCATCGCATTGCAGCCGTTCGACCTCGGTGGCGAGCGCTACCTCCCGGTTCCGGCCGAGGCCGCGGCGGAGCTCGAGGTTCAGCGCGCGGTCGGCGGCGACGTCTTCCGCCTGATCTTCGAGGCCCGCCTGCACGGGCCGTGCATGCGGTGCCTGCAGGACGCAGCGGTCGACGTCGAGGTCGACTCGCAGGAGTACCACGCGGCTGCAGACGACGCGCCGCAGGACCTGCGATCCGAGTACGTGATCGACGGCGAGTTGCAGCTGTCGCAATGGGCGCGCGACGCCATCGCGACCGCGCTTCCGGATCAGATTCTCTGCCGGCAGGAGTGTGCGGGCCTCTGCCCGGTCTGCGGCAAGAACCTGAACGAGGAGCCGCACACCCACGAGGAGACGATCCTCGACCCCCGATGGGCTGCGCTCGAGGCCCTGCGCGAGGAATGACGGAGCTCTTTCCGCGGGCCCGGATCGTGCTCGTCGATCACGGCCGCCTCGCCCTGATCCGACGCGTTCGCGACGGTCGCACGTACTACCTCTTCCCCGGTGGAGGCGTCGAGGAGGGCGAGACGCCCCAGGACGCCGCGCGCCGTGAGGCGTTCGAGGAGCTCGGTGTCGAGGTCGAGCTGGGGCCGCTCGTGCACGAGGAGTCCTTCGGGGGGACGATCTTCTACTACTACGACGCCTGGATCGTCGGCGGCAGCTTCGGTACCGGCAGCTGGCCGGATCATGCCTTGCTGACCGAGCGGGAGCGCGAGCGGAGCGGCACGCACGAGCCGGTCTGGGTCTCCGCTCGACGAGCTGCGGGGGCTGGACATCCGGCCGCGCGCCCTCGGCGACCTGCTCGCGATCTGAGGTTCACCCGGCCGCTCGATCCTGCACGGGGACCGCCCACCGGCGGCTTCCGGTACACTCTGCGGCCGCTCATGGCAGTCCCCAAGCGAAAGACCTCGAAGGCCCGCCGCGACAAGCGTCGCGCGCAGCACGGCATCTCGGCGCCGAGCGTCAACGTCTGCTCGAACTGCGGAGCGCCGACCCGCTCGCACCACGCGTGCCCGACCTGTAAGACGTACCGAGGGCGCGACGTTCAGCCGCTCGGGACTCCCGCCCCGTAGGTCGGATGCGCGTCCGCGTCGCCGTGGACGCCCTCGGGGGTGATCGTGAGCCGGCCGAGATCGTCGCCGGTGCGGTTGCGGCAGCGACCTCGCACGTCCATCCGATCATTTACGGCCCCGAGGACCTCGAGACCCACGGGCTCGATCACGTCGTCACGACGGGGATGGTCGAGATGGACGACAAGCCCGCCGATGCCGTGCGCGGGAAGCCCGACTCGTCGCTCGTTCGTGCCGTTCGCGCAGTCGGTGAGGGCGACGCCGACGTCGTCGTCTCGGCAGGCAACACCGGCGCGGTTCTCGCGGCGAGCCTGCTCCACGTCCGGAGGCTGGACGGCGTCTTCCGGCCGGGGATCGCGGTCGTGATCCCGACCGAGAAGGGCCCGTGCGTGCTCATCGACGCCGGTGCGACGGCGGACGCCAAGCCGGAGCACCTGCTCCAGTTCGGGTACATGGGTGCGATCTTCGCGGAGGAGGTGCTCGGCATCGACGACCCGCGGGTCAACCTCCTCTCGATCGGCGAGGAGCCGGAGAAGGGCAACCAGCTGACGCTGGAGGCACACGCGATGCTGTCGGCGAGCTCGCTCCGCTTCGAGGGCAACACGGAGGGTCGCGCTCTCCTTTCGGGTGAGAGCGACGTGATCGTCTGTGACGGCTTCACGGGCAACGTGGCGTTGAAGACCCTCGAAGGCACCGTGCGCAGCCTCCTGATCGCGCTGCGCGCCGAGATCGTGCAGACGACCCGAGGGTCGATCGGGGGCTTCCTTATCCGGCCCGCGGCGGCGCGCCTGCGGGCACGGCTCGACCCCGAAACGACCGGCGGAGGCTACCTGCTCGGCCTGCGCGGGCTCGTCGTGATCGCGCACGGCTCGAGCTCGAGGTTCGCGATCGAGAACGCGATCAGGATGGCCGCCCGGGGAATCGACCACGATGTCGTCGGTCGTATGCGCGTGGCTCTTCCGGAGCGCGTGGTAGAGTCCTCGCGCTCCACGAACCCGTCCGGCACAACGAGAGGTTGAAGAACAGTGGCACTGTCCCGTGAAGAAGTATCCGAGCGCGTCAAGTCCGTCCTCACCGAACAGCTTGGCGCCGATGAAGGCGATCTTTCGGAGGAGGCCTCGTTCCAGGAGGACCTCGACGCCGACTCCCTCGATCTCGTCGAGCTGATCATGGAGCTCGAGGATCAGTTCGGGATCAAGATCTCCGACGAGGATGCGCAGAAGATCACGACCGTCGGCCAGGCTGTCGACTACGTCGTCGCGCACCAGTAGCAGCGATGCCCCGGGGGAAGGGCGCGCGCTCGCGCGCCTGATCGAAGCCCTTCCCCCGGAGCGTCGCGACCACGTTTTCACCCACACGTCGTGGGCGCCCGATCGCGCGTCGTCCTACGAGCGTCTCGAGTTCCTCGGCGACTCCGTGCTCGAGCTCGCGATCGCGAAGGCGTTGTACGACCGCTTCCCCGACTCCTCGGAGGGGAGGCTCGCGAAGATCAGGGCTCATGTCGTCTCGCGGCACAGCTGCGCGGACGTTGCGAAGGAGCTCGATCTCGGGCGCTTTCTGCTCGCCCAGGCGCAGGACGTGCCGGAAGCCGAGCTCGACAGGATCGTCCGGAGCCGCAACGTTCTCGCGGCGCTCCTCGAGGCCGCGATCGCCGCCGTGTACCTCGAGCACGGGTTCGAGGAGGCGGAGCGTGCCGTCGTGGACGCGTTCGACGCGCGGATCGAGTTCGCACGCACCGGGCACGTCGACAACAAGACCGAGCTTCAGGAGGCGCTCGCGCGCTCCGGGAATCAGGTCCAGTACAGCGTTCTCGCCGTCGAGGGCCCGCCTCACGATCGCCAGTTCGTGTGTGTGGCGGTGATCGCGGGAGAGCAGGTCGGGATCGGCAAGGCCTCGACGAAGAAGGCTGCCGAGCAGGTCGCGGCCCGTCAGGCGCTCGAGTCGATGGGCATCGTCACGCCCGATCCCTGAACTACCGCTGCTCGAGCAGATAGTGGCTCACGAGCCACTCGCTGCCGCCCGCGAACGCGAAGAGCTCGGCGCACGCGAGAAAGAAGGCGCGCCACTCGTTCAGTGCGGCGTCCGAGCCGAGAATCGCGAGCGCCTCGGGCCGGGAGGCATCGAGGTTCTCGAGCCACGCCTCGGCCGTTCTGGCGTAGTGCGTCCCGTCGACACGCCAGTGGTCGCGTACGACGAGGTCGCTCGTGAAGCGGAGCAGCAGATCGTCCGACGGCATGATCCCACCGGTGAAGAAGCGACGGCCCATCCACGACTTGTCGAACGCGTAGGCATACCGTGCATGCGCGAAGACGTGCACGAAGAGCTTTCCGTCGTCCTCGAGCAGTCCGCGGATCCGACGCAGGAGTGCCTGCCAGTTGCGCGTGTGCTCGAACATCTCGATCGAGACGACGCGGTCGAACCGCCTCTCGGTCTCGAAGTCGTTGACATCGGCCGTGACGACTTCGACGTTCGGGTGGTGAAGACCGTCGATGAATGTCTTCTGCGACCGCGAGTTCGAGACAGCCAGTATCCGGCAGCGCGGATATCGCTCGGCGATCCAACCCGACAACGAGCCCCAGCCGCAGCCGAGGTCGAGGATCTCCATCCCGTCCGCGATCCCGGCGCGCGCGCACGTGAGCGCGAGCATCGTCTCCTCGGCGTCCGCGAGCGTCTCGACCCCCTCGGGCCAGAAGCACGCCGAGTACTTGCGCCTCGGCCCGAGCGCGAGACCGAAGAACGCGGGAGGGAGCTCGTAGTGCTGGTCGTTGGCAGCGGCGGTCTGGACCGCGATCGGGCCACTCGAGAGGGACGAGACCATCTGCTCGAGCGCGTCGAGCCCGCGACGGCGCTCGCGGCGGAGCCGGAGTCGACAGTTCTGCGCTATCGCAGCGCGGAGAAGCGTGTCCGGGAGGAGGCCACGCCGGACGATGCCGTCGGCGATCACGGTACGGGCCGATTCGGGCGGCCGGCGAGTAGCAGAAACCAGCGAGAGGAGATCATCTCCCGACTCTACGTACAGCCTGCCGCTACGCCGTGCTTTCGTCGTTCCTCTGACCCCTTCGCGCCGTCCGCGCGCGTCGTTAGCGTGCGTGTGACGTGCATCTCCAGTCGATCAGGATCCGTGGGTTCAAGTCGTTCGTCGACCCGCTCGAGCTCAAGCTCGAGCCGGGCGTCGCCGTCGTCGTCGGGCCGAACGGCTCCGGCAAGTCGAACGTCGCCGACGCGATCGTCTGGGCGGCAGGCTCGCTGACGCCGTCCGAGCTTCGCGCCGAGAAGCCCGACGACGTGCTGTTCGGTGGTTCCGCAACGCGACCGGCAGCCGATCACTGCGAGGTCGAGCTCGTCTTCGACAACGAGGACGGCGGCTTCGGCGACGACGTCGACTTCAGCCAGATCTCGATCACGCGGCGCCTGGTGCGCGGCGGCGAGGGCCAGTACCTCGTGAACAGGGCAGCCGTTCGCCGAACCGACCTCGTCGAGCTTCTCGCCGATGTCGGCCTCGGGGGCTCGATGCACTCGATCGTCTCGCAGGGAAAGGTCGACGCCGTGCTGGCGTCGAAGCCGGAGGACAGGCGTCACCTCGTCGAGGAGGCTGCCGGTCTCGGGAAGTTCAAGCGTCGTAAGCACCGCGCCGAGCTCAAGCTCGCGCGAGTCGGCATCCAGGTGGAGCGCGCCCGCGATGTCGAGGACGAGGTCAAGAAGCGCCTCCGGCCGCTCGCGCTCCAGGCGACGGCGGCGGAGCGGGCCGAGAAGCTCGTCGTCGAGATCGCCGCGCTGCGTGCCCGCATCGCCCAGCTCGACCTCGAGGCCGTGGCTGAGCGGCGGGCCGACGCCGAGGCGCGACGCGACGCGGTCGCCATCGCCCGGCGGAGCGCGCAGGAGAGGCTCACGGCCCTGCTCGAGGAGCGCCGGCAGGCGGAGGACGAGCTCTCGGATGCAGCCGGGGGCCGTGAAGCCGCGCTCGGCGCGCTCTACCGTCTGCAGGGCGCGAGCGAGCGGTTGGCACTGCGCCGCGAATCGGCCTCCGGCCTCGAGGACAGGCTACGCGCAGATCTCCGCGACGCGGAGCAGGCCGTCGCCGACCGGACCGACGAGGCTCTCGCCGGTCTCGAGGAGGCCGCCCGAGCGGCAGCGACCTCCGCCCGCGACGCGGCGGAGGCGCACGGTCAGGCATCCGGACGGGCGTCGCCTCGCGCATGCGCGCGTTGCCGGCTACGAGCGTCGCCTCGCGGTTACGGCTGAGACGACCCTGGCCGACCTGCGCACCGAGCGAGGGCGTGTCGAAGAACTGCTCGCCGAGGCCAGCGGTGGGCACGACGGTGCGAACGGCCGGCTCGTTGCGCTCGGCGCCGCGCGCGAGCGCCTCGGTCTCCGTCATGAGTCCGCGGCAACACTGCGCGAAACGCTCCAGGCCGACCTGACCGAAGCGCGACAGCTCGCGAAGCGGGGGGACTATCACCGCTCGAGCTCGAGCAGCGGGCGAACGCACTCGCCGCTGCTGCGCGCGTCGCGACCAGCGAGCGCGACGACATTGCCGAGCGCTCTCGCTCGGCGCATGACCGCCTACAGGCGCTCGAGCGGGCGCTCTCCGAGCGCGAGGGCATCCCGCCCGCCGCGAGCGCGCTCGCCGCCTGCCGGCGAGACGCTCGCTCTCTCGGCTCTCTCCGTCGAGCCCGGCGCAGAGAGGGCCGTCGCGGCCGCGCTCGCCTGGCGTGCCTCGGCGGTTCTCGCGGGCGACGCCAGGCGCGGCTTCGAGCTGCTGGAAGGGACGCGGCGCGAAGGGCTCGGAAGCCTGACCGTCATCGTCGATCGCGACACGTCGGCCGTCGGCGCCCCTCCCGTCGGCGGGGCAACACCCCTCCGCTCGCTAGCGCGAGGGAGCGAATCGGCCCTGCGTCTCCTCGACGGCTTCTGGCTCGTCGACGCGGACAGGCTTCTCGAGGCGCGCCACGGCACGGTGATCACGAGCGAAGGGCACGGCTACGACCCCGAGCGTGGAGAGCTCTGGTTCGCGGGTGAGACCGCCGAGTCCGTCCTGCTCGAGATGGACGCTCGCCGTCGCGCGCTTGCCGACGAAGCCGCGGAGCTGGCCGCCCGAGCGACGAGCGCGGCCCACGCGGCCGACGAGGCTGTCGCGGCAGCGGCGGCGGCCGAGGAGGCGTTCGCACAGGTCGCACATCTCCGGGAGCGGAACGTCGACCCGGTGTTCCTCGACTCGTTGCTCTCCGTCGCCTCGGGGCTGGAGGCAGCCCTCGGGAGTGCGCGGGCCATCGCCGTCTCGCTCGAAGAGCCGATCGCCGCGAGACTGACTCTCGGAGCCCAGCAAGCCGGCGACCTCGGGGCCGAGCTGCGACGGCTCTCCGGTCTCGAGGCGAACGCCGCTCGGGATGCAACCGACGCGGCCACCAGGGCCCAGGCGGCGGAGCTCGTCGTCATCAGGCTCGGTGGGAATGTCGATCCGAGCACGATCGACGACTCTGCGAGCCGCGAGGAGCTCGAGAACGAGGCAGTGTCGCTGCTCGCGATCGCCGATCGGGCTGCGGAGGAGGCCGAGGAGGCCGCCGCGCGTGCCCGGGCGGCCGACGCAGCGCTGCTCGAACGGCGGCCCCGGCGATCGGCGCTCGATCCGGACATGCTCGTCCGGCTGTGCGACTCGATCTCCGTGCTTGGCGCGGGCCTCGAGCGGGCGGTCGAGCTCGCATCCCGTCTCGAGGCACCGGTGAAGGCCCGCGTCGACGCCGGTGCGGAGCGTGCGACGGCGCTCGGGGACGAGCTCCGCCGGCTCGGCGCAGCCGAGGTCGAGGCCCGCCGTCACGCGGACGAGACGAACGAGCGGGCGACCACCGTGCAGGTCGATCTGGCGCGCCTCGAGGCCGAGGCGGAGGAGGCAACGCGCCGCCTGGACGCGGCAGGTGCCGAGACTCCGGCCGAAGGAGACGACCGCACCGAGCTCGTGGCGCGCGCCGACCGTCTCGACGCGCGGCGCGAGGAGCTCGGCAAGGTGAATCCACTGGCCAAGGAGGAGTACGAGGCGGAGAAGGAGCGCCTCGACGAGCTGACGACCCAGCGCCAGGATCTGGAGGCATCGCTCGCCGAGATCGCGAAGCTGCGGGACGAGCTCGCGGAGACCGTGCAACGTCGGTTCGACGAGACGTTCGAGACGGTCGCCCGGAACTTCGAGGAGGTAGCGGCAACGCTATTCCCGGGTGGCGAGGGGCGGCTGCGCCTCGTCCATCCCGAGCACGAGGGTGAGGAGCACGACGCGCTCGAGGCCGGAGTCGAGGTCGAGCTTCGACCGGCAGGAAAGAGGATCACGCGCCTGAGCCTGCTTTCGGGCGGCGAGAAGGCACTCGGTGCGATCTCGTTCCTCTTCGCGCTGTTCCTCGCAAAGCCGTGCCCGTTCTATCTCCTCGACGAGGTCGAAGCGGCACTCGACGACTCGAACGTCATCCGCTTCGTCGAGCTCCTCCGGCGGTACTCGGATCGCGCGCAGTTCATCGTCATCACGCACCAGAAGCGGACGATGGAGGCGGCCGACATCCTCTACGGCGTCACCATGGGCGGTGACGGCGTCTCCCAGGTCATCTCGCGCCGCCTGCCCGAGCATGATCGCGCCGCCCTCACGGCGTGACGAAAACCGTTCTCGTCACCGGCGGCGCCGGCTTCATCGGCTCCTGCCTCTGCGCCCGCCTCGCTGCGGTCGGACACCACGTCATCTCGCTCGACAACTACTTCGTCGGTCGGAGGGGCAACGAGACGCCGGGAGTCGACTATCGCGAGGCCCACACCCGTGACATCGCCGCGGCGGTGCCCGAGGCTCCCGATCTGGTGTACCACCTCGGTGAGTACTCGCGCGTCGAGGCGAGCCTTGCCGAGCCCGACGTCGTCTGGGACCTCAACGTCCTCGGCACCTTCCACGTGCTCGAGTACTGGCGCGCGAAGCGACCCAAGCTCGTGTACGCGGGATCGTCGACCAAGTTCGCCGACGGCGGCCTCGGACGCGATCAGAGCCCGTACGCCTTCACGAAGGCGACGAATTCCGAGCTCGTCCGCAACTACGGCGAGTGGTACGGCCTGCCATTCGCGATCACCTACTTCTACAACGTCTTCGGCCCGGGTGAGCGAGCGGGAACCTACGGCACCCTGATCGAGATCTTCCGGCAGAAGGTGCTCGCAGGCGAGCCGCTCCCGGTGACGGCCCCCGGAACGCAACAACGCATTTTCACGCACGTCGACGACATCGTCGACGGGCTGCTCCTGATCGGCGAGAGGGGCGACGGGGACGAGTTCGGGCTCGGTGCTTCCGACTCCCACTCGATCCTCGAGATCGCCGAGATGTTCGGTGCGCCTATCGTGATGCAGCCGGAGGCGAAGGGGAACAGGATGACCGCCAAGCTGGACGTCACGAAGTCGACGGCTCTCGGTTGGTCGGCTTCGAAGACCGTCAGCGCCTACATCGCGGAGGTCGTCGCGGCGATACCCTGAGCCCGTCGGGCGTGTCGTCGCTAGCGTTCGGGCGTGTCGAGGACATGGGCAGAGCTATTCGGTGACGAGCCGACGGCGGCGGACGACGCGGAGAAGGGCGGTTTCTTCGGGCGCCTGCGCGACTCGCTCGCGAAGAGCCGGAAGGCCCTCACCGCCGAGATCGCGTCGGGCGCATTCGACACGGGCGACGAGGAGGCGTGGGAACGTCTCGAGGAGTCCCTCATCCACGGTGACGTGGGTGTCAGAGCGACGGCCGAGATCGTGCGGCGCCTCGAGGCCCGGGGCGAGGTACCCGATCTCGGAGAGGCGCTCGCCGCGGAGATCGAGGATCTGTTCGGGCCGGCACCGACGCTCGACCTGAGTCACACGCCGACGGTCGTTCTCGTCGTGGGCGTCAACGGCACCGGGAAGACGACGACGGTGGGCAAGCTGGCCCAGAAGCTGCGCGAGCACGGCCGCAGCGTTCTCGTCGGTGCCGGAGACACGTTTCGGGCCGCCGCGGAGGAGCAGCTCGAGATCTGGGCCGAACGGGCGGGAGCCGATTTCGTCGGCGCTCCGGCGGGCGGCGATCCTGCCGCGGTCGCGTTCGACGCGGTCGAGGCCGGGCGCGCGCGAGGGCGCGACGTCGTCATCGTCGATACCGCGGGTCGGCTCCACACGCAGACGAACCTGATGGACGAGCTCGCGAAGGTCAGGCGGGTCATCGAGGGCAGGATCGAGGGCGCCCCGCACGAGACGCTCCTCGTCGTCGACGCGACCACCGGCCAGAACGGGCTCCAGCAGGCGCGCTTGTTCGGTGAGGCGGCAGGCGTAACGGGTGTCGCGCTGACGAAGCTCGACGGCTCCGCACGGGGTGGTGTTGCCGTCGCGATCGCGTACGAGCTCGGCCTGCCCGTGAAGCTGGTCGGCGTGGGGGAAGGCCTGGACGACCTTCGTCCATTCGACCCGCGGGAGTTCGCCCGCGCCCTCGTCGCCGTCCGACCTTCCCAAGACGGCTTCGAACACGTATCCTGAATCGACGCCCGTCCCCGGCGTCGTCAGGGAGGTGCGGAATGGCCGTGACATTGTTCATGCGTGTCCCCGAGCTCAGTCTCGAGCGCTACGACAGGATGATGGTCTCGCTCGGGCTCGATGCGAACCCGCCCGCCGGACTGGTGCTGCACGTCGCGACGGAGGCAGTGGGCGCCGTGAACATCGTCGAGATCTGGCAGACGCGGCAGGTGGCGGAGGGGTACGTCGAGTCGCGGCTCAGGCCCGCGCTCGAGGCCGAGAAGGTCAAAGAGCCACTCTCGTACCGCATCGAGCCGCTTCACAACCTGTATGCGGCCGAGCTCGACATGATCGAGCGCATCGGCTCCGTCTCGTTGCCGGCGGGCGTCGCCCGCTCAGCGCTCGCGTCGTAGCGCGCGCAAGCACCCGTACACTTCACGGCCGTGTTCGATGCCCTCTCCGACCGGCTCCAGGCAACCCTGGGTGATCTCGGCCGCGCCAAGCGGCTCGACGAGGACGCCGTCAACAAGGCGATGCGCGAGATCCGACTCGCGCTCCTCGAGGCTGACGTCAACTTCCAGGTCGTGAAGGATTTTGTCGCGGCCGTCAAGGCCGACGCGCTCGGCGACGACATTCTCAAGGGCCTCAACGCCGGCCAGCAGGTCGTCAAGCTCGTACACGACCGCCTCGCGGAGCTGATGGGCACGGGAGATTCGCAACTCGCATTCGGACGCCCGCCGACCGTCATCCTGATGACCGGCCTTCAGGGAGCGGGCAAGACGACGACCGCGGCCAAGCTTGCTCTTCATCTCCGTCGGCAGGGGAAGCAACCAGGGCTCGTGGCGGCCGACCTGCAGCGTCCGGCCGCGATCGACCAGCTCGAGCAACTCGGCAAGCAGATCTCGATACCCGTCTACCGCACGGAGACGCAGGACCCCGTGCGAGCCGCCACCGAGGGCCTCGAGCGCGCGCGGTCCGACGGTCTCGACGTCGTCATCGTCGACACTGCCGGGCGCCTCCATGTCGACGAGGCGCTGATGGATGAGCTCGCACGCGTGAGGGAGGCCGTCAAACCTCTCAACATCCTGCTCGTCCTCGACGCGATGACCGGGCAGGAGGCCGTCAACGTCGCGGAGGCCTTCCAGGAGCACGTAGCGTTCGACGGCGTCATCCTGACGAAGCTCGACGGCGATGCACGAGGCGGTGCCGCGCTCTCCGTCAAGGCGATCACGGGGAAGCCGATCAAGTTCGCGTCCGTCGGCGAGAAGCTCGACCAGCTCGAGGTCTTCCACCCCGACCGGATGGCATCGCGGATCCTCGGCATGGGCGACGTGCTGACGCTGATCGAGAAGGCCGAGGCCGCGGTCGACGAGGACGATCAGGCCGAGATGGAGCGCCGGATGCGCGCGGGCGAGTTCACCTTCGACGACTTCCTCAAGAGCTATCGGATGCTGCGCAAGATGGGACCGGTCAAGGGCATCCTGAAGATGCTTCCCGGTGTCGGACAGCAGCTCGATGGAATCGACATCGACGAGGCCCAGATGGCACGAGTCGAGGCGATCGTGCTCTCGATGACGCCCCACGAGCGCCGTTCGCCGTTGATCATCAACGGGCCGCGGCGGCGCCGTATCGCCGCCGGTAGCGGCACCACGATCGATGACGTCAACAAGCTTCTGGCGGCCCGAAAGCAGATGCAGAAGATGATGAAGCAGATGGGGAAGGGCAGGATGCCCGGGCTCCCGCCGGAGCTGACCGGCGGCAAGCCACGCAGATGATCGGCACAATCCCGGTTCACGACGAAATGGATGAAGGAGACGAATGGCTGTTCGGATGAGGTTGGCACGGATCGGTTCGAAGAAGAACCCGATCTACCGTGTCGTTGTCGCTGACTCGCGCTCGCCGCGAGACGGTCGGTTCATCGAGATCATCGGTCGGTACAACCCGCAGACCGACCCGTCGACCGTGGAGCTCGACGAGACGAAGGTGAAGGAGTGGCTGGCCAAGGGTGCGCAGCCGAGCGACCCGGTCGCGAAGCTCATCAAGGTCGCCGGTATCGGCACGTCCGACTCCTGATGCGCGGCGTGAGCGTCTAGCCCGGTGGCCGACCTGCTCGCCTGGATTGCGCGGCACCTCGTCGACGACCCGGCCGCCGTCGTCGTCGAGTCGGTTGAGCGCGACGACGTCCTCGTTCTTCGGCTTCACGTCGCGCCAGACGATGTCGGGAAGGTCATTGGTCGCCAGGGGCGGATCGCGCGAGCTCTGCGGACGCTCGTTCGTGCGAGCGGGGCGCGGGACGACCGTCGCGTCGTCCTGGAGATCGTCGACTGACCACGAACGAGGAGTACGTGCAGGTCGGCCGTGTCGGCCGCCCGCACGGGCTCGACGGGGCGTTCGTCGTCGAGCAGGGAAGTGACGATCCGGCCCGCTATGCGCCCGGAGCCGAGCTGACGGTCGGGGGCATCTCGGCGAAGATCGTGGTCTCGCGACGGGTGGGTCGTGGACGGCACGCCATCCGGCTCGACCGCAGCGTCGAGCGTGGGGAGGCGCTGATGGTACGCCGCAGTCAGCTGCCGCCCTTACCCGACGACGAGTACTACGCATTCGAGCTCATCGGCCTCCGGGTCGAGGAGGTGGGTGGACGGCCGTGTGGAACCGTGAAGGATCTCGTTCCCGGGCCGGCAAACGACAATCTCGAGCTCGACAGCGGCGCACTCGTGCCGATGATCGAGGATGCGATTAACTCGATCGACCGGGCGGGGGGCGTCGTCCTTCTCAACCCGGGCTTCATCCTCTGACGGTTACCCTGCCTTCGTGCGTCTCGACGTCTTCACCCAGGTTCCGCATGCCTTCGGCTGGCTGACGGAGCAGAAGCCGGTTGCAACGGTGCTCGGCACGGAACTCGATCTGCGGCTCTTCAACTATCGCGACACGACGCCGCTGCGCTCCGGGCAGGTCGACGACACGCCCTACGGCGGGGGAGCCGGCATGGTGCTGCGGGTCGATGTCGTTGCAGCCGCCCTCGACGCAGCCTACGGCGACGAGCGTCCCGCTCGTGTGATCGCGCTCACGCCGCAGGGTCGGCAGCTCGACCAGGCACTCGTAGAGGAGCTGGCACTGGAGGCCGATATCGCAGTGCTCTCCTCGCGCTTCGAGGGCTTCGACGTGCGCATCGTCGATCACCTCTGCACCGACGCCGTTTCGATCGGACCCTACGTCCTCTCGGGCGGCGAGCTTCCGGCAATGGTTCTCGTCGACGCGATCGCGCGTCGCCTGCCGGGAGCTCTTGCCGATGGCTCCGGCGAGCAGGAGAGCTTCAGCGATGCCCTCGACGGCGGCATCGAGTACCCGCATTACACGCGCCCATCGGAGTTCCACGGCTGGGATGTTCCCAGAGGTGCTGTTGTCGGGGAACCATGCCCGGATCGACAGCTGGCGAACCGAGCAGAGTCGACTGCGAAGTGCAGTGTGAGCGGCCCCGAAGAGCCCTCCGACGAGGAGCGGATCGCAGCCACCGACCCGTGGGCTTCTAGGAGGCGAGGGCCGCTGGAACGCACCGACCCTCCCGCCGCTGATCCCGGTGCGGTCGAAGGTGCCGCGCCGCGCGTCGCCACGCCGTCGTTGACTCCACCCTCCTCGGGCGATCCGTCCGATGGCTACGGCTGGCCGATGCCCCCGGGTGACACGCCCGGGAACGGCGACGAGCCGTACTTCATTGCCCCCCCACCAAGCGCGCCGCTGCCACCGCGCCCGGAGCGCCGTTCGCGCAACCCCGTCGATCGTCTGACCCGCGGCCTGCCGGACGGGCTTCGGGTCACGATCGACTGGATCGTGACGATCGCGGGAGCGATCGCGATCGTGCTTCTCGTCAAGGCCTTCGTCGTGAACCCGTATCGGATTCCGTCCTCCTCGATGGAGCCGACGCTGCACTGCTCTCAGCCGGCGCCCGGATGCGAGACCAAATCGCTCGGGCGGATCGATCTCTCGGACCGCGTGCTTGCGAACCGTTTCCTCTACCGTCTGCGCGACCCGCGGCGCGGGGAGATCATCGTCTTCCAGACGCCGCCGGCCGCCCAGATCAAGTGTGGCGCCGGAGGTACGTTCGTGAAGCGGCTGATCGGGCTCCCCGGCGATACCGTCGAGGTGCGCCTGCGTCAGGGTGACGGCTACGTCTACATCAACGGCAAGCCACTGAAAGAGCCGTACATCGAGAAGGCACGGCGTGGTGCGGTCGGTGCGTTTGGCCCGGTCAAGGTCAAGCCGGGGAACTACTTCATGATGGGCGACAATCGCTCGCAGTCGTGCGACTCACGGATGTGGGGCACGGTGCCGCGCGCGAACCTGATCGGCAAGGTCTTCGCCACCTACTGGCCACCGAAGCGCATCTCGCTGCACTGACGGAAGGCGCGATGGAAGAGACGGAAGGCGCGATGGAAGAGCGTATCGCGCCTTCCGTCAGTGCATTCTTCTGCGCGCTTCGCGCGATCCTGAAGGGCCGGCCCGCCGGCCTGGCGATCGGAATGCGTTTCGCGGCCTTTTTTCGTGCTTCGCGCGATCCTGAAGGGGCAGTCCACAAGGCACCCGCGAAGAGCGTCGTGTGCTCCTCGGGGAACGCCGCCAAAGTCTGCTTCCGCTACACTCCCCAACCGGCCGACGGTACGAATGCCGCGGGCGCCTTTTCCCATGAGCACAATCATCCAGAGCATCGAGCAGGCGCAGTTGCGCGACGTCCCGGTCTTCAAGGCGGGCGACACGGTCCGCGTTCACTTCAAGGTGATCGAGGGCACGCGACAGCGCATCCAGGTGTTCGAGGGCGTCGTGATCAAGCGTCAGGGATCGGGCGCGCGCGAGACGTTCACCGTCCGCAAGCAGTCGTTCGGTGTCGGCGTCGAGCGCACGTTCCCGCTCCACTCGCCGAAGATCGAGAAGCTCGATGTCGCGATGATCGGAGACGTGAATCGCGCGAAGCTGTACTACATCCGTGGGCGCGTCGGCAAGAAGGCGCGGATCCGCGAGCTGCGCCAGTCCTAGAGCGAGCCCTCGGCCGCTAGCGTGGCGCGCGTGCGCTTCACCTGCCTCATCCTCCATCTCGTGGTGGCGTCGTTCCTCGCGGGATGCGGTGCTGAATCTCCGCGTGAGGCCGGCGCGCGGACTGCCGTCGAGGAAGCGCTCGCTCCCGCCGACTACGACGCGTCGCGGACGCGGTGCACCGACAACCCGGCGCCGTGGTTCATCGAGAAGGAGGCAGATGTCTTCGTCTGCGCGGCCCGGCGGCGCAAGGGCGGCTGTGACTGGTACCGGGCGACCCTGAAGAACGCCGGCTGGGAGGTCGTTCTGGAGCGGGAGAACGCCGGCTGCGTCCTCTCGTTCTGAGAGCACCGGTCACGGAGACGACACGAAGCCGGCACGAACACGTTCCGGGTCGAGCGATATCCTCCGGCAACGATGACCTCTCCGAGCGGACAGCGGCTCCTGCGCTACGACCGGCGTCTCGGCGTTCGTCATGTCGCAGGCGCGGACGAGGCCGGGCGAGGCTCGCTCGCCGGCCCCCTCGTCGTCGCAGGCGTGCTGTTCGACTATGCGGCGCTTCACGGAACACGCACCCGGCCGCTCGGGCTCCTCAATGATTCGAAGCAGGTCGCGCCCGAGATACGGGAGAAGCTGCTCAGGGCTGTCCTCGCCGCCTCCGTGCAGGTCTCGGTCCGCATCATTCCAGCCTGCGACATCGATCGGCACGGGCTGCACCGCTCGAATCTCGACGGCCTTCGCGCGGTGCTGAGCGATCTCGCGCCACGCGCGGAGATCTGCCTCGTCGACGGTTTCCGCCTGGGGCCGCTCGCTCCCCCGCATCGCGCGGTCGTCGACGGGGACACTCGGAGCGCCGCCATCGCGGCCGCCTCGATCGTTGCAAAGGTGACCCGTGACCGGATCATGCGGCGCCTCGACGCGCTGCATCCGCGCTACGGCTTCTCGCGGCACGTCGGCTACATCACGCCGTCTCATTCGGACGCCGTGCGAGCACATGGTCCCTGCGACCAGCATCGCCTCTCGTACGCCGCGAAGTGCTACGGGCGTGGTTCCACCGAGCCAGAGATCGAGCTCGAGCCCGCGGCGTGAACTCCGGTGAGCGTCGTGCGCGGTGGCACTACAGGCTGCGCGGCTACCGGATCATCGGGACGAACGTTCGTGCAGGTCGCAACGAGCTCGATCTGATCGTCAGGCGGGGGCGCGAACTGACCTTTGTCGAGGTGAAGGAGCGACGTGGTGCCGGGTTCGGCGGCGCGATCGGTGCGGTCGATGCCGAGAAGCGCCGCCGCGTGCGTCGTGCTGCCCAGGTATGGCTCTCTCGCAACCCACAGGAGCCGGGCATCCGGATCGGCTTCGAGGTGGTCGCGATCGATCAGGGCCGGCTGACGCGCGTCCCCGCGACGCTTGCAGAGGAGTAACGCAACCCGCTCGCCGGCCCCTCCGCTCGTCGGGCAAGCCCGTCGCGAGGAGACGCGACGCTCACGGCGAACCCGGTCCTGTGGCGGCCACGCAGGAAGCGCTCTATGCAGAACACGATCTCGAGCTCTCCTGGTCGGAGGCGTCGCTGCCCGAGCGCGAGCGCACGAAGCATGTTCACCGGCTGCACCCCTACCTCGGCAAGTTCATTCCACAGCTCGTCGAGACCCTCCTCGCCCGGCACGTTCCGGTCGGGGGCCGTGTGCTCGACCCCTTCGCAGGCTCCGGGACGACTCTCGTCCAGTCGCTCGAATCGGGGCACGACGCGACGGGCGTCGACATCGCCGGGTTCAACGCGCTGCTCGCGCGCGTAAAGACGCGCCCCTACAACCTCGACGCCCTTCGCCGCGATCTCCTCTGGGCCCATGCCGAGACGGAGTCGTTTCAGCCACGCGGTCGATACCCGCGCGGAGCGACGGAGTACATCCGTACCTGGTACGCGGCCACCGCTGCCGAGGAGCTCCTCCACTTCCGTGGGCTCGTCGACCACGTTGGGTCTGCCGACGTTCTTCGCATCGTGCTGGCGCGTTCGGCCCGCTCGGCACGACGCACGGCGCATTTCGACCTCGAGTTCCCGCGGGCGCCACAGCTCGAGCCGTACTGGTGCTTCAAGCATCGCCGAGAGTGCCGTCCGGTCGATTCGGCACGGCGGTTCCTCCTGCGCTACACGCTCGACACGCTCGATCGGATCGAGACGTTCGCGGCGGCGCGGGCCGCAGGGCCGGTCGCGCGCGTGCTTCACGGCGACGCGCGGTCGATCGACCTTGCAGGCCCCTACGAGGGCGTCATCACCTCGCCACCGTATCCCGGGCTGATCGACTATCACGAGCAGCATCGCTACGCCTATGAGCTGCTGGGAATCGATCAGCGGCACGACCTCGAGCTGGGCCGACCGTCGCGAGGCACCGGACGCGCGGCGATCCAGGAATACGTCGACGGTGTAGCGGCAGTGCTCGAGAATGCCCGGTTGTCGCTCGCGCTCGGGGGCCGCGTCTGCATCGTCGTCAACGATCGGCGTGATCTCTACCCCGAGATCCTCCAGCGCGCCGGGCTGCGGCTCGTCGACCGCCACGAGCGACATGTCAATCGTCGCACCGGTCGCCGAGCCGGCGAGTATTTCGAGTCGATCCTCGTCGCGGCGCCTCGCTAGGCGGGGAACGAACGTTTCACACTCGGCACAACGCCGAGACAGACACGTGACGGGTTCAGACGTAGCGTCGGAGGTGTGGTCACCAGAGCCATCACATCCACCGTCGTCGGGCTCGAGCCGCGGCGGGTCGAGGTCGAAGCGCACCTCATCTCTTCCGATCTCCCGTCGTTCTCGATCGTCGGCCTCGGCGACCGAGCCTGCCAGGAAGCCAAGCATCGGGTGCAGAGCGGGATCGTCAACGCGATGCTCCCGTGGCCGGGGCGGAACCGGATCACCGTCAACCTTGCACCGGCGGCGCTTCGCAAGGAGGGCACGGGATTCGATCTGCCGATCGCGCTGGCCGTGTTGGCCGGGTCGTATCAGATTCCCGCCGCCCGCCTGCTCGACCATGCCTGTGTCGGCGAGCTCTCACTCGACGGACGCGTTCGACCGGTCGCCGGCACGATCGCGGTCGCCGAAGGAGTCCATCGCGCCGGCCTTTCGCGGCTCATTTGCGCCGCAGAATCCGCCTCGGAGGCGGCGCTCGCCGGCATCGACGTCGTCCCCGTCCATCATCTCGCCCAGGCCGTCGCATACCTACGGGGCGAGGAGGAGATCCGGTTCGCGAGCCCTCCGGAGAGCGACGATCTCGAGGAGCCGTTCATTCCCGATCTCGCCGACGTTCGAGGCCAGGAGCGCGGACGGCGCGCGCTCGAGCTCGCTGCTGCCGGCGACCACAACGTTCTGCTCGCCGGTCCGCCGGGTACCGGCAAGACGATGCTCGGCCGGCGGCTGCCCGGCATCCTGCCGTCGCTCACGAGAGACGAGGCCCTCGAGGTAACGCGCATTCACTCGGTCGCCGGAACGCTTCCCCCCGGGCGACCGATCATGCTCGTGCCGCCGTTTCGAGCCCCACATCACGGAGCGTCCGCTGCCGCCATCGTCGGAGGCGGCGCGGTGCCACGGCCTGGTGAGGCGAGCCTCGCCCATCGCGGTGTCCTTCTGCTCGATGAGCTCCCCGAGTTCCCGCGACCGGTGCTCGAGTCGCTGCGTCAGCCGCTCGAGGACGGTGTCGTCTCGGTCGCCCGCGTCGGTGGCCATGCCCTGTTCCCGGCCCGCTTTCGTCTCGTCGCGACGATGAATCTCTGCCCCTGCGGGGGACGTGGAGACCCGTCAACCGACTGTGGGTGCAGCCCACAGCGCATCTCGGCATACCGGGAGAAGGTGTCGCGCGCCCTGCTCGACCGGTTCGACCTTGTCGTCGCGATGCCGCGGCCCCGAGCCGAGGAGCTTGCGGCGCCACCTGGCGAGCCCTCGGCGGCAGTGAGAGCGAGGGTTGTCGCCGGGAAGGAACGGCTCAGGGATGGTGACGTGCTTCGTCGGACCGACGCGGCCTCGACGCTACTCGACCGCGCTGTCGAGCAGGTGCCGCTCTCGGGGCGGGGTCGCGCGCGCGTTGCTCGGGTTGCCCGCACGATCGCCGCTCTCGCGGGTACCGATGCTGTCATGCCAGAGCACCTCGCCGAGGCGCTCTCGTACCGAGCCCCGGTGGGGGTGACGGCTGCGTGACGATTCGCCGACTTCGAAGGGGCGTCGCCGAGTATCCGCCGCTCCTTCGCGCGATACCGGATCCACCGCCTGCTCTCTGGCTGCGAGGCGAGGCGTCACTCGAGCTGCTCGCAGGGCCGTCCGTTGCGATCGTGGGTGCGCGCGCGTGCTCGTCGTATGGCCGCTCTGTAGCGCGGACGCTTGGGCGCGAGCTCGCGGCCGCAGGGCTCGTCGTCGTCAGCGGAATGGCCAGGGGAATCGACGGCGAAGCGCACCGCGGGGCGCTCGAGGCCGGAGGAACGACGGTGGCCGTCCTCGGCTGTGGCATCGATCGCGACTATCCGGCCGCCCATCGTGATCTCGCCTCGCGCATCGTCGGGCGTGGGCTGATCGTCTCCGAGTACGAGCCAGGCATCGAGCCTGCTCCCTGGCGATTTCCAGCTCGTAACAGGATCATCGCGGGGTTGTGTGCCGCGACCGTCGTGGTCGAGGCGCGGGAGCGTTCCGGTGCCCTGATCACCGCCGACTTCGCCCTCGAGGACGGGCGGGAGGTGATGGTCGTTCCCGGGGAGATCACCTCCCCGGGGTCCCTATTGTCTCGCCGAAGTAGAGAGACTCTCGGCGAACGAGGGGGATAGTCACTTCGGCATCTCCGCTCGTCGTCACATATCCGGCAATGGCCGATTCACGCAGCTTCGGGAGCAGCGCATATTCGAGGCCAACCGAAAGCTCAAGGTGGACGAACTCCGGCGCGTCGTCTTCCCACAAGCGGCGAAGCGTGAAACTCTCGAAGCACGTTGTGAGGGTTGCTCTTACCGCTTCCACGCCTTCCCGCGATTCGACTCGCCCCGCAACTGCCTCTCGGAGTTCCGATAGGCGTCGGAGCGTGTCCGACTCGGCGTCAAATGCTACGACCGCCATTGCTGCCTCCCTCTCCCGCTTGTGGAGCAGCGATAGCTTGGCCTCGAGTGCCTCCGTGTCCGCCTCGAGCTCTGTCCGTAGTTCTGTCCATTCTTCGGGTGTGATTCTTTGGTGCTTGAAGTTGTCCCAGTGCGCGGCACGGTCGGCTTCGAGCTGCGCGACCTCTCGCTCGGCGGCATGCACGAGCGCTTGCCCCTCGGCGATCCATTGCTCCGTGGCGTTGGTGAGTTGTATTCGCGTCGCGTCGAGGTCGAGCACGTCGCACTCGAAGTACGTGAAGAGAGCCTCATCGATGGTGCGTCGCGGCATGTCCGGCTGCTGGCAGCGCTTGTAGCCACCACTGGTGTGGCGGGTCAAGCATCGGTAGAGCTCATAGCCCGATGGCAGCGTTCTGGGCGACATCGCTCCGCCGCAGATCCCACAGCGAAGAAGGCCCTTGACGAGAAGGTGTCTGCCGGACGGGTACCGCCCGCGCCCGCCCCCCGAGGCGGCTCGGCGCGAATTTCGGAGCCTCTGAGCCTCGTCCCACATCTCTCGTGAAACGAACGCTTCGTGCTGACCTTCGAAGGTTTCACCGTTGAAGCGGATGAGCCCGACATAGAGCGGGTTTTGAAGCATGTTCGAGATCTGGCTCTTGTCCCACCTTCTTGCGCGTGGCGCTTGGATTCCGTCCTGAGTGAGCTGATCTGCGATCGCACCGTCTCCCGCGCCCCCGAGATAGGAGGTGAAGGCCCGAACCACGACCTCCTTCTCCGACGGCTCGGTCACGAGCTGTCCTTGGTCGCTTGGGTTGTTGCGATCACGGACCCAGCGGAAACCGTAGGGGCTCCGGCCGCCATGCCGGTGCCCTCGCTCGGCTCGCCTTCGAAGCCCAGCCTTCGTAGCCTGCGACTTCCGGGCGCTGTCTTCGTTGTTCCGCATGCCCATCACGGTCGCGAGGAGCGCGTTTCCGAGTGCGTCGTCCTGAACGCTTCTGAGGACAATCCGCCGCTCGTGTGCCCACCACCAGACCTGCGCGAGGTGTTGAGCTTCGTGACCGTCCCCCCGAGCGAGCCGATCAGAATGCTGGACTACGAGGATGCAAGACCCGTAGTCCGCCGCGAGCTGCTCAGCTCGAACCTTCGCAGCCGCCAATCCAGGTCCCCTGTTTCGATGAAAGGCAGAGAACCCCTCGTCCTTGAACTCCCACTCTTCCCGCTGATCCCATCCCTCCCGCTTAGCCATCGCCCTGCAGTCACGTAGCTGATCTGGGATTGACCCACGCTTATCCTCGGTGGACTTCGCCGCATAGATCACGGCAGGAGTCCCGGCGTCGCCAGTGGTACCGTCGGAATGCTTCAAGGCGTAGCTCCTTGTTGCCGGGCCGGGGGCGCTCCAACGCCGCCCGACCGTCCTTTCGAAAGGACAGAGTCGATCCGGGCTGATGCGCGGTTGGTCGCGACGTCGCCGACGCGAGCTGTTGTTCCTAGCGATGCCACCTGCAGCTTGCCTTTCTGGGTGCGTACGGCGAAAGCGATTGGGAGACTAGAGAGGCCGTCGGACGGCGTCCTGTCTATAGTTGACAAAAGGGGAGTCTAGGACGCGAAAAGGCCCCACACATTCGGCACATGGGGCCTAGACGCTGCTCTCGCCAACCCAGAAGGGCTGCGGTTGCGCGAGCTTATTTGCTGGACCGGACGACTCTGCGGCCGCGCTATTGGTGTCCTGCGGCCGCGCTATAGGTGTCCTAGGGAGAACGTGTCTTGGAGGGCACCATAAGACCCACAACCGCTGATCTTGGAGTGCAAGGCCCGACCATGGGCGTCGCGTCCTTGAGTCAGAGGCAGCGCCCGGATCGGCGTATCCGCGACAACCGCTTGCGGCACCTCGTGGAACAAGTCCGCCGTGTGCTTCGCTGAGCATCCATTGGCTCGCCGCACGCTCGGCAGTGCAGGAGCGCAAAGGCACCTGCGATCTCATCGATGTCTCCGATGTCGGCGAGAACCGCCTCGACAAATGCATCGATGTCTCCGATGTCGGCGAGAACCGCCTCGACAAATGCATCGATGTCTCCGATGTCGGCGAGAAACGCCTCGACAAATGCATCGATGTCTCCGATGTCGGCGAGAAACGCGTCGACCAGAGCGGCACTCTCCGTCCCGGAGCGATTCGTCTCGTCCGCGGCCCTGGTTGGCACACTAGCCACACTAGTTGCAAATCCGGACGACGCCTCCGTGGGAAACCTCTGTTGGGACCCTCACCGGCGAGACTCTCAGCCGTCTGTTGTCACGCTAAGAAAAACCTCGAGCTACTCGCGGCCGTCAGAGTGAAAGGGTGTTCAGGGTTCCGGCTCGGGCCGTAGCGATCGGACGGCCCATACGCCCCCGCGACGCGTGATGTCGGCCCGGTCAAAAGACTGCTCGTGCTGATGCCTCATCAAGCGCGGTCTTGACTCGTTGCAGCTCGTCAAGAGACCCATCAAACAGCCCCACGCGGAGCAGATCCAACTCCGCGGCGTGACGGTCGATTCTGCGCTGTAGCCGATTCGGCGTCCACGCTTCGCCTAGGCGATTCCGCCACGACCACGAACCGAGAGGCCCCCAACCGCGAAGGTGCCATGAGACGAGTGAGACCAGATACTCGAAATCATCGAACGTTTCCGTGTATCTGTCATTCGAGTCGAGGACCTCGCGCAACGGTGCGCGTAGCACGTCGTGAAGGCGATCATTCGCTGGTGTGTGACGGCGACGACCTCCTTCCGGCTGGAGCGCCGCGACGTGTACGACGTTGGCGGGTGAGATCTCACTAATCAACGGATGAGGTTCGTAAGCGCCCCTGTACTCCAGGGACGTAAGAAGCAGGGCGAGTAGGTCGATGTGTTCTCCCACGAGGGCACCCATTCCCGCTGCGTAGAGACCGATCGTCGCTGGGTATTCCCGAAGCTTCTCGAACGCAGTGATGTATCTTCCCTCGATCGGCGTGCGATTCGCAAGACGGTCGATCACTCGTAGCCAGAGCCTTTGCTGATCCGCCCTTCCCCAGTAGCAGCCCACACTCAGCAGGCGAGCGATCGTGTCGGATGATGCTTCGAACGCCGCCAAGCGGTCTACGTACTGCTCGTTAGTGAGCTGCTCGGTGACTGAATGTCTCTCCTCGCTCGTGGACGAGAGCGTCGATTCAACTTCCGCACGTAGCAGGTCGTCGAGACGGATCGTGAACCTAGGGTCGGGGAGATAGCGCTTGAGCGCGGCGACGGCAAGCTCCGCGGACGCGGGATGGCGCGAGTCGTCGGTCAGAGTGGCCAGCTTCTCCTCGAGTCCTACGAAGAAGCTGTCAGCATCGGTGATCGGAACGAAGACAGCCCGTCTGGCCGCATAGAGATCCAGCGCGACTCCGGTCGGTTCGCGACGGCCAGCCCAGTAGGTGGTGTAGCGATGGCTCTGACAGCGAGCGAGAGCGTCACGAAGCGCCGTGTCCCACTCGCCAGACCACCCGCAAACCACCAGTCCGTACTCATCGAAGACGCGATCCAGCAGGCGATTTGTTGCGTCGTCGTACGCGCTGAGCTCGACGACAGTGTTCCGGATTCGAGTATCGAGGTAGTCGCCGTGGACCTTGAGTACGGTGCACGGTGAGTGCGCCAAGGGTTGGGCACCGATAGCCATGTCTGGCGTGGAAATCACGGTAGGAGCCACGCCCTCTGCCTCAATCGCTTGTTCAAGAAGGCGATCGAAGTTGGTGGTCACGATCACGCGAACCGTGCCTACCGCAACGAGACGAGCTATTGCACGATGGGCTGCAGTCGGACTCTTCTTCCCTTCCTCCCGTTCTTCTTCATTCGGCTCGAAGTAGCCGCGCAGGATCGCTTGGCGCTCACCAGGAGTTGCAGCTAGCGCCTCCAGGAGTTGCGAGTAGCTCGGGTCGGCGTTGAATTGCTCGGCATACCACCAGATGGGATCGTCAGGTACTTCCTCTGCGGACGCGAGCGCAATCCTGTTGACCAGATCAACGAGGACCTCCCAACCCGTTGGAACCCCAGCCGACCGTGACAATCCTGAACCGAGCAAGAGCGCATACGCGCCTGGCGATGCCTGCATCGTGAACGAAAGGGACACAATCGGGTCGATCACATTCAGAAACATAGTGCTTCGCCTCACACGGCTCGGGAGCGCGTTCCTGACACGAGCGGCGCGCCCCGTGCGCCCAGGCCGCCACGGAGCCTGACCTGGTCGAGGGTGAACCTCTCGTCGCCTTCCGGCAATGCGGAAGTCGGGGACAGTCGCTCTCGCGCGAATGGAGTGGGCAGCATCACGCCAGCGGACGTGGGCTGACTATCCGAACGCCTTGATTCCGGCAAGCCGCTCAGCGCCGCTTATCCCAATCGTTCACTATTCATTGATGTCCGCTCCAGAACTTGCAGGTGACGCGCTCGCTGCCGTCAACCACCGAGGTGGACACCTACAGATCATCGCCGCCGCCGGGGCTCAGGCAAGACCGAGGTGGT
>CAWBYH010000015.1:0-27677 GCA_963792995.1 uncultured Thermoleophilia bacterium | reverse complement strand
AGACCGTGCTCGCGTTGATCCCTGTCCTGCGCGCGATCTCGTTCGTTCCGAGCTCGCCGCCGCCCGCGAGGGCATCGAGCACGGTGACGCACGCTCGACTGCGGCGACGTGACGGACGGCTGGTTGACCGGTACGCGCCATGGTACGCTCCTCGAAGTCCAATTCGACACACCATTGCCCGGGAGGCAATTTTGATGCTACCTGAATCGTCCCGCTTCGTCGTCGTCGGCGCCGGCATGCACGGCCTGTCGACCGCCTACCACCTCGCCGTCGAGCTGCAGCTACGCGGCTCCGGATCGGGTGCCGACATCGTCGTCCTCGACAAGACCGCCCCCGGCGCGGGTGCCACCGGCATCGCATGCGGCGTCGTCCGCAACAACTACTTCCAACCGGCGATGAGCGAGCTCATGCAGGCGTGCGTCGAGGTGTGGGAGTCCGACCCCGCCGCATACCACTACAACAGCGTGGGCTACATCGCGCTCGGCCCACAGGTGCAGGAGAGCGACCTCAGCGCAGTCTTCGAGCGCCATCAGAGGATCGGATACGACTCGAGCCTCTACGTCGGCGAGTCGGAGGTCGACGCGCACATGAAGGAGCTGTTTCCGGACTGGCGCGCCCGCGGGGTCACGATCTGCCTCCACGAGCACCAGGGCGGCTTCGCCTTCAACCTCGAGTCCGTGCAGGGTCTTGCGGACAAGTGCGAGGCAGCCGGCGTCAGGATCCTCTCGGGCGTCGAGGTGACGGGGTTCGAGATCGCAGATGACGACACGGTGAGCGCCGTGGAGACCGACAGGGGCCGTCTGGCGGTCGGCGAGCAGGTCGTGATCGCCCCCGGGCCGTGGGCCAAGCGCTTCTGGGGCCTCCTCGGCCTGCCGATGACGATCGACATCCATACCCCGTCCGGTGACGTCGCCCGCGATCAGCCGATGTGGACGTACTGGAACCTCCAGGAGGGCGAGATCACGGTCGATCCGCTGATGTTCGACACGGCCGACGGCGGCGCGCCGCCCGTCATCCATCTCGACACCGATGCGCCCCTCACCACCGACGACGGCAGGCTCATCACCGACGAGCTGTGGGGCATCTACTACAAGCGCGACCGGCAAGGCGTGCAGGGCGGAGCCTCGCCGCTGACGGTCGACGGCGATGTCGAGCTCGACCCGTATCCCTCCACGACGAACGTCGACGACGAGTTCCCGGACATGTGGTGCGCAGCGCTCTCGCACGCGATGAGCCGGTTCGAGGGCTGTCGCGCGCTCTACAAGCAGGCACGGTCTGGCGGCGTGGGCTCGTTCACGGCCGACAACTTCCCGGTGTTCGACTACCTGAAGCCGAACGTCTACGGGATCCTCGACTCGAACCACGGCTACAAGATGATCGGTGTCGGGCGCGAGGTCGCCCGGGTCATGTGCGGCGACGCGGCGCCGCTCCTGGCTCCGTTCCGCTTCGAGCGCTTCGCGACCGGCGACCTCCATCCGGTCTCGAACTCGCCCTACCCGTGGTCGTAGCCACTTGCGTCTCGGAGCTGTGTGCCGGAGGATGATCGCGTGCTGATCCTCCTCCTGCTCCAGGCCGCGCCGCTCCTCATGCTGGTGACGCTCGCCCTGGCGCTATACCTGACCGTGATCGAGTTGCGTGACATGGAGCCGCGACCGCACTTTCTCTGGTGGAGCTGGTGGCTGCTACTCGTGTTCATGACCCACTTCGTCGGCTACCTGATCCTCCGTGTCTACGCCTTCATCTACAACCGACGCACCGCCTCCGCGTAGACGCGACCTTCGCGACAGCACCTTCGGGCGCATCGCGATCATCGTCGCCGTTCTCGCGGTTGCGGGCGTCTCCGCCCGCTCCTGTAGCGGCCGGGGCGGCGACAGCGAATTATCGAGGGAAGAGGCGGTCTCGGCCGCCGAGGCCGTCGCCGTGGTCAAGGGCGACAACGTGCTCGTGCGCTACCTCAACCAGGGAATTCCGCCGCGCGGAACGTGGATCGTCTCCTTCTACACCGGCCCGCCACGCCACCCGATTACCGCGCAGACGATCCTCGTCGACGCCAGGACAGGCCAGATCGTCGACGACGGTCGCTAGCTCACCGCTCCGGCAGAACCACACCGGATCGAGCATGTAGCAACTGCACACATGGTTGTGGGCAATTCGGGCCGCTTCTGACATGGAACCCGGGATCGGTGCCTCGTACGCTCTTCGGCACCGTGCCCTGTTCGGCGTAGGAGGCGTGCATGCTCATGTCCGTGTTCAACCTGGTGGCCGATACCGCATCGGATATCAAGGCCCTTCAGGATCAGATGACGCTCGACTCACAGATCCTCGCCGAGACGTTCTACTTCTGGACCGTCGTCGTGATGTGGCTGATCCACGCCGGCTTCATGGCGTACGAGGCGGGTGCGGCGCGACGCAAGAACGTGATGTCGACCGCGATGAAGAACATCCTCACGATCGCCGTCGTGACGCCGACGTTCTACTACTTCGGCTGGTACGTGTACGGCTGCATGGAGGAAGGGTGGCCGAAGAGCGGCCACGCGAGCCCGGACGCATTCCCCGGCTTCTGCGGCCTGACCGCACCGTGGAGCGCGTCGTCGGGCCCGAACCTGACCGACCACATCAGCGGCGTCTTCTTCCTCGCCTTCCTGCTCTTCTCGTGGACGACGGGTTCGATCATGTCGGGCGCCCTCATCGAGCGCATCCGGCTCTCCGCCTATCTGCTCCTCACTGTCCTGCTCGGCTCGTTCGTCTGGATTCTGGACGCAGCTTGGGGCTGGAGCGCCGGCGGCTGGCTGACGACGCGCTTCGGCTTCCATGACGCGATCGCCTCGGGTGTCGTGCACGGCGTGGCCGGCATCTTCACCCTCGGTGTGCTGATCAACCTCGGGCCACGAATCGGGAAATACGACATCAAGGGCAGAGCCAGAACCTTCAGAGGCCACAACCAGCATCTGACCCTTCTCGGGTTGATGCTCATCTTCACAGGCTTCTACGGCTTCTATGCCGCCTGCCTCGTGATCCAGTCGACGGTGTTCCCGGGCTGGCTCAACATCTACCTCTCACCGACAACGCTCGGGGCGATCGCGATGGTGATCACGATCGGGTTCGCCGGCGGGTTCACCGGCGGGTGGTTCGCGAGCAAGGGCGACCCGTTCTGGACACTGTCCGGCGGCCTCGCCGGCGTGATCGCCGTCTCGGCAGGTGCGGACGTCTATCACCCGTCGATGGCGTACCTGCTCTCCTTCTCCGGTGCCCTCGTCGCGGTCTGGGCCGGCAAGTGGATCGAGGAGCGGCTCCGGCTCGATGATGCCGTCGGCGCCGTCGCGGTGCACGGCGTCTGCGGCTTCTACGGCGTGCTGCTCGTCGGCATCTTCGCCGGTGGATATCCGACCGGGATCAACAACGTCGAGACCTCTCTCGGCGGACAGCTGATCGGGATCATGACCTTCATCCCGCTCGCGTTCCTGCCCGGTTACTTCGCGAGCCTCGCGCTCAAGAAGCTCAACCTCCTGCGCGTCCCGCCCGTCGTCGAGCTCGAAGGGCTCGACATGGCAGAGTTCCAGCAGGACTTCTTCCCGGAGTTCGAATCGGTACGCGAGCGGATCGTGACGCCCGACGGCGAGATCGAGGACGCGGTTCCGATTCTGATCGACGCATACGACAGGTCGTCCTACGGCAAGGCGCCGGCCGGCGCCGCCGGAAGCTAGAGAGGAGGCGAAGATGTTCGACGCATTTCCGTATGACGCGTGGGGTCCAGACGTCGCCGACTTCTGGGCGTTCGGCGGAGGCAACTCGACCGGCACCTACATCATGACGGCGCTCGGGCTGCTGCTCATGTTCGTGTCGCTGGTCGGCTTCGTACGCCAGGAGACCCAGCGGATGAACGAGCACGAGGCCCGCCTGCAGAAGGAAGGCATGCTCGCCCACATGCACGAACCCGTCCCGACGAGCGAGTAGGAGCGACCGATGGCGAACAAGCAGATCGAATTCCCGCCGGAGCAGACGCACGACAAGCGGGTGGCGCCGTTCATGCTCATCCTCTCGGTCGTCTGCATCGTGATCGTCGTCGCGCTGCTCCTCGGCGGCGCCGAAGGCTCGTACATCGGCCCCTGGTAGAGGCGGCTGCAAAGACGAACGACCAAGGGCCGGATCTCCGGCCCTTCGTCGTTCAGAGAGATGCGGACAGGCCGGGAATCCAGTTCGTCCCTGCGAGCGGGACGCGCGCCATCGCAGCCGCCTCGATCGTCAAGGCGACGAGATCCTCCGGCTCGAGGTTGTGGACGTGCGACTTGCCACACGCTCGCGCGAGCGTCTGGGTCTCGAGGGTGAGCACGCGAAGGTAGTTCGCGACCCGGCGACCGCCGAGCTCCGGGTCGAAGCGCGCTGCGAGCTCGTCGTCCTGGGTCGAGATTCCCGTCGGGTCACGACCGGCCTGCCAATCGTCGTAGTAGCCCGCCGAGCTGCCTATCTTCCGGTACTCGTCCTCGTAGTCCGGGCTGTTGTCACCCATCGCGATCAGCGCTGCAGTGCCAATCGAGACGGCGTCGGCACCGAGCGCGAGCGCTTTCGCGACGTCGGCACCGCTCCGGATTCCCCCGGAGACGATCAGCTGCACTTCGCGGTGGAGGCCGAGCTCCTGGAGTGCCTGAACGGCGAGCGGGATCGCGCAGAGCGTCGGAATGCCGACGTGCTCGATAAAGACGTCCTGTGTCGCGGCCGTACCGCCCTGCATGCCGTCGACGACGATCACATCCGCGCCTGCCTTGACCGCGAGCTGCACGTCGTAGTAGGTCCGCGTCGCTCCGACCTTGACAAAGATCGGCTTCTGCCAGTCCGTGATCTCGCGGAGCTCGCCGATCTTGATCTCGAGATCGTCGGGACCGGTCCAGTCGGGATGCCTGCACGCGCTGCGCTGGTCGATGCCCTTCGGCAGGTCGCGCATCGCGGCGACGCGGTCGGAGATCTTGTGGCCGAGCAGCATCCCCCCGCCCCCGGGCTTCGCTCCCTGGCCGACGACGACCTCGATCGCGTCGGCCTTGCGCAGGTCGTCTGGATTCATGCCGTAGCGGGAGGGAAGCAGCTGATAGACGAGCATCGCCGAGTGACCGCGCTCCTCGGGCGTCATCCCGCCGTCGCCCGTCGTCGTCGAGGTGCCCATCTCGGTCGCGCCACGGCCGAGGGCCTCCTTGGCAGGGGCCGACAGCGCTCCGAAGCTCATGCCCGCGATCGTGACGGGGATCTTCAGCTCGAGCGGCTTCGTCGCGAACCGCGTCCCGAGCGTGACGTTCGTGTCGCAGCGCTCACGGTAGCCCTCGAGTGGATAGCGGGAGACGCTGGCGCCGAGAAACAGGAGATCGTCGAAGTGGGGCAGCTTTCGCTTCGCCCCGAAGCCGCGAATGTCGTAGATACCCTCCTTCGCCGCGCGCTGGATCTCGGCGATCACGTTGCGGTCGAAGAGTGCCGACTCGCGCAGGCCTGGTTGCCAACCGGTCATCAGTAGGCCCCCGCGTTGTCGATCGTGAAGTTGTAGAGCTGCCGCGCCGAGCCGTAGCGCCGGAACGCAGCGGGATCGACGTCGTCGATTCCGGCCCGGGCGAGGAGGTCAGCGACCTGGGCCACGTGCTCCTCGCCCATCTCCTTCTCGACACAGTCCGCGCCGAGGCCCGCAACCGTGCCACGCACGTACAGCCGTGCCTCGTAGATCGAGTCGCCCAGAGCATCGCCGGCGTCGCCGCACACGACGAGGCACCCGGTCTGCGCCATGAACGCGCTGAGGTGCCCCACCGAACCGCGCACGACGATTTCGGCCCCCTTCATCGAGATCCCGCAGCGCGCCGCTGCATCACCGTGGACGACGAGCATCCCACCATGTGCGGTCGCGCCCGCCGACTGGCTCACGCTTCCCTCGACGACCACGAGGCCCGACATCATGTTCTCGGCGATGCCCGTGCTCGCGTTGCCCCCCACGCGTACGGTCGCATGCTGGTTCATCCCGGCGCAGTAGTACCCCACATGACCGTCGATTTCGACGTCGAGCTCCGCGTCGAGGCCGCAGGCAACCGCGTGAGCGCCGCGGGGGTTGACGATCCGCCACCGCGTTGGTCCCTCCCCGGTCGCCGCGACGTCGTGAAGTCTCTGGTTGAGCTCGCGGAGCGGCGTCACCGCAAGGTCGACGACCTCGGCTTCGAGCGTCGCCGTCACGCGACCGCGGCCCTGTCCCAGACGTACACGACGCCGGGCTCGGGCTCCCACATGCGTGCGTCGTCTGCGCCGGGGAGCACGGCGATGGCGTGGTACTCGGACGCCATCGCGACCCAGTCGTCCGTCTCGGCGAGAACCGCGGGCTTGCACGCGATCGGGTCGCGGAGCACCGCAAAGCCGTCCGCCGTCCCGACCGCGAACGTGTAGAAGCCGTCAAGGTCGTCGAGGCACCCTTCCAGCGCCTGCTCGAGCGACGCCCCTTCGCGCAGCCGCCACTCGAGATAGCCGGCGGCGACCTCCGTGTCGTTCTCGGTCTGGAACTCGATCCCCTCACGCCGAAGCGCGCGGCGCAGCGTGTTGTGGTTCGAGAGAGAGCCGTTGTGCACGAGGCAGAGATCGAGGCCCGTCGAGAACGGGTGCGAGCCCTCGGTCGTAACCCGGCTCTCGGTCGCCATCCGCGTGTGTCCGAGAGCATGACTGCCCTCGAGATTTACGAGCTCGAAGGCGGAGGCGAACGCCGTGGGAAGCCCGACGTCCTTGTAGATCTCGATCACGCGCCCTGCGCTCATGATCCGGAGATCCGGTCGCGCAGCCCTCACGCGCGCCTCGGCCTCCTCCGCCTCGGCGGCCACGACGATGACGGCGTGGCTCGCCCTGACCGAGTCGACCTCGCCGCCGACCGCCGATGCCACTGCGCGCCAGTCCTCGTCCGCTTCGGGCGCGTAGAGCGTCAGCTTCGTCAGGCCTTCGGCAACCGGGTCGCGGTAGACGGCGACGCCCGCGCTGTCGGGGCCTCGATCGCTCATCTGCGCGAGCATCGCGACGAGATGGCCACCCAGGTTGGCCCCCACCCCGGGCGATTTGGCGAACAATCCGACGATCCCGCACATAGGCGTCCTTTTGTGGAGCTTTCCTCTACCTTGCCCTACCAACGGCAGGTGAACGATACGTCTCGAAACAGCGTCTTTTCCGACAGACTTTCCGAGAACGTTGTGGAGGATTGCTCCATAGCGTTGTAGGGGCTCAGAAGCGCGTCAGGTACTCGCGAACCTCCCAGGCGCTCACCTGCTCGTGGTAGCGGAACCACTCCTCCTGCTTGACGCGGATGTAGTAGTCGACATACTCCTCGTCCTCGCGCGTCCGGCCGAGAGCCGCCCGGAGCACGTCGTCCTGCTCGAGCTCCGCTGTCGCCTCGAACAGCGTCGACGGCAGAGCCCTAAGGCCGCGGTCGATCAGGTCGCGATACGGCGTCGCGTACAGGTTCTCGGAGTTGGGTTCCCCCGCATCGAGCTTCCTGGCGATCCCGTCGAGGCCCGATGCGAGGACGGCCGCGGCCGCCAGGTACGGGTTGCACGAGCCGTCGACCGTACGATCCTCGATCCGGCCCGGGGCCGGTATGCGCAGCATCTGGGTTCGGTTGTTGTAGCCGTACGAGATCCAGACGGGGGACCACGTCGCCCCGCTCGAGGTCGAGCCGAGCTTCAGCCGCTTGTACGAGTTGACGGTCGGGGCAGTGAGCGCGCTGTAGGCGCGGGCGTGTGTCTTCAGGCCGCCGATGAAGTTGTAGGCGAGCTCCGACAGGCCGAGACCGCGCGGGTCGGCCTCGTCGAGGAAGACGTTGACCCCGTCCTTCCAGAGCGACATGTGGAAGTGGGCGCCGTTGCCCGTGAGCGTCGTGAACGGCTTGGGCATGAAGGTCGCGACCGCACCGTGGCGCTCCGCGAGGGTGTGGACCATGTAACGGAAGAAGATCGCGCGGTCGCAGGTGACGAGAGCCCTGTCGTAGTCGAAGTTCTGCTCGAACTGGCCGTTCGCGTCCTCGTGGTCGTTCGCGTAGTTCCCCCACCCGAGCTCGTTGCAGTAGCGCGAGACTGTCGTCAGGAAGTCGTACTGACGGGTCAGGCCGGCAATGTCGTAGCACGGCTTCTCGAGCGTGTCGTACTTGTCGGCGATCTCGATCGTGCCGTCATCGCCCAGGTTGACGAGGAAGTACTCGAGCTCGATCCCGATCTTGAACTCGTACCCTTGCTCGGCGGCCAGGGCGACGACGTTTCGCAGGATCGTGCGCGGACAGTAGGGCCACGGCTCGCCCTCCACCGTGACGTCGCAGGCAAAGCGCGCCAGGTTCGACTGCCACGGGACGAGCGTGAAGCTGTCGAGGTCGGGGATCGCTGCGATGTCCGGATCGTTCGGGAGCTGCCCGATCTCGCCTGCGGCGAAGCCCGCAAATCCTGCGCCGTCCTCGACCAGACCGTCGAGATAGGCGGCCGGCACGAGCTTGGCGCTCTGACGCCCGTACATGTCGACGAACTGCGCAAATATGAACTCGATGCCTCGATCCGCGATCACCGCACGGATGTCATCGAGCTGGTTGTCGTTGGCCATCGGAACTCCTCCTCGTTCGGTGAGAAACAGATATCAGGAGCGCGGCATCAGATCGATGGAGAAAGCCTCCACCGTCGCGGCCGTGCCTATGGGGTCACCGTCTATCGCGCGGCGAGGGCGATCCGGAGTTGCACGAGCTTCACGGCGATCTCGACCATCAGCCAGTCGTCGCGCCGGAGATCGATCCCCGAGAGATCGCCGATCCGGCGAAGGCGCTGGCGCAGCGTGTTGGCGTGGATGTAGAGAGCATCGGCGGTCGCCGCGATGCTGCCCTGCCGCTTGAGGAACTCCTCGAGCGTCGGCAGGAGCGACGCGCCACGGTCCCGGTCGTAGTCGGCGATGCGCGTGACGGCCTCGATCGTCGCGTCACGCACGCCACCGTCGGCAGCTATCCGCAGAAGGTACTTGTAGGCCCCGAGCTCTTCGAATGCCACGACCGACGCCTCGCGCTTGAGCACGGTCGTCCCGAAGAGCGCCTGGCGCGCCTCCTCGAATCCCTCGGAGAAGCTCGCGACACCCTCGCACCCACTCGAGAGCCCGATCGCGAGCGGTCCCTCGCACGTGGCATGGGCCTGCCGGACGAGCTCGATCGCAGCGCGCTCGCCCACTCCGGCCGGAAGACGAAGCAACCCTCGCAGCGAGTCGTCGCGCCGGTCGAAGAGCGAGCCGGGAAAGAGCCCGCCGAGCGATCGCTCGAGACCGTCGTCCGCGGGCTCGGCGGCAAGAACGACGTGTGGTCGATCGAGGTCGCATCCCAGTCGCGCCGCACGACCTTCGACGATCCCGCGATCGCGACCGGCGGCCAGGGCCTCGAAGAAATCCTTGATCAGGTTCTTCTCCGTCAGCCGCTCGATCAGCTGGATCTTCTTGACGCCAACGGCGATCTGACTCGCAACCGCACGGGCGACGTCGACGGCGCTGCTCTGCTCGGCGACGAGGAGCCCGAGAAGCTCGTCGCCCGCGACGAGAGGGACGGCAACGCGCGAGGCGCGCCCGCCCCGCGCAAGCTCGGGCCCGAGCTCGGCGAGCCCGAGCGTCGGTCGCGTCGCGCTGCCCGCCGAGACCGGAGCCGACGCGCGAAGCTCGAGCTCCTCGCTGCCCGCCTCGAGCAGATAGAGGTGACAGGCGCTCGCCTGGAGAAGCCGACGCGTCCTCGACTCACGACCTCGGGCAAGAGCTCGTCGAGCGCACGTCGCGCCGGCGATCACCTCGGCGAGCTCGCTGATCGCCTCGAGCTCGCTGGACGCGCGCCCGTGTCTCGTCGTAGAGCCGCGCGTTCTCGATCGCGCCGGCCACGAGCGACGCGCTCGTGACGACGAAGTCGACCTCCGCCTGCGTGAACGCGTAGGGCGCCTCCGTGTGAGCGCTGATGACCCCGATCACCGAGCCGTCGCGCGCGGCGATCGGCACGCTGAGGAGCGACTGGAAGCGCTCCTCCTCGAGCTCCGGCACGAACGCGACACGCGGATCGTCGAGCAGGTTCTCGGGAATGAATGCGGGCTCGTTGCGCTCGGCCGCCCACCAGGCGAGGCCGTTTCCGCGCTCGAGCGCGATCGTTCCGATCAATTCCTCGTAGGGATCACCTGCCGCCCGAAGGACGAGGCGATCGCCTTCGACGAGATACACGAAGCAGGCGTGCACACCACTCGCGTCCGAGAGGAGACGCACGACGGCGGCAAGCACCTCGTCGAGCTCGAGGGTCGAGGCGACCGTGGAGACGATGCGGGCAAGGACGTCGTTCCCGCGGGCAGTTGTGGGGGACACATCTGTCATCGTAGAGCGACGGCGGCGGACCGCCAACCGCCGCGGAGGCTCGTGAGCGCGACGGCCGCGATCGCGAGGGCGGCGAGGCCCGTCCCGACGACTCCCTCCCACCCCCATGCCTCCCAGGCGAGACCGGGGAGGTACGCGCCGAGCGCGCCACACGCGTAGTAGATCCCGAAGTAGACAGCAGTCGCCGCGCCACGATCGACGCGCGCAACGTCGCTGACACCGAGCTGGGTCGCCGTGTAGCCGGTGAACATGGCGCCGGCGATGCAGGCGAGCCCCAGCACGAGCAGCGGGAGCACATCCGGCAGGGTCAACAACAGACCTGCGCCCGAGAGACAGACGGTGCCGAGCGCCAGGCCGCGCCAGCCCACGCGATCGGCGATCCGACCGGCCACCGGCCCCACGAGCCCCGTCAGCCAGAGGAGAAACACGAGGCTCGCGGTCGCAACGGAGTACGAGAACGGCGGCTCCTCGAGCCGGTAGGTGACGAACGTGAACGCACCGACGAACGTGAAGAAGAGCGCGCCACCGCCGAGCGCGACCGCGAGGAGCCTGAGGTTCCCGAGATGCCGCTTCCAGCCGCCGGCTCGTACGGCGACGGCCGGCTCCGGCAGTCCACGGCGCATCGCGAGCGCGGCAACGAGCGGCAGAACCGCGAGGAGGCCGATCGCGACCCGCCACCCGACGACCGCGCTCATCAGCCCGACGCCGAGTCGCCCGACGAGCCCGCCTGCGACCAGCGCCGAGACGTAGTACCCCATCGCACGGGCTCCGATTCGCGGCACGAACGCCTCGACGACGTAGGGCGCGCCGACCGCGAGCAGGCCCGGCATGCAGAGCCCCTGGAGCGCGCGAAAGACGAGGAGCACCGCCGAATCCCGGCGCGAGGGCGACCCCGACCGTCGGCAACACGAGAAGCACGCTCGCGGTCCGGATCGCGCGCGGCCGACCGATCCGGTCGGAGACCGGCCCCCAGACGAAGCCTCCGACGGCGACCGCAAGCACGACGACCGAGATCGAGAGACCCGCCCGCGAAGGGCTGACGCCGAAGTCGCGAGAGAGCTCCGGCAGGATCGCCTGCGTCGAGTACATCGTCGCGAACATCCCGGCGGCGCCGAGCATGAAGCCCGCCAGCGCCTTCTTCAATGCCCCGGCGGAGTCCACCCCGACAGGCTAGTGTCTCGCGACGACGCCCAGGTGCCGCACGTAGGCTCCGCTCTCGACGATCTCGCCGATCTGGTCGAGCGCGAACTCGAGCTCGTCGTCGGAGTTGTAGTAATGCGGCCCGAGGCGGATTCCGTCAGGACGGAAGTCGCAGAGAATCTCGCGCTCGGTCAGCTCCCGGTGGACGGCGGCGAACTCCGGGACGTGCACGGTCACCGTGCCGCCGCGCCGCTCCGGGCTCGTCGGGCTGCGCACCTCGAACCCGGCTGCCGCCGCGCCGTCGATCAGGCGCTGCGTCTGTCGAAGTGAGTTCGCACGAATCCGCTCCACACCGATCTCCTCGATGAGGTCGTAACCCGCCGTGGCGGCGTAGAGCGCCGGGACGTTCGGCGTGCCGGTGAGGAAGCGTGCCGCGCCGCTCGTGTACTCCATCTCCTCCTCGAAGCCGAACGGCCGCTCGTGGGCCTGCCACCCGGTAAAGGTCGGCTGAAGCCGCTCCGAGAGATCGGGGCGGACGTAGAGCCAGCCGTTCCCCGGGCCACCGTTGAGCCATTTCACGGAGCCGCCGACGGCAAAGTCGACGTTCAACGCTGTCACGTCGAACGGGACGATGCCTGCGCTCTGATAGCAGTCGAGGATCACGTGCGCACCGACCTCGTGCGCGCGCCTGATGATCGGCTCGATCTCCTGGATCTCACCCGTCCGGAAGAGCACGTGACTGATGGGGACGAGCAGGGTGCGCTCGTCGATCGCGTCGACGATGGCACCGTCGTCCTCGCACACGACGACGTCGAGGTCCGGGCTGCGCCTGGTAGAGGTAGCGCACCGACGGGAAGTTGCCGCGCTCGTAGACGACCCGGTTCCGCGCGGGATCGATCGGGAAGAAGGACGAGAGGACGACCGCCTCCGCGACGGCGACGTTCTGGTGCATGACGGTCGTCCGCGAGCCTCCGCCGATGATTCGAGCGATCTGGTCGCCGACCGTCATCGGCATCGTCCACCAACCCTCACCCCACGAGCGGATACCCCGCTCGTTCCACATCCGCGCGTACTCGGCGAGGCGCTGTTCGGCCTTCGCAGGCATCGCTGCAAGCGAGTGGTTGATCAGGTACGTCGTGTGCTCGAGGATCGGGAACTCGGAGCGGTAGTCGACGAGCTCGCGCATGCTAGGAGACCCGCTTGAGCAGCCCGAGCGCCTGCTGGTTCCAGGGGACGCGGTGCGTCGTCCCGGCGCCACGCATCGCGTCGAGGTGCTCGAGGTACCAGTCGAAGGTGGCGCAGAGCGTCTCGGCGTTGGAGAGGCGCGGTTCCCACCCGAGCAGCGCGCGCGCCTTCTCGATCGAGACGAAGGAGTCCTTGTGCGCGGTCTTGTAGTGCCACTCGGCGAGCGGGGACAGCCGCGCGCGTTCGAGAGCGCGCAGCGACAGCTCGGCCGGCTTGACGGGCACGGGCCAGAGCCTCGATCCCGACCCCGCATGGTCGATCAGCGCCTGAAGATCGTCGCGCACCGTCCCGAAGACCCCGGCACCGACGTTGAGCGCCTCGCCGCCGACCGGGGCGGTAAAGCTCCTCGCGACGGCGTCGACGAGATCCTCCACGGCGAGGAGCTGATAGAGGTTGCCGCCGTCGCCGAGGATCGGGATGCGCCGCCCCTCGCGGATCCAGTCGAACAGGATCTCGAACACTCCGAGACGCTCCGGGCCGATGAAGGTCTTCGGCCGCACGATCACGACGTCGAGCCCGCGTCGGCCGAACTCGCGGGCGAGCAGCTCCGCGTCGATCTTCGACTCGCCGTACCACCCCACGCCGACGAGCGGGTCCGTCTCGTGAATCGGATGACGCTCGGGCACGCCGTAGACGGCCGTCGACGAGATGAGGATCACCCTCCGGACGCCGGCCCGGAGCGCGGCAGCGAGAACGTTGGCCGTTCCCTCGACGTTCACCGAGCGGATCGCCTCGCGCGACGACTGAATCGGAAGCGCCGCCGCGGCATGGACGACCACATCCGCCTCCGAGACGAGCGCCTGCACGTCGAGCTCCGAGCGAATGTCCCCGCGGAGAGCCTCGACCCCCGACTCGAGCTCGGCGTCGTCGAGCGGCGCAGTATCCAACGTGCGGACGGCGCCGCCGTCCGCGAGGACACGACGGGCGAGGTGAAGGCCAAGGAACCCTGCTCCACCGGAGATCGAGACGAGCGTCACGGAGGCAGCGTAGAGGCTACGCGCGACGAGGCCGCCGGTTCAACGGGCGGCGGCTGCGCGTTCACGAGCACGGCGGCGACGAGCAGGACGAGCATCGCGACGGAGCTCTCGCCGACGAGGCTGCGCCGTAGCCCCCGGGGGGCGTCGTCTCGCTCGAGCCGTGGCCGAACGACGAAGTGGTGCACGGCGCCCCAGGCGAGCGCCGCCCCGACGATCGCCAGCTTCACGACGAGCGTCTTCCCGTACGTCGTCGTCCAGAGGTCCGAGACGGTCGGCAGCCGGGCGATCGAGAGATACGTTCCCGCGACGAGCAGCACGCCCACGAGCACGGTCGCTATCCGCGAGAACCCGAGGAACGCCGTGCGCCGCAAGTCGGGCGCGAGTGGCCAGACGCACATCGCGAGCGCGACGAGACCGCCGACCCACAGCGTCGCGGCGACGAGGTGGAGCCAGTCGGCGAGCTCGGTGAGTGCGGTCGCGTTCGGCTCCACGCCCTGATGCCCCGAGAGCGACAGCCCTGCCGCGAAGCCGAGACCCGTCACGAACGCGGGCCAGAGGAGCTTCGGCCGCTCGAGAATCCACGCGAGAAGGACGAGCGCTGTCACGAACGCGTATGCGAGCGTCATCACGATGAAGGCGATGCCGAAGCGCGTCTTCGTTGCAATCGGTGAGAGATCGCCGTAGAGCAGGTCGCCGAACGGGAGCTGCAAGGCATCGTCCGCCCGCATCACGAAGGCGGCGATACCGACGTTCAGCGCTGCAATGCCTCCGATCGTGGCGAGGCCGTACAGGCGATTCGAGAGCCGCATCGGCAGCGGCTCGCGAAGCACGAGGAGGCGCAGGCCGGTCGTACCGAGGAGGAGGGCAAGAGCGACGAAGAATGCCCAGCGCGCCGCGTCGTCCGTCCAGGTCGGGCCCGAGGCGCCGTACGCCTCGGTCGGCGGGGGCGGCTTCACGTCGACGCCGAACGTGTACACGCCGGAGCTCGTATGCCCGTCGGAGGATGTCGCGCGCCAGCGCACCGTGTAGGACTCGTGACGACGGAGCCCTCGGAGCGGTGCCGTCAGGACACGCCCGTCGGAGGAGCGCGTCGTCGGCTCGGAGACGCGACGGCCCGTAGCGGAGAAGACGTCGATGGCACGCGCGATCGTCGTCACGGTCTGGTCGAAGCGGAGGACGATCTCACGAGGCGGAGCAGCCACCCGCGATTGCGTCTCGGGCGAGGCGCTCTCCAGCGTCGCGTGCGCCGATGCCGCCGCGGGAAGCACGAGCGCCGTGACCATGATCGCGAGAAGCTTCCTCACTGCGGCCCGCCCGCAAGGTCGGAGAGATGCCCGAAGATCGGCGCCACGTCACGGTCGGCGAAGAGCATCACCGCGAGCACGATCCAGGTCGCCGCGAAGCCGACCCGCCAGGCCGACCGGCGCGGCTGCAACACCTGCCCGAGCGGGAAGATCGCGGCTACGACCAGCGACCATCCGATCGCGTGGTGCAGGAAGGCCGACCGCGAGAAGAGCCACGGATTCTGCTCGTGGATCAAGAACGCCGCAGCGCTGACGAGGAGCGCGAACGAGAGCGAGAGCGTCCACCATCGGCTCGTCAGCTTGCCGCGAACGAGCGCGAGCTCGACGGCGCCCGCAAGCATCGCCACCTCGGCCCACGAGGCGTGCGCCAACATGTGCAGCGTCGAGCTGGTGTAGAAAACAGCCACCGGCCAGAGCAGGAAGCCGATCCCGAACGCGAGCGAGGGCCAGAGGTACAGGCGCCAGCGGCGCATCGCGAACACCTCTGTGCCGACGATCACCTCGGCGAGCAGGATCAGGCCGAGGAGGAGGAAGCCTGCCCCGAACGCCCAGTGAACGAGCTCAGCTCTTGGAACCACGGCCCGCGCGCAGGTCTTCGACGAGGCCCGGCGCGATCACCAGTGCGAAGAAGAGCCCGACGCCGATCACGAGCAGTGGCCCCTGGATTGCGTACTCGTAGAAGCCGTGAGCCGAGCTCGAGAAGAAGACGATGCGGTAGGGCTGAAAGATTGCCCAGACGACGCCGCCGAGGATCGTCAGCGGGCCGAGCGACTCGATCGCCAACTCGCGGGCCGCACGCCGCTCAACTCGATCTCGTTCGGAGGCCCGTTCGATCGGGCCGACGATCTCCGAGCTCATCTCGCCTCCCCGAGGTTCGCCACCATCCTCCAACTGTAAGTCTGCCGTGACTGGCTGAATCGTGCAACCTGTCTATAGGCCATACGCCTCGAGCAGCTTCAACCAGAGCTCACTTCGCGTCGGGAATGACGGCACGGCATGCCAGAGATCGTCGATCGTCACCTCCGCGACGACCGCGATCGTCGCCGCGTGGAGCGCTTCGGCGACCTCCGCACCCGTGATCGTCGCGCCGACGATGATCCGTCGGTCCTCGTCGACGACGATCCGTGAGGTGCCCGGAGCGTCACGGCCGACGAACGACCCACCGGCGTTACCGCTGGTCTCGACGTCGACGTGCCGCACGTCGAGGCCGGCCGCCTGCGCACCCTCGAGCGTCAGCCCCACCGCACCCACCTGGGGGTCGGTGAAGATCACGCGAGGCGACCGAGCGCCGTCCGACCTCAACCGCACATCCCGCCCCATGATCGTGTCGGCGGCGAGTCGCGCCTGATACTTGCCCATGTGGGTCAGGAGGGCGCGGCCGTTGACATCGCCGACGGCGAACAGCCAGTCGTGGCCGGGAACCCGGAAGTCGTCAGTGACGCGGATCGCCCGGTCGGCGGGAACACCGACGGTCTCGAGCCCGATATCCGAGGTCCCGGGAACGCGCCCGAACGCGACGAGGACCTCGTCCGCCTCGAGAATCGCCCCGTCGTCGAGCTCGATCGTGACGTGCCCTGATCGAGACACACGGACGGCCGATCGCTGCAGGCGGACATCGACGCCCGCCTCCTCGAGCGCGTCTTGCACCTGCGCACTCGCGAACGGCTCCTCGCGCTCGATCAGCCGGTCGCCGCGATGCACGAGCGTCACCTTCGAGCCGAGCGCGGCCCACGCCTGCGCCATCTCGACGCCGACGACGCCACCGCCGAGAATCACGAACCGCGCCGGGGCGGCGGAGGCGGTCGTCGCCTCGATGTTCGTCCAGGGCGAGGAGTCCCGGAGCCCGGGAATATCGGGCACGAGCGCCGCCCGACCCGGTCGCGATGATCACGGCTTCCCGGGCGACGAGCTCCTCTTCTCCGACGACGACGCGCTTGGCTCCGGCCAGTCGTCCACGCCCCCGGATCAGCGTGACGCCGTGCGCCTCGAGCCAGGGAATCTGCCCCGCGTCGTCGAGGCGCGCTATCACGTCGTCACGCCGCCGGAGGACGGCGGCCACATCGATCGGCCCGACGTCGAGGCCCGGCACCCGCGCTGCCTCCTTCGCGAGCTCGACCGGTCGCAGGAGCGCCTTCGACGGCATGCACGCGAAATACGAGCACTCCCCACCGACGAGGCGGTCTTCGACGATGGCCACCGAGACTCCGTTCTCGCCGAGCCTTCCAGCCGCCACCTCGCCCGCGACGCCGGCCCCGATCACGACGACGTCGAACTCACGCATCAGCGGGTGAGATTGCCGTTCGCCGACACCTTGACCCCCCGTCCTCCGAAATCCTGCCGCGAGAGCGTCCGCACGACCCCGTGTGCGCTCTCGGCCGGGTCGAGCGCCGGCACGCCGGCGCCGACGAGCCTCGTCGGCACGAGCGTTCCGCTCTCGAACTTGCCGTCGCCGCGCAAGCGTCACCCGGAGAATGCCGCTGATCGAGAGCGGCCCGCCGAGCGCGAACACCTTGTAGCCGGCAAAGTTCCCGAGCGAGTAGGCGATCAGCCTCCCCTTGTACCACTCCATGCCCCGCAGAACGTGAGGGCCGGAACCGATCACGACGTCGGCCCCCGCGTCGACGACGGCGTGGGAGAAGGCGACGACGTTGCCCCGGTTCTCGCCCAGGTACGTCTCGGTGCCGCGGGTGACGTGGGCGTGATCGGTTCCTTCGGCACCGGCGTGCATCGTCACGATGACGACATCCGCGTTGGCCGCCGCCTTCTTGACGAGACGGCGCGCGGCCGGAATATCGGTCAGCCGCTGCGCCCACGGGTAGGGCGCAAACCCGACGATCGCCACCTTGATGTCGCCGACCTGCTGATACGCGATCTCCCCCGGGCGGCCCGTGTGCGCGAGGCGCCGGCCGTTGAGCGCCGCGAGAGTCTGCTGTTGACCGGAGGGGCCGAAGTCGTACGCGTGGTTGTTGGCGAGGTTCATGACCGTGAAGCCGGCCTTCACGAGCCACGCCGCATACGACGGCGGTGTCTGGAAGGCGTAACAGTTCGTGCTCCCGGCACCGCACTTGGAGCCTCCGCCGGTGGAGAGCGTCCCCTCGAGGTTTCCGAGGACGACGTCGCCCGCGAGATCGGACTTGACGCCGTTGAAGAACGATCTGCCGCCGTCCGGGGGAAGGTTCGGGGTCGAGCCCATCACGATGTCGCCCGTCGCTGCGATGGTGACGACACCTGCCGGAATCGTGCGCGCGGGCGTCTTCACCACCGCCGGCTTCTTCACGACAGCCGCTTTCTCGGGCGCGGCTTGCACCGCCTCGGTGACCGGTCTCGGCGCCCCGTCGATGAGCAACGAGAACAGGAACCCGACGGCGAGAACCGCAACGCCCGCGCGGACGATCAATGCGACCGGCCCCACGCTGGGTCGGCTAGTTGCGGTTGCCGAGAAACATCATCGCGAAGTACGCGAGTTGCGAGAGCGCGGCGAGCGCCCCGGCAACATACGTCATCGCAGCGGCGCTGAGTACCTTGCTCACGCCCTGCTCCTCACCGCCACCGACGAGCGCCAGCGAGTGCAGCTGTACCTTCGCCCGCTTCGACGCATCGAACTCGACCGGGAGGGTGACGAGCTGGAAAAGGACGACGACTGCGAAGAGGACGATCGCGAGTTGCGCGAGCCCGACGATCTGCAGGAACACGCCGCCGAGCAGCAGGAGCATCCATGTCTGAGATGCAAAGGCCACCGCGGGAAACATCGCGCTCCGTACCTTGAATGGGCCGTACGCCTTCTCGTGCTGGATCGCATGACCGACCTCGTGCGCGGCGATCGCGACGGACGCGACCGCGTTCCCGTCATAGACACCGGGCGAAAGATTGACGGTGCGTTGCCGGGGGTCGTAGTGATCCGAGAGCGCGCCACCGGGCGCCTGCTGCACCGGCACGTTCGAAAGACCGTTGTGGTCGAGGATCATGCGCGCGACCTGCTCGCCAGTCATCCCGTTCGCGATCTGAACCTGCATCTGCTGCGCGACCGTGGTCTTCAGGCGATGCTGGATCACGAAGCCGAGGATCATCGGCGGGATCAGGAAGACGAAGTAGATACCGAGGTTTCCCATGGCTGCGATGATACCAACCCCCCGACGGTGTCCCGGGCCAGCGAGAGGCGGTCGCGCCAGACGTAACGTGCCTGCAACATCGGGGTGCAATTGGCAGCGCGACTCCGCTGTGTTACTTTCAATACTGAAGCGTTGACCATCGCGAGCGGTCGAGGGAACTGGCCCGACGAAACCGCCGCAACCGGGACGCCCGTCCGTCAGGTGCGAACTCCAGCCGCTTGTCGGCCGTCCCGGGCGACAAGCGGGAAGATGGGAAGACGTTGCCCCGCCACCGGCGGGAGCACTTCCGTTCCCGGGACTCGACGGAAGGAGCAACGATGAGCGACTACAGGCCGGAGACGATCGCCCTCCACGGGGGTCAGGTACCGGATCCGACGACGAATTCGCGGGCCGTCCCGATCTACCAGACGACCTCGTACGTCTTCGACGACACCCAGCACGCCGCGGATCTCTTCGCCCTCGCGGTGCCCGGCAACATCTACACGCGGATCATGAATCCGACCCAGGACGTGTTCGAGCAGCGCGTCACGCAACTCGAGGGCGGGATCGCAGCGGTGGCAACCGCATCGGGCCAGTCGGCCGTGTCGTACTCGGTTCTCAATATCGCCCGGGCGGGCGACAACATCATCTCGGTGTCCACCCTGTACGGCGGGACCTACAACCTGTTCGCGCACACGCTGCCGCAGTACGGAATCGAGGTGCGCTGGGCCGACCCCGACGATCCCTCTGCCGTCGCCGCCCTCACCGACGAGAATACGAAGCTCGTCTTCGCAGAGACGATCGGCAACCCCAAGCTGAACGTGATCGAGATTCGTGCGTGGGCCGACGCGGCGCACGCGCAAGGCCTGCCGCTGATCGTCGACAACACGGTGCCGACGCCGATCCTGGCGCGGGTCTTCGAGCAGGGAGCGGACATCGCCGTTCACTCGGCGACGAAGTACATCGGGGGCCACGGAACGTCGATCGGCGGCATCGTCGTCGACTCCGGAAACTTCGACTGGACCGCGAACGCGGAGCGGTATCCGGGGCTGACCAAGCCGGATCCGTCCTACCACGGCGTCGTCTGGGCCGACGCGCTCGGCCCGGCCGCGTACATCGGCCGTGTTCGCACGGTGCTGCTGCGGAACCTCGGGGCGGCCGTGTCGCCGTTCAACGCGTTCCTGTTCCTCCAGGGACTCGAAACGCTGCCGCTGCGGATGGAGCGCCACTCGTCGAACGCGCTCGCGGTCGCCCGCCACCTCGAGGGCCACGACGCCGTGACCTGGGTGAACTATCCCGGGCTCGACTCGAACCCGTACAAGGAGGTCGCCGACCGCGTTCTTACGGGTGGCTACGGCGGTCTCGTCACCTTCGGCATCGCGGGTGGCCTCGAGGCGGGCAAGGCGTTCATCGAGGGCCTGGAGCTCTTCAGCCACCTCGCGAACATCGGTGACGCGAAGTCCCTCGCGATCCACAACGCGACGACGACGCACTCGCAGCTGAACGCAGAGGAGCTCGAGGCCTCCGGGGTCACGCAGGACACGGTGCGCCTGTCGGTCGGAATCGAGAACGTCGACGACATCATCGGCGACCTCGATCAGGCACTGCTCAAGGCAGCGGTTCCGGCGGCGGTCTGACCGATCGGTGTCGAGCTCGCTCGGATACGTCGAGCCACAGCGGGTCGTCCTCTATAGCGAGGACGACCCGCTCGTGCTCGGATCGGGCGCGAGGCTCGGGCCGGTCGAGGTCCAGTACGAGACCTACGGCACACTCGCGCCTGACGGGTCGAACGCGGTCTTCGTCTGTCACGCCCTGACGGGCGACGCGCACGCCGCAGGTCACCACGGCGACCCGGGGCGGCGCGGATGGTGGGATACGCTGATCGGCCCCGGCAAGCCACTCGACACGAACGCCCTGTTCGTGATCTGCCCCAACCTGCTCGGCGGGTGCCAGGGTACGACCGGACCGTCGTCCGTCGACCCTGCGACCGGGGTGCCCTACGGGCTCCGCTTCCCCCACTTCACCGTCGCGGACCTCGTCGCCGTCCATCGCCGGCTCCTCGCCCACCTCGGTATCGAGCGCCTGCACGGCGCGATCGGGGGCTCGCTCGGTGGCATGCAGGTGCTCCAGTGGTCGCGCGACCACCCCACGGAGATCGCAAACGCGATCCTCGTCTGCGCCTCGGCGCGGCTGAGTGCCCAGAACATCGCCTTCTCGGCCGTCGCGCGCGCCTCGATCACGAGCGACGAGCACTTCGCCGGCGGTGACTACTACGCAACCGGCGAGAGGCCACGGGTCGGACTGGCCGTCGCGCGGATGATGGCCCACATCACCTACGTCTCCGAGGAGAGCCTGCGCCGCAAGTTCGGACGGGAGCGAACCGGTGAGGCACCGACGTTCGAGATCGACTTCGAGGTCGAGAGCTACCTCGAGCATCAGGGCCAGAGCTTCGTCGATCGCTTCGACGCCAACTCGTACCTCTACCTCACCCGCGTGATGGATTACTTCGACCCGTTTGCCGACGAGGACGCTGCGGTCGCGCTGCTCCGAGACGTCCGAGCCCGGTTCCTCGTCGTCTCCTTCGACACCGACTGGCGCTTCCCGACCGCGCACTCGACCGAGATCGCGCGTGTCCTTGCCAGGGCAGGCTGCGAGGTCAGGCAGGAGGAGGTCGCCTCGCCTTGGGGCCACGACTCGTTCCTGCTCGAGGTGCCCCGCTACCACGAGCTCGTGACCGAGCAACTCACTTCGAGGCCATCACTTGTCAAAGTGAAGTGATGTTGCTATACATACAGAAGTGTTAGCCATCACGAGCGGTTGAGGGACCTGGCCCGACGAAACCGCCGCAACCGGGACGCCCGTCCGTCAGGTGCGAACTCCAGCCGCGAGCCGCCCACCCGGGGCGCCGACCGGGAAGATGGCGAAGCGCAGGTGCCGCCGGCACCGCCCAGGGCTCCGGGATCGGGGCCCTTCGTCGTTCCGGGGCTAGGAGGAACCGCGTGGCAGAGGGCACCCGGACGCTGAAGGAGGCACCGACGCTCGAGCTCGTGCTCAAGCGCAATCCCGTCGAGCGGCTGAAGCGCGAGAAGAGCCCGCTCTCGATGCTCGGGGAGCTCCCGGCCCTGATCGCGACCGGTTACGCGGACATCGAGGAGGAGGATCTCGTCCGGCTGAAGTGGTGGGGCGCGTACCACGACAAACCCAAGGTCGGAACATTCATGCTCCGGATCAAGCTGCCCGCCGGACGGGTCACGCCGGATCAGCTGCGGACGATCGGCGAGCTCTCGAACGAGTATGGCCGGGGCGCCGGCGAGCTGACGACGCGACAGACGGTGCAGCTCCACTATCTCGAGCTCGGGTCGTTGCCGACGGTGTTCGAGCGGCTGCGCGAAGCCGGCCTAACGACGGTCGGCGCTTGCGGTGACGCCGTCCGGAACCTCACGGGTTGTCCCGTCGCAGGGCTTGCCCACGACGAGCTGTTCGACGTCACGGCACTCCACGATGAAGTGACTGCATTCTTCTACGGCAACCCCGACTATTCGGACCTCCCGCGGAAGCACAAGATCTCGATCTCTGCCTGCGTGCATCGCTGCAACGCGCCCGAGATCAACTGCATCTCTCTCGTCGGCGTGATTCGCAACGGTGAGCGTGGGTTCGCCGTCCTCGTCGGGGGCGGGCTCTCGTCGGTGCCGCGGATCGCGCGCGATCTCGGCGTCTGGATCCGCGAGGACGAGGCGATGCCCGTGATGCGGGCACTGCTCGACGCCTGGAAGGAAGACCTGCGGTATCGCCTCTCCCGGGTGAAGGCCCGCATGAAATTCATGGTGGACGACCGCGGGCCCGAGGGAATGCGCGAGGAGGTGGAGCGGAGGCTCGGCTACGCGCTCCCCGATTTCACCCTTGAGCCGCTCGACCACGACCCCGCAGACCACATGGGTGTCGAGGCCGAGCACGATGCGAGCCTGAAGTCCGTCGGCGCACCCGTGCACCTCGGGCTCATCTCCGGCGACCAGTTGGTCGCCGTCGCCGACCTGGCGGCGACCCGGGGCCGCGACATCCGGCTGACGCGGCAGCAGAATCTCGTCGTCACGGGGATCGAAGACGTTTCCGGCGCGACCGCCGTGCTCGCAGAGATCGGCTTTCCGGTCGATGCGAACCGGCTCCGCTCGAACGCGATCGGCTGCACGGGGGAACCCCATTGCAACTTCGCCGTCGCCGAGACGAAGGGTCGCCTCGGCACGCTCGTCGAGCATCTCGAGGCGAGGTTCGGGAACGACGTCTCCGAGCTGCGGCTCCACCTCGACGGCTGCCCCCACGCCTGTGGCCAGCACTGGGTCGGCGATCTCGGCTTTCAGGGAACGACCGTCCGTGATGCCCAGGGGAAGCGCCGCCAGGGGTATGACGTGCTGTTGCGCGGCGCGCTCGGCCCGGTGGCCGCGATCGGTCGACCGGTCTTCCGCCGCGTGCCGAGCGAGGAGCTGAACGAAACGGTCGAGCGTCTGATCGTCGCCTGGCTCGACGAGCGCGTCGACGAGGAGAGCTTCCGTGCCTATTGCGACCGCAAGACCGACGACGAGCTGGGCGCCCTGATCGGCCGAGAGCCCGCGAGATCGCGTCGAGATCCCAGGACATCCGACGAGGAGGCAGCATGAGCAGCATCGATCTGATCGACGACCTCGAGGCCGGCGAGCTTTCGGTCGAGTTCGAAGGCCAGGAGCCATGGGAGCTGCTCGAATGGGCAATCGATCAGTTCGGCGAACGCCTCGCGCTGTCGACGGCGTTCCAGGAAGGCGACGTCGCGCTCATCGACATGGCCTACCGGATCGACCCGTCGGTCCGCGTCTTCTCGATCGACACGGGCAGGCTCCCGCAGGAGACGCACGATCTCGTCGAGCAGCTGCGGGAGCGCTACGAGGGCCTCCGGCTCGAGTTCCTCTCGCCCGACGCGGGCCAGGTTCAGCGTCTCGTCGACCGCCACGGACCGAACCTGTTCTTTCAGTCGGTCGAGCACCGGATGCTCTGCTGCAACGTCCGCAAGGTGCAACCCCTGACGCGAGTCCTGACGGGGCTCGACGCGTGGGTCACCGGCCTCCGCCGCGATCAGTGGGCCTCTCGCTCGGATATTCGCAAGATCGAGATCGACCACGACCACGGCGCGATCGTCAAGCTCAACCCGTTGGCGGAGTGGTCGGAGGAAGAGGTCTGGGACTACGTCCGCGCGAACGACGTCCCGAGCCACGCGCTCTACGCGCAGGGATACACGTCGATCGGCTGCCAGCCCTGCACCCGCCCCGTCGCGGCCGGGGAGCCTGTCCGGGCCGGTCGCTGGTGGTGGGAGACCGGAGCGCCGAAGGAGTGCGGCATGCACTGTGCCATCGAGAGCGGCGGCTTCGAGCACGAGCTCCACGCCATCGTCGGCGAGGTAGCGCATGGCTAGTGCCACGAGGACGGATGGCATCTCGCTCGCCGACGCCGACAGGGAAATCGCACTCGCCGAAACGCGTGCCGTCCTCGCGGCGGCCGGCTCCGCCGAGTACCGCGAGCAGCTCGCCACCCTTGAGGAGGCGATCGAAGCGGGGGCCCTCACCGCCGCCGACGCGCTGACACTCGAGCCGATCCTCGAGCTCGCCCTCCAGGCCGGCAGAATCCGCGCGATCTACGGCCCTCCCGGCGAGACCGCCGCCCTGCGGCTCTACCGGAAGCTGCCGCGCGGGAAGGCTCTCCAGGAGTCCGCCCGCAACGTGAGCGACGCACTCGCGTCGCTCAACGGGCACCGTCTCGAAGGCGCGACGCTCACGGCCGTCGGTCCCGGCGCGTACACGCTCGCGCTCGCGACCGACGAGGGCAGACTCTCGGTCCGGTTCGACCGCCAGGGTGCCCGCATCACGTCGGTCGAGGTGTGAGTTGGAGTCACCGCAGTACTACATGGCCTGTATCGACCTGACGGGGCGGGGCGTCCTCGTCGTCGGGGGAGGCCCCGTCGCCCTCGAGAAGGTCGAAGGCCTGCTCACGGTCGGAGCGAGCGTCACGGTCGTTGCGCCCGAGATCATTCCGGAGCTCGCCGAGCTGGACGTCGCGCTTGTGCGGCGTCGATACCGCAGCGAGGATCTCGGCGGCCACTTCCTGGTCGTTGCGGCGACATCGACCACGAGCGTCAACCGTCGCGTCTTCCGGGAGGCCGAGGCACGTCACCTCCTCTGCAACGTCGTCGACGTGCCCGACCTGTGCTCGTTCATCCTCCCCGCCGTCCACCGCCACGAGCCGATCGCGATCGCCGTCTCGACCGGTGGAGCGTCGCCTGCCCTCGCGCAGCACCTTCGCGACCAGATCGCGACGGTCGTGCGTCCCGAGCACGCAGAGCTCGCTCGCAGGCTGCGTGAGCTCAGGCCCTGGGCGAAGGCGCACTTCGCCACCTACGCCGAGCGCAAGGCGTACTTCGCAGGCCTCGTCGCCGAAGAGCTCGGATGACGGTTCACCTCGTCGGTGCCGGGCCTGGCGATCCGGGACTCATCACCGCCAGGGGGCTCGAGCTCGTGCGCTCGTGCGACGTCCTCGTGGCCGACGTGCTCGTTGCACAGGAGCTCGTCGACGAGGCGCCTGACGATGCGCTCGTCATTTCGCGCGCCGGAATCGAGCAGGAAGCAGTGACGAGGCTCCTCGTCGCCTACGGTCACGCCGGCCTGGACGTCGTGCGGCTGAAGGGGGGTGACCCGTTCGTCTTCGGGCGTGGCGGCGAGGAGGCCCTCGCGCTCGCAGAGGCGGGCATCCCGTTCGAGATCGTCCCCGGCGTGTCGTCGATCGCCGCCGTGCCTGCATCCGCCCTGATCCCTGTCACGCACCGCGGTGTCTCCGACCGTGTCACGATCGCGAGCGGCCACGGCGCCGACGGTGGGGAGCCCGATTACGGCCCGCTCGCTGCCGCCGGGGGCACACTCGTCTTCTTCATGGGACTCGAGCGCGTCGAGCGCCTCTGCCGTGGGCTCGTGGACGCAGGCCTGCCGGCAACGACCGCAGCCGCCGTCGTCTCGCGGGGGACGCTTGCAGATCAGGAGTCGGTGACAGGCACGCTGGCGGATCTCGCTGGCCTGGCCGCAGGTCTCGCGTCGCCCGCGCTCGTCGTCGTGGGCGAGGTCGTGCACGTCGGGGCAGCGCTCGCGCAGGCACAGGCGGCCGGCGTGACGGCCGACGCACTAGTCTGAGCGAGATGGACTTCCGCCGCGTCGACAACCTGCCTCCGTACGTCCTCGCGGTGATCCGCGAGCTCACGCTGGAGCTCCGCCGGACCGGAGCCGACGTCGTCGACCTCGGGTTCGGCAACCCCGATCTGCCCTCGCCGAACCTCGCGGTCGAGAAGCTCGCCGAAGCATCGCAGAACCCCCGCAACCACCGGTACTCGGCATCGAAGGGAATCCCGAACCTTCGCCTGGCCGCCGCGACGCTCTACAAGCGGCGCTTCGACGTCGACCTCGACCCGGACACGCAGGTCCTGAACACGATCGGCGCCAAGGAAGGTCTCTCGCATCTGATGTGGGTGCTCCTCGAGCCCGGCGACTCGGCTCTCGTACCGAGCCCGAGCTATCCGATCCACATTCACGCCCCGATCCTCGCTGGCGCCTCCGTCACCCGGGTCCCGATGGGTGCCGACGAGGATCTCTTCGCGAACCTCGAGGATGCATGGGAGCGCTCGCAGCCGAAGCCGCGCGTCGTGATCCTCTCGTTCCCGCACAACCCGACCACTGCGACGGTCGACCTCGCCTTCATGGAGCGCGTCATCGCGTTCGCCCGCGAGCACGGGATGCTGGTCGTCCACGACTTCGCCTATGCCGACCTCGTCTTCGACGGCTACGAGGCACCGTCGATCTTGCAGGTACCCGGCGCGGACGAGGTGGCCGTCGAGCTGTACACGCTGACGAAGTCGTTCTCGATGGCGGGCTGGCGGGTCGGGTTCGTCGTCGGGAACGCCGCCGCTGTGGGAGCGCTCGCGCGACTCAAGTCGTGGCTCGACTACGGCACCTTTCAGCCGATCCAGATCGCGTCGACGGTAACGATGAACGAGCTGCCGGACTATCCGCGGGAGGTGGCGGCGATCTACCAGTCCCGCCGTGACGCCCTCTGCGACGGGCTCGATCGCGCGGGCTGGTCGTTCCCGAAGCCGAAGGGAACGATGTTCGTGTGGGCGCCGATCCCGGAGCGATTCCGCTCGCTCGGGTCGCTTGCGTTCGCCGAGAAGCTCGCGCGCGAGGCGAGCGTGGCCGTCTCACCGGGGGTCGGCTTCGGCGCGGACGGCGACGGGTTCGTCCGGTTCGCCCTCGTCGAGAACGAGCAGCGCATCGGTCAGGCCGTGCGCGGCATCCGCAAGCTGCTCGGAGCCGGCGACTGAGATGGACATGTCCCCACTCGAGTTCATCGTTGCGATCGGCGTCGCGGCCGGCATCTCGCTGCTGACGTTTCGTCATGCGGACAGGCACGGAAGCACGCACGCGACGGCGTGGGGGGATCGGAGCGTTCCTCCTCGCCGGCGTCGTGGTGCCGGTGTACGCGATCCAATTCTAGCCGGCTGCGCAAGC
>CAWBYH010000014.1:0-274904 GCA_963792995.1 uncultured Thermoleophilia bacterium | reverse complement strand
GTCTCGGTGTGCACGCGCGCGAACTTCTCACCGGCGCGGAACGTGTCGTCGATCACGGCACCCGTCTCGAGGTTCTTCAGCTTCGTGCGGACGAACGCGCCGCCCTTCCCCGGCTTGACGTGCTGGAAGTCGACGATGCGCCACATCGAGTCGCGGTGCTCGATGTGCATGCCTGTCTTGAACTGGTTGGTGCTGATGATGTCGGCCATGACGCGCGGCAGGGTACCTGTACCGACCCGCTCTCTGCGGTCACTAGCCGACCGTCACCATCTCCTTGGTGAAAGCGGTCAGGATCTCGCAGCCCCCCTCGGTGACCACGACGAGATCCTCGATTCGGCAACCACCGACCCCCGGAACGTAAAGGCCAGGCTCGACGGAGACGACGTTTCGCGCGCCGAGGACGTCGGTCGACTCGGGTCGCAGCGAAGGCGCCTCGTGGACCTCGATGCCGACGCCGTGACCGAGACCGTGGCCGTAGAGCTCCCCCATCCCGGCCGCCGCGATCGCCGTCCGAGACGCGGCGTCGACGTCCACGCCTGCTTCGCCCGCGCGCACGGCCGCGAGCCCGTCGAGCTGAGCCCGGGCAACGAGCCCGTAGATCTCGGTGAGCTGATCGGCGATCTCTCCGGTCGCAAACGTGCGGGTGCAGTCGGAGCAATAGCCGTCGACGACACAACCCATGTCGACCGTCACGAGCGTCCCCTCCGGGATCATCGTCTCTCCGGGGTTGGCGTGCGGCGAGGCACCGCTCAGTCCCGAGGCGACGATCGGTTCGAACGACAGACCGTCTGCGCCCAGCTCGCGAAATGTCCTCTCGATCCACCATGCGAGCTCTTTCTCGGTGCGCCCGACGAACGGCTCGGCTGCGAGCGCTGTATAGACCGCGTCCGAGATCGCACACGCGCGTCGAACGGCGTCGATCTCGCCATCGTCCTTTACGAGCCGAAGCGCCTCGACGAGGCCACGGGTCGCAACGAGCTCGGCACCACCGCTGCCGATCGCCTGCCAGTGGGCGTAGGAGATGCGTGACGCCTCGAACCCGACGCGGCGCCCGGCGAGCAGCTCGGAGAGAGCGCCCGCAACGTCGCGACGAGTCTGGACCACCGTGACACCGTCGACGGAGCGCGCAGCCTCGACGTAGCGGAAGTCGGTGTACAGCGTCGCCGTCCCGTCGGGCTCGACGAGCACGGCACAGTTCGAGCTCTGGAAACCGAGCAGGTAGCGGATGTTGACGCCGTCCGTGACGAGGAGCGGCTCGCTGAGCCCGGCAGCCAGTTTCGCGATGCGGCTCATGGGCGCCGCTCCGCGAGCAACCCGAGCGCCTCTCGGTATCCCTCGAAGCCCTTGCCCACGACCTTCATGCCGCCGAGACCGGCCAGCACCGAATGCCGGCGCCATTCCTCGCGCGCGTCGACGTTCGAGAGATGCACCTCCACGAACGGCACGTTGAAGGGCTCGAGAGCATCGTGGATCGCCCACGAATAGTGCGTCCAGGCCCCGGGGTTGACGATCAGCCCGTCCGCCGTTCCGAGCGCCTGGTGGAGAAAGCCGACGTACTCTCCCTCGTGGTTGGTCTGCCGGCAGCGGACCTGGAGGTCGAGATCGCGAGCCCAGGCGTACACCTGCGTCTCCAGGTCCTGGATCGACTGATCCCCGTAGGTCGCCTGGTCACGGCGGCCGAGCAGGTTGAGGTTCACTCCGTTGAGGACGTCGATGCGCATGCTGCGACTCTAGTCCGTGATCAGGCTGTCGAGGACGCTTCTGATCTCCGCGGCCGGAACCTCGTTGCCCCACGTCGGCTCGCCGCTCCTCTGAAGGAGGACGAGCCGTGGCGCTCCATCGACGGACTTCTTGTCGCGCGCGAGGGCCGCCCAGGCAGCGTTCCGGTCGACCCTGACGGGTCTGGGATCGAGCTCGCGCTGAACGACCGCGAGAGCTTCCTCGTTCCCCGAGAGGCGCAAGGCGGCGACGAGGCCGAGCGCTACCGCCTTCCCGTGAGGCAGGTCGTAGCCGGCGGCCGCCTCGAGCGCATGCGCGAACGTGTGCCCGAGGTTGAGCTGGTTGCGCGGACCGCGATCGTGGGGATCCGCGAGGCAGACCGCCGCCTTGAACGACGCGCAACGACGCACGAGCTCGGCGAGCGGCCGTTCCCAGACCTCGCTTCCCATCAGAAGACCTGTCTTGACGACCTCTGCCATCCCGTTCCGCAACTCCGCATCGGGCAGCGTGTCCAACGTCGCCGGGTCGATGACGACGCGCGCGGGCCAGTGGAAGGTTCCGACGAGGTTCTTGCCACCCGGGAGATCGACCGCCGTCTTCCCGCCGATCGCAGCGTCGACCTGACCGACGAGCGTGGTCGGAACGGCGACCCACGGGACGCCACGCATCCATGTCGCCGCCGCGAACCCGGCCAGATCTGTCGTGCACCCGCCCCCTAAAGCGACGATCGTTCCGTCACGCCCGATCCGGAGTGCGCGCCAGAGGTGATCGAGGACGGCGATCGTCTTGGCAGGCTCCCCCGCCGGCACCTCGTGGGTGGCAACGTCGCGCGCACCGAGAGCAAGCTGAACGTCGACACCGTGAATACCTGCAACCGTCGCGTCCGCAACGATCTCGATGGGACCGTCTCCCGGTGCGAGCTCTCCCAGACGTGCGATCGCTCCAACGCCGACCTCGATCCCTGCCGCGGCGAGGACGACACCGTCGGTGTCGTGTGCCCGCGCGTCACACGCGGCGTCGTAGGCCGGCATTCGTTCCCGGTAGAGCGCGTGAAACGCTTGCTCGTCGGACGCGAGCGGGCGGTCGCTGCGCGCAACCCGCGACCACGCAACCGCGGGCTCGACGTCGAGGAGAACGGTGAAGGCGCTTCGGCCGAGTCGCTCGCGTGTAGCGGGCGATAGCACCGCACCGCCGCCGAGCGCGACCACGACCGGCTCGCCGGACGTGAGGACCGACTCCGCCACCGACTCCTCCACCACCCTGAACGCGGCCTCGCCGTCGCGGGCGAAGAGCTTCCTGACCGTGGAGCCCGTCCGGCTCTCGATCTCGCGATCGAGGTCGACGAAGTCGCGGCCGAGCCTGCGGGCGACCTGTGCGCCGATCGTCGACTTGCCCGCGCCCATGAAACCGGTCAGCGCGAGGTGACGGTTCAGAGCGTGCGCGGCCACCGGATGCGCTCGAGGTAGGCACGGTGCGCAGCAACGAAGTCGAGAAGCGCGTCGCCGCCGAACTTGTCCTTCGCGCTGCACGCGAGCTCCCAGGCGACGGCCCCCTCGGCGACGACGGCGAGGGCCTCGACGGCCTGGACGTCGCTCCGCTCGACGAGCGCCTGCGCCGCCTCTCCCGTCTCGAGATCGACCGAGTCGAGCGGCTTCATCAGCGTCGGGAGCGGTTTCATGGCGGCGCGCACGACGACCGCCTCGCCGTTCGTAATCCCCGCCTCGAGGCCACCGGCACGATTCGTGCGACGAACGAGGCCCGGATCGATCTCGTCGTGCGCCTCCGATCCTCGGACGCGGGCGAGCGCGAAGCCGTCACCGATCTCGACGCCCTTGACCGCCTGGATCCCCATGAGCGCGAACGCGAGGCGCGCGTCGAGCCGGTCGGCCTTCTCGGCATACGATCCGAGCCCCGGCGGGCAGCCGTCCACGACGACCTCGACGATCCCCCCGATCGTGTCCCGATCCTTCCTGGCCGCATCCGTCGCCTCGCGCATGCCGTTGTCGCCCGACGCTCCGCCGACCTCGAGCGGTCGGCCGCTGACGACGATTCCGATCGACGCGAGCAGAGCCTTGGCAACGGCGCCTGCCGCAACGTGCGTCGCGGTGTGCCGCGCGCTCGCTCTCTCGAGCGAGTTGCGAACATCGTCGTGCCCGTACTTGAGAACCCCGGCGAGGTCGGCGTGGCCAGGCCTTGGCAGAGTCACGACTTTGACGCCCTTCCCTTCCGGCTCACCCTCGGGCTCGAACGGGCTCATGCCCCACGTCCAGTTCTTGTGATCGAGATTGCGGACGACGAGGGTCAATGGCGTGCCGAGCGTGAACCCCTGCCGCAGGCCGGAGAGCACCTCGACCGTGTCGGTCTCGAGCTGCTGTCTGGGACTTCGCCCGTACCCGAGCTGGCGGCGTCTGAGGTCGGCGTTGATCTCATCTCGGTCGAGCCGCAGGCCCGCGGGCAAACCCGTCAGAACGGCCACGAGCGCGGGACCGTGCGATTCACCTGCGGTGACGAGGCCGAGTGCCATGCAGCAAGCCTAGACGCCAGCCCGATCCGGCTGGTGCCCTCGGCGAATCTTGTCGCGTCCGGCGGTGACGATGCGTCGCCATCGGGTAGCCCGCGGCGCCTCGGGATCGTGCTCGCGGTCCACTTCCCATTCCGGGCGGGGGTCACCGAGGTCGTCCGCTACTCGTCGGTGACGATGTCGATTCCGGCAAGTGATGCGAAGAGAACGGCGTTCTGGAGCACATCGTTCCAGGGCATCCGCGCACCGCGGAGAGCTTCGGCGCCTCGGATGCCGGTGAGATCGCAGGCGCGTAGCTCGACGCGCTGGACGCGAGCGGCCGAGAACGTCGCCTCACGGAGTTCACACCGTTCAAAGAGCACGTCTTTCAAAAACGCTCCGTAGAAGTCGCTCTCTCCCATCCGGCAGTCGCGGAATACGACCCGCTCCAGCGTTGCGTTGCGGAAGCCGACGAGATCGATGCGGCATTCGTCGAACGTCGCGTCCTCGAGTGTTGCCTCCGCGAGCTCGACCCCGGTCAGCCTGCAACGGTGCAGCTCGACACGGCGAAGGGAGAGGCCTCGCCCCCGCTCGCCCGCCCAGTCGAGGTCGCGAGCAACGACGTCGACGAGCGTGCCGAACGTAACCGCACCCGGAGCGTCGTCGTCCGGGTCGGGAGGATACGGCTGAGCGGGAGGCTTGGACACCTCCCGATCATAGGAACTCGCAACCGACCGTCGTCGCGTGCGCCGGTGCAGTCGGGTGTACCCCGACGAACCGGGCGTCAGACGTTCTCCTGCAAGCGAAACTCTGATCAGAGACTGAAGTCTCTGACCGCCACCAACGTCCACCGTCGTCTGCGCGGCCAACCACCCACCCCGAAGGCGCCGACCCCGCACCGGGCGCCCTGGGTGCACCACGATGGGAACTGCTCGATCTAGGCGTGCTCGCGGCGGCCGACGACGATACCGGCGACGAGGATGATCCCGAAGATCACCACGCCGAGGACGATGCCGATCGTTTCGTACTGGTTCATTCGCCTGCCTCCCTTGGCTCTCGTTGTGACACAGGATACGCGGATGGGTCAGGTGCCATGCAGGGCGGCGCGCATCGCGACGAGCGGGGCCGGTAGGCCCGTCCAGCGCTCGAATGCCGCCGCACCCTGGAACAGCAGCACGTCGAGCCCGTCGACGACGACGTCGCAGCCCGCTGCTCGCGCCGCTGCGACGAGCGCGGTCTCGCGCCCGTCCGGGAGGTACGCGAGATCGACGACCTGCATCCCACCGTCGGGGGCGACGATCAGGTCATCCTTCACCGGGGTCGCGTTCACGAGCACCTCATAGCCCTCGCCGGAGGGCGGCCATCCCGCCTCACGCCTGCCCGCCGAGGTCACCGCGGCGCCGGCGCGCTCGAGCGCCTCGACGACAGCGCGCGCAGCCCCGCCGGTCCCGAGGACGAGCGTGCGCCGGCCCGGCGCGTCGATCTGCGCGGTGACGGCGTCACCGTCCGTCGACGAGCCGAGGATCCGGTCGTCGGAGAAGACGAGCGTGTTCACCGACCCCGCCGCACGGGCGATGTCGTCGAGGTCGTCGCAGACGTCGATCACCGCCTGCTTGTGGGGAATCGTCACGTTGGCGCCCGCAAACCCCATGGCGCGCATCCCGTGAACAGCCTCGGCAAGCCTCTCGGGCGGGGTCGGCAGCGGCACGTAGGCCCAGTCGAGCCCGAGGGCGACGAAACCCGCGTTCTGCATCGGCGGCGAGAGCGAATGCGAGGTCGGCCAGCCGAGCAGGCCGACGAGGGTGGTCGTCCCACGGATCATGTCCATGCGCGCAGTATCGCGGGTCGCCTCAGCTGCAGGCGTAGCCGAACTCGCACACCTTGCGCAAGAACTCGCTCTCGCTCGCCGTGAAGAAGTGCCGCTGCGTACCGGGGATGCGGACGTAGTAGAGGTAGTCGACGGCTGCCGGGTGCGCCGCCGCCCTGATCGACGCGAGGCCAGGGTTTGCGACGGGCGTCGGCGGGAGGCCCGGGAACCTGCGGCTGTTGTACGGGCTGTCGCTCCGGAGAGCCTCCTTCGTCAGCGACTTCGTGCCGGGAATGTCGAGGCCGTAACGGATCGTCGCGTCGATCCCGAGGGGCATCCTGTTGCGCAGGCGGTTGTAGATCACCGCAGACACGAGCTTCCGCTCGCTCGGAGCGACGGTCTCTTTCTCGATCATCGACGCGATCTTGAGAACGTCGTACGGCGTCAGGTTCTTCGAGCGCGCGTAGGAGAGGTTGACGCGAGCGAAGGCCCTCCGGAAAGCGGTGAGCTGGTCGGAGACGAGCTCTCTCCCGTTCGTGAATTGCGTGAACTCATAGAGAGCCGGGAAGAGGAAGCCCTCCATCGAGCCCTGCTTCCAGTCCTTCAGGAAGGGCTTCGGTGGACGTGCCTCGCCGACCGCGTCGAGGTAGCGCTTCCGGGTCAGTTTCGGCGTCACCCCGCGCTTGGCGATCGCGATCTTGCGGACGGCCGCCACACGGTCTCCCATCTCGCGAACGTTGAGCCCCTCCGGGAAGATGATCTTGAGCCGTTCGACCGCCGGGACCGTCTCCGTCGTGACCGCTTGCGAGGCGTCGTTCCCGCCGCAGCCGGCAGCAAGGCAGACGGTGGCAGCGACCACCGCTAGCGCGAGTGACTTCACCGGCGGGCCTCGGCGTCGAGCCAGCTCTGGAGCAGGTGCGCGGCCGCGACGGCGTCCTGCGGTGCCGTCCCGCCGAACCGCTGGGCGAGCGCGGTCGTGAACCGCTCGTCGGCCGTCTCGACGGGCACTGAGACAACCGTGCGGAGCGCGGTCACGAACGCGTCGGTCTCCGTTGCCTGCTTGCCGTGCTCACCGCGGAGCGTGAGCGGAAGACCGACGACGATCCGCTCGACCTCGTTGTGAGTCACGATTTCGACGAGCTCGGCCAGTCCCTTCTCGGTCGCGGCCTTCTTCACGACCGAAACCGGACGGGCCAGCGTGCCGCTCGCGTCCGAGATCGCGACGCCTGTTCGCGCCGAGCCGTAGTCGAGCGCCAGAACCCGCACAGCAGCTCAGATGGCGTCGAGAATCATGCGCTCGGCCTCGGCGAGTGCCTCCGAGAGCTTCTCGGGCTCCTTGCCGCCTGCGCGGGCCATCGTCCGCCGGCCGCCACCCCCGCCGCCGACGAGCGCGGCGGCACCCTTGACGACATCGGATGCGCTGACGCGCTCGGCGACCGCATCGTCGAAGTTCGCGATCAGCGTCACCTTCCCGTCCTCGACACCTCCGAGGACGACAGCCGCGGGACTGTGGCGCTGTTTGAAGCGGTCGGAGAGATCGAGCAACGCGTCGCCGTCGAGCCCCGGCACGGCCTGCACGATGAGATTGGCGCCGTTGACAGCGCGCACCTCTGCTTCGGGATCTCCCCCGCCCCCACTCTGCGCCGGCTTTCGCTTGAGCTCCTTCCTGACCTCCTCGAGCTCCACACGCACCGCGTCGAGCTCTCGTGAGCGGCCGTGGAGCAATGCCCACGCCTCACCGGAGGTGACTGCTTCGATCCGCCGCGCACCCGAGCCGACCGAGCCCTCGGACAGGATCGCGAACGCTCCGACCTCGGCGGTCGAGCGAACGTGCGTCCCGCCACAGAGCTCACGCGAAACCCCTTCGATCTCCACCACGCGAACGATGTCACCGTACTTCTCGCCGAACAGCATCATCGCGCCGAGCTTGCGGGCCTCCTCGATCGGCGTCTCGAAGACGTGGAGCGGGTGGTTCTCGAAGATGGCCCGGTTGACCCGTTGCTCGATCTCCTCTCGCTCCTCGGGAGCGAGCTGCTGCGTGTGCGTGAAGTCGAAGCGCAGCTTGTCCGGGCGCACTGACGAGCCGGCCTGCTTGACGTGGTCTCCGAGAACGTCACGCAGCGCCTCCTGCAGCAGGTGCGTCGCCGTGTGGTTCGCCATCGTGGGGAAGCGGACGCTCCACGGGACCACGGCACGGACTCGGCTCCCTGCGGCAAAGCCCTCACCGCGGAGCACGAGCACCTGGTCGTCGCCGACCCGGTGTGCCTGTAGGAGGGCCGCACGCACCTCCGGGGCACCGTCGAGCTCGAGATATCCCTCGTCCGTGACCTGGCCACCGCCTGCCGCGTAAAACGGCGACTCGCGGAGCTTGGCGAGGAACGTTCCGTCGCCGAGATCCTCGTACGCGTGGAGCTCGGTCAGGACGTCGTGCTTGTGGTACCCGACGAAGGTCGTCGGATCGGTTGCTCGTGCGAAGTCGGCCGCGCGCTGCGTGTCGGATTCTCCGCCTGCGCGCGAGATCGCCCGGTGCTCGGCCATCCGTTCGCGATAGGAGTCGACATCGACCGGCTGGCCACGCTCCTCGGCGAGCTCGACGGTGAGCTCGAGCGGGAAGCCGTAGGTCGCCGCGAGCGTGAACGCGTCGTCGCCCGAGATCGACTCGCGATCGGCGAGCTCCTCGAAGACCTTGAGGCCACGCTCCAGGGTCTCGCGGAAGCGCTCCTCCTCGGCCTTGACGACCCGCTCGATCTCCGCCTGCTGCTCGACGACCTCCGGATACCAGGGCCCGACCTGACCGACGACGATCGCCGGGAGGCGGTAGACGCCCTCGAGCCCGATTCTCCGCGCCTGCACGACCGCCCGCCGGATCAGGCGCCGGAGGACATAGCCCCTACCCTCGTTGCCCGGGACGACGCCTTCCGCGATGAGGAAGGTCATGCCGCGCCCGTGATCGCTGAGCACGCGATGCGCCTTCGTCGCCGCCGGGGAAGCCCCGTAGCCGACACCCGACTCCTGCTCGATCCAGTCCATGATCAGCCGGAAGCCATCCGTGTCGAAGATCGAGTCGGCCTCCTGCAGCAGCATCGCGCCCCGTTCGAGACCGAGCCCGGTGTCGATGTTCTGCTTGGGCAGCGGCGTCAGCTTGCCGTCGTCGTCGAGGTCGTACTCCATGAAGACGAGGTTCCAGAACTCGAGGAAACGCTCGCAGCGATCGCAGCCCGGCGCGCAGTCGGCCTCACCGCAGCCGTGCTCCTCGCCGCGGTCGTAGTTCAGCTCGGAGCACGGTCCGCACGGCCCCGTCGCTCCGGCCGGCCCCCAGAAGTTCTCGGAGCGCGGTAGCCCGACGATGCGCTCGCGCGGGACACCCTTGCGGAGCCAGCCCTGCACGGCCGCGTCGTCTTCCCCGAGCCCGAGCTCCGGGTCGCCGGCGAAGACCGTTGGCCAGATGCGGTCGGGATCGAGCGCCATATGCTCGGTCGCGAACTCCCAGGCGAGATCGATGGCCCCGTCCTTGAAGTAGTCGCCGAACGAGAAATTCCCGAGCATCTCGAACATCGAGGCATGGCGCGCCGTGAGGCCGACCTCGTCGAGATCGGTGTCCTTGCCGCCTGCGCGGAGCACCTTCTGCACGGTGGTGAAGCGGGGCGCGGGCGGATCCTTCTGCCCTGAGAAGTACGGCTTCAGCGGCTGCATGCCGGCCGAGATGAAGAGGGTCGAGGGATCCTCGGGCGGTGGCAGGAGCGACCACGACGGGAAGCGCATGTGACCGCGCTCCTCGAAGAACGAGAGGAAGCCCTCGCGAAGATCGGCGGTCGTGCGCATCACGCGATCGTAGCCGCGATCAGGCGATTCCCCGGCGCTTCGCCCAGTCCCCGATGATGTCACCGAGGCTCTCGCCGAGCTCGGTGAACAGCGAGTGCGTGGCCCCTTCGAGGTGCTCCACCTCTGCGTCCGGCCACGACGCCTGGAACGCGGGGACGAAGTGACGGTTGGTCCTGTCCGTGGCCTCGGGAACGGTGGCGAGAAGGAGGAGGCCAGGCGTACCCGCTGCCTGGAGCACGCTCCAGGCAGCGCTCGGGCGTGCCTGGACGAGCCCGTGGAGTGCCGCACCGCGGACCTCCGCGGGGGCGACGGCGACCACGCGGCCGTCCGGGGTCGTGCGCGTGCCGCAGCGGAAGAACTCGACGAGCCACGGGCGCCCCGGGTATGCCTCCTCGATCTCGTGCTCTGAGCTCGCTGCCACGAGGCGGCAACGTCGTCCGCTGGACGTGCCGCTTCGATGTGGTCGTCCAGCGTCGCCGTGAGCTGCGCATCGGGCCAGTCGGCGTAGTCGGCGTGCCCGGCATCGAGCAGGCAGATGCCCGCAAAGCGCGTGGGATCCCTCCGCGCCGCCTCGAGGACGATCGCCGCTCCCCAGGAGTGGCCGAGCAGGATCGGACGATCGAGCGCGAGGGCGTCGCCGACGGCAAGGAGCAGCTCGGCCATCCTGTCGACCGTGTACGAGGCGCTCGGGAGTGCGGTGGACGCGCCGAACCCCGGCGCATCGACCGCGAAGGGGTGGATCCCGTGAAACGCGAGGCGGCCCGAGATGATCTCCGCGAACGCGCCCGACGATGCCTGCCCGAGCGCGTGCCAGGCGAGAAGCGGCGTTCCCTCTCCCGGCCACTCGCGCACGGCGAGCGTCGCCCCGGCGACGTCGACCTCGTGGATGACCATGCTCCCGCTCAGGCGGCGGTCGGCTCGTCCGGTGGCTCCGGCACCGGATCGGGCTTCGGCACCGGCGTGGGCCGCGGCCACGCGTCGGGCTTCGGCTCTGCAGCGGGGCGCGGCTGTGCAGCCGGGCGCTCGGTGTCCATCGGGGTGCGTCCCGCCGTACGCAGGTCCTCGCGAAGATCGGCCTCACGCTCGCGCGCCGCCTCCTTCGCCGCCGCGGTCGCCTCGCCGAAGTTCTTCGACTTCCGGAACTGCGAGAAGCCGTGGGTGATGCCCGCCGCAACGCCCGTGACCTTCTCCACCGGGGTCGTGATCACCGTCGAGATGGCGCGCACGGCCGTATCCGCGCTGTCCGCCATCGACACGGCGCTGTCGGTCACGGTATCGGCCTTGTCGAGCTGGTAGTTGACGCGGTCGACGGTGGCGCCGGTCTTCACGATGACGGGCAAGAGGTCGCGCTCGGTGCCTCGGATGAACGACGAAAGGCGCTCGAATGCCTGCCCGAGCCGGAACAGCATGAATGCGGAGGCGAGGCCGATCGCGATGAGGAAGACGGCCAGCCCCCAGTATGCGGCGTCGCTGGCCGTTGATCCGAGGACGGTCATCGCGCGAATCCTACCGGGTTGCGGCGACGATGACGCCGGCTCCGACAATCGCGTCGTCGTCGTAGAGGACCGCGACCTGGCCAGGCGCGACGGCCTGCACCGGCTGATCGAGCGTGAGCGAGAACCCGTCCGCGGTGCACTCGACGGCCGCGGCGACCGCGTCGGATCGGTATCGCAACTTCGCCTCCGCCCGAGTGACCGGCACGTAGAGCCGCCCTCGCGCGACGACGCTGCGGGTCGCGAGCGCCTCGCGAGGCCCAACGACGAGCGTGTTCGACGCCACGTCGGAGCGGAGGGCGAAGACGGGCTCGGCGAGCGCGAGCCCGATCCCTCGGCGCTGACCCGGCGTGTAGCGCCAGACCCCGTCGTGGCGTCCGAGGACGGTGCCGTCCTCGTCGACGATCGGGCCTTCCTGTCGCGGCAGACCCTGCCGCTCGAGAAACGAGCGGTAGTCGTCGCCGGCGAGGAAGCACGCCTCCTGGCTCTCGGCACGATCCGCTACCGCGAGCCCGGCGACGGCCGCCTCGGCGCGCGTCGAGCTCTTACCCTGCTCGCCCAGCGGGAAGGCGACGCGGTCGAGCAGCTCCGGGTCGACCGTCGCGAGCATGTACGACTGATCCTTCGCGGGGTCGAGGCCGCGGCCGATCAACCGGATGCCGTCACGCTCGACGATGCGTGCGTAGTGACCTGTCCAGAGGATCTCGGCGCCGGCACGCGATGCGAAGTCGACGAGCGCATCGAACCGGAAGCGGCCGTTGCACCGCATGCACGGGATTCGGCGTCAGCCCGGAGGCGTAGCCGTCGACGAATGGCTGCACGACGAGCGAGCGGAACGTGTCGCGGAGATCGAGCGTGATGTGTGGAAGACCGAGCCGGTGGCAGGTCTCGCGCGCCGCGATGACCGCATCGGGCGAGCAGCACACCCGCTCCGAGCCTGGGCCTTGCGGATCGAGCCACAGGCGCAGCGTGACGCCGACCGCGTTCGGCGCGGCCCTGAGGAGCGCGACGGCACTGTCGACCCCGCCGCTCATCGCGACCGCCACGCGACCCGGCACGGCGATCGGCCCTGAAGTCCGGCGAGATCGCGTTCGCGAGTGCGTCGGCGGCAAGCGTCTCTCCGGGAACCGCCGCTGCCTCGAGCAGCGTCAGACCCCGAAGCGGACGCTCGATGCCCGGGGCGTCGGCCGCAACGATGCGGTCTCCCTCGACCGTGAGGCGCACGGTCGCGTATTCCTCGCCGCGCGCGGAGTCGCCGATGAGCTCCCGGGTAGACATGCTCCGAGGCTACCGGCACCGTGCCGCGCCGCTCCTTGGCGGCCGAGAGCGAGGGTGCCGGGGCTCAGTGCTGCCGGCAGAGCGCGTCGGCGGCGCCGAACCGTCCGAGAGCGTGTTCATCGCTGCTCGTAGTGCGACCTGGGTCGGATCGGCCGGGTCGAAGCTGCCGATCGAGGTGCCTTCCCAGCCGACATCGGGGAGGACGCCGGGGCCGATCACCGTTGCCCGGTAGCGGGTTCCGTTGCCGGCGGGACGCAGCCCGGCCGGGTAGCCCGGATACGGGGCATGAGCGTAGAAGCCGTAACAGAAGTTGCCGCCGGGGTTGTGTGCCAGGAAGCTGTTCTCCCGCCGTCCACCCTGGGCCGTACGCGGAGTCGAACGTGTCCAGGTAGATGTTGCGACCGAAGCTGTCTGTCGGATCGCCCAGGTTCGTGGAGCCGAAGCCGTGCACGGCCTGGTCGAGGTAACGTGAGTCGCCCGAAGAGGTGCTCTGCCTTCTGGGTGTTGACCCAGTCGAGACTGATCTCGAGCTCCGCGAGCGGACCCGACCAGTGGGAGAGCCGCAGCTCCCAGACCGACTGGCTCGACCGCCACGGGGTCAGGCCGAGGTTGGGCAGCATCCGCTGCCAGGACTGCAGCGCCCAGTAGCTGCCGTCGGGCGCGGTGCAGGCGGAGACGAGCCAGGGAATGCTCGGCCCGTCGTAGGGCCGGCACGCATCGCTGAAGCTCGTCGCGGCCTTCCGCATCCTCGCGAGGGTTCGGAAGATCGTCTTGATCCGGGGCGCAAGCGCGTAGCGGAGCGGGTTGTTGCTTCGCAGCGGTCGCCTTCGCCATCTTCGCCTGGAGGAAACGGAGCTTCGCGAGCTGCGCCTTGACGATGGGATTCTTGACGTAGTGGCTCTGGAAGCCGCCGCTGTAGTCGATCGCGAAGTGCCTCTGCATGCCGCCGCGCACCGGGGGAAGCGCGTTGATCGCGCCCGAGGCGAGCACCCGATACTGCTTGCCCTTGGCGCGGTAGCTGACCCGCGCCTCGCCGGAGCGAGACACCTCCAGCTTGACCGCGCTCGCGTTACGACCAACGATCGTGCTTGCGCTCGCCGGAGCGACGCTGCCGAGCAGCGCGGCCAGCACGACCGCAACGATCAAGGCGCGGGCAGAGGCGCTGATTCCGTGGGTCGTTCCCGCGGGTGCGTGAGCATCCATACATTCTGTATCGGCATCCGGCCAAGACGGCACTCCCTCGAACGAGCGGGGTCAGTGTCAGGCAGTGATGCTCGTCAGAGGCCCGTCGGAGGCTCGTCGCCGCCGACGCACGCCACGACCTCGAGGCGATTCCCCCACGGATCGCTCACATGGAACCGCCTCTGCGCCGGGATTTCGGCATCGTCTGCCCAACGGACGTCGATGCCCGCATGCTGCAAGCGTCTCCGCGAGACGCTCGAGCGATGCGACGGATCCGACCGACAGGGCCGGATGAGCCTTGACAGCGGGAACGAAGGCGTCCTCGACCCCGACGTGGAGCTCCGCCGCTCCGGCACGGAACCAGCACCCGCCTCGGCGGGCGAGAATCGGCGGCTTGTCGATCTCCGGGAGGCCGAGCACCGCGCCGTAGAACCGGCGGGCGTCGTCCTCACATCCGGCCGGAGCCGCGACCTGAACGTGATGGAGCCCCGTGATCGCCGTCAAAGAGACGCGCGGCCGTCGTACTCCGGAAGCGGCTTGGCCGCGACCACGACGAAGGTCAGGCCGTCCGGCCCTGCCGACGCGAGGCGCGTGGACGCGGCGTCGACTCGGAGATAGTCGCCTACCGCGATGGCGACAGCGTCACCGTCGACCGTGATCGTTCCGCTGCCCTCGAGCACGACGTAGACCTCCTCGTGCCCTGTCTCGACCTCATCGTGCTCGATGCCGTCGATTCCGGCGGGGAGCCTTACCTCGTTGATCCCGAGGGCCGTCGTGCCGAGCGCCTTGCGCATCTTGAAGAATGCTCCCCGGAACGACTCGACCGACGGATCGTTGTGGTTGACCAGTGTGTATCCCATGGCCGGGACACTACACCGTCGCGCCGCCCCTCCCGCGACCTGCGTGGAGAGGCGTGGGCGGCCACGCAAGGCGCCGCTAACGGAAGGGGGAGAATTGCCCCACCCTGCCGATGAATCCCGGAGCCAATTGAGAACCTGGCGAACCAGGTGGGTGCGCTACCAGCCTCTGGCAAAGCCTCCGCCGGACACACGCTCCCTTGATGAGTCTCGGTTCACGTTGAAACTCCGGGCCACGCACAGGGTCGAGCACCCCGAATTCTAGACGAACCGCTGCCGTTGCAAGGCCGTGGTGGTCGCCTACTGCGCAGGAGATGCGGCGAACCGCCAGTCGATCTCCTGTGTCCCGTCGAGACCCATTTCTCTGGCGAGGCGCTCGGTCAGCTCGAACTGGCGTCCGGCGCTCTTCAGCCTGTTGTCGATGACTTCTGTCAGCACGGTATGGCCTCCGAAGCGGATCAGGAGCTTGGCGCCGCAGGGAAGCACGGGGTGCGAGACCCCGTACGACTTGTTGGTCAGGATCAGTCCGCACGACGTGCGCTCGGCGTCGCCGGCCGACCCGCGCGAAGCAGCGAGTGCCGAGTACCAACCGCCGCCGGCGGCGACCGCGCCCACCGGCGTCGGCGCGGCGCCTGCGTCATCGCTGTGCCGCTCGATCACTGCCAGGGAAACCACTCCTGCGAGAAGCGCCACCGCCGCGAGCCCGAGCAGCCGCTGTGCCACCGAGGCCGGCACGTCAGGTGCCGGTCGCCTTCGGCGGTTCGACGACCCGCAGCCCGAGCTCCGCGAGCTGCAGGTCGGTGATCGTCGATGGCGCGCCGCTCATCGGATCGAGACCGGCCTGATTCTTCGGGAAGGCGATGACGTCGCGAAGGTTCGCCTCGCCGGCGAGAACCATCGTCATCCGGTCGATCCCGAGCGCGATACCGCCGTGGGGCGGCGCACCCATCGCGAGCGCGTCGAGCAGGAACCCGAACTTCGCGCGCTGGTCGTCAGGGCTCATCGCGAGAAGGTCGAACACCTTGGCCTGGACGTCGGGCTCGTGGATACGGAACGACCCGCCGCCGAGCTCGTTCCCGTTCACGATCAGGTCGTAGGCGTAGGCGAGTGCGCTGCCGGGATCGTCGGCGAACGAGTCGAGCCACTCGTCGGTCGGGCGCGTGAACGGGATGGTGCACGGCGGTCCACCGCGATTCGTCCTCGTCCCACTCGAACATCGGGAAGTCGGTGACCCAGAGAAACGTGAACACGCTTTCGTCGATCAGCCCGAGGTCGGCGCCGAGCTGGAGCCGGAGCGCTCCGAGAACCCGCGACGTCATGGCGCGGGTGTCGGCGGCGAACAGGAGCGTCTCACCGGCCGCCGGTGCGAGCGCGTCGATCTCCACCTCGGAGAGGAACTTTGCGATCGGCGAGCGGATCTCCCCCGCGTCGTCGCGGATCACGTACGCGAGGCCCTTGGCTCCGAGCTCCCTGGCGCGCTCCTCGAGCGTCGCGACCTCCGACCGCGAGAACACGCGGGGCACGCGGAGGTAGCGGACTGCCTCGGCGCCGGCGAAGACGCCGAACTCGGACTCGCGCGTGACGTCGGTGGCGTCCTCGATCTCGAGCCCGAACCGCGTGTCCGGCTTGTCCGAGCCGAAGCGGCGATCGGCCTCCGCGTACGTCATGTGGGGGAAGGGGCGTTGGATCCCGATGCCGAGGCACTCGCGCCACACCGCCGAGAACATCTCCTCCATGAGCAGGAACAACGCGTCCCGGTCGGGAAATGCTGTCTCGACGTCGAGCTGGGTGATCTCCTGCACGCGATCGGCCCGGAGATCCTCGTCGCGGAAGCAGATTGCGATCTGGTAGTAGCGATCGAAGCCGGCGATCATCAGGAGCTGCTTGAGCAGCTGCGGGCTCTGTGGCAGCGCGAAGAACGAGCCCTTGTGGAGCCTGCTCGGCACGACGAAGTCGCGCGCGCCTTCGGGCGTCGACTTGTAGAGCAGCGGCGTCTGAATGTCGAGGTATCCGGCGGCCTCCATCTGCCGGCGGATGATCCCGACCATCTGCGCCCGCAGGCCGATGTTCCGTTGCAGCTTCTCACGGCGAAGGTCGAGCCAGCGGTAGCGCAGCCGGAGCGTCTCGTCGACGTTTTCCTCGTCGAGTTGGAACGGAAGCGGCGTCGAGCGGGAGACGATCCGCAGCGTCGTGACCTGGATCTCGACGGCACCCGTCGGCAAATTTGGGTTGACGGCGTCGGGTGCCCGCGCCACGACATCGCCTTCGGCCTGGAGCACGAACTCGTTGCGGATCTCCTTTGCGAGCTCGGCCGCCTCCGGTGCGTGCTCCGGATTGATCACGAGCTGCGTGACGCCGCTTCGGTCGCGGAGATCGACGAAGACGAGGCCGCCGTGATCGCGACGACGGCCAACCCACCCCGCGAGCGTCGCACGTGAACCGACGTGCTCCTCGCGGAGCTCGCCGCACTGCATGTCTCGCCAGCTCATGTGGACAGTCTGCCGACGATGTCGGCGTGCGCGAGCGGTTCGTCGGGATGTCCGGTGCGACGGAGCGTTGCCCCGTCGGGTCGCACGATCACCGTCGCGGCGGCTCCCAGTCGCGCGGCCTGAGTCAGTTGCCCCTTCAGTGACCGGCCTGCGAAATCGGTGTCCGCCGCGACGCCGGCACGACGGAGCTCGACGAGCCAGGTCGTCACCTCCTGACGAGGCACTCCGGCTTCCAGTGCAAAGAAGACACCGATCGACGTCGCCTCGGCCGTGACCCCTGCGTCGTCCATGGCGATCAGGAGTCGTTCGAGTCCCGCGCCGAAGCCGACGCCGGGCGTCGGCCGCCCGCCGATCTGCTCGACAAGGCCGTCATACCGACCACCTCCCGAGATCGTCGAGTTTTCGTTCTCCATCGGCCCGATGAACTCCCAGGTCGTGCGCGTGTAGTAGTCGAGGCCGCGGACGAGGGTCGGTACGAGCTCGTATGCCACGCCGGTTGCGTCCAGGTCGGCGCGCACGCCCGCGAAGTGCGCGACACATTCCTCGCACAGGGACTCGCCGATCTTCGGCGCCTCGTCGAGAGCCGCGCGCACTGCTTCCGGTTTCGCGAGGTAGTTGTCGAAGACGCGCAGTGGGCTCGTTGCCACCTTCTGCCGTGTTTCGGCATCCAGACGGTGCTCGTTCGTAGCAAGCCAGCCGCGCAACGCATCCAGGTACGCGGGCCGACACGTCGAGCACCCGATCGAGTTGAGCTCGAGGTGGTAGGCCGTAACGCCGAGGCGGTGAAGCAGCGTGTCGTACAGCTGGAGAAGCTCGGCATCGATCGCAGGGTCGTCCGTTCCGATCGCCTCGACGGACGCCTGCCAGTGCTCGCGATAGCGGCCCTTCCCGGGTGCGCCGTAGCGGTACATGGGAGCTATCGTGTACAGCTTCTGCGGCTGGGAATCACGGTGCATTCCGTGCTCGACGTAGGCGCGGCAGATCGGGGCAGTCCCCTCGGGACGGAGCGTGAGCGGTCGGTCGGAGCGATCCGTGAAGCTGTACATCTCCTTCTGGACGACGTCCGACCCCTGGCCGGATGTCCGCGCGAACAGCGCCGTCTCCTCGAAGACGGGCGTCAGAATCTTCCGGTATCCGTACAGGCCGCACAGCCGCTCGATCTCGTTCGTAGCGAGCTGCCAGAGCGGCATCTCCGCAGGGACGACGTCGTGCGTTCCTCGTGGACGGTCGATCCTGTCGCTCATGACGAGGCTCCGCTTGCGCGGAGGCCCGCGAGAAAGGGATTCGCGCGCAGCTCACCGGCAAGAGTCGTTGCGGGACCATGCCCCGGGTGGACGACCGTCTCGGGCGGATATGCGTCGAGCAGCGATCGAATCGATGCCTCGAGCACGCTCCAGTCGCCGCCGGGAAGGTCGGTGCGACCGACCGAGCCGGCGAAAAGGACGTCGCCCGAGAAGAGCTCACCTTCGGCGAAGTAGGCCAGATGTGCCGGTGAATGGCCGGGGACGAGGGTCACGGCGAACGAGATCCCGGCGGCCTCGATCGTCTCGCCCCCGTCCAGCCAGATATCGGCCGAGGCCGCGGGAATGTCGAGCCCCGGCGGGCTGAACGCCGTCGGGTTCTCGAGCAGCATCCGCTCGCCGGCGGGGGCGTACACGCGCGCGTCGGTCAGAGCCGTAAGGTCAGCGAGGCTGACGATATGGTCGAAATGGCCATGCGTGACAAGGATCGCGACGCATCGAGCACCGACGGCATCGAGCGCGCGCCCGATCGCCCCCGCGTCGCCACTCGGGTCGACGACGACCGCGTCGCGCGCTGCCGCGTTCAGCCTCACGAGATAGGTATTGGTGCCGATCGGGCCGAGCTCGAGCGTGTCGACAGCGAGGGACATCGTGGTCGAGTGTAGAGACTGATCGTGGGCGGTAGATGCGTCGGTCTCCCTCCCGGGGTACCCCGGCACTCGTCTGCGCCAGGGGTCACATGGGCAGCGCGCTCGTTAGTGTGCCCGGGATGCTGACGAATCGATCTGCTCCACCCGCGACCGTGACTCCTGTGCTCATTTACCCGGACGTGCGAGATGCGGTCGCGTGGCTGGAGCGTGCCTTCGGATTCGAGGAGCGGGTACGGATCGGCGATTGGCACCGCGCTCAGTTGGGCGTTGGTACGGACGGAGCCGTCGTCGTCGCTGACGCTCGGAGGGACCAGGTTGCGCCTAGCGATGGTCTCGTAACCCAGCTCGTCAAGGTCGCGTGCCCGACGTCGATCGTGCGTTCGTCCGAGCGTGTGATTGTGGCGCCCGCGTGGTCGAGGAACTGACGACCACGAGTACGGCGACGCCAGGGGTTCTCGGGACCCCGGCGGCACCGCTGGGACTCACCGCCGTGCGCGACACCGCGCCCGAGGATCGGGGCGGCACCACGATCGCTCCGTAGGCACCTGGTCGCTGGGCCGCGTTCAGATTTCGCCCGAGGCTCGGCCGCCGTTGCGACTAGTCGTCGATTCTGCGCCGCCCGGCGCGCTGCAATGCTCGAGTGAGGCTCGCATGCCATCCAGCTTCTCAAGCGAATGGCCGACGTCGACAAGTCGCCAACTACACGACCGGTTCGCGGCTAAGGAAGGACTGCGTTGAATTCCGCCGCTTGGGGACTCGCCATGGTCGGTCCACGCACGTGGTGAGCGATGTCCGCGATGCTCGTCCCGGTTCGCTCGACGATGTGATACGACCGCGGCCCTCACCACTGGCGAGTTCGGCGCCCCAGACCGCGGCGTCAAGCGTTGCAGTGAAGTAGACGTAGTTCATGACGCGGCCGGCCTCGAAGTTCGATTCGCGCCCCGAGACCAGCAGCTGATCGCCTATCGCGAGGCCCGCCTTCGTGCCGTGCAGGTACACGCCCGCCTCGTACACCTCGAACGGCACCGGCTCCCGCGACGCTCATGCGACGATGCTAGCGCCCGCAACAGGCCATGCGCGAACCGCAAGGGCTGGTCTGCTCAGGCCCTACGCTCTTTGGGCGCTCCAGGTCTGCCCCGCCCTTCGAGGCTCTGTAGACCTCGCCGTCAGACGAGGCGCCGAGGACGGTACTAACCGTTGTTCAGGCGCTTCTGCTGCTGGCGCCAGACGACGCGATCCATGAAGTAACTGAACGGCACGAAGACGGCCATCAGAAGACATGTCTGGACGACCGCCGCGGGGTACGTCATCTTTCCGCCACCGAGGAGCAGGACGGTGGCGAAGAAGATCGGAGCGAAGATGGCGCCGCGCTTCAGGACCTTTCGCCAGGACGGAGGCTGCACCGTCTTGCCGCGGCGTGCGCCGCTACCCGACGAGGGTTTCTTCTGCCCCTTCGCGGTCGGTCGCCTTGCTTCCGCGTCCAACCGGCTTCCGCGGCTCCTCCTCGCGCTCGACGGGGCGCTCGACGCCCTCCTCGTCAACGAACACGAGCTCGTACTCGTGTCGCTTCTCCTTGGCGCGCCGGCGGCGCTGCTTCTGGGTGGCCATCAGATGGAGTATGCCGTGCGGCGAAACATCACCGCACCGCCCTCGACCACGGTGTGCACGACATCGCCGGCGAGGTGGTAGGCGACGTGTCGCCAGTCGGTCGCATCGAGGAGCACGACATCGGCCGTGAACCCGGGAGCCAACCGGCCGATCTCCTGTGCTCGGCCGAGCACGTGGGCCGCATTCGCGGTGGCCGCAACGAGGGCCTCCTCGGGCGCGAGGTGCAGCTGCGTGCACGCGAGCGAGAGGACGAGTGGCAGGCTGTCGCAGTACGCGCTGCCCGGGTTGAAGTCCGTCGCGAGGGCGATCACCCCGCCCGCGTCGGCGAGGGCGCGAGCGGGTGGCATCGGCCTGTCGAGAAAGAGAGCGCTGGCGGGCAGCAATACGCCTGCGACGTCGCTTCCCGCGAGCGCGGCGATTCCGGCCGACCCGGTCGCCTCCAGGTGGTCGACGGATCTGGCGCGGAGCTCGATCGCCAGAGCGATCGCTCCCGACTCGGTGAACTGATCGCCGTGGAGTCGCATCGCCAGGCCGGCCGCGGCACACGCCTCGAGGTACCGACGTGCCTGCGCAGCGTCGAACGATCCTCGTTCGAGGAAGACATCGGCCGCTTCGGCGAGCGCCGCGGCCTCTGGCAGGACATCCGCGATCAGGAAGTCGACGTACGCGTCTGCGTCGGGGAACTCCGGAGGCACAGTGTGCGCGCCGAGCCAGGTGGGAATGCCGCCCGCAGCACGTACTGCCCGGAGTTGCGCAAGCTCCGTGTCGTGGTCGAGCCCGTAGCCGGACTTCGCCTCGAACGTCGTCGTCCCGTGGGCGCGCATGCGCGAGCGATGACGTTGCGTGATGCGCGTGAGCTCGTCTTCGCTCGCAGCGCGGGTGGCGCGGACCGTCGAGAGGATGCCGCCGCCGGCGGCGTGAAGCTCCTCGTAGGTCGCCCCACCGGCGCGCAGCGAGAACTCGTTGACACGGTCTCCCGCGAAGCAGGCGTGCGTATGGCAGTCGACGAGGCCGGGAATCGCACAGAGGCCGCGCCCGTCGATCTCGGTCACGTCGGGAGCCGTCACCTGCTCGAGATCGGCCATCGGCCCGATGCTCGCGATGCGGCCATCGCGACAGAGAACGTACGCGTCCTCGATGACCCCGACGTCGCGAAGACCGGCACCGCGCAGCGGCCCGCCGTTGCCCCCCGGGGTCGCCACCTGGGCGAGGTCGCGGATGAGCAGGGAGGTCACGCCGGCTCGTCTGATCCCGGGCGAGTCCCGGCTGCCGGCGGTAGCGCGCTCGGCAGGTCGAGGGCACCCTCGCGGGCAGCGTCGAGCGCCGCCTCGTAGCCGGCATCCGCGTGACGCATCACGCCGGTTCCCGGATCGGCCGCGAGAACGCGCTCGAGCCGTGCGGCAGCCGCTGCCGTTCCGTCGGCCAGCACGACCATCCCGCTGTGGATCGAGTTGCCGATGCCGACCCCACCACCGTGATGGACGCTGACCCACGTCGCGCCCGCCGCTGTGTTGAGGAGCGCGTTGAGGATCGGCCAGTCGGCGATCGCGTCCGATCCGTCCTGCATCGCCTCCGTCTCGCGGTAGGGCGAGGCGACCGATCCCGAGTCGAGGTGATCGCGGCCGATGACGACCGGCGCCGAGACGCGACCTGTTCGCACGAGCTCGTTGATCGCGAGCCCTGCGATGGCGCGATCGCCGTAGCCGAGCCAGCAGATTCGCGCCGGAAGACCCTGAAACGCAACCTTCTCGGGCGCCATCGCGAGCCACCGTTGCAGGAGCGTGTCGTCGGGGAACAGCGCCTGCAGCTCTCGGTCTATGACCTCGATGTCGGCCGGGTCGCCGGAGAGGACAGCCCATCGGAATGGCCCGATCCCGCGGCAGAAGAGCGGCCGGATATAGGCCGGGACAAAGCCCGGGTATGAAAATGCCTCGGTCAGGCCTCCCGCATACGCCTCCCCTCGCAGATTGTTGCCATAATCGAAAACGTAACACCCCATCCGGACGAAGTCGCACATCGCCCGAACGTGCGTCACGATCGACTGGGAGGCGAGCTCGAGGTACCGCTTCGGATCACGCGCCCGCAGCGCAGCGGCCTCCTCGAACGGAACCTCGGCCGGCACATACCCGGTCAGCGGATCGTGGGCGGCGGTCTGGTCGGTGACGAAGTCGAAGTGCTCCCCGCGCGCGACGAGCTCCGGCAGAACATCCGCCGCGTTACCGAGGAACTGCGACCGAGAGTGGCGTTCCGGTCGCTGCAGCGTCGCGCACGCGTGCGATCGCATCGTCGAGCGTCGCAGCCTGCTCGTCGACGTAGCGCGTCGCAAGCCGTCGATCGATGGATCGCTGGTCGACCTCGACGCAGAGGATCGCCGCGCCCGCCATCGTCGCCGCGAGCGGCTGGGCGCCGCCCATGCCGCCGAGGCCGGCCGTCAACACGGTTCGGCCCGCGAGGTCAGGCGAGCCGAAGTGCGCCTCGCCGGCCGCGCAGAACGTCTGATAGGTGCCCTGCAGGATCCCTTGCGTTCCGATGTAGATCCACGAGCCGGCCGTCATCTGCCCGAACATGGTCAGCCCCTCCGCCTCGAGCCGTCGGAACTCGTCCCACGTCGCCCATTTCGGCACCAGCAAGGAGTTCGCGATCAGAACACGGGGAGCCGCCTCGTGGGTGCGGAACACGCCGACCGGCTTCCCGGACTGGACGAGCAGCGTCTCGTCGTCGCGCAGCCGCAACAGCACCCGGACGATGTCTCGGAGCGCCTGATGCGACCGCGCCGCGCGGCCCGTGCCTCCATAGACGACCAGGTCCTCCGGGTGCTCGGCGACCTCCGGATCGAGGTTGTTCAGGAGCATCCTCAGCGGCGCCTCCGTCTGCCACGAGAGCGCGTTGAGGCCCGCGCCACGCGGCGCCCGGATCGCGGAGAGATCGCCGCAGAGCGCCTCTATGCGCTCGTCGACCGAGGTCACTGCTTCCCGCCCACGCGTCCGTTGCCGTTCCCGTTGACCGCGCCGTTCGAGGCACTCGTTTGGGAGCCCGGCCCGGACTCTTCCTCGAGTCGGTCAGCGGCCGGCTTCATCCCCGTCGTCTCGAGCGCCGCGCGCGCTTCGCGCTCTCTGATTCGCGTGCGGAACTTCCACCAGCTCCAGGCCGTGGCGAGAACGAAGAAGGCTGCGCCAGCGGCAAAGGCGCGCAACAGGCTCCCCCCGGTCACACCCGCTATCACGATCAGAACGACGGCCATGATCCCGTAGACGACGACGGTATCGCGGTACGGGCGTGCCGGAAGTGGCCGCTCGTCGACGCCACTGCGACGGCGAGCCATCAGCAGATCTCCCCGCAGGCGTGCTCGACGGCGGCGAGGACGCTGCCGTCGCGGATCGAGTCCGCGACGCGTTCGATGTCGGCCGCGAGCGAGCGGTCCTCTCGGAGCCTCTCCGACAGCGTGCGAACGTGCGCCCGCGCTGCTGCGACACCGAGCCCAGGTTCGAGCGGGGCGAGGAACTCGACGGCCTGTGCGCCGGCGAGCAGCTCGATCGCAAGCGAGTGCTCGGCGTTCCCCAGCACCTGAAGCGCCTTGAGGCCGGCGGCGTTTCCCATCGAGACGTGATCCTCCTGCCCGGCGCTTGTAGGAATCGAGTCCACGCTCGCCGGATGCGCGAGGACCTTGTTCTCGGAGACGAGCGATGCGGAGACGTACTGGAGGATCATCATCCCCGAATTGATCCCTCCCTCGCGCGTGAGGAATGCGGGCAGCCCTTCGGAGAGGCTCGGGTTGACCATGCGCTCGACCCGCCGCTCAGAGATGCTTGCGAGCTCGGCGACGGCGATCGCGAGACAGTCGAGGGCGAATGCCACGGGCTGGCCGTGGAAGTTGCCGTTCGAGACGATCTCGCGTTCCTCGAGCAGCACGAGAGGGTTGTCCGTTGCCGCGTTGATCTCGATCGAGACGGTCCGCGCCACGTAATCGAGCAGGTCGCGACTCGCGCCGTGCACCTGGGCTGCGCACCGGAGGGAGTACGCATCCTGCACCTTGTCGCACCACCTGTGCGACTCGAGAATCGCCGAGCCTTCGAGCAGCGCCCGCACGTTCGCCGCCGAGGCGACCTGCCCCGCGTGAGGACGGGCGGCGTGGATAGCCGGATGAAAACTCGTCAGCGAGCCCTGCAGCGCCTCGAGTGACATCGCGCAGGCAACGTCGGCACGTGCGGCCGAGCCTGAGCGCCCGCACGAGTCCGAGCGCGGCGATCGCCGTCATGAACTGTGTCCCGTTGATGAGCGAGAGACCTTCCTTCGCCTGCAACCGCACGGGCTCGAGACCGACCGCGGCGAGCGCCTCCGCTCCCGGCATCCGGATTCCCTCGACGACCGCCTCGCCCTCGCCCACGAGGGGGAGCGCGAGATGAGCGAGAGGGGCCAGATCGCCGCTCGCGCCGACGGATCCGCGCGCGGGCACGTAGGGGACGACCCCTGCATTGAGTGCGGCGAGCAGCAACTCGACGGTCTCGACGCGGGCGCCGGAGTAGCCCTTCGCGATCGCGTTCGCGCGCAGCACCATTGCAGCCCGCACGACGTCGTCGGGGTACGGCGCACCGACGCCGCACGCGTGGCTGCGGAGGAGACGGAGCTGGAGCTCCGCCGCCTGGTCGTCCGGGATCGACTCGGAGACGAACCGACCGAAACCCGTGTTGACCCCGTACGTATGCTCGCCACGGAGCTCGTCGAGAAGCCCGCGCGAACGGCCCATCCGCTCGACGGCAGACGGCGCCAGCGCGACCGGCTCTCCGCTCGATCGCAACGTGCCAGACGTCATCGACCGTGAGGTCGTCACCGGTCAGGAGAAGCGGTTCGATCACCGAGAGCGAGTGTATTCGCACGACCGCCCCGGCGGCATGTCACTCACTCGAAAGCCGCTCTGCCGTGGCCGAGCGCCTGTCGACCGCGACCTGTTCGGCCCGGGCGTGCGTCGGCGCATGTCCCGTGACCGCGACGAGGAAGACGTCACGCTCGATCGCGAACAACCGCCCGTCCGAAGACGCCCGTACCGTGGCGGTTCGCGGCACGTCGTGAACGAGCGCGACCTCGCCGAACCCGTCCCCCCGCCCGAGCGTGTTCACACTGGTGCCCCCGCTCAACACCTCCACGGTTCCGTCGGCGATCGCGTAGTAGCGATCGCCGACCTCACCCTCGCTGAGGATCGTCTCTCCCGCCGACATCGCTACGTCGACGGCACTATGTGCGATGCCCTCGATGGCCGGAACCGGGAGAGCCCGGAAGATGCCCACCGAGCGGAGGAGTGCGATCGTGACCGCAGGTACGGTGGCGGCCGTATCGACGGCGAGAAGCGGCCGGAAACGGAGCCCCACGACGAGGGGGACGATCGCACCGGTGAAGAACAAGGCGCCTCTGACGCCGGCGAACGCGATGACGATGGGCACGCACAGCGATCCGACGCCCCAGGCAGCCATCGCAAGCCCCTCCTTGAACGCGAAGACTCGCGCGAGGATCGCCGTCGAGGTGACCCGCTGCAGCAGCGTCTGCCCAGATACCTCGAGGAGGCTGCGCGAGACACCGGTCACCGCGGCCACCGCGAACGCAACGCCGACGGAGATGGATAGTCCGAGAACGATGAACGCCCCGGCCGCGACGAGCGCTGCCGTGAGCATGACGGGGACGAGCCGTGACCGTCCGACGAGCGCGAGCGACGCTGCCGCACCGAGCACCGCCCCAACTCCATGGGCGGCCGTCAGGTACCCCGCGCCCGACTCGCCGATGTCCAGGGTTCCGACGGCGAGCACCACGATGAGAACGTCGAGCGCGCCCACCATAAGGAACGTCGCGGCAAGCACGAGCACGACCTCTCGCGGTGCGTTCGCGCGCGCCAGTGCCCGGGCTCCCTCCTCGAGGTCGCGGAGCGCCCGAGAGACGGGCTCTTCTGCCTCGCTCGTAAGGGGAGGAACGACATTCCGAAGCGGCAGTACGAGGATCGCGGCCGTGAGGACGCAAAACGCACCGGCCGCGTAGACGGCGCCGGGCGTCGACACTGCGAGGATCAGGCCGGCACAGGCCGGCGCGACCACCAGGCCGATACTCAGCACCCAGCCTGTGATCGCGTTCAATGCGACGAGCTCACCGGCCGTTCGTGCGATCCCGGGCGATACGACGGCGTGCGCAGGATGCGTGACGACAAGGCACATCGCGGTGAGCGCACCGAGGGCATAGCTGATCGGGGCCGGCGCCCCGGCGAGGAGCGACGCAGCGGTGGCGCCCATGGCAACGACTTGCGCGAGGTACGCACCGACGAGCACGCGGCTGGCTCCGAACCGATCGATCAACGGCCCGGCGAACGGAGCGGCGAGTGCTGTCGGCGCAAGGAGGGCGAGCGAGACGACGCCGGTCGCCGTTGCGCCGCCCTTCGAGTACGCGTAGACCAGCATGGCGACCCAGGGACCGAACTCGGCCAGGCGGTAGAGCCCAAGGGCCGCAGCCTCGCGGCGCATCGCGGGACTGGAGACGAGTGAGCGGAGCGAAGACCGGGCGGCGCTCACGAGCCGTGAGACTATCGGCGCCCGGGACTACTGTCGACCGTCGAACCGCGCGAATGCCATCGAGGCGCGCGTGGAATGCCGAGCGCGACCTACGTCGCCGTCAGCCGACGTTCGAGGACAAGGTCGTCGGCGAGCTCGGGGAGACCGAGCGCTTCGGGTTCGACAACGGCGATCTCGGGCAGGAGACCGACGAGCTCGCTCGGGCCGACCTCGACGCCGCGTTCGCCGGCGAGCGCTCGAACCCGCGCGACGACCTCGGCGAGCGGGGCCGCGACGACGTCGACGACGTTCAGCGACACCTGGACGCGCCCGCTCGCGGGGAGAACGAGCCCGAGCGCCTGCACGCCGATCATTCCTCCGCCCGACTCGCGCACCGATGCAGCAATCGCCTGGGCGTCCTCGAGCGTCCCGGTGGCGAGATCGATGTTGAACGCGATCAGCAGCGGCCGCGCTCCGATGAGCACGCCGCCCGCTCGCGGGTCGAGACGTGCAGGCCCGAAAGAAGGCCGGACATCACCCGCGTCCATACGTCGCTGAAGCTCGGCGGGGCCGCCTCTCCGGTAGAAGGCGGGGCGTCTCCCGTTGCCGGACGCCCCGTAGAGGAACACGGGCAGCCCGAGATCGTCGCCAACTCTCCGACCGAGTGCGTCTGCGGCCTCGAGGGCGAGAGGCATCTGATCGTGGTGCGAGCGGCACGATCGGTACGACGTCTGCCGCACCGATTCTCGGGTGGATCCCGTCGTGGCGACGAAGATCGATCAGCTCCGCTGCCCGGGCGATACCGGAAACCAGGCAGTCGACGATGTCCTGCTCCCCGGCGACGACGGTGAGCACCGAGCGGTGGTGGTCTGCGTCCGAGTGGATGTCGAGCACGCGCCCGCTGCCGCGAAGCGCAGCCACGACGGCTCCTATCACCGCCGGGTCTCGGCCTTCCGAGATGTTCGGGACGGATTCGAGCAGCGTCACGGAACTACTCTACGGTGGTAGAGCATGGGCACGAAAATCCCCGGGACTCCACGGGAGCCACACGAGCGGTATCGATCGATCGCCGCGCTCCAGCGTGGTCTCGCGGCCTGTCGGCGCTGTTCCGATGCGGGCTTTACGATCGCGTCGCCGCCGGTCGTCCAGGGCGCGGCCGGGCGGCGGGCCTATCTCTACGGTCAGGCTCCCGGCATCGTCGAGGGAACGGCGGGTGCGCCATGGCAAGGGCGGGCCGGGAGGGCGCTCCGCCGCTGGCTCGAGCTCGACGAGCGCACATTCGACGCGACGTTCTACTGCGCCTCGGTGACCCGTTGCTATCCCGGGCGCGTCTCGGGCCGTGGCGATCGCACCCCCACCCCCGGCGAGCGGCGCCTCTGCGGATCGTGGCGGGCCGAGGAACTGCGCCTGCTCCGGCCGGCCCTGATCATCACCGTCGGCGGGCTTGCGGCGAGGGCGATCCTCGGCACGTCGACGCTCGGCGAGTGCGTTGGCAAGAGCTATCTGGTGCACGGCGCGATAGTCATCCCGCTCCCCCACCCTTCCGGTGCGAGCTCATGGCTCAATGACCCCGTCAACCGACGGCGACTCGGCAAGGCGCTCACGCATGCGCGACGCGAGATCCGGCGCCTCGACGACCCACGCTGACCGGCTCGGCGCCCGTGTGCGACGATGGCGGGCATGCGCACGACCTCCGACGAGCGACGCCGATGAGCCCACTCGATCCCGAGATCGAACAGCGGATCGACGGTCCCGTCTCGGCCGAGGCGGTGCGCGAGACACGCCTCACGCCGGTGGAGGCGATCGCCGGGATGCGCATTCGCCTCCCGGAGCGCGGCAACCGCAAGCTCCGCCGTGTCCTCGATCGTGCGAACGCGGATGCCCAGCTGAAGGCGTGGTGGCATGTGGCAAACGTGAATGCCGTCGCACGGATGCAGATCAACGACCACTCGTGGGTGCACATCCAGGTCGTTGTCAATATCGCGCTCAAGCTCTTGCGACAGCTGACAAAGCATGGTGTCGAGCCGTCGGCCGTGCGGGACTACGGAATGACCGACGACGACGCCGAGGTGATCGTCGTTCTCTCGGCATTGATGCACTGCGTGGGGATGTCGGTTCACCGGCGCGGCCACGAGGATTTCAGCCTCTTCCTCTCAGAGCCGAAGATGCGCGAGCTCCTGGATGGAATCTACGACGAGCCCGACCGGACGGTGATCATCTCGGAGGTCCTCCAGGCGATCACGAGTCACCGCGCGGATGGCGAGCCGCTCGCACTCGAGGCGGGGATACTCCGGGTCGCGGACGCGCTCGACATGGCGAAGGGTCGTTCGCGGATTCCGTTCGAGGCGGGCTCGGTCTCGATGCACTCTCTCTCGGCTGCGGCGATCGAGGAGGTCACGATCGAGGACGGCGACGAGAAGCCCGTCATGATCGGGATCCTGATGAACAACTCGTCGGGTCTCTTCCAGGTGGACGGCCTGCTGAAGGCAAAGCTGCGCGGCTCGGGCCTCGAGCCGTACGTCGAGGTGGTTGCGCACATCGACACCGAGAACGAGAAGAGGCTCGTCTCCGTCTACCGACTCGACCTCTAGCCTCCGCGGCCCGGGTTGCTACCATCCCGCGCGAGCCCTGCGGGATCGTCTAATGGTAGGACGCCGGATTCTGGTTCCGGAAGTTGGGGTTCGAGTCCCTGTCCCGCAGCTCGTCCAGTCCATCGTCGCGCCCCCGAAAGGGGGCTATTTTGTTGGGAGAACAGGCAACGCTCGTAACAGCATTTTCAAGGATTTTGTAAGGGTGCTGCGCCTGGCTTGTGCATCGTCCGCTACGGTGCCAGCAACCGAGAGACACGAGCGGGCCGCTTTTCGCGCGGCGCCGTGAGCCCTGTCCCCGAGATGGAGGTCAGACCTGAGAGCCCTAGCGACGAGTGCGTGCGCCCTGATCCTGTTGGTTCTGCCGGCGACGGCACAATCCCGCTCCGATACGCAGCTCGGGGCGCAGTTGACGCGTCACCTGAGCACGATGAAGAAGGATCAGCAGGTGCTCCGCTTCCTCGCGAAGCACGCCTGGCTTCAGGATGATCCTCGCTTTGGCCCCGAGGCGAGGCGCCAGCTCCGGCTCCACACCGCGAGCCTCGAGCGCACGAGGCGCAAGGCGGCCGCAACGCGCGCGGCGCTCGCCCGCAAGGCCAAGGAGCGCCGACTCGCCGCCGTCGCGGCGGCGACCCCGACGCAGGTGATCTGCCGTGTCTTCGGCGACCACTGCAAGGAGGCGCTCGCCGTCTCGCGCTGTGAGTCGGGCCTCCGGACGGATGCCCAGAACGGCCAGTACCTCGGGCTGTTCCAGATGGGCTCGAGCGAGCGCCGACTCTTCGGGCACGGCTCCTCGCCGGTCGCCCAGGCGACCGCCGCGCGCAGGTACTTCGTCGCCTCCGGTCGTGACTGGAGCCCGTGGTCCTGCAAGCCGTGGAGCTGACCCCTCGCAAGGTTTCGTCTGCAAAGTGCGGAACCCGACCGGGCGGCCGGGTTCCCCTGCAGGCCGGAACCTGCTAGGTGTCTGAATGTGGCATGGCTCCGGCGGAACGGTGAGCGCCTGAAGCCGCTCGACGAGGCGGCGGCCTATGCACGCTGCCATGGCGACCGGGACGAGGCCGTCCGGATCGTCAAGCTTCCGCCGCGCCGCGTGCGCTACGACGGGCTGCTGTCGACAGGCGAGGAGATCCGCCGCGGCCTAGAGGCCAGGATCGACGGCCGCGATGCCGATGGTGGCCCGGTCTCGACCCCGTAACGCTTTTGCTCCGCCGCCCCGGTCTCCCGAGATCCCGCCGGAGGCTCCGGTACACTCCCTCGTCGCACGGCCCATTCGTCTAGTGGCCTAGGACACCGCCCTCTCACGGCGGCGGCACGGGTTCGAATCCCGTATGGGCTATAGGACGGTACATCTTGGAAGATCCGCAAACCCGTCGAAATGGCGGGTTTGTGGCTTTATAGAGCCTTGTGTGGGTGTCGACCCTCGTTGCCCGGCCGCGTCGCACATGACGGGTTTGGACGCGCTGTGCATTACATCGGTGCATACACCGTTTCCGCCGACCCGTGACGCCATTCCTACACCGAGTCCTCGACCGCGAAACTCGACTGCTACCGGCAGGTGGGGGTCGGTCTCAACGATGCCGGACCTGCCCGGAAAGTGTGATGGTGGGCGGTTGAATTGGTTTCGATATCACGGTGCAGCCCGGATCCGAGGGTGGGGTCTCGGTCGCAAATCATTGTTTTCAACGTCCCACCGGCCGCTTCGAGAAGATGTCGCTTTGGTCAGAACCTAAGCGTCGGGACGTTGCGCCGAGTCGGTGTCGGACCACCCTGCGGCGCAGGGTGGGCGACGCCTCGACCTCGTAGCCGGCGTCGATGAAGACCTGGAGCAGCCCGACCGACGCCTCGTCCCAGATCACGGTCTTCCCCGGCGTCGGCTCGGTCGGATAGCCCTCTAGCACGCCAGCACCGACCTGCAGGCCGTACTCGACGGTTGCTGCGGCGAGCTCGTACATCAGTCCCTGTCGACGGAATCCCTTCCGCACGACGAAGCAGGTGACCGACCAGACGCCCTCGACCTCAGGGTCCATCCGCATCCACGCCTTCTGTCGCGCCCAGATCCTCGGGTAGTTCTCCCGCGGCTCGACGGCGACCCAACCGGCCGGCTCGCCGTCGACGTACCCGAGGAGGCCAGACGTCGGGCCGCTCGTGCCGCAGCCGGTCTGCTCCAGCAGCGCCGCGTCGCGCTCCGCCTGAGTGGTGTCGCGCCAGATCCAGCCCGGGACCTTGAGCGCCTGGCAGCGACACTTACGAGCACCGCCGGTGTCGAACACCGCCTCTAGATCCTCGCTCGTCGCCTCGTTGGCTGGTCGCCAGCTGAACTCGGGCACACCGCGAGACTAGCGGCGGCCCATCGCATTGGCGAGCTCACGGCCTATGCTGCAGCCGGACCATGGGATTCCGAAGCGCTGCCCGTCGATACGGCAGCGCATCGTCCTCGGCGGGCCAGTCCAGCAGACGGTCGGCCTCCCCGAGGTCAAACCAGGCAAAGCGGTCTTGCTCCTCACCATCCAGGATCGGCTCAAGGCCAACTGGCCCCTCAGCTGCGAACGAGACCACTCAAGTTCCCGTACTTCCGAGCCGTACACCTGATCCCAGCGACCGCGCAGATCATCGCGTAGCCCAAACGAGTAGTTGTGGTCGAGCGGCTGTAGGTTCACCGAAACGTCCCAGCCTGTCTCCTCCCGTACCTCGCGTAGAGCTGCCGCCTCGTCGGTTTCGCCGTGCAGGGGCGCGCCCGTAACGGGCTGCCAGAACCCGCCTCGCGCAGGCGTCCTCCTCACCATCAGGAACCGGACACCATGCGCCCCGCGTCGGAAGAGCTGCACAGAGACATCGCGAGCGATCCGTTTCATCGCCCATCTCATACTCGGCGCGACACACTGCTCGCCTGCGCCAGCGTTCCAGAATGCTCCATGGAGCCCGCCCGTGCATGTTTACTGCTAGCCGGGGGTGATGTTCAGATCGAGTTCGGTGCCGAGGAAGGTGGCTAGGCGCGCGGCCTCGGCGCCGAGGAGGTCGTGGTCGGGTGGGTCTGCCTCGCGGAACCAAGTGACCCTGAGGGTGCCTGCCCTCCGCGTCCAGGTGCCGGCCACGACACCGCCGGCGAGCACGAGGTTGGCGCCGCGGGTCACCGGTTGCCGATGGGCGGGAGGTACGACGTGGGGGTCTGCAGTGCCCGGTCCCATCACCCACGGGTCGGCGGCCGGTAGCAGGCGAACGGTGGGAGAGACCGTGGTCGAGGTCAGATCGTCAACGTCGTCGGCGCAAACCAGCAAATCCTCACCGTTGACGTCGACGGTGTCCAGGCGGTCTGACAGGTCGTCGAGCCAGCTGCGGAGCGCCTTGCGGCCGGCGCTCAATCCTTCACCCAGGTGTAGTACTGCACCCCGGCGGCGCCGCGTAGCCGCCGCTGTCGGCGGCCACGGACGTCTCGAACACGACCACACCGCTACGCACCTCGACGACGCCAAGCGCGTGCTCGTCGCGGTGCGGGTCGACGCCAACGACGTAATCCACCTGATCTGCAACCATCCCTACTGACCTCCAGCCCAGCGTTGGGGGACAAACTCCGGTTGCCGGTCTGGGGATGGAACCGCTGGCGGCACGACTGTGACGCGTCACACCCCATGTCGGGGTGGACAGGCTTCTGATCAGGCCAGCAAGCGGGCGCCAGACCGGCGCCAGACCCTCCGCCCGAACACATCACTGGAAAGACACCGCACCAGCGGGTCATTCGCAAATCGAGTCACAAACGAAGAGCACGGCACCACCCTGGCAACAACCCCAGACGGGGTCCCCGCACACCACACACTCACAGTTTGCGAATGTCATATGACGGAGGAGTGGGGAGAACGCGATCGGACCGGTCTCCCCGCAAGATGATCCCTCGGAACGAGAGCGCGACCTCTCCCGCTGTCGTCTGTGGCGGAGCGGGTCTGCACCGGGGCGGCGAATCTCACACGTCTTGCAGGCATGACCCAGAGAAAATGGAGCAATCCATCTGTCGGCTCGGGTCTGGTTGGGGGCACCTGTGAACAGACCGTCCTGCACCTCGTTGATCTCGTAGTACCCCATGGTCTGCGCGGGGTCCTCACCAGGCCCGTCCGTCGCAGGAGAGTCGACCCTGCGCGGGATCGCTGGCGACGAAGGGGGCGAGGTTGGTTGGCGCGTTGGTTATTCGTTGGGGTTTTCGATGAGGGAGTGGCGGGAGTCGCGTGGCGGGAGGTCGTGTTCGGTGTGTGATGGCGGTTCGGATTCTGGTGAGGGGAACGTTTCGGCGAGGATGCTGGTGAAGGCTGCGACGACGGTCGGGTCGAATTGTGTTCCGGCGTTGTTGCGGAGTTCTGCGACTGCGTTCTCGCTGGACATGGCTTGCTGGTAGGGGCGTTGGCTGGTCATGGCGTCGTAGGCGTCGACGACGGCGATGATGCGGGAGGCCATCGGGATCTGGTCGCGCTCGAGTTTGTCGGGATAGCCGGTGCCGTCGATTCGTTCGTGGGCGTGTCGGATGATCGGTGCGATCTCTTGGAGTGTGGGTGCGGCGGCGACGATTCGTTCGCCGATCTCGCTGTGGCGCTGCATGTACAGGCGTTCTTGGTGGTCGAGGGGGCCAGGTTTGTTGGCGATGGCTTTGGGGATGGCGGCTTTGCCGATGTCGTGGAGTTCGGCGGCCAGTCGTATGCGCGCGATCTGGTCGGGTGGTAGATCGAGGCGAACGGCGGTGCTCCAGGCGAGCCCGGCGACGTGGCTGACGTGGTCGGCGAGTTGTTCGTTCTGTTCGGCGAGGACTTGCAGGAGTACGTCCTTGGCCTCGGTGCGGGGGTCGCGACGGCCGGATCGCTTGTTGGTGTAGAGCCGCTGGTCTGCGACGTGGAGTGCCTGTTCCAGGTTCTCTCCGGCGGCGACGCGGGTCGAGCCGGCCGAGCAGCCGATCACGAACCCATCGCCGTGCTCGATGAGAGAGGCCTGGGCGGCCATGACGAGTCTGGTGTCGGATTGCGATTCGGTAGTGACGACGAACTCGTCGCCTCCGATTCGGTAGGCGCGACCGCGGTCGGCAACGGTGGCTGCGAGTCGGGCTCCGAGTCGGGCCAGGAGAGCGTCGCCGGCGGGGTGGCCGAAGGTGTCGTTGTAGGCCTTGAAGCCGTCGAGGTCGAAGATCGCGATCGTCAGGGTCTGTTCACCCGAGAGAGAGCTGATGTCTCGTTCCATGTCGGCGAACAGCTTCCGCCGGTTACCCAGCGCCGTCAGCGTGTCGGTCATGGCGTGGTTATCGCTGCGTCGCCTCGCCCTGACGGCGCGCGCGAACGCGAACGAGAAGGCGGTCAGGAGGAACACGATCGCGAGGATCGTCGCGATCGTCGCCACCTTGCGCGACCGGGCGGCCTCGCGCCCGTAGTCGATGTCGGCACGGGAGAGCTCGGCGTTCAACTGCGCCTGGATCCCTCCTGGCTGCTGGCTCCTGCCGAGCTCGAGCGCTGCCTTGCCGCTGGCGTTGTCGGCGACGAGAGTCGCGAGCCGGTCGGTGAACGCGTAGTAGCGCTCCGTCAGCAGACCGATCGTCGCCGGCGCATCACTATGACCGAGCCTCGCGAGGCTCGCGACCGACGCGTCGAGCACCCCGGCCGCCTTTCGGAGCCGAGCCTTCGTCTCCGCCCGTCGCGGCACATTGGACACAGAGGCCACCGCCGGGTCAAACGCGATCGAGATCAGCGCTCCCTGCTGGTTGCGCATCTCAGCGATCACGACCTGCGCTTGCCGCGTCTCGTCAACCCTGCGCTCGAACTCGACCACAGCCCCTATGGCGACAAGGCCGAACAGCCAGATCGCGCCGAGCAACAGCATCGCTCGCCCGTACCCGAGCGCGGCGTGAGCGGCGCCAGAAACGTGTTCGCGAAAACCGCGATGTTCTCGGCGATCCCCAGACGCTCCCGACGCGGACGATGATCCGCGGAACGACAACCGATGACTCCGATCCATGACGACCCTTCTACGCCGTACACAGGGGCCTCCGAGGACAAGATGCCATCGGCACTTGGAGACACGGCCATCCCACGGAACAAACCGTGCAGCCCTTTCACTGGACACATCGGCGGCAGATCCCGCAGCCATATCACCCCGCAGCGGGAGGCCGGTCCCGGGAAGCGCTTGAGGCATGGCCGATAGCGCCACGTTCCCCCAAACGGGGGACTGCCTCTCCCTCGTTCGAGTACAACCCCGTGAACCATCACGCTCGTTTGGAACTCCTGCGGCCTAGAATTCACCCCTCGAAGAACCTAGAATGCATGCTCAGAAACCATGACTTCCGACGAAGACACCGCGATGATCGCGGGCCAGCTCGCCGAACTAACCAAGACGGTCGAGCAGATGGGCAATCAGCTGAGATCTCTCCGCGAGAGCAGCGAAGGACACAGGCTGCGTGCGGAGACTGAGCACGAGCGCATGGACCTCGCAGCGAAAGAACTAGCCGAGGTCAGCGCCCGCCTGCAAGCAGCGGCAGCCGCGCTCCGACAACCGACCTAAGCGCGCCCCCAGGCGCGCTAGCTTCTCAGGTCACATACATGGACAATCGCGCACGGGGCCGACGACGCACCAGCTCGCGAAGGTGCTCGTGCTCCTCGCCTGGATGCGCCAGATGCCAGTCTTGCTCAGTTCCGTCGGGTAGACGCCGGCCGCGTCCGTGCCGTCGAGCACGGCGATGGCTGGATCGCCTGGGTGGTGGTGCAGCGGTCGAACCGTTCGCAGCAACGCAACGAACAACCTAGGTCAACTAACTGAAGGAGCTCGACGATGGCAGAGCATTTGACGCTGGAAGCGGTCGGCGCTGACGGCGCGGAGGGACACGCGTATGACGCCCTTCCACGGTCGACAAGGATGAGCCTGCTGCAACGCGGGTTGGTGGCTGGCGGCACGGTGGCTGTCGGTGGCGTCGTGATCGGTGGTTTGCCGAAGCTCGTTACGGCCGCGCCGTCGCCGTCGCTGGACGTCAAGATCCTCAACTTCGCGCTCACGCTCGAGTATCTCGAGGCCGAGTTCTACACTCGTGCGGTGGCTGGCGGTGCGCTGTCGGGCGAACTACTGAAGTTCGCGAAGACGGTCAAGGCACACGAGGTCGCTCACGTCGCATACCTGAAATCAGCGCTCGGCTCGAAGGCAGTCAAGAAGCCGACATTCGACTTCAAGGGCACTACCGACGACCCCGCGAAATTCCAGGCGACCGCGATCGTTCTCGAGGACACCGGCGTTGCGGCGTATAACGGGCAGGGTGCAAACCTGACCAAGAAGACGCTCGCCGCAGCAGCGTCGGTCGTCTCGGTCGAGGCTCGCCACGCGGCCTGGATTAGGGACATCGCGAAGAAGAATCCGGCCCCGGCGGCGTTCGACGCTTCCAAGACCCAGGGCCAGATTCTGTCCGCCGTCAAAGCAACCGGCTTCATCACGGGGTGACCATGAGCATTCATGAAGACACATCAGCCATCACACTTGCGGAGGTCGACCGCGACGGAGCGATCGCCGAGGCGATGGACAACCTGGAGCGCTTCGCCGACACGCGGGCGGGCTTTCTCCGCAAGACTGCTCTCGCTCTTGGGGGCGTGGTCGGGGGCGGCGCGGCCCTCGGCGCACTCGCCTCACCCGCAGGAGCAGCAACGTCAGGTGACGTCGCGATCCTGAACTATGCGCTGACGCTCGAGTACCTCGAGGCAGCGTTCTATACCGAGGCAGGGCGGATGGGAGCACTCTCGGGTGACCTCGGAACGTTTGCGCGGGTCGTCGGTGCACACGAACGCGCTCACGTGGCAGCACTGAAGCAGGCGCTAGGCTCGGCCGCAGTCAAGACGCCATGGTTCGACTTCCAGGGCACGACCGAGAACGCAGCGGCGTTCCGCAAGACGGCACAGGCACTGGAGGACACAGGGGTTATGGCCTACGCGGGCCAAGCTCCACTGATCGCTTCCGATGCAGTGCTCGGCGCAGCCCTGGCGATCCATACCGTCGAGGCCCGACATGCCTCGTGGATACGGCACCTGAACGGAGCCCCACCGGCCCCCGCCGCCTTCGACACGGCAAAGTCGATGGAGCAAGTGCTGGCGGCCGTTACGGCAACCGGGTTCATCACCAAGACCCCGGCAACGACATCGAGCGGCGGCTCGCCGGGCTTCACCGGATGAGCAAGGGCCACGACAGCAGTCGCCACCTCGGTCTCCTGGCCGCGGTAGGCGCCTGCTTCGCGGCAGCCGGCGTCGCGTTTGTTGCGGCATACGTTCACGAGCCGGGCGGCAGCACACCGCCCGGCTCCGTAGTGCTCCCTGCGATACCCACAGGAGGAGCGTCAGTCGTTGGCCTCTTCTCGCCGGCACCCCGGCTTACAAGTAGTGGCCACGCAACGCCGACGCGCGTCGGTAACCGCACCTCGTCCGCATACACGCCGATCGTCCGGAGCGTCGCCGCGAGGTCCACCCCGGTGGGCACCTCGCACATCGTCGCCCGGCTGAAGACCCGCACACCGGAGGGCACAGCCACCGTCGTCCCTGTCCTCCGGCGCGTAGAGCACGGCGGAACACCCTGGCTCGAGATCGGCCTCCCCGTGCTTCCGAACGGAACAACCGGATGGGTGCCACGCAAAGCGACCGGCGGCTACGGCTTCATCTCGACACGCCTCGAGATCTCGCGCACCACGCTACGAGCAGTGCTCTACCGCGGCAACAAACAGCTTCTCTCCGCACCAATCGGGATCGGTAAGGCGAAATGGCCAACCCCCACCGGCCGATTCATCATCCGCAACAAACTCACCAAATACGCGAGCGAGACATATGGCCCGGTCGCTTTCGGAACCAGTGCGAGATCGGCAGTACTCACCGACTGGCCCGCAGGCGGCTTCATCGGCATCCACGGAACCAACCAACCCCAACTCATCCCCGGGCGAATCTCACACGGATGCATCCGACTCCGTAACACCGACATCCTCAAACTCGCGCGCCTCATGCCCATAGGCACACCCATCACAATCCAGTAACCCGTTCAACCCTCGTAGGCGTCCACCCGACATCCACGGTCGATAACCTCCGAATCATCGCCGACGACATCATTCGGGGGAGCCGGGCCTGAAACGAGTGTGGCGGAGGAGACTCGTCGCTCGTGCTCGTGCTGAGGGCGTGGGGTTGTTGGTCCTGGTGATCCACGGAGCGGACCCATCCGACCCGGGTGGGTACGGGGGGAGTTGCGGCTCTTCCAACGGGCGAAGCGCCCCGGGGTCGCAGAACACCGGACGTCTCGATTGTGCGTCCGCCCCGGGTGGCTTCACCCGCGGCGAGCCTCGGTTCTGCGGTTGATCGCTTCTATGCCGCGAAGCAGTCTCTCGTGACCGGGTGGCCTGTCCGAGTGAACGCGCATCTCGGGTGGATCGAAGCCTCTGAGCGCAACGGCCTCCTCGATCCACAACAGCACGGTGTAGCCAAAGAGTTCGGACTCGCCCTCAAATCCAAGATCGTGATCGAAGCTAATCAGCTCGACCTCAGTTGACTCCAGAAGCGCTATCGCCGCCCCAGGCGTCGTCGCCCACGTCCATGTCTCGTCGGAACGGGCCGAAGATCATCAAGCCAGACCTTCATCCCGATCCCTCAAGCACCGTGGCCGGGTACCTGCCGAGAGGAACGGCCGTTTACCGCCGTTGTTCTTCGCAACACACGCGCCGTTTGCCCGGCGCGCGCTCATCGTGGTGCCGTCGTCGCGCATCAGCCATCAGCAGCCGATTCCACACTAGGTGGCCCAATCTCCTCAATGACATGCTCCGGGAACTCGGCCCTGAACCAGAGGCTAAGCCGCGTCTATCGGTGGAGGATCCTCGCCAGCGCGAACTTCGGCAGAGCGCGGCAAGTTACCAGTATCGAGGGATGTCTATAGCTCGTTTCAGGGTGTTCACGACCGGAAATACCCCTTACGGTGTAGAGAGACGCTTTCTCACGGCTCCGACCATCGTGTGTCACGCGCGGCAGAATCGACAGTTGTATCGTTCATCACTGCGGCAGGCAATGACTCGTCGGCGACCGTTGGTCGCTGTTCTACGCCGACGAAGAGCCAGTGGCGAAACCGAGCCCGGTGCTCCACCAATCCTCCCAAGGAGGAACCGGCATGGCCGGCTCACGCAGTGCGTGGCGTCCGTTCGCGATCGTCGCCGCGACAATCTCCGTCGCCCTCCTCGGCTCGGCTGCACAGGCGGCAGCAACGATCGGGCGGGCGGCTGCCGTGAGCCCGTCCCTGACCGCGGCCTGGATCTCCGACACGGCCGAGCACCTGAGCGGACAGAAGCTCGTCGTCGTGTGCGCGACAAACGCTCCGGAGTGGCGGCAAACGCTCGCGACCGTCGGGCTTCCGCCTGGCTCGGCAGACCGGGTGTACGGCTTCAGCCTGATCCAGCGCAGCGAGATGTACCTGAGCCCGTACGTATGCGAGGGGCTTCGCCTCGGTCGCGTGCCATCGACACGACGACGAACGAGCTCCAGGTCTCGTGGTCCGTAGACGTCTTGATCCACGAGTCGATCCACATCGGTCGCGCGACCACCGACGAGGCGTTGACCGAGGCCTGCGCCCGTACTGGCCTCCCCATCGCGTTGCACCGCATCTACGGGCTCGCCTATTCCACTCCCGAGCTCGCGCGCCTCAGCCAGGCGGCGACATGGTTCAGACGCACCCAGGGAGACGCGTACCAGGGCGGTACCTGCGCTCCCCGAAGACGCCCTAGGCGGTCACGGTGACCGGCACACCCGGGCCGACGATCAGCACGAGCCAGCGCATCGCCGCGCTGCCGAGTCGCACGCCCGTGGGATGCGGCTGTCACGAGCGTGCCGCCGATCTGGCCGCGCCCGTGGATCGCGATCTGGCCGGGACCCGAGCATTCTCGACTCTCACTGGCCGTGTTTTTGCCTCGGTACCACATGCCGCTCCACGGCAGCCGCTTCACCGGCTGTCCCTTCCCCTGATTGGAAGGCCCCCGCCTGACTGTGCGGCTTGTCAGAACAAATAGAGCCAATCGTCGGCAGCTTTCTCGCCGGGGCGAGGCGTGCGTCCGCAGTTCGCAGACGGGGCGGGCGAGCTGCTTGTGTTCTGCCCGGAGTGCTGGCAGCGGGAGTTCCTGACGCCAGCAACGGATACGGCTGGCCGCAAGTCGATGGATACGTCGAACGCCATATCCGCGGGCTGCGGTGGAGTCGTTGTCTGGGCCGTTGGCGGGATCTTCTTGAACTACGCAGGACTCGGCATCGGGTGGTCATTGCTCGTGTCGTTCGCAGCGGCCTTGGTGGTGGTGGGATGGGCGAGAACGTTCTTCTGATCCGCCACGCGAGAGGACATCGTGTACGTCCGTGCGGCTGTTCCCGGGATCAAGAGAGGATGACGGGCGGGAGCGGCTGAAGTTGCCCTTCGCCGGGAACTCCTGACGTTGGTGACTCACGAGCGTCCAGTGACGTTCCCGACCACTGACTCTGCGTGGCGCTCGACCGTGTGAAGCGGTGTCGGTTTGCGGCCGTCGGTATCCCTCGGTCAAGGGTTCGGTGATGCTGCCGATGATGTTTCTAGATGCCTGGAACACGTGCGTCCTGGGCCAAATCCAGCGAGAAAGGAAAGCTAATGCGGCGGCGCATACTGATGCTCGTAACGCTCGGGGTTGTGGCGGCGGCGGTGTTGACGCCCGCAGCGCTTGCGGTCACTCCTGGTGCGGAGATCGACCAGAGTCAGGACTTGACGGAGGGGTGCACCACGTTCACGCCGGGGACGACGATCGGCCAGGTGTTCACGGCGGGTGTCTCAGGACGGCTCAGCGACGCGCTGCTCACGTTGGGAAACGCGTCTGGCGCGACCGACACTGTTCACGTGGTCTTGACGGGTGTCGATGGCTCCGGCCACCCCAATCTGTCCAACGAGCTCGGGAGCCTCACCCTTTCGTCCGCTGCCATTCCCGCTCCAGACCCCGGCCTCGTTGACCTTCAGTTCGGAAACCCGCCACTGGCGCTGGACGCCAGTACGCCGTGGTTGTCTCGACGAGCGACACGACCGGCTACGAGATCTGCGGTGCAGGATCACTCGACTACTACAGCGGCGGCCAAGCCTGGGGATCGACCGATGGAGGAGCGTCGTGGTCTGACGTCGGCGGTGATGCGCACTTCGCGACCTACATGCTGCCGCCGAGCAACCTCTGGAACGGCTACTGCCTGAACGGCAGATTCCTCAATCTCGTCGCGGGCCAACCGGCAAGCGACCCGACCTACAGCGGAGCTGTCCTCTCGATCTTCGTTCGCGGCCTCGGTATCACGTGCGACCCGCCGCCACCCGGCTTCACCCAGCAAGGACGAACAACCGACAGCGACAACGTCGGCGCAGGCACCTACGTCCTCTGGGCGCCAGCGACGTAGACCGAAGCTTGACGGGCTCGCTGACGGCGATCTTCGCGCGGACGGACGGGAGGGTGTGCCCGGCCGGCGGGACCGGCGAGTGACCTCCGGCGGCGGTCTGGAAAGCAGGGGCAGGAGCATAGTCGGCACCTCGTGGAGGCGGGAGGGGAAGTCCGTTCTGACCGGGCATGATCCCGGCGAGCCTGCTGGCCGCGCATGCTCCGTCGGACAGCGTGCTCGGTGTCGCCCGCGTGCTCGGGAGCGTATCGGCCGGCACGACCTATCCGACCACGTTGACGCTGATCACGGCCTCGCGTGGGCTGGCCCCGGACGTACGAAGGCGATCGCGCTGTGGTCGGGTATCGGCGGCGCTGTCTCGGCGCTCGGTCACTGTTCGCGGGAATCGTCGGCGAATCCGCTGTATGACCCTGAGTTCGCGTCCCGACGAGTCTTCAGGGTGGCGGAGCGGCAGAGGACCACGCGCAGTCGCGAAGGCGTCGCGGCGGGACCTGCTGGGCCTGGTACCCGAAGCCAAGGCGAACCGGATGAGGGAAGGTTGCTGCCGACGCCGTAGATCCCGCACAAGCATTGGGGGAGGTCGTCCGACGATCCTTGCTGCTCGAACGCTGCTATGCGGTCTCCGCGCTCATGTATTGGCGGTAGTAACGGTGGCTCGAAGGTGGTACGGTCGTCGTACCAGTGGGAGCCTCCCCGGTTGGCTTGGGGGGATGATCAACCCGACGCGGTTGGTGTGGGCGACTGAGCGCCTCCCTCACATTCGGTCTTTGAACCTGCGACGGTGAGCCTTGTTGCCGTAGCGGGACAGAAGAGCCGCACTTCACCGTCAGGGGGACGTCATGCACGCAACTCTACAAGCCGCACGACCCCATAACCTCGCTCTCTCGATCGTCGCGGCCGCCACGCTCATGCTCGTGCTCGCAGCCTGTGGCGGAGGAAGGGACCCGGCCGCCTTGTCGGACACGGAGACCGAAACGGTCGCCGTCGAGGAAACGGGCACCACATCAGAGAGCGACGCCACAGACGATCTGGAGGCTAACGCCGACACAAGTAGCTCCGACACCGCTGTCCCTGCAGCAGCACCCGGAACCGGCACTCTCGAGCTTGATGACGGCAGGGCGTTCGCGATCGTCGTTACCGAGTGTGAGTTTCAGCCGAGCGGCACGTTCGAGATCAAGGGAACGAGCGACCAGGGCTCGGAGTTCGATATGACCCAGTTCTACTTGAGCGATGAGTGGTCGCAGACGGACGCTTCGATCGAGTTTCCCAACCGCGACCAGATCTACGTGATCGTCACCCGCGCGACGCCCGACGGCGAGCCGGCGACCGTCGACGGCAAATCGGTCACGTGGGTGCAAACGTTCCGCGAGCTTGACGAGTCCGCCAACGCACACGTCTATACCGGCAAAGGAACACTGAGCCTGACCTGTTCCTAACCAACACCGGAACTCCGCCGAGTCTTACCGTCACCCGACAGACTCGCCCTCTCCGATCAACGGAGTAGTCGGGACATGAGGATCCGAAGGGCTGCCCGTCGATGCGGCAACGCATCGTGCTCGACGGGCCAGTCCATTAATCGTTCGGCCTCTCCGAGCACGAACCAGCCGAAGCGATCGTGCTCCTCACCATCCAGGATCAGCTCAAGGCCAACAGGTGCCTCAGCGGCGAACGACACCAGCTCAATCTTTCACACGCCCGGGCCGTAGACCTGATCCCAGCGATCGCGCAGGTCATCGCGCAGACCATACGAGTAGTCCAGCTCGAGCCGCTGGAGGCTCCCCGAAACATCCCAGCCTGTCTCCCCCCGAACCTCCCGCAGAGCTGCCGCCTCATCGGTCTCGCCGCCCAGGGGCGCGCCCGTGACGCCCTGCCAGAACCCGTCTCGCGCAGCCGTCCTCCTCATCATCAGGAACAGCACACAACCACCGGCGCCACGTTGGAACAACTGCACGGAGACATCACGAGGGATCCGTCGCATGCACGCTTCATACCATCGAAGGACACCCTGCTCGGCCGCGCCAGCGTTAGGGAATGTTGCTTAAACGGGGTTCGTTCGCCAACCTGTTTGGGGCACCGGCGTGGTTGGTTGGTGTCTGGTCGTCCCGGGTCCGTCTTCGTTCGTTCCGGCTAGGGTGACCGCGGCCGACGGCCGACTCACTTCGCCTTCTCGACGGTGAACGAGACGGACTTCTGCAGCACGGGGGCACCGCCGCCGCTTGGGCCGAGGTGGACCCAGGCCGTCCGCGCGCACCCGTTGCCCGCGGCGCCCGCCGAGCGGATGTAGTGGCCCAATCGCCCGCGAGTGGCGTAGCGCTTGACGCCGGCCGGCCTCGAGTTGAACGCGCGGGGGTGAGCCGAAGTCGAGTCACGACGTTGCGGCCCCTCGACGCCGTGACGTACTTGATCCGATACGCAGTCGCGCCGCGGATCTTGGGGACGCTCGCCCAGAGCGTGATCGAGCAGCCTTCCCCGTTCGCAGTCGGAGTCAAGTAGGCCTCGATCGCGGCTTTCCCGGCCTTGGGTCGGTCGACCGAGAACTGCGTGATCTTGACGCTCGTGGCGCTGTAGTTACCCGTGAAGGCGTCGTCCTCGCAGGGCGCCGCCGTGCCCCCCGCGTAGAGGTACTTGTGGACCTTCCCGGCGGGCGCCGGATAGTCGAAGACGGTGCCCTTGACGGAGTTTGCGTTGCTGTACTTGGTGAAACGAACGACGGTCCCCGTGTTCAGCGTGACCGCGTACTCGGCGACATTGGGTAGGTCGTCAACGATGATCCACCAGATCGCCCGGCAGCCGGCACCGTCAGGAAGCAGCCGCTTCTCGACGCTCACCGTTCCATGCGAGACACGCTCGCCGGCCTGCGCGACACCAGCAACCATCAGCCCGACAACCGCCGCAAATAGCACGAGCCACACCCGGTTCCGGAGCAAAGCCATGAAGGCCCACCTTCCTCGTCGTCTCCGACCACGGGCAAGCGCGGCCACAACCCCCTGTTCCTGCACACGGCAGATAACCGTGACACTAGTGAGAGGCTCTAGCCACGTCAACCGCGAACGAACCAGGTACCGAAGGCCGCAACACGCCCCGAGCGCAAGTCAGCCAGGGACACTTCGACCGCCGTCACGCCCACCCTAGCCCTTGGGCATGGACGGTCAGAGACCGCAAAACACTGCCTGCGCGAGCGTTAGGGAATCGTGGGCGACCGGGTTGTCTGGGACACCCGTGTCGACCCACACGCGCGGTGCGGAGAAGTACCGACCGCGAGCGTCGCTGACAGAGCGCGCCGCGAGCGGCTCGAGGCTACGCGGTCTAGTACCAACGCCCTTTCGCGAAGCCGCCGAACGCGATCAATCCGATCAGCGCCACGATGATTCCGGCCCACAGGCTCCATACGAACGCAAGCACGATCCCGACGATCACGAGGATGCCACCGATCCCGATACCGCCGGCGTTTCCGCCTTCACCGCGAGCCATCACACACTCCTTCCGTTGGGGTCGATAACCGCTACGACCGGGCCGGCCAAGATTTCACCGTCGCTCGGCGAAAACGTCGTTGAGCAAGAGGAATGCGATGCTGATCGCGGCAGCGGCTACTCCGACAGTCAAGACGAAAGCGGTCATGACAACGTCATACCCATGCGGCCCTTGGTTCAAAACCCGGGTGCACGACCGACGTAACGGCCCTCGTCGGAGGGGCGGCCGAATCGAACGCGAACCGCGTTCGCTCGGCCGCCCCTCCGACGAGTGGATTACCGCAGTTCCGGGGTGTCCAAACATCTGGGCTTCGGCATCAGGCTGAAACAGGGTCGAGTCGCGAGTGGTCGGTCTAGTACGTGAGGTACACGATCACGGCCAGGATCAGCAGGCTGACGCCGGCGGAGCGGAACACGGCGAGCCGTTGTCGGTAGCGGCGTCGCATCCGGCGGTCGTTCCATTCGGCCTCCGTCATCGTCCTCGCGAACCACCGGCGTCTCCCGAAAAGGAGCACTGCGCCGACGATCGCGAACAGGATCGCGCTAGCGGGGACCGCGTGAACGATGTCTGCTGCCACTCCTATCGCCTGTCCCTGTCGTGGCGACATTGCACGCGGCCGTCTTCAACGGCACCCCAGACGAGCAAGCCGATCCAGACGAGGACGGTGACGAGCGAGAAGACTGCGGCGGCGAGTACGACGATGTTGTCCATACGCATCACGTACCCCTCAAACGCGCCCCCTACACGCCGAGTACGGACTGTGGTTGCCTGCAAACGCCCGGGCTGTTACGGGCCGAGGCCAGCGCTGTGTTCGCTGGCTTCCGAAACCCAGATCTCGAACTCGACTCCGGTCTCCGCGTCGGTGGGCTCAACCTCCTACACACGCGTGACATTCCACACCGGGTCAGTACGCCCCACGATGGTGGCTGTTCGTACCGAGGAGCGCGGAGGCTGATGTCGAGGATCTCGCTTGTCTCGTCGGAACATGGACGAGGCATCGGGCCCGCTTCTCCCTCGTGCCTCGGACGTCCACACCGTTCGCTCATGCCTAGGACTTCCACACCGTCGCGATCATGGCCACCGGCGCCGCGCCGACGAGTTCTGGGTGCGTTGACGGCGAAGTTTCGCGCCCCACGACAGCGCGAGGACGACCACAATCGCCATCGCTATCACGAAGATGGTGGCCTGGGGACTCGTAGTCCCGTATGGGCTATAGACAGCACATCCTGGAAGAACCGCAAGCCCGCTTGATAGGCGAGTATTTGGCTTTTTAGAGCGGTTTGCGGGGTGCTCGCGGGGCGGCTCGGACGTGCCAGGAAATCCCCCATTTGCCCGTGGCGTGCCTACCCGGTGCTCACCTGCGGCGCTGGAAGATCCGCCGACGAAAGTCGAGCAGGGTGGAATAGGCGCTAGCCGTGAGCCGCCGGGAGAGCGTCGGCGTCCCAAGCAACTCCGACCACGAAACAACCCGCAAGGACGCTCGACGGCTTAGTCGGTTTCGGTTATGTGGTCTTCGGTGCTTCCGGCGGCGCGTGCGCCTGCGTCGCCCTGTACCGGCGCTGCGGGCCGGTACGCGACGCTGGGCTGCTCATCCTCGGTGTCGTTTTGCTCCGTGTCGGAATGCAGTCGGCCGCTGAGCCCGTCGAGTCGTTCGGCGACCCAATCTGCGGCGTCCTTCAGGACGCCTTTCGCCTTGCCGGCGGACTGGTCATCCTGACTTTGATCGCTCTCGCTACCCATCAGCAACCTGCCCTTCTACATCAGTCCGGAAACATGGAACTAAACATCCTACCCCTCGGGGACAGGCAAGAGCCTTCCCACCACGCCAACGCTCGCCCTTTCAACACCCCGCTCCGATTCATCGCCGAACCCCCGGAAACGTAGTGTTGCCGTTTTCACGGCAACGGTGCCCCCGGGAGAGGGGTGCCTGTGAAGAAGCACAGATCCACCGGGGACACTCCATGCCTCTCTGGGAGAAATACTTTCGCGGGCTTGCGCGGACGGTGGTGTGATGCCTGAGTTCGTCGCCGGTCTGTCGAAGTGGTGTTCTGGCTGCCGTGGATGGCTGCCGGTCGATTTGTTTCGGTTCGATGACTCGTCGCGGAGTGGTCGGCATGGGTATTGCCGCGAGTGTGTGTCTGAGTATGAGCGTCGTTGGCGTGCGGCGAACCCGGAGGCGGTGCGGGTACCGCGGGTTAGTACTTTCTGTTCCTGTCACGGTGGTCGCGTACGAGTTTGCCGCGGAGCTCGACCAGACCGGGGGTCAGTGGGTCGATGAGGACACCGAGCAGCAGGTCGGCTTCCTCGGGCGAGAGGGCGAAGAGGTTCACTTGGCGCGAGTAGCCGCGTTCGATCCGGTGGGCGAGCGCGAGGTCGACGTCGCGGCCGATCCGCAGGAGCATGTCCACGAGCTCGCGGCCGTCGTTGCCTTTGACTTCGATGCCGGCCAGCCTCATACGTTGAGCGTAGACACCGCGAGGGGCGATCGCACGGAAATGCCCGTGCGATCGTCTGCCCTCGGGTCGGCTCTCAAGACAATCGCGACGGGCCTAGCCGGTGCTCGTCGTCAGGCTTCCGACTTTGATCGCAGTGATCGTCGAGTAATTGGCCGTGCTTGCACCCGTTGCGCCGCAGTTGAGGTTGACAGTCATGGCCTGCTTGACCTCGATCGCGAGAATGTTTGTGAGTGTTTGCTGCAGTCCGGTTGGGGCGCTCGCGAACGCGATGTCCGAGTCCGGGCCGGCAACGAGCCTGCATGCGAACTGGGTTGGCTGTCCCGCTTGTGGCCTGTTGAGCCAGGTCTTCGCCCAGAGGATGTACTTGCCGGCGCCAGGGATACGCAGGGTCGCGACGCGAGTGTTGGCTCCACCGGCGGGCACGACGGCCGGGCCGACGGATACGTCCGCGTATCCGTCGCTCGGACCGATCTGCCCCTGTTCTCCCTTATCGCCTTTCGGCCCTGAGGTGCCGGCGGCACCACCGGGAAGCGCTCCCTGTGCGAAGTCAACAGCGGTGAGGCTGCCGTTCCTCACGTCGGCCCCGGTGAGACTGCTGTTCTTCACCTTGCGGCCCGTAACGCTGTTGTTCTTCAGCTGTGTGGTTCCGACGCTGTTCTTCGGCAGCTTGACCGCATTGTAGGCGGCGTGGCCGAGCGAAGTTGTGCCCAACACCGCCACCACGAGCGCCGTCACGGACAAGATGATCGGCAGTCGATCTCGCATCAGTCCCCCTATCGTCGATTGATCCAGCGAAGAGCACCATACGCTCCCAGGCCATACGTTCCCGAGTTCCGGGTTTCCGACGTCGGCGTCGAACTCGGTGCGTACCCCGGTGCGTACCTGAGCCGGGAAATATGCCTCTGAGTAGGGGTGTTCGCCTCCAGTATGGGCTAAGGGCCCGGCACATCCTGGAAGAACCGCAAACCCGTCTATCTGGCAGTTCTGCCTCGTGAATTGGGCGTTTACGGCTCATTCTGACGCGTAACGCGTCGGCGACGGGGATGTCGCGTTTGCTCGGCTCGTGTTCCCCCGGGGTTCCCCTACTGCCCGAAATTCGGCGCTGCCTCACTCATCAGCCGATCGAGATCTTCTCGCCTGCGTCCGTTGGGTTCGACTGTTGGTTGGTGAGCCAGCCGTTGGTGGCTGCCTTGACGACGGCTTGGGTGCGGGTGCGGGCCCCGAGTTTGTGGGTAGCTCGACGGGTGTAGGTGTGGACGGTGTCACGACTGATTGTGAGGGCGTCGGCGGTTTCGGCGGTGCTGTCGCCTTCTGCGAGGTGTCGGAGGACCTGTCGTTCGCGTTCGGTCAGGGGGCAGGGTTGGCTCGTACCGTCGCCCGTGGGGTGGGCGGCTCGGATGATTTGAGTAATCGTGTAGGCGGGTTGACCGCTGAAGTCGCGGAAGATGGAGGTGCTCAGGCGGACGGGCAGGTAGTGGCCGGAGCTGTGGCGTAGCTGTGGCTGAGCCTGGTAGGTGGTCGTCGTGCCCGCGAGCAGCGACTGGTTGTTGGCGTCGAACTCGCTGTGGTCGCTTGGTTGAACCAGGTCTCGGAGGCGGAGTTCGAGGAGCTCCTGCCCGGCGTAGCCGAGCATTTCGCAGAGGGCGATATTTACTTTGAGCAAGCGGCTGTCGAGGGCCGCGAGCGCCATCCCGACAAGAGGTGCCTCGAACGCGCTTTGGAAGCGCTGTTCGCTTTCGTGTAGCGCTGCCTGGGCGTGGCGTCGGTCGCGGATGTCGCGTACGACGGTGTGCATGCCGACGACGTGGTCGTCGATGGTGAGAATCGTAGAGCGCATCTCGATGGGTATGCGTGTGCCGCTTCGGTCGATGAAGGCCATCTCGTAGTTGGCTTCGCTCTCGAGCCCTTCCAGTCCTCGTCTCACGTGACCGTCAACGATGTCGAGCCACTCGGGAGCGACGAGATCCCTGGCGTTCATCGCTAACAGTTCCTGTTCGGAATAGCCGAGCAGTTGGCAAGCGGCGGTATTCACGGCGGTCAGCGTTCCGTCGGGAAGGCCGACGAAGATCGCATCGGAGGCCAGCTCGAACAGAAGCCTGAAATGTTCGTCGATCGGGCCGACCTTCACCGAGGGGAAGCTCGCCCTCTGCGGTGGGGATTCCAACGTCGTCTCCTATCTTGGTGACCGGACGGCAATCCAGCACGTGCACTACGGTCGTCGGGTTCCTGTGACAGAGATCCCCCTTCAGGGGGTGTGGAGACTAGGTCCGACTCCCCGATTCAGGGACTGTCACACGCGACGCACTGTCACCGTACAGGTCGCGTCGGCCGTTGTCATCCAGTTTCGTTACCCGAGGAGCACATGAACATGAGATTTCGTTTTCCGCACCGTCGGCTTTTGATCTTTGCCGTTCTGGCGGTCATCGTCGCAAGCGGCGTCTATGCCTATGCCGCCGCCAACACGGTTCCCACCACCACCGCCGGGGCAGGCTCGGCGGCGATCTCCGGCTACACCGTCACAAATGTCGTCTACGGCCTCAACGCGACAACGCCGACGAATCTCGATTCGGTCAAATTCACGATCGCTCCTGCAACCGCCTCGACGGTCAAGGTGCAACTCGCCGCAGCAGGCACGTGGTACACGTGCACCAACGCCGCAGGCAGCGTCACCTGCAGCACGATCACCCCGCAGGCCTCGGTTGCCGCCGCGACACAGCTAACCGTCGTCGCAACCCAGTAGCACCAGCCTCGACACACGAATGACCGCGCTCGCGCCAGCCACAGGAGGGCACTCAGGCACATCGCCACTCAGGGTGCCGTCGCCGCTCCGCCACGGGGTAGCGGCGGCACTCACTGTCCTCGTACTCGCGGCAGCCTGGTGGCTCGCGGCCCCGCCCGCCCTCGGCGGCCAGACCACGATCGTGACCGTAGACGGAACCAGCATGCTGCCCCATTACAAGCGCTCGGACCTCGTCATCCTGCGACCGACCGGCGCCTACCGAGTCGGTGACGTGGTCGGCTACCGGAGCCTGCTGCTCCACAGGGTCGTGCTGCACCGGATAGTCGCGATCCACAACGGCCACTACACCTTCAAGGGTGACAACAACAGCTTCACCGACCCGGAACAGCCCACCCAACACGACCTCATCGGCAGACAAGCCCTCCACCTCCCCGCCGTCGGGTCGGCGATCGGATGGCTCCAGAAACCCGGTCTACTCGCTCTCCTCGCCGCCCTCGCCATCCTCGGCCTCGGCCTCGACAGCGGTCGCGCGCCGACCCGTCAGATCAGCCCATGAACCGGACCAGTACCCTCCTGCTCGCCACTGCCGCCGCCGCCCTCGCACCCCTCGCACCCCTCGCCGCGAACAACCCACTCCCCCCGAGCAACGCCGGGCGTATCCAGATTCCCATCACAGCCGACACACTCAAGCCCACCGCCTGCGCCGCGACCACCCTCACCACCATCGTCATCGGCACCACAGGCACGAGAGAGGCGGAGTTGATCCTCGCCACCGCGGCAGCCGACACCATCCGAGGCGGCAACGGTGACGACTGCATCCTCGGCGGCGCAGGCAACGACACCGTCAACTGCGGCGGCGGCACGGATATCGCAATCGGCGGCCCCGGCACCGACAGCTTTAGGAACAACTGCGAAATGCAAATCCAGTAACCACCCCGAGCCCGTGAAGGCGAACCACCCGAGGTCCGGCCGGATCTTGTCGTTTCCCGTACCGCGTGTGGTTACCCCTTTCGAGGGGTGTTGTAGCGCTCGGTGCGGCCGATCCCCTGATCGAGGTATTCCGCCTCTCGTGTTGTGTCCCCTGTCCGGAGGTTCCTGATGCGTCTGCTGCTTCGTCGCCTGACCTATGCCAACGTCGCGGCCACTCTGGCGTTGTTCTTCGCGCTCGGTGGAACGGCTGTGGCGGGAGCGAAGCTGCTGATCACTGGTGCGAACGTGAAGAACCACTCGCTCACCGGCGTCGACATCGAGAACGCTTCGCTCGGGTTGGAGGCACTCACTCCCGCCGCCCGCAAGGCGCTGAAAGGTTCGATGGGAGCCGCGGGCGCTAGAGGCTCGCAGGGGCAGCAAGGCAGTCAGGGACTCCAGGGGCCAGTGGGTCCTCAGGGAGCGCCCGGCGCTGGCGTCACGACCGCCACCGCCAGTGGAGCTGATGTCAGCGACTACCAGGACTACACACCTCTCACGAACTACGCGCTCCCCGTCGGTGGCGACTATGTGATCTTCACTGACCTGACGGTGCACAACACCGGCGCGAACGGCGAGTACCTCAACTGCGCCTTCCGGCTCGATGGGAACCTGATCGGCGCTGCAGGCGTCGATACCTCCGCGGGCCAGACCGTTACCGGCAGCTCCGTGGGCGCATTCAACGCACCCGGTGCGGGAACCGTGGAGTTCCTCTGTGCCGGCAACGGAAACACCACCTACGACATCTCCAACATCACAATGCGTATCCACAACCTCGGCTAACACGATGTGGGGAACGAGATCGTTGCTCGGTCGTGGAAGCCGCAGCGCGTCGGTCGAGTCGGACCAGCCGGGACGCACCCCCCGTCCGGACGGGAGCGGTTTCCGCTCTCGAATGGACGAGGGCTGTCTCGGGACACCGACTCACCCAAAGCCGGCGCACCCCAACTGCGGCTCCCTCGACCGAGAGACACTCTCCACGGTCCTGACCCGACGGCGACTGGTCAGCTCGGGGCTGCTCGCGATGAGCACCGCCGCCCTGATCGGCGTTCCCGTGGCCAAAGCAGCCTCTACGGTCAGCGTCTGGGGCCTCGATCCCGACGGCGGCCACGAGGGCTGCGGCTGCTCGGCCTGTAACGCCTGCCGCACACACGCCCTGAACAAGATCTTCGCCAGCCCCGCTGACGCCCACGGCGGCCGAGCACACCCGCACTGCAAATGCGCCGTCACCCAACTCAGCTCCGTCGACGCTCACGTGTATGAGGAGCTCTTCGTCGGCGGCGGACGACGCACCTCGGTCGATCGCCGCTGGCAGTGGGTCCAGGCAGCTCTCGCATCCACCGCACCGATCCCCACGCCCTCCCCGCCACCACCGGTTCCGCCCCCGGCCGCGGGGGCACCCCCATCTGGACACAGCGCCCCGACGCCCGCTCCCACCCGCGCAGAGCTTGCCACGGCAGCCGCTGCCACCGTCCGGGCAGCCTGGATACGAAGGCTCGCCCCCCGGCGCCGCGTCCTCTTCGTCCAACTCAGAACGAACCACCCGATCGAGGCCGAGATCAGCCTGCTCCGCCACCGCAAGCGACTCGCGAGCCGCCACCTACCAGCCGTCAACGGACGCCAGACGATCCGGATACCGCTCCCCATCAAAGTCACACGCGGGCCAGCCCAACTCCACGTCCGATTCACCACCACGGCAGACGGCACCACGAGAACTACCACCCGGATGCTCTCCGTCCCAGCCAAGCAAGTCACGCGGCCGCTAACGAGAAACCCGCAACGACCCACGTCGCCGCTGGCCAGACCCTGGAGCAGGCGTTACACGCTGCAGACCAGCGCCTCTACACCAACAAGCGATCCGGCCGCCGCGACCCCCGCACCGAGGCCTCTCGGAGACGTAGGCGGCGGGGAGCCCCGAGGCGAGCCGCACCTCTCAGGGGAGAAGAAGGAGCCACCGCAGATTCGGGACACCCCGCCACACATTCTTTCGGGGCCGGCCGACAATTCCCCTTCTTGCCGGCTGGCCCTCCCTCATTCTATTGGCGGGACCTTCGTGACCGAAGCTGCCCGTCCTGGGCCGCCCCGGCAACATCCGTCGTGGCGACCGACGCCCCGTTCGCTGCGCACACGGGTTCACTCGTTCACCTCCCGGCTCACCGGACGGGACCGACGCGGTGTAGCCTCCGCTTGGTGACGACGCTCGTGCCCCCCACGTTCGCGGACGTGCTCGCGGCGCGGCACAGGATCGCCCCCTACCTGCGACCGACGCCGCTGTACCGCTACGACGGGCTCGATCGGCTGGCCGGCGCCGAGGTCTGGGTCAAGCACGAGAACCACCAGCCGGTCGGCGCGTTCAAGGTACGCGGCGGCGTCAACCTGGTTGCGCAGCTCTCCGACGAGGAGAAAGCTCGTGGCGTCATCTCCGCCTCGACCGGGAATCACGGGCAGTCGATCGCCTTTGCCTCACGACTGTTCGGCGTGCGCGCGGTCATCTGCGTACCCGAGGGTGCGAATCCGGTCAAGATCGCCGCGATTCGTGGGCTCGGCGCGGAGATCGTCGTCCAAGGCCGCGACTTCGACGAGGCGCGCGAGCACTGCGCCTCCCTCGCGGCGGAGCACGGCTACCGCTACGTCCACTCGGGCGACGAGCCGCACCTCATCGCCGGGGTCGCGACCGAGACGCTCGAGATCCTCGAGGAGGAGCCGTCGATCGACGTGATCATCGTCCCGATCGGCGGCGGGAGCGGTGCCGCCGGCGCGTGTATCGCGGCCAAGGCCGTGCGGGCCGAGATCGAGGTGATCGGCGTCCAGTCGGACGCGGCGCCGGCCGCCTACCGGTCGTGGCGGGAGCGCCGGCTGCTCGAGGATCAGATGGAGACCTTCGCCGAAGGGCTCGCGACCCGCGTCGCCTTCGAACTGCCGCAACGCATCCTGTGGAACCAGCTCGACGACTTCGTGCTCGTCAGCGACGACGCGATCCGAGCCGCCCTCCTCGCCATGATCGAGCACACCCGCAACCTCGTCGAGGCCGCGGGCGCTGCGCCGCTCGCCGCGCTCCTTCACCTCCGGGAGCGGCTCGCCGGCAAGCGCGTCGCGCTCATCTGCAGCGGCGGCAACATCAGCCCCGCCCAACTCGCGGACGTCCTCTCCCACGCCCGTGGCTGAGACCTTTCTCGTTCGCCGCGCGCGCGGCGCCGCGCTGGGACTACTCCGTCCCACGACGCGGACAGGCGCGCTGGAACGAACACGCCGCGTTCATGGACGCGCTGGCCGCAGAGGGATTCGTCCTCCTCGGCGGGCCGGTCGGCGAGGGAGACGGTGACGACGTCCTCCTCGTCGTCGAAGCAGCCGATGAGGCGACGATCCGTGCGCGCCTCGCGGACTGACCCGTGGCCGGACGACGTTCTCACGATCCGAAGCATCGAGCTGTGGTCGGTGTGGCTCCGCGCACCGACCCCGCTTGACGACTCGGCACCGCTCCCGTAGCGTCGCAGCATGACCTGCCGCGTCGTCTGTATTGCCGGACCCGACGGGTCGAACATGCACGCGATCGGGGCCGGTGTCGGCTCCCAGCTCGGGTTCACCGTGGTCGACGAGGCGATCGTCACGCGGGCAGCGGCCGAAGCAGGCGTCGACCCGCACGTGGTCGCAGACGTCGAGAAGCGCCAGACCTTCATGGCCCGCCTCCTCGATGCTCTCTCCTCGAGCTCCGACGCGACCGCCCACGCCTTCACGGGCGCGGTCACCGTCTACTCGCCGTCCGAAGTCCCCATGACCGAGGAGCTGCGCGGGCTGATCCGGGCCGCCATCGAGGAGACATCGACGCGCGGAGACGTCGTCATCGTCGCGCACGCCGCCTCGTACGCTCTTGCCGAGCAGCCGAACGTCCTCCGCGTCCTCGTCACGGCATCGGACGAGACGCGCAGCGCACGTCTCGTCGAGCGGGATGGACTGAGCGAGGAGGAAGCCACCCGGATCGCCGACGAGTCGAGCGCGTCCAGGGCCGACTACCTGAAACGCTTCTACGGGGTCAAGATCGAGCTGCCGACGCATTACGACCTCGTCGTCAACACGGACCGCCTGTCCACGGAAGATGCCGTCGCGCTGATCGCGCGGGCCGCCGCAGCCGCCTGATCACCGAGTTCGGCTAGCCGAACTCGAACGACGTGACGCCGAAGATCCGGTCCACCGGCAGGTGGGGATCCGGACCGTGGTACATCCGCGCGCACCCGAAGGACTCGACGAGCCCGAGCCCCGCCGCGAGCTCGAGGCCCGGCCCGTTCGGTTCCGGCACATCGAGCTGGATCGCGCTCACCCTCGACGCAGCTCATCAGGTGCGAGACGATCCGCGCGGCCAGATCCGCCCTGTCCGCGAAGACCGGCGCGATCCGGTAGCCGCTGCGACAGGGCCGCACGACGCCGTAGCCGACGACCGCCCCCTCCTCGCAGAGCGCGGCGAACTGCCCGCCGGGCTGCACGACCCACCGGCGCAGAAAGGCCGAGCGCGGGGCCGGGACGTACCTCCGGTCGTAGCCGTCGATCGCGTCGAAACCGACCTCGTCGAGCGAAACGGCATCGAGGTCGGCCTCCCCCGCGGCGATGCCGTCGAAGCGGAGATCGCGATAGGCGAGCACGAACCCACCTTTCGCGTAAAACGGGACGAGCGGGAAAACGCCGTCCATCCCGATCGGGGCGCCCGGCTCGAGACGCTCGCGAAGTCGATCGAGGCGGTGGTGCCAGAGCGCGGTACCGAGCCCACGGCCGCGAAGGTCGTGGCGAACGATGAACAGTCCCATGAAGCCGAAGCGGCCGTCATACGAGAAGATCGTGCCGCCGCCCGCGAGTGCCCCATCCTGACGCAGCGCAATGAAAGCTCCGGGGTCGGTCTGCCAGGCGATCCCGAGATCGGCGCGACCGGGATTCCAGCTCTCGTCCGCGGCCCAACCTTCGAGGATCGAGACCTCGTCATGGCGCATCTGGCCGATCGAGAAACCTGCGGGAAGCGCGCTCACGCCGCCGCTATCCGCTGATGCCCTGCACCCAACGCTCCCAGTCCTCGTAGGCCGCAAACTCGGCCTGGTCCTCCGGCGGAGCAAGGCCCCAGTTGTTCACGGAGCGCGTCATGATGGCAAGGTGGCAGCCGTCCCGCAACGGGGTCGCTCCGTGCCAGTGCCAGACCGTGGCCGGGATCACCGTCATCTCGCCGGCGCCGAGGAGCATTCGCCGCGCTGCCGATGCCGACGGCGATCTCGCCCTCGGTGACGACGAGCAGCTGATCGACCGAATGTGAATGGCAGTTCGTGCGCCCACCCGCCGGGAACCACACCGAGAGCACGACGATCTCGCTCTCCTTGCCGGTGATCGCGTGATTCCGAACGGCGCCCTGGAAGTTCTCGGGCGGGCTCGGCCGCGAGAGCGCCTTCGACGCGCGGAGTGGTCTGGCGTGCACGGCCTGAACCTACCGTTTCGCCCGGCGCGACGCTGCGATGAGCACTGCGGAAACCCCGCAACGGCGTTCAGCGATCCCGCCGATGCCGTCGGACGACGCCCCCGCGATAGTCAGCGCGTGCAGGACGCACCCACCTTCAGCTCGACCGGGCTCGATGCACTCCCCCCGCGCGAGATGGCTCGAAAGGCCGAGCAGGTCGGAGTGACGAAGGCCGGTCTCGGCACGGGCGAGACGTTCGTCCTCGCCTTCCTCGCCGGCGCGTTCATCGCGCTTGGCGCGATCTTCGCGACGACCGTGACGACCGGTGGCGGCGAACTGCCGTACGGCGTCGCCCGTCTGCTCGGCGGCGTCTCGTTCTCACTCGGATTGATTCTCGTCATCGTCGCCGGGGCCGAGCTGTTCACGGGGAACAACCTGCTCGTGATGGCCTGGGCCGGTCGCCGGATCTCGACCCGACGCCTCCTGCGGAACTGGGGCATCGTGTTCGCCGGGAACTTCGTCGGCGCCGTCGCCACGGCCTTCCTTCTCTTCGCGAGCAAGCAGTACGAGTTCGGCGGTGGCGCCGTCGGCGTGCAGTCCCTGACCATCGCCGCCGCGAAGACGAACCTCGGTTTCGGGCAGGCGATCGCGCTCGGTGCCCTCTGCAATGCGCTCGTCTGCCTCGCGGTCTGGCTCTGCTACAGCGCCCACTCGACGACCGACAAGATCCTCGCGATCGTCTTCCCGATCACGGCGTTCGTCGCTGCCGGTTTCGAGCACTGCGTCGCGAACATGTTCTTCATCCCGATGGGGCTCCTGATCAAGAGCGACTCCTCGTTCGTCTCGGGGCAGGCCGGCGTGCCCGATCTCGGTTCACTGACCGTCTCGAACTTCCTCTGGGCGAACCTGCTTCCCGTGACGATCGGGAACGTGATCGGCGGTGCGGTCATGGTCGGGGCCGTCTACTGGCTCGTGTACCTGCGCCCTCCCCCACGCTGACCACCGAACCTGAGGCCGGCGGCCTCGTTGCTACGATCGGCGGCCCGCTCCGCAGGTGCGCGACGAGTGGCGGATAACCATGACCAACGACTCCGAATCACTCTTCCCGTCCGGCCCGACCACGCGGCGAGGTCTCCTCTCCGCCTTCAGCCGCAGGGCTGCCGAGGCCGTGCCGATCCCCGAAGGTCTCCTCCCACGAAGCCCCGTCGAGCGCGACGAGGTCGACCACTTCGAGGAGCCCACGCCCAGCTCGATCGAGCCCTTCCTCTCGGGCGAAGCGCTGATCGCCGAGATCCGCGCGTCGGAGGAAGACACGGGCATGCACATCTGGTGGCTCGGACAGAGCGGGTTCCTCGTCCAGATCGCGGACGAGTGCATCCTCTTCGACCCGTACCTCTCCGACTCGGTGACGACGAGGTATTCCGGCTCCGACACGCCGCACGAGCGGATCACGGGCCTCGTCGTCGAACCGTCCCTCCTCTCCTTCGTCAATGTCGTCACGTCGAGCCACGCCCATCAGGACCACCTCGACCCGGGAACGCTGCCACACGTGCTCGCCGGCGACGCGGCGTTCGTCTGTGCCGAGGGCAGCGAGAAGGTTGCGGCCGAGAGAGCGGGGCGGCAACCCGATGCCGTCCTCGGCGTCGGCGACGACGCGACGTTCGGGACGTTCACGATCAACGCCGTCCCGGCATATCACGAGGGCGCGCCGGAGGCCGTCGGCTACGTCGTGCGCTGCGGCGCCTACGCCTTCTACCACGCCGGCGACACGCGGCGCGTCCAGGGCGTCGCCGAGGCTGTGCAGCCGTACGGCGCGGACGTCGCGTTCGTGCCGATCAGCGGTCTCCACGGGAACATGGACGGAACGGACGCCGCCCGACTCGCGTACGAGTCTGCCGCCATCATCGCGATCCCGTGCCACTACGAGATGTTCAAGGCACGACACGGCGAACACCCGCCGGTTCGTTGCCGAGTGTGCTCGGCTCGGTCAGGAGTACAGGCTCCCGCGCGCGGGCGAGCGCATCTCGATCGACTACGGATTCTGACGGGCGACGATCGCCCGCCGGGCGTACGTCAGCGCGCGAGCCAGCCGCTGTCGAGGACGACGGGCGACCCCGTGAACGAGCGGCCCCCCGGGCCGAGGAGAAAAGCCGCTACATCCGCGACCTCTTCCGGCTCCAGCAGTCGCTTGAGCGCCTGTGGCTCGAGGATCACGTCGCGGAGCGCCTCCTCCTCCGAGATCCCGCGGCTCTCCGCCGCCGCCGTCACCTGGAGCGCGACGAGGGGAGTTCGCACGAAGCCCGGGCAGAGCGCGACCGCGCGGATGCCGTCCGCGGCCCCCTCGAGCGCGAGGGACTTGACCAGACCGACCGCCCCGTGCTTCGCGGCAACGTATCCCGCCTTGAAGGGCGAGGCGACGAGACCGTGAACCGAGGCCACGACGATTATGCGCCCCTCGCCGCTCGCCCGCAGGTGGGGCCAGGAGTAACGGGCAAGGAGGAACGGGCTCGTCAGCAGGACGGACAGGAGCGCGTCCCAGCGATCCTCGTCGAACTCCTCGAAGCTCGAGACGTGCTGGAAGCCGGCATTCGCGACGAGCGCGTCGATCCCGCCGAGAAGCTCGACCGCCGCCTCGACGGCTGCCCTGTTTCCCTCGCGCGTCGCGAGGTCGGCTGCGAACGGCTCGCCCGGACCATCCGGATCGGGCTCGCGGTCGACGGCGAGGACCCGCCAGCCATCCGCGACGAGGCGCTCGGTGATCGCCCGGCCGATCCCGCTCGCGGCACCGGTGACGAGCGCGCGCTGCGCCGTCACGGGCCTCCGCGCACGTACAGGACCTGCCCGCTGACATACGAGGCATCGGCGGAACAGAGGAAGGCGATCACCCCGGCCACGTCCTCCGGCTGACCCACGCGGCGGACGGGCGTCTGACCGGCCACGAGCTCGGTGAAGTCGTCGAACGACATCCCCATCCGCTCGGCGGTCTGCTCGGTCATCGCACTGACGACGAAGCCTGGCGCGACGCAGTTGACGGTGATACCGAACGGCCCGAGCTCGATCGAGAGCGTCTTCGCCAGACCCTGAATCCCCGCCTTGGCCGCCGAGTAGTTCGCCTGGCCGCGGTTCCCGAGCGCCGACGTCGAGGAGATCAGCACCATCGAGCCGCTCCGCTGCGCCACCATCAGCCGCTGGGCTGCTTGCGCGGCGAGGAACGTGCCGCGCAGGTGGGTGTCGATAACGGCTTCCCAGTCGTCGTCGCTCATCTTGTGCACGAGGTTGTCGCGCAGGATTCCGGCGCACGTGACGAGGATGTCGAGCCTTCCTGCCGGCTCGGCTGCGAAGGCGACCGCAGCCTCGACCTGCTCGCGCGAGGTGACGTCGCAGCGCACGGCGCGGCCGCCGATCTCGGCGGCGGTGGCCTCCGCCCGGACGAGGTCGAAGTCCGCCACGACGACGTCCGCGCCCTCGGCCGCGAGACGTGCCGCCGTCGCGGCGCCGATGCCATTCGCGCCACCGGTGACGAGCGCGACCTGCCCGGCGAATCTCCCCGCGGTGCTCAGCCGACCCTCCGGATCACGAGCTCGGCGACGCAGACGGGCTTGTCCCCTCCCTCGCGCTCGATCGTGGTGACGATGACGGCCTGCTCCCCGCCGGGCACCTCGTCGACGCCGGCGACGGTCGCCCGGGCGCGGATCCGCGAGCCTGCAGGCACGGGTGCCGGAAAGCGCACCTTGTTCGTGCCGTAGTTGATGCTCATCCCCGGGGCGGACATGCCGGCCAGAAGCTCGCCGAGAAGAGGCGCGCAGAGCGAGAGGGTCAGGTACCCGTGGGCGATCGTCGTCCCGAACGGCCCTGCGGCGGCCCGCTCCGCATCGACGTGGATCCACTGATGGTCGCCGGTCGCATCGGCGAACGTGTCGATTCGCTCCTGCGTCACCTCGAGCCAGTCCGTCGGCCCGAGCTCCTGCCCGATCATGCTCTCGAAAGTACTCATGCCAGCCCCATCGTACGGCGCTCGCCATCGTGGTGCTGCACCACACCTGTCATGACCGCATCCCTTCGAGGTGTTCCGCGATGGCGTCGGTCAGGACCCGCGCCCCGGCCCCGAAGACGAACGTGAGGTGGTTGCCGATTCCGTCGACGACCCTGCAGTCGGCCATCGCGGCCGCCGTCCTTTCGGCGTCCTCCCGCGACAGGAGCGGCGGGGAGCCCGGCGGCCCGAAGCTTCCCGGGGCACGCAGCAGCACCGTCGGCTGTGCAATGCGCCCGGCGACCGCGGGCCAGTCGACCGCGAGCTCCCCCTTGATCACCTGCTCGATGTGCTCCGGACGGCAGCGCGCCTGCACGGTCCCGTCGGGCCGCACCCGCACGTCGAAGCGGAAGTAGCTCTCGATGTCACTGTCCCAGCCGCCTTCGTCGAAATAGGGCATCGACCTGACGAGCGCTACGTACTCATCCCAGGACGGGTAGACGCGGCCGAGACGGTCGAGCGAGGGCTGCACCTGATCGATGATCGCCGGATCGAGGGCGGCGGGCGCATCGATCACGACGCAGCGCTCGACCCGCTCGGGGTGGTTGGCGGCGAGCCAATAGGTCAGAAGACCACCGAACGAGTGGCCACCCATTGCGATGCGTTCGAGCTCGAGGGCATCGAGGACCGCGAGCACATCGCTCGCGTGATCCTCCATCGAGTATCCCGACGGCGGTGCGTCGCTTTCCCCCCGGCCGCGCAGGTCGAGCGCAACAACTCGTGCAACATCTCCGAGTCCCGCGCGCATCAGCCCGTCGAAGGAATGAGCGTTCGCGGTCAACCCCGGGGCGAGCACGAGTACCGGGCCGTCGCCGGCGTGGTCGATGAAGTGGAGACGGATCCCATTCGCCTCCACGAACCCGTCACGCATCATGCAGGAGCCCGACGGCCCCGAGTCGTCTCGGCACCCCCGTGTTGGGTCTCGAGCTGCCCCCAGCGCACCACTGTTGCCGCCCACGTGTAGCCCGTTCCCGCCGAGAGGAGTAGCACCGTATCACCGTCCTGGACGCGCCCTTCGCGCACCGCGCGGTCGAGGCCGAGAAGCGGATCGACACCGCTCATGTGCCCGGTGTCGTCGAGGTATACCGCCTGCTCGGCGGTCATCCCGAGCTCCGAGAGCAACGCCTCGAAAATCGAACGCTTCGTATGCAGGAGGCAGACGAAGTCGAGCTCGTCGAGAGCCAGGCCCGACCGCTCCGCCGCGCCCCTTGCGGCGAGGACGAAGTTCGGGAGAGACTCCCGGTCGAGACCGTCTTTCATCCCTGCCGGGTCGAGGACGTCGAGGAATCGACTACCGTCGGGATCGACCGAGCCACCGGCGGCGACCTTCACCTGCAACGAGTAAGCCCCGTTCGTGATCGCATGCGACCCGAGCACCTCGTTGCGCGCGGCACCGCCGACGAGAAGCCCGGCAACCGCGCCGTCCCCGAAGTTGAACATGAAGCGCGACCTCTCGTTCGCATAGTCGAGCAGGTACGACTCACGGCACGCTGCCACGACGAGGATGTTCTCGAGCTCCGCCTCCGCCCGCAAGAGGTCGCGTGCGACCCGCAGCGCCATCGGCGTTCCGTGCGAGACGTTGTCGTACTCGACCGCGAAGGCGTTTGTCGCGCCGACGCGATAGGCGATGTGCGGCGCCGCCTGCCAGATGGAGTGGTCGCGCCACATCGAGCCGTAGTACATGACGACGTCGAGGTTCTTCGGGTCGAAGCCGGTCTCGTCGAGGAGGCGCTCGACCGCCGCGACCGCGAGGTCGCTCACGTGCTCGTCAGGAGCGGCGATGTGCTTGCCGCGCAGCCCGAACTTCTCCACGATCACCTGTTCCGGGATGCCCGAGAGCGCCGCGATTTCCGCAGCGGTCATCCACCGCTCCGGCAGGTACGAAGCGGTCGCGACGAGCCCGATGTGCCTCACTCCGGCGCCTCGAGAATGCGCCGGATGATCCGCGCGAGCTCGTCGGTGACTCGGGCAGGCATCGCTTCTCCGTCACCCCAGAGGATCCAGCGCATGCCGACGAGCTCACCGAGCCCCATCAGCGCGTAGGCGGTTACCTCGGCATCGATCGAGCCGATCTCACCGGATTCCATCGCCGCGTCGAGCGCCGTCACATACCCCTGTGCAACCCGGTCGTAGTGGTAGCGGAGCATCTCGGGCGCGACGAACTCGGACTGCCTGATGATCCGGTAGAGCGCCGGATGCTCGGAGGTGAAGCGGAAGTACGCCTGGAAGCCGAAGAGCTCCGACTCGAGGCGCGTCGTGCCCGCCGCCGCGCCCTCACTCATCGCGTGACGTATGCGGCGGTTCAGATCCATCATCAGCTCCACGAAGATCGCCCGCTTCGAGTCGAAGTAGAGGTAGAACGTGCCCGGCGCGACGCCGGCGGCCTCGGCCACCTTCACGACCGACGCGTCCGGGAAGCCCAGCTCGCCGAATACCGCTTCGGCTGCATCGAGCAGCCGACGGCGTGTGTCGAGCCCACGCTTCGAGAGCGGTCGACCCTCGACGTTTGTGACGACCTCCGTCATGCGTGTGCCTCCAGCTCGGACTTCTGGATCTTGCCCATCGAGTTCCGGGGCAGCTCGTCGATGAATGTGAACGACTTGGGCACCTTGAAACGCGCCAGGCTGTTCAGGCAATGCTGTCGCAACTCGTCCTCGGAGACGGGCGAGGCGGCGACGACGAAAGCGGCGCCTGCCTCGCCCCAACGCTCGTCTGCAACGCCGACGACGGCGGCGTCCGCGACTGCGGGGTGCTCGTGGAGCACCGTCTCGATCTCGGCCGGATAGACGTTCTCGCCGCCCGAGACGATCATGTCCTTGAGCCGTCCCAGGATCCGGTAGTTCCCCTCGTCGTCGCGCTCGGCGATGTCGCCCGTCAGCAGCCACCCGTCGCGGAAGGCGCTCGCCGAGGCCTCGTCGTTGCGCCAGTAGCCGGGGAAGACGTTCGGCCCCCGCACGAGCAGCTCGCTCTCACTCGACAGCTCGCAGGTGACGTACGGGTACGGCTTGCCCGCATACCCGGCCTTGCGTCGCGCGTCCTTCGGCCGCAGGCAGAGAACGTTCGGGGCGGCTTCGGTGAGACCGTAGCCCTGAACGATGTCAACGCCCCGCGCAGCCCACGATGTCGAGAAGAGCCTCGGGCATCGGGGCGCCTCCGACGACGGCGAGCCTGAGCGAGCTCAGATCGACCTCGGCGAAGCGTGCCTCCTGCGCCATGAAGAGGTAGGTCGCCGGCACTCCCATCAGCGTCGTGACCCGTTCGCGCTCGATCAGCTCGAGCGTCCCGGTCGGGTCGAAGCCCCGCTCGAGTACGATCTTCGCCCCCTTCCACCAGGCAAGGATCGGCTGGACGTTCCAGCCACCGCAGTGGAACTGCGGTAGCACCTGCAGAATCACGTCCTCGGGCCTGATGCCCGTCGCCAGGTCGAACGAGAAGTTCGTCCAGAAGCAGTTCGCGTGGGTGAGCAGTGCACCCTTCGGCTTGCCGGTCGTCCCGGACGTGTAGATGAGGAGCAGCGGGTCATCGTCTGCTGCTCCGGGTCTCTCGGCGTGGCTGACCTCGCCGACCGTCAGCGCCGGCTGCACCGATGCAAGCGCGAGTGCCGCTTCGCCGAGCTCCCGGTACTCGTCCTCGATCAGAAAGAGCGCCGGGTCGGCGTCGTCGAGCTGGAATGCGACCTCGGCCGGAGCGAGACGCCACGAGATCGGATGCAGGATCGCCCCCGCCTTCGCGCACGCGAACATCAGCGCGACGTGCTCGCCGGAGTTGCCGGTCAGGGTCGAGACGCGGTGGCCGTGGGAGAGACCCCGTGCCAGCTCATCGGAGCGCTCGTTCAGCTCCGCGTAGGTCCAGGTTCGGCCCTGCTCCTCGATCGCGATCCGGTCGGGAGTGATCCGCGCGCGGTCGCAGATGATCCTGTCGATGGTGTGCTCGTTCATCCGAGAAACTCGTTGAGGATCCTGACGGACTCGTCGGGCTGCTCCCAGAAGAACAGGTGCCCGCAGCCCTCGAACAGCTCGACCCGTGCATCCGGGATCCGGGCCGCGAGCAGCTTCGCGTTCCGGTGATCGACGACGTTGTCGGCCGTGCCGGCGAGGATCAGCGTCGCCGCGTCGATCACCCCGTCGATGCCCTGGAAACCCATGCCCGCGGCCGCCTGCGCCTGCCAACCCGCCTGATCCGGTGGGTTTGCGGCTCTTCGGGCGAAGAGCTCGTCGACGAGCTCTGCCGGCGGGTCGTCGCCGAGCGCGTTCTCGATGAAGCGCCGCAGCGCAACCTCGGGTGGGAGCGAGGGAGCCTCGGCGAACAATCGAAGCGTGACCTCGGGCATCGGGGCCGCGCCCGGCCCACCGGGAGTCGTGCAGCAGAGAACGAGCTTGTCGACGCGCTCCGGAGCAGCGACGGCGAGCTCCTGCGCGATCATCCCTCCCAGGCTCGCCCCGAGCACATGCGCGCGGTCGATGCCCGCCTCGTCGAGCACCTGCAGAGCGTCGCCGGCCATCTCCGCAGCCGTGTACGGCCCGTCCGGCTTGTCGGAGTCACCGATGCCGCGGTTGTCGAAGACGACCACTCGGTGGCGGGTGGCAAGTCCGGGGACGATCGGATCCCAGGCCCAGCGTCCGTAGCCGAGCCCCTGGATCAACAGCAGCGGCGCCCCTTCACCGCTCGATTCCCACTCGATGTTCACGTGGTCTCCTCCTGGACTGCCGGCTTTCGCAGGATCCTGTCCAGTCGGACACCGACTTGCCCGATTCGCGTCAACCCACCGGGAACGAAGAACACCACCAGGATGAACAGCACCCCGAGGATGAAGAGTGGCTGTTGCATCGGCGTCCGGAGGACGGAGGGCAGGCTCGAGACGGCGCTCGACGACGAAAGATCGCCGAGCCTGTGATCGGCATAGGTGTAGAGGATGCCGCCGATCATCGCGCCCCAGCGCGACCCGGTTCCGCCGAGCACGACCATGAGCAGCAGCGTCAGCGTGAAGCTCGCGGTCGTCACCTGGGTGTTCGCACCACCGAGCAGCAGGAGATAGATGATGCCGCCGGCCGTCGCGAGCATCGACGCAAGGACGAAGGACATCAACTTGTAGGTGTACGGCTTCAGCCCGAGCACCTGGACGCGCAACTCGTTCTCGCGGATCGCCTGCCAGACGTGGCCGGGCGACGAGTTGACGGCCCAGCGGACGATCACGAACACCGCCGCAGCGTATCCGAGCGCGAGCCAGTAGAGGTACTTCGTGTTGAAGATGCCGACCGCCCAGTCGGGCAGCTGGTGATAGTCGACGCCGAACCCTTCCTCGCCGCCGGTCCAGCCGTAAGGATTCTTCAGCACGAGGATCGAGCCGGCCTGCGCGAACGCAAGCGTCACCATTGCGAAGGCGATACCGCCCACCCGCAGCGAGACCGAACCGAGCACCATGGCAACCACGAAGCCGACGATCGCCGTGAACAGGATCGCCTGCCAGAACGTCCAGTGCCACCTCGTCATCGCGATCGCGGCGACGTACACGCCGACAGCGAAGTAGAGGGCATGCCCGAACGACAGAAGGCCCGTGAACCCGAAGAGCAGGTCGTAGCTGAGAGCCACGCCGCCGAACAGCAGGCACAGCGCGAGAAGCTGGAGCGTGCCCGGCGTGTTGAGGCCGCCGCCGAAGACGTACGGAATGTCGACCGCGATCTTCGGCACCAGGGCGAGAACGACGAAGATCGCGACAGGAACGGCGACCCGCTTCACGCGAAGCTCCGAGAGAGACCGCCCGGTCGCACGATGAGGACGATCCCGAGGAGCAACACGACGCTGAGGTCGCCGAGCCCGGAGGACGCGTAGTAGTTCGCGTACTGCTGGACGAGCCCGACGATCACCGCCGCCCACAACGTGCCGCGGATCGAGCCGAGGCCACCGATCACGACGACGATGAAGGCGAAGATGACGAGCGATGTCCCCTGCTGGGGGTCGATCGTCGTCGAGTACAGGGTGTAGAGCACTGCCGCGATGCCCGCTGCCAGGCCGCCGATCATGAAGACGAGCGTGAACGACTTGCGGACGTCGATTCCGAGCGCCGTCACCATGGCCCTGTTCTCGACACCCGCGCGTACGATCAGGCCGTACCTCGTCCGGCGTAAGAAGGCTTCGAGCCCCAGGAGGACCACGACGGCAGCCGCGATCTCGAGCCAGCGGTCGTTCGGGATGTGAGCGCCGAAGATCGACGTGGTCTCTCCAACCCAGTGTGGCGCAGCCACAACCCGCGCATCGCTTCCCCAGATCGCCGTCACGAGCGCCGTGACCGAGAGCGCCAGGCCGACGGTGACGAGCACCTGCTCGATGTGACGGCCGTAGAGCGGCCGGATCAGAACGAGCTCCGTCAGCGCCGCGAAGACGACCGCGACGACGAGGCCGACGACGGCCGCGATCAGGAACCGGGGCGCAACGGGCACGCCCGTGAGCTTCGACTCGGTGAACCAGAGCGCGTAGGCGGTAACGGTGAGGAAGACGCCGTGCGCGAAGTTCAGGACGCCCATCAACCCGTAGATCAGCGACAGGCCCGAGGCGACCAGGAAGTACATCGCACCCAGGCCGAGCCCCGTGATGGTGAGCAGGACGAAGGTGCTCATCCCACTCCCAGCATGCGGTGAATCGCCGGCTTGTCGTCCAGCAGCTCTCGGGCCAGTCCCACGTGCACGATCCGGCCGGTGTCGAGCACCACCGCATCGTGCGCAACCCGCTGCACGACACCGAGGTTCTGCTCGACGAGCAAGACGGTCGTGAGCGCCGAAACGCGCTCGAGGGCCAGCGCGACTTCGGTAACGAGCAACGGTGACAGCCCCTTCGTGGGCTCGTCGATCAGCAGCAGGCGATTGTCGTTCAGGAGGGCGCGGCCGATCGCGAGCATCTGCTGCTGCCCGCCCGAGAGCGTCCCGGCGGCCTGCTTGCCCCGGGTTCGGAGCTCCGGGAACAGGTCGTAGACGAGGTCGTAGCGCGGCTCGGCGTCCCGTTCGGCGAGGCGCAGGTTCTCGTCGACCGTCAGCGTCGAGAACACGTCACGATCCTCGGGTACGTACCCGACCCCGCGGCGGACGATCCTGTGCGTGCGGACGCTCTGAATCTCTTCTCCCGCGAGCTCGATCGACCCGCGCCGGTCGACGAGGCCCATCAGTGCCCGCAGGGTGGTCGTCTTGCCAACGCCGTTCCGCCCGAGGAGGGCAGTCACGCCGCCGTCGGGGACGTCGAACGAGATCCCCTGCAGCACATGCGACTCACCGAGGTAGACGTGCAGATCGCGAACCGAGACGAGGGGTGGCGCCACTACAGCTCCTCCCCGAGGTACGCCTGCTGCACGGTCTCGTTGCTCATGATCGCGTCGGGCACGTCCACGACGAGAAGTCGCCCACCGTGCATGACGGCGATCCGCTCGGCGAGCCCGATCACCACTTCCATGTGATGCTCGACCATCAAGACGGTCTTGCCCTCGTCCACGTGAACGGATCTGATCAGCTCGACGAGCTCCGGCACGTCCTCCATCGACACCCCGGCCATCGGCTCGTCGAGCAGAAGAACACGCTTGTCGGCCGCGAGGAGCATTGCGAGCTCCAGCTTTCGCTTGTCTCCGTGCGACAGCATTCCGGCAAGCCAGGCCGCGCGTTCGGCGAGGCCGACCCGTGAGATGGCCCACGACGCACGCTCGACCGCGTCCCGTACCCTCGTCGCGCGCCGCCAGACCCGCATCGTCCCCCCGATCGCAGCCTCTGCCGACAGACGGACGTTCTCGTGCGTCGACAGAAGCGGAAAGACGTTCGAGACCTGGAACGTTCGCCCGATTCCCGCCTTCGCCCGTCGGTAGGGAGGCTGGTCGGTCACGTCGACGCCGTCGAGCTCGACGCTGCCGCTCGTCGGCATGCGCAGGCCGGAGACGAGGTTGAACAGCGTCGTCTTCCCGGCCCCGTTCGGGCCGATCACGGCAAGCAGCTCACCGTCGAGGACCTCGAGCCCGACATCGGCGACGATCGTTGCGCCGCCGATGTCGAGCCCGAGGTTCCTCGTCGCGAGGATCGGGGTTGCGCTCACGCCGAGACTATTCGCTCGGTCCTCAGCCCTTCATCGCGACGACAGGCGGTGCCGTCTCGTACGTCGAGGCGGTGCCGATGACGTTCCCGACGAGACGACCGTTCTTCTTGACCAGCTTCACCCGGAACATCGGCTGCAGCATCGCGTGATCCTGCGGCCTGATCGCCTGGACCCCCTTGGGAGCGAGGAACTTCCAGCCCTCGAGCGAGCTGATCATCTTCTCGACGTCGTAGTCGCCCTTCTGCAGCGCGCGCACGAGCAACTGAGCCTGGACGAAGCCGTCCGGCGTGAACAGATCCGGCACCTGGTTGCGCGTGCGCATCTTGTTCACGAGCCAGGTGTTGACCTTGTTCTTCGGAGCGCTCGAGACGTAGTGCGACAGGAAGTTGATCTTCGTCGCCTGGTCGCCGAACGCCGCCCAGGTCGCGCGCTCGGCGAGACCGGTGACGACCTGCGTGCCGTTGTAGACACCCTGCTGGTCGAGCGTCTTGAACATCGCAGCTCCCGTCGTGCCGGCCCAGGCCACGAAGAGCAGGTCGGGATTCGCGTTCTTCGCCTGCTGTGCGAACGGCGTGAAGTCGGTCGCGCTGAGCGGCACCGAGACCTCGGTGACGTTGTGACCGGTGAAGAACGCCTTCACGGCCGCGTAGTTGCCGTGCCCGAACACGCTGTCCTGATCGAAGACGACGACCTTCTTGCCGCTCGTCTTGCCGAGGAACGACTTGGCATCGAGCACGTCCTGGATCGTCTGCCGCCCGGCCCGGAACGTGTACCTGTTGATGCCGGTGATCGCGTCGGCAGCCGCCGGGCCCGAGATGTACAGCACCTTGTTCTGTGCGGCGAGCGGGGCAATCTGCACCGCGACGCCCGACGAGCCGGTGCCCATCAGGATCTTGACGCCGCTCCCGATCAGGTTCTTCGCGTGAGTGACGCCGGTCGCGGCATCACCCTTGTCGTCGAGATAGGTGACGTCGATCGTCTTGCCGTTGACCTTGCCGGTCCCCTTCGTCGCGTACTGGAGCCCGAGCTTGAAGCCCTGGATCTCCTCGGCGCCGTACGCTCCGAGAATGCCGGTGCGCGGGTAGATGAAGCCGACCTTGTAGGAGGCCGTCGACTGCTGTGAGCGAGCGGCGACGGTTGCTGTCCCCACGATGAGCGTGAAGAGCGCAACGACCGCGATGACCTTCGTGAAGCGACTACGCATGAACGCATCCTCCTCGTGTGATGTGCCCGAACCAGAAATGAATTCAGGTTTGAGTCTTGACCCTCTGGTTGAGACGTGGCGCGAGCGCAGGAAGTTGGCTGCTCTCGGTGGGGCTTCGTGCTCCAGGCCTCATTGGGTCTGGGCGCCGTGTCGTCCAAAGTCCACTGCCGCCGTTGCTTGTCCTCCGTCGGATGAGTAGGCGAATCTGAGACCTGATTCAGGTGTCCTTTATACGGACAGCCCGTCAAGAAGTCAAGCGCTCCCGCAATCCCCATTCGTGTTTCGACTCGAGGCTGCGGGCCGCGATCGAGGCACGCGCCGTGACGAGACAGCCGCTCGCGACCCGTGCCGACCGCTCCGCCTGCGGGGTCGGGAGGGCTGTCGCCGCGCCGCGCTTCAGGCGGCGAGCGCCGCGCCGCGCGCCAGGCGCTCGAGCGAGATATCGCGCCCGAGAAGCTCGAGGCTCTCGTACAGCCCCGGAGAGATCCGCGACCCCGTCACGGCGACGCGGATCGGGAGAAACACGGTCTTCGGCTTCGCCTCGAGCCGCTCGCACAGCGCCTTCAGCGCGATCTCGAGCGCCGCCGCGTTCCACGGCTCGACGGGCTCGAGCTCGCGTGCCGCCTCGGTGAGAATGGTGGCGTCGAGGAGCGCTGGATCCGGCGAGACGTCCTCGAAGAGGAACCGGGCAAAGTCGGAGAACTCGCCCAGGCGGCCGATCTTCTCCTGCACGATCGGGGCGACGGCACGGATCCGATTCTCGTCCCAGGTGCTTCCGCTGCTCGCCGAGATACGTCGTCAACGCGGCCGCGTAGCCGTCCGCGTCGAGAGCCCGGAGGTACTGGCCGTTCATCCAGTCGAGCTTCGCGTAGTCGAACGTCGCCGGGCTCGAGCCAACACGCTCGAGCGAGAAGCGCTCGACGAGCTCGTCGGCGGACATGATCGTCGTCTCGCCGTCGGGGGCCCAGCCGAGCAGTGCGAGGAAGTTCATCAGGGCGGGTGCGATGTAGCCCGCGTCGCGAAACTCGCCGACCGAGACGGCACCGTGGCGCTTCGACAGCTTCTTGCCGTCCTCGCCGAAGACGTTCGGGGCGTGCGCGTAGATCGGCAGATCGGCGCCGAGAGCCTCGAGTACGACGATCTGCTTCGGCGTGTTCGAGACGTGGTCGTCGCCGCGGATGACATGGGTGATCCCGTCGATCCAGTCGTCGACCGGCGAGGCGTAGTTGTAGACGGGCCGCCCGTCCGAACGGAGGATGACCATGTCCTCGAGCTGGTCCGCGGGAAACTCGATCCGCCCCTTGATCGCGTCCTCCCAGCCGATCACGCCCTCCTTCGGCATCCGGATGCGGATCGCACCGTCGTCCTCGTACGCCTTGCCCTCGGCCACGAGCCGCGCTGCCTCGGCCCTGCAGCGGTCGGCTCCGTCGAGCTGGAAGTGCGTCTCGCCGTCCCAGTCGATCCCGAGCCAGCGCAGCGACTCCTCGATTTGCGCGACCGACTCGGCCACCTCACGGCCGGTATCGGTGTTCTCGATGCGGAGCAGGCACTCGCCGCCGTGGCCGCGAGCGAAGAGCCAGTTGAAGAGGAACGTGCGCACGCCCCCGATGTGGAGGAAGCCGGTCGGGCTCGGTGCCATGCGGACGCGAATGCTCATCAGGCGGGCATTGTAGGTGCCGCGAGCGAATCGACCGGTGGCGCCCGCAGAGCCCAGACCGAGGGCAGCGACAGGATCAGCGCCCACGTCGTCAGCATCACCCCGAGCGAGAGCCATAGCGTCTCGTCGACCCCGATCGCGTCGGCGAGCGGCCCGACGACCGCGAATCCGATCGGCATCAGCACGAACGAGCCCAGCACGTCGTACGAGCTGACCCGCGACTGCATCTTCTCCGGGATCTCGCGCTGGAAGAGGGTGAACCACAGCGTCAGGTGCACGGCGATTCCGGCTCCGGCGCAGAACGAGGCGATCGAGAGCAACCACACGGACGGCGCGACGACGAGAACGAGGATCTGGCCGGCGAGCGGCACCGCGGCGAGCGTGCACGCGACGAGCGGCCGCTTCGGTCGGACACGCATCGCGATCAGGCTCCCGGCGACCGCCCCGACCCCTCCGATTGCGACGACGATCCCCCACGCACCGGCACCGCCGAGATCTTCCTTCGCAATCACGGGACCGAGGACGATCCACGCGCAGAACCCGAGATTCCCGATCCCGAACAGCGTCACGGACGCCCACAGCCACGTCCGCGCAGTGAACTCCTGCCAGCCCTCTCGAAGCTCGTGGAGGAAGCCTTCGGACGCTGCCCCCTCCGGACGTTGCGGGATCCGGATCCGCTGCAGGATGACCGCACACACGAGGAAGCTGGCCGCGTCGAGCCCGAGCGCCGTCCCTGGGCTTCCGGCGACCACGAGGAGTCCGCCGATTGCGGGACCGAGGATCCCCGTCAGGTTGCGACTCAGTCCCTGCAGGGCGTTCGCCTGCTGCAGCCTCGCCGCGCTCACCGTCTGCGGCACGAGCCCGATCTCGGCCGGGACGACCAACCCGCCTCCGATGCCGTACAGCGCCTGGAACGCGACGATTGCGGCAATCGAGCCGAATCCACCGAGCACGACGACCGCGGTCGCTGCCTGGGCGACGCACTGGATCAACGACGCCCCGACCATGACGATGTTTCGCGGGAGGCGATCCGAGATCACACCGCCGAAGAGGAGGACGAGCGCCTCGGCGATCTGGCGCGCCGCGAACACGATCCCGAGGTCGGTGGCGGAGCCGATGTCGAGCACGGCGAACGCGAGCGCGATCCCCGCAACGCGGTCGCCGACGGTCGTGATCACGGTACCGCTGAACAGGAGCCGGAAGTCCCGCTCCTCGAGCGCACCCAGTTTGTCCCTCAGCGACAGAGCCATCCGCGGCGGAATGGTAGTGCGTTCGCCCCGGGCGATCGCGGGTAGCGTTGCCGCATGCTCTTCGGCGCTCACGTCTCGTCGTCCGGCGGCATCTGGCAGGCGATCGACCGTGCGGAAGCCCTCGGCTGCGACGCGGTCCAGGTGTTCACCCAGAGCCCCCGGATGTGGCGGCCGACGAATCACACGCCGGAGGCGGTGGCGCGGTTCCGCGAGCGCCGCGCCGAGGCCGGGATCGAGAGCGTCGTCTGCCACGCGCTCTATCTCGTCAATCTCGCGAGCCCCGACCCGGTGATCCACGCGAAGTCCGTCGCAGCGATGCGTGCCTCGCTTGAGGCTGCGTCTGCGATCGGCGCGGAGGGTGTCATCTTCCACGTCGGCTCGCACCTCGGAGCCGGATTCGAGGCCGGGCTCGAGCGGGTCGTACCGGCACTCCAGGAGCTGCTCGAGCTGACGACCGACGACCTCTGGCTGCTGATGGAGAACTCGGCCGGCGCAGGCGGCACGATCGGCCGCTCGACCGACGAGCTTGCCGCCATCCACGACGCGCTCGACCACCATCCGCGGCTCGGGCTCTGCCTCGACTCCTGTCACTGGTACGTGTCCGGCGTCGACGTCACGAACAGCAAGATCCTTCGTGCGGCCGTGGCGGACATCGACGCGCGGATCGGGCTCGATCGGCTTCGCTGCCTCCACGTCAACGACTCGAAGGCCCCGCTCGGCTCCAACCTCGACCGGCACGAGACGGTCGGGGCCGGCCTGCTCGGCGACGGTGGACTGCGCACGTTCCTCGCCCACCCCGCGTTCAAGAAGCTGCCCGCTATTCTCGAGACACCCGGCCCCGACGGGCACGGGCCCGATGCGGCCGAGGTGTCACGTCTCCGCAGCCTTGTCCGTCGCTGAACTACCCTTCCGTATGGTGCACCGGCCAGGCGTGCGCGCCTCCCCGAAGACGCCGTCGACCCACTAGCTCTGGCGTCAGGCGGCCGGGTCGACCTGGGCGAACACGCGGAAGCTCGGCCGCGCGACCGGCATCTCGAAGAACTCGGGATTGCGACACCCGACCTCGTCGCCGCGTTGCTCGTAGCAGGAGGCGACCTCGGCCTGACACATCGGGAGCGGAGCCCGGCGGGACACGACCGCCCCGAAGCCCTCGGGGCGCTTCTCCGCGGCCCGGAGGAGATCGAGGTCGATCTCGACGTCGAACACGCGCTGCATGCACCCCATGTAGGTGTGGCCGAACGCCTCGTACGCGTAGACGAACGCGCACGCACGCTCGATACAGCCTCCCGGGTAGACGACCTTGTCGCAGTGAACCTCGCAGCGACGACACGAGACCTCGTCCTGCGGCCGCAGGGGAAGATCGACGGTGGTGGTCGGCGGGTGGGCTTCACTCATCACGAGAAAGACTGCAGGACGCTTTCGCTCCCCGCAAGACTTGACAAGCAGGCAGTTTTCAGGTTGTCCCGGGAGTGTCGGCGTCCCGGGGGACGTCCGCGACGGCTCGCCGGCGCCGCTCTGGAGCCCCGCCGCTAATCTGACGACGCCCGTGATACGCCGCATTCTCTTCGCAGGTCTTGCTCTCGGGCCTGCAGTGATCGCCCTTCACTACCTGACGCATATCGGCGACACCGCGCTCTTCCTCCTGTCCGCCGCTGGCGCTCATCCCGCTGGCCTGGCTGATCGGCGAGGCGACCGAGCATGCGGCGGTCTACACGGGGCCTGGCGTCGGCGGGTTCCTCAACGCGACCTTCGGGAACGCGCCCGAGCTGATCATCGCACTGATCGCCGTTCACGAGGGGCTCACGCAGGTCGTCCGTGGATCGCTCGTCGGATCCGTCGTCGGGAACCTGCTGCTCGTGCTCGGCTTCTCGCTGTTCGCGGGAGGGCAAGGCGCGATCGAGCGCTGGTCGAGCTTCTTCTCGTTCGGCGTCATCGCGCTGGCCATCGTGCTGTTCCTGATCCCGTCCATCCCGAGCTGGAACGGCGACCCCGAGGGTCAGAGCATCATCGACCTCTCGGCCGCGATCTCGATCGTCCTTCTCATCGTCTATGCCGGAGTCACCGTCTACACGCTCAGGCGGCACCACGGCGTGCACGTCTCGACGGACGAGGAGCTCGGGGCCTGGTCGTTCAGGGCAGCGTTGCTCGCGCTCGGCCTGGCAACGGTCGTGACGGCCCTCGTTGCCGAAACCCTGGTCGGGTCACTCGAGACGTTCGCGGAACAGGTTGGCCTGTCGGACTTCTTCGTCTCTGCCGTCATCGTCGCGATCGTCGGTAACGCGGCGGAGCACGGCGGCGCCGTTGTCGTCGCCTATCGGGGGAAGATCAAGCTCGCAGCCGAGATCGCGCTCTCCTCGTCGGCACAGGTCGCGGTGTTCCTGATCCCTGCTGTGACGCTCCTCTCGTGGCTCATCGACCCTCTCGCGCTCGGCTTCCGCAAGGTCGAGATCGCTGCGCTCGTCCTGTCGCTCGCGATCGTCATGGCCACCATCTGGGGTGGCGTGTCGTCGAGGCTCCGCGGTGGAATCCTGATCGTCTCGTACGTCGGCGTGGCCGCGATGTTCTTCGTCGCGGGAGATGGTTAGTACGTACTAACCGAAGGTGGCCGGTGCCCGGGTGAGCGGGTACGTCGCGAAGTACAGCTTCGTCACGGTGCCGTCGTCGTCGCGCACGGCGCGCACGAGCTCGCCCCGCTCTCGCCCGTCGACAACCCGCCACCGATCGGGGCCGTCGGGCTCGAGGTACGAGATGTTGCGGCCGACCGGGCCGTCGCAGAGCTCTGCCTGGAACCGACCGCCGCGGAGGGAGAGGATCATCTCCTCGCCTTCCGTCCACCACCTTCCGAGGACGCCGTCGAGCGCGGCGGGCGGCGCTCCGGCGGGTGTCCAGAGTGCGGGGACACGCGGCAGCGCGTCGAGCGCGGCGACGGCGAGGTCGAGCGCGAGACCGGTCGGATCGGCGTGTGAGCCGGTGTTCATCAGCACCGCGGCTCCGGTCCGCTCGGCGCGTTCGACGACGAGCCCTGCGAGGAACCCCGGCATGGCGCCACCGTGGCCGGCAAAGAGGCGGTCGCCGCGACGGAACAGCTCGAGCCCGAGGCCCCAGCCGAGGCTCCAGGTCTGCTCGTCGGCCATCGTCCGCACCCGGGCCATCAGGTCGAGCGTCTCCTTCGGAAGGACGCCATCGGCACCGTCGGCGATGAACGCTCCCCACCGGGCGAGGTCAGCCGCGGTCGACCAGAGCCATCCGGCGGCGGCCGTCGTCTCCGTGACTTCGGGATCGGGCTCGTCGCGAACCGTGTCGGTGTACGGATCGACGTAGTACGGGCTCGCCTGCGGCCCTTCCGGGCGCAGGCTCGTGCGCGCGAGACCGAGCGGGCCGAGGATCCGGCGCTGCAGAAGCTCCTCGTAGGGCGCCCCGCCGGTGCGCATCACGATCTCGCCGAGCAGTGCGAAGACCAGGTTCGAGTAGTGCCACTGCTCCCCCGGGCGGAGCACGAGCTCGGCGTCCTCGAGCCCCCCGATCAGCTCCTCGCGCGAGGGAGGTTCCATCGACTCCCAGATCTCGCCCGGCGGCTCCCGCTGCAGGCCGGTCAGGTGACTCAGCGCCATCCGCACGGATGGGCCGACCGGCGCCTCGGGCAGATACGTCCGGAGCGGCGCGTCGAGCTCGATCCGGCCGTCCGCGACGAGCTGCATCACGAGCACCGCCGTGAACGTCTTCGTGATCGAGCCGATGCGATAGACGTCGTCCGGGCTTGCGCGACGTCCGCTCGGCACGTCGGCGACGCCGAGGACGCTCTCCCAGATGATCTCGCCGTCGCGGAAGACACACGCCTGCACCGACGGCATCCGCCGCTCCGCCTGCGCGCTCCCGATGAGGCGGTCGAGCTCGCCGGTGAGACCGGTCGTCAGGCAAAGGCGTGCGCTGCGAGCGCCTCCGGGACGATGCTCGAGCGCCGCGTCGATGTCCGCATCGTCGAGATCGAGATGTGTCACCGCGCGGACGTGGGTCGGCCCGAACGTCGGCGAGACCCCGACGCCGGCCTCGAGAAGCGTCGCGACGACGTCCACCCTGCGAGATCGAGAGCCGTGACGTGTCGATCTGGACGAAGTTCGTCTCGACGCGGTCGAGCTCGACCGGGACACCAGCGGCGTGCCATCCTTCGGCCAGGCGTCGTGCTCGCTCGTGGTCGACGGCGAGTCGGTCGACGTGGTGGTCGAGGGCGTAGAGCCCCGCGGCCGCGACGATCCCCGCCTGCCGCATCGCGCCGCCGAACAGGAACTTCTGCCGCCATGCGAGCTCGATCAGGTCCGCCGGGCCGGCGAGGATCGCGCCGAGTGGGCAGCCGAGGCCCTTCGAGAGGCAGAGCGTCACGGTGTCGACGCGGGAGGCGATCGCGGCAGCGGGCACGCCGAGCGCGACCGCCGCGTTGAGAAGCCGCGCTCCGTCCAGGTGAACGCCGAGACCGCCGGCGCGCGCCGCGGCCGAGACGGCCTCGAGCTCGTCGAGCGGCCACACGCGACCGCCGGCGATGTTGTGGGTGTTCTCGAGGACGAGCACGGCCGGCTGCTGGTCGACGACGTCCTGCGCGCTCGCAGCCGCCTCGGTCACCTGCGCCGGCGTAACCCGCCCAGCCTCACCGGGCAAGCCGATCGTGAGGAGCCCGGCGTGGACTGCCGCGCCGCCGAACTCGTAGCGGAGGATGTGCGACAGCTCGTGGGCGACGAGGACGTCACCCGGCCGGCTGTGGAGCTTGAGGGCGATCTGGTTCGCCATCGTCGCCGTCGGCACGAAGACCGCACGCTCCTGGCCGAGAAGGTGCGCCGCACGCTCCTGCAGCTCGTTGACGGAGGGATCCTCCTTCATCTGCTCGTCGCCGACGGCGGCCGTGGCGATCGCGGCGCGCATGCCCGGCGTCGGCCGTGTGACGGTGTCCGAGCGGAGGTCGATCACGCTTGCCCATTCTGCACGCCCGACGGTCGAGTGGTACGTTCGAGCGGTGATCGTGATCGGCGTCGACGGGTCTGAGGCCGCGAAGGAAGCCCTGCAGTACGGGTTGCACGAAGCGTCGATTCGCGGCACGCGCGTTCGCGCCGTTCATGCCTGGAGTCATGCGGTCGCGATTCCGGCAACCGGCCCGGGGGTGCTCGCGGCGACCGATGCGACACCGTTTCGCGAGGAGGCCGAGGCGTTGCTCCGCACCACCCTCGAGGCGGTCGCAGGTGATACAGCAGAGCAGGTCGAGCGGCTCGTTGTCGAAGGCCCCGCCGGCTCCGCGATCATCAACCATGCCTGCGACGCGGAGCTGATCGTCGTCGGGCGCCGTGGTCTCGGTGCGGTTCGCTCGCTCGTGCTCGGCTCGGTGAGCAGCTACGTCGTCGCACACGCGACGTGCCCCGTGCTCGTCGTCCCGGCGCCCCGCGCGCACTGACGCAGACGGGACGGCGGCCGGGAGTGGCCTCAACCTCTCCTCCGGGTTCCACTCACGCACCTACACTCCGTCGATGGACATCGCCCTCCTCGAGTCGACGATCGCCGACCACGGCGAGCCTCCCTATCGCTCGCGCCAGGTGTGGGAGTGGGCGGCGAAGGGCGTCGAGAGCTACGGAGGGATGACGAACGTGCCGGCCCCGCTCCGGGAGGCACTCGACGTTTCCGTGCCGTTCTCGACGCTCACGGTGGCCGGCGAGCAACAGGCCAGGGACGGCACCGTCAAGACCCTGTTTCGAACGCACGACGGCCACCCGGTCGAGGCCGTCCTCATGCGCTATCGGGACGGGCGCCGCTCGATCTGCGTCTCGTCGCAGTCGGGCTGCCCGCTCACCTGCACCTTTTGCGCCACCGGGTCGATGCAGTTCGGCCGCAACCTGAGCGCGTCGGAGATCCTCGATCAGGCGTTGCATTTTCGGAGGCTCGAGGAGTTGGACCACTGCGTCTTCATGGGCATGGGTGAGCCTTTCATCAACTTCGACAACGTGATCGATGCCGCGCGGCGGCTGCCGGACGTCGGAATCACGCCCCGCCGGACGACGATCTCGACCGTTGGCTGGCTGCCCGGCCTGACACGCTTCATCGACGAGGTCGACGAGCCGATCAGGCTTGCGCTCTCCCTTCACGCGGCCAACCCGGCGCTGCGCTCGCAACTGATGCCCGTCAACGACCGCTACCCGCTCGCAGACGTCCTGGCCGAGTGCGAGCGCTACGTCGACCTTCGCCGCCGCAAGGTGTTCATCGAATACGTGATGCTGGAGGGCGTCAACGACACGCCCCGGCATGCCGCCGAACTGGCGGCAATCCTCGATCCGAAGGCATTCAAGGTGAACCTGATCCCGTACAACCCGACCGGAATGTACGGAGGCTCCTCGCGCGACGCGATCGCGGCGTTCAAGCACGTCCTCGACCGCGCGCGGATCCCGGCAACGGTTCGACTCACCCGAGGTCGCGACATCGCGGCGGCGTGTGGTCAGCTCGCAGCATCGAGGTAGCTTCCGTGCAGCCGGCGCTCGGACGGGTCAACGCTGAGGAGAGATTGAAGTCTCTCCCCGGGCAGTCGGCGGTCGTCGACCGCTCCTGATGAATTCACCGACTGCGACGAGCTCCTCGACAACAGAGGCGACCGACCGTGTGGCGTCGATCTCGTGGGTGCAGGTCGCGCGAAGCAGCGGCTCGACGTCCGCGATCTCGCGGACGACTCGATCCCGCTCGTCGTGGGCCTTGCCGTAGTCGTTCGTCGTCCGCAACGCGATCCGACTCAGAATGACCTCGGCCGGCGCGCTGAGGAGCACGACCGCATCGAAGCGCGGGTAGAGCCGACCCTGATTCGAGACCGTTCCCGACACGTACAGGGTGGTGTCGTACTCTCGATCGAGGAGCCCGCTGACGAGCTCCTCGTCCCAGACGTAGCCGCCTGCACGATCGGACCAACCACTCCATGGAGCACGATCGGTCTCGACGACGGAGAAGCCCCGTCGCGCGAGCGCTGCGAGCGCCGTCGACTTACCGGTGCCTGACATGCCGGTGACGAGGATCCTCAGCATGCCGCAAGCGTATTCAGCACGCGCTAGGCGAAATTGCCCGAACGTCGGCGCAAGCTACGGGCGATCCGTCTCCCGAAGCACGCGATAGTCGAGGAGCAGATGGCCCGTCGGTGAGATCTCGCTTCGGATCGGTTCGAGCCGAATCGAGGGCAAGTGGTCGAGGAGTCGACGTCCGTTCGCGCCGATCGCCGGAGCGATCGCGAGCCGGAGCTCGTCGACGACGTCGGCGGCGAGCAGCGCCTGTGCGACCGAGATACTTGCATGGACGCCGATATCACCTCCGCGCTGCTGCTTGAGATCCCGAGCGCATTCGACGAGCCCGCCGTCGAGCACCGTCGCATTGGCCCAATCTCCGTCGAGTGGCGTCGCTGTTGCGACATGCTTGGTGACCCCGTTGATGAATGTCGCGAATGGCTCGATCTGGCTGCTCGGCCAGAACTGTGCCCATTCGTCGTAGCTGCGGCGGCCGAGGATGACTGCGTCCTGTGTCGCGATCACAGCAGCAAGGTTCGCGTCCATCACGTCGTCCCACCCGAAGAAACGATCCGGCGCCTCGGCGACCCCGTCGAGCGACAACAACTCGTACACGACGATCTTTCGCACGCCCGACACACCTCCGGTTGGCACCGACGGTACTCGGGCCATGGTCGATTGCCAATACGATACGTGCGAGTCGGGACGACGCCCAGCCAGATACTGCTCGTCGCGGATGATCCGACCCGAGCTTCCCGCCGTGCGATGTGCCGGAGTCGGCGAGGCGCGCGCTGCCGCGAGGTTACTCGTCGACTTCAACCGTGAGTTCGACGAGCCGACGCCACCGATAGCGGACCTGGCAGGGCGAATCGCCCACCTGCTCGAAGGCGGCGACACGGTTGTGCTGCTCATCGGTGACGAGCCGGAGGGACTGGCAGTTCTTCGCTTCCGCCCCGCGATCTGGAGCGTGGGGCTTGAGTGCTATCTCGCCGAGCTCTACGTCGTTCCCTCCCGCCGGGGGCACGGCCTCGGGCGCACACTCATGGAGGCCGCGCTCGAGGAGGCGCGGCGCCGCGGTGCCGACACGATGGAGATCGGCGTCGACGAGCCCGACCTCGCTGCGCGCAATCTCTACGAAAGCCTCGGCTTCACGAATCGTGTGGGAGGCACCGAAGGGCCGGTCATGTACGTGTACGAACGCGACCTCCACGACCGAGCCGGGTACCCTTCCGCTGATCCGTCCGACGTCTCCCTGATCCCGTCGGTGTCCGCCGCAGCCGGCTCGTCAGCGCCCAGTTCGGTCCCGCCTTCCCAGGGAGACAACGTCGTGATCGGGGAGCGGTAGTACAGCTCGAACCACTATCCCCTGGCGTCTCCTCGCGGGGAAGGGGTACGAGATCCGACAGGTCCCTTTCCGAACGGTGGCCTCGAACCCGACGACGTGGCCCGTCACGTCGACTCGTCGCACCGTGCTCGTCGCGTTCAGCGGCGTACAGACTGCAACCGCGCACCGTTCTGACATCGCCGTCGATCAGCGCGCTCGCGCGCGCGGTCGGAGCGATCGTCTTCGTCGACGCGTCCCAGCTCGTCGGTGCGCTACCGGTCGCGGCCGACCTCCAGCACATCGACGTCCTCGCCACTGCCGATCACAAATTCCTGTTGTACGCAGGTCGCGGTCTCGGCTACTGCTATCTCTCCCCGCGAGATCCAGGCCCGCTTCAAGCGCTGGTTCAGCCAGACGTCGAGCTTGCTACCGCTCCGAGGACGAGTGCTGCGATCTCGGCCGGCTTCTGGTTGAGAGTGAAGTGTCCGGCGTCGGCAATCTCGACGAGGCTCACGTGCGGTGCCGCGTCGAGTAGCTGTCGTTCGTCGGCAGTGATCCCGACGTCGTCACGTGCGCCGAAGACGACCCACGCCCGTGAGCCCGCATCACAAAATCGTTGCGCGAGGGAGCCAGGACTATCGAGATACCCGAGATACAGATGCGTCAGTTGGCGGATCAAACGAGGATCGTTCTTCTTCAACTCGCCGATCAGAGCCTCATGGCGGGCCGGCGGCAAGCTGCTCTTCATCGCGGGACCGACGATCTTCAGCATCAGCGAGTAGGGCAGGTGTCCGAGCACCCGACTGAGGTGATCGAGCACACGCGGAAACATCGACTCGTCCTTGCGCGAGAAACTCGGCGAGAGCAGCACCAGAGGCCCGGAGAACGCCCCCGACGTCGCCATCTCGATCGCGACGTTCGCCCCCATGCTGTGACCGACGACGACGTCGCAGCCGAGATCGGCGGCGAGCCGAGACGCCGCCCTCGCGTAGCCCTCGACGGTCACGTCATCGAGAGGGGCTGTCCCGCCGAATCCCGGCAGCGTCGTGGCAACGAAGCGGATCGGCGCACTCTCGAGGCTCGGCTCCGCGAGAACATCGTCGTAGAACTGCGCCGTGCAGAGCGCTCCTGGAAGCATGAGGACGGCATGATCAGCGTCGTCTGGCCCCTGCTCGTGCAACGGCCAACCGTGACGCTCCCGGCTTCTCCTCGATCACTTCGCCTCCTTCCGTTCCTGATTCGAACTCTTACACGCATGCTGCTCGAGCACAAGCGCGGTTCTGGTCAGCGGACATCCCGGACGCCGGCCCGGACGAGCGCGGGTAGGATCGTCGGCGTGGACGACGACAGTGACCTCATCCAGCCCGGAGAGACGGCCTACCGCCTACAGCTAAGCGAAGCCGAGCTGAAGATCACGCACACGGCCCTGAAGTCGCTGTTCGACGATCTCGGCCATGACGAGGCCGACATTCGCGACATCGTGCGGGCCGTCCTTGCGAAGCTCCCCGATGAGCACTCGATCCGCGCGATAGACCTCGACGACTCTCGCTGAGACGACAGGCGGGCGCGAGCCCCGGTCTCTCAGGGGTCAGTCCGTGGCTGCACGCGTGCTCGCGGCTCGAGCGGGCTCGGTGTCGTCCGCAGCACCGTCGCCATCCATTTCGGCAGCCACCAGTTCCAGCGCCCGAGCAGCTGCATGGAGGACGGGACGAGCAGGAGCCTGATCAGGGTCGCATCGATGATCACACCGGCCGCGAGGCCGATCCCGAAGAGCTTGATGTCGAGCCCGGGGCCGGTCGAGAGCGCAAAGAACGCGAACATCAGCACGCCCGCGCCGCTCGTGACGAGCTTGCCGGTTCGGGCAAGGCCGAGTGAGATCGCCTCGCTCGTGTCGGCCGTCTCGTCGTACGACTCGCGAATCCGCGTGATCATGAAGACCTCATAGTCCATCGAGATCCCGTAGAGGAACGCGAAGATCATCAACGGGATCCACGAGATCACGACACCCGTCGCCTGAACGTTCCAGATCAGCTCGCTGCCGTGGCCCATCTGGAAGATGAACACGACGACGCCGTAGGCGCAGCCGAGCGAGATGAGGTTGAGGATCACTGCCTTCAACGGCAGCACGACCGACCGGAACGCGCGCGCCAGCAGGATGAACGTGAGGACGATCACGAACAGCAGCACCCACCCGAAATTGCCGTAGACCGCGTGCACGAAGTCGCGCTCTTCCGCTGCAGCGCCACCGAGCGTGACGTCGACCCCTCCACCGACCGTCGCCGCGGCCGCGGGCAAGACGCGATCCTGGAGATCGGAGATGACCTTGCGGGTCGCCTTCGACGAACCGTCGGTCGTCGAGAAGGCCTCGAGCAGCGCGATATCGCCCTTCCGCCAACCGGTACCAGGAGGAGCCGTCGCGGCGGCGACGCCGGCCGCGGCGGCGACGGCAGCCTCGATCTGCGCGAGCTTCGCCGGATCCGACGTCCCCTCGACGAGGACGGTGAGCGGCTTGAACACGCCGGCCGTGATCCCCGCTGCCGCAAGCGCCTCGCGGCCGGCGGCGGCGTCGCCCGAGGCAGGCTGGCGCCCGGCCTCGGCGTCACTCGGGTTGATCTGGACCGCCGGGATGAGCAGCAGGGTCACGGCGACCATGCCGAGCAGGAAGATCGCGAGCGGTCGCCGAGCGACGACGGCGGCCCAGCGCCGCCAGAACGGGCTCTCCGCGTCGTCCGGCGTCAGAAGCCGCTTCGGCATCACGCGAAGGCGATTGATCTTCGGGCCGAGCAGGCGAAGCAGGGCCGGGGTCAGCGTGATCGACGCGAGCACGCAGACGAGTGGGATCAGCAGGCCTCCGAGGCCGATCGAGCGGATGAACGGCAGCGGGATGATCAGCATGCTCACGAGGCCGATCGCCACCGTCGTTCCCGAGACGATCACCGAACGACCTGCGTGTTGCATCGTCTCCATGATGGCGTCGTCGACCGAGAGGCCATTGGCCATCTCCTCACGAAAACGGAAGATCATCAACAGCGAATAGTCGATGGCGATGCCGAGCCCGACGAGGGCGACGAGGAACTGCACCACGATCGAGACGTCGGTCACGTACGTGAGGCCGAGGACACAGAGAAACGTCGTCAGAATCGACGAGACCGCGACGAGAAGCGGCAGCAGGACCGCGGGCAGCGTTCCGAAGACGAACAGCAGGATCACGAGCGCACCGGCCGCGCCGAGGAGCGTCTCGGCAAGGACGCTCGGCCCACCGGCCTCACCCTGGGACTGGAAGATCGCGTCGACGCCGGTGACGTTCGTCGTCACCCCGGGCGGCGCGTTCGCGGCGATCGCCTCCCGCGTCTCCTTGAAGGGCAAGACCGTCTCGAACGTCGTTACGCCTGCCGGGTGGATCTGTGCGAACATCGTCTTCCCGTCGGCGGAGACGAAGGCGTCGTTCTTCGTCTCGAACCACGAGTTCGTCCGCGAGCCTTTGTTCACGGCGGCCCCTGCGGCGATCGCGTCTGCGATACCGGTCTGCTCGCGAATATCTCCATCCTTGACGCTGAAGACGAGCACCATCGGGTACTGGCGGCCCGTGCCAAACGTCTCGAGCGTGCGCTGGTTGGCCTCGTAGGCGCTATAGCCGGGAATCGTGAACTGCTCGAACCACCGATCGGCGAGCTTGCCGGTGGCCATCGCTCCCGCAACCGTCAGCAGGATCCAGATGCCGACGAAGGCCCAGCGGCCACGAATCGTCGCTCGCGCAAGCGTGTGCATCCTGACGACCCTATCGTCAGGAACGGACCCAGCGCGTCGGCAGCGAACGCCTGCCCGAACGCACGAGACCGAGGTGCCCTACGACCTCGTCTCCATCAGGTCGACGAGGGCACGGGCCGAAGCGGCCAGGGTGTTTCTCTGGGCGACCTCGGACGCCGCGGCGGCGATTCGCTCGCGGCGTCCGTCATCGGCGAGCAACTCCCCGATCAGGCGCGGCAGCTCGTCGAGCGGAGCTTCGACGAAGTGCTCGCCGGCGATCCACGGGTCGGGCCGGTACATCGGCTCCGAGACCACGACCGCGCCGAAGGCGGCACCGAGCCCGATGCGGGTGTCGGCGGCGTTGCCCGGGTGTCGCGAGATGTTCAGGAGGAGCTTCGTCCGCCCGAGCGTATCGTCGCGCTCCGCGCCCCAGAGTCCACGCTTGTCGTTCCACGCCCCGCGGGCGATGACGTCGACCCCGGCACGGCGTAGTCGGCGAAGCGCCCGGCGGCGGTGCGGGACGGCCCTGTCGCCGACGAAGAGCACATCGATATCGCGCTCCGCCGGCGACCGCTTCGGCCCCAGAGGCTGTCCACCGTTCGCCACGAACGCGGCGTCGACGCCGAAGCGAGCGAGGGTCTCGACCTTGGCGACCGTCGAGACCGCGAGCACGGCGTCGGGCAGGACGCGTGCGAACTCGAGCGTTCGGGCCAGATTCGTCCGCTGGTCGTTCGCGCGGGCGTCGCGAAGCGCGAGCTTCGCAAGGTCTCGTGCGTTGCGACGCGAAACCGCGAACCCTGACCCCGCGGGCGGCGGCAGCGGCTCGGTCAGCCAGAGCAGCGTGCGTGGGCGCTCGCTACGCGGCTGCGCTGCGAGGAGTCGTATCGTTCGGGGAAACCACCCGGGACTGCCGCGAACGACGACCCACCGGTCGGACGACAACACCGCCTCGTCGGAGTCCTGCGCGACGTCGACGTCGAGGCCCAGGTCACGGAACTCGCGAACGACCTTCGAGGCGGCCGACCAGTAGCCGCCACGCGGACTGACGAAGGAGACACGGGCGGGCACCAGGCGACTGTACGAGTGGCGACGGCCCCGCCGCTACGCGCCCGCCGTCACCTGCTCCTGGAACGCGTGCTTGACGATCGGCTCCTTCGCCGCCTTGACCTCGTCGAGGCGGCGAACCGGCCGCGAGTGCGGCGCGTTCTTGAGCAGCTCCGGATCCTCTGCGGCCTCCCGTGCGATCTTCTTCATCACCGCGATGAACGCGTCGAGCCGCTCCTTCGGCTCGGTCTCGGTCGGCTCGATCATGAGCGCCTCCGGGACGACGAGCGGGAAGTAGATCGTCGGCGGGTGAACGCCATAGTCCATCAGACGCTTCGCGATGTCGAGAGCGGTGATGCCGTATTCCTTCTTGAGTCGGCGCGCAGAGAGCACGAACTCGTGCATGCAGAGTCGGTCGTACGCAACCTCGTAGTCGTCCTTCAACTCCGCGAGCACGTAGTTCGCGTTCAGCACTGCCGTCTCGGACATCGCCTGCAGGTCCGGTCCCGTAGGAGCGCATGTAGGCGTACGAGCGCACGAAGACGCCGAACGGCCCGGCAAAGCCGCGGACGCGCCCGATCGACTTCGGCCGATCGTGATCGAGCCGGAAGACATCGCCCTCGCGGACGACCTGGGGCGAGGGCAGAAACGGCTCCAGGTCCGCGCGCACCGCGACGGGCCCTCCGCCAGGCCCACCGCCGCCGTGAGGCTGCGAGAACGTCTTGTGCAGGTTGTAGTGGACGATGTCGAAGCCCATGTCACCGGGCCGCGATCGGCCGACGACGGCGTTGAGGTTGGCGCCGTCGTAGTAGAGGAGCGCTCCGACCGAGTGAAAGATGTCGGCCACCGCCGCGATGCCTTCGTCGAAGAGGCCGAGGGTCGACGGGTTCGTCAGCATCAGACCGGCCGTGCGCTCGTCGACCTTCGCGCGAAGGTCGTCGAGGTCGAGGTTGCCGCGCTCGGTCGTCGCCACCTTCGCGAGCTTGTAGCCGGCCATCGTCACGCTCGCCGGGTTCGTTCCGTGCGCGGTGTCGGCCGTGATGATCGTGTCACGCTGGTCCGCCTCGCCGCGATCGGCGAAGTACGCGCGCATCAGCATCAAGCCCGTCAGCTCTCCCTGCGAGCCTGCTGCGGGTTGCAGGGTCACGGCCGGAAGCCCGGCCACCTCGGCGAGGATCTGCTGGAGCTCCCACATCAGCTCGAGCGCACCCTGCGCGCCCTCGTCCTCCTGGTGTGGGTGCAGGTGGGCGAAGCCGGGAAGCCTCGCGAGACGCTCGTTGACGCGCGGGTTGTACTTCATCGTGCAGGAGCCGAGCGGATAGAAGCCCGTGTCGATCCCGAAGTTGCGGTCGGCGAGGTTCGTGAAGTGACGGACGATCTCGTTCTCGGCGATCTCGGGCAGGCGCGGCGGCTCCTTGCGGGCGAGCGCGGCCGGCACCTCGGGGACGGGGAGGTCGTAGGTCGGCACGCGGCCGGCGCGACGGCCGGGCCTGCTCTTCTCGTAGATGAGCTCCATCAGCCGCACACCTCCGCGAGAACGTCGGCCAGTCGATCGATGTCGGCGGGCGTACGCTTCTCCGTCACCGCCACGAGGAGCACGTCGTCCATGCCCTCGTAGTCGCGGCCGAGCGCGTAGCCGGGATGGACGCCGAGGGCGCGCGCGTCGCGGACGACGTCACGTGCCGGACGCGGCGTCCGCAAGGCGAGCTCCTTGAAGACCGGCTGGTCGAACGCAGCCGGAAGCCCGATGCGCTCACGGGCGTACCCGGCGAGCGCCATGCACGTCTCGCCGACCTCGCGCAGACCCTGCGGGCCGAGCCACGCGAGCGTGACGAGCCCTCCGAGAGCCAGCAGCGTCTGGTTGGTCGTCATGTTCGACGTGGCCTTCTCCCGGCGAATGTGTTGCTCGCGCGTCTGCAGGGTGAGGACGAAGCCGCGCTCGCCGCCGAGATCGGTCGTCTGACCGACGATCCGACCCGGTAGGCGGCGGATGAACTCGGTGCGCGACGCGAGGAAGCCGTAGTGAGGGCCGCCGTAGCTCTGCGCGTTGCCGACGCTCTGGCCTTCGCCGATCGCCATGTCGCACCCGTACGCGCCGGGGGCCTCGAGCACCCCGAGAGACGTCAGGTCGACGTGCGCGACCGCGAGCGCGCCGGCCTCGCGCGCGGCCGCAGCGAGCGCGGGTGCGTCCTCGAGGCAGCCGAAGAAGTTCGGCTGCGGGAAGATCACGGCGGCCGCTCCTTCGGCTGCGGCGGCAACTCGCTCCGGATCGGTGACACCGTCGGTGTGCGCTACCTCCACGACCTCGAGGCCAAAGCCGGGCGCGTATGTCTTGACGACCTCGCGGGCCTGCGGATTCAGCGTCTCGGTGAGCACGATGCGCGTGCGCCCGGTGGCGTGCTTCGCGACGTAGCACGCGTCGGCCGCGACCGTGAAGCCGTCGTACCCCGACGCATTGGACACGTCCATCCCGGTCAGCTCGCAGATCGCCGTCTGGTACTCGAAGATCGCCTGGAGGACGCCCTGGCTCATCTCCGGCTGGTACGGCGTGTACGCCGTCAGGAACTCGCCGCGCTGCAGGATCATGTCGACGATCGCCGGCGTATGGTGGTCGTAGATCCCCGCCCCGAGGAACGAGAGCTCGACGCCCGTGTGAGCGTTCTTCGCCGCAAGGCCCTCCAGGTGGCGGATCAGCTCCACCTCGGTCAGCGCCGGCGGAACGTCGAGCTCGCGCGTGAGTCGGACGGCCTCCGGGATCTGCTCGAACAGGTCGTCGATCGAGGAGACCCCGATCGACGCGAGCATCTCGTCGCGGTCGCCGTCGGTGAGCGAGAGGTACCCGGCGGTCATTGCTCGGCCACGACCGCCCTGTAGGCCTCGACGTCGAGGAGATCGTTGAGCTCGGTCGGATCCGACAGGCGGATGCGAACGAGCCACCCCTCGCCGTACGGGTCGTCGTTGATCGACTCCGGCTCCTCGGCGGCCTTCTCGTTGACCTCGAGGATCTCGCCGGACAGGGGCGAGATCACATCCGAGACGGCCTTCACCGACTCGACCTCGCCGTATGCCTCGTCCTTCACGGTCATGTCCCCAACTGCCGGGGCCTCGAAGTGCACGAGCTCGCCGAGCGCGTCCTGGGCCCACCAGGTGATCCCGAGCACCGCCTCGTCGCCCTCGATCCGCGCCCAGTCGTGCTCGGGGTGATACCTCAGGTCGTCCGGATAGCTCTCCGCTGCTGCCACCTAACTCTCCTCCTTGACGTAGATCGGTTTCTTCACGATGTGGGCCTGCTTCGGCTTGCCACGGACATCGACGACGATCTCCGTGCCGGGCACGGCCACGGCGGTCGGGACGTAACCCATCCCGATCCCGAGATCGAGCATCGGGGAGTGCGTCCCCGAGGTGACCGTACCGCCGCCGACGATCGGCATGCCCTGCCGGGGAACCGCCTTCTCGTCCATCACAAAGGCGACGAGTCTCCGTTCCGGCCCTTCCTCCTTGATCCGGCGCAGAACGTCGACGCCGGAGAACTCCTTCTCGAGCGCGCACGTCCACCCGAGGCCGGCCGAGATCGCGTCCGTCTCGGGGGTGATGTCGTTGCCGTGCAGCGGGTAGCAGACCTCGAGTCGGAGCGTGTCCCGGGCGCCGAGCCCACAAGGTGTCGTTCCCGTCGCGACGATCGCGTCCCAGAGCTCCGGCGCATCCTCGGCCGGGCACATCAGCTCGACGCCCTCCTCGCCGGTGTAGCCGGTGCGGCAGATCATGACCTCGACGCCGAGGACGACTCCCATCTCGTGCGTGAACGCCTGTCCGGCCGGAAGGCCGAGCGAGGCAAGGGCCGACGGGCCCTGCACGGCGAGGAGGCCGTACTCGTCGGAGGCGTCACGCACCTCGGAGCCGGAGATCTCTCGCTCCTTCAGCCAGGCGTAGGCCGCGGCGCGGTTGCCCGCGTTCACGACGAGCAGCGTGTGGCCCTGATCGACCCTGTAGGCGATCAGGTCGTCGACGATGCCGCCGCTCTCGTTTGTCAGCAGCGTGTACTGGGCCTCGCCGTCCGCGAGACGGCCGAGGTCGTTCGAGAGCAGGCCCTGAAGCAACTCGGCCTGGCGCGGCCCTTCGACGTGGAACTGGCCCATGTGCGAGACGTCGAAGACGCCGCGATCGCGCCGCACCGCCAGGTGCTCGGGAATGACGCCCTCGTACTGCACGGGCATGTCCCAGCCGGCGAAGGGAACCATGCGCGCTCCGAGCGCGACGTGGCGGTCGTAGAGGGGCGTCCGCTCGAGGCCAGGATCGCTCACGGCGCGACTCTACCGCACCCTGAACCTCCCTCCGACCGGTCAGTCCTCGCGCAGGAAGCTCGGGATGTCGATCTCGGAATCGGAGCTCCGCGGCGTCTCGAATCGGCGCTCCGACACGGGCGGTGCGGTCGTCCCCGGCGCCTCGACGCGGCGGCGGCGCGGCCGGCCACCGAAGCCCGTGGCGATCACCGTGACGCGCACCTCGTCGCCCATCGACTCGTCGATGACGGCGCCGAAGATGACGTTCGCGTTCGGGTCGGCGTGACCGGTCACGACCTCTGCCGCCTCGTTGACCTCGAACAGGCCGACGTTCGAGCTGCCGGTGACGTTCAGCAGCACGCCGGTCGCGCCGTCGAGAGTCGTCTCGAGAAGCGGCGAGGAGACGGCCGCGTTCGCAGCGTCCGCCGCGCGGGTGTCACCGGAGGCCGTGCCGATACCCATCAGAGCCGACCCGGCGTCACGCATGATCGTGCGCACGTCGGCGAAGTCGAGGTTGACGAGACCGGGCACCGTGATGAGATCGGTGATCCCCTGCACGCCCTGCCGCAGAATGTCGTCGGCGATCCTGAAAGCCTCGGTGACCGGCGTCTTCTTGTCGACGACCTGGAGGAGGCGGTCGTTCTCGATCACGATCAGCGTGTCGACCCGGTCGCGCAGGTTCTGGATTCCTTGCTCGGCCTGCTCGGCCCGCCGACGCCCTTCGAATCCGAACGGTCGCGTGACGACGCCAACCGTGAGTGCCTCCAGCTCGCGCCCGAGCTCGGCGACGATCGGGGCCGCTCCCGTGCCCGTGCCGCCGCCTTCTCCGGCGGTGACGAAGATCATGTCGGCGCCCTTGAGCGCCTCCTTCAGCTCGTCACGCGTCTCCTGCGCGGCCGCCAGGCCGACCGAGGGATCGGCGCCGGCACCGAGGCCGCGCGTCGCTTTCGACCCGATGTGAATCTTGACGTCGGCATCGGTCATCAGGAGCGCCTGCGCGTCCGTGTTGACGGCGATGAACTCGACGCCACTGAGGCCCGATTCGACCATGCGATTGACCGCGTTCGTGCCGCCGCCGCCAACGCCGACGACCTTGATCACTGCGAGGTAGTTACCACCTTGTGTGCTCATGAATGTCTCACCTCAACCTGCCTGGACGTCAAGCTCTGATCGAGCTACGGAGTATGTCTGCTCTGGCTTTCGGAGCCAGGGTACGGACTCCTTGTCGGCATTGTCAACGGAAACCTCAAGGCTGAGTCGAGGTCGAACTCTCAGGCTCAACCTGAGAGTTGAGAGTTCCGGAGACGGGTCTGTCCGGGACGGCGACGTCGAGATAGGTCGTCTCGGAGGCGAGCAGCGGGATCACCCGCGCTGCCACGGCGAGCTTCAGAGCCGCGTCGACCGGGTCACCGAGACGGATCTCGAGGCCGGACCGAAGGCGCACGGTGAGGCTCAGCGGCGTCGCCGTGACCGAGGCGACCCGGCCCGGGAATCCAGAGCCGACGAGCGGCGTCACGGCGGTGACGGCAGTGAGAAGGTCTCCCTCGGCGCGCGCGCCGACCTCCAGCTGGACGTCGCGCTTGATCCAGATCCGCGCGAGCGTCGGTCGGTAGTTCGACTTGCTGGTCGCCATCACGCGGCCGCTCTCGGCAACGACGTACGACTTCGCACCTTGTCGGACGACGGCAACGGGCCGCTCCGGCACGACGACGACGCGAAGCGTGTGTGGGAACGCCCGATCGAACCGCGCACCTGCGACCACCGGTAGAGCTTCGACGGCGCGGAGCGAGGCGTCGAGATCGAATTTGAGCAGGCTCTCTCCCTCGTTTGCCCGCAACGTGCGGCGCACCTGTGCGCGCACGCCCGCCGAGCCGCCGGCGACCTCGATGGTCGTTGACCGCGAAGACGGGCGTCTCGCGCGCTGCAATCCAGGCGATCCCGGCACCGACGACGATCAGGAGCGCGGTCGCGAGCGAGCGTCCCGTCGGCACGAAGCGTGCGAGCTCGGGTCGCTCAGCCATGAGACGCCGCGGCGCGGGCGCCGCCACGGCGCGGGCACGCGGCCGGGGGCGCGATCTCTGCTCGTTTCGTCCCCCGTCGGCCACGGGACCGAGTTCGCCGCGAGGGCGCCTGCTCCTACGTTGCCGGGAGCGACAGGTCGCCGAGGAAGACGACCTCGTGCTCGAGCTCGACGCCGTGCTCGTCGAGCACGCGTCGTCGAGCTTCCGCCATCAGCGCGAGGCAGTCGCCCGTCGTTGCTTCGCCGGTGTTCTCGATGAAGTTCGCATGCATCGGCGAGATCATCGCGCCGCCGATCCGGTGGCCCTTGAGCCCACAGAGCTCGATCATCCTGCCCGCGCCGATCGAGCCCTCGGGGTTCTTGAAGACGGATCCGAACGTGCGCCTGGTCGTCGGCTGGGTGCTCTTTCGCCGAGCGACGAGATCCTTGACCTCCGCCCTGATCTCGATCGGGTCCCGTTCCACGAGCTGGTACTCGACCGCCGCGACGACCTGGCCGTGCTCGAGGTTCGAGTGGCGGTAGGAGAGCCCGAGCTCGGCGGGTGTCAGCCACCCCGTTCCCGCCGCGGTCGCCACGAGCACGCGCGCGAGGATCGCGCTCCAGTCGCTGCCGTAGGCACCTGCATTCATCCAGACACCGCCGCCCGCTGTTCCGGGAATCGCACAGGCGAATTCGAGCCCTCCGAGCCCTGCATCGCGCGCCCGGTGGAGGCACACGGCGTTCGTCGCACCCCCGCCTGCGACGAGAACCGCTCCTTCGGCGCGGGCCGCCGCCAGCTCGTCGGTGAGGCGGAGCACGAGCCGGTCGACGCCGGCGTCCGCAGCGAGCACGTTCGACCCGAGACCGACCGTCGCGACCTCGAGGCCACGTCCGGCGGCGACTTGCAGCACCTCCTCGAGCTCGCCGAGGTTCCGTGGTTCCGCGTACGCGACCGCAGGCCCACCCGTACCGATCGTCGTCAGGCGCGCGAGCGAGACGTCCTCGCGGAACGGCACCGTGCCGCCGCTCACTCCGGCAGCCCCGCGACGATCGCTCGCGCGATCTTCCACGGCTCCCCCACCCCGAACGTGATCACGAGATCGCCCGGGCGCGCCCAGGCGACTGCGAGCGTCGCTGCGTCGGCATGCGTCGGCGCCCACCCGGCTCTGACGTGCGGCGGCAACGAGTCGACCACGAGCTTCCCAGCTCACTCCCTCCCGGGGCGCCTCTCGTGCGCCGATGATGTCCGTCACGATCGCAACGTCGGCGAGGCCAAGCGCTGCCCCGAGCTCGCCGTGCAGCTGCCGCGTGCGCTCGACGACGTGCGGCTGGTAGACGGCGATCACCCTGCCGCTCGTCATCGCGCGGGCTGTCGCGAGCGTCACCTCGAGCTCGGTCGGGTTGTGCCCGTAGTCGTCGTACACCGTGACACCGCCGCGCGATCCGACGAGCTCGAATCTCCTGTCGACGCCGGTGAATCGCACGATCGCGGTCTCCGCCTCCGCGCGAGGCACACCCGCGAGCTCGAGCGCCGCGAGCGCGGCCGCCGCGTTCTGGCGATTGTGGTCGCCGGGGATCGAGAGCTCGAGCTCGACCGGCGGCAGCTCCCAGCTGCGGACGACGTGAGGGACACCGGTGAGCCACTCGTCGAAGAACGCGGTGAGGTCGGCCTCGGACGCGTAGGCCGCATGGTGGTCGAGCTCGATGTTGGTGACGACGGCGATCTGCGGCGCGAGTGAGCCGATCGACCGATCGGACTCGTCGCCCTCGACGACGAGCCAACCGGGGCCGGCACCGGCGTTGCCGCCGAGCTGCGTGACGAGACCGCCGATGATCCAGGCCGGGTCGCGGCCGGTCTCGTGCAGGACGAACGCGATCATGGCCGCCGTCGTCGTCTTGCCGTGCGCCCCCCCGACGACGATGGACGGCCGGGAGGCGACGAGCTCCGCGAGGAACGCCGCGCGCGGCGTTCCCTCGATGCGCTGGGCGTGTGCCGTCGAGACGACGACCTCCCAGCCTTCGGGCGGGGACGGCTCGCCGCCGACGTCGAGGTCGATTCCGGTGAGCGAGCCCATGAAGATCGTGTCCTGGACATCCCAGCCGCGCACCTCTGCGCCGAGCGCGCGGGCGATGTTCGCATACGCCGACATTCCCGACCCGCCGATCCCGACGAAGTAGACGCGGCGGCCGGTGAGGGCTTTGTGTCGATTCAACACAAGCGCTTGTTCGTCCTCAGCGGGCGGCAAGCTCGATCAACCCCTCGGCGATCCGGTCGGCGGCGTCCACGCGGGCCATCGCGCGCATCGCCTCGCTCATCGAGGCGAGACGCGCCGGATCGGCAAGGAGCTCCGACACGAGAGCCGGCACGGTGTCGATCGCCCCGTTCGGCACGACGATCGCACCTCCACCGCGCTCGAAATGCCGTGCGTTCAGCGTCTGGTGATCGGCAGTCGCATGCGGGTACGGGACGAGAATCGACGGGGTTCCTGCCGCAGCGAGCTCCCAGACGGTGCCACCCGCACGAGAGACGGCCACGTCTGCGGCCGCGAGCACGTCGCCGAAGCGGTCGGTCTGAGGCATGAGGAGATAGTCGGAGCGATGAACGCGGGCCTCGAGGGCAGCAAAGTCTCGCTCCCCGGAGACATGGACGACGGACGGGCCTTCGTCACCCCAGGCACCGACGGCCATCTCGTTCAGTGACGTCGCACCCGCAAGCGCACCGAAGACGGCGACGACCGGCACGTCCGCGCCGAGCCCGAAGCGCGCACGTGCCTCCGCACGACTTGCGCCGAGGTGCGCCACGGGAACCGGCCGCCCGACGACCTCGATCTTCTTGCCCTCCCGGCCCGGGATCTCGTAGGCGAGAAACAGCTTCGAAGCGAATGGTGCCGCAAGCCGGTTGGCGAGCCCGAGGTGCGCGTCGGCCTCGGTCAACGCAGCCGGGATCCGTGCCAACCGCGCGGCGAGCACCATCGGCCCGGCGACATAGCCGCCGCCTCCCAGGACGACGTCAGGGCGTCTCCGCTTCAAGATGGCCCTGCAGGCGAACGGCGCCCTCCCTGCGCGCCACATGGCCTGGAGAAGCGCGAGCGACGGCTTCCGGGGAAGACCGCCGATCGCGAAGGGGTCGAACGCGAAGCCGGCCTCAGGAACCAGCCGCGACTCGACGCGGTCGGGACTGCCGGCGAACGTCACGCTCGCGCCGCGCGCTCGCAGCGCTTCCCCGACTGCGAGCGCGGGTCTGATGTGACCCGCGGTTCCTCCCGCTGCGATCACGACTGCGAGCTTCGACGACTCGACCATTCACAGCGATGTTAAGGAGAACGCCGACCGAAGCGAGCAGCACGATGAGCGACGAGCCTCCATACGAGACGAACGGCAGCGGAATTCCGGTCAGTGGAGCGATCCCGAGCACCGCGAACAGGTTGACAGCCGCCTGCCCGCAGACCAGGGTCGTCAGCCCGGCGGCGAGCCGCTTCCCGAAGGGGTCACGGCAGTTCAGAGCAATCCGGAACCCGGCCCAGGCGAAGACGGCGAACGCGACGATCACGGCAGTTGTGCCGATCAGGCCGAGCTCCTCTCCCACGATCGCGAAGATCATGTCGGTGTGCGCTTCGGGAAGATACGAGATCTTCGAGACCCCCTGTCCGAGTCCCTCGCCCGTGATCCCGCCCGAGCCCATCCCGATGATCGCCTGGACAGTCTGGAAGCCCGCGCCCTGCGGATCCTGCCAGGGATCGAGGAAGCTGAGGAATCGCTCCCGCCGATACGGAGCTGCGTAGATCGCGACGGCGCCAAGCATGAGGGCGACGGAGCCGACGAGCGCAAGGAGCCGCAGCGGCACCTCGGAGACGAGCAGGATCCCCGCGACCATGATGCTGAGCGAGATCGTCGTACCGAGATCCGGCTGCAGCATGATCAGGCCGGAGAAGAGGATGACGACGAAGCCGAGCGGCTTCATCAGCTCGCCCACCGTTCGTGGTACCGGCCGGCGTGCGAGCAGGGCACACGCCCAGACGCACACGGCGAGCTTGGCGAGCTCGGACGGCTGCACGCTGATCGGCCCGATCAGGAACCAGCGACGCGCACCGTTGATCGGCGGAGCGATCGCAATCACAGCGAGGCAGAGAACGAGCGCGCCGACGAGAAGGACGGGAGCCAGAGCGCGTAACCGGTGGTAGTCGAAGCGCGACGCGAGAGCGAGCAGCACCAGGCCGACGAGGGCGTAGGCAGCCTGCTTGACGAGGAACGTCATCGGGTCGCCGGCACCCAGGGCGGCGGACGCCGACGTGGCGCTGAACACCATGACGAGGCCGAAGGCGACGAGCCCGAGGGTGACGAGAACGAGAAGTCGCTGTTCGAGCTGTCCTTCGGATCGGGAACTCACCCCTGGAGCTTCTGCACCAGCTTCCCGAACTCCTCCCCACGCTGCTCGTAGCTCGCGAACTGGTCGTAGCTCGCGCACGCCGGTGAGAGGAGGACGACGTCGCCGTCCTCTGCCTCGCTCGCCGCTGTCGCGAGGGCAGAAGCAAGGTCGTCGTGCCGTTCGAATGTGACGCCCGCGGTCTCGAGCGCGGCGGCGATCTCGTCCGCGGCCTCACCGATCACGAAGGCCTGGTCGCCGGGGTCGAACGCAGCCGCCAGGGGCGCGTACGACTCCGACTTGCCGCGCCCGCCGAGAATGACCAGCTTCCGCGCACCCGGAAACGACGCCAGTGCTCGCAGCGCGGCGGCGACATTCGTCGCCTTGGAGTCGTTGACGTACCGCACGCCTGCGATCGTCGCGATCTCCTCGATCCGGTGCTCGACGCCCGGGAACTCCGTGAGCGCCTGCGCGATGGCAGCGTCCGGGAGGCCGGCGGCCCGCGCGGCGGCGGTCGCGGCCGCCGCGTTCTCGCGGTTGTGTACTCCCGGAATTCGCGGCTCCGCCGGCAGGGGATCGTCGTCGTCGAACTCGACCCGACCAGCGGCGCCCGGCACCGGCCCGAGCCCGAGCGGCACGATCGCGACGTCGTTGGCATCCTGGTTTTCGAAGATCCGCAGCTTCGCGTCCCGGTACGCATCGAAGCTGCCGTGCCGGTCGAGGTGGTCCGGCTCCAGGTTGAGGAGCATCGCGATCCGCGGCTGCAGCGTCTCGATGTCCTCGAGCTGGAACGACGACAGCTCGCAGACGATCCAGACATCGGGGCCGATGGTGCCGACGAGGCTCGTCAGCGGGCGACCGATGTTGCCTGCCACTTCAGCGGGGATCCCGGCAGCCTCGAACATGGCGCCGAGCAGGGCCGTCGTCGTCGTCTTGCCGTTCGTGCCGGTGACACCGAGGATCGGGTTCGGGAGCAGCCGCGCCCCGAGCTCGATCTCGGAGATCACCTGGATACCACGGCTGCGGGCGGCGGCGATCGGCGGCGCGTCCGACGGCACGCCGGGGCTCTTGACGACGAGGTCGACACCGTCGAGGGCGGCGTCGTCCCATTCGCCGAGCCTCACGTCGACGGCGAGATCGGACCGGTCGATGCGTTCGGAAGCGTCGAAGGCGATGACGTCGACACGGCTATCGCGAAGTACCGCGACGGCAGCACGACCCGACCGGGCGAGGCCGACGACGAGGGCGCGGGTGACGTTTCCTGGCATCGGGGAAGCCTAGGGGACGATCGCTAGGCCCGCTGCGCGATCACGACGCCGCCGACGATCAGCGCCCCGCCGACGGCGATCGGCACGGTCACGTGCTCGCCGAGCACGACCGCGGCGAGGATGAAGCCGGACACCGGCTGGAGAAACTGAAAGGTCGCGATCCTCTGGATACCGCCGCGGTCGAGTGCCCAGTACCAGCCGAAGTAGCCCAGGATCGACGTCACGAGAGCGAGAAAGAGCACCGCGGCCCACGACCGGGCACCGGCATCCGGGATGCCGTCGAAAAGGAAGAGGCCGACGACGAGCGGGCCGAGCAAGAGGGTGCCGACAACGACGCCCCAGAGGGTCGCCGAGACGGCCGAGACGCCACGGGGTGGGAGCATCGCGCCGGCGACGTACCCGGCCGTCACGACGAGAGCGGCTGCGACCACGAGCAGGTCACCGCCGAGGGTTGCCTCGGTGCTTGCCGCACCGCGGCCGCCGATCAGCGCGACCTCACCGACGAGTGCGACCGCACACCCGACGAGCCACGCGCGCCGCGGCATCCGGCGCGCCACGAGCGACGCGTACGCACCCGTGAACACCGGCAGCACTGCGAGGATCATGACTCCGTGCAGCGCCGAGGTTCTCTGCTGCCCGATCGTGTAGACGACGGGGAAGATGACGAATCCGGCGAGTGCCGAGATGACGAGCAGCTTCCGCGATCGCTCACTCGGCGGCATCGCATGGCGTCCGCGATGGAGCAGCGGAACGGCGACGAGCCCGGCTATCACGGTCCGCAGGCAGGCAACGACGAGTGGGTCGAGATCCTCGAGCGCATACCGCGTGACGATGGGCGTCGCACCCCACACGACCATCACGGCCATGGCGACGCCGAAAGGCAGGAGCGCCCCACGCCCCGGCGTAACGGCCCGCACTAGAGCTTGAAGCGGAGGTAGTAGCGGTAGTAGAGGACGAACCCGATCGTGCAGAGGATCGCGCCGACGATCCAGAACCGCACCATGATCTTCGTCTCCGACCAGGCCTTCATCTCGAAGTGGTGGTGGATCGGCGCCATCAGGAAGACGCGCTTGCCGGTGCGCTTGAAGCTCGTGACCTGGATCATCACCGAGAGCGCCTCGATCAGGTAGATCCCACCGATGAAGACGAGGAGCACCTCGGTCTGGGTCATCACCGCGAGCCCGGCGATCGCGCCGCCGAGGGCCATCGATCCGGTGTCACCCATGAACACCTCGGCCGGGAAGGCGTTGAACCAGAGGAAGCCGATCACGCCGCCGATCAGGGCGGCCGAGAAGATCGCGACGTCGAGGTAGTTGTCGCTGCGCAGGCCGACGTCACCCGAGCGAATCCACGAGATCGCGGCGATCGCGACAAAGGTGAGTAGCGAGATCGCGCAGGTGCCGGCGGCGAGCCCGTCGATACCGTCGGTCAGGTTCACGCCGTTCGCCGTGCCCGCGATGACGACGAAGAGGAATGGGAAGTAGAACCAGCCGAGGTCGATGTTGACGTCGATCACCGGGAAGTAGATCTCCGTATCCAGGTAGCCGACCTTGGTCACGACCCAGCCGACGCCGATCGTGATCAGCACGAGCCCGAGCATCTTCCAGCGGCCGTTGAGACCGAGTGAGCGTCGCTTGCGCACCTTGAGATAGTCGTCCGCGAACCCGATCGCCGCACAGCCGAGCGTCATCGCGAAGAGCGTCATTCCGGGCCAGGTGTGGATCGACAGCAGGACGAACGGGACGAGCGCCGTGGCGAGGATCAGGAGACCTCCCATGGTCGGGGTGCCCTGCTTGACGATGTGGCGCGCTGGCCCCTCCTCACGAATCTGCTGGCCGACCCCGGAACGGCGCAGCCACTCGATGAATGTTGGGCCGATCACGATGGCGATCACCATCGCGACCAGGCCGGCGATCAGGACGCGGACCATGCCCTTGCCCGTTTCTCGATCGATGCCGGGATGCCTTCGAGACCGACCGAACGCGATGCCTTGACGAGGATCGCGTCGCCAGGCTCGAGCAGCGAGACGGCTCCCTCGAGCGCCGGCGTGTCCGGCACCGCACGGCGCCCATCACGGTGAGCTGCTCCGAGATACGGCACCGCCTCGTCACCCACGGCGATGACGAGCTCGATCCCGAGCTCGTCGACGAGCTCACCGATTTCGGAGTGGTAGCGCTCCGACTCGATTCCGAGCTCGGCCATCTCCCCGAGAATCGCGACCCGTCGACGCGACCCGGCACGCTCGACGAGATTGATCAGCGCCGCGCGCATCGAGGTCGGGTTGGCATTGTAGGCATCGTTGATGACCAAGCCTCCACCCGTGAGCGGGACCTCCTCCCCGCGCCAGCGTGACAGCCGAATCGCATTCGCACCTTCCTGCGCCCGCTCGACCGGCAGGCCGAGCGCGTCATAGGCAACGAGCGCCGCGAGCGTGTTCTCGACCATGTGACGGGAGGTGAACGGTAGCCGCAAGATGATCTCGCGCTCGCCGACCCGGAAGCGCCACGCATCGTCCACCGCATCGACGTGCGCCGGGTCGACGCGGCGGACATCGATGTCGGTTCGGCCGAGATGTGCCTCGAGCTCGGGCGCCTCCGCGGGCACGACCGCAATCCCTCCTGCTGGCAGCGCCGCGATCGCCTCTGCGTTCGCCTGAGCGGCTCCCGCCACGGTGCCGACGAGCTCCAGATGCTCGGGGCCGATCGAGGTGACGACGGCGACCTGCGGGCGCGCCACCTCACAGAGTGCGGCTATCTGACCGAGCCCGCGCATCCCCATCTCGGTGACGAGAATCTCCGTATTGGGCTCGAGCCTGCAGACGGTCAACGGGAGACCGATCTCGTTGTTTTGGCTGGCCTCTGCCCAGACCGTCGGCACCTGGGCGTTGCAGAGCGCGCCGAGGATATCCTTGGTCGACGTCTTTCCCGCCGACCCGACGACGGCGACGACGCGTGCGGCGCTCTTCGAGCGCACGAGCGCTGCGAGCGCTGCGAGCGCTGCATCCTGATCGTCCGGAACGAGTGTGGCCGCGCCGCGGGCCGCCGCACCCTCGACGTGCCGCACACCCGAATTGAGGGCGACGAACAGGTCGCCGGGACCGGTGGTGCGGGAGTCCGCCTTGATCCCGGTGACGACGGCGACACCGGCGGAGGTGGGCCGGAGGTCGCCGAGTGCGAGGTCCTCGATCTCTTCCCACGTGACCGGAATCACGCGGAGAACCCGGAAGCCCGGAGCGCCTCGCGGGCGATGACGCGATCGTCGAAGGGCTCGATCACACCGGCTGTCTCCTGCCCCTGCTCGTGCCCCTTCCCGGCGATGACGACGACGTCACCATCGGCCGCGAGCGAGACGGCACGTCGGATCGCACTTCGCCGATCCGGATCGATCTCGACGTCGATCCCGGTGCCCTGGAGGATGTCCTGGATGATCGCGAGCGGGTCCTCGCCCCGCGGGTTGTCGGACGTCACGATCACGTGGTCGGCTCGCTGCGAGGCGACGGCTCCCATGATCGGGCGCTTGCCACGATCGCGGTCGCCGCCCGCGCCGAAGACGCAGATCACCCTCCCGTCGCCGAGCTCGCGAGCGGCCTGGAGCACGATGTCGAGCGAGTCTGGTGTATGGGCGTAGTCCACGATGACGGCGAACGGCTGCCCCTCGTCGATGGCCTCGAAACGCCCTGGTATGCCGCTGACGTTCCTGATGCCAGCGGCTATCTCGTCGTCGTCGATATCGAGCAACAGGGCTGCAGCCACGACGCCGAGAACGTTCTCGACGTTGAAGCGCCCACGGAGCGGCGTTTCGATCTCGATTCCGGCAGCGCGAAACGTGCTCCCGTGCGGCCCGACGACGAGCTCGTCGGCACGCACCTCCGCCGCCTCGGTCAATCCGAACGTGATGACCGGAGCCCGCGCCGCATCGACGAGCTCGAGCGCGAGCCTCCGTCCGTGCTCGTCCCCGACGTTCACCGCGGCCGGTGGCGGCTGGGCGCCGACGAACAGCCGCCGCTTCGCCTGGTAGTAGTCCTCCATCGTCCCGTGCAGGTCGAGGTGGTCCTGCGAGAGGTTCGTGAAGACGAGCACGTCGAACCGCACGCGATCGAGTCGGCGGAGGACCGAGCCGTGCGACGAGGCCTCGACCGCGACGCTCCGGTCGCCGGCGTCGAGCATCTCGCGAAACAGCCGCTGCAGGTCGATCGCCTCGGGCGTCGTGTGCAGAGCCGGATGGGGCCTGCCGCCGACGATCCACTCGACCGTCCCGACGAGCCCGGCGGGCCGTCCGGCCGCCTCGAGCACGGACCGAAGCAGAAACGTGGCCGTGGTCTTCCCGTTCGTACCGGTTACACCAGCGACCTCGAGCGAGCGGGTCGGCTCACCGAAGAACGCATCCGCGGCGACGGCCATCGAGACGCGCGCGTCGTCGACCAGGAGCTGGGGAACATCGAGCTCCAACGGTTCCTCGACGACGAGCGCGACTGCCCCCGCTGCCACGGCCTGCGCGGCGAACGCGTGCCCGTCGACCCGAGATCCCGGCACGCAGAAGAATGCAGTACCGGGCGTGACCGCGTCCGTGCCGTAGGCAAGATCCGTGATGTGGACATCACCGTGGGCACCGATCTCGCTCGCCGCGAGCACCCGCGTCAGGTCGTCGAGATCCACGGATCAGCATTCTACGGAGGGTCGGAGCGTTGCCTCCCCACCACCCGTCGCCTAGCGGCTACTGGCTCGCCGCGTCTCCCGAGGTCTGCGTTTCGGGTGCGTCGGGAGGGACTTCCATGTACTGCAGGCAGAAGCGCGCCAGGTCACGGAAGGCCGGCGCGGCGACGGAGCCGCCGTAGATGTTGCCCTGTGGCTCGTCGACCATCACCAGAATCGCAAAGCGAGGGCTCTTCGCGGGCACGAGGCCGACGAACGAGGCGACGTACTTGCGCACGTAGCGGCCGTTCTCGGCCTTCTGAGCCGTGCCCGTCTTGCCCGCCACGGTGTAGCCGGGAATCGCCGCCTCCGTCCCGGTTCCCTCGAGGACGACGTCGCGGAACATCGCCATCATCCGGTCGGCCGTGTGCGTCGAGACGACGCGCGTCCCCTTGTTGCTCCTCACCCGCTTGGTCCCGACCTTCTCGATAAGCCGTGGAGCGTGGCGGACACCGCCGTTGCCGATCGTCGCGTACGCGGAGACCATCTGTAGCGGCGTGACGGCGATTCCCTGGCCGATCGGCACGTTCCCGATCGTGGATCCCGACCACTGGTCGACGGGGAGCACGAGGCCCGAGCTCTCACCCGGGTAGTCGAGCCCCGTCGGCCGGCCGAAGCCGAAGCGATCGATCCACGAGGCGAGGGCCCCCGCCCCGAGCTTCTCTGCGATCGTGATCGTGCCGACGTTGGACGACTGCGAGAGGATCTCCCTGACGCTCAACACCTCGGTGCCGCGCGAGTGCGCTTCCCGGATGACACGGTCGGCGACCTGGATCGTCGGCGCGAGCGTGAACCGTGTCGTCGGCGCGACGACGTTGTCCTCGAGTGCCCCTGCGATCGTCACGATCTTGAAGGTCGATCCGGGCTCGTATGTGTCCGTGACGGCGCGGTTCCTCCTCGCGTCGGGAGACGCCTTCGAGAAGTCGTTCGCGTTGAAGGTGGGGTAGTTCGCCATCGCGAGGATGGCGCCAGTCCGCGGATCCATCACGACCGCCGACGCCCCGCGCGCCCCGAACTCCTGCACCTTGCTCGCGAGGATCTGCTCTGCTTTCGCCTCGATCTGGTGGTCGATCGTCAACGTCACGTTCCGCCCCGGGCGCTCCGGCTTCGACTTCACGACGTCGATGGCGCGACCGAACGGGTCCTTGGTGATCGTCTCGAACCCGGACGTGCCTGCGAGGGTCTTGTCGAGCGAGCTTTCGAGGCCGTCGAGGCCGTGGTTGTCGGTCCCGGCGAAGCCGAGCACGTTCGCTGCGACTTTCCGCTGGGGATACGTCCGCAGCTCCTCGGCGTAGAACCCGATTCCCGGCAGGTCACGCTTCATGAGCGCGTCGGCCTTGACCGGGTCGGTCTTGCGGGCGATGTAGACAAACCCCTTGGAGCGATCCTTCAGGATCGGGTAGAGCTCGTTCGCATCGAGCCCGAGCGTCTTCCCGATCACGACGGCCGCGCGCTGGGCGTCGGCGATGTTCCGTGGGTTCGCGTAGACCGTCGTCGCCTGCTCGCCGATCCCGAGGGGCTCTCCCGTACGGTCGTAGATCGTGCCGCGGCCCGCCGGTATCTCGATCGTCTCCCGGTGCTGCGTTGTCGCCATCGCTGCGAACCGGTCGTGTTGCGCCGCCTGCACGTACGTCGCCCGGGCGACGGCGACGGCGAAGAGGAGTCCGAACGAGAGGAGAAGCAGGCGAATACGGTGATTCGCACGCCGCTCTCTCATTTTGCCCCGAGCCGGACGTAGGTGGTCGTCAGCGCGTCTGCCTCCTGGAGCCCGAGGCGCGCCTTCGCCGCATCCTCGATCCGGAGCTGCGACGACGCGCTCGACAGGCGCGAGCGGAGGAGCGCGTTGTCGGCCCGAAGTTGCGCACGCTCCCTGCTCAGGCTGTCGAAGTCCATGTTCATCTGGAGCACGAGGACGTTCACGGCCACGATCCCGGCGAGCATGACGCCAATCAGGAGAATCCAGGCAACGCCTCCGGCGAACGGGGCGCGCGAACGGATCGTCTCGGCTTTCGCGGGCGTCGCCTTCCTCGGCGCACCCGTCTGGGCGATCGTCGACATCAGGCCTTTACCGCCACTCGCAGGCGAGACGAGGCTGCGCGCGGGTTGCGGTCGAGCTCCTCGGCGGAAGGGCGCACCGGCCGTTTCGTGAGCAACCGGAGCTCCGGCTCCTTGCCGCACACGCAGATCGGGAAGTCGGGCGGGCACGTGCATCCTCTGGCTCCGGCGACCATGAACTGCTTCACGATCCGATCCTCGAGCGAATGGAAGCTGATCACGGCCAGCCGTCCGCCGGGACGAAGCATCGCGACCGCCGCCGGCAGCGCCGTCTCGAGCTGACCGAGCTCGTCGTTGACGGCGATCCGGAGTGCCTGGAACACCCGTTTGGCCGGATGCCCTTCACCGAACCGGGCCGGAGTCGGGATCGCCATCTTGATCACGTCGACGAGGTCGAGGGTGCGGAAGAACGGCCGTTCGGCTCGACGCCGCGCGATCGCGCGTGCGATCGGCCCCGCGTACCGCTCCTCGCCGTATCGCCGGAAGATCGTGGCGAGCTCCTTCTCGTCCCAGGTGTTGACGATCGTCGCGGCCGTCACCTCGCCCGTGGGATCCATGCGCATGTCGAGCGGCGCGTCGGTGGCGTACGAGAATCCTCGCTCGGGGCGGTCGATCTGCATCGAGGAGACTCCGATGTCGAGGAGGATCGCGTCGGCCTTGATGTCGTTCATGGAGAGCTGCGTGAGGACGAGCGCAAAGTCGCCCCGCAGGAAGCGCACGTCGACGCCGGCGCCGGCCTTGAAGCGGTCGAAGTGCGCCTTCGCGCCCGGGTCGCGATCGATGGCGACGAGCTTGCCGTTGCCGGCAAGATCCTGGGCGAGCAGACGCGCATGACCGCCTGCACCGAAGGTGGCATCGACGACGGTCTCGCCCGGCTGGACGGCCAGGAGGTCGCGCACCTCGTCCGCGAGGACGGGCGTGTGATCAGACGCGCTGTGCGGCAAGACGTTCGGCAGCATGGTCGGCACTCCCTTCGATCCCTTCCAGGCGCTCCGCCCAGACGGAGCGGTCCCAGATCTCGAGGTGATCGTGCGTCCCGATCACCGTGACATCCTTGGTGAGATTTCCGTAGCGGATGAGGTGGGCGGGCAGCAAGATGCGCCCCTGCTTGTCCGGCGTGTCCTCGGCGGCTCCACCGAAGAAGAGACGCTGGAGGGTACGAGCCTCGGAGCTGAGCGGGTCCAGCCTGCCGATCCGCTCGGCGATCGTGGAACGCCACGCGTCCGCGGGGTAGACGTCGACGCTGCGATCGAGGCCTTTCGAGAGGACGACGCCGTCGGCCAGGGCGTCCCGGAATCGAGCCGGCAACGTGAGCCGGCTCTTGTCGTCGATGGAATGGTCGTACTGGCCGATAAACATGCACGCTGCTCCACGGTTGCTCCCACGTTTCCCCACTCTAAACCACTTTCACCCACATTGCAACCCCGTGGCGCCACCGGCTCGGATCCGTATCCTGGGCGCGATGACCGGCGACGCGCGAGACGAGACCACGGCCGCCATCGTCGACGACGAGGATCGGGCGTACGTCGAGAGCCTCGCCCCCGGCCGCGAACGGGACGCGGTCGTCGCGAGCCTCCTCCGGTACCGCACGCCGGAGGCACTCGCGCTCCGGGCCGGAGACCTCCTCCCGCCTGTAGCCGTGGCGGCCGCCGACGATCTCCAGCCGGTCGAGCTTGCGACGCTCGTCGGGGACCGGCCGCTCCTCCTCGTCTTCGGCAGCTACACGTGACCGCCGTTTCGTCGCCGGTCGGGCGACGTCGAGAGCCTCTTCCGGCGCTTCCGCGACCGCGCCGACTTCTCGTTCGTCTATATCGCGGAAGCGCATGCGGCGAACGAGTGGCAGCTGGCGCCGAATCTCGAGGAAGGGGTGATCCTCGATCAGCAGGTCACGCTCGAGGAACGTCGCGTTCAGGCACGCGAAACGACAGCGCGCCTCGGACTGACGATGCCGCTCTACCTCGATGGGATGGAGAACGCTGCGGGTTGCGCCTTCGCTGCGTGGCCCGAGCGGTTCGTGCTGGTGGACGCTGGCTCACGGGTCTCGTATCCCGGCAAGCCCGGGCCGTGGGGATTCTCGCCGGAGGAGGCCGAGGCACACCTCGTCGCGCTCCTTGCGAGAGCATCACGACCGAGGTGACAGCGACCGATCGATCGTGTTGACTATCGACGTGTCACCGGGGGTCACGGGTCATCTCTCACGACGGGGCTTCCTCGGCGCGTCCGCGTTCGCCGCGGCCGGGGCACTCGCGCCTCGCGCCCTCGGATCCGCGTCGTCAGAGCAGCGTTTGCGCGTGGGAGACGCCGATCCCGCCGCCTACCACTTCGTCTCCCGGCCGGACCTGGTCCCGCCCCCGGTCGAGATCCTCACCTCAGGCCCCGGGCAGGCTCGGGGCAATATTCTCCTCGCCCCGTTCAGCTTTCCCTCGATGCCTCCCTCCACGGAGGCGAGCGGCCCGCTGATCCTCGATCGACTCGGCCAGCCGCTCTGGTTCGAGCCGCGTACGAAGGTGACCGCGATCGACCTCCGGGTCCAGCGCTTTCGCGGCGCTCCGGTGCTGACATGGTGGGAGGGCACCGTCTTCGGCGGCTACGGCGGCACGTTCGTGATCGCTGACGCGTCGTACAACGAGATCACCCGGATCGGGGCTCGCAACGGCTACAAGGCCGACCTCCACGAGATCGTGATCACGTCGCGCAACACGGCGCTGATCACGATCTACAACGAGATCCGCGCCGACCTCACCTCGATCGGTGGCGCCGTCAACGGTCGACTGGTCGAGGGGATCGTGCAGGAGATCGAGATCGCGTCCCGTCGCGTGCTCTTCGAGTGGCACAGCTTCGACCACGTGGGGCTCGACGAATCCTTCGACGTCTCCGTCCAGCCTGCCGGCAACGTCGACTACTTCCATCTCAACTCGATCGGCGTCGATACGGACGGCCATCTGATCATCTCGGCGCGCAACACCTCGGCCGTCTACAAGATCCATCGCCGCACGGGTGCGGTGATCTGGCGGCTCGGGGGGACGCGAAGCGACTTCACGCTCGGGCCGGGCTCCGCGTTTGCCTTCCAGCACGACGCACGACGGCGCTCCGACGGCACGATCACCATCTTCGACAACGCCGCAGGTCGAGCGACGGATCGCGGGATCCCGACGAGGGTGTTGCGGCTGCGACTCGATACGCGATCGAAGACCGCAACGCTCGCTCGGGACTATCAGGCGACCGAGCTCCGCACCGCCTGGGCGATGGGGAACGCCCAGCAGGTCGCCGACGGCGGCCTCTTCGTCGGCTGGGGTACCTATCCCGGGTTCAGCGAGATCGGGCCGGACGGATCCCTCCGGTTCGATGCACGTTTCGTCGGGACCTCCGTCACCTATCGAGCGCGGCGCGAGGAATGGGTGGGCCGCCCGACAACGCGTCCGGCCATCTCCACCCGGAAGCTCGCCGACGGATCGACACGGGTGTACGCGAGCTGGAACGGCGCCACCGAGGTCGCGCGCTGGCAGGTACGTGCCGGCTCGAGCGCGGCCGACCTCCGGCCGCTACGAACAGTCACGCGACGCGGCTTCGAGACGTCGATCACGCTTCGCTCGAACCCCCGCTTCGTCGCCGCCGCGGCGCTCGACCGGCAGGGCACCGTGCTCGGGATGTCGAAGCCCGTCCGCTCCTAGGCGACGCGGAGGTCGAGGCACTAGCGCGGCGCCCGCACCCCCAGCTTCTCGAGCCGGGGCAGCACCTCCTGGGCGAAGTACTCGAGCTCGCCCGTGTAGTCGACGAAGCTGAGCGTCATGCCACCGAAGCCTGCGTCCCAGAAGCGCTTGATCTCGGCCGCGACATCGTCCGGCGAGCCGATTAGTGGGCAGACACCGTGCCCGCCGGCGAAGCGCCCGCGGAACATCTCGAGCATCTCGGGGCTGAACGACATCGCGTAGAGGCCCTGCAACCGCATCAGGTTGTCGACCGCGTTCCAGTCGGCGTTCTCCTCGGCGTACCAGCGGTGGAACTCCTCCGCCTCGGCCTTCGTCTCGCGGCAGACGCAGTACGACGGCGTGAACACGCCGACCTCACGGCCGTAGTTGTCGCGGGCGTTCGCCTTGACCGTCGCGACGACCTCCGCCCCGTCGTCCGGGCCACCGACGACCGTGAACACGACGTTCGAGTTCCGGGCCGCGAAGTCGCGCCCCTGGGTCGACGATCCCGCGTTCAGGATCGGCAAAAGGCCGTCGTACGGCTTCGGCATCGACTCGATGCCCTCGAGCTGCCAGAACCGGCCATCGTGGTCGTAGCGCCCCGGCTCCGTCCACAGCCGCTTCACGATCTCCCACCACTCCTGCGCGTAGGCATAGCGATCGTCGTGGTCCTGCGGTAGATCGACGCCCATCGCGTCGTACTCGGGCTTGTTCCAGCCGGCGACGATGTTCAGTCCTCCTCGGCCCCTGCCGATCTGATCGACCGTCGCCATTGCCTTGGCGGCAACGAGCGGATGGTTGAAGGCGGTGTGGATCGTCGCAAAGACGAAGATCCGCTCGGTTTCGGCGAGGAGCGCCGCAGCCAGCGCGACGGGGTCGAGCACGCCCTCGTGGAAGTTCGTCTCGCCGCCGTAGCCGATCCACCGAGCGATCGGGAGCATGAAGTCGATCCCGACCTCGTCGGCGAGCTTGCCGAGAGCGAGGTTGTCGTCCCAGGTCGCCTTCCAGCGATCCTCGATCTTCGTCACGGCCATGCCTGACGAGCAGTTGGCCGAGAACAGGCCGAGCTTGAGGTCACGTCCGTCGAGCAGGGACTTCGTCACGAGGCGTCTCCTTCTGGTTCGGGGTGCGGGGGAAGGCCGCGCATGCGGCCACCGTGCATGAAGAGCGGTGGGCGGGTGGTCACCGTCGCGGCAACGACGCGGCCGACGAGGATCACGTGGTCACCGCCATCGTGCTGGGCGTGCATCGCGCACTCGATCGTGGCCGTGGCGCCCGCAAGCAGCGGGGCACCCGTGAGCCCGCGTGAGACCGCGAGCCCTTCGAACTTCTCTGCGCCCTTGCGCGCGAACTGCCACGCGAGCGCCTCCTGATCGGCCGCGAGAAGGTGCAAGGCAAACCCCGGTGCCTCGAGCCAGACGTCGAGACTTCCCGACCCGCGATCGACGCTCCACAGGACGAGCGGCGGCTCCTGCGAGACCGGGGCAAGGCTGACCATCACGAGACCGGCATCACGCCCGTCCTCGTGGCGAGCCGTGACAACGACGACGCCAGTCGCCCAGGCGCCCGTGGCGGCACCAAGCGTCTCGACATCGACCGACTCGACCGCGGGAATGCCCATGGAGCAATACTGACATGTCACCGCTCTCGGAGTGAAATCGGTTGCGGCGCGACTCCGCGGGCCGTTAGCGCCGCCGCCCCGCACCTGGCGGCGAATGCGACCGCGTCATGCGGTTCGAGCTTCGCGCCGAGTGCGTACGTGAGCCCGGCCATGAAGGAATCTCCGCAGCCGTATGCATCGACCCGCTGCCCGGGAACAGGTGCTGCCACGAACGGCCCGCCCGGCTGCATCCAGCCCCCGAGGCCGCCCGAGGTCGTGACGACGAGCTTCGGCTCCGGGTCGAGATCACCCGCGTGGTACCGCTCGGCCTCGTCCTCCCCGCTCCCGATCAGAGCGTCGATCTCGACGGCTCCACGGCGGAGGTTCTCGCCCTCGCGCGCGGTGGCCGTCAGCACCGGTGCTCTGACGCGCGGCGACGAGCGCGTCGACATCGCCGGCAATGAACAGGACCGCGTCCATCTCGGCCAGCTCGCGCCAGGGAAGGCTCTCGTCGTGACCGCGAGGTCGCATCTTCGGTCCGACCGTGGTGATCGTGCGCTCACCGACGTCGTCGATGTGCGTGAAGGCCCACCGCTGGGGTCCGGGATGAACGCCCGCGTGCACGTGGACGCCACGCCCCTCGAGCTCCGCGCGTGAACGACGCCCGAGCTCGTCGTCCCCGAGGGCCGTAAAGAGATGCGCCTCGTCCGCGAGCAGCGCCAGCTGGATCGCAGCCACCCCACCCCCGCCGCCTGCCTGTTCCCATGATTCCGTCGAGTGAGCGATCGCACCGGTCGTCGGAACACCCTCGACGCGGGCGAACCGGATCCACTCCACATGCCCGACAACGGCGAGGCGCATGCTCCCAGTCTCCCAGATCGATCTCACACGACGTCAGGGTGGCGCGTTTCAGTGAATGATGAGCACGGTGACGATCCCGCCGTTCGAGACGTTCTACGCCGAGCACAACTCGGAGGTCCTCGGGCTGCTCCGCCGGAAGGTCGGTCGCGAACGAGCAGACGACGCGTTTCAGGAGACGTTCCTCCGGGCGCTGCGCGCATACGACCGCCTGGAGCACGGAGAGCACCTTCGTGCCTGGGTGCTGACGATCGCCTCGCGTGTCGCGATCGACGTGCATCGCCGAACGCGACCGACAGGCGACGTCCCCGAGATCCCGCACGAGGACGCCCGTCCCGCCTACGAGGATCTCGGCGAGCTCACCGATGGCCTACCCGCCAAGGAGCGGGCTGCCGTCGTGCTCCGCTACGGCTACGACCTGACCTACGACCAGATTGCGGCGGCGCTCGACTCGAGCCCCGAGGCAGCACGCCAGGCGGCCTCCTCCGGAGTCCGTCGTCTCAGAAAGGAGGTGCGCCCGTGACCGTCCCGGCCGATCTCGACCGTCACTTCCGCGAGGCAGCCGTCCGCAGCGGCCTCCTCGACGCGGGGTACGACGTGTTCGACAGCCCGGTTGGCCCTCTGCTCGTTGCCGCCGGCAAGAATGGCCTGCTGCGGATCTCGTACGACGCGGACATCGAGGAGCACCTCGAGTGGCTCTCGCGGGTCGCCGGTCGTACCGTGCTTCGCGCGCCACGGCAGGTCGACGACGCGCGGCGCGAGCTCGACGAGTACTTCGAGGGGAAGCGCCACGCCTTCGACCTCGCGGTCGACCTCCCCGACGTGACCCCGTTCACCGAGCGGGTGCTGCGAGAGCTCGCCCGGATACCGTTTGGCCAGACTGCAACGTACGCCGAGCTCGCGACGCGGGCCGGGAACCCGAAGGCTGCACGCGCTGTCGGGATGACGATGAATCGCAACCGGATCCCCATCGTCCTTCCTTGCCACCGCGTGATCGGCGCCAACGGCAGTCTGGTGGGCTACGCGGGCGGGCTCGACCGCAAGGTCGCGCTGCTGACGTTGGAGGGTGTCCTGCTCTGACGGTGTCCCCGAAGGATCGTCGCCGCGAGCGCTGAGGCGAGAAACGCGAGACCTGCCATACAGAGGACGACGCCACGAAACGTCTCGACGCCGGCCGCGCGCGCGGTGCCGACCGCCGAGGGATCGAACGGCGTGTCGCCGGTGCCGCCGTGCCGGACGAACAACCAGCCGGCGAAAGCGCCGATGATCGCGACGGAGAGGATGCCGCCGACGCGGGCGATGGTCTGGTTCAGACCCGCCGCGACTCCCGCGAGGTTCTCCGGAGCAGGCGAGAGAGCGGCGGCGGTGATCGGCGCCACGACCGCCGGCAGCCCGATCGCAAAGAGGAGGATGCTGGCAACGACCCAGCTCCGTGCGTCCGAGCGGCTCGAGACCGGCAGGAGGAGCAGCATCGCCACGCCCATCGTCGCCGCGCCCGCGGCGATCGGAACTCTCGGCCCGTTCCGATCTGCGTAGCGGCCGAATCGTGGGGCGAGGAGGATCAGCCCGATGCTCGGCGGCGAGAACACGAGCCCGGCGACCGTCGGCGAGAAGCCCAGGAACTGGAGGAAGACCGGCAGGAAGAGCAGATGGGCGAGGAGCGCGGCGTACATCACGAGCGTGACGAGATTCGCGGCGGCGAGGCCCGGTTGGCGGAGCAGCGCCGGTGGGATCACCGGATCGCGCGCTCGCCTCGTCCACGCGACAAGGCCGCCCAGCGCCCCGATCCCGACGATGAAGAAAGGCGCGACGGCCGCGGCCCCCCGCTCCTGCACCTCGACGATGGAATAGCTGATGCCGACGAGCGCGACGGCGACGAGCGCAGACCCGACGAGATCGAGTGTCGCGCGCCCGGTCGAGCGCTCGTCCTCTCCGCGTCCGGCCACCGCGAGCACAACCGTGACCGCCGCGAGCGGCACGTTGATCAGGAACACCCAACGCCACGAGACGGTCTGCACGATGACGCCACCGAGAGGCGGCCCGCCGACCGTGGCGAGGCTCGTCAACGACGTCCACAGACCGATCGCCCTTCCGGCCTGCCCCGCCCACGTGACCCGGAGCAGCGCGAGGCTCGTGGTCGTGAGCACCGCCCCACCGACACCCTGGAGTGCGCGACCCGCGATCAACGTGCCCTCGTTCGGCGCCAGGGCGGTGAGCAGCGATGCCAGGGCGAACAGAACGACGCTGACGACGAACGTCCGGCGAAGCCCAACGCGGTCCCCGATCGCCCCGCCGACGAGGTAGAACGCCGAGAGCGAGAGCGCGTAGGCGAGATACACCCACTGCTGGCCGGCGAGTCCGAGGCCCATGTCGTCGTCCATCGCCGGCAGCGCCACGATCACGACGGTCGTGTCGAGGAACGCGAGCGCCGAGCCGAGCGCGGTCGCAAACAGGGTGAGCAGCCTGACACGTCCGGGATTCATCGCGAACACGCTAGCGGCGGAGGAATCGTTGCCATACACCAAGCCGACGGGCGATACTGTGATGTCCGTCACCACCTACCGGAAGGCAGGAGACATGGCATTCGAAGAGCTCACCCGTCGTCACTCCGTGATGTGGGGCTCGGCTCCGTTCGAGAACATCGCGGACATCATCAGCGACATGCATGTCGCGCTCGTCGAGAGCCTCGCACCCGGCGCGGGCGAGCACTGGCTCGATCTCGCGTGTGGTGCGGGTGACGTCGCGTTCCACGCTGCCCGGGCGGGCGCGAGGGTGACCGGCTCCGATCTCTCACCGGTTCTCGTCGAGGCTGCACAACGACGCGCTGCCGAGCACGGCCTCGATCTGACGCTCGAGGTCGCCGACTGCCAGGACCTCCACTATCCCGACGCATCCTTCGACGTGGTCTCGTCCTCCGTCGGCGTCATCTTCGCGCCAGACCACGCGCAGGTCGCAGCGGAGCTCGCCCGTGTGTGTCGTCCCGGGGGACGTGTCGGGCTGACAGCCTGGCGCAAGGAGAGTGGCGTCGGAGCAATGTTCGCCGCGATGACGCCTTTCATGCCACGCGCCGCCTCCCGGTGCTGGGTCGCCCTTTCAATGGGGTGACGAGTCATATGTCGAGACGATGCTCGGGGGTGCATTCGACCTCTCCGTCGAGGAGCTCGATACGCGCCACGAAGGTGACGACGGCGGTGAGATGTGGGAGCTGTTCCGCGACAGCTATGGCCCGTCTCTCACGCTTTGGAAGTCCCTCGACGAGCAGCGTCGGGCCGAGCTCGACGCGGCGATGACGTCGTACTTCGAGAGCTATCGCTCCGAGGACGGAATCAGCGTCGAGCGACGGTACATCGTCGTGAAGGGCACCCGCCGCTAGTCAGGTCTACTCGAGCAGCCTGTACCCCCTTCCCCAGACGTTGACTACATACGGCAGCTCGGCGCCTGCGGCGCAGAGCTTCCGGCGCAACCGTGACGCATGCGAGTCGACCGTGCGCGTCACGAGTCGGCCCCCGTAGCCCCAGACGTCACGGAGCAACTCCTCCTTCGAGAACACGCGATGCGGATCGCGGGCGAGCCCGACCGCGAGGTCGAACTCGCGTGCCGCGAGGGAGACGGGAACTCCGCGTACGCGCACCTGCCGCGCGCGCCTGTCGACGACGAGCTCGCCGACCTCGAGAACGTCCGCCTGCCCCGCCACGGCTCGCCGGAGCACCGCGTGAATCCGCGCGACCAGCTCGGCGTACAGCTCGCGCTCCGCAACATCGTCGGCGCCTCGCTCGAACGCGCGGATGCGCTCCAGTGGGTCGGCCCCCGAGGCCGTCAGAACGATGACGGGAACGTTCCTGTCCCACCGCCGGCCCGGCTCACCCTCACGCAGTCGGGCGCACAGCTCGGCCTCGCCGGCGAGCACGATGTCCGGGCGCTTCCGCTCGGCGAGGTCGAGAGCCTGGCCGCTCCAGCCCGCCTCGAGAACGTCGAAGCCGTCGGAGCGCAGATTGCGCTCGAGATAGCCCGGTCGATCGGTGTCAGGGTCGGCAAGGAGAAGAGCAGCACGCATCCCTCCACGCGTAGGGCGCGGCTCGACGGCGCGCCAGATGTCCTTTCGGTCGGATGTGTGACGATCGCTCCCCAGCTGTCCCGAGCGGCTAGGAGAGAGCCTCGAGCAGCGCATCCGTCCACACCTGCACCGTCTTCGCGCGCCGGTAGTACCGATGGATACCGCCCTCGAGCGCGAAGCCGATGCCGCCGTGCACCTGCTGAACGTGGGCGGTGACATCCCGGCAGGCGCGACCCGCCCAGGCGAGCGAGTCGCGAGGAAACCCCTCGTCGGGATCCGCCGCCGACCAGGCCGAGAGCGCGAGGCCATCCCTCGTCAGCGCCGCATCCGCGAGGTGTGCCTGCACTGCCGGTAGCGCGGAGAGCGGCGCCCCGAACTGCTCCCGCGACGTCGCGTGCGTGATCGCCTTCTCGAGCGCCGCGTCGGCAAGGCCCGCGAGGTATGCGAGCGTTGTCGCCCCGAAGGCGCGTAGCCGAGCCGGGTCGGTAGGCGTCCGTGCATCGACGCCGCGCAGCGTGCCCGTGCCGTCGAGCGTGGGCTCCCGTTCTCCACCCTCCCACCGGCCGGAGCCATGGCGAACGCGCCCGCCGAGTGCGAGAGGCCCGCCGAGCGTTGCATCGTCGACGAGGGAGAGCGGCGCTACCGCACGCCCGAGCTCGAAACCGCCGGCGACGGCTGGTCCGAGAAGCCCGGGATCGACCCAGAGCTCGTCCCAGCCGATCTCCGCGAGACGCGCGGCGAGCACGTCGTCGCGGTCGTCCTGCCACTCGCCGAAGGCAGGCTCGACAGGTGACTCCCAGCCCGCGAGCGCGCCCCGCACCGACTCGGCGAACTGTACGAGCTCCGAGTCGATCACGAACCTCATGCTCCCACCTCTGCCAGTACGGCGTCGGTGTCGGCGCCGAGCGCGGGGGCCGGAGGCGTCGCCCCCGGCGGCGCGCCGTCGAGTCGAAACACGCTGCCGAGCATGGTCGTGGTACCGAGGCCGGGTTGCTCGACGGCCTGCAGGAGCCCGTTCGCCCGGGCCTGAACGTCGGCGTGCACCGACTCGCGCGTGAAGACGGGACCGGCCGGCACTCCCAGCGCACCGAGACGCACGAGCCACGCCTCGACCGACTCCGCGAGGATCGCATGCTCGATCTCCCTCGTGACGCGCTGCTTTTCGGCGAGCACCGTGGCGTCAGCGGGTACGAGGTCGGGGTTGGCGATCGTGTCGTCCTCGTGGCCGAAGACGCCGAGGAACGCCTCGCGCTGGGCACGATTCAGGCAGGCGACAGCGACGAAACCGTCGACGGCCTCGTAGCAGCGGTAGTACGGATTCATCGCGAGCCCGCCCGCGATCTCGTCGGCGCGGCCGCCGAGGTCGACCCGGGTTGCAGCGACGGCCGGCCCCCGGGCCTCGCCGTCGAGCCAGACGAGGTCCTGGATCTGAACCGCGAGTGCGGCCGCGAGAAGCGATACCTCGACGAGTTGCCCTCGCCCGTCCGCTCGCGCACGGACGAGCGCCGCGGTGACGCCGGTCGCGAGCAGGTGACCCGCGGTGAGATCGGCCATCGGGATTCCGCCCGCCCTCACGGGAACGTTGTCCCCGCGTGAGGCATGCGAGGTCAGAAGGCCCGAGCGCGCCTGGGCGACGAGGTCATAGGCCGGCGCGCCCGCGAGAGGGCCTTCCGGGCCGAACGAGGTCACTGCTCCGACGACGAGCGCCGGGTGCCTCGCGTGGAGATCGTCCCAGCCGAGCCCGAACGCCTCGGCCCGCGTCGTCGGCGTGTTGTGCACGACGATGGACGCGCGTCCGGATCAGCCGTGCCAGGGCGGCACGCCCCTCCGGGGTCTTGAGGTCGAGCACGACGGATCGCTTGCCGCGATTCAACGGGACGAAGTAACGACCGATCCCGGGCGCCACCGGCATCACCCTTCGGTATGCGTCTCCGCCGGGAGGCTCGACCTTGATCACGTCGGCCCCGAGCTCCGCCAGGAGCGAGCCCGCGAGCGGCCCCGCGACATACTGAGCGACCTCGATGACGCGGATCCCCTCGAGCGGCAGGCTCATCGGAGACCGAGTCCTCGTCGAGCGATCACGAGCTGCTGAACTTCCGCCGTGCCGCCGGCGATCGTCGATCCGACAGAGGCCCGGTAGAGCGCCGCGGCCCGACCCTGGATGACGGCGTCCGGAGACGCGTCCCCGAGGCCTTCCAGCCCGAGCAGATCAACGGCGGCATCCCCGATCGACTGGGCGAGACGCGCGCCCGAGAGCTTCGCCATCGCAGAGGTCGCGCTTCCCGGGGCTCCGCGATCGAGCGTGTCCGCAGCCCGGAACGACAGCAGGCGTGAGGCATGGAGCTCGCCGCGCAAGCGCGAGATCGTGCCCGCTGCCGCGCGATCGAGCCGCCCCGTCTCGCGCAGCCGACCTTCGACCGCATCGAGCACCCAGGCGAAGCCGCCGAGCTTCTCCGCCGTGACACGCTCGAAGTCGAGCGTGACCATGAGGACGTCCCAGCCGCCGTTCACCTCGCCGACGAGATTCGTCGCCGGGATCTCGACCGCGTCGAGGAACGTCTCGCAGAGATAGCCGCCCCCGAGAGTCGGAAACGTCCGGATCTCGATTCCCGGTGTGTCGACGGGCGCGACGAGCAGCGAGATGCCGCGGTGCTTCGCGTCGGCGTCGGTCCGCACCGCGAGATAGATCCAGTCCGCGAGATGGGCGCTCGACGTCCAGATCTTGTGACCCGTGACGACGTAGGTGTCGCCGCGAAGCTCCGCCCGGGTCGTGAGCGAGCCCAGATCGCTGCCGGCGCCAGGCTCCGAGAATCCCTGGCAGAACACGAGCTCGCCACGCGCGATCGGCGGCAGGAGCTGCTCGACCAGCGCGGGCGAGCCGAACCGCTCGATCGCGGCACCGATCGTCTTGTACGAGAGGAGATACGAGGAGAGCGGCAGCCAGTGGTAGCCGAACACCTCCTCGACGAGCGTCGCCGTCAGCCGTGAGAGCCCACGCCCACCGACCTCGCGGAGGCCAGGACATGCCGATCCATCCCGCCTCCCCGAGAGCGCGGTTGACGGCGACCGAGTCACCGTCGGAGAGCATCCCCTGCCGCCACCACTCGGGATCGGCCTCGAGGAGCGGTCGCACGCTCAGGCAGAACGCGGCAGCTTCGGCCCGGAGGGCGCTCTGCTCGGCTGTCGGTCGCAGGTGCAACGCGGCTCGACCCTACCTGGGATGATCCTCTGCATGGAGCACCGACACGTCTTCATCACCGTCGCCGACGGCACCCGCCTCGCCGCCCAACTCTGGCTCCCGGACGCCCGACCCGCACCCGTGGCGCTCGAGGCCCTTCCGTACCGGATGGACGACCTCACGTCGTCGTACACCGGGGAGTACGAGCGCCTCTGCCAGGAGGGCGGGCTCGCCGTCTGCCGCCTCGACATCCGCGGCACGGGCTCCTCGAGTGGCCTCGCCACCGACGAGTACACGGCGGAAGAGCTCGACGACATCTGCCAGGTGATCGCGTGGCTCGCCGAGCAGGAGTGGTCGAACGGGCGCGTCGGCATGTACGGCACGTCCTGGTCGGGGTTCAACTCGCTCCAGGTCGCCTGCCTGCAACCGCCTGCTCTCGGCGCGATTGCCCCGATCTACGCCTCCGACGACCGCTACACCGACGACGTCCACTACATGGGCGGCGCCGTCAAGGCGCTCGACCTCATCGACTGGCCGATCTACATGGTTGCGGGGAATGCGCTGCCGCCGGTTCCCGCCGTTTTCGGCGACGGCTGGCGCGATGAATGGACGCGCCGCGTCGAGGAGGTCGAGCCCTGGCTGCTGAACTGGTTCGAGCAGCAGACGGACGGCCCGTACTGGCGTCACGGATCGGTGCGACCCGACCACACGAGAATCACGTGCCCGACGATGATGGTCGCCGGCTGGGCCGACGGGTACACGAACGTCGTCTTTCGCAGCTTCGAGGCACTGAGGTGCCCGAAGCGCGTCATCCTCGGGCCGTGGGGCCATCAGTCGACGGCTACGGCGCGTCCCGGCCCGCACATCGACCTGATTCCGGAGTTGATCCGCTGGTTCCGCCGCTGGCTCGCGGACGAGGAGAACGGCGTCGACACCGAGCCTCCGATCGCCGTCTTCGCCCGCCGCTCGACCCGACCCGGACCGGACATCGCGGTGATGAACGGCGAGTGGCGCAGCGAGGCGACGTGGCCGCCGGAGCGGCTCCTCGAGCATGTCCTGCGGCCCGAAGGAGACGGCCTCGAGACCATCCATGTCCGCGGCGATGTGGGCCGCGCCGCGTGGATCTCCTGCGCCGGCGGCGGGCCATGGGGCCTCCCGGCAGACCAACGATTCGACGACTCCCTGTCCTTGACGTACGACTGGGATCTCACCGAGGCAGACCTGGACGTGATGGGGCATCCGCGCGTGAGGCTGACCGTCACCTCGCCCGTGCCCGTCGCCTACCTCTCGGTGCGCCTGTGCGACGTCTTCCCCGACGGAGCATCGGCGCTCGCCGGACGCGCGATCCTCAACCTCACGCACCGAAACGGTGACGTCGAGCCGATCGCGCTCGAGCCCGGCGTGCCGACGGAGGTCGAGATCGAACTGGAAGCGACGTCGTGGGTGTTCGAACCCGGCCACAAGGTGCGCCTCGCGCTGTCAGGCGCAGACTGGCCGAACACGTGGCCGCCCCCGAGTGGCGCGGCGCTCGCTGTCGAGCGCTCGAGCGTCGAGCTGATACTGCCCGTTCTCTCCGGGCCGCCGCCGCTTCCCGCGCCGAGCCTACCGCCGACGACGGGCAAGGACACGCACGCTCCCGCGAAGGACGTCGAGCAGCCGCCGACCGTCTGGGTCATCGAGGAAGACCAGCTCGAACGCGAGACGCGCGCGGTGACGAGCTACGGCTCGATCTACGAGGCGCCGTTCGGAGCACACTGCGAGGAGCACTACGAGGGCACGGTCGGCGTCTCACTCGATGATCCGGCGCTCGCGTGGGCGCGTGCGACGACGACGTACCGGATCACCTGGCCGGAGGCCGATGTGCGGACCGAGGCGCGGCTCGATATGCGTTCGGACGCCGCCGCCTACCACGTGGTCGTCGATCTCGTCGCCGAGGAGCTCGGCGCCGCGGCGGGCGTGACACCGTTTCGGCGAGAGCGGCGCTTCGAGCGCAGCTTCCCCCGCCACCTCGCCTGAGCTAGATCAGGATGCAGGCCGCGCGATGACCCGGGCTGACGCCATCAAGCCGGCGTAGCTCGGGATCGGTCTCCTTGCAGCGCTCCTCGGCCACCGGGCACCGTGGGTGAAAGCGGCACCCCGGAGGCACGCGGACGGGGTTCGGCGTCTCGCCTGTGAGGATCTGCGGGGAGGCGTGCTCATCGGGATCGCGGCGCGGGACGACCGAGATCAGCGCCTTCGTGTACGGATGCTGAGGGTTGCGGACCACCTCGCGCGCCGGCCCCTCCTCGACGATCCGGCCCAGGTACATGACCGCGATTCGGTCGGCGAAATGCGCCGCCGTCGAGAGATCATGCGTGATCATCAGCAGTCCCATCCCGTCCCTGCGCAGACCGTCGAGCAACGCGAGGATGCCCGCACGCACCGAGACGTCGAGCATCGAGACGGGCTCGTCGGCGATCAGCAGCTTCGGCTCGAGCACGAGCGCGGCCGCGATCGCGACCCGCTGGCGCTGCCCCCCCGACAGCTCGTGCGGGTAGCGGTCGATGAAGAGCTCGGGCGGCGTCAGCCCGGCACGCTCCATCGCCTCGTGCACCTTGACCTCCCGGTCGGCACCCGACGACACGAGCCCGTGGACGCGAATCGGCTCCTCGATCGTGTCGCGAACCGTGAAGCGCGGGTCGAGCGACTCGTACGGATCCTGGTAGATGATCTGGATCTCGCGGCGCAGCGGCCGGAGCTCGCGGGCACTGAGTCCGCTGATCTCGGCCCCGTCGAAGCGGATCGAGCCACCCTGGTTCTCGACCATGCGGATCACCGTCTGGGCGGTTGTCGTCTTCCCGCACCCGGACTCGCCGACGAGCGCGACCATCTCCCCGGCGCCGACCGAGAACGTGACGCCGTCGACCGCCTTCACCGTCAGCTTGGGCCGCCGCAGCATCGACCCGAGCAGCCCACGCGGCACCGGGAACTGCGTCACGAGGCCCTCGACGTCGAGCAGCGGCGGCGCCGTCGGGGGAATCGGTGCCGCAGCTTCGCTCAAGACGCGACCTCGGTCAGCGTCGAGTCGTTGAGATGACAGCGCGCCTCGTGACCGGCCGCGGGCTCCATCTTTCGTGGGTGCACCGTTGCGCACGGCTCGAACGCCGAATCGCACCGGGGCCGGAACGGGCAACCGACGATCTCGCGATCGAGGCGCGGTGGCGCGCCCGGAATCGAGAGCACCTCGTCCTCTCCGAGCAGGTCGGGTGTCGCCGCGAAGAGCATGCGTGAGTACGGGTGGCGCGGGTCGTGGTAGATCGCAGACATCCCGGCCATCTCGACGATCTCGCCGGCGTACATCACCGCCGCGCGGTCGCACACCTGGGCGACGACGGGCAGGTCGTGCGTGACCAGGATCACCGTCAGCCCGAGCTCCTGCCCGAGCGTGGTGCTCAGGCTGACGAGCAGCTCGAGAATCTGGGCCTGAACCATCACGTCGAGCGCCGTTGTCGGCTCGTCGGCGAGCAGCACCTTGGGCGAGCACGCGAGCGCCATCGCGATCGCGGCGCGCTGGCGCATGCCTCCCGAGAACTCGTGCGGGTAGTTGTCCGCGCGATCGCCCGCGATGCCGACGAGCTCGAGCAGCTCCGCCACCCGCGTTCGAGCGCTCCTCCCCGTAGCCATCCCGTGAAGCTCCATCGGCTCGGCGATCTGTGAGCCGACGGTCTTGACGGGGTTGAAGGCGTTCATCGCGCCCTGGAAGACCATCGCGATGTCGTTCCAGCGATGCGGACTGATCGTGTCCTCGCCGCCGACGAGGATGTCCTCGCCTTCGAGCAGCACCTTTCCCGAGACCGAGGCGGTCGCAGGCAGAAGACCCATCATCGCGAGGATCGTCGTCGTCTTGCCACAGCCGGACTCACCGACGAGCCCCATTCGCTCGCCCTCGCGCAGTTCGAAGGTCACCCCCTGAACCGCATGGAGCTCGCCCCCGCCCGGAAGATCGAACCAGACGTTCAGGTCCTCGACGCGAATCACCGGCGGCCGCGCGCTCATTTCGGGGCCTCGGTGCCGGGCGCGGGACGGACGCGGAAGCGCCTGACGGAGAGGTGACCGACGCGGAGGCGCGGGTTGAGGCCGTCCTCGACACTCTGCCCGATCATCGTGCAGGCGAGGATCACGATCGTGACGCACACGCCCGGCGGCACGATCGCCCACCAGGCGTTGTTGATCGTCGCCTCGCCCTGGAACGCGTTCTCGATCAGCCTGCCCCACGAGATGGTGCTCGGGTCGCCGAGACCGAGGAACGTGATGAAGGTCTCCGCGAAGATCGCAAGCGCGATCATCAGCACGGTGTTCGCGATCAGGAGCGGCGCCACCTGCGGCAGGACGTGCTTGAATACGAGCCGGCGGTTACCTGCACCGAGCGCCTGGGCGCGTTTGACATACACGCGCTCGCGCACGCTCTTTACCTGCGCGCGGATGAGCCGCGCCGTGCTCGTCCAGTAGATGATCCCGATGATCACGATGATGTTCTTGAGGTTCCGACCGAAGAGCGCGGCGGCGATGATCATCAGCGGGATGTCCGGGATCACGAGCATGTAGTCGGTGAACCGCATCAGCACCGTGTCGGTCGCGCCGCCGAAGTAGCCGGAGAGGACGCCTACCGTGCCCCCGATCAGGATCGCGACGAGTGCCGCGAGAAAGCCGACGCCGAGCGAGACGCGACTCCCGGCGATGATGAGCGAGAGCATGTCGGCGCCGGCGTCGTCGGTTCCGAGCCAGTGGTCGCTGCTCGGCGGTGCGTACACCGGCCCCGTCTTCTCCGTCGGGTCGTACGGCTCGAGCCAGGAGGCGAAGATCGCGACAAAGACGAAGAACGCCAGGATCGCGAGGCCGATCATGGCGGCGCGGTTCCCGAGGATGGTCGTCCTGATGAAGCCGGGCCGGCTCGTCTTCTGAATCCCGTGGGCGAGCCCGTCCTCGTCGGCCGCCTGGAGCGGCTCGATCATGCTCACGCCGTCACCCGCGGGTCGAACTTGAAGTAGAGCAGGTCGGCAAGCAGGTTGAAGAAGATCACCGAGAGCGTGAGTAAGAGAAAGATCGCCTGCAGAAGCGGAAAGTCACGCTTGTCGATCGCCTCGACCGTCAGCAACCCGAGCCCCGGGTAGGAGAAGACGTATTCGACGGTGATCGAGCCGCCGATGATGAACCCGAGCGAAAGGGCGACGAGGGTGATGATCGGCAGCATCGCGTTTCGCAGCCCGTGCCGACGGACGATCGCCCAGTTCTTGAGCCCTTTCGCGCGCGCGGTGAGGACGTAGTCCTCGCCCAGCGTCTCGAGCATCGCCGAGCGGACGATCAACGCGTAGTCGCCGTAGAGGACGAGGCCGAGCGTCAGCGCCGGCAGGATCATGTGCTTCATCCTGTCGATGAAGATGTCCCACGTGGAGGCGTCCGTGAACAGCCCGAGGGTGGGCGTCTTGATCCCGGACGACGGTAATCCGACCGCATTCGCGACGAAGAAGATCAGCATGAGACCGAGCCACTGCGTCGGCATCGAGTAGAACCCGAGCGCCGTATACAGGCCGCCCTTGTCGGCAAACGTCCCTCTCCTCCACGCCGCGACCACCCCCACGAGCGTGCCGAAGATGATTGCGAAGATCGTTCCGAGCGCGATCATCGGCAACGAGTTCTTGATCGGATCGACCAGCTCGCCGCCGACGGGCTTCTCGGACGGAACCGACTTGCCGAGGTCGAAGCGTGCGAGGCTCGCGAGGTAGAGCTTGTACTGCTGCCACTTGGACAGGTCGAGGCCCAGCTCGCGCCGCTGCGCCTCCTTGAATGCGACGCTGCACTGCTTGCAGCGGAGCGCCGAGACAGCGTCGCCCGAGAGGGCGCGGAAGAGCACGAAGTTGAGAGTGATCGCGATGAAGACCGTCAGGAGCGCGAACGCCACCCGCTTCACGACGTAGTCGGCCCCTCTCACCTCAGTGCTCTCCCGCTCCTCTCAGGCGTTCCATCGTCTTACGTCTGTCGCGGCGACGTGTAGTAGACCTTGGAGTACCCGCCGAGCTGGGGGACGAACTCTGTCCACTTGTCGGATGTCGCATCGATGAAGACGTGGTTCGTGAGCTGCGTGTAGTAGAAGTTGTCGTAGACGATCTGCTGCATCTCGTAGACGAGCTCCTTGCGCTTGTCCGGGTCGATCGTCGTGCCCTGCTGCTGGTACATCTTGTCGTAGGCCGGGTTGACCGCCCCCGTGTCACTCCACGAGCACCACTGGCCCTTCGTCACGACCGAGAGCATGAAGTCCGGGTCGAGGTAGCCGACCCAGTCCCACATCGCGATATCCCAGCCCTGGTACTGCTTGCTGACAGGCCCGGAGCAGTCGCCCGTCTCGATCGCGTAGGTGGCCGTCGCATCCCCGCCGACCTTCTGGGTGACCTCGACGCCGAGCTGCGCGAAGCCCTTCTTGACGATGGCGAACGAGCGGTCGATGTTGAAGTCGGCCGAGGTCGGCGTCACGACCTCGTACTCCATCTTGTGCGCCGGCTGCGCGAGTGGGCCTGTCGTCGCCGGCGCGACCCGAATCCCGTCCGACCCACGCTTGTAGCCCAGCGCGTCCAGCGCCTTGTTCGCAGCCGCGCAGTCGTACTCGAGCGGGCCGAGGTCAGGGTTCACGAGCGGCGAGATGTTGCCGACGATGCTCTCCACTGTCGTCGCATACCCCGCGAAGACGACGTCGATGATCTGCTCACGATTGACGCACATCGACAGCGCCTTCTTCACCGCCGGACTGAGCAGCTCGCGGTTCTTGTTCTTGGCCGGGTTCGAGTTCCACGTGATGTTCGTCGTCTCGGCGCCCGGAATCTCGTTGACGGTCACATTCGGTGCCTTCTTGACCGCGTTGACCGCCTGGAACGGCACCTGGTCGGCCCAGTCGATGTCGCCGTTCTTGAGGTCGGCGATAACTGCGTCGGCGTTCGTGTAGTAGGTCAAGGCGACGCCGGAGGCGTGCGACGGCGGGCCGTAGAAGTCCGCGTACGGCTTGAACGCGGTCGTGCCCTTCTTCTCGTACTGCGTGATCGTGTACGCACCGCCAGAGACGATGGGCAGGTTCAGCTCCGGGTGGTAGGTCTTGAGCCCCTTGCCGTTGGTGCCGACCTTCGGCCCCCAGATGTGCTCCGGAAGAATGAACATCTGCTCGAGCTGCGCCAGCACGTTCCCGACCGGGTCCTCGTAGTGGATCACGAGCGTCGTGTCGTCCGTCGCTTCCGCGTTCTTGACGTGGGCGAGCGCCGACGCAGCGACCGCCGTGGCGTCGTCTGCGTACTTGACGGTCGTGTTGATCATCCACGCCGCGTCCGCCGCGGTCATCGGCTCTCCGTCCGACCACTTCGTGTCCGGGCGCAGCTTGAACGTCCAGTCGAGCCCGTCGTCGGACGTCGTCCACGACTCGGCCCAGTCGCCCTCGAACTCGAAATCGGCGTTGTACTGCACGAGCTGCGGGTAGATCATCATCATCGCGGTGTAGGCCTGCGACTCGATGTAGTTGAACGGGTTCAGCGAATCGATGTAGTTCGCCGTGCCGATGCGAAGCACATCGCTCGACGAGGCACCCTCGGTGGAGACGCCATCGGCGGAGCTGCCGCCACCTCCACATCCCGCAGCAACCGCGAGAACCGTAGCGGCGAGCGCCACTCCAACCAGCCTGCGTACTCTCATGTCGAGATCTCCTCGTTGTTCGGGAACGGGACGGCGCAGAAGTGCGCCGATCGTGCACGAGCCACTGAGCCCTTCCTTCGTACTATCGCATCCTCCGGAATGCCCTGCACGCCAATGGGCCTCTCCCCCACCTACATCAGGTACCAGTCGAGGAAGCCTTCGAGCCGCCGGTAGAAGTCGAGTTGCGGCCCGATCCGGAGGAATCCGTGCCCCTCGGTCGGGTAGGTGACGTACTCGTACGTCTTGCCAAGGCGCGTGAGCTCGGCCACGAGCTCGGTCGATTGCTCGAAGGGCACGCGGCGATCGGTGTGCCCGTGTGCAACCAGAATGGGGACCTCGACCGCGTCCAGCCGGAGCACCGGGGAGGCGGCGAGATAGTCCTGGCGATGCTCGCTCGGGTGCCCCATGATCCGCATCTGCATCTGCACCCCGGCGCGATCGGCCTGGGCCCAGGTGGTGAGCGCGTCACAGTCGCCGTACTTGCAGACCGCACAGCGGAAGCGGTGCTGCGGATCGTCGGTGACCGAGAGCAACGCCATGTACGAGCCGTAGCTCGAGCCGAAGATGCCGAGCCGGTCGCCGTCGACCCAGTCCACCGTCCGCAGGTAGTCCGCCGCGGCCAGGCAGTCCTTCGTGTCGTCGACGCCCCACACACCGTGGTTCGCGCGCTCGAACTCGCTCCCGTGGCCCGTCGATCCACGGTAGTTGATCGCGAACCACGCGTACCCCTTGTCGACGAAATACTGGGCGTGGCCGTCCCATTCGCCGCCGTAGCAATCGGCAGGCCCGCCGTGCGGGTAGACCACTGCCGCGGCAGGGCGCTCCGCGGACGCACTCGCAGGGCGGTAGAGAAAGGCCTGGAGCTCGCGGCCGTCGAACGTCGTGTACGTCAGCTCCTCGGCGATGACGTGTGGCGCTCGTACAACCGCCAGCGGGGCGGGCGCGTGGATCGAGACGCGCTCCCCGTCCTCCGCAACGAGCCTGAGCTCGGGCGGCGTTGCCGGCCCGTCGAAGCTCGCGAGGATCCGACCGTCGTGTGCCCACGCAGGGCTGCCCCAGATGCCACCCTCGGCGAGCTCGGTCACGGCGCCGTCGGCAGCGGCCACGGTGACGAGGTCGAAGCGGCCCGCTCTGCCACGCGTGGCGACGAGTCTCGTGCCGTCCGGATGCCAGCGTGCCTCGAGGAAGTCGGCGGCCGCCGAGGTGAGCTGACGGACGCCGCCGCCGTCGGCGGCCACGAGGTGGAGCTCGAACCACCCGGTCTGCTCCGAGGCGAAGACGAGGGTCGAACCGTCCGGTGACCAGTCGAGGGCGTAGTCGCGGATTCCCGGGCGACCCGGTCAGCGCCCGGACGCTGCCGTCGGTGACATCGACGACGCGGATCTCGTAGCGGCTGTAGTCGCTATGCGGGACGAAGACGTAGGCGACGGTCGCGCCGTCGGGTGAGACGATCGCGCCCTGCTCGTCTCCGTGCTGATCGAGATCGCCGTGCTCGCGGGCGAGCCGCTGTGGCCACGCCTCGGCGACGGAGACGACGGCGAGGCGGTCGCAGCGGTCGCGCTCGACCGAGACGACGAGCCGGTCGTTGTCGATCCACACGGGACTGCCGGCCTCGACGACGCGCCTCGGTGGGCCTCCGACGGTCGGCACCACCCAGATCCAGCCGTCGTCCGCAGTACGCGACCGCCGTGCCGTCGGGCGAGAACGCGGGTTGGGTGTCCTCCCAGTACGGCTGGGGGTCACGACCCGTCGTCAAACGCCGGGGAGCGCCTCCGTCGAGGTCGAGGAGCCAGAGGTCGGAGGTGTCGCGGTCCTGGATGAAGACCGCCATGCGGCCGTCCGGCGAGACTGCCGGCGACCGTGGCCGCTCGGTCGCGACGACGGCCTCGAGCCGCCAGCTCGGCGGCGGCTTCAGGTCGACGCGGGGCGGACGCGGGATACCCGCCATGCTCGTCGATACCGATCCAGACACTCAACGGCTCAGGCACCGGCATCCAATCCTTCCAGGGTCGCGAGGACGAGCTCTCCGATCGAGCCGGGATCGTAGCCACCTTCCTGCACGACGACGCACGGCAATCCCGTGGCGGCGACGATTCGGCCGGCCTCGCGGTACCCCGCGCGCGTCACCTGAAGCGGGCTCTCCGGATCGCCGCCCGCGGCGTCCACGCCGAGCGCGAGCACGAGCGCCTCGGCGCCGTTCGAGCACGCCGCATGCGTGATTTCCGCGACCCCGCGCACCCAGTCGGCATCGCCCGCACCCGGTGGTAGCGGGACGTTGAGGTTCGCCGCCAACCCCTCGCCGGCACCCCGCTCGGCCGCCGTCCCGAGATAGTGGGGGAACCAGCCGGTCTCGGGGTCGACGTGAACGGACCCGGTGAAGACGTCGCTTCGCTCCCAGAAGATCGACTGCGCCCCGTTCCCGTGGTGTGCGTCGATGTCGACGATTCCAACGCGCGCGGCCCCGAGGGTGCGCAGGTGCTGCGCCGCAATCGCCGCGTTGTTCAGGTAACACGAGCCGCCGTAGGCCGAGCGCGTCACGTGGTGACCTGGCGGGCGACAGCACGCGTATGCGGCACTCCGTCCCCCGGAGACCAGGTCGGCCGCGGTCAACGCGGCGTCCGCCGCGCCGCGCGCCGCCTCCCAGGTACCCGGGCCGATGAGCGTCATCGTGTCGAAGCAGAACGCCCCGGATCGCGCCCAGGTCGCCGCCGGGACGAGTGGCTCGAGCGCGCCGATCAACCCGGGATGCGGGAAGATGTACGGAACGACCCTGTCCTGGCCGGGATCGTCGGGTAACCCGGCTGCCTCCCAGTCCCGCGCAGCCGAGGCGAGAAACGTCAACAGGGCCTCGTCGTGGACCCGCGCGATCGCAGCGTCGTCGTGGGCAACGGCGGGAACGAGCTCGGCTCCCGCCTCCACGAGCACTTCGCGGATCGCATCGATCCGGGCCGGCGTCTCGACTGCCGGAATCCGCACGCCGACCCAGATCTCTGCCTCCGGCTCGTGCAGGCGGCAGTCGTCCGACCACACGACCGGGATCGAAAGGCTCATCGTCGCGACCCTATAGGCTCGTCGGCATGGGCGAACGGACGCTGCGCGGCCACGGGCTCCGGATCGGACGGCTCGATGCCGGCCCGGAGAACGCGATCACCGACGTCTCCGGCGTACGCGTCGGCCACGTCACGGTCGTCCGCGACGAGCCGGATCCACCTGCGGGTCGCGGGATCGCGCGAACCGGTGTCACGGCGGTCGTCCCGGGCGACACCGCATCGACGTTCCGTCGGCCCGTCCCCGCCGGGGCGACGGCGCTCAACGGCGCCGGAGAGCTGACCGGGTTCCTCCAGATCTCCGAATGGGGCCTGATCGAGACGCCGATCTACCTCACCTCGACGATGGCCGTCGGGCGGATCTTCGACGGTGCCGTCGCCGCAGCCTGCGCCGCCGACGCGGGCGTCGGTGTCGACGACGTCGTGATTCCGGTCGTCGGCGAGTGTGACGACAGCTGGCTGAACGACGCCCGGACCGTGCAGGTGCAGTCAGGCGACGCCGGTCGTGCGCTCGAACTCGCACGTTCGGGGGCGGTGGAGCAGGGCTGCGTAGGCGCCGGCACCGGCATGACCGCCTTCGGCTGGAAGGGCGGCATCGGCTCGTCGAGCCGGCTCGTTCCCGGGGTGGATGCGACGATCGGCGTGCTCGTGCTCGCGAACTTCGGCTCGGCACGTGATCTCCGGATCGACGGCATCCAGGTATTCCCCACCGTCGGGGACGGCCTGGATCCCCGGCGGCCCGCGGGAAGCTGTATCGCGATCGTTGCGACCGACGCCCCGCTGCAGCCGCCCCAGCTCGAGCGACTCGCGCGCCGCGCGAGTCTCGGGCTCGCGCGCACGGGGAGCGTGGCCCACCACGGGAGCGGCGAGATCTTCGTCGCGTTCTCGACGGCTGCGAGCGATCGTGACGACGCGCCGCCCACCCGGGTCGCACGACCATCGGTCCCCGACGGGCATCTCGACACGCTCTTCGCCGCGACGGTCGATGCGACCGAGGAGGCCGTCCTCAACGCGCTCTGGGCGGCGACCGACACGACGGGACGCGACGGGCGCCTCGTGCCTGCTCTCCCTCACGCGCCGGTGCTCGATCTGCTGCGACGGCAGGGGCGGCTCTAGAGTCGCCCCGAGCGGGCGATGCCCCAGACGAGCCAGACGGCGAATGCGCCCGAGAGCACGAATCCGATAAACGACAGCAGATGGAGCCCGGCGACGTGCGGGCCGTCCTTCGCGAGCACGCCGACGATCGATGACCCGACGAGGCCGCCGAGCACGATCAGAGCGACGGCGATGCGATTCACCGCGTGGTCGATGTGGTAGGTGAGATCGTCGAAGCCGGGGTTGCGGATCTGGATCTCGAGGTTGCCCTGGCGCGTCTGCTCCATGACGTCCCGCATCTGATACGGCAGCTCCCTGGCGACGCCCGCAAGCTCGCGCACCTCGGCCTGTGCCCGGAGGGATATCCGGCGGGGCGAGAATCGCTCGGAGATCAACCGCCGCGCGTAAGGTTTCGCGACCTCGAAGACGTTGAACGCGGGATAGAGCTCGACGCCGACCGCTCCGAGCGTCGCGATCGCCTTGTCGAGCGTCACGAAGCGGCTCGGCAGGCGGAGATTCATCGAGTAGATCAGGTCCAGTCCCTCCCGGATCACCTCGATCGGGTCGATGTCCGAGACGCTCGAGCCGTAGTAGCGGTAGAAGAGCTCCTCGATCGCCTCCTTGAGCTCGTCCTCCCGCTCCTTGGGATACCGCAGGCCGAGCTCGGCAAGGCGTCGCGGCAGCGCATCGACGTTCTCGGTCGCAGCGTCGATGAAGAGTCGTGTCAGCCGGGTCATGTCCTCGTCGGTCAGCCGTCCGGCGAGCCCGAAGTCGACGAGACCGATCCGCCCGTCGTCGAGGAGAAGGATGTTGGCCGGATGAGGGTCGCCGTGGAAGAACCCGTGCCGGAAGATCATCGTCATCCACGCGTCCGTCATCCGGTAGGCGAGCTCGCGGCGCTCCTCGGGAGACCGCTTCTCGAGGTCGATATCGGCGAACTGGACTCCCTCGAGGTATTCGAGTGTCAGGACCCTCGACGTCGAATAGCGCCAGATCACTTTCGGCACCGCCACCTCGGTCGACCCGCCGAAGTTGCGCCGGAACGTCTCGGCATTCCGCGCCTCGTGGTTGTAGTCGAGCTCCTGTCGGATCGCGCGTGCGAACTCGTCGACGAGCGCCTCCGCGTCGATGAAGTCGAGAGCGCGAACGCGCTCTCGAACCACCTTCGCCGCTGATCGCATCAGCTGCAGGTCCGACTCGACCTGACGCGGCGCCTCCGGCCGCTGGACTTTGACAACGACGTCGTCACCGGTCGGCAGCGTCGCCCGGTGGACCTGGCCGATCGATGCCGCCGCGAGCGGGGTCTCGTCGAAGGTGACGAACGCCTGCTCGATCGTGAGCCCGATCTCGGCCTCGACGACCCGACGGATCTCCGCGAAGGCGATCGGTGTGACGTCGTCCTGCAGCGACCGCAACTCCGCCACGATGTCCGGCGGCATCACGTCGGGACGCGTCGAGAGGACCTGCCCGAACTTGACGAACGTCGGGCCGAGCTCGTCCAGCATCTCGCGCAGTCGTCTCCCTCGATCGGCGAGGTGCGTCTCGTCGTTGCTTCGCCGCCGGTCGATCATGTAGCCGAAGCCGTGGCGCGTCGCCACGCGCCCGATCTCGGACAGGCGGCTGATTCTGCGCTGTGGGCGCGCGGTCTCCATCGTCACATTGTCGCCGTCAGCGGCGAGATCTACAACGGGTTCTCGAGGAGGCGCACCCGGTGCTCGAGTTGCGCCACGCGGAGCGCAAGGTCGTCCGCTTCGTCGCGTCGGACGACACCGAGGCGTTGAAACGCCTTGTCCGCCGTCCCGGCCGGGATCGACCCCAGCTTCTCCGCCTCGGCGCGCCAGCTCGCCAGGGCGTCACGTACGGCAGCGCGCATCTCGTCTCGCTCGATGCCGACGCGCCGCGCGAGGTCGTCGGCGAGCGCCTCCGATGCCTCGACCGTCATCGACGCCCAGCCGAGAGCGGCGAGCGCGAGTTGCTCGAGCGAATGCGGCGCAGTCGAGCCGTTGTCGTCCATGCCCTCGAGTGTACCCGCGGCGCTGAGCGGGACGTGCCCCGCGTCTACCGCGCGCGGCCGTGCGGGCGGCTCGAGCGGCGGGCGCGCCTGCGCTCGCGGGCCGACGCCTCCGCCGCGCTTCGGCGGGGCCGGCGTCTTCGGCCACCGGCTCGGGCGCGAGAAGCTCCTCTGCTTCGACGACGAGAGTCGCCGCCGCCGGGTCGACGAGAATCGTGCCGCCGACGGACTGGATTGCGCCCACCTCGTCGTGCTTGCGCCGCGCGTACTCCGGCTCACGCTCCTTGATCCAGTCGAGCAGCGGGGCCGCGACGAAGATCGAGGAGTACGCGCCGGAGCCGATCCCGATGAGCAACGCGAACGCGAAGTCGTTCAGCGTGGCACCGCCGAAGATCAGGAGCGAGACGACCGGGAGCAGCGTGATGAAGGTCGTTGCGAGCGATCGTGGGATCGTCTCCCACAGCGAGACGTTCGTGATCTGCCGCATCGACGCACGCTTCATCAACGGGAGGTTTTCCCGGATCCGGTCGAAGATGATGATCGTGTCGTAGATCGAGTACCCGAGGACGGTCAGCACCGCGGCGACCGTTGCGGTCGACACCTCCCTTCCGAGCAACGCGTAGACACCGACGGTGATCAGGATGTCGTGCACGAGCGCAACGATCGCGGGCACGGCGAACTGCCACTGGAACCGCAGCGAGATGTAGCCGACGATCAGGAGCAGCGACACGATGATCGCGAGAATGGCGCCCTTCGCGATCTGGCGTCCGAAGCTCGCCGAGACGTTCTTGATCCCGAACGCGTCCGCGTTCACCGTCTTCTTCAGATCGGCGGTCAGTGCGGCCGATTCGTCGGTCGTCAGCGTCTCCGTGCGGATCTGGAAGCTCTTGTACTCCTCGTTCGTCGACGGCCCTCGGCCCTGGATGACCGCGTTGCCCTGCCCGATTTTCGCGGCCTGGATCCGGACATCTGCGAGCGAGGTCGGCTGGGGCGTCTCGAACCCGATCTGCGTCCCGCCCTTGAAGTCGATCCCGAGATTGAGCCCGAGGACGGCGAGTGCAAGCACCGATGCGGTCACGATCGAGGCGGAGATGCCGAACCAGAGCCGGCGCCGGCCGATGAAGTCGATCTTCAGCCAGGACGGGATGCCGCCGACCCGTCGTGCCGATCACCTTCGGACTGTTGAGAATCTTCGAGTCGGCGAGCAGCGAGAGAAGCGCACGCGTCGCAAGCACGGCTGTGAGCATCGAGATCGCGGTACCGATCAGGAGCATGAGGGCGAAGCCGCGGACCGACGAGGTTGCGACGGCGAAGAGAACGAGCGCCGTGATCGCGGTGACGACGTTGGCGTCGACGATCGTCGCGAAGCCCTTCGTGTAACCGGTCTGGATCGCTGCCCGGGCGCTTCCTGCCGGCGCGTGCCTCTTCCTTGATGCGTTCGAAGATGACGACGTTCGCGTCGGCGGCCACCCCCAGCGTCAGGACGAGGCCGGCGAAGCCGGGGAGCGTCAGCGTCACGTTGAAGATCAGGATCGCCGCGTAGAGGAAGGCGGCGTAGATGCCGAGACCGAGAACGGCGACGAGGCCGAGGAAGCGATAGAAGATGAGGAGGAAGAGCGCGACGACGAGCAGTCCGACGAGAGCAGCGGTCTTCGCCTCGTTGAGGGAGTCCTTACCGAGAGTGGCCGAGATCGCGGTCTGATCGAGCGTGACGAAGTTGACCGGCAGGGCACCCGTCTGGAGAACGAGCGCCAGATCCTTCGCTTCCTGAATGTTGTCGATCCCGGAGATCTGCGCGTTGCCCGAGATCCCGCCGGAGAGAGAGCTGTCGGTGTAGTCGATCTGCGGCCACGACCTGATCTCACGGTCGAGCACGATCGCGAAGTGCTGCGGCGCGTTGCGGAGCTTGCCGCGGAGATATTCGTTCCGCGTGATCTCCTGGAAGCGGTCGCTGCCCTTGTTGGTGAACTCGAGCGAGACGATCGGCTGGTTCGACCGCGTGTCGAAATCCTGCCGGGTGCCGGAGAGCTTGAGGTCGGCGCCCGTCATCTGCGGCACCGTCGGGGGGTCGTACTTGAAGAGGTAGTACGACGTGCCGGTGGGAACGCCGACGCCAGGACACACGACGGCTGTCTGGCCGCACGAGATGACGACGGTGCCGTTCGGCGTCCCGAGCAGCTTGAAGCCCTCGGGCACCTTGCCGTCGTACTTGCTGAGCGCCTTCTCCTTCGTCGAGACGGGACCGACGACGAGCTTCTTGTCCTTGTTGAAGAGCCACCACTGGTCGGACTTGCCCTTGACGAGCGCCTGCTGGCCAGCGAGCAGGGCGTAGACGTTCTCGCGCGGCTGCGGGTTCCCGTTGATGTCGACCGACGGGGAGACGAGGCTCGTCTCGAGGTCGTAGAGCTCGAGCTGCGCGGTCTTGCCGATGATCTTCGCCGCTGCCTCGGGATCCTTGACGCCCGGGAGCTGAATCGTGATCTGGTCGTTGCCCTGCGTCCTGATCTCCGGCTCGGAGACGCCGAGCCGGTCGACGCGGTCGCGCATGATCGTCACCGACCGGTCGAGATCCTCCTTGGTGAGGCTACGACCCTTGGGCGGCACCGCCTGCTTCGTGATCTCGAGGCCGCCCTGGAGGTCGAGCCCGAGCGTCGGCGTCTGGTGGAACGGCGACGACGGCACGACCATGAGGCCGACACCGACGAGTCGCGGCGACGACCATGGCAACGACAACGAGTGCTCGGCGGTGGGTCATGGATGCGGCGGGAAGGCTAGCTGCGCTCGGTCGGTGCCGTATCCCCTGAAGCACCTGGATTTACAGAAACTTGTTCGCCGTTAACCTCTGCTACCCCTCCCGCGTCCAATTCGGGCGCGTCCGCGACGATTTCGGCCTCGCCGTCGACGACGTCCTCGTCGCCGTCCTCGTCGTCCTCGTCGTCCTCGTCGTCAGGTTTCACCACGGTCGCCAGTGCCTTGCGGGCGACCCGCACGTGGATGCCGTCCGCGATCTCGACAACGATGTCGCCGCCGTCCTCGTCCGGCTCGAGCTCCTGCACGATCCCGTAGATACCGCCGACCGTCAGCACCTCGTCTCCGACCGCGACGGTGTTGAGCAGCTGCTGCTGGGCCTGCGCCTTGGCACGCTGCGGACGGATCATGAGGAAGTACATGAGCCCGAAGAGAAGCACGATGATCAGCAGTCCTGGCACGAATCCTCCTGTGAGCCGCGGGCGAGGCGGGAGAGCGTCGCCGCGCGGAAGTCGTCGAACACCCCGCGGCGAATCGCATCCCGCGCGCCCGCGGTAAGTCGATGAACGAGCCATAGATTATGCAGAGAAAGCAGTCTCAGACCGAGAATCTCGTTCTGGTTGACGAGGTGGCGCAGGAATCCACGTGAGAATCGGGCGCACGCGGGACAGCCGCAGTCGTCCTCGAGTGGGCGCGGATCACGCGCGTACCCGGCGTTGCGGAGGTTCATGCGTCCGGTCATCGTCATCGCCGTTCCCGTGCGCGCATTCCGGGTCGGCAGGACGCAGTCGAACATGTCGATTCCGGCTGCGATGACACCGATGATCCCCTCGATGTCGCCGAGCCCCATGAAGTAGCGCGGTCGGTCTGCCGGCAGAAGGGGCGCCGACCAGCCGACCGTCTCGAGCATCTCCGTGCGGCTCTCACCGACCGCAAGCCCCCCGAGGGCGTTGCCGTCGAACCCGAGCGCCACGATCTCCTCGATCGACCGGCGGCGCAGCTCCGGGTCGGTGCCGCCCTGGGCAATGCCGAACCGCAGCTGCCCCGGCGCGCGCGGTGCATCGACCTGCATCCGCGCCCAGAGAGACGTGCGCCGGACGGCATCCTCGTGCTCCGCCGGCGTTGCGCCTCGGCCGGCGGGCAGATGTCGAGGCACATCGCGATGTCGCTTCCGAGCCGCCGCTGGATCTCGGCCACGCCGGCGGGCGTGAATCGCTCCGCCTCACCGTCGTAGACCGAGCGAAAGGTGACTCCCTCGTCGTCGACTGCAATCAGCGTGTCGCGAAGCGAGAACACCTGGAACCCACCCGAGTCGGTCAGGATCGGGCCGTCCCAACCCGAGAAGGCATGGAGGCCGCCGAGTTCCTCGATCAGATCCTCCCCGGGCCGGAAATGGAGGTGGTACGTATTGGCGAGGATCACCGCTGCCCCCGAGGCACGAACCTCGTCGGGATGCAGCGTCTTCACCGTGGCCTTGGTGCCGACGGGCATGAACGCCGGCGTCGGGATGTCGCCGTGCGCGGTATGAACCGTGCCGAGCCTGGCGGCGCCGTCGGTCGCCTCGAGCGTGAAGCAGGATCCAGTCACAGGATCAGCATCGCGTCACCGAAGGAGTAAAACCGATACTTCTGCTCGACCGCGATCCGGTAGAGGTCACGAACGGCATCGACGCCCGCGAATGCCATCACGAGCGCGAGCAGGGTCGAGCGCGGGAGATGGAAGTTCGTCAGCAGGGCATCGACGCGTCGGAACGTGAACCCCGGAAGGATGAACAGCGATGTTCGCCCATCGAGGTTGCCGTCGCGGGCGATCGTCTCGAGCACGCGCACGGTCGTCGTGCCGACGGCGAGCACACGCTCCGCCGACTCGATCCTGTTCCACGAGCTCTCGGCGACGCGGTAGCGCTCGCCGTGGAGCGGGTGCCGCTCCACCTCCGGGACCGCGAGGGGTCGGAATGTGTCGAGCCCGACGTGGAGAGTCACCCGTTCGACGTCGAGCCTGCCGAGCAGCTCCGGCGTGAAGTGGAGGCCCGCCGTCGGTGCCGCGGCCGAGCCCGGTTCGGCGGCGTAGACGGTCTGGTAGCGGCCGGGATCGGCGAGCGGCTCGTGGATATACGGCGGGAGCGGCGGCACGCCGTCCGGCTCGCCGTCGAGTCGGATCCTCCAGCGCCCGTCGCCGAGAGCCTCGAGCAGCTCGACCGGCCCGAGCGTCTCCCCCACCCGAAGCCGCCGCGAAGGCCGCGCGAGCGCCTCCCAGATGCCCTCGCCGAGTGGCTCGAGCAAGAGCAGCTCGGCGTGGCCGCCCGTCTCGCGTTGAACGTGGAGGCGCGCCGGCACCACCTTCGTGTCGTTGACGACGACGAGTGGCTCACCTGCTTCCTCGGGAAGATCGGCGAACAGCCGATGGCGCACATCACGCGTTCGACGGTCGTAGACGAGCAGCCGCGAGCCGTCGCGGCGATCGGCCGGTCGCTGCGCGATCAGCTCGGGCGGAAGGTCGTAGTCGAGCTCATCCGATCTCATCCGATGGCCAGAGTAGCCTTGTGCGCATGGATGAACAGGCACTGGAACGAGCAAAGCAGCGGATCGCTGCCGCCCGAGAGGGCCGGAACGAGGAAGGACGGTTCGAGGCGGCCCTGCGCCGCTCGCGCGAGGAGGTCGAGGCGCTCGGCGCCGCCGCGCTCACCCTCGAGACGGCGCTCCCTGACCGTGTCGGCGACGCTGTTCAGGAGGGACTGCGCCGTGAGGTGCTCCCGGTGGCCCGCAACCTCGGCGAGATCAAGGGGCTGATGAACAGCGCCATCGCGCGCCTCGAGCGGCTCGAGCAGGAGCAGATTGCCGAGCGAAACGCCCGTCTCGACGATCTTACCCTTCTCGTCGACCTGATCTCGTCGGGTTGGCAGGGCGTCGACCGCAGGTTGGGCAAGCTCGAGCGGGGCGATTCCGCCGAGATCGTCTCGATCCACGGTCACCGCGCAGCCGCGTCGTAGCCGGGGAGAGACTTCAGTCTCCCCACGGGGTTTCCTCACCCGCCGGCGAGGATGGCCGCACACGTCACGGCCCACGCAACGACCGTGATCAGGATGCGGCACGTCCCCGAGGAGCATGTTCTCGGGTTCCTCGCCGGCCCCCGTGCGGCGGAGCAGGCGGAGGTAGCGCGCCAGACCGAAGACCACGAACGGGATCGTGACCACCAGCCCGTAGGAGTCGCGCGCGGTCAACGTGTAGAGGACGTACGCGAAGCCCGCAGTGATCGCGACGGCGACGAGCATCCTGTCGAGGGAGTCGGCCGAATAGCCGTCGAGCACCCGCCGCCCGGGAGTTTGCTGCGCCCGCACGAGTGACAGCTCCGCCCGTCGCTTGCCAAGAGCGAGGAATAGCGCCAGCAGCCCGGTGCAAACGAGCAGCCAGGGCGAGATCCGAACGTCGACGGCGATCGCTCCCGCAGCGGCACGGAGCACGAACAGCAACGCGATCACGAGCACGTCGGCGAGCACCACGTGCTTGAGCCGGGCGGAGTACGCCGCCTGAAGGACGACGAAGCACGCGAGGCAGAGAACGGACGGGAGGCCGAGCCAGACGGCGGCGACGAACGCTCCGACGAGCAGCGTCCCCGCGAGCAGGAGCGCAACTCCGGCACCGAGCTCCCCTGCAGCAATCGGCCGGTTGCGCTTGGTCGGGTGCAGCCTGTCCGCCTCGACATCGCGCACGTCGTTTCCGAGGTAGGCGGCGCTCGATGCGGCGCAGTAGGCCGCGAACGCGACACAGGCCTGACGCCACCGATGCGGATCGTCGATCTCGGCCGCAAAGATGATGCCGGCGAAGAGCAGCAGGTTCTTGACCCATTGCCGCGGTCGCAACGCCACGAGCGCAGAGATGCCGACCGATCGGGTGCGGGCGGAGGTCGTGGTCTCTGCCAGGCTCGGCATCTCCCCTCGCGGGATCACGCCGGGTGTGCGGGGAGCACCAGCCTGAACCTGCTCCCCTTCCCGACGGTCGACTCGAGCTCGATGCGGCCGCCGAGGGCAAGCGCCAGCTCGCGCGCGATCGGCAGCCCGAGCCCCGTGCCGTGGTTGTCGCGGGAGATGAAGGGCGTGAAGATGCGCTCCTGCTCATCGGGCTGGATTCCCGGTCCGGTGTCGACGACGTCGATCTGGATTCGACCGGCCCGCGTCGAGGAGCCGATCGAGATCGTCCCGCCGTCGGGGGTCCAGCGGAAGGCGTTTGCGAGCAGGTTCGTGAGAACCTGGAGGACGCGGTCACCGTCGGTGACGATCGTCGGGGCATCGGGATCCTCGCCGAGCTCGAACGTGAGCCCGCGCCGCCGTGCCTCCTCGCCGAAGCTCGCGTGCGCCTGCGCGACGAGCACGCCGATGTCCACCTCCTCGGCGTGAACCGTGAACCGGTCTGCGTTGAGCTTGGCGAGGTCGAGCACATCCCCGACGAGGCGCTCGAGCCGGATCGTCTCGCCGGCGACGACGTCGAGCGAGGCGAGCTCGGCGTCGCGGTCGTCGAAGAGGCCGTCCCGGATGGCATCGACGTGGCCCTTGATCGCGGTCAGCGGCGTGCGCAGCTCGTGGGAAACGGACATCAGGAATTGCCGCTCACGGTCCTCGGTGGCGGCGAGCCGCGCCGCCATCTCGTTGAACCGATGCGAGAGGTGGCTGATCTCGTCGCCACCCTCGCCCGCCGACACGCGGACCGCGTAGTTGCCTCCCGCGATCTCGTCGGCGGCGGCGGACAGTGCGAGGACAGGTCCCGTGATCCGGCGTGAGAACCACCACGAGAGGAGGCCCGCCAGCAGGGCGCCGACCGCGAACGCGATCGTCAGGCGGGCGACGAGTGGAAGCCACTGGTCGCGGAGCTCGGTGCGCGGCTTTGCGACGACGATTGCGCCGAGCGCGTCGCTGTCCGGCTCGAGGCGGACGGGTGCGGATGCGGCGAGGTAGGACCGGCCACCCCCCGGCGGCGTGAACTCGAAGCTGACGGGACCGGAGAGCACGCGCACGGAATTGGGGACAGAGGTCTCCGCGAGCCGGGTCAGACCCGTGTCCTGCCCCGGGAACAGCGACGATCCGATGTAGAAAATCCTGTCGCCGGTCGCGAGCTCGAGCTTCGAGGCCACGAAGTCGATCGACCCCGACCCCTCGTCGATCGCACGGAGCGCAGCATCGGAGTACAGCTGCGAGAGCCCGGTCGCCTCCCGCGCGAGCTCCTGCACCGACTGGTCGCGCGTGTACGTCTGGAAGAGGCGAAGTGAGATCAGCGCCGCGAACAGGCCCGTCAGCACGATCCCGAGCAGGAACAGGGCCAGCAGTCGGACACGCAGCGACCCGGTCACGAAGAAAGTGTAGAGCGGCCGCCCGGATCGCGGCACACCCGGCGGTGCACGTCGGGCGGTTCCCTACGCTGCAGGCGCGGGGGCACGATCCTGGGCAACCTTGTAGCCCACGCCCCAGACGGTGACGATCGGCGATGCGTCCTCGAGCTTGCGGCGGATCTGGCGCACGTGGACGTCCACGGTACGCGTGTCACCGGCGAAGGTGTATCCCCAGACACGCTCGAGGAGCTGATCGCGCGTCAGCACGAGGCCGCGGTGGTCGAGCAGCTCCCACAGCAGCTCGAACTCCTTCGGCGCGAGCTGGATCTCGCGATCGCCCACGAGCACCTCGCGACGCCCGGCGTTGATCGTGAGATCACCGTGCGTGATCTCGTCACCCTCGTCGCGGCGACGGTCCTGCGACGAACGACGAAGCACGCTCTTGACACGCGCAACGAGCTCGCGGGGATTGAACGGCTTCGTCAGGTAGTCGTCGGCTCCGACCTCGAGACCGATGATCTTGTCGACGTCCTCGTCTCTCGCCGTCAACATCAGGATCGGGACGTCCGAGCTCTTGCGCACGCGGCGGCAGATCTCGATCCCGTCCATGTCCGGCAAGTTCAGGTCGAGGATGATCAGCGCCGGCACCTCGGCGGCGATCGCATTCAGCGCCGCGCCGCCCGTCCCGACCGTCTTGACCACGTACCCGGCGTTCTTGAGGTAGAGCGTGACGAACGAGGCGATCGCTGCCTCGTCCTCGACGACGAGGATCGTCTTCGGTGTGGTCATTGCTGGATCTTGACTGATCGAGACGACGACGTGGTCACCTCGTCCTTGCCAAACGTGACCTTTGTTGCCTCTTCGGGCATCGAAGCGAACGGCTCGTCGCCGACCCGGAACGATCCCATCTCGCCGACGGCATCGGGGTCGCCGTTGAGAATCGTCGTCCCGATACCACGCGCAGACACCGAGATGCCCTCACCGTTCGCCACGATCTTGTAGCGGCCGGCCGAGATCCGGAAGGAGATGTTCTTGCCCTTGAGCCAGACGACCTTGCCACGAGGGACGCCGTTGACCCACGGGCTCCACTGATCCGACGGCGTCAGGTCGACGATCCGCAGCGAGCCCTTGTCGACGTGGCCGATGATCACGCGCTCGCCGACGATCTGCACGGATCCGCGTGCGTCCTTGACCTCGAGCGTGCCGCTCGGCGTCGGGCCGGCCGACGCAGATGTGGCGACGCCACCGAGGGCGATCATGATCATTGCCAGAAGGCGCATACCTTCGAGAGTATCGGCCGCGCGGGTGTGGTCGGGATGTGACGCCTGTAAGGAATGTGTTAGTCCCCCGGGACGGTCATCGGCGGCACGCCGCGCGCGGAGCAGCGAGAATCCCTTCCGATGGACGACATCACGACATTCGGCAAGGAGATCGAGTTCATCGCGGTCGCGCTGACGTTGGCGATCTTCGTGCGCGTCCTCGCTGCCCGGATCGGGCTTCCAACCGCCGCACTTCTCCTGTCGGTGACGGCGATCGTCTCGCAGCTCTCCGACCGCCTCGCCGGGTTGATCACGTTCCAGGACGTCCAGCGGGTCGCCACGCTGGCGTTGATCGTCATCCTCTTCGACGGGGGCATGGGCATCGGCGTGCGCCGCTTCAGAACTGCGGCGGTGCCGATCACCATCGTCGGCGTGGCCGGAACGTTCTTCACGGCGCCGCTCGTCGCCGTCGGAGCCCACTACCTGCTCGGGTTCGACTGGACGGTTGCGCTCCTGATCGGCGCCGCACTCGCTCCGACCGATCCCGCGGTGACGTTCTCCGTGCTTGCGGGCAAGGAGGTCGAGGGTCGCACCGGGACGATCCTGGAGGGTGAGTCGGGGTTCAACGACCCGGTCGGCATCGCGTTGATGATCGGGATGATCGAGCTCGCGATTCACCCGGACGCGGCGATCGCCGACGTCGCAGTCGAGTTCGTGCGCGAGATGGGTGTCGGGCTCGCCGTCGGCGTGCTCGTGGGTCTCGCCCTGCTCCAGCTCTTACGCCGGGTGCCACTCCCGGACGGGTCGCTCTACCCCGTCACGGTGCTTCTCGGGGCGTTCGTGATCTACGGTCTCGCTGCCGTCACCCACGGCTCGGGCTTCCTCGCCGTCTTCGTCGCGGGAATCGTTATCGGTGATGCGGCGTACCCTCACCGTGTCGAGGTGCGGAAGTTCCACAATGCGCTCGCGGACCTCGGTGAACTCGCGGTGTTCGTCGCACTCGGGCTAACGGTCGAGCTGGGCTTCATCTTCACCGACTACCTCTGGTTGGAGGGGCTCGTGCTCGCCGTCATCCTCGGCTTCGTCGTCCGGCCGCTCGTCGTCATCCCGCTCCTTCTCCCCTCGGGTCTGTCGCGTGGTGAGCGGCTGTTCGTGACGTTCGCCGGCCTGAAGGGCGCGGTCCCGATCCTGCTCGCATCGCTTGCCGTCGTCGCCGGCACGGCGCAATCCGCCGAGATCTACGGAATCGTGTTCGTCGTCGTCCTGTTCTCCGTCGCGGTGCAGGGCACGCTCGTCCCGACGGTCGCGGAACGCCTCGGCGTCCCGATGATCGACATGGAGCACTGACCCGGCGGGCCAGTCCCAGCCCGGGTCAGTCGTACGCGTAGAACCCGCGGCCGCTCTTACGCCCGAGCAGGCCGGCATCCCTCATCGAGACGAGGCGAGGCGGCGGTGCCATCCTGGGCTCTCGCGAGCGCGCGTAGAGCGCCTCGGAGGCGTGTACGTGGACGTCGATTCCGACGAGATCGACCAGTGTACACGGCCCCATCGGCCAGCCTGCGCCGTTTCGCATCGCAACGTCGAGTGCCTCGGGGGTGACACGGGCTTCGTCGAGAACGCGGACGCAGTCGTTCAGAAGAGGGATGAGGACGCGGTTGACGACGAACCCGGGTGTGTCGTGACAACGCACGACCTCCTTCCCGAGACGCACGCCGACATCCGCCGCGGCCGCCACGGTCGCCGCTGCCGTTCAGTTCGGCCTGGACGACCTCGAGGAGCGGCATCAGCGGCGCCGGGTTGAAGAAATGCATCCCCACCACGCGCTCGGGCCTTGTCGTCGCCGCGGCGATCTCGGTCACCGACAGCGCAGACGTGTTCGTGGCGAGGATCGCATTGGGACGGCAGATCCTGTCCAGATCCGCGAAGAGAGCGAGCTTCGGCTCGAGCTCTTCGACGATCGCCTCGATCACGAGGTCGCAGTCTGCGAGCGCCTCGAGCTCGGTGACCGTCGTGAGACGACCCACGGCGGCGTCGCGCTCGTCCCCGGATATCAGGCCCTTGTCGACCTTGCGGCCGAGGAACTGCGCGACGCGCGCGGAAGCAGCGGCGCCGAGCTCGGACGTGACCTCCCGTCCGATCGTCTCGTAGCCCGCCTCGACCGCGAGCTGGGCGATCCCCGCGCCCATCGCACCGAGGCCGACCACGCCGATCGTTGAAACGGTTGGCATGCAGCTGATCCTACGCGCCGCGGTCAGGCGGCGAGCGCGTGCAGTTGCGCGGAGCGAAGCTGGAGCAGTGCGACGAGGTCGCCTGTCGTCCGGAACGGGTCCGAAACGACGTCGCCCGTCGTTGTCGAAAGCGCAGCGACAACTACGCCATCACTCACCGCGACGAGCACTAGGCCTTTCGGGACGGCGTGGTCGACGAGCTGCGCCAGACGTCGGATCACGAGCGCGTCGTCCGGGCGAGCGGAGCGAATGGCGATCTCGCTCCGCTCACCGACCTGTCGCGCGAGGGCGCCCGGAACGCTGGTCATCCGAGATAGCGGCGGCGGCGGGACGCCTCGTCGATCCGCGAATCCTTACCCGCGACGAGCGCTCCGACGGTGACGAGAACGAAGAAGACGATCAGTGCGATTTCCATGACCTCCACCTTCCGGGTGCATGCGATTTCCTGTGTCAGCATCTTGGCTGAGCAGGTACTATCAGCACAAGTCGAGGTTTTCATGACATCTATTACTCAACCTGATATTTACGTGCAGGACAACTGGTTCGGCGTCGAGGTCCGCCACCTCGCCGCGCTCGAAGCGGTCGCCCGCTCGGGCTCGTTCGGGCGTGCGGCGGCGGAGCTCGGATATACGCAGTCGGCGATCAGCCAGCAGATTGCAGCGCTCGAGCGCATCGTCGGCGAGAAGCTCGTCGAGCGGCCGGGCGGCCCGCGCGCGATCTCGATGACCGACGCCGGCGCGCTGTTGCTCCGTCACGCGGAAGCGGTCGTCAACCGACTCGCGGCCGCGCGGGCGGACATGCTCGCGCTCAGGGCAGGCGAAACCGGCTCGCTCCGCGTGGGGATGTACCAGAGCATCGGCTCGCGCGTGCTCCCGGAGGTCATGCGCCGGTTCCGGGCCGACTGGCCGGGAATCGAGATCGGGCTGTCCGAGCCCACGACGGACCCCGAGCTCTACGCCGAAGTCGAGAGCGGCCGGCTGGACCTCGCCTTCTGTTCGGCGCCGCTCCCGGACGGGCCGTTCGACTCACTCGAGCTGATGCGCGATCCGTACGTCTTTCTCCTCCCCGCAGCGCATCCGATGGCCGAGCGAGGCTCGTGCTCGCCGGCCGAGCTCGGCGACCTGACGCTGATCGGCTCGAGCACCTGTTCGAGCGGCCTCGAGGCGGAGGAGATCCTGAGAAGTGCCGGCCACGTCGTCGAGTACGGCTTCCGCTCCGACGACAACGGCACCTTGCAGGGGCTCGTCGCAGCCGAGTTCGGTGCAGCCTTCGTACCGCTCCTCGCCGTGATCCCGGGCGACGAGCGGGTGCGTGTCGTGGCGATCGACCCACCCGTGCCCGATCGCGCGATCTCGGTTGTCTGGCACCGCGACCGTCATCGCTCGCCGGCCGCCCGCGCCTTCATCGACATCGCGTCTGCGGTCAGCTCGGACGTCGAGCGAAGCCTCGTCCGCCCGTAGGGCAGGTCTACCCGCGGCGTTGCCGCGGCGCCCCCGTTACGAGAGCCGCTCGATGACCGCCGCGATGGCCTGGCCCTGCCCGATACACATGCACGCGAGGCCGTACTGCGCGCCGCGATTGTCGAGCTCGGCGAGGAGCGTCGCGGTGATGCGAGCACCGGTCGCGCCGAGAGGATGCCCCAGAGAGATGCCGCCGCCGTTCGGGTTGACGTGTCCGGCTGCCCAGCGATCCTGCAGACCTGTGTCCGCGAGCGTCTGAAGCACGACCGACGCAAAAGCCTCGTTGATCTCGATCACGGCCATGTCGTCCCAGCCGAGACCCGCGCGCCGAAGCGCCTGCGCGCACGCCAGCGGGTTGCCGTGCAACATGCGGTACGGGTCGACTCCGGCAATACCGAACGAGACGAACCGCGCTCGCGGCGTCAGCTGCAGGCGCGATGCCGCGGCCTCGCTCGTGACCAGCATCGCTGCCGCGCCGTCGACGATCTGGCTCGAGTTCCCGGCGGTGACGACCCCCTCCTCACGGAAGACCGGGTTCAGCGAGGCAAGTCGTTCGGCGGACGTGTCGCGACGGGGCGCCTCGTCGACGGCGAAGTGGCTCCCGTCCTCGAGCGTGATCGGGATGATCTCCCCCACAAAGCGGCCTTCGTCGATCGCCGCGAGCGCGCGACGATGCGATTCGAGCGAGTAGGCGTCGAGGTCGTCGCGTGAAATCTTCCACTCGCGAGCGATCTCCTCGGCCGAGATGCCCTGCGGCACGATCGGCCACCGATCCCCGAGCTTCGGATTGAGCCCGCTCCACCCGTCGGGGCCGAGGTTCGAACCCATCGGTACGCGTGACATGGACTCGACTCCGGCAGCGACGACGACATCGAGGTGACCCGCCTGGATCGCGGCTGTCGCGTTGAAGGCAGCCTGCATCGACGAGCCGCACTGTCGATCGACCGTCGTTGCGGCGACCGACTCGGGCCACCCGGCGACGAGCGCTGCGATCCGGCCGACGTTGAACGCCTGCTCGCCGACCTGCGACACGCAACCCATCTGCACATCCTCGACCTCTCCCGGATCGAGACCGACCTTGCCGACCAGCCCGTTCAGAACCTCTGCTGCCAGGTCGTCTGCGCGCACCGTCGCGAGCGTTCCGTTCTTGCGGCCGATCGGCGAGCGGATCGCATCGATGATGACGGCGCCTACCACGATCCCCACCGTATCACCCGACCCCATCCTCGATGGACGTCTCCCACAGGACATGGACGGTCGGAGGCTTGCGGAAGACGAGACCGCGAACAGCGCTGGGGCTGAGGGGGTCGAGACGCAGCCCCGGGAGCCGCTCGAGGCTGCGCCTCATGGCCACGCGGGTCTCGAGTCGGGCGAGGTGCATGCCGAGGCACACGTGCGGGCCGTGGGCGAACCCGACCTGCAGGTTGGCGTTCGGGCGTCGGAGGTCGAAGCGATCGGGCTCCGCGAAGACCGCCGGGTCACGGTTGGCCCCCGCCAGGGAGACCGTCACGAGGTCCCCCTGTGCGAGCTGCGCACCCCCGAACTCGGTCGCGTGCTTCACGTACCGATCGACCACGGCCGCTGCCGGCTCGAGCCGTAGCGACTCCTCGACGGCTCCGGCGAGGAGGCCGGGGTCGGACTCGACGAGCTCCTTCTGCGCCGGGTTCGAGAGCAGGTGCAGGAATGCGTTCGCGATCATGGCCTCGGTGGTCTCGATGCCGCCGAAAAGCAGCACGGCGGCGTTCGATGCAACCTGGAAACGCGTCAGGCCTCCGGCACCCGCGGCCGCCGACGCAACGAGCGACGTGGTCGGGTCGCGGTCGAGGGAACGCTCGACGGACGCGCGAAGGTGGGCGAACGCCTCCTTGCCGCTCCCGCCGGGCGCCTCACCGGCCGTGATCGCGGTCACTTCGGCGACGATCGCCGCGTACCAGGCGAGCGCATCTGCGGGGTCGGTCTCCTCGAGGCCGAGCGCATGCACCATCACCGCGACGGACAGGGGGCCGGCGAGGTCGGCCCGCAGATCGGCAGACCGTTTCGTCGCGATGCGCGTGAGCAGGCGATCGACCTCGTGCTCGACGATCGCAGTGAAGCGCTCCGTCACCGCATCGAGCCGAAATGCACGCGCAAACGGATCGCGATGCCGACGATGCTCCGTGCCGTCGAGCGACAGCATGCTCGGCCCGACGACGCGTGCGGTCGAGAATCGCGGGTCGTCGACCGTGTAGGTGCCCGGATCGCGCATCACGTCGAGGGCGAGGTCACGGCGCGTCACGACCCACGCATCGAGAACGGGCACCCAGGAGACGGGCTCGCGCTCGCGCAGGCGTGCGAGGGCAGGATGCGGATCCCGCTCGAGCTCCGCGAGCGTGACGGTCGCGCCGACGGGGAACGTGGCTGACACCCGCGTGACGATAGCTCGCAGCGTTCCTCTAACGTGTCGACGACGGCAACGACAAAGGAGAGCACCATGTCTGCAGCGGCAACCGGAGTCGACGAACGGCTCCTGATCGGCGGAGAATGGGTCGAGGCTGCCGGTGGCGGCCGGTTCGACGTCACCGATCCGGCGACGGGCGATCTCGTCGGCACGGTGCCCGACGCAGGCGAGAGTGATGTCCGGGCCGCGATCGACGCGGCTGCAGCCGCGCTCGGCGAGTGGAAGGCGTTGCCCGCGCTCGATCGTGCCCGCATCCTTCGTCGTGCCGCCGACCTCATCCGCGAGCGCCGCGACACGATCGCGCTCGTCATGACGTCGGAGCAGGGGAAGCCACTCGCAGAGGCGGCCGGGGAGGTCGACTACGCCGCGAGCTTCCTCGAGTGGTTCGGAGGTGAGGCGGAGCGCGTGTACGGCCAGATCGTCCCGCCCATGAACCCCGCGAACCGTGTGCTCGTGCTCCGCCAACCGGTCGGAGTGACCGCCGCGATCACGCCGTGGAACTTTCCGGCGGCGATGATGACACGCAAGCTCGGACCTGCCATGGCGGCCGGCTGCACGAGCGTCGTCAAGCCCGCAAGCGCGACACCGCTCACCGCCGCGCTGATTCTTCGCGCGATCGAGGACGCCGGGACTCCGCCAGGGGTCGTCAACCTGATCACCTCCCGCTCGTCCGGGATGGTCGCCCGGCAGCTGTTCACGGACGCGCGGGTCCGCAAGATCTCGTTCACGGGCTCCACGGAGGTGGGCAAGGAGCTGATCCGGGCATCGGCCGACCAGGTCAAGCGACTCTCGCTCGAGCTCGGCGGCCATGCGCCGTACGTGATCTTCGACGACGCCGACCTCGACGAGGCCGTCGACGGGCTGATCGCGTCCAAGTTCCGGAATGCCGGCCAGACCTGCGTCTGCGCCAATCGCACGTACGTCCAGGCCGGCGTCTACGACGACGTCGTCGCGAGGCTCGCCGAGAAGGTCACGAAGATGGTCGTCGGACACGGGACGACGGACGGCGTCACGATCGGGCCACTCATCGACGACCGCGCCGTCGAGAAGGCCGACGAGCACGTCCAGGACGCGGTCGCGCGAGGCGCCCGCCTCGTCGTCGGCGGCGCGCGCCTGCAGGGCGACGGCTACGAGGGTGGTTCCTTCTACGCGCCGACCGTGCTCGAGGGTGTCACGCCCGAGATGATGATCTCGACTGAGGAGACCTTCGGACCGGTGGCGGGGATCACGCGTTTCGAGACCGAGGAAGAGGCGATCCGTGTCGCGAACGACTCGATCTACGGGCTCGCCGCGTACTTCCACACGCGGGACTACGCGCGACTCCTGCGAGTTGCCGAGAAGCTCGAGTACGGGATCATCGGAGCGAACTCCGGAATCATCAGCGCCGCGAATGCGCCGTTCGGCGGCGTCAAGGAGTCGGGATACGGCCGAGAGGGGGGCTCCGTCGGGATCGACGAGTACGTCGACGTCAAGTACGTGCTCGTCGGCGGCGTCGGCACGTAGCGACGTACGACCGCCCGGCTATCCTCTCCCGGTGGCGCTCTTCTCCAGCAAGCCTGCCGCTCCGACCGCGAGCGACCTCCGACGCGAGCGGCGGGCGCTGCTGATCCTCAGGGACGAACGGCTCCGCGAGCTCGGCGGGCTGACGCTCGAGATGTACCGGCGCGACCACTTCAACGAGACGCTGATCATCGAGCGCTGCGCGGAGCTCGTCGCGATCGAAGCGCGCGTGAGCGAGATCGACGCGCTCCTCCAGGGAGCACGCGGCCTCCGCCGGCATGGTGGCGCGATCTGCGCCTGCGGCGCGCCCCTCCTGATAGGGGCGCGATTTTGCCCGAGCTGCGGTCGGTCGTTGATCGACGAGCCCGCGGAGGCCGGAGCAGCCGGGTGACGAGCTGCCCCCGGTGTGGCGGAGCGGTCGCCACCGGACAGGAGTACTGCCTCGAGTGCGGGCTTCGCCTTCCCGTCGCTTCCCGCGTCGGCGCGTTGCCCCCGGACCGTCGCAAGACCTCGCTCGCGATCGGACTTACTGCCGTCGTCGCGATCGGCGGAGCGGGACTCGCGATCGGGCTCTCGCGCGACACGGCGACGGCAACGGCAATCGTGACCGCGACGGGGGGCAGCCAGCCTGTCGCGCAGCCGACCGTCAAGGAGCCTGCCGCCGCGCTCGCGCAGTGGCCGCCCGGGAAGAAGGGCTGGACGATCGTGCTCGTCTCGGTTCCGAAGGTCGAGGGTCGTGACGCGGCGGTCGCGCGAGCGGCGAACGCCCGACAGCGGGGCCTCGATAACGTCGGGGTGCTCGACTCGTCACGATTCTCGAGCCTTCATCCCGGATACTGGATGGTGTTCACCGGCTCGTATCAGAGCGAGCCCGATGCTGCGAGCCATCTCCGGATCGCGAAGAGCGTCCAACGCGGCGCGCGCACGCAGCGCATCAGCTCGTGATTTCGTTGTCTTTCCTGGCGATTTTCGTGACGAGTTTGTAACACGGACCCAAACCGGGTACACTGACACGACAGGCGCCTGTTTTTCGCCCGTTTCTGGCCTACATTTCCCTTTTCCAACGAAGCGAGATCACGACCGATGGAAGATCACGTCGTCTACTTGCAGTCCTGCATGTATCAGTATTCGCGAGCGATCTATCGCTCGATCAAGGATCTGATCGATCCGTACACGGATCGCCATACGCGTCTCGAATCACGTCGCGCCGTCCTCGAGGAGTGCGAGCTCACGATGTCGCGGCTCGCTGCCGACCCCCAGTACTTTGCGCGTCCCGACAGGGCCTTGTTTCAGGACATCAGGCGCTACTTCCCGATCACCGCGCAGGCACAGGTCGCCTGGGCCGTGCGCGAGGGAGTCGGTGCCGCAATCGCCTTCGTCGAGCAGCAGATCGAGGCCGGAGCATTTGACGGTGGCATCGCGCGCTGCAAGGCGACGACGCGCAAGGGCAAGGCTTGCCAGCGCACCCCGCTGCCGGGCCGCGACTACTGCCCCTCGCATCAGCATCTCGAAGCCCGCACCTCGCTCGCCGCGTAACAAGCGCCGATCGACCACCGACGACCGTGACCTCGTGACGGGGTGAGGCTTCGAACCTCACCCTCGTGTCGCCCGCTACCATCGGGTGAGGCTGGCGCTCGCCCATTGACCGCCATCACCCCGGCTGTAAGCTCGCACAACCATGTCCCACGACACCGACAAGCTCATCCGCCAGCTCTCGCTCGTCGCCTTCCTCATGGCCGAGCGCCGGCCGCTGACCGCGCGCGACGTGAAGGGCAACGTCGAGGGATACTCGGAGATGTCGGATGAGGCGTTCGCGCGGCGCTTCTACTCCGACCGGGCAGAGTTGACCGCTCTCGGCGTGCCGCTTCACTCCCACCGCGACGAATTCACGGGCGAAGAGCTGTACACGCTGCGCTCGGAGAACTATTTCCTCGACCGGCTCGACCTCAAGGACGACGAGCTCGCGGCACTCCAGACAGCCCTGTTCTACCTCGACGGCAAGTTCGCGTATGCCGAACCGCTCAGGCTCGCGCTCCAGAACCTTGCGCTGGGCCGACCGGGATTCCACGAGGCTCGCACCGAGACCGCCGAGCGCGTCCGCGTCAGCGCGCCGGACTACTCACCCGAGCTCGCCGGCCGACTCTCGAAGCTCGAGTCGGCGATCTCGAAGCAGCGCACGATCAAGTTCTCGTACTGGTCGCCGCAGCGCGACAAGGTAGGCGAGCGCGCACTCAACCCCTACGCGCTACGCCTCGACGAGGGCATCTGGTACGTCGTCGGTCAGGATCTCGATCGGGCCGCGGTGAGAACCTTCCGCGTCTCCAGGATCCGCAGCGACATCCGCTTCGCGACCCGCCGCGAGCGCGACTTCCGCTTGCCGCCCGAGTTCGACGTCGAGGCGCATCGTGTGCCTCGGCCCTGGCAGATCGGTGAGACCGTCGGCAAGGCCCAAATCGCCGTCCAGGGCGACACGGCCTGGTGGGTGCACCGCACGCTCGCCGACGCAGGCGTTCTCACGGACGGCGTCTTCGAAACGGACTTTGCGAGCGTCGAGCCCCTGGCCGGTTGGGTGCTGCGGCAAAACGGTCGTGCCGTGCCCCTCGCGCCGAAGGCCCTTCGAGATGCGGTCTCGGACGGCCTTGCGCGGCTCCGGGAGGGCCACCAGGGAGAGCGTCCCGCGCTTGCCCGCGAGCGTCGGGTCGACGTGGCCATCGAACGCGGCGAGCGCCCCGTCGGCCCGATCGCACCCGAGCGCTTCGGCGTCCTCCAGGCGCTCCTCGCCCATGTGCTCTCGGCGTGCGGCGAAGGACGAGATGCGCGGCTCGACGCCGACGATCTGGCGGCGCGATTCTCGATCCCGCGGGATGAGCTCCAGGAGACGCTCTCACTCCTGAACCTCGTTAACTTCGGCGGCGGCTGTTACACGGTCTACGCGGAGGTGGACGAGAACGAGGGCATCGTCAGAGTCGACAAGGAGCTCTACGGCGACGTCTTCCGGCGGCCGCCCAAGCTGACGCCGCTCGAGGCGCGTGCGATCCGGCTCGCCATCGACTACGTCGGTCCTACGATCGCGGCCGAGGCCCACACACCACTCGACCGCGTACGGAAGAAGCTCGAGGAGACGTTCGGCCAGTTCGATCTGCCACAGGCGCCGACCGGGGACGCCGAAGACGCCGAGGAGAAGCTCGTGCGCACGCTCTCCGACGCGGTCGAAAAGCGTCGGGTGGTCGAGATCGAGTACCTCAAGGAGGGTGACGAGAGTCCCACGAAACGCTCCGTCGAGCCGTATTCATTCGAGCGCGAGCTACCCGTCTGGCGCGTCCACACATGGGACAGGACCGCTGACGGCCCACGCACGTATCGGCTCGACCGCATGCGCTCGGCGACCCTCACCGACGAGTCGTTCGAGCCGCGCGACGGCTTCGACCCTCTCTATCTCCACGAGCAGCGTCTCGCCAGGCTCTGGCACTCGCCAGCGGTCGCACGATGGAAGCTCGAGCGCGGAGCCCGCGCCCTGACGGACAAGTCGGCGCTCTCGGAGATCAGTTTCAAGACCGACGAATGGCTCCTTTCCGAGGTGCTCGCCGACAACGGAGAGACGATCGTGCTCGAGCCGGCCGATCTGCGGGCGAGCGTTGCAGCCCGGGCGAAGGAGCTCCAGGCCGAGCTCGGTGTCACCGTGCGTCGGAAGCGCCCGGCAACACCAGCCTGAACGTCGAGCCACCGCCAGGGCTCGACTCGACGGTGACCTCTCCCCCGTGCTCGCGTGCGACGTCACGCACGACAGCGAGCCCGAGCCCCGAGCCGGGTCGAGCGCTCGTGAGCCGGAGGCCCGGTTCGAAGATGCGATCGAGGTCGTCCGGCTCGAGCCCCTCGCCCTCGTCATACACGGCGATCACGACAAGCTCTCCCGCCGTCCCCGCGCTCACCTTGACGGACGAACCGTCCGGCGAATGACCGATCGCGTTCGCAACCAGGTTGTCGACCGCCTGCCGCAGCCTCCCCGGATGACCGAGAACGATCAGGCCAGGCACTGTCTCGACCACGACCGAAGCCCCCGAGAGGGCCGCGGTCTCCGCAGCATCGCGCGCGAGCGTTCCGGCGTCGATCCGGATCGGCACGACAGCTTCGGAGCCGGCGGCGAGGAGCCCGTCGAGGCTGACGACCGCAGCGCGCGCGAGCCCGACGAGCCGGGATCGTGTGGCCGCGTCGGCGTCGGGGTAGGCCTCGGCGATCGCCACGAGCGCAGCGACCGGGCTACGGAGCTCGTGAACGAGGACGTCGAGCGAGTTCTCCGTCACGAGGCGCGATCCCCGATACGACTCGCGGCCCAGACCGCCGCATCGGCGAGCATCGCGTCGTCGGACGCTCCGTAGCGCTCGATGTCGGAGATCGAATCGGTGCCGCCGACGTTCCCGAGCGCGAGGAGCGCATTACGGCGCAGCCAACGCGGATCGTTTCGCGGAACATAGAGCCGGTCGAACTCGGTCACGAGCCCGACCCCGTCCCGGTTCAGCCAGTCGACGAGAGAGACGTTGGGCACCGCGTCGTCGGGCACGGGACTCCCGGAGCGGCGCTTCTCCACTCCGCGATTCCACGGGCAGACGTCCTGACAGATGTCACAGCCGTACACCGATGCTCCGATCTCCTCGCGAAACGGTTCGGGCACCGGTGCGGGAGCCTGCGTCCAGTAGGAAAGGCACAGACGCGCATCGAGGACACCCGGGTCGTCGAGCGCACCGGTCGGGCACGCGTCGATGCAGAGAGTGCAGCGACCGCAGTCGAGATCGAGTGGCGGAGACGGATCGATGTCGACGTCGGTTACGAGCGTGCCGAGGACGACCCACGAGCCGTGCTCACGCGTGATCAGCATGGTGTTCTTTCCGTAGAACCCGATGCCCGCGCGTCGCGCGCCCTCCCGGTCGACGTGCTGGTTCGCGTCGACGAGGACGCGGTAGCGGCCACCGAGGCGCTGTCCGAGCTCGTCCAACCGCATCCGGAGCAACGCGTAGTGGTCGCGCCACGCATAGCGCGGTAGCCGACCCTCGTCGACAGCCGGCGGAGGCGCGTCGACCCAGTAGCAAAGCGCCGCCGAGACGACCGTCCGAGCATCGCCGTCGAGCATCGCCTCGGGATGACACGAGATCTCCGGCTTGGCCATGGTGAACTTCATGTCCGCAAACAACCCGCGTGCGCGCCGATCGACGATCGTCGCCTCGGTCTCGTCATACGCCGCCGCTGGAGCTGCACCGACGACGTCGAGGCCGAGCTCGCTCGCCAGCTCGGCGAGCTCGGCCGCGGTCACGACAGCCGCCTCGCACGGTTTGTATTCATGACTCCAGGTTCCGTCCCGGGCGCCTGGATCCTGGGTCACCGGGCAGAATCCCGGCCGCAGCGTACCCGGACAACTGCGCGATCCTCTGTCCCGGCAGCGTCAGCACGGCCCAGCTGCGCAACAACGCGGTCACCGGCCAGTCAGAAGCCGTCGACGCCGGTTACGCCGAGCCCGTGGGCACGAATGTGAGGAAGACCTTCGTATCTCTTTTATTACCTACAACTTATCACCTCCGGCAGTCGGCTGCGCAACGACGCGGTGACCGGCCGGCAGAGGCCGTCGGCGCCGGTTCCGCCGAGTCGGTGGGCACGAACGTGGGGAGAGGCCGTGGTCAGGCTGAAGCCTCACCCACCCCACCCACCCCCCCACATGAGGAAAGGCCTTGGTTTCGGCTGATAGGGCCTGACGGGCGTTATCAGCCGAAACCAAGAATGAACTTGGCGTCTTCCGACATCCGGTCGGGAGTCCACGGAGGCTCGAACGTGAGCTCGACCTCGACCTTCTCGACACCCGGCAGAGCGGCGACGGCATCGTGGATGCCCTCCTGGATCATCGGGCCGGCCGGGCACCCCATCGACGTCAGCGAGTGGATGATCTTGACGTTCGGCCCCTCGATCTCCGCCTCGTAGAAGAGGCCGATCTCGACGATATCCATGCCGAGCTCCGGATCCTCGACGCCGTGGAGCGCCTCGATGACATCGTTTTCGGAGACCATGGGAGGAGTCTAGCTGCGGGGTGGCCGGGCACATGCCGGCGAAACCCCGCGGAGAGAGTGAAGCCTCTCCTCACTCACACGCGTGCCAACCGCTCGGCCCCGGTCAGCACGAGGTCGAGCACGTCGCCGATCGCGTCGTCGAGGTCGCAGTTCTCGATCACGGGGACGTCGCACCGGCGCGCCCGCTCGACGAGGACGTCCTGGATCATCCGGATCTCGGTCATCGCATCCAGGTACTTCTCGAGCGGTCGCAGGCCGTCGGTCGCCGCGTCGCGCACCCAGAAGTGGCTCCGGTGCATCTGCTCGTCGCTGATGGCGATCACACAGTGCACGACCAGAGCGTCGGAACGGTCGACGGCGATCATGCCCGGCACGAGGTGAACGCCCTCGAGCGCCATCGACAGGCCCTCCGTCAACGCCCGGTCGATCGCAGCCTCGACACCCACGAGAACGTTCCGGGTCTGGTCGAGGAAGCCGAGCAGTGTCGCATCACCAGCGACGTCCTCGTCGGCCCGGCTGAGCGCAAGCTCCGCCTCGAAGCTCGAGAAGTGAACCGACGGCATGAACTCGCGCGAGAAGAAGGCGCGCATCGTCTGGCGGATGAAGTCCGTCGACGTGACACGCGTGATCCCGAGCCGGTGCGTGACTTCCGTCGCGATCGTCGACTTCCCCGTTCCCGTCGCCCCACCGACGAGCAGGACGACGGGATGCTCGAGGTGCTGGAGCGACTGCAGGCGGCGCAGCCGCCGCATTGTCCGCGCAGCCTGCGCCTCGCCGAGCGTCTCGGCGGCCACCTCCGCGAGACGGTCGAGGTCGAGCTCGACCGAGCCGCGCTCGACCATGTCCGCGTCGGCGCGCCGGGCGAGCTCGTACGCGCGCGTCGGCTTGAGCCCGGTCGCGGCGAGCGCCCGCGCCATGAGGCCCTTGGACCATGGAGGGCCCTCGTCGCCGCCCAGCGGCAGTGGCGCGAGGTAGCGGGAGCGGCGCGTGCTCACACGCCCACCGCCGCTTCGGCCATCGCCTCGGTCGCCAACCGCTCGAGCTCCACGTCCAGGCCTGCCTCTCCTGGCAGCGGCAGGACGTCGTTCCCCGCCAGCACCACGGGAATACCCCGCAGCGCCGCCTCCTCGGCCACGACGTCGATCGCGGCGGCCTTGACCTCCACGAGGATGACGTCGCACTCGAGACCCGCGATCTCGGCTGCGAGCGCGGGCCTGTCGGAAAGGTTGCCGGACACGTGGGTCACGTCGGCACCGTAGGCCTGTTCCAGGTGAGTCGCGATGCGACTGCGCTGCTCGGGCGGCGCCGTGCCGAAGAACGCCACTCGACGGCCGCGGACATCCTCGAGCGGGCGCGGGCGGAGCACGACCCGCACGACCGGAACGCCGGGACGGGTCATCGCGCTCATCGCCGTGGCGAGCGAGCCGTGATCGACGTCCTCCTCGGCCATGGTCACGACGACGAGGTCGGCGAGCAGTGCTCGATACGGATTGAGATAGCCGGTCACGACGGCGTGATCCTGATTCGCGCCGACGACGAGGACGCGGCGCTCCGCGGCAATCGGCGGCAGCGCAGCCCCGCTTCCGTCGAGCAGGATCAGGTCCGGATCGAGGCTCTCGGCGAGCCGTGCACCGGCGAGCACGTTCGACGTACCGACCGCACCGGCGAGCCCTCCCCCGCAACGTCGGCAACCGATCGTCGGAAGCCCCGTGAGCGCCGCCGTCTCGAGATGATCCGACGCGGCGTGGAGCCCTGCCCGCGAGATCCGGAGGAGGTCGTGCACCGTCGGCCGGATCTCGACCAGCTCTGGCTCTGGCGGACCGCCTCGGCCCATCGCCACGACGACGACCTTCCGCTCGCGTGCGAGCGCCCGCGCGACATGCCCGGTGACGGCGGTCTTGCCGACACGCTTGCCGGTGCCGATGATCGCGACCGAGGGGGTTCCGATCGGCTCGAAGGGTGGAGGATCGAACCGGAAGTCCGCGCCCTCGTAGGGAACCCCGAGACGAAGCGCTCGCGCCGCGAGCCGACCGCGTGCCGGCGGTCCGAGGACCGGCTCGTCGGAGAGATCGAGCACGACGTCGGGCGAACAGACCGCGATCGCCTCCTCGAGCGACGCATGGAGCGGCACGCCGTATGTCTCGCCGCCCCTCAGCTTCTCCGTTCCACCGACGAGCACGCAGCCGACGATCTCGTACGGCAACTCGACGAGCGCATCCTGCACGACCGGTGCGTAGTGCTCCCCGTCGATAACGGCGACCGCTCTCACGAGCGCGCTCTCACCTCGGACTCGATGCGGCCGGTGTATTTCTCGTACTCGAGGGTGTCGGCCGAGAACTGGATGATGCGCTCCTGCATGTGGAAAGGATGACGGCGCCAGATATCGACATGGCTGCCCGTGACCTCGATCACGTTGTAACAGGGTCGCGTGTTGCCACGTAGCCGCAGCGACGACACCGTGCCCGTGTTGACCACGAAGAGGTTCTCGAGCCGCCAGGCATACGGCACGTGCTTGTGGCCGGAGAGGACGAGGTGGACGCCCGCGCGGAGCAGGCACTCGATCACGTCACCGGCGTCGTAGACGACGTTCCGCTCCCTGCCGGTTCCGGGAACCGGCAGGAGGTGGTGATGGAGGACGAAGATCTTCAGGTCTGCCGGCTCGGCAGCAAACTCGCGCTCGATCCACGCATACCGCCCCCGCCCGATCTGGCCGTGATCAAGGTCGGGCTCGGTCGAGTCGACGGCCACGATCGTCACGCCGTCCTTGCGGACGACCGAGCTTCGATCTCCGAACAGCTCCTCGAAATGCACGTAGCCGACGTTGCGCGAGTCGTGGTTGCCCGGAATGACCACGATCGACTCGCATTGAATCTTGTCGATGTATTGTCTTGCCAACTGATACTCGTGCTTGAAGCCGAGGGTCGTCAGGTCCCCTGAGCAGATGACGATGTCCGGCCGGAGCTCGTTGATCTCGCTGATCGCCCGCTCGAGCAGGGTCGGCTCGAAGTACTGCTCGCCGCAATGAAGATCGGAGATGTGCGCGATGCACATGTTCCTGCCGGTGGTATCGGCCATCGCATGATTCTAGTGGGGTCGGCCACAGAGCGAGAACAAAAATGCTCATTGCCCGCACGGTGCACGAGGGCCGTCCGAGAGCGGGAGTACCGTTGACTCGTGCGGTCGGAATCCCACCGGTTCCAGGCGTACCGCGGAACCGAGCCTCCGCGGTTCGCAAACCGGATCGAGCTCGAGTGTGCCAGGATCCTGGACTGGTACGGGATCCCCTGGGAGTACGAGCCCACGTCCTTCGTCCTCGAGCGCGACGACGCGGGCAGGATCACGCGGGCGTTCACACCGGACTTCTTCCTCCCCGACGAGAAGCTCTACATCGAGGTGACCGTGATGAAGCAGTCGCTCGTGACGCGGAAGAACCGCAAGCTGCGGGAGCTGCGGGAGCAGTACCCCGACGTCAACGTCAAGCTTTTCTACCGGCGCGACCTCGAGCGCCTCGCCCAGCGATACCGACTCAGGCTCGCCTCATAGGACACGACCCCGTCGGCGAGGTCTACCTCTCGGCCGCCGAGATCGCCGCGCGCGTGACCGAGCTCGGCCTCGAGATCGCTGCCGACTACGCGGATCGCGAGCCGCTGCTCGTTGCACCGCTGAAGTCGAGTGTCGTATTCCTGTCCGATCTGTCCCGCGCGCTGCCGATCCTCCACACGGTGGATGTCGTCGAGATGGCCGCGTACGCCGACGGCCTTCGCGGTGGCGTGCGCTTGCTGAAAGACCTCGACGTCCCCATCCGGGGTCGCCACGTCGTGCTCGTCGAGGACGTCGTCGATACGGGACTGACGCTCGCCTTCCTGACCCGCACGCTCGCCGAGCGAGGCCCGGCGAGCATCGCGGCAGTGACGCTGCTCGATCGGCCCTACCGCAGGCTGGTCGCGAACATCGGCCTGCGGTACGTCGGGTTCACTGTCCCGGACGAGCTTTTCGCCGGCTACGGCCTGGGGCTCGAGGAGCAGTGGCGGGCGCTACCCGACCTGCGCTTCGTCCCGGCCGAGTCGCTGCCGGCAGCCGCGACGGACGCCGCCTAGAGATATCCCATCGGGTCGACCGGCGCGCCGCTGACCCGCACCTCGAAGTGCACGTGCGGCCCGGTCGAGTGACCGGTGCTGCCGGAGAGTGCGATCACGCTCCCTGCCGCGACGGACGCGCCCTGTTTCACCTGCAGGCTCGAGTTGTGGCCGTAGGCGGTCGAGAGCCCGTTGCCGTGATCGATCACGACGATGTTGCCGTATCCGCCGAGCCAGCCGGCATAGACGACGGTTCCCGCCGCCGCCGCATGGACAGCTGCGCCGGACGGAACGGCGATGTCGATACCCTCGTGCATCCGGCCCCAGCGGACTCCGAACCCGCTCGTGACCGGCCCGGAGACGGGCCACTGCAACGACGCTCCCGCAGTCGGCGCCGGAGGCCCCGAAGGAGACGAGGGGGCCGGGCTTGCTGCAGCCGCCTGTGCAGCGGCGATGCGTGCCGCGAGCGACGCGCTTTCAGCCGCAAGACTCTCGGCCTCGGCGACGTAGGACGCTCGATCTTCCCGTACGCCGGCGAGGGCTCGCTGCTTCGCACCTTCCGCCGAAGCGAGAGCATCCCGCTCGGCGACGATTCGATCCCGCGCCGCGCGCTGCGCTGCCGTGCTCGAGGAGATCAGGGCGACGGCATGCTCCCGCTCCCGACGGGAACGCTCGGTGGCGGCACGCGCTCGCTCCAGCTCGTCTCGCGCGTTTGCGAGCGACGAGGCGACTTGCTCATCCTGCCGGCCGATCCGATCGAGGAGATCGAGATGGTTCATCAGATCCGTGAACGACGTCGCGCCGAGGGCGAACGAGATCAGGTCGGGCGAGTCGGACTCGTAGATCTCCCGCACACGGCGCTCGAGCGCCTTCAGCGCGATTCCGTACTGCCGCTCGAGGACGACGAGGCGAGCGCTCTGTGAGGCGATCTCGTGTACGAGGGTCGTGAGCTTTCGTTGCTCGGTCGCAAGCGAGGCCTCGAGCGCGGCGAGCCGCCCCTCCTCGACCGCGACCGACGCCTGCGCGGTGCGTGCCTCGGCGCTGAGTCGGCTCAGCTCGCCTGTCAGAAGCCGTTCGGCACCGGCGGCGCGCTCCGCGTCCGCCCTCGCCGCACCGATCCGGGCATCGATTCGTGCCTTCTCCGAGCCGGGGTCGCCGGTCGCCGTTCCGGCGACGAGGAGCAGCGCTGCGAGCGCAACGACCAGGGCCAATCGTGGGGCCATGGCACCCGGTTCGCGCCCGCCGGGCTCAGCCCTTCCCGGCCGGTTCGTCGAGAGCCCGCAGCGCGCTCGCGGCTTCGCGTCGCAGCGGGCCGATCGACGCCCGGTAGTCCTCGTCGTTGATCCGGCCGGCGCGATGATCGGCCTCGAGCTCCTTGAGCGCCGAGAGCGCACGATCCCGCTCCTCTGCGAGCGCGAGTCGGTGCTGACGCTCGGGCGTCATCTCGTCGAGCTCGTCGTTGACCGGCTCCGGCTCGCGCAGGAACGGCCATGCGACCAGCACGACGCAGACGGCCGCGAGAGCCGCGCCCAGGACGATCGCAAGGCTCACCGGCCGCGGACGGTGGTGCCGACTTCGTCATAGCGAACGGCGAGCCGCCGCTGCTCGCGCGCGTCGGGCCACAGCGCGATGATCGAGCCGAGGACGAAGATCAGGCCGGCGAGCCAGAGCAGGTTGACGAGCGGCTTGACGAAGACCCGGAAGTAGACGCTCCCGTCGTCGTAGATCGTGCCCGGGATGACGAACAGATCCTCTCCGGTGAGGTAGTCGGTGCGGATCCCGACCTCGGAGGAGACCTGAGGGTCCGGACCGGCGATCTTGTAGGAGTTCTTGCCGGCTTCGAGGGACCCGAGGCTCTTGCCGTTCTTGCTGATCAGAAGCTCCGCGCGCACTTCCGTCGCGTGGTTCGTCTGCGATTCGCGTAGCCCCTGGTACCGAACCGTGTACCCCGAGATCGTCAGAGCCTCGCCGCGCGAGAGACGCCCCTCGACGACCGAGTCGTACGCGCTCGCCCCTGCGATGCCGATCGCGAAGAGCACGATCGCCACGTGGACGACGTACCCCCCGTAGCGGCGGCGATTGCGACTCACGAGCGATGCGAATGCGACCGGCCACGCCTCGTTCGAGAGCGCGCGGCGGGCGCGGGTTCCCCGGATGAACTCGAGCGCGATCGCAGCGAGCACGAACGCCGAGAACGTGTACGCGATCAGGCCCGGGATCGAGGATCCCGCTCCGAGGACGAGGAAGACGACTCCCGATGTGACAGCGACCGCGGCCGGCCCGACGAACGTCCGACCGAGACCGCGCAGTGATGCCTTCCGCCAGGCGATCAGAGGGCCGATTCCCATCAACAGCAGCAGTGGCAGCCCGAAGATGCGGAGAAAGAAGTCGAAGTATGGTCTTCCGACGACGACGGAGTCGCCCCGGACGGCCTCGGAGAGGATCGGCCAGACGACGCCCCAGAGGATCGTCAGGCAGAGGGCGACGAGGAGCAGGTTGTTGTAGAGGAACACGGCCTCACGCGAGACGAGCGACTCGAGCCTCGTCGTCGAGCGCAGGAGCGGCAGTCGCCAGATGATCATCACGGTCGAGAAGACGACGGCGATCACGATGAAGCCGAGGAACCAGGCGCCGATATCGCTCTGCGAGAACGAGTGGATCGAGTTCACCACTCCCGAGCGCGTGAGAAAGGTCCCGAAGATCGAGAGGCAGAACGCGAGCGAGACCAGGACGACGTTCCATACTTTCAGCATCCCGCGCTTCTCCTGGATCATCACCGAGTGAAGGAACGCCGTCGCGGCAAGGAACGGCATCAGGGCGGCGTTCTCGACGGGATCCCAGGCGTAGAACCCACCCCAGCCGACCTCGACATACGCCCAGTGGGAGCCGAGGAGCTGGCCGATGCCGAGCGCCGTCCACGCAATCAGTGTCCAGCGTCGGGTGGCAACGATCCAGCGCTCGTCGGTGCGGCCGGACAACAGGGCCCCCATCGCGAACGCGAAGGGCACGGCGAGGCCCACGTACCCGAGGTAGAGGAACGGCGGGTGGGACATCATGTACGGGTTCTGGAGGCTCGGATTGAGACCGGCGCCGTCGACCGGAGCGGCCTGGACGGCGAACGGAGTCGCGACGGCGACGAGCAGGAACGAGAAGCAGAATGCAATCGCGCCGAAGACGGGCGTCACCCAGACGACGAGATCACGCGTGCGGTTGCGGTTGACCCAGACCGCGAGTGCGGCATACCCCGTGAGGACGAACAGCCAGAGCAGGAGCGAGCCTTCCTGGCCTCCCCAAACCGCGGAGAGCTTGTAGATCCCTCCGAGCGACTCGCTCGAGTGCTCGGCCACGTAGACGAGAGAGAAGTCGTTCCGCAGGAATCCCGTCGCCAGGACGACGAATGCGACGAGCGTCGAGCCGAAGGCGGCTATGAGCGCGTTTCTCGCCGACTGGGCAAGGCGTCTGCGCCGGGTCGACGCCGCGGCGGCGCCGACGACGCACGCATAGAGAGACAGGGCGAGCGTGACGAGCAGCGCCGCCCGGCCGAGCTCGGCCATTCAGTGCGCCGTCACTTACTGATCAGGCGGCTTGATCGCCGTGTACTTGGACGGGCATTTCGTCACCATCGTCCCGGGCGTCGCGACGAACGTCCCGTTGCGTAGCTCGCCCTCCACGACGAGGTCCCGGCCGGGCGCGAAGAGGTCGGGGACGCTCCCTTTGTAGATGACGAGAACCGTCGTCTTGCTCGCCGCGTTCTTGGGGTCGCGTAACTCGAACCGGAGCCCTTCGGCGTTGGCGTCGCCGGAAGGCTTGCCGACGACCTCACCGACGAGCGAGACCGTTCCCGTCCGGGCCGCGAGCTCGCTCGGCTTCACCGACGGGGTGCCACCACCCGCGATCGAGGTGTAGAGGAGAAACACCGCGAGCACCGCCGCGATTGACAGGGCGATAACGAGACGCGCCGGAGAGCGCTTCCTGGCCACATCATGAGAATACCCGCGGCGTGGGCGGTGAGGTGCGGAGAACGGAGGCGGCGGCGTTACGCGGCGCGCACGGACGGTCGGCGACCCGGGATCTCGTATCCGTGATCGTGGCACAGGGCGCCGGGCGAATCCTCGGTGAAGGCGTCGCAGTAACCCTTGCCGTACGCCGCACGCATGAAGGCCGAAACGACCTCGAGATTCCACTCGGTGATGTCGGCGGCCTCCCGCCACAGGTCGGCGAGACGAAGGTCGATATCGAGCTCGAGCAGGTCGATGCGCGTCGGCTGATCCATGACAGAAGCGTACGAGTGCGATCGGACGACATAGAGTTCCCGCAAATGGGACGAATTCGCGTCGGCCTTCCCGGCATCCCCGTCAGAGATGATCCGCATCGCGCGGTCGAGGTGCTTCGCGAGCACGGCTTCGACGCCTGCGAAATCGACTTCGAGGGCGGCTTCTGGATGGACTATCCCTTCGCCGAGCGTCTCGGTGAGGCGGCACGGGCTGCGGACATCGCACTTTCGGTTCATGCCCCGCTGTTCGGCTTCATGGGACATCTCGAGGCGTCCGGCCGCAAGTTCTCCTCTGCCGTCGGCGCCCTCGATCGCAGCGCCGGCATTGCGGCGGCCTGCGGGGCCGAGGTCGTCGTCTTCCACCCCGGCTTCCTCCTCGGGCGCACCCGCGAGGACGCACTCTCGTCGGTCGTCGAGCAACTCGGGCTGCTCCGCGAGCGCCTCGAGGGGAAGGATCGTGCCGTTCCGTTCGGCGTCGAGGTCATGGGTCGCGTACGAGATCTCGGCTCGCTCGACGACGTGATCGAGATCTCGCGGCGAACGGGCTGGGTGCGGCCGGTGCTCGACTTCGCTCACATGCACGCGACGAGCGATGGCGCGTACCTCGAAGCCGGCCTCTTTGCCGAGGCGCTCACCGAGGTCGACGAGATCCTCGGGGATGACGTGCCCTTCCACATCCACTTCTCCGACATCGCGTACGCCAATCGCAACGAGAAACACCACCTCCCCTACGGCGAAGGCACCCTCCGCGCCGATCCGCTCCGCGAGGCGCTCGCCCGCTTCGAGCGCCCCGCAACGGTCATCTCCGAGTCGCCGGACGAGACGTCGAGTCAGGCGATCCGAGCGATCCTCACGGGATGAGAGAGGCGATCGCCGCCGCCGCGCGACCGGCTCCGCCGCTCTCGACGGTCAGGTAGCCGGCCGGCGTCCGGAGCGCGTCGGCCACAGCTTCGGCGAGCATCGCGGGGGACGCGTCCGCAGCGACCTGGCGCCGGTGACCGTACCGCCGTAGTCGATGCGCAACGTGGCTGTTCTGCTCGAAGTGCCCGCGGAGCGGGACGCTCACGAACGGTCGGCCGGCCGACACGAGCTCCATCGTGGTCGTCAGACCCCCCTGAACGAGCGCTGCGTCCGACGCCGCGAGCATGCGGCCCGCCGCATGAACGTACGAATGCGTGTCGACGCCCTGGGGCGTGTCGAACGATGTCTTGTCGATCCGAGGCCCGGTGATCAGGACCGTCCGCAGGCGCTCGACGCGGGGTGAGAGTAGCCCGTGTGCCGCGATCGCTCGTTCGAGCAGATCCGACCCTACGCCCGAGCCACCGACCGCAACGACGACGACGGTCTCGTCCTCGCCCCACTCGAACTCTGTCCGGAGATCGTCGTGCGACGGAAGATCGGCCTGGTGGGTCGGCAGAACGTATCCGGTGAACCGGAAATGCTCCTCGGTCCACTCCCGGATCGGCGGGAGCCCCGGGCCGAATCGGGCGGGAACGATGTCGTCCGCGTCGCCCACGAACAGGGCGAGATCGCGAATTCTCGGAAACCGCTCGATCTGCCCGATCATCTCGGCGTTGTAGTCGGCGGTCAAGCGGGCCTCACGATCGCCTCCCTCCGGCGTCGGCAGCCAGCCGACGAAGTCGGTGAGGAAGCAGTACGGCGCCGATTTCAGCTCCGGGTTCTCGTGCAGGAAGTAGTCGATCTCCCAGGCCTCGTCCCCGATCCACAGGTCGTAGCATCCGTCGCGGGCGACGTCGTGGAAGAGCATGAAGTTCGCGACGAAGATCTCGTCCATCTCTCGCCAGGCCTGGAACACGGGCAGATCGTGGCCCGTCGAGGACGCAGCGATGTGCGCGGACTCGCCTGCCATCAGCTCCGAGGCCGGGTGAATCGTCTCGCCGCACGCCTCGAGCACCTGCGTGACGGGGTCCTGCGCCAGCCATTCGATCTCGAGCCCCGGGCGCAGTCGACGCAACTCCTCCGCGATCGCAATGTCGCGCCATGCATGACCGAGGCCGATCGGCGAGCTGACGAGCAGAGCCCGCGGCGACCGTGTCACGGCACGCCGGAACCGCCGCGACACCGGGCGCCCGAAGATACGGTCGGCATACCCTCGCAGGAGCAGGTTGAAGCCGACGGGATCACGCGCGTTTAGGCCGTGGCCGCATCCGTCGAAGGTGGCGAGCTCGGATTCGGGCAGGAGCGCCTGCATCGCGGCGCCACGATCGGGTGGCGTGATCTCGTCCTCGGTGCCCTGCACGAACAGCACCGGACAGGCGATGTCGGCAAGCAGGTGGAGCGTCTCTTCACGGGTCGTCCCGGGGGCGTCCATCAGCGTCGCCAGCGTTTCGGGGCCGATCTCGTGACCCCAGGAGACGCAATCCTCTATCTGCTTGGTCGAGTGCGGCTCGGGGAAGCAGTGCCCGAAGAAGAGCTGTAGATAGTCGTCGTAGCCCTCCTCGGAGGCCCAGTAGTGCACGTTCGCCTTCGCCCACCCCTCGTACACACGCGCCTGCTCGCGCAAAGGGAACCCGACGCGTTCGGCGATCGGAGGCGAGAGCGGGAGCGACGGTGCGATCGAGATCATGGCGCGCACGCGGCCGGGATGCTCGGCCGCGAGGCGAAGTGCCGTCCCGGCGGAGCCGCAGTGAGCGACGAGGAGGCACTCGTCCGTTCCCGTCGCATCCAGAACGACCAGAGCATCCTCCACCTTGACGCGGTCGACGTACGCCTCCTTCGACGTCGGCCGTCCCGATCGACCGTTCCCGCGGCCGTCGTACACGACGACCCGGAACGACCGGGCCATCGTGGCGATCTGCGCTTTCCAGAAGCGGGAATGGACGATCGCCCACGGCGGCATGAACAGGATCGTCTCGTGGCCCTCCCCGTACACCTCCCACGCGATCTCGACGCCATGCGAGTCGGCGACGCCGACTGCGAGCGGGAGGGCGGCGCGCGACGAGTCCGTCGCACGCACGCCCTCCATCGTTGCGACGGGTGGCGTCACTCGGACGCGCCCCCCGCGGCGAGCGCCCTGACATCCTCGGTCTGGAAGCACGTTCCACCGATGCCCCAGTCACCGCTCTTGACCTCTTCGACGACGACCGAGGTGACGGAGCGCATGTTCTCGCCCTCGATCGCGACCATGGTGTCGGTCAGGTTCTCGATCATCTGGCGCTTCTGATCTGCGTCGAACACACCTTCGATGATCTTGACATTGATGAACGGCATGCGCGTCCTTTCCGTCGATGTTATTGGTCGGTCGACCGACTTTATAACTGATACGCTCGCATCGTGTCAAACCATGCACAGGAGACAGACCTCCGGCGCGCTCGCGGCCTCGACAAGCGCGAGCTGATCCTCGACGCTGCGGCGGACCTCATCGGGACCGTCGGCTACGCAGCCGCCTCGACCCGCGCGATCGCAGCGGCTGCCGGCGTTCCCCTCTCCCTCGTCCACTACCACTTCGGGTCGCGCGCTGGCCTCCTCGCGGCCGTTCTCGAGCGCGAGAACGCCCGCCTTCTCGAGCGGCAGCGTGAGCTGTTCGCAGGCCCGGGGTCGCTCGCGGACCGGTGGCGCGCGGCGGCCTCCTACCTCGATGACGACCTCGCCTCCGGGTACGTGCGGATGCTCTGGGAGCTCTGGGCCGCCGGCCTCTCGGATCGCGCCCTCGCCGACCGCTGGCGCGCATCCGTCGACGGGTGGATCGAGCTGATCGAGGAGACGCTCGAGGGCTGGGCCGCGGAGCATGGCCGCCCGTTGCCGCTCTCCGCCCACATGTTCGCGGGGCTCGTCGCGATTCTCTATCACGGCATCGAGACGAACATCCTCGCCGCGGGCGCGGACGATTCGCGCGGCTTCCGCGAGCTTCTGTCGGCGATCGGCGATCTGATCGAGCGATTCGAGGACGGGTAGGCGGACCACCGAACGACCCTCCCTGCCCCGGGGTCAGATAGCCTCCGGCCTCATGGACGACAGCGTCGGCAAGGCCACCCACAGAGTCACCCGCGCCCTCTACGAGCAAGAGCTCCGGCGACTCCAGGTAGAGCTCGCGATCATGCTCGACTGGGTCCGCGCGTCCGGAGCGCGCGTGGCCGTGATCTTCGAGGGCCGTGACGCTGCCGGCAAAGGTGGAACGATCAAGCGCATCCAGGAGCGGCTCAACCCGCGCTTCTGTCGAATCGCTGCACTTCAGGCGCCGACCGAGCGCGAGCGGGCCCAGTGGTACTTCCAGCGCTACATCGCGCACCTTCCCGCGGCAGGCGAGATTGTCCTCTTCGATCGAAGCTGGTACAACCGCGCGGGCGTCGAGAAAGTGATGGGCTTCTGCACGCCCGACGAGCACCATCGGTTTCTGCGGCAGTGCCCGCAGTTCGAGAACATGCTCATCGAGGACGGGATCATCCTCCTCAAATACTGGTTCTCGGTCAGCGACGAGGAGCAACAGAAGCGCTTCGAGGCCCGCCTGAGCGACCCCACGCGGCGCTGGAAGCTGAGCGACATGGATGTCGAATCACGGAAGCGCTTCGTCGACTTCTCACGCGCGAAGGATGAGATGTTCGTTCACACCGATACGGACATCGCTCCCTGGTGGGTCGTCGAGGCGGATTTGAAGCGCAACGCGCGGCTGAACTGCATCGCGCATCTCCTCTCGAAGATCCCGTACGAGCCGGTCGAGGAGCCGGCGCGAGAGCTGCCTCCACGGCAGGTCGACGCCGGATACGTGCGGCCCGACAGATCGACGATGACGTACGTGGCCGACCACGCCGCGGCGGTAACGCGCCGGGGCTAACCGACGACGGTCGCGCCTGTCAGCTCGGCAAGGCCCCGCTCGACAGCGACCGCCTCGTCCATGCGACCGCGCTCACGCAGGAATGCAGCGAGCGCGGTTCGTGGCGCGATCTGGTGGCGCCTGAATCCCGTCGGCTGGAGAAGCTCGTCGGACTCTCGCAGGAGCCGCTCGGCCTCCTCGTCCCGCCCCTGAGCCGCCCGCACGAGCCCGAGCGCGAGGAGCGTCGTCGACCCCGACGAGACGTCCGAGGCCCCGACGGTCGCGCGTGCCTCGAGAGCCACCCGCTCCGCCTCGTCGACTCGCTGCTGCAGAAGCAGCACCTGGGCGAGCATCCTCTCGCTCTCGACGATGGTGCCGCGGTCCCCGAGAGGGCTCAGGATCCGGATCGCCTCCCGGAGAAGCGCCTCGGCTCGGGAGAGGTCGTTCATCTCCCACGCAACGGACGCGAGGCGGTTCACGGTCCTGCCAAGCGTCAGTGCGGCGCCGCTCTCGGCGAAGAGCTCTCGTGCCTGTTCGAGGAGTGTTTCGGCTTCGACGAGGCGCCCGTCGAGCTCGGCCTGGCGTCCGCTCGCGCGGAGCGCCCAGCCTCGGGTCGTCGGACTGCCACTCTCCTCCGCGAGCGCTGTCGCCCGGAGCAGCAGCTCGTACGCCCGCTCCGACTCGAGGCGAGCGTTGTACACCTCGCTCAGCTCGAGCAGCGCACCGCACTGCAGGTCGAGGCGGCCGATCCTCTCGGCGATCGCGAGCCGCTCGATCCCGAGTCGCTCGACCTCGTCCAGCTCGCCCTCCCACCAGCTCGCGGTACCGAGCACGTCGAGCGCGTCGAACCTGCCGACATCGTCGTCGGCGTCCACGAGCGCGAGCGCCCGGCCTGCAAGGTCGCGCGCGCACCCGGGGTCGGCGTCGTGGAACAGTGAGGCCTGCGCAAGCGTCGTCAGAGCGCGGCCCTCGATTCGGTGCTCGTCCACGTCGTGCGCCGCCTCGCTGACCGCTTGCATCTCCGTCATCACCGTGGGAATGTCGGTCAGACGCCAGGCAGCGCGCGCTGCCAGGTAGCGGCGCTCCAGTGTCCCCTCCAGCTCGACCGAGCGCACGAGAAGGCGCCGCGCCACGACGTTCGCCTCGCGGGCGAGAGCACGACGGCCGGCCTGCTCGAGTGCCGCGGCCGCCTCGACCGCGAGCGCAGGTGCCACCGATCCGGAAAGCTCACGGTCGAGCTGGGCCGACGCATCCAGGTGGTAGGCGCGGATCTCGACGAGCTCGTCCGCGACGGCGCGCCCCGCGAGCCATTCGGCCACCTGGCGATGGAGGAGCGCTCTCGAGGACTTGGAGAGCCCGGAGTAGGCGACGTCGCGGATCAGGACGTGCTTGAAGCGATACGCCTCCTCGCCCCTGATCGTCGAACGCGGCTCCCGCAGCAGAAACTCCCGCTCGATGAGCTGCTCGAGCCCGCCCGGCACGATCGTCGTATCGCCGAGGGACTCGAGTGCACCGGACCAGAACGTACGGCCCGCGACGGCAGCCCGGCGAAGCATCGTCCTCGCGTTCGCCGGCAGCCGGTCGATCCGCGCCGAGATCATCGCCTGCACGGTGTGCGGGATTGCATCGAGGTCGGCGTCCGACTCGAGGAGCATGCGCACGGTCTCCTCGATGAAGAGGGGATTGCCCTCGGTCCGTCCAAGCACGGCGCGCCGCTGATCCGCGGTCAGGCCCGACGACGGGTCGCCGGCGAGCGCGTCCACGAGCGCGGCACTGTTGTCGCGCGGAAGGGCCTCGAGCTCGATCGCAGTTGAGCGCACTCTGCCGCCACCCCAGCTGGAGCGACGGTCGAGCAGATCGTGGCGCGCGAGGCAGAGGAGGAGCAGCGGAACCTCCTTCACGCTTCCCGCGAGATGCTCGATCAGATCGAGCATCGGCTCCTCGGCCCAGTGGATGTCCTCGAAGACCAGCACGAGCGGCTGCAGGTCGGCGAGCTCGACCGCCCAGGCCTGTGCGGCCCAGGCGATCTCGGCAGCAGACCGCTCGCCCCCGACCGCATCGAGGACGCCGGATGCGAGGGCGAGCAGATCGGCCACCGCCTCGTCACCACAACACGAGCGGAGCTTCTCCGCCGCCGCGTCGATCGAATCGTCGTCGGTGACGCCGGCGGCGACCTTCACCATCTCGGCGACGGCCCAGTACGTGACGCCCTCCCCGTACGGGAGACACCGCCCGGCGAGAATCGTCGAGCGCTCGACGCCGGCCACGAACTCGTGCGCGAGCCGCGACTTCCCCACCCCCACTCCGCCATACACGGTCACGACGTGAGCGCGTCGATCACGGACGGCGCGTGCGAACGTGTTGTGGAGCAGCTCCAGCTCCTCGTCACGCCCGACGAACGGCGCCGAGACGGTCAGCTGCCTGCTGCCCTCGTCCGACATCGCCTGCACGCGCCAGGCCTCGACCCCGACGGGGAACCCGCGAGCCTCCTGCGCGCCGATGCGCGCTGCGACGACCGTCGAGGCTGTCATTCGGGTGGCGGCCGGGCCGAGCAGGATCTCCCCCGGGGACGCCGCCTGTTGCAGGCGCGCCGCGGTGTTGATGGCAAGGCCGGTCACGAACGTCGTGTCCGTCTCGTCGGCGAGAACCTCGCCCGACTCGATCCCGATGCGCACCTCGACGCCGAGGTCGACGACGGCGGCGACGATTCCGAGTGCAGCCCGAACGGCGCGCTCGGGGTCGTCCTCGTGCGCAATGGGGACGCCGAACACGGCCATCACGGCATCGCCCGCAAATTTCTCGACGCTGCCGCCGTGTGCCGTGATGCACCCGGCCACCTGTTCGAAGAATCGTGTCAGGCGTGCCCGAACGACCTCCGGATCGGCGCTTGCCACGAGCTTCGTCGATCCGACGAGGTCGGCGAACAACACCGTCGCCAGCTTTCTCTCCATCCTCGAAGGATAGGCGGTCGCACCCTGCGGCCGGGCCTCGCTTCCTGCAATACGATGGTGCACGTGCTCGATCCAGGGATCTTCAAGGCGTACGACGTGCGGGGCCTGTACGGCTCCGAGCTCGACGAGGAGGGCGCATACGCCATCGGACGCGCCTACGTACAGCACTTCGGGCCACGCACGATCGCCGTCGGCCGCGACATGCGGGTCTCGGCTCCGACGATGGCCGCCGCCGTGATGGAGGGCGCCGCCGACGGGGGAGCGAATGTCCGCGACCTCGGGCTGGTCGGCACCGAGATGGTCTACTACGCGGTCGGCGAGCTCGGACTCGACGGGGGCATCTGCGTCACGGCCTCGCATAACCCGAAGCAGTACACGGGAATGAAGATCGTGCGGAGCGGCGCGCTTCCGGTCGGCGGCGACTCCGGCCTTCCGGAGATCCGCGCCGCAGCCGAGGCGGGTTTCGGCCCGATCGAGGCTCGTGGCGAGATCTCGCCGCTCGATGTCTGGCCCGGCTTCGTCGACAAGGTGCTGTCATTCGTCGATGGCGACGCGATCCGCCCGCTACGCATCGTGGTCGACGCGGCGAACGGCATGGCGGGGACGATGCTTCCGCCCGTGCTCGAGCGCCTACCGCAGATCGAGGTGGTGCGCTGCTACTTCGAACCGGACGGAACGTTCCCGAACCACGAGCCGAACCCACTGCTCGAGGAGAACCGCGCGTTCATCGTGGCGAAGACCCGCGAGGAGGGTGCCGACTTCGGCGTCGCATACGACGGCGATGCCGATCGCTGCTTCTTCGTCGACGACTCCGGCTCCTTCGTTCCGGGCGATTTCGTGACCGCCCTCCTCGCCGAGGTCATGCTGGGAAAGAGCCCGGGAGGCACCGTCCTCTACGACGTCCGGGCGAGCTGGGCCGTACCGCGCGCGATCGAGGCCGCCGGGGGAACGGCACTCGTGAACCGGGTCGGCCATGCGTTCATCAAGCACCGGATGCGGGAGGAGCACGCGATCTTCGCCGGCGAGGTCTCAGCGCACTACTACTTCCGTGACTTCACCCAGGCCGATACCGGCGTTGTCCCGTTCCTGCTCATGCTGGAGCTGATCTCCACGCGGGGGGCGCGGCTCTCGGAGATCCTTCGCCCCCTGCGCGAGCAGTACTTCATTACGGGAGAGATCAACACGCCCGTCGCCGACGTGGCGGCGAAGCTACGGGAGATCGAGGACCGCTACGGGACCGAAGGGCGGTCGCGTCTCGCATCTGGACGGCGTCTCGGTCGATTTCGAAAGCTGGCACTTCAACGTGCGGCCGTCGAACACCGAGCCACTCCTGCGCCTGAACCTCGAGGCTCTCTCCGAGCCCGAGATGGTCGCCCGGCGCGACGAGCTCGTCGCCCTGATCCAGGGCTGACCGCGTGAGCGATCCCCTCGAGCTCGGACGCGTCACGGACCGGCGCCGACCGTTCAAGTACTCGGCCCTCACGCGCGTCTGGTTCTCCGACACGGATGCCCAGGGCGTCGTCTACTACGGTCGTTACCTCCCGTACTTCGACCACGCTCGGACGGAATATCACCGTCACCTCGGGCTGACACGCGTGGACGGCGCCGAGTTCGTGATGCGCGCCTCGAACGTCGAGTATCACGCTCCTGCGCGCTTCGACGACCTGCTCGAGTGCTTCGTTCGCGTCAGCCGACTCGGCCGCACGAGCATGTCCTTCGAGGTCGCGGCGGTCGGCCTCCCCGACGACACGCTGATGGTGACGGGGTCGCAGACGCTCGTGCTGATCGATACCGCGACGCGCACGCCCGTGCCGATCCCGGAGCCCGTGCGAGAGACGATCAGAGCCTTCGAGGACGGGGACGTGGACGAGTAGACGTGAACGGATGCCGCCCGAACCCTGTTGCGCGGCCGCCCGGCACGCCGGACGGCCGCTGCAACATGACCCCTCTCCCCCTTCCCTCACTTGTAGGCACCCGGAAGGGGGACGCAATCCCTCGTTCGAGGGCCATTGCGCCCGGCGATCGCGGTCGTGGTCGCCGTGGCCGGTGGTAGGTTCTCCCGCATGAGCGTCAGCGAGCCATATTCCGTGCTGAACGTCGCGGAGATCGAGCCGATCCCGGCGGCAGGGCTCCTCTGGAAGCCCCTGCGACGGCCCCTTGGTGTCGATGCCTTCGGCATCAACGCCTACACGGCCCTCGCCGCGGGGGACCACGTGATCGAGCGACACACCGAGGGCACTCTCGGCCACCAGGAGGTCTACGTCGTGATCACGGGGCACGCGACGTTCACGATCGACGGCGCCGAGATCGACGCGCCGAACGGCTCCGCCATCTTCGTCCGCGATCCGTCGGTGCGGCGGGAAGCGGTGGCCGTCGCGGCCGGAACGACCGTCCTCGCGATCGGCGGAGTGCCCGGCACGCACTTCCCCTTCGGCCTGGGAGTGGTACTTCGGAGCCGAGAAGTATCGCGAGTCGCGCGACTACGACGCTGCGCTCGCGCTCCTCGCCAACGGGCTCGAACGCTTTCCCGACAACGACGCGATGATCTACTCGATTGCCTGCTGGGAAGCGATGGCAGGGAACACCGATGCCGCGATCGCCGCGTTGACGCGGGCCTTCGAGCTCAACCCGGACAACGTCGGCTGGGCGCAGAACGACACCGACCTGGACGCGATCCGCGGCCTTCCCGGCTCACCGATCTGACGTCGGCGGCGGGGCCGGGACGCGAAAACCCCGGGAAGAGACTGAAGTCTCTCCCCTCGGACCGGCCGTCCGACCTGGGTAGGCCCGCAGGCGGGCCTCTTCAGGATCCACGCGAAGCGTGGCAGAAAACGTGACGCCTCGTATCCCGGCGTCACGCGGTAGGCGTCGAAGACGGCGTCCAACTGCCGGAGGGCCGACAGGAGCGAGCGGAGGTCGGCCACGTCACCGAGCTCTGCGGTGTACCAGTTCTTCGCCATGCCGTCCTCGACCGTGCCGCCGTAGGCGACGATGTTCGCACCGTGCTCGGAGAACGTCCGGCCGACATCCTCCAGAAGGCGGGCCCTGTCCCACGCCTCGACGGCGATCTGCACCCGGAAGCTCGCCTTGGCGTTTCCTTCCCACTCGACGGGAGTGAACCGCTCGGGATTGCGCATCAGCGCCTTCACGTTCGGACAGTCGGCACGGTGGATCGTGATCCCGCGGCCGAGCGAGATGTAGCCGCGGATCTCGTCGCCAGGCACGGGCGTGCAGCATTTCGCGAGCCGTAGCAGCACGTCGTCGACACCCTGGACGACGATCCCCAGGCTCTCGCCTGCGACCGTGGAGCGCGCCTTCGGTGCCTTCAACGAGATCGCAGGCTCGGCAGCGACCTCGTCGGTCTTGAGCCGCTGCAGCACCTTGTTCACGACCTGCCCGGTACCGAGCTTGCCGGAGCCGACCGCGAGATAGAAGTCCTCGGCCTTCTTGAAGCCGAGGTCGCGGATCACCTCGGCCAGCACTGCCGACCCCTGCAGCTTTCGGTACGGCAGGTTCTGCGCCTTCAGCGCCTGATCGAGCGCCTCGCGGCCCTTCGCCTCTGTCTCGCCTTTCGTCTCACGCTGGAACCACTGGCGGATCCGGTTACGGGCGCGTGACGACGCTGCAACCGACATCCAGTCGCGCGACGGCCCGCGCCCCGACTTCGACGTCAGGATCTCGACGAAGTCCCCGTTCTTGAGCTTGTAGTGCAAGGGGACGATCCGCCCGTTCACCTTTGCGCCGACCGTCTTGTGCCCGACGTCCGTGTGGACGGCGTAGGCAAAGTCGATCGGCGTGGCCCCCGCCGGCAGCGTCTTCACCTCGCCCTTCGGCGTGAAGACGTAGACCTCGTCGTCGAAGAGATCTGTCCGCAGCGTGCGCATGTACTCGGCGGCGTCCTGCTCGTCGCCCTGCCAGTCCATGAGCGTCTTGACCCAGGCCACCCATTCGTCGTCCCCCTTGGCGGAGCGACCCCGCTTGTAGAGCCAGTGCGCGGCGACGCCGAACTCGGCCTCCTCGTGCATCTCTCGCGTCCGCACCTGGATCTCGAGAGGGCTCCCGTTCGGCCCGATCACGGTCGTGTGCAACGAGCGATAGCGATTGAGCTTGGGCATCGCGATGAAGTCCTTGAACCGCCCCGGCATCGGCTTCCAGAGGGCGTGAATGATCCCGAGTGCGGCGTAGCAATCCCGCGTTCCCTCGTCTCCACCTCGTTCGATCAGGACCCTCATCGCGGTCAGGTCGTAGATCTCGTTGAACTCGCGGCCCTTCTTGGCCATCTTGTCGTAGATCGAGTAGAAGTGCTTCGCGCGCCCCGAGATGTCCGCAGGAATATCGGCCTTCTCGAGGTCGTCCTTCAACTCGGCCGCAGCCGTCTCGACCTGCGCCTCCCGGTCTGCGCGGCGATCCGCGACCATCGCCTTGATCTCGGCGTACTTGCGCGGGTGGAGGATCTGGAACGCGAGATCCTCGAGCTCCCACTTGACGGCGTGAATCCCCAGCCGGTGCGCGAGCGGAGCGTAGACCTCGAGGGTCTCCTTCGCCTTCTGAACCTGCTTCTGCTTGCCGAGGTACTCGATCGTGCGCATGTTGTGGAGCCGATCGGCGAGCTTGATCAGGATCACGCGAACGTCCTGCGCCATGGCCACGATCATCTTCCGGTAGTTCTCGGCCTCGGCCTGTTCGCGGCTCTGGAAGGTGATCCGCGTCAGCTTCGTGACCCCCTCGACGAGTTGCGCGATCTCGTCGCCGAAGGCGACGCGGAGCTCCTCGAGGTCGGTCTCGCGTGTCCTCGATCACGTCGTGGAGCAGGGCCGATGCGATCGTCTGGGCGTCGAGATGGAGCTGCGCGCAGATGAGTGCAACCCCGAGCGGATGGTTGATGAACGGCTCGCCGGAGCGACGCACCTGACCGCGATGCGCCCGCTCTGCCTCGTCGAACGCCCGGTGGATCAGCTCCCTGTCGACGCCGGGATTGTAGGCCTCGACGTTGGCAATCAGCTCGTTGACGAGATCGTTCTGATGGCGTTCTGCATCGACGACAGACATGGTCTCAGTCTACTCGTGCCCTTTCGAGTGACAGGAACGCGCGCCGATCTGCCGAAAGGACCGAGGCCATGAGCCTCGTGCGAAAGTACATCGAACGCCGCCGCATCCTGCGGCTCCTCGCGGAACTCGAGCGTTCGCTCGCAACCGGGCAGCGTCGGGCGAACTCGCCGCAGCGCTGAGGTCAGGCCGCCTGCGGCAGGCCGAGCGGGGCACCGTGAGCGAGGAGATCTCTGAAGGTGGGCGATTCGAGCAGCTGCCGCTTGCCTCCGTCGGCGTCGATGGCGAGCTCGTTGAAGATGCGGCGCGCCTCGGGAGTCCAGGCTGGTCTCGCCGGCTCGCCACATGCCGGCCAGCCACGCGCGAAGCCCTTCATACGCCTCCGCCGTCTCGAAGAGCCGGCGGACGACGAGCTGCGGGGCGACCGTCCCGTTCCAGCGGTTCTGCTTGAGCCTGAACGCGACGTCGAAGTGCGAGCCGATCTGGACGCGATCGAGCTGTCCGCCGAAACCGAAGGCGATAGCGCTGCCCGCATCTCTCCCCTGCTGGCGCACGCGGAAGCGCAGGTGCTTACCGTCACCGACGGTAGAGGCACCGACCGCCTCGCAGTCGGCAACGAGCAGCGTGACGTCGGGGTTTCCGAGACCGAACGGTGCGAGCCGCTCGAGCTCGCGGGCGAGCTCCAGCGTCAGGGCCGTCGCCGGGACGATCGCATCGATCCGGGTCGGCGAGGCGAGATCGTCGTCGCCGAGCACCGCGTCCGCGTGCGATGCGAACGCCTGGGCGAACGCTTCGAGCTGATCCGGGCCGATCGAGAGACCGGCGGCCGCACGGTGACCGCCGAATCGCTCCAGGTGGTCGCTGCAGGCGGCGAGGCCGGCATGCAGGTCGAAGCTCGGAACGGAGCGGCCCGAGCCCTTCCAGCGTTCCCCCTCACCCGCAATCAGGACGACGGGGCGCCCGAACCGCTCGACGAGCCGTGAGGCCACGATGCCGATCACGCCCTCGTGCCAGCCCTCGCCCCAGACGACATATGCCCGCCGGTTGCGGTCTTCGGGCGGCCACGCCTCGACCGCCGCCACCGCCTCGCGGAGAATCCTGTCCTCGACGGCCTGACGATCGCGGTTCAGGCTCTCGAGCTCGTTGGCGAGGAGATCGGCCTCACGCGCATCGCCCGTGAGGACGAGATGGAGGGCGACGTCCGGCCGCCCGAGGCGGCCGGCGGCGTTGATCCGGGGAGCGAGCCGGAAGGCGACGGCGGTCGCATCGATCGTCGCAGCATCCACCCCGGCGACACGCATCAGCGCCGTGAGACCCGGCTTCTGCGTCCGGGAGAGACCGCGCAGGCCGGTCGTCGTGAGCGCACGGTTCTCGTCGAGGAGGGGAACGACGTCGGCGATCGTCGCGAGCGCGACGAGATCCGCATGACGCGCATGGAGCGGGTGCTCCGGACCGAGCAGCGCCTGCGCCAGCTTGGCCACGACGCCGGTGCCACAGAGTTCGGGAAACGGGTAGTCGGAAGGCCGCGTCGCGACGATCGGGCACCGGGGCAACGTCTCGCCCGGCCGGTGATGATCGGTGACGATCATGTCGACGCCGAGACGTCGTGCCTCGTCGACCTCGGCAACGGCCGTGATGCCGCAGTCGACGGTGAGGATGAGGGTGACGCCGTCCGCTGCGAGGCGGGCGATCGTGGCGGCCGAGATCCCGTAACCCTCCTCGAAGCGGCTCGGCAAATGCCAGCTCACGTTTGCCCCGAGCTCGCGCAGCATCAGCGTCGCAAGGGCCGTGGCGCAAATGCCGTCAACGTCGTAGTCACCGTGCACGCAGATCCGCTCACCGGCCTCGACCGCGGTGCGGAGCCGCTCGACGGCCGCCGCCATGTCGCCGAGGAGGAACGGATCGTGGGAGGTTCCCTCCGGCTCGAGAAACGCCCGAGCTGCCTCGGGATCGCCGAGCCCACGGCGCACGAGGATGCTGGCGACGGTCTCCGAAACCCCGAGATCGCCGCTCAGGGCGCGGACCGCGGGAACCGAAACGGTGTCGATCTTCCAGCTCGCGGCCATCACTCCACGATAGGTCCCGGCCCGGACGGCAGCCGGCGAACGGATGCCGGCCAGTCTTCGAGGTTCAGCCTCAGGATGTGGGCTTGCCGGCGCGCCGGTCCTCGCGCGACTGCCGGATGATCTTGACCCAGAGCATCACGATGCCGATCGTCGCGCCGACGACGACGACGGCGACCGGCGCCAGGAACGCCATCTGCTCGAGCGTGTACTTCGTCACGGCAGCGCCGACGACCCAGATCACGAGCACGGCTGCGGTCATGGGGATGATCAGCCGCCAGTTCACGCGCTGAGGGTAGCTTTCGTGCCGTGCCACAGGGCGAGCTCAACTACACCTCCGGGAACGACTACGTGCTCGAGTTTCTCGGGTACCGCTTCGCGTTCGGCGCGGACGACTTTCGCGAGCGCGTCAGCGCAGCAGCCGTCAAGCTCGACCTGGTCGCCGAAAGCGCCCTCGACGAGGACGAGGCCCTCGACCTCGTGGAGCTCGCCGCGGAGAGCCGCATCGAAGACCCCCGGAGCGGTCTCGGCATGTATCTGATGCGCCACTGGGAGCGGCTTGCGCTGAACGACGGAGAATCGCTCGTCTACTGGCTCCACAAGCTCGTCTTTCGGGGCGCCTACCTCGACCACCGCGTCAAGGAGGACCTGCTCGAGGTGACCTTCGACGAGGCGACAGGCGATTTCGGGTACGCAGAGCCGGAGGGCGGCCGCGCCCTGCTCGAGCTCGCTCCGACGCCGAGCTGGCGCGCACTCCAGTTCAAGCGCTAGGGCCGTCGGCGTCGCGTGGTGGCGCAAAACCGAGCCGTAACTCGTCCTCGACGGCGCCGATCCGGATCTCCCTGATCGCACCGACCGGGACGATCAACTCCTCGGGCTCGCCGTCGTCGCAGTGCGGACAAAGCGTCACGAACCCGAAACCGGGCTCGGGAGAGAGGGACGCCAGCCGGTGCAGAGCGCCGTCGGAGAGCTCGACGCTCACACCGGCGCGCTCGAGCCCGTGCTCGTTCCGGAACTGCTCGATGCGCCGCAGAACCCGTGTGACGAGCTCGTCGGCCGGGCCGCTCATCCCGGGCGTCCAGAGCTCCGGCATTACTAGAAGAGGCTCCCGTCGACGCGAACGGCGCCGACGTGCTTGCGCCCGAGCTCGGTGATCGTTCGGCCGCGCGGCGTGCGCTGAAGGAACCCGAGCTGGAGCAGGAACGGCTCGTAGACCTCCTCGATCGTGTCGGTCTCCTCGCCGAGCGCGACCGCGAGCGTCGAGAGCCCGACCGGGCCGCCCCCGAACTTCTCCGCTACTGCCAGTAGGAGCTCGCGATCGATCCGTTCGAGACCGAGCCCGTCTACCTCGAGCAGTTCGAGCGCCTCACGCGCGATCTCGTTCGTGATCTTCCCGGCGTGCCGGACCTCGGCAACGTCGCGCACGCGACGCAGAATCCTGTTCGCGATCCGCGGCGTGCCCCGCGAACGGCCCGCGATCTCGTCGGCAGCGTCGTCCTCGATCTCGACGGAGAGAATCGCGGCCGACCGGCGAACGATCGTGCCGAGCTGGCCCGGTTCGTAGTAGCCGAGCCGGAAGGTCATACCGAAGCGGTCCCGCAGCGGCGTCGTCAACAGGCCCGAGCGGGTCGTTGCCCCGACGAGCGTGAACGGCGGCAGGTCGATCGTGAGCGTACGGGCAGCCGCTCCCTGCCCGAAGATGATGTCGAGCCGGAAGTCCTCGAGCGCGGGATAGAGGATCTCCTCCGCCGCCCGGTTGAGTCGGTGGATCTCGTCGATGAAGAGCACGTCCCGCGGCTCGATCGCGGTCAGGATCGCGGCAATGTCCTTCTTCTCCAGGGCGGGGCCTGCGACCGTGCGAAGCCCAACACCGAGCTCCTCGCGAATGATCTGCGCCAGCGTCGTCTTGCCGAGACCGGGTGGACCGGCAAGGAGGACGTGGTCGAGCGCCTCGTCGCGCCCCTTGGCGGCGTCGAGCGCAATGCCGAGCTGCTCCTTGACTCGTTCCTGGCCGACGAAGTCGTCGAGCCGGCGGGGTCGCAGGGAGCGCTCGACCTCGTCATCCTCCGGGTCGAGCACGGCGGTCGTGATCCGGTCGCTCACACTGACAGCGTAGGCAAGAGGCCGGATGCCCGGCGGCCGGAGCGGACGTTCACGCCGCCCGCAGCGCCAGGCGCACGCGCTCGGCCGCCGGCAGCTCCGGGTCGACGTCGGCGAGCCGCTGCTCGGCCTCGAGCACCGAGTAGCCGAGCTCGACGAGCGCGTCGCGCGCGTCGAGATGGGTCGGCGTCTCCTCACCGACCGGCGTCGCCGATTCGGCGCCGGCGAACACGACCTTGTCCTTCAGCTCGAGCACGATCCGCTCGGCCGTCTTCTTGCCGATTCCGGGAATTGCCTGGAACCGAGCGTGGTCCTCGAGCAGGATCGCTCGACGCAACTCGGTCGCGGGCGAGCCCGAGACGACGGCGAGCGCGACCTTCGGTCCGATCCCGCTGACCGTGAGCAGCTGCGTGAAGAGCTCACGCTCGGCCGCGTCCGAGAAGCCGTAGAGCTGCAACGCGTCCTCGCGGACGTGAAGGAACGTGTCGACCGTGATCTCTCCCCCGCGCTCGGCGCGCTGCAGGACACCGGGCGTGGCAGCGACGATGTAGCCGACGCCGTTGACGTCGAGCAGCAGGCCGTCCGCGCTGCGGCCGGCGGGCGTCCCGCGGAGGCGTCCGATCACGACGCCATCCGGGCGAGGGGCGGCATCAGTGCGTGGCAGATCGCAACCGCGAGCGCGTCGGCCTCGTGCGAGGTGGGCGGGATCTCGGGGAGTGAGAGAAGCATCTTGACCATCCGCTGCATCTGCCCCTTGTCTGCCCGTCCGTGTCCGCAGATCGACTGCTTGACGCGCGAGGGGGCGTACTCCGTGCACTCAACGCCCGCAGTGGCGGCGGCGACCATGGCGGCGCCGCGCGCCTGCCCGACGAAGAGTGCGATGCGGGCGTCGGCCCCCACATACGACTCCTCGATGGCGACGGCGTCCGGCGCGTGCGCCGCGATGAGCGCCTGAACCCCCTCGAAGATCACCCGCAAACGCAGCTCGGGTCGTTCGCGTGCGCCGGTTGTCCAGCACCCGGACGCGAGTGATGTGACCCGCCCGCCGCTTTCGTGGACGATCCCGTACCCGCACGCAGCCGTCCCTGGGTCGATGCCGAGAACCTTCACGGTCGAAGGGTAGGCGGCGGTGCGGACGAGAGCCGCGGCGAGGCGGCCCCGATGCGGCGGGCGCGCCACGCGCGCCCGCCGAGCCAGGGGAGGTTCTACCTGTCCTGCCCGCAGTTCTTCGTCGTCCAGGCCGCGATCGCGGCGGACGCGTTCTGCACCTTGGCCGTGTTGAACGACTGGCTGATGGCGACGAGCTTCGCGATCTGCGCGGCGCTCGGCTGCTCGCCGGCCTTGAGGTCGAGGTCCTTGATCGCGCCCGCGTACTCGTCGATCACGCCTGCAAGCGCCTCGAAGTCGTCCTTGAGCTCGGCGGGCGCCTTGTCCGCGAATGCCTGGTACGCGTCGGCCGTGGCACCGAGATCGCCGTCGCCACCGCTCGCGGTTGCGCTCGACAGCGCGGCTCCGAATGCCTGGCTGGCCTCGGCGAGGTCTTTGCACTCGCCGCTCAGGGCGCCGAGAGCGCCGCCACCGTCGGTGGAGGTCTCCTCGGTCGACGTCGTGCCCTCGTCGGTGGACATGTCGTCGGTCGTCGTTCCGTCCGTCGCCGTGTCTTCTGTCGTGGTCTGCTCGGTGAAGGCTTCGGTCGTCGTCGCCTCCGTTGCCGTCGCGCTGGATGATTTCTTCGAGCCACATCCCGTCGCGACGAGTCCGAGCGCCGCGACAATGGCCAGCACGCCAATCCACCTCATTCGTGAGCCCTCCTTCGTGCGCCGGTCGGCGTCACATCGCGAACCGTGTCGGCCGATCCTAGACCAGCCGCGGCACTCGTGCTACGAAGCGACCGCCTCGAGCACGCTCTCCGGGATGTCGAAGTTCGCGTAGACATCCTGGACGTCGTCGTTGTCCTCGAGCCCGTCGACGAGACGGATGACCTTCTTCGCGGTCGGCTCGTCGGCGATCTCGACGGTCACCTTGGGCACCATTGCGAGCTCCGCCGTGTCGATCGTGAACCCGGCCGCCTCGACGGCAGCGCGAACGCTCGTGAGCTGCTCGGGCGCGCTCGAGATCTGGAAGACGGAGCCGTCACGCTCGACGTCATCGGCACCCGCGTCGGCGACCGCCAGGAAGAGCTCGTCCTCGTCGACACCGTCTGTCGGCACGAGCACGATGCCGCGGCGCTCGAACTGCCAGGCAACCGCCCCGGTTGCACCGAGGTTGCCCCCGTGCTTCGAGAACAGATGGCGAACATCTGCCGCCGTGCGGTTGCGGTTGTCGGTCAGCGCCTCGACGATGACCGCGACGCCCTCGGGCCCGTAACCCTCGTAGACCACCGTCTCGAACATGGCGCCGTCCGTGCCCTCTCCTGCACCCTTGGCGATCGCCCGGTCGATGTTGTCCTTTGGCATCGAGTACGAGCGCGCCTTCTCGATTGCGTTGCCGAGCGACATGTTGGTAGCAGGATCCGATCCGCCTTCCTTCGCAGCCACCATGATCGCGCGCGAGAGCTTCGAGAAGAGCTTGCCTCGCTTGGCATCCGCCGCGCCCTTCTTGTGCTTGATCGTCGACCACTTGCTATGCCCTGACACCCTGCTCCTCCCGAACGAGCTCCAGAAAACGTTCGTGCACCCGCGTGTCGCCGGTCAGCTCCGGGTGGAACGACGCAACGAGGATACGCCCTTCGCGCGCGAGCACGGGATGACCGTCGATCTCGGCGAGGATAGCGACCTTCGGCCCGGCGTCGGCGACCCACGGCGCGCGGATGAACACCCCGGTGAAAGGCTCGGGCTCCCCCTCGATCCGGAGAGGCGCCTCGAAGCTTGCGACCTGCCGGCCAAAGGCGTTGCGCTCGACGAGTAGGTCGATCAGCCCGAGCCGCTCGCGGTCGAGCACGATCATCCCGGCGCAGGTGCCGAAGATCGGCGCGGCGAAAGCGCGGATCGCGTCATCGAGCCCGTAGAGGCCCATCAGCCTGAGCATCGTCGTCGATTCGCCACCCGGGATCACGAGCCCGTCGAGGCCCTCGAGCTCACCCGGTAGCCGCACCTCGACCGCCTCGACACCGAGACGGCGCAGCATCGCGATGTGCTCGCGAAACGCTCCCTGCAAGGCGAGGACGCCGATCGTCATCGTGGGAAGTGTAAGGCGGCCGTCGTACACCCTGGCGACCGGCTGAAGCCGGCCACCGGCGTTACCAGCCGCGGACTTCGAGCCGCTCGCTGTCGGCAAGCGACGCCGACGAGATGCCGACCATCGGCTCGCCGAGGCCTGTCGAGACCTCCGCCAGGATCTTCGCATCCTGGAAATGCGTGGTCGCCTCGACGATCGCCTTCGCACGCAGGTCGGGGTCTCCCGACTTGAAGATGCCCGAGCCGACGAAAACGCCGTCGGCACCGAGCTGCATGCAGAGTGACGCATCGGCGGGCGTGGCGATGCCGCCGGCGGTGAAGGTGACGACCGGCAGCCGACCGTTCTCGGCCACCCAACGGACGAGCTCGTAGGGTGCCTGCAGGTTCTTGGCCTCGGAGTAGAGCTCGTCGCTTCTGAGCGACTGGAGCCTTCTGATGCCGCCGAAGACGGCCCGCATGTGCGTGACGGCGTTGACGACGTCGCCCGTGCCCGCCTCGCCCTTCGTTCGGATCATCGCCGCCCCTTCGCTGATCCGTCGCAGCGCCTCACCGAGGTTGGTTGCGCCGCAGACGAATGGCACGGTGTAACCCCACTTGTCGACGTGGTGCTCGATGTCGGCGGGCGTCAGCACCTCCGACTCGTCGATGTAGTCGACCTCGAGCGCCTGCAGGATCTGGGCCTCGGCGAAATGCCCGATGCGGCATTTCGCCATCACGGGAATCGAGACGGCCTCCTGGATCTCGCGGATCATCCCGGGATCGGACATGCGCGCAACGCCGCCGTCGCGCCTGATGTCGGCGGGGACACGCTCGAGCGCCATCACGGCACACGCTCCCGCGTTCTCGGCAATTGCGGCCTGCTCGGCGTTGACGACGTCCATGATGACGCCGCCCTTGAGCATCTCCGCGAGGCCACTCTTGACGCGCATCGTGCCGGTTTCAGCCATCGTCGCAGTGTAGCGGGGCGAGGGGCCTGGGCGAGAGCGAGGCGCACGGCCCGGAGAGAGACGTCGGGTCTCTCCCCGGGCGCGTCGATCAGGTCAGCAGCGGCGTCCTAGGCGGGCGGTGCCGGCGGCTGCTCACCCTCGGGGGCAGGCGCCTCGGATGCAGCAGGAGCCTCGGGCGCAGCAGGAGCCTCGGGTGCCGCGGCTGCCTCGGGTGCAGCGGGCGCGGCTGGAGCCTCGCTGCTGTCGCCCTTGTCCGTCGCGGCCTTGGCTGCGGCAGTCGCGCTTCCGGCGGCCGCCTTCATCTCGCTCCCCATGTCGGACAGCGAGTGCCCGAGCTCCTTCATGTTCATGAACGCTCCGACGGCGACGAAGATCGCGAGGAGAAGACCGAGCCATGCCCAGAACGTGCGGTACTCGTTGCTGACGAGGAACTTCAGCACCGTGAAGAGCAGCAGGAAGACGGCGAGCGCGGAGGTCACCATCGCAGGAGTGAGCCCGATCTCGAGCTTGATGTTCGCGAGGCGGAGTCCCTCCCAGACGATGATCACGATTGCGAACAGGCCCGCGAGCACGCCCCAGCCGTGCCACATGCTCACCCCTCCGGAAACGATCCCGAGGTCGATCTCCTGCCAGTTGAAGATCGAGACGATCAGGAACGCGATCGACCCACCGAGGACGAGCTTGATGCCGTGCGAGATCTTCGAGATATCCATTTTGCGGACTTTCCTTTCGGGAAGGAGCGACGTAGGCCTCGCAATTATCGTCGCGATATGAGACAGATACAACAGGTTCGGCGCGACTCCTCTCCCCACAGGTGGGAAACCGCCTGATCTCGGGTTGCGCCGTGATGGGCCGGGGGCTCGCACGCGCGCGCCCGGCCCTCCCCTGGGTACATCTCCGGGCGACGATGCATCGCTCAACACCGGCACCTGAAATGCCGATAACGAGGGGATGGGTACCACCGTCGACGACCGCCTCCTCGAGCAGTGGCAGACGAGCCGCCGCCATCAGGACGAGGCACGCCGGTTCCTCGCGCGGCAGCGTTTCTCCGACCCGCGTGGCGAGGGCAACGCTCTTGACGAGATCGTCGACACGATCGCCGACCTCGAGCGGACGCTGAACGAACGCGCGACGGGAATGAGCGGTCGGACGACCCGACGTGGGCCACGCTCCACCAGCTCGACCTGACCTCGGCCCGTCACGCCCTCGTATGATGATCCCCGTGGCGTTGGAGCAGGGAGTCACCTTCGGCAAGATCGCGCTCGACGGCAGCGAGCTGTTCCAACCCGTGCGGCGAGCGCTCGGTGTCTCGAGCTTCGGGCTGAACGTGATCTCGTTGCAGCCGCGACAGCGCCTCCGGATCCACCGGCATCGGGTCAGGAAGAGGTCTACGTCGTCATCGAAGGAACGCTGACGCTCTCGATCGAGATGGACGAGCGAGAGCTCGGGGCCGGGGACGTCGCGCGCGTCGCGCCCGAGGTACGGCGGCAGCTCCTGAACCGCGGCAACACGCTTTGCATCGTCATTGCGCTCGGCGGCCACGGCGAGCACGAAGGCCGAGACGGCGAGGCGTTCGTCAGCTGGGACGAGACGTCCGGACGCCCGCCTCAGGAGGTCCCGCTCCCTCCCGACCTGGCCGGGTAGACCATTTCGGACGGTCACGGTCGGGCACCTGCGGTCACACCGCGCTCCGATACCCCGAGGTCGCCGGGTGACGGACCCTCCGAGGAAGTCCGCGCCACCCGGCCGACATCGATGTCAGCTGCAACCAGCTGACCAGAGTCGCAACTACGTCGTTCGCGACTGCCTTGTGAACACCATAGCCGTGCCGCTGAGACAGACACGGAGCGCATCGAATGCTCGATGCCAGGCGGAGAGCGCGAGGGCCGGCCCACCCGCTCGGGCTTCCTGTGGTCCGGGGCGCGCCAGGCCGAACGACTCCCCACGCCTGGGTGTGGGAGTGGACGGTCGCTGGGCTCAGGGGAGGATCGCTGCCGTGTCGAGGTCTCACCCGCCAGGCGAGGTCTCGACCGCAGCGCGGCGCCATGCGGCGCACGACTGCAGGCTCGTTGTCTAGTGTCATCCGCGCGATGCGCCCTTTTCGCGTGATCCTCATCGAGCAAGACGCCAGCCGAACCTCAACGTTCGTCGTCTCCTTCGACCGAGCGCCTGACACCGGCAGCGTCGTTGAGCTACCCCAAGGGCAGTCCGTGATCGTCCGCCACGTCCTCAGCGGTGAACGAGAAGGCCTCGCCGGCATCGTCCTCGCAGCACCCGCGACATAGCCAGCCCGAGAACTGACGCAGTCAGCCGGCTGCCTGGCTAGGGTCGAAGCTCGCCCGGCGGTTCCGTCAGGCGCACGGCACAAGGGATCGGCCGGGGTCTTTCTCCTGATGTCCCGACCGCTCCTTGGCGCCGCAACCGCATCGACGTACCGTGCAAGACGCAAGGGGAGTTTGGAAAGCCGGCCGTGAGTTTCATCGACGGATCGACCATCGTGGGAGACGCGTCCTGCGATTCGGCACGGCAGCAGGCAGCGCTCGTCCCCGATGGCGAGCTGTCGTTCCTCGAGGTACGCCAGCTCGACGCTCACCTGAAGCGGTGCCCGGCCTGCGCCGCGTTCGCCTCCGACGTCAACGCCCTGACCACCCTGCTGCGCCGTCAGCCGATGCTCCCAAGCCCGCGCGCCACCGCCCCCCTTGAGTCGACCGGCTAGGAGACCCGATAATCCGCCGCTGTTGCAGAAGGGCTTGATGTGACGGAGGGTTGCGGGTCAGTCTGTCCCGGGCACTCCAGCACGCTCGAGCGCCGCGGCGAACAGCTCCGCCGGCGCCGCACCCAAGCCCTCGAGCTCGGCTAGAGCAGCGGCTACCGCCTCCTCCCCGAAACGCTGCCGTAGCGTCGCACTGTCCTCGACCGCCGCATCGAGCAGCTCGATCACATCCGGCGGCCACATCTGGCCAGGCTGGTCGACATCCAAAACAGCGAGATACGCCGTCTCGACACTCGTCACAAGAGAGGCACGCACGGCGACCTCAGAGCGCTCGTCCATATCGACCAGTCTACGGTCGGCGGCTCTCGAGCGGTTACCCGCTAACCTCCGCCCTGACGCCGCCGTACGACCGGGTTGCGCGGACTCCGACGGCGTGAGGCTCGTCGGTCTACCTTTTGTTGCCTGCCGGGAGGATGATCCAGGGCCGAAGTATTGGCTTCCCGATGCGTCGGCCGACCGCCGCGCCGCCGGAGGGAAGTTAGGCTGCTACCGTGCCTCGGGCTATCACTAGGAGCCCTGCGAGTCTCGAAGCTGTTCTCGCCGTGTTGGTCCTGGCACCTCTTCTCTTCACGGGCTGCAGCAGCGGCGAGACCACCAAAGACATGACGTCCGTGACCGTCGTCTACTGGGAAGAGAATGGGCCGCCTGCGCCGAGCGTGACCTGGACGGTCAGCTGCGACCCGCCGGCGGGAACCTCCCCAGATCCCGCCACGGCATGCAACACCCTCAACGCAGCCGAGTTGTCGTTGTTCGAACCAGCGGCAGAAGAAGTCCGCTGTACCGAGATCTTCGGCGGACCAGAGCGGGTCGACGTCAAAGGGACGCTCCGCGGCAAGCCTATCGAGGCGACGTTCACCCGCCAAAACGGCTGCGAGATCAAGCGCTGGAACGCACTCGAGGGCCTTATCCCGAAGGGCAAGTAACCGAGCGGAGGATGCGTCGAGGGTATATGCCCAACTCGTCCTGTCAACGAGGTTGGTAGCTCGCCGGGTCGGACTCGAACTACCGCGATTTCAACAGGGTTTGCAGATTTCGATTTGTCTAGAAGCAATGGGCCCGCCAGGACTCGAACCTGGGACCTACCGATTATGAGTCGGCTGCTCTAACCAACTGAGCTACGGGCCCGCCCTCGCCGAGCCTAACGGGTTCGTCCGACCGCGCCGTCCACCGGACTGTCACAATGCCGCACGAGCGCGGCCCTGGTCGCGGACACGACGAAGGGATTGCTGCCCGTGAAGACGTTCCAGCGTGAGGTGCAACTCCGCACGGCCGGCGGATTGACGGTGACCGACATCACCATCGAGGTTCGCGACGCGGTCAGAGAGAGTGGCGTCCAGTCCGGCATCTGCTGCGTCTACTCCCCTCACACGACGTGCTCGGTGCGCATCAACGAGTGGGAGCGCGGTTTCCTCGAGGACTTCGCCGTGATGCTGAAGCGGCTCGTGCCCACCGAGCACTACTACGCCCACGACGACTGGGATCGCCGTACGGAGAACGTCGACCCGGACGACCAGGAGTTCGGCAACGGTCACTCGCACTGCATGTCGATGCTGCTTGGCCCGGCGGGCGAGTCGGTGCCGGTGCGCGAGGGCGAGCTGTGCCTCGGCACGTGGCAGCGCATCCTGTTTCTCGAGCTCGACCGCGAGCGCGACCGCCGCTGGCTCGTACAGGTCGTAGGCGTCTAGGCCGACGGCCTCGACTGCGCCGGAGGCCCTCCGCTTTGAGCGGTCACGGGGAACCGTAGGTTCCCGGCTTCAGGATCCAGCGAAGCGGGCAGAAAGCACGACACCCTCACTCGGGCGTCACATACGCCGCCGTCAACCCGCCGTCGACGAGGAATGACGTCCCGCTGACGTATGACGACTCGTCGCTCGCGAGGAAGAGCGCGCCGTTGACCACCTCACGGGGCTTTGCGAGGCGCCCCATCGGCCAGTGGATCCTTCGCCGCTCGAGCGCGGCGGGGTCATCGCCGAAGATCCGCAGCAACAAGGGCGTCTCAACCGGACCGGGGCACAGTGCGTTGACCCGAACTCCCTGCCGCGCGAACTGCACCGCGAGCTCGCGACTCATCGAGAGCACCGCACCTTTCGACGCGCTGTAGGAGATCTGGGACGTCGCCGCACCGAGGATCGCGACGAACGACGCGACGTTGATCACGGACCCTCCTCCGCGCTCGAGCAGGTACGGGATACCGTGCTTGCAGCAGAAATAGACGCCCTTCGTGTTGACGTCCTGGACACGATCCCACGCGTCCTCTTCCGTGACGAGGATCGAGTCGTCATCCGCCGGCGAGATGCCGGCGTTGTTGTAGAGGACGTCGATGCCGCCGAAGCGCTCGGCGGCGACGGCGTACATCGCCTCCACCTCGTGCTCGAGCGCCACGTCCGCACGCACCGCGAACGCCGATCCCTCGAGGCACAACCCGACCGTCTCTTCTGCGAGTGCGAGGTCGACGTCCGCAACGCAGACCTTCGCGCCTTCGCCGGTGAACACGATTGCTCCCTCGCGTCCCATCCCTCCGCCGGCACCGGTGATCACGCAGACCTTGCCCTCGAGCCGCTTCGCCATGAACGCCAACCCTTCATCGAGATCGGTACGCAACTGACCGCCAGCCGTGATTCAACACGATCTCGGCGAGGAGTGCCTCTGGCGCGTGACATCTCGGACGGTGACCGTTGGACCATCTCCCTCGACCGAGGGGACTGAGGCGGCAGCAATGCGCCGATGTCTGGACTATGTCATGAAACGAGCGACGCTACTCATATGCCTGCTCGCGGTGCTCTCTGCGTCGGTCTTGGGCTCCGCGAACGGCAGCGGCACGGCAGCGACCGTACGACTGCGAGGCCTCGATCACCAGGTTCTGGCCCAAGTCAATCGGACGCGGGTCAAGCACGGACTGCGACGCCTCGTCGTTTCCAACGAACTCGAACGAGCTTCCTACGCCCATTCGAACCAGATGCTCAAGCTGGGCTTTTTCGATCACGATGCGCCCGGCGGACTGCCGTTCCCGAAGCGCATCCGATCGTTCTACCCGTCTGACGGATTCAGCACCTGGTCGGCGGGCGAGAACCTCTTGTACAGCACAGCCGAAATCGCGGCCGGGGAAGCGGTGCAGGCTTGGCTCAACTCGCCGGAGCATCGCGAGAACATGCTCTCTCCCGACTGGCGGGAGGTCGGAGTTGGCTCGGTCCGCGCACGTGTCGCAGGCGGCACATTCGGTGCCAAGTCCGCCTGGGTGATCACGATGAACTTCGGTGCTCGATCCGGCAAAACGTCGAGTTAAGGCTCCGCGGTCGCAGCTCGATCCGCGGTCGCGCCGACCCGGCCCAAACACGCGAAACTCGCTTCGGCGCCCGTTCCGTCAAGGCGCCCCGCGAAACCGTAGGACGTTCGGGGCAGCAGCGCAGGAGGCGCTTCGTGACCCACGTTCTCCCCTTCGCCAGAGGGAGGATTGCGGACCCAACCCGTCCTAGCGCGAGCGCGCGGACATCGACTCGCCCTCCAAGGCGCTCTGATCGATGTCGCGCGGCCCTGACACAGCGCAGGATCAGGCATTGTGCCGATGCACGCACCGATGCGTGCGGCCCACTCCAACGTCGACGGTCGTTCAGGCTGCTGAGAGTGAGTGGATGGACAGGGCCTGCGGATCGATCTGCAGGCTGAAGCCCTTGTCCCACTCGATCAGAACGCCGTCGAGCGTGATCGCTGTCACGACGCCGCGGTCGCCGGCGCGAAGGCCGGATTCTACGGCGTCGCAATCGAGCTCGATCTCTGCTCCGACTCTCACGCCCGCTCGTATGCGGGCGGCGAGATGGCGTGCACCGAGGGCATCCATGTGTTTGATTGTTGTCCAGGTCGCCCCGGTCCGCATCCCCCGAACGAGGCAGGAGGAGCGCCTGGCTCGTCGAAACGCAAGGTGCGCCGGTGGCTGCGCACCGAATTCGACGGCTTAGGGCATGGTCGCCGGCGCATAATCCCCTTCTGGAGGCAGCGACGGTGCACGAAGATCCACGAAGCGACCGCGATTGGGAGTACTGGCCCGGCAGGAGGCTCGACGCTGACGAAGGAATTCGACGCCGGCTCCGGGCACTCTTCTCGGCAACCGACGACGAGAGCATGATCGAGGCCCGGATCGAGGAGACGGGACGCGAAATCGAGGAACACACCGATCAGCTCCAGGCAACGATCGCCGATCTCGAGCGGCGCGAGGAACGCGCCGCGCAGCTCCGAAGCGCGGTCGAGGAGATGCTCCGATTGGGTTCGGCCGAGCTCGACGAGCGGCATGCCGACCTGACGAAGCTCTCGCTCGAGCTCGCGGCTCGTGAAGAGCGCGTGCGGGCTGACGAGCGCGACGTCGCTGTTCGCAAGCAGGAGCTCGGTGCCGTCGAGCTGCGACGCGCGGCCGTCGAACGGCGCGAAGCGGTCGCAGCAGAGCGCGAAGCCATGCTGGAGCATCTTGCGCATGACCTCGCCGACAGGGAGGCCGAGAGCGGACCGGCGGAAGCGTTGAGCCCTCGGCGGAGCTTCTGGGAGCTGAGCGGCACGTTCTCGTCTTCGCCGATGGCGGCTACCACACGCTCGAACGAGCGGGCGGGCCGACTCACGTCGGCACTGTCGTGAATCTCGAGGGGACGCCGTATGTCGTCGTCCGCCTGGGTCGTGCACCGCGACCGGGCGATCGACGCACCCGGGTCTATCTCGACGTCGCCCGCTCGCTCGAGTAAGGCCGGGGCCGGCCGGAAGCCGCGACGGCGAGGCACCGTCGCGGACGACGGCTCGCCCGGGTTGCTCGCAAGCCCGATTCGGGCGTCACACCGATAAGGCCGGCTCTGCCCTGCAGGGACCGTCTACCCGAACGGCATGCGGAAGACCGGCAGCAATCTCCGGCCCGCCGACGTTTCACCGAGCGCCTCGACGCACCGGGCAGCCTGGTCAACGAGGAAGCAGGCTACGGCTGTCTCGTCGGCGTCGTAGCGGCGCAGGCGCATGTCGTAGATCTCGACGAGCCCCCATGCCTTCCCGTGGACGACGATCGGCACGAGGAGCGCGGAGTTCATCTGAAGCTCACGCAGCACGAACGCTTCCGCACCGTCGAGATCGTCGTCCAGAAACGAGATCGACCTCGACGTCAGCGTCTCGAGGACCTTCTGCGTGACCGGAAAGTCGGCGATCAGGTACGCGTTGTCCTCGCCGAGGTCGACGTCCCGCAGTGCGTGCTGCGCGGTATCTGTCAACCGCGGCCCCTCCACCTTCGAGATGTTCGTCGCGCTCGCACCGACGACGAACGCAATCGCCTTGGACAGCCGCTCGAGAACGCGCTCGATCGTGGGCTCGCTCCAGATCGCGGCTGAGGCCTCGAGCGCGTCACCGAGGGTCGATCCGTCCGTCACGCCCCCCGGTCGGCGCGGCTGTAGACCATCGGCGCGGCCGCCCCGCGTTTCCGCGCCCGTGACGATCTCCCTGAAACCGACGATGTGGTTCTTACCGTCGGCCTTCGCCCGGTACAGCGCTTGATCGGCCGCGCGGAGCAGCTGGCTCGCACCAGCACCGTCGTAGGGATACGTGGCGAGCCCAGCGCTCAGCTTGAGGGGGAAGCCGGCCTCCCGGAGACCTTCGTCGAGCTCCTGCCGCAGGCGGACCACGTCCGACATCGCCTCGTCCGGACCGGTGTCCGGCAGCATGATCACAAACTCGTCTCCACCGAGGCGGGCGGCGGAGCCGCGCTCGGGACAGGCGCGACGGAGCACGAGGCCGACCTCGCGCAGGAGCGCGTCGCCGAACTCGTGCCCTGCCCGGTCGTTGACGTCCTTGAAGTCGTCGCAGTCGAGAACAACGAGGCTCAGCGGTTGTCGCTCTTCCTGCGCTTCGGCGAGCTCGCGCTCGAGCCGCTCCTCGAGACCGCGTCGGTTGAGCAGGCCCGTGAGCGTGTCGGTGTGCGCGCTCTTGCGCTCCCGGTCAAGAGCGAGCGCGGCGTCGAGTAAGGCAGCGGCGTGGGCGGCGAGGAGTGCGGCCATCTCGGCCTGGCTCCGGTCGAACGAGGTCGCAAACCGACTCGTACCGACGAGCAGCCCGACGTCGTCTCCATTCGCGCGGAGAGGGATCAGGACGACGGATCGGATCCGTGACTCATCCAGCTCCGGCAGGCCGAGGTCGGCTGCGTCGAGGAGCTCGAACACCGCGGACGGTCCCACCTGCTCTCGAAGTGCGAGCAGAGAGGCGTCGGAGACTGCGCCTGGTCCGGCCTGGGCGCTCCATTCCGCGGACCGCTCGAGGCCGGGGTGATCGCCGAGCACGAGAAGGCGACTCGCCTCGATCGGAAGCACCCGACCGAGAGTCCTCACCGCAACCTCGGCGATCGCGAGTGGCTCGCGAAGTGCACTCATGTAGACGAAGAGGCGGGCGAGCGACGAGAGGTCGACGGTGCGCTTCGTGCGCATCTCCTCGACGTGCTCTGTCAGGGCGAGGGCCAGCGGGTTGATCGAGACGTCGCTCCCGATCGGGAGCGCCATCGTGGTCTCGATGTTGAGCAGGCCGATCATCCCCTCCGAGGTCGCCAGGGGAACGGCCAGTTCGGAGACGATGCCTGCCCCGACCGCCAGAAAGTCGGGATCGGAGCGAACATCGACGACGAGCTGCGACTCGGATGTCCTGACAGCACGCCCGACGACACCGGTGTCGAGCGGCAGCCCGTCCGGGATCATCGCGTAACCACGTACGCCGACCGGCCAGAGCCGGCCGTGCTCGAGGACGAAGGTGGCGACGCCCGCCCCGCCGAGCCCGTCGTGGAGCTCGGCGAGCGCCCCTTCTATCGCCCCCGCGGCACTCGTGGCGGATGAGACCGCCGTCTCGGCTCGATCGAAGACCGCCTCGACCAGATCGCGGTCGAACGGCTGCCGGTCGGGGAACGGAGGCGCAGTGCTACCCATTCCTCTGGAATCGGCATTCGTCCGATCGAACTTGATCCCCGAGCCGCTGTGACTGGATTTAGTCGGTGTTTGCGAGCTCCGCCAGGGCCGCTTCGAGGAGGCGAACGGCCTCCTCCAGAGACGGCGTCGGATCGGTACCTCCTCCGATCGCATTCGAGATGGTGGCCGGCGACGTACAGTTCCTCGTCCTGAACGCGGAACGCAACGTCATCGCAACGGGACGTCCGTGGCCGAGTCACCGTCCCCACCGCCGCATCCGGCTGCGAGAAACACGAAAGCGACCAGGAGGACACCGATCCTGCTAGCCAAGCCACCAATCCAGGATCGAATCACCCCAGAACAGCGCCACGACGGCGCCACCGGCGAGGAACGGCGCGAACGGGATCCCGACCTTGCGCCCGGCCCTACCCTGCGTTGCGACGATGTAGACGGCAGGAAGGAGGGCGAGGAGGGAGCCTGCAAACAGGGCGACGACAACGGGCGCGCCGAGCCAAGCCCCGAGGTAGGCGGCGAGCTTCACGTCGCCCATGCCGAGGCCGGCGGGGTAGATCAGCGCCGCGACGAGGTAGAAGCCCCCCGCGGCGACGGACGCCACGATCCACTCGACTGAAGGGTCGAGCGCGGTCTGGACGGCGAGTGCGACAACGAGCGCGGGAACGATGACCCGGTTCGGCACGATCCTCCGCTCCAGGTCGGTGACCGTGACGATGACGAGGACGGCACAGCCGAACGCGTTGACCAACGCCTCCGCCGACAGGCCGAAGACCGCAAAGCAGGCGGCGGCGAGCGCTACCAGCGCGACGCCGGCGACGACCCGGAGGCGAGTGGGCGCGATGCGCGTCACGAGGATTCGTTTCACCCAATCCGGCCGAGATCCTGCCCGGCCCGACCCGTGCGCACACATTCGCTCCGTGTGCGGCGACCGGGTCCTGCAGAGCATCGCCCGACGACTCGAGTCGGTGGTCAGGGCGAGTGACACCGTCGCGCGCGTCGCTGGCGACGAGTTCGTCGTGGTCTCTCGTCACTGCATCGACAGGCGGCGCGCATCTCGACTCCCACCAGAGCTGGCCGGCCGTCTCGCTGAACCGGGGACATTCCCGGTTGAGTGCCGTCGGCCACCGGCTAGAAGACGACCTCGCCGGCGATCGCGGCAACGGCCACGACGAGCCAGGGTGGTGCGATCCGGAGCATGGCGAAGAGGACGACGGCGAACACCCCGCTCGTCACGTCGTCCACCGAGGTTCGGAGAACGGGGTCCCAGAGCGCGGCAGCCAGGATGCCGACGACCGCGGCACCGACTCCGGTGACCGCCGCCTGCACGAGAGCACGTTCGCGCACGGCCGACCAGAGCGGCAGGGCGGCGCCGAGCAGGAGGAACGAGGGTAGGAAGATCGCGACGAGGGCGATCGCGGCTCCGGCGACGCCGTTCGGCGACGGCTCTCCGATCGCGCCGAGGTAGGCAGAGAACGTGAACAACGGCCCCGGCACCGCCTGGGTGATGCCGTAGCCGGCGAGAAACGCCTGCTGCGAGACCCAGCCGGCTCCGACGACGGCGTCGTCGAGCAGCGGCAGCACGACATGACCGCCGCCGAACACGAGCGCCCCCGCACGGTAGAACGCTGCCGTCAGCTCGGCTGCATGGGACGAGCCGAGGCGCGCGAGCAACGGTAGGCCGACGAGGAGGACGACGAACGCGACCGCCGCGAAGACGGCAGTGCCTCGACCAATCGGGAACCGCATCGTGAGCGGAAGGGCAGGCACCGAGCCGCGGAACACGAGCGCCCCGATCGCGGCGGCGACGAGAATGGTCCCGACCTGCCCCGGAGAACCCGGAACGAGGAGGGCGGCGGCGGCCGCTGCGGCGGCGAGGGTAAGGCGCACGGCCCCGCGGGCAAGCGTCCTCCCCATACCGATCACCGCGGTCGCGACGACCGCGGCAGCGGCAAGCTCGAGCCCGTGAACCCATGCGGCGTCCTCGAGGTTCGCATCGCGAGCCCAGATCGCGACCGCGGCGAGCGCGATCGCAGAGGGCAGCGTGAAACCGAGCCACGCGGCAACGCCACCGAGCTTGCCGGCGCGGTGCGTTCCGATCGCGATCCCGACCTGACTCGATGATGGGCCGGGCAGGAGGTTCGTGAGCGCGACGAGCTCGGCGTACTGCTCCTCACCGATCCAGCGACGGCGCGTGACGTACTCGTCGCGGAAGTAGCCGATATGCGCGACGGGGCCACCGAAGGAGGTCATCCCGAGCCGCAGCGCGACGCGAAAGACCTCCCGGACGGACCCTGTTACCGCGTTGCTCCCGGCTTCCAGAGTGGTTCCTCCACGCCGGCGAGGGCATTCGCCGCGCGCGCGAGGATGAAGAGCAGATCCGACAGCCGGTTGAGGTACACGAGCACGAGGGGGTTGAGGTCGTGCTCGCCGCTCGCGACGAGGGCATCGCGCTCCGCCCGCCGGCAGGCCGTTCGGGCGACGTGGAGCGCGGCAGCGGTCGGCGTCCCACCGGGTAGGACGAAGCTCTTGAGCTCGGGAAGAGACTCGTTGAACGCGTCGCAACGCTCCTCGAGACGGTCGACCATCTCCTGGGAGACACGCAGTCGCCCTTCGACCTCGAACGGGACGCAGAGATCGGCACCGACGTCGAACAACTCGTTCTGCACCAACCCGAGGACGTCGCGCAGCCCGGCCGGGCAGTCACCGGCGAGAACGGCCCCGACGAGCGAGTTCAGCTCGTCGGTGGCGCCGTAGGCCCCGATCCGCGTGTCGAGCTTGCTCACGCGAGAGCCGTCGCCGAGCGAGGTCTCACCCGCGTCCCCTCCACGCGTGTAGATCCGCGTCAGGCGGACAGGCTCGTCGGCAGCGCGCGGCACGAGGCCAGCCTACCCGGACGACGGGCGACGCGACCGCGGGCGAGCGAGACTCCTGCTCGTCCAGGATGTTCCGCGCGATCACGATGCGCTGGATCTCGCTCGTTCCCTCGTAGATCTCGGTGATCTTCGCGTCCCGGTAGTACCGCTCGACCGGGAACTCCTTCGTGTAGCCGTAGCCACCGAGGATCTGGATCGCCTCACCGGTCTGGCGCCTCGCGACGCCGGAGGCGAACAGCTTCGCCTGCGCGCCGGCAAGCGTGTGCGGAAGCCCCTGCTGCTTCAGCCAGGCCGCGCGGTGCGTGAGAAGCCGCGCCGCGTCGATCTCGGTCGCCATGTCCGCGAGCTTGAACTGGATCGCCTGGAAGTCTGCGATCCGCGAGCCGAACTGCTGACGCTCCTGCGCGTAGCTCCGGGCGACGTCGTAGGCGGCCTGGGCGATACCGACTGCCTGCGCCGCGATCCCGATCCGCCCGCCGTCCAGCGTTGCCATGGCCACGGCGAACCCGCGGTTCTCCTCGTGGAGCAGCCGATCGGGGCCGACACGCGCGTCGACGATCCGGAGATCGGCGGTCGACGACGAGTTCAGCCCGAGCTTCTCCTCCTCGCGCGTGACCTCGACGTCAGCAGCGTCGAGAACGAAGGCGCTTACGCCACGCGAGCCGGCCACCGTCGCGTCGGTGCGAGCGAAGAGCAGGAACGTCCCCGCATGGCTCCCGTTCGTGATCCACTGCTTCGCGCCCGTGATCGTCCAGCCGTCGCCGTCGGCGAACGGCTGCCGTGATGAGGGAGCCGGCGTCTGACCCCGAGCCCGACTCCGTCAGCGCGAACGCACCGAGCACACGGCCGGACGCAAGATCGGGAACGAACCGCTCGCGCTGAGCGGATGTCCCGAAGGAGATCATCGGGAGCGTCACCGCGCTCGTGTGCACGGCGACCGTGACACCGACACCGGCGTCGGCGCGCGAAAGCTCCTCGAGCACGAGGATGTACGCGAGGAAATCCGCACCTGCACCCCCGAGCTCCTCGGGAACGCACACACCCATCAGCCCGAGGGCGCCGAGCTTCGCGAAAAGGGCCAGCGGGAACGTGTGATCTCTGTCCCATTCCGCTGCGTGCGGCGCGATCTCACCTTCGGCGACCTCACGTGCAAGCGCCTGGATCTCGCGCTGCTCCGGAGTGAGCGAGAAGTCCATCGGGCGCGAGTATAGTCCTGTCCGACCGGAGCTGGGCTAGCCTGAACGGCGTGCCACAGCAAGACCGGACGCAGCGCGAGGCCGCTCGACGCGAGGCCGTCGCGTGGGATGCGAGCTTTGCCGACTGGCATCCGGGGCCGGGAGACGTGTTGCTCCGCGCCTACAGCGATGCCGTCAACACGCGCTTGCTCGATCGATGGCTACCCGCGAGAAGCGGGCACATTCTCAAGACGGACCTGTTCGACGAGGTAGTCGGCGACGGTCTCGTCGGGTTCCTGCTCGACCGGGCCGATCGTGTCTCGGGAATCGATGTCGCGCCGACTGTCGTCGAGGCGGCGAGGTACCGCCACCCACTCCTCGAGGGACGGGTCGCGGATGTCCGCGACCTTCCCTTCGATGACTCCACCTTCGACGCGATCGTCTCGACTTCCACGCTCGACCACTTCGAGGAGGTGGCCGACGTCCTCCAGGCGTTGCGGGAGTTGCGGCGCGTGCTCCGACCGGGAGGGTCGCTGCTCGTCACCCTCGACAACGCCTCGAACCCGCTCGTAGCGCTCCGCAATATCCTCCCGTACGACGCGCTGCGCCGGTTCGGCCTCGTGCCGTATCCGACGGGAAAGACGTTCGGGCTCGATGAGCTGTCGCGTCAGGTCGTGGCGAGCGGTCTCGATGTCGACGACGTGACGGCGATCATGCACGTTCCGCGGCTCGCCGTTCGACCACTGGGGCGGTTCGTCGTCGGCCGACCGGAGCGAGAGGAGCACCTGCTCTCGAGGCTCCTTGGCCCCGAGCCTCCCCGGGACTTCCGGCTGCAGGCGATCACCGGGCAGTTCGTCGGGGTCCGCGCCACCCGACCGACAACGGATCGCGCCGCTCGCCGTGCCGTTGCGAGGGCCAGGCCGCTACCCACCGCTCTCGCCGGCGGGCCGCGCGATGTCGCAATGCGCGTGCTCGGGCGCAGCGTCTACCGTCGGCTCGTCTGGATGGAGATGGAGCTCCGCCCCGACAGACCGCTGCTCGATGCGGACGTGCCGCTCGAGGTCTCGTTCCTGACGGTGGACGACATCGCGGAGATCGCTGCGTTCCGCCCGGGCCTCGGCATCGCCGAAGCTCGCGCTGCGCTTCGCTCGCGGCGATCGGTGCTTCTGCGCGCGCCACGAAGGTCGCATCGTCTCGCTCAGCTGGCTCGCAATCGGCGAGGCGTCGATCGAGTATCTCGAGGCACGGCGAGCGCTCGCCGCCGAGCGCGGCCTTCATCTACGACCGCTATACCGATCCTGCGATGCGAGGACGTTCCATCGCGCCGGCAACCGGCTCGCGCCTCTGCCGCATACTCGCGGAGGAAGGCTTCCAGACGTTCACGACCGTGGTGCACCCCGAGAACCGGACCGCGATGCGGCACGACCGCCGCGCTTCGGCCTGCGCCCCGTTGGGACCGTCGGCTGGGTCGGAGCCGGACGGCTGCGCACGCACTTCCGACGCGCGGGCTGATCGCGCGGCGCAATCAGGCGTAGTCGTAGAAGCCGCGTCCGCTCTTGCGCCCGAGGCGCCCGGCCGCGACGTACTGCCGCAGCAGCGGGCAGGGCGCGTACTTCGGGTTGCCGAGCCCCGTGTGGAGCACGTCCATGATCGCCACGCAGGTGTCGAGGCCGATCAGGTCCGCGAGCGCGAGCGGCCCCTGAGGGTGGGCGAACCCGAGCTTCGCGATCGTGTCGATCGCCTCCGCCTCTGCAACACCCTCCATGAGCGCGTACGCGGCCTCGTTGATGAAGGGCATCAGGATGCGGTTCGAGACGAAGCCGGGGTAGTCGTTCGCCTCCGCCGGCACCTTGCCGAGGTCCCGGGCGAGCTGGACGATCGCCGCCGCCGTCTCGTCCGACGTCTGGAGCCCGCGGATCACCTCGACGAGCTGGAGCATCGGCACCGGATTGAAGAAGTGCATGCCGACCACGCGTTCCGGCCGGGAGGTGACGGCGGCGAGCGACGTGATCGGGATCGACGAGGTGTTCGAGGCGAGAATCGCGGCGGGCGGCAAGATCGCGTCGGCCGAGCGGAAGAGGTCGGCCTTCGCCACGGCGTCCTCGCTGATCGCCTCGATCATCAGATCGGCGGGAACGAGCTCGGCGCTCTCCGTCACCCGGGCGAGAACCTCACCGGCAGGCGCGCCTCCCTTTGCCTCGAAGCGCTCGAGGCTCCTGCGCATTCCCTCGAGCCCTCGTTCGACCGCTCCCGGGAACGGATCGTGGAGCAGCGACCTCGCGCCCCGATGACGCCACCACCTGCGCGATGCCGGAACCCATCTGACCGGCACCGACGACGAGGACTCGCTCGAAGGTCATCGCTCAACCCTAAACGGTCGCTCGTGCCGCCTTGCCTTCCGGATCGAGTACGCGAGCACCGCAATGAGAATGAGAATCCCTATCACGAGCCTGATCGGATTGCCCTTCTGCTGGTCGACCTCCGCGAGCACAACCCCCGGGTCGGTGATGCCGCAGCGGGTCGTGAACCACCCGCCGTCGACGCGATTCATCAGGATCCCGGCGGCCACATCCTGCGGTACGACCTGCCCCCCGTTCGCTGCCTTCACCGGGATCCTGACGTCGACCGTCCGACCGAGGTCACCCTTCACCTCCTGGTCGACCTCGAAGTGGTACAGCCGCTGGGCTATCCCCTCGCCGGCGACAGGGGTAAACCCGCTCGAGCGCCCGACGAAGACGACGTCGGCTGCGGCGATCCTCTCGGCGATGGGCGTCTGCGGGCACGTGTAGGCGTGCGCCGCGCCCGTGAAGCAGAGCGTCGCTAGGGCTCCGATGAGGGTCGCGCGGATCAGACTTCGACCAGGAGGGCGTCGCCCTGACCTCCACCGGAGCAGATCGCCGCCAGGCCGACGCCGCCACCGGAGCGCCTGAGCTCGTGGACCAGCGTCGACACGATCCTTCCGCCGGAGGCGCCGATCGGGTGCCCGAGCGCGACGGCACCACCGTTGACGTTCACGATTCCCTCGTCCACGCCGAGCAAGCGTGTCGAGTTGCTCGCGACGGACGAGAACGCCTCGTTGATCTCGACGCGCGCCAGGTCGGCCGTGCTCCGCCCCGCGTGCTCGAGCGCAAGCGCCCCTGCGTTCGCCGGGGTGCGCGCGAGGTAGGCGAAGTCGTCGGCGACGGTCGCCTGCGCGACGATCGTCGCGAGGATCTCGAGCCCACGCGCAATCGCGTACTTCTTCGAGCAGACGACGACGCACGAGGCGCCGTCGTTGACGCCCGGTGCGTTGCCCGCCGTCGTCGTTCCCTCGGGATCGAAGATCGGCTTCAGTGCGGCAAGCGTCTCGACGGTCGTGTCGCGCCGGATCGCCTCGTCGAGCGAGACGTCGCCCACCGGGACGATCTCGTCGTCGAACCTGCCCGCGTCCTGCGCGGCGGCCGCACGCGCCTGAGACCGCGCCGCCCAGGCGTCCTGCTCCTCTCGCGTGATCCCGAGTTCGCGGGAGACGCGTGATGCCTGCACGACCATGTGGTCACCGTCGAAGGTCGACGTGAGCCCGTCGAAGACCATGTGATCGAGAATCTCGGCGTTACCGAGGCGGTAGCCGAAGCGCGCCTGCGGGAGAAGGTACGGGGCCTCGCGACATCGACTCCATCCCGCCCGTTACGACGACGTCGTGCTGGCCCGTCCTGATCATGAGGTCGGCGATCTCGATCGCGCGGATCGACGAGGCGCACACCTTGTTGATCGTGTCGGCGGGCACGTCCTTCGGGATCCCCGCGCCGATCGCCGCCTGACGCGCAGGTGCCTGACCGGCCCCTGCCTGGAGTACCTGCCCCATCACGACGTAGCCGACCTCCGACGGGTCGACGTTCGATCGCTCGAGGCCGGCCCTGATCGCGACGGCACCCAGGTCGGTCGCCGGGTGCTTCGCGAGGGCCCCGCCGAGCCGGCCGAACGGTGTCCTGACCGCGGCGACGATGACGGAGCGGCTCATGGCATTCAGCGTACCCCGCGAGGCCCGACCGGCGACCCCGGGACGGGGCGCTGTCAGCGCAGGAACGACGCGTCGGCCGTCAGCGAGCGGACGTAGGTCTCGAGCAGGCGCATCGTGTCGGTCACGTCCGAGAGCTGAGCGATCTCGCCGGCCGTGTGCATGTAACGCAGCGGAATGCACACGATCTGGCAGGCGATCCCTCCGCCCGCGCTGAAGATGTCGTCGGCATCGCTCCAGGTGGTGCCGCCCGACTCGATCGCGATCCCGACGCCTGCGCTCGCCGCCGCGTCGAGCAGACCGTCCCCGACGACAGGGCTCACGACCGGCCCACGGAACACGGTCGGGCCACCTCCCAGGCGGACGTCGCCCCACGGCGCCGTTCCGGGCGCATCCCCGGCGTAGGTGACCTCGACGACGATCGCGACGTCGGGTGCCAGCCGCTCGGCGACGACCCTCGCTCCACCGTGGCTCGTCTCCTCCTGCACCGACACGACGAGCGCCACATCCCACACCGGCGGGTCGGCCGCGACGCCTCGCAGCACCTCCAGGCCGGCGAAGATCCCGACGCGATCGTCGAGGGCACCGGAAAGCACCCGCCCGTTCGGCATCGCCTCGGGCGGCGCGTCGAGGACGACGCTGTCGCCGGGCTGGACGAGCGCGAGGGCCTCGTCTCGATCGGCAGCGCCGATGTCGACGCGCAGCGCGTCCCAGGAGAGCTTCCCTTCGTGTGGCGCCGCGACGACCCCGCGCACCTCTCCCGCTGCCGTGACGACCCTCACGCGTTGGCCGAAGGCGTCCTCCGGGCGCCAGCTCGCAACTTTCGCCACGCGCAGCAGGCCGTCGTCGCCCACCTCGCGCACGACCATGCCGACCTGGTCGGCATGGGCGAACAGGGCGATCAGACGACCCCCACCCGTCCCTGGCACGCGCGCGACGGTCGATCCGAGCACATCCGTCGTGACCTCGGCCCCGATCGCCTCTGCCTCCCGCCGGACGATCGCCTGCACGGCGTCCTCGCGACCGGATGCGCCCGCGGCACGAAGCAGCTCTTCGAGAAGCGGTGGAACGGACATGCCCGCAGGCTACTTGGAACCGCGTCCAGTCCCTACCTAGACTGCAGTAATGCAGTGCGTGGCAGACATCATGTCCGCGAACCTGTTCACGGTCGAGGCCGCCGCGTCGGTCGAGGTCGCCGTCCGCGGCATGAACGACGCCAGCGTCGGCGCCGCGCTCGTGCTCGACGGCGAGCGGCTGATCGGCATCCTCACCGAGCGAGACGTGCTCCGCGCCGTCGGCGACGGCCTGACGCCGGCCGCAGTCGTCGGCGACTGGATGACGCATGGCCCCGAGACGATCGAGCAGCACGACACGGTCGAGCAGGCGGCCGTGATCATGATCCACGGCGGGTTTCGCCACCTGCCCGTCGTCGAGGCGGGAAACGTCGTCGGCATCCTCTCGATCCGCGACCTGATGCGCTCCATCATCGACGACGCCGCTCCGCGCGGCGTCTGATCCGGTGGCGGTTGCCGCCGCGCAACCATCCCGCTACAGTCGGGACGTGATGTCGATCCACGATCTGAGCTGGTGGCACAACAGGCGATGCGGGAGCGTGCGCTGACGCGCGACGACACCCCGACTCGCCACCCAGGGCCTCCGCGGAGGCCTTTTTCATTTCCCCGATCGTCCGGCCGTTCCTCGAACCACCCACGCTGAGGCTCCTGCAATGACAACCACGATCAACACCGACCTCCTCACCCCACTCGGGGCATACCTGCGGTTGCGCGACGCGGGCACGGCGAGCTTCATCCTGGAGTCGGTCGAGCGCGGCCGGCTCGGTCGGAACTCGTGGATGGGCGCGGGATCGCGCATCGTCGACTTCGACGAGGCCGCCGATCTCGGGCTCCCGCTCGTCGGCTACCTCGCCTACGACCACATCGCACACCTCGAGCCCACCGTGCCGCTTCCGACGGACGGACGCGGGTTCCCCGAGAGCCGGCTCGTCGTCTGCGAGACGCTCGTCCGCTTCGACCACGGCGCCGGTGTCGCCGAGGTTCTCGCCGGTGATCCCGAGGAGATCGCCGGCCGCCTCGAGGGCGGCATCGCGTGGCGCCGGGAGCCACGCGGTGAGGCCGGGCCGATCCGGCGCTCGCCGGATCGCGAGCGCTACCTCGAGATGGTCAGGTCGGTGAAGCAGCACATCGTCGAGGGCGACGTCTTCCAGTGCGTGCCGTCGCAGAGGGCCGAGCGGCCGACGTCGGCTTCGCCGCTCGACATCTACCGCGCCCTGCGCCGCGTGAATCCGTCCCCCTACCTCTTCCTCCTCGAGCTCGACGGCATCGCGCTCGTCGGGTCGTCGCCCGAGCGCCTCGTCGCGTGCGAGAACGGCCGGGCGAGCCTCTGCCCGATCGCCGGCACGACCGAGCCGACCGAGGGAGACGTCGAGCGGCTCCTGACATCCGAGAAGGATCGCGCCGAGCACGTGATGCTCGTCGATCTCGGCCGCAACGACCTCTCGCGCGTCTGCAAGGCGGGCACCGTGCACGTCGCGCGGGACATGGAGGTCGAGCGGTTCTCCCACGTGTCGCACCTCGTCTCCGAGGTCGTGGGCGAGCTGCGAGACGGTGTGAGCCCGTTCGAGGTGCTTCGCTCGTGCTTCCCCGCAGGCACCGTCAGCGGAGCCCCGAAGGTGCGCGCGATGCAGCTCATCTCGGAGCTCGAGGGGTTCCGTCGCGGCCCGTACGGCGGCGCCGTGCTCTACTCCCTCCCGGATGGGACGATGGACGCCTGTATCGCGTTGCGCACCATGGTGATCGCCGACGGCGTCGCGTACCTGCAGGCGGGCGCCGGCGTCGTCGCCGACTCCGACCCGGAGGCCGAGCACGAGGAGTGCCTCAAGAAGCTCGCGGCGCTCGAGGCGGCAATCGACCTGGCCGAAGTGGAGTTCCCGGCATGAGGTTCATCTCGCGTTCCTGGGGCTCCGCTCGCGGTGCCGGGTCGAAGGAGACAGTATGGGAATACGGATCCGGAGAGCCCGGTGCCGCGAGCGGCGTCAGCCTCTCGCGGAGCCCGGCTCCGCCGGGCGGGAGCGAGAGGCGGCCAGGGGCGTGAGACTGCTGATGCTCGACAACTACGACTCGTTCACCTACAACCTCGTGCATCTCTTCGAGGAGCTCGGAGCCGAGGTGGTGACGGTGCGCAACGACGCGATCACGGTCGACGAAGCCCGCTCCGGCAACTACGACCGGCTCGTCGTCTCGCCCGGCCCCGGCCGTCCCGAGACCGCGGGCATCTCGATCGAGCTGATCCGCGCGCTCGGACCGACGATTCCGACCCTCGGCGTCTGTCTCGGGCACCAGGCGATCGTCGAGGCCTACGGCGGCACGGTCGGCCACGCGAAGGCGCTCCTGCACGGGAAGGCGAGCACGATCGCCCACGACGGCCTCGGGGTCTACGCGGGCCTGCCTGCCGACGTCGAGGTCGGCCGCTATCACTCGCTCGCGGCGCTGGAGGTGCCTGACGGTGCTCACCGTGACCTCGCACACGGGCGACGGCGAGGTGATGGGCGTCCGTCACGCGGAGCTGCCGATCGAGGGCGTTCAGTTCCACCCGGAGAGCGTGCTCACGCCTCTCGGGCCTGCGATGGCGAAGAACTTCCTGGAGCGAGCGTGATCGTCGGCCCCGCGATCCAGCTCCTGCTCGACGGGCATCACCTCTCGCGGGCCGATGCCCGCGAGATCATGGGCTCCGTGATGGACGGCGAGGAGACACCGGCACAGATCGCCGGCTTCCTCGTCGCGCTTCGGACGAAGGGCGAGACGGCCGACGAGATCGCGGGCTTTGCGGAGGCGATGCGGGAGCACATGGTCCCGGTAACGCCCACCCGCTCACCGGTCGTCGACATCGTCGGCACCGGCGGCGACGGTGCGGGGACGTTCAACATCTCGACCGCAGCCGCGATCGTGGCGGCCTCGGCCGGCGCGGCCGTGGCAAAGCACGGCAATCGCGCGGCCAGCTCCGCCGCGGGGTCGGCCGACGTGCTCGAGGAGCTCGGCATCGTGCTCGAGCAAGGCCCGGAGAAGATCGCACGCTCGATCGACGAGCTCGGCTTCGGTTTCATGTTCGCTCGCGCTCACCATCCGACCATGCGCCACGTCGCCGCGGTGCGACAGGAGCTCGGGATCCGCACGGTCTTCAACGTCCTCGGACCTCTCGCCAACCCGGCGGGTGCCTGCGACGGCGTCTTCGGCGTCTACTCGGCGGAGCTCGGTCGCACGTATGCCGAGGCGCTCGCAGAGCTCGGAGCGCGGCGTGCGTTCGTCGTCCACGGCGAGGGAGGGCTCGACGAGCTCTCGCCCTACGGGACGAGCCTCGTGGTCGAGGTCGTCGACGGCGACGTCCGCGAGTGGGAGCTCGACCCCCGGGACCTCGGTATCGAGCCGAGTGACCCGGAGTGCTGCGCGGCGGCTCGGCGGCTGAGAACGCCGCCACGATCAGAGCCATCTTCTCGGGCGAGGTCGGTGGACGCCGCGATGCCGTGCTCCTGAACGCCGACCGGGGCACTCGTCGCGGCAGGGCTCGCGAGCGACCTCGGCGAGGGGATTGCGCTCGGTGGCGAGGCGATCGACTCCGGCGCGGCAGCGAGCCGACTCGACGCGCTGATCGCGTTTTCGAACGAGGGAGGTGCCTGATGGGGCAGTTCAACGACGCGCTCGCACGGCCGGGTCTGGGGGCGATCGCCGAGATCAAGCGACGGTCGCCGTCGGCCGGTGATATCCGCCCCGACGCAGATCCTGCCCTGATCGCACCCGTCGTACGCCGCTGCCGGGGCGGCCGCGATCTCGGTCCTCGTCGACGAGCGATTTGGCGGCACGTGGGACGACCTCCGTTCCGCGCGCCGCGCGACCACCGTGCCGCTCCTCGCCAAGGGTTTCTTCTCGACACGCGAGCATCTCGAAATCGCAAGCGAGGCCGGTGCGGACGCAGCCCTCCTTCTCCTTCGCGACCTCGACGACGCGCTCGTCGCGGAGCTGATGCGCGTCGCTGCGAGCCTCGGTCTCGACACGCTCGTCGAGGCGCACGACGCCGAGGAGCTCGAGCGCGGCATCGCGCTCGGAGCTCCCGTCCTCGGCGTCAACGCCCGCGATCTCGCGACGTTCACGATCGACCGCCGCGCTCAGCTCGAGCTCGTCGCCCGCATTCCGACGGATCGCATCGTGATCGCCGAGAGCGGCATCGAGACGCGAGCCCAGGGCGCCGCCGCCGAGCTCGCGGGTGCCGACGCGGTGCTCGTCGGCTCGACGCTGATGCGCGCCGCCGACCCGGGTGCCAAGCTGCGCGAGCTGCTCTCTCGTCCCCTGGTCAAGGTCTGCGGCCTCACCCGCGAGGAGGATGTGGCTGTCACGGCCGAGGCCGGCGCCGATCTCGCGGGCTTCGTCCTCGTCCCCGACAGCCCGCGCGCAGCGGCCGGCGTCCTGCCCGTTCCGGACGGGATGCTCTCGGTCGCGGTCTGGGTTGGAGCTGCGGGCGAGTCGGACGCCGACCTCGACCAGGTGCACACCGTCGAGGAAGGAAAGGTGCGGGGGCGTGACGCATCGCTCCTCCGGGAGGGTGTCGTGGTCGCACGCGTGCTCGACCTTCCGTGGGAAGGGAGCGACCCGGCCACTGGCAGAGCGCGGCCGAGGCGGAAGGGCGCATCGTGCTCGCGGGAGGGCTCGGACCGGACAACGTCCAGGCGGCGATCGAGGCCGTCCGACCGTGGGCGGTCGATGCTGCCTCGTCGCTCGAGGCGGCGCCGGGAATCAAGCATCCTGACAAGGTGAGGCGATACGTGGAGGCAGCGCGGACATGACGACCACAGAGACCTACGGCCCCTACGGCGGCCGCTACGTGCCCGAGACGCTCATTCCCGCGCTCGACGAGCTGACCGCGGCCTGGGCCGAGGCACTCGCCGATCCCGACTATCTCGCCGAGGTCGAGCAGCTCGGGCGCACGTACACGGGCCGCCCCTCGCCGATCACCCTCGCACCCCGCTTCACTCCGGGCAAGAAGCTGTATCTCAAGCGCGAGGACCTGAACCACACGGGTGCGCACAAGATCAACAACGCGCTCGGACAGGTGGTGCTCGCCCGGCGCCTTGGCAAGACGCGGATCATCGCGGAGACGGGGGCCGGGCAGCACGGGGTGGCAACCGCCACCGCGTGCGCACGATTCGGGCTCGAATGCGTCGTCTTCATGGGCTCCGAGGACATGCGTCGGCAGGCGCCCAACGTCGAGCGGATGCACCTCATGGGCGCAACCGTCGTTCCGGTCGAGTTCGGGACGAGGACGCTGAAAGAGGCGACAAGCGAGGCGATCCGTGACTGGATCACGAATGTCGAGACGACCCACTACGTGATCGGGTCCTGCGTCGGCCCCGCGCCGTATCCCGAGATCGTGCGGGAGCTGCAGGCCGTGATCGGACGGGAGGCGCGCGAGCAGCTGCTCGAGGCGGAGGGCGCGCTCCCGGAGGTCGTCGTCGCCTGTGTCGGGGGCGGTTCGAACGCAATCGGGATGTTCGCCGGCTTCATCGACGACCCGGGAGTACGACTCGTCGGCGTCGAGGCGGCCGGAGCTGCGTCGCTCGGCCGCGGGCGCACCGGCGTCCTGCACGGGTCACGCTCGGCGATCCTCGCCGACGACGACGGGCAGATCACCGACGCCCACTCGATCTCTGCAGGCCTCGACTACCCCGGGGTCGGCCCCGAGCACGCCTTCCTGCGCGACACGGGGCGCGCCGAGTACATCCCGTGCACCGACGAGCAGGCGCTCGACGCGTTCCAGCGGCTCTCGCGCACCGAGGGCATCATCCCCGCTCTCGAATCGTCGCATGCGCTCGCGGTCGTGAATGACATGGAGGAGGCCTACATTGCGGTGTGTCTCTCCGGTCGCGGCGACAAGGATCTTGCCGAGGTGCTCGCGGCGCTCGGGAGGGCGTCGTGAGCGTGCGAGAGAACCCGGAGGAGAGACTGAAGTCTCTCCCCTCCCCCACGCTCGTCATCTACCTGATGGCCGGCGTCGAGACGCCGGCCCTCGCCGAGGCGGCCGTCGCAGGAGGCGCCGACATCGTCGAGATCGGGTTCCCGTTCTCCGACCCGCTCGCCGACGGCCCCGTGATTCGCGCTGCCGCAGAGAAGGCCCTTGCCGCGGGAATGCGCACGGCCGCCTGCCTCGAGTGCCTCGCAGCAACCCGGGCGCTCGTGGGTGAAACGCCGCTGATCCCGATGACGTACGCATCGCTGCTCGAGGCATACGGTTGGGAGCGATTCGAGACCGACGCGAGGGCAGCAGGCGCAACGAGCTTCATCATCGCCGACACCGCCGCAGGGTCCCGGCCCGAGCTGCGGCGGATCCAGCTCGTCGCCCCCACCTCGACCGACGAGCGCATCGCGCTCGCCGCTGCCGAGACCGACGGCTGGCTCTACCTCGTCACCCTCACCGGGACTACAGGCGCCCGCACCGAGCTGTCCGACGCGCTTGCCGGGCTCGCCACTCGCGCGCGTGCCTTGACCGACGTGCCGCTCTACGCCGGGTTCGGAATCTCGACACCGGAGCAGGCGCGCGCGGCCGCCGATCTCGCCGACGGAGTCGTCATCGGCTCACGAGCGGTGCAGGTGGCGGAGGACGGCCCGCAGGCGCTCCACGCCTATGTCGCCTCGGTACGCGCTGCGCTCGACGCCTGACGACGTGGCTGTCGGGAAGAGACCCCGGTCGCTCCTTGGGGTCCGATGCTCACTTCGACGGGACGCGCTCGCCGCAGCGCTCGCACCGCTGAAACCGTTCGGTCAGGAAGAACCAGCGCGACTTCGCGACCTTGTGACCGAAAACGCGGCAGCGCCAGCTCATACCCTGATCCTACGTCCCGGGCCGGGTCGCGACCGTCACAATGGCAGAGTGGAATCTCTGCGCGGACAGCTCCTCATTGCCGGCCCCGACCTTCTCGATCCGAACTTTCGCCGCAGCGTCATCCTCGTCGGCGAGCACGGTGAGGAGGGCGCGATGGGCGTGATCCTGAACCGGCCCTCGCCGATGTCGGTCGCCGAGGCGGTCCCACCGCTCGCGGAGCTCGTCGACGAGTGGGAGCTCGTGCACGTCGGAGGGCCGGTGCAGCCGCAGGCGATCGTCGTCCTCGGCGACTTCGAGGACACCGCGGAGGCGGGAGCGCTCGTCCTCGGGTCGGTCGGCTTCCTCCCGGGCGAGGTCGAGAACGCGTCGGATATAGCGAGCCTCACGCGCGCCCGCGTCTTCGCGGGCTACGCGGGCTGGGCGCCGAGCCAGCTCGAGGAGGAGATCGCCGAGGAATCGTGGATCCTGGCGGAAGCCGAGCCGGACGACGTCTTCACCGACGATCCCGATCATCTCTGGAGCGCCGTCCTGAGGCGAAAGGGCGGAGCGTTCGCCGTGCTCGCGCTGATGCCGCCGAACCCGAGCAGCAACTAGAACGTCGACCTTCGTGATCGGCTCGCTCTCGACGAACCTGGCCCGGCGACTCGACCAACGTGGCATCCACTACGGCTGGGTGATCGCAGGAGTCTCGTTTCTGACGCTGATCACGGCGGCCGGGTTCCGGTCAACGATCGGCGTGCTGATCGTGCCGCTCCAGGACGAGTTCGGCTGGTCACGCGCCACGATCTCGGCGGCGGTTGCGATCAACCTGATCCTGTACGGGCTCGGTGGACCGTTCGCGGCGGGCTTCTACAACCGGTTCGGAATCCGCCGCGTGATCGTGATCGCGCTCGGGACGATCGCGGTCAGCTCGCTCCTGACGACCCAGGTCGAGGCCGCCTGGCAGCTCGACCTCCTTCTCGGCGCGGCGAACGGGCTCGCGACCGGGGCAATCGGCGTCACGCTCGCAGCGGTGGTCGCCAACCGCTGGTTCGTCGCCCGGCGGGGTCTCGTCGTCGGGATGCTCACGGCGAGCAACGCAACCGGCCAGCTCGTCTTCCTGCCGCTTCTCGGATGGATCGTGGCCGCGCAGGGGTGGCGTTCTGCGATGTTGACGATCTCGCTCGTTGCGCTCGGCGTCTCGCTGCCGCTCGTCGTACTGCTTCTGCGCGACAGCCCGGCGGATGTCGGGCTTCGACCGCTCGGCGCCGTCGTCGACGATCCGCCGATCCAGCGCGAGAACCCCTTCACCGCCGCGATCGGCGGGCTTGCGACGGCATCGAAGAGTCGGACGTTCTGGCTCCTCACCGCCAGCTTCTTCATCTGCGGCGCGACGACGAACGGGTTGATCGGCACACACCTGATCCCGGCGGCGATCGACCATGGGATGTCAGGGGTGACGGCAGCCAGCTTGCTCGCAGTGATCGGGGTCTTCGATCTCGTCGGCACGCTCTGCTCGGGCTGGTTGACCGACCGCTACGACCCTCGGTGGCTCCTGTTCTGGTACTACGCGCTCCGCGGGCTCTCACTGCTCGCCCTGCCCTTCGTGATCGGCAGCTCCAACCTGGGTCTCGTCGTCTTCGTGGTCTTCTACGGGCTCGACTGGGTCGCCACGGTGCCGCCCACGGTCGCGATCACCGCCCAGGTCTTCGGCCGAGAGCGCGTCGGCGTCGTGTTCGGGTGGATCTTCGGCGCCCATCAGCTCGGAGCGGCCATGGCTGCGTTCGGGGCAGGCGCGGCACGAACGTGGTTCGGTGACTATCAGGGTGCGTTCATCACCGCCGGGCTGCTCTCGGTCATCGCCGCGGGGCTCGTGATCCGCATCGCGAACGACCGATTCCGGCGCGTCCCGATCGGAGCTGCCCCGCTCGAAGCCGGCACGTGAACCTCGTCCGGACGCTCGTCCTCGCCGCCGTCGTCGCGTGCGATCCTCCCGACTCAGGCGCTCGCGCACCCGCGTGCCCTCGAGACGACACCGGCCGCGAACTCCCGGCTCGCGAGCCCACCAAGGGCCGTCGTGATCCGGCTCAGCGAGCGTGCCGATCCTGTGGGACAGGGCGTCACGATCACCGGCCCGTCCGGGCGGGACGTTGCGCTCGGCCCGGTCGTCGTGTCGGGCCAGACCCTCACGCGCGCCGTCGACGCCCGCGATCACGGCACCTACGTCGTCGAATGGCGCGTCGTCGGCGACGATGTCCACCCGGCCCGCGGAGCATTTCTCTTCAGCGTCGGCGAGCCGACAGCTGCGTCCGTCCCGCACGATCTCCCGGGCGGCGCGCTCCTCTCTGCGATGGGTCGCTGGCTGGGACTGGCCGGATTCGCCCTCGGGTTCGGTGTCGTCTTCGCCGCCCTCCTCTCGGGGGGGATGACGGCGCGCCTGTGGCGGCTCGTCTCGGCAGGCGTGATGTTGATGATCGTGGCCGAGCCTGTCGCGTTGCTCGGTCAGCTCGCGACCCTGGCGCCGGCGCGCATCCTCGATCTCGGTTTCGCCGAGGACGTCCTTCTGACCCGTTTCGGTCACCTCAGCGCCCTCCGGCTCGGCGGGGCGCTCGGCCTCTGGGCGCTTGCCGGCGCGGCGCGGACCGGCTCCACCCGCATGCAGTGGCTGATTCCCACCGTCGGGGTACCGCTGAGCTTCGTCTACGCGGCCTCCGCCCACCGGATCGACGGCATCCCCGTCTCGCTCTCGTTGGCGCTCGTGGCCGTCCACGTCGCGGCTTTCGCAACGTGGCTCGGATGTATCGTCGTGGCGCTTCGCGAGAACCGCGCCGCCCGGCTCGAGCGGCCCGCTGTTCTCGCTGCAGTCCTCCTCGTCCTGAGCGGCTCGGGACTCGCGCTCGGCCACATTCCAGGGCCGGCCGACCTGATCGAGACGGCCTACGGGTTGACGCTCGGAATCAAGCTCGCGCTCGTCGCTGTCGCATTCGCCGCCGGCGCGGCCGCCAGGCGGCGGGCCGAGCTCGCCGCAGCCCTCCTCGTGCTGGCTGCGGCGAGCGTACTCGTATCGGTCGTCCCGCCCTTGTGACGCAGGTGGCAGGCATCCGCCTGTCGCCCGGCCTCATGCAGCCGCGGCCACGCCACCCTCGGCCGCACTCGCCTGCGCCAGTGCGTGGCCCGAGCGGAACCGGCCGGCAGGGTCGACCTGCGCCTTGATCGCCTCGAGGCGAGCGTACGCCTCGTCCCCGATCGCATCGCCGATCGCGACTCGCTTCTCGGCGAAGTTGAGGTACGGCTTCCCGCGCGACCAGGGGGCGAGCGCCTGGATCAACGCGTCGGCTCTCGCCTCGATGGCCTCGCCGAGCTCGGGCGTCATGGGCACGCCGAGAGCGTAGAGCGCGAACGACCCGTCGAGCGCCCCGAGGGCGCCGGCGCCGGGCTTGCGCTCCCGCAAGGCCCCACCGAGCTGCCGCAGCTCGACCATCACGAGCGGTGACTCGGTGCCGGGGCCGGCAACCTCGAGCATCGCCGCGATCGCCTCCTCGTCCAGGGCGTCGACCATCACGCCGTCGCCCTTCGCCGGCATCGGCGGCTCGGGATCCATGTGGAGGCGGATCAGCGCATCGAGCGGCGCCGCCCCGAACGTGTCGATCTCCGGTTCGAGCTCGCGTAGCGGCGCGAGGATCTCGTCGGCCTCTGCCTCGGTGCCGAGCACCGCGCCGTTGACGATGACGAGCTGACGACCGCGGAGGAACTCCGGGATCTCCTCGAGCGGTGGAATCTGCAACAGCCGGCCGGAGGCGCTGACCGAGTTCGGGGCCGTCTCTGCCCACTCGACGTACCGGGTGAGCACCTCGCTCGCCTGCTCCCAGGGCCAGATCATCATCCCGGCGACGAGGTCGTCGACGGCGACCAGTGCGATCTCGACCGCGACGACCACGCCGAGGCCTCCGCCTCCACCGCGAAGCGCCCAGAAGAGATCGGTGTTCTGCGTCCGGTCGGCCCGCACGAGCGCGCCGTCGGCGGTGACGAGCTCGACCGCGAGCACGCTCTCGGACGAGAGGCCATGCTCGCGTGCGAGCCAGCCGATACCGCCGCCGAGCGAGTAGCCGACGACACCGACGTTCGGCGACGAGCCGTGCAGCGCTGTCAGGCCGTGTTCGACCGCGGGAGCAACGACCTCCTCCCACACCGCGCCGGCCTCGACCCGCGCCCGGCGGTTGCCGGCATCGATCTCGACGCCACGCATCTCACGCATGTTGACGAGGACGGTTCCGTCAAGCGAGCCGTGGACCGCCGTGCCGTGACCGGTGCCCTGAACGACGATGCGCAGCTCGCGCTCGGCCGCGTACTGAACGGCGTTGACGACGTCGCCGACCGATGTCGGCAGGACGACGAGCGCGGGACGAAGGTCGGCCGCCAGATTCCATGCCTGGCGTGCGTCGTCGTAGCGATTGTCGTCCGGAAAGACAAAGCAGTGATGGTTCATGGTCGGTCATCGCAAGCTCCTCGAAGGTGGTCTGATTGGATGACCTGACGCTATGAGACCGCGAGACGGCCGATGGTTCGGGTACCCGAACCTCGAACGGTCGGCGCGCACGTGTATTTCGGGCCGGCAACAGGCTGCGGCCTGTCGCCCGGGTTACTCGCCGCGCTCGAGCGAGACGCGCGCAGTGATCCCGAAGCGGACGGCGAGGCACGACGGGCAGCACGGGTGGAGGTCGCCGAGACTCATTCGCGAAGTACACCCACCCCTCGACCTCGGCTGACTCCTCCTCGACCATCGGGGATTCGCACCACGTGCAGTCCTCAGCGACACGGACGAGGCGCAGCAGGTGGGCGCAGGAACGGCAGTAGACGCCGCCGCTCGGGACGATCTGGGCATCCGTCACCCATCCCGACTCGAGCATCCCGCAGTCCTCAGCGTCGTGCCCGCAGCAGTCACAACCCTCGGGCACGACCTTGCCTTCCCTGATCCCCATGGGACACACTCTACGAAGGGTGAGGTAGATCACCAGATCGAGAGCTCAGGTTCACCCGAACGGGGGACGGCCGTCTTCCCGCCCCCGAAAGCCCGGCGCACCGATACTGTGGTCTCATGATCCCGTGGATCATCCTTGCTGTCGTCGCAGTCCCGCTGCTCGTCGTCGCCTTCCGCGCAGCGACCCGAACGAAGAACGCGGGCGAGCATCCCGTCCCCGAGGATGCAGCGGCGATCGCACGGACCGAGCAGGAGTTCGCCGACGCCGAGGCTTACCAGGAGCAGTGGCGCGAGGAAGAGAAGAAGCACCAGCGCGACACGATGATCTGAGCGGAGTCGGTGTGGAGACGATCCGGATCGACAAGTGGCTCTGGGCGGCGCGGTTCTTCAAGACGAGGGGTGCCGCGACCGACGCCGTCGTCGGCGGACGGGTTCACGTGAACGACGCCCGGGTGAAACCGGCCAGGGAGGTGAGGGCAGGCGACACGATCGAGGTCAGGGTCGGGCAGCTCCAGTGGACGCTCGTCGTCCGGGCGATCGCGGACAAGCGCGGCCCTGCCAGCGTCGCGAAGACGCTCTACGACGAGACACCGGACTCCCTGGCCGCCCGTGAGCGGCGCGTGGCCGAACTGCGGCTCTTCCGCCCGATCGGCGCCGACCTTGGTGCTCGACCCACGAAGCAGGATCGACGCCGGCTCGATCAGCTCCGCCGCTCCGAGCGCGGCGGCCCGGGCAGAAGCCGCTGACCCCTGGAGGCGGAGGAGCGACCTCAGTCTCTCCTCTGGGTCACCGTCTTCCAACCAAACGGAGATCTCCTCGAGCGACTTGCGCGAGAGCTTCGGCACCATCGCATCGTTGGCCGGATACCCCACCGGGAAGAGGAGGACGGCCGTCTCGTTCTTCGGCCGATGGAGTAACTCGCCGAGGAACTTCATCGGATTCGGCGTGTGCGTCAGCGTCGCGAGCCCCATGTGGTGAACCGCCGCGATGAAGAGTCCCGCGCTGATGCCCACGCTCTCGGCGACGTAGTAGTTCTTTGCCTGCAGGCCGTCGGGCAGGATCTCGTAGGCACGCTTGAAGAGCACGACGACCCACGGCGCATCGGTGATGTGCCTCTTCACCCAGTCGGTGCCGAGCGGCGCGAGCGCTCTACGCCATTCGTCCGGCATCCGCTCCGTGTAGGTGCGATGCTCTTCCTCCTCGGCCGCGGCACGAATCCGAGCCTTGAGCTCGGGATCACTGATCGCAACGTATGTCCAGGGCTGCCGGTGGGCGCCCGACGGCGCGGTTCCGGCGCTCCGGATCGCGAGCTCGATCAGCTCGCGAGGAACCGGCTCGTCGGAGAAGTCGCGCGTCGTCCGCCGCCGCGCGAGCTCGGCATACCCTTCGTCGGCCCGCGCCCGCATCTCCTCGGGTGTGAGCCGCTCGAACGCGAGCGGCTCGAAGACCGGCTCCGGCAGGCCGTGGTAGAGGGCGCGGCGCGCGGCCGCCGAATCGTCCTGCCCTTGCCCTGTCACCGTGCCCATCTCCGTTCGCCCATGACGTGATCGTCGCTGCATCGCGGGCCGCGCGCAAGCGAGGGGCCGCTCCTGACGCGTCGGTGCGCGGTGGCGCGAACGCAGGTGAGATGATTGAGCGGTGGTGTCGATACGACGAGCGCACGACGACCTCCAGGACGAGTACCTCGTCTCCCCCGCGTTCCTCGCGGATCCGTACGAGACTCTGCGGCGGCTCCGCGAGGACGACCCCGTTCACTGGAGCGACGCGCTCGGCGGCTGGGTCGTCACCCGCTACGAGGACGCGATGGAGACGTACCTCGACGTCGCCCACTACTCGAACGAGGGTCGCCTGGCCGGGACGATGAACCACCTCCCGCCCGGTGACCGCGACCGCCTGCCGGTCTTCGCCGACTTCTACCTCGCGAAAGGCCTCGTGCATGCCGACCCGCCCGACCACACGCGCATTCGCCGGCTGATCCTGAAATGGGGCTTCACGACCGCCCAGGTCGAGGAGCTCAGGCCGAAGGTGCGAGCGCATCGTCGACGAGCGGATCGATGCCGTCGCGGCCGACCGGCAGATGGAGGTGATCGAGGACCTGGCGTTCGTCCTCCCGGTCACCGTCCTGTGTGACCTCCTCGGCGTCCCGCACTCCGACGGCCTGACCTTCCGGAGCCTCGCGGATCGCCTGCTCGGGTTCCAGGGCCGCAACCGCCCGTCTCTCGAGTCGCTCCTCGCAGCCCAGGATGCGATTCTCGAGCTCCGCGAGTACCTCGCGAAGCGGGCGGACAACCTCGGCGACGGCACGGTCGCGCACGATGGGCTACTCGGTCGGATGCTCGCCGCGCAGGCAACGAGCGAGGCACTCACCGAGGACGAGCTCGTCAACACCGTCGGCACGCTCCTGATCGCCGGTCACGAGACGACGACCTCGCTCGTCGGCAACGGCCTGTTCACGCTGCTCCGTCATCCGGCGCAGTGGCAGCTCCTCCGCGACCGGCCCGACCTGATCCCGCAGGCGATCGAGGAGATGCTGCGCTACGAGAGCCCGCTGACGAGACAGCCTCGGCTCCTGAAGGCGGACGTCGAGCTCGGCGGCAAGCAGCTTCGCCGCGGCGAGACGGTCTTCCAGATGATCAACGCCGCGAACCGCGACCCCGCCCGGTTCGACGACCCCGAGACGTTCGACATCGAGCGTCCGAGTCGCCGCCATCTGGCCTTCGGGCAGGGCATCCACTTCTGCATCGGAGCGCCCCTGGCGCGCCTCGAGGCGCAGGTCGTGTTCGAAGCCGTGATCGAGCGCCTTCCCGAGATACGCCTCGCCGAGGACGAGCCGGCCTGGGAGCTCGGGAAGCCGACGGTGCGCATCCTGAAACGCCTGCCCGTCGCGTTCTGAGCGACGCTGGCGCTCGGCGCTCGGCTAGTGCGAACCGGCGAGCTCGCCCGAGAGCCGCCCGTGGATCGCCGAGCTGAACTGGTTCATGCCGGTGATGTCGACCACCGTGCCGTAGTGGTCCCGGTAGCGCTCCGTCACCGCGTCGAGGGCCGCTACCGAGGAGGCGTCCCAGATGTGCGCTTTGGTGAAATCGATCGCGACCCGTGGAGGGTCGTCGTGATACTCGAACGCATCGATGAACTCCTGGTTCGAGGCGAAGAACAGCTCGCCGGTGACGACGTAGGTCACGGCATCGCCCGCCGGGCTCACGACCCGATCGACGTCGATGAGGTGTGCAACCCGTCGCGCGAAGAGCGCCATTGCGGTGAGGACGCCGAGTCCGACGCCGATCGCGAGGTTCTCGGTCGCCACGGTGCCAATGACCGTCACGAGCATCACGAGGGTCTCCGACCGGGGCATCCGGCGCAATGTCGTCGGCTGGATGCTGTGCCAGTCGAACGTCGAGACCGCGACGACGATCATGACCGCGACGAGCGCCGGCATGGGGATGCGCCCCACGAGCCCACCGAGGCCAACGACGAGCGTGAGGAGGAACACGCCCGCGGCGAAGGTGGAAAGTCGTGTTCGCGCGCCGCTGACCTTGACGTTGATGATCGTCTGGCCGATCATCGCGCACCCTGCCATCCCGCCGAAGAATCCCGTCACCACGTTCGCGATCCCCTGCCCGCTCGACTCGCGATCCTTGTTCGAGCGTGTGTCCGTGATCCCGTCCACGATCCGCGCGGTCATCAGGGATTCCAGCAGGCCGACCGCCGCGAGCGCAATCGAGTACGGGGCGATGATGCGCAACGTCTCGAACGAGAACGGCACCGCCGGGAATCCGGGGATCGGGAACGAGTCCGGAAGCAGCCCCTGGTCACCGACGGTCGGCACGTCGATCTGCCCGGCGATCACGAGCGCGCTGATCACGACGATCGCAATCAGCGGTGAGGGAACAGCGGTCGTCAGCCGCGGCAGGAGGACGATGATGGCCAGACCTCCGATGACGAGAACGAGACCGACCGCGCCTCCCTCCCGCAGCTGAGGCACCTGCGCGGCGAAGATCAGGATCGCGAGGGCGTTGACGAACCCGACGGTGACCGAGCGTGGGACGAAGCGCATCAAACGGGCGATCCCGAGGAGTCCGAGTACGAGCTGGATCAGTCCCGCCAGGATCGTTGCTGCGAGCAGGTACTCGAGCCCGTGCTCGCGCACGAGGCCGACGACGACGAGCGCCATCGCCCCGGTGGCAGCGGAGATCATCGCCGGCCGTCCGCCCGCGATCGCGATCGTCACGGCCATCGTGAACGATGCGTAGAGGCCGACCCGGGGGTCGACACCGGCGATGATCGAGAAAGAGATCGCCTCGGGAATCAGCGCGAGCGCGACGACGAGCCCCGCGAGCAACTCGACACGGAGCAGGCGGGGCGTCAGGGCCGCCAACGAGAACCGACGCGATGGCGGAACGGAGGCGGTGCTCAGAGAGACGGCTCAGACAGGAAGAACAACCCTTTCAGGGTAGCGGCGTCCCCGGCCTCGGTGCGCCGAGGCCCGGCGATCCTTACCGGGTCTTCACGAAGCGCTGCACCGCACGGAGAAGCTCGGCGGTCTTCTCGCCGGCCGCCTCCTCGTCGCCCGAGGCGATGGCTGCGTGCACGCAATGGTTGACGTGATCCTCGAGCAGACGTACGCCGACCTGCTCGAGCGCCGTGCTGACGGCTGCGATCTGGGTGAGGATGTCGATGCAGTAGCGATCCTCGTCGATCATCTTCTCGATCCCGCGGACCTGCCCCTCGATCCGGTGCAGGCGCTTGGTGAGCAACGTCTTGTCGTTCGCATACCCGTGCATCAGCTCTCCTTTCTCAGGCTCGTGAAGCGCCTCAGGCGCAGGCTGTTCGTGACGACGAAGACGCTCGAGAACGCCATCGCGCCGGCGGCGACGATCGGGCTCAGGAGGCCGGCGACGGCGAGCGGGATCGCGGCGACGTTGTAGGCGAACGCCCAGAAGAGGTTGCCCTTGATCGTTCGGAGCGTGCGGCGTGCAAGCCGAATCGCATCGACCGCCGCCCGCAGGTCACCCGAGACGAGCGTCAGGTCGCTCGCCTCGATCGCGACGTCGGTGCCCGTTCCGAGGGCAAGGCCGAGGTCGGCCTGGGCGAGCGCCGGAGCGTCGTTGACGCCGTCGCCGACCATCGCGACGATCTCGCCCTCGGCCTGAAGTCGAGTGACGACCGCGCTCTTGTCCGCCGGCAGGACGTTCGCGATCACCTCGTCGATCCCGGCCTCGGCCGCGATCGCGCGTGCTGCCTGCTCGTTGTCGCCCGTCAAGAGCACGGGCGTGAGCCCCAGCCGGCGCAGGTCCGCGATCGCCTCGGCCGACGTCGGCTTGATGCGATCGGCGATCACGAACAGGCCGGCAACGGCGCCGTCGATCGCGGCGACGACGACCGTTCGGCCCTTGGCCTCCTCTGCGGCGCGCGCGTCCTCCAGGCCCGGAGGCAGAGAAAGACGCCATTCGCCGATGATCGCCGTGCGGCCGACGACGACGGCATGACCGTCGACGACTCCCTCCACTCCCAGTCCGCTGCGGTTCGTGAAGGCGTCGACCGGGTCGAGTGCTTGCCCCTCGTCCCGCGCGAACGCGGCGATTGCCTGTGCGATCGGATGCTCGCTCGCGCTCTCCGCCGAACCGGCGAGGCGCACGAGCCGCGCACGTTCGACTCCCTGGCCGGGAACGACGCCGACGACCTCCATCTTCCCCTCGGTGACCGTTCCCGTCTTGTCGAGCACGATCGTTGTGATCTGCTGCGTCTGCTCGAGAATCTCAGGGCCTCTGATCAGGATCCCGAGCTGGGCGCCGCGACCCGTGCCGACCATGAGCGCGGTGGGTGTCGCGAGCCCGAGGGCGCACGGGCACGCGATGATCAGCACCGCCACGGCAGCCGTGAACGCGGCAGATGCGTCACCCGTGAGAACGAGCCAGCCGAGGAGCGTCGCCAGGGAGATCCCGATCACGATCGGCACGAAGACGATCGAGACGCGATCCGCCAACCGCTGGATCGGAGCCTTGCCCGACTGTGCATCGGCGACGAGGCGGGCGATCTGGGCGAGGGCCGTGTCGGCGCCAACCCTCGTCGCCTCGACCACGAGCCGGCCGGAGACATTGATCGTCGCGCCGGCAACGTCCGCCCCCACGCCGACCTCCACGGGTACCGGCTCCCCGCTCAGCATCGACTCGTCGACGGCCGAGGAGCCGTCGACGACGCGTCCGTCAGTCGCGATCTTCTCGCCCGGGCGCACCACGAATCGCTCGCCGACTGCGAGCTCGGCGATCGGCACGAGGACCTCTTCGCCGTCGCGGAGAACGCTGGCGTCCCGGGCACCGAGCGCGACGAGCGCGCGGATCGCATCCCCCGACCTGCTTCGCGCGCGCGCCTCGAGGTAGCGGCCGAACAGGATCAGCGTCGTGATCACGGCCCCGACCTCGAAGTACGTGTCGGCGTCGATTCCGGCGAAGATGACCACCGTCGACCACGTCCAGGCGGCGAGGGTGCCGACCGAGACCAGGGTGTCCATCGTCACGGTTGCGTGTCGGGCGTTGACGAACGCCGTGCGGTGGAACGTCCAACCGCACCAGAAGACGACCGCTGTCGAGAGCGCGAGCGCGACCCACTCCCAACCGCCGAACTCGAGCGGAGGCACCATCGCGAGCACCATCAGCGGAACGCTGAGCGCGATCGCGACGCCGAGACGCCGCTTCAGTGCATCGAAGCCGTCCGGCCCGTCGACGGCGCCGGGCAATGCAGCGTGATAACCGGCGGCCTCGACCGCGGCTACGAGATCGTCCACGCCGATGGCCGTCGGGTCGTAGGCCACCGTCGCCTGGTCGGTCGCGTAGTTGACGGTGGCCTCGACCCCGTCGAGCGTGTTCAGCTTTCGCTCGATCCGGGCCGCGCACGACCCACAGGTCATGCCTTCGAGATCGAGGCGAATCCGTTCAGTCGGGTGTTCCGCGAGGGACATGAGATGCCTCCTCTGGCGGCTCGCTCGACGGCGTCGATTCGAGCCTCTCCGTTCGCCGTCCCATCATACCCCCTTTGGGTATGTCTGCGCGGAGTCTACTTGCAGTCGGACGCGCTCGGCGTGTCCTCGTCCTCGAAGATGATGCCGCCGGAGTTCTCGAGGGCCGGATCGGTCGTCCCACTCGCTCCCGATCCCGGCGTGCATGCTGCCTTGTCCGTCGGATAGGTCAGGAGGATCGCGACGAGCAGGACGGAAACGCTGACCGTGAGGCCGATCATCCCCCGCGTCCGTGACCGTGCCGTGACGATCACGACGAACACGACCGCGGCGATCGTCACACCGAGGGCGATGTACCAGACGTCCTCACCTGTCGTCGACACGGCCCCGGCGAGCTCGAGCACGACCCACAGGACGCCTGCGATGCCGGCGGCCATGGCGAAGACGATTGCGAGAATTCTGAGAATCACGTGCGGCATGGTACGGCACGCGGCCGCCCTCGTGCGCCGCGGATTTCGACGGATCACCGCCTGTACCCCGAGCGACGGGTCTGGGATGCAATGCGCCAGGCCACGTCTCTTGAGGCCCGGCGTGCCCTTTGCGATGGCCGTTCGTTTGAGACATCACCGCCGCGTCCGGACCATCCCCGGCGCGCGAGGCCCCATTTCGGTCGCTATGGTGGCAGCGTCACGAACCGACAATGGGCGAGGACGAACTCCAACACCTGCGCGTCCTCATCGCGAACGAGCGACGCGATCGCCTCGAGCTGCTGGCTCAGGTCGTGATCGGTCTCGGGCACGACGTGATCGCGCGCGAGATCTATGTGCAAGAGGTCGGTTCGGCAACGGCACGCGAGCGCCCGGACGTCGCGCTCGTCGGGCTAGGGCTGAGCTCGGAGCACGCACTGGACCTGATCTCCGAGATCGTCCGCGAGGCGTTCTGCCCGGTGATCGCCATCCTCCATGCCGACGACCCCGAGTACGTCCGCGAGGCGGCGAAGCGCGGGGTCTTCGCGTACATCATCGACGGCACACCCGAGGAGCTGCAGAGTGCGATCGACATCACGTTGCAGCGTTTCGCGGAGTACCAGAGCCTGCAAGGCGCGTTCGGGCGACGTGCAATGATCGAGCAGGCAAAGGGCATCCTGATGGCGCGTCACTCGATCTCGGCCGACACCGCCTTCGAGCGTCTCCGCGACTATTCCCAGACGAACGGCCGCAAGCTGAGCGACGTCGCCTCCGCCGTCGTCGAGAGCCACCTTCTGCTCATTCCGGCACCGCAGCCCCCACCTCTGGGAGTCTGACCAAAGCGGCAGACCGCCCACAGCGCGGGTATGCCCGCCTTCTATCTGCGTCGGCGTGTCTCGACGCTGAATATGCCACAAGGCGTCGCTCGCGCAGGCACCGTGCGCGGGCGTCGACGACCGTGCTACCCGGCGGGGCAGAGGTGCTCCGAGTACGAGCTGCGCGTCCGTCGTCGTGGGCCGCAGACGACGAGCTACGTTCGGCGTGGCTAGGGTCGGGCAATGGTGCATGGCCGATTCGTGGCTCGCGAGGTCGGCCCTGCGACGATCGGTCTGCTCGTGCTCGGCCTCGGCGTCGTGTGGGCGGTCGCGCGGCCGCCTGGCGAGCCGGGCGGGGCGTACGTGGGCCAGTTTCTCGGCGCCGAGTCGATCTTGCTCCTCTCCATCGGCCTCGTCCTGATCAGCACGCTGCCGTGGGTCGAGGAGTGGTTCGACGGGATCGACCGGGCTGCGATCTGGCATCGCCGCGTCGCGATCGCTGGCCTGGTCGTGCTCGCTCCGCACATCCTGTTGTCGTCCAGCCCGAACGGCACCACGCTCGGCGGGCCGCTCGGTGCGATCGGCGCGATCGGCCTGGTGAGCCTGGCGGTCTGGGCGATTCTGCCGCGCTGGCGGTCGATCGCTCCAGCACCGCTGCGCGGCGTCGTGCTCGCCCTGCGCGACGCGCCGCTCGTGCGGGACCTACGCCACATCGTCGGTGGGTATGACCGGTGGCGGCTACTCCACCGGACGACCGGGCTCTTCGTGGCTGCCGGGTTCCTGCACGGGGTGCTCGACGGATCGCCGTTTCCCGACTCGGCCGTGCTCCGCTGGAGCTACGTGGCGATCGGTGCCGTCGGCCTCGCGTTCTACGCCTACCGGGAGTTGCTCGCGCGCCATTTCCTCTCGCTCCACGACTACCAGGTGGCGGAGGTTCGCGAGATCGGCGAGGGGCTTACCGAGATCGCCATGCGCCCTCTCGGCCGGCCGGTCGAGTTCGTCCCCGGGCAGTTCGCGATCGTTCACCTCGAGGCGAAGGACGGCTGGCATCGACACCCGTTCACGATCTCGAGCGCTCCGCACGAGGACGTCGTCCGCGTGACCGTGAAGGCCCTGGGCGACTACACGTCACGGTTGCAGGAACTCGTCGAGCCCGGCATGCCCGCGGTTATCGGAGGCCCGCACGGGCGCTTCAGTCACTGGAAGGGGACGAGCCGGCAGGCGTGGATCGCCGGCGGTGTCGGGGTGGCACCGTTCCTGAGCTGGCTGCGTGCCCTCGACGGCGACCTGGAGCATCACGTCGACCTCTTCTACACCTCGGACGGCGAGCCGCCGTTCGCAGACGAGATCCGCCGGATCGCCGGAGACCACGACTCTCTCCGCGCGCATCTGATCGACACGAGCGTCTCCGGCCGCCTCACACCGGCGCACGTGCTCGCAACGGTCGGCGAGCCGAAGGGGCTTTCCGTCTTCATGTGCGGCCCCACCGGGATGATTCGCACCTTCCAGACGCAGCTTCAGCAGGCTGGTGTCGCTCCGAGGCGGATCCACCGCGAGCACTTCGACTGGCGCTGAACGGGGCGGCGTCGACGAAAGCCGGCCGCGGGTGTCAGCACCGGCGCTTCGCCTAGGGTGTGAGCTGCTGGTGTTCACGTTCGACGGCCCACTCGATGTATCGGTTGTCGGTGCGCCGATGGCCGGCGGCCCGACGACGCCGGCGCTCGCCGCCGCGGTCTCGGGCGCGGGCGCCCTCGGTTTCCTCGCTGCCGGGTACAAGCCCGTCGCGGCGGTGCGGGCGGAGATCGAAGCCGTCCGCTCGATCGACGGAGCGCCCGTTCGGCGTCAATCTCTTCTACCCGACCAGTGACGACGCCGACGAGGCCGCGATTGCCGCCTACGCGGCGAGCTTGCGTGGCGAGGAGGAACGTTACGGCGTCGGCGTCGGTGACCACCGGTGGAGCGACGACGAGTGGGGCGCGAAGCTGGAGGTCGTCGCGGAGGAGCGTCCGGCCGTCGTCTCGTTCACCTTCGGATGCCCCGCGCAAGAAATCGTTGGGCGGCTGCGCAGCCACGACATCGCGGTGTGGGTGACGGTGACTTCCCCGGCCGAGGCGAGGATCGCGCTCACAGCGGGTGCCGACGCTCTCGTGCTGCAGGGCGCGGAGGCCGGAGGCCACCAGGGTTCGTTCCACCAGCACGACGACGAGCCGGTCTCGACTCTGACGCTCCTCCAGTCCGTCGGCGCGATGACCGATCGACCGCTGATCGCAGCGGGCGGACTTGCAACGGGAGCGGGGATAGCCGCCGTGCTGCGCGCCGGAGCGTCCGCGGCTCAGGTCGGGTCGGCGCTGATGCTCGCCGAAGAGGCGGGAACGAGCGAGCCGCACCGACAGGCGTTCCGACGCGACGCGCCGACCCGCCTGACGCGCGCGTTCAGCGGCCGTCGCGCCCGCGGAATCGTGAACCGCTTCATGCTCGAGCACGACGGCCACGCGCCGGCGGCCTATCCCGAGATCCACTACCTGACAGCGCCGCTCAGGGCAAAGGCACGCGTGCTCGGGGATGCCGACGGGATCAACCTGTGGGCAGGTCAGGCATATCGCCTCGCCGTCGAAGCGCCCGTCGCCGAAATCGTCGAGCGCTGGCACGCCGACCTCAAGCGCGCCAGCGCTTGACGCAGCGCCGTGATCGCCGTCTCGCGTCCGACGCTGCGGGATCCTGCGATCAGGGTCCTGCCTCGCTCACGATCCAGTCGCGTTCGTCGGCAGGTACTTGACGCTGAGTGAGGGGTACGAAAACGCGAACGTGCGAACGCGCTTGAACCTCGCCCCTCGCGGCTGCTCGTGGACGGCCAGGACGTACCTGCCGTGGCACCGCTCGTTGCCGGCGAACGGGAAGTAGTGACCCGAGATGACCGGCTCGGGATCGAAGACGACCCGCCCCTTGGACGCGTTTGGCATCACCGGCATGAACGACGTCGTCAGGCCGGGATTACACGGCTTGGCCGCCGTGGACGAGGGGCTCGTCTGAACAACGATGCGGTATTTCGAGCCCTTGCGTGCTCCCGTGACTGCGGCAGGTGCGGCGGTCAGGTCTCTTGGAGTGCGGCGAACCGCACCGTTTCCGGGACCGGCATCGATCAGTGACAGTCCCTGCTGACCCCGGCGAGAAGCGCCGAGGTCGAGACAGTTACCGCTCCCGAACTGCGAAGGTCAGGTGTGTCACCCGCTGCGTCGGTTCGGCGCGGATCGGCTCCAGGGCCACGCGGCCCGCGTCCACGCCCTCGAACAGGCGGATTCCAGAGCCGAACAGCACGGGTGAGAGGGCGATCGAGAATTCGTCGATCAGGCCGGCGTTCACGTACTCCAGGATCGTTGCCCCGCCGCCCGCGATGCGGACGTCCCGTTCGCCGGCGGCCGCGTGGGCCGCCGCGAGCGCTGACTCGATGCCGTCGTTGACGAAGTGGAAGATGGTTCCGCCCGGCCTCTCCCAGGGGTCACGCGTCTCGTGCGTCACGACGAAGACCGGCGTGTGGAACGGAGCCTCTTCCGGCCACGCCTGCTCGCCGAGGTCGAACATGCGCTTGCCCATCACGCTCGCGCCGGTGCGCTCGAACGTCTCCCGCAGGATGTCGTTGTCGCGCCCCTCCTCGCCGCCGTCGCCGAGCTTCAGGTTCTCCCGGAAGAACCGCAATGGAAAGATCCACTGTCCACTGCTGCAGTTCCAACCACTGCGCCGTCCAATCAGGGTCGCCCATACGCCCCTCGGGCGCGACGAACCCGTCCAGCGACATCGTCACGCTGAAGAACGCCGTCCCGGCCATCAGTCCTCGACTCCGGTCCGAGCGATCTCGGCAACGTAGGCAGCCAGGTTGCTCAGAGTCTGCCGGCCGCCCTCGATGGCGTGGTAGCGCTCCACCGCCTCGTCGCGCAGCTCTTTGGTAGGGAACACCGTGCGCATCTCGATCCGGGTCGCCCCGCCGTCGGGCACGAGCGTCAAGACCGACTCGAAGGCGTTCGGATCGCTGCGGGACTCACCGTGCTGTAGCGCGATCCGCCCCGGCGGGGTGATCTCTGTGAAGGAGATCCACTCCTGGTAGTCCGTCCCGTCCGGTCCGTGCATCACGAAGTCCCACTCCCCCCCGACGCGGAACTCGAACGCCCGCGTTGTGGTGGTGAACCCCTCCGGCCCCCACCACCGAGACAGATGCCGCACCTCGGTGAACGCCTCGAACACCAGATCCCGTGGGGCACCGATGGCGCGCGAGATCACGATCTCGCGGTCGGCCGTCGCGGACTGCGCCGGCTCTCCCCGTTCCGTCGCGCTCAACGGCTACTCCTCCTGCCTTGCTCGAGATCCTGGACGTACTCGTCCAACCGGTCGAAGCTCTCGTTCCAGAACTGCTCGAAGCCGCCGGTCCACTCGTGGGCCGGTCGCAGCCCGCAGGCGTCGAGGCCGTACAGGCGTTGCCTGCCCGCCCTACGGCCCCGCACCAGTCCGACCTCCCGGAGCACCCGCAGGTGTTTGGACGCCCCCGGCTGTGTCATCCCCAGCTCCGTGGCCACCTCGGTCACCGGCCGCTCGCCCGCCCGCAGCAGTACCAGGATCTCCCGGCGCTGCGGCTCGGCGATCGCGTTGAAGACGTCCGACGTCGTCGCTGCTCGTGCCATGGCCACCATCATATGCCTATATCGGCATACGTCAAGTCGAGACGGACGACAGCCCTGCACGCATCGGACAACCGGGGTGAGGCGCAGCGAGGACACGGATAGAATCACCCGGTGGATCAGCGCGACCCGCTATCTTCGCGCTCGGTACGGCCTCGCATGCGTACCTCGAGCTCGACGCGGTAACGGGCGTGGCGCGGCGCGACCTGGTGAGGGCGGTGGGGCTTACAACCGGTGTCCGACGCCCTGACGAGGTCTACCATCCCGCTGAGCGGCGCCTACGACTGGGTACCGTCCGCCGACGCGCTCCCCGAGCAAGCGACCTCCCCGCGTGAGCCGTCGAGTCGCCCTACGACCACGCCCGTCGCGGTTCGTCCTGGCTGTTATGAGACGACAACAGAAAACACCCCGATTTCCGGGGCTTTTCTATAGCGGTGCGGGACATGAACCTGCGATCTCGAGTGACTTGACCTCGGCGGCTCGCTATCCGCCACCGACGACTGTTGGGTGGCCCGACCCTCGCACGCTCACGTGGTCTGCGCGCGTCCCGACGCGGACCGCCGATCACTTATCATCGCGAACGCCGCTGCTCCGATCCCGAAGGCGAGGATGAACACGACTCCCCGGGCAAGAACACCCGAGTAGCCGTGACGGGTGACATCGACGAATGGGTACGGATACCAGCCAGTCGAGCTCCCACGCACCAAGGTGTACGCAAACCAGGCGAGCGGGTAGACAAGCCACGCGGCTGCGATTCTCGAGCCGAGTCGATGCCGAGGGGGGTCGAGGAACCAATCGACCACGAGGACGGCCGGGATGAGGTAGTGCACGACGAAGTTGACGAAGGCAATGTGCGTATCGAGCTCTTCCTGGAGGCCCGACAGCAACACGGCGAAAACGACCCCCGTGATCGTGATGTAAAAGGTCACCGCCCCCCGCAGAGCATCGAAGAGTCGCGATCGTTCGTCTCGGCGGATCAGTGCGGTCAGCACGAGCGCCGTCGCGGCGAGAATGTTCGACTGAATCGTGAAGAAGCTGAAGAAGTTCCCTGGGCTGAAGCTCGCGATTCCGTTCAGCTTCGCGAACTGATAGGTCATTGCGACCGCACCCACCAGGGCAAACAAGACCCGGGCGATGCCGTGAACGAGGTCGCGGGCGCGCACGGGACGATTCTACGTCTGTGCCACGACGCAGGGTCGGCCAACTGCCTGGCCAAAGCGGCGAGTGAGGCGGTCGAACCCGGCCTCGGGGGTCTGCTCGTACCTGCAAATCCCCGGGCACAAACCAGGCCCCGGGGGAGGGCCACAGGTGATGATCAGCCCCTCAAACACAGTGGAACAGCTGACCCACGACGACAGCCTCTATCCGGCCGTCCACCACCTCCGTCAGCTTCCCGAACGCCTTCGTCCTGTCCTTGGTGCGACCGTTAGCGACGTTCGCCGGGCGCGCCGGTAGGCCTTCACATCCTTCTCCTTCATCGCTCGGGCGAGGGTGGCGAGGAGTTCCTCGACGTCGAGCCGGAAGTACCAGAGGTCGAGGGTCTTCATGGCGGAGAGCCGCCGGATGCCCTCCCGGTTGGCGTGACCAACCTCAGGATTGATCGCCTTCCGCTGCTTCGTGTCGAAGCCGCGGTCGCGCCCGGCGACAGCGAAGCTGGCGACGAGCCGCCTCACGTCCCACTCGAACAGGCCCGGCAGCGCGTCGTCGAGGTCGTTGATGCAGAACACGATCCGTGGCCACAAGACGGCGTTGCCGCCCCGACGCGATCGGCATCAGGGAGGCAACGAACCATTAGAATCCTCAGCCCTGAGGAGTTGGGTGGCTATTCGGAGTCGTCTACTTCGGCCACGATGGCGGCGGCGGCTTCGGCTGAGACAGCGTGCTTGGCGATCTTCTCGTAACCGCCGAGTGCTCGCTCCATCTGCTCGACCATCCTGTCCTCTGCGACCGCGATGATCGCCGACGAGCCGGGCGGGAGACTCTCACCGATCTCCCTCAGATCTTCATCCTTAAAGCCTTTGTCGCGAATCTTGCCCCACAGTCCCCCTGCCCCGCCACCGACGGCGGCAGAGACGATGATGCTGGGGGGAAAGATCAGGCCTACCACACCGCCTGCGATCGCCCCCCTCTTCGCCCACTTCTTCCCGCTCGGATCAGCGCTCTCCTCGAACTTGACCTTGCCGTCTACCGTGCGGACGATCACCGCCGCGTCGATCAGATCGATCGCACCGTCCTGCTGTGCCGCCCGGAAATCCTTGGCAGCCGCAGCAGCTCCGTCCTCAGTCCGATACGTCGCGACGAAGATCTCGACTGTGCCCGTACCCATTCGTGTCTCCTCTGTCTCGGGTGCTCGCCCGAGACTCTATCTTGACGCTGCTGGGAATGGGCTTCAACAGGTCGGCTGCAGCCTGTCGCCCGCGTCTCTCCGAGGCGGGCGAGAAGCCTCTCGCGGAGTCTCTCCGGTTCGTGGATCTGCCTTGTTTCCTAGTGCTGCGGTGAAGCCCTCTACCGGACTCGAACCGGCGAACGCCGCAGGCCATGGAGGCGAACGCTGTCTGGTGCTGCCCAGAACGGCTTGAATCTCGGCGTGGACTTGCGGTTCGGGCTATCTGACGCAGCTCTCCTCTACCGTGTGTGATTCTGGTCATATGCGTCTCGAGTCATCGGCGGACGGCACGAGTTCCGGTCTGTTTCTGCCGGTCGACGACCACACGGCCGCCACGTCTGAGACACTCCCGACGGTGATACGGAGGCACGCATGAAGAAGTGGCTGCCGCTCGTCGCCCTCGCGGGCGCCCAGTTCATCATGGTCCTCGATCAATCGGTCATGAACGTCTCGATCAGTCAGCTGGTCGCCGACTTCGACACGACCGTGACCACGATCCAGGCAGTGATCACGCTCTACTGCCTCGTCATGGCGATGTTGATCATGACAGGCGCGAAAATCGGTGACATCATCGGTCGGCGGCGGGCCTTCGTTATCGGCCTCGTCATCTATGCCTGTGGCTCGGCGCTGACCGCTGCCGCGCCGACCGTGACCGTCCTCGCAATCGGCTGGTCCATTCTCGAAGGCGTCGGTGCCGCGCTCGTCCTCCCTGCGATGGCAGCCTTGATCGCGGGGAACTTCGAAGGGCGCGAGCGCAAGACCGCTTATGCCGTGATCGGCGGCGTCGCCGGCGCAGGCATCGCGGTCGGCCCGATCCTCGGAGGCTGGGCGACAACCGAGCTGAGCTGGCGGGTCGTCTTCGTCGGCGAGGTCGTCATCGTCCTCTGCATCCTGGCCATGACGCCCTTCGTCCACGACGCCGTCCGGGACGCGAAGACGCGCGTCCACCTCGACGTCGTCGGCTCCGTCCTCTCGGCGGTCGGCCTCGGAGCCGTCGTCCTCGGGGCCTTGCAGTCGACCACGTGGGGCTGGGTCACTCCGAAGGACTCGCCCGTCGAGCCGTTCGGGCTCTCCCTCACGCTCTTCGTGATCGCCGGAGGCGGCGTCCTGCTCTGGGGCTTCGTGCGCTGGCAGCGACACCGGGAGGAGCAGGGGACCGACCCGCTCGTGCACCTCGACCTGATCAAGATCCCGCCCGTCCGATCCGGCCTCATCGGGCTGTTCACCCAGAACCTGATCCTGATGGGGATCTTCTTCACGATCCCCCTCTACCTGCAGCTCGTCCTCGGTCTCGACGCACTGGACACGGGTATCAAGATGCTGCCCGTCTCGATCACGATGTTCGTCGCGGCGGCGGCGGGCTCACGCGTGTCGAGCCGCTACCCGGTGCGGTCGATCGTCAGGGCCGGGTTGACGATCACCGGCATCGCGACGTTCCTCCTGCTCGGCACCGTGCAGCCCGACTTGGCCGAGACGAGCTTCGCGATCGCGATGGCCGTCCTCGGCGTCGGGATGGGGCTCATCGCCTCGCAGCTCGGCAACGTGATCCAATCGTCGGTCGATGCGTCCGGGCGGGGCGAGGCCGGCGGGCTCCAGTTCACTGGCCAGCAGATCGGCTCGTCACTCGGCGTCGCCCTGATCGGCGCCATCGTCCTCACCGGCCTGACGACGACATTCGTGTCGAACATCGAGACCGACCCCAGGATCGCCCACGACGTCGCCGCCCAGGTCAGCGTCGCAGCAGGATCCGGTATCGACTTCGTCGCGACCGATCAGATCGAGGCCGCGGCCCAGGCGGCCGGGCTCGACGAGACCACCACCGTCGCGATCGTCGACGACTACCAGGATGCTCAGCTCCGGTCGCTCAAGGCCGGGCTACTCGCGGCGACGATCCTCGCGCTCATCTCACTCGCGTTCACGCGGGACCTTCCGAGCAAGGTCCCGACGCGCGATGGGGATCCCGAGGACGAGGCCGTCGCGGCCTAACAGGGCGCTGCCCTTCCCGCCCGTGGCTCTTCAGCGCGCAGCGCTCGCGGTCGGCGCGATGCTAGGACGATCGATCGGCCACGAACCGACCTACAAGCCGGCCGCCCTCACGCTCGAGGCGTCCGGAGCAACGGCGCAACGCGATCGAGCCCGGCGATGTGCCCGTGAGCAGCACCGTCCGGGATCTCATCGTTGGCTCCGGCCAAAAAAACCCAGACCGAGAGCGGGGAAAGGACGTAGAGCGTGCCCAGGCCCCGCGCATCTTCGCCGTCGCGACGTAGACGCTCCCCGCTCTGCCAGCAATGCAGCCTGGAAAGCGGGTAGAGCTGGACGCCCCAGGTTCAGGAATGGTGCCTGGGGACTGCGGATCGGCTCGCCACAAGCGAGCATCCTCTACTCTCTTGCGCCATGTAAGGAATGTTGCATGAGCCCTTCCTGGGCGATTCTTGTAAAGCGTGCGTATCAACGGTTGTTACGCAAGGACGAGTGTGCAATCGTGGTCTGATCAGGGAGCCCTCGTTGAGGTGAGGGGTGGCCTTCGGGGTCACGGCGGCGCGTCTGAGCACCCTTCTGTCATCGATCACATCGACACAGGAGGCGTGATGTTCCGACATCCATTCCTTGCGCGATCTCGTTCGGCTTTGCGGTATCAATCGGCGGCGGTGGTGCTAGCTGCGGGCTTGCTGCTCGTGGGGATCTTGGCGACATCCGCGGGAGCGGGGCAAACGGCTCTTCCGGCGGGCAACCTCGTGAAGAACCCTGGTGGGGAGTTCCCTGTTGGAGGCGGGTCATGGACTTCCGGTGTCCAGCCCTACGCCTGGAAGTTCAGTGCTGTACCCGCGAACCAGAAAGGCGTTCAGGTCGTGCGGTACAAAGCCAACGGGGACTCAAGTCTACTCGCCACAGCTGTCTCAAAAGGGATCAAGGGTGGCCGCAACTACTTCCAGGGTGGCTACCCGAGCAAGGTGGCAACGGCCTTTCAGACGATCAGTGTGAGCAAGGCCGCGTCGGAGATCGGCGCCGGCGGGGTCAAAGCGTGTCTTTCTGCCTACCTCGGTGCTGCGAAGAACTCGCCGAGCACCGCCCGGGTCGATCTCGCGTACCTCAACGAGGCAGGGAAGGCAGTCGGGAAACTCCGTGTCGGTCCCGTCACGCGAGGCACGCGCCTGGATGCCGGCACATTGCTGTACCGCGCAAAGGAAGGAAAAGTGCCGACCAAGACACGCTCGCTGCTGGTCACGTTCACCGCGACAAGTGGCCCCAGCACGAACCTCGGGGCCGCCGACAACATCTCGGTCATCCTGACGAAGAGTGCATGCCCGAAGCCAAAAAAGTCGAAGTGAGCGAGGTCGGGCGTGGTGCCTCGCAGGACGTGAGGCACCACGCCCACTATCGAGAACACCCGTGACCTGCGCCCGCGTTCAGAGATGTCACCTGAGCTCGAGGCTCGCGACGATCTGGTCAGACCGCTCATTTCTCCGGTCTCGCGGAAGCCCTGGCCCTCGTGCAACGTCGCAAGGTGATGGAGCGGCGAGTCTATGGTCGGTGAGGCCGCAAGGACGCGGTTGTTGAGAGAAGCCCGGTACGCACAGTTCGGAGCTGTCCCTCCGGAGCGTTGGGTCCGCGTCCGATAGCTTGAGGCTGATGGCCGCTTCTTTGTTGCTCGCTGTGGACGAGGATCAGGATCGTCTCACGGATCTTGAGACTCAGCTCGTGAGACGGTACGGCTCGGACTATCGAGTGGAGTGTCTTGCCGATCCAGCCGAGGCGCTGCACCTGCTGACAGACCTTGCTGATGACGGCGACGAGGTAGCGCTGGTCCTAGTGCGCGACGCGCCATCGCAGACCACGGCCGCCGATCTGTTCGACCATGTGCGGCAACTCCACCCCCACGCGAAGCGAGCGCTTCTGGTTCCGTCGGGCGCGTGGTCGGATCAGGCGAGCGCGGAGGCGATCCGGACATCGTTGGCTCTGGGGCGGATCGACTACTACGTCCCAAGCCCGGAGGGGTTGATCGACGAGGTGTTTCACGATGCCGTCTCGAGCTTCCTGCTCGAATGGGCGCGCGATAGAAGCTTTGTGCCTCAGACCGTCCACATCGTCGGCGAGACATGGACGGGTCGCGCTTACGAGTTGAGGAAGGTGTTCGAGCAGTGCTCCGTCCCGCACAGCTTCTGCCTGGCCGATTCCGAGCGGGGGCGCGAGTTGCTTGTCGGAGCAGGGAACGACCTGAAGCTCCCGGCCATGGTGCTTCCCGATGGCCGTATTCTTGCTGACCCGTCGAACGCGGAGATCGCCGAGGCTGCAGGAGCCCCGCCTGGTCTCGGAGATCACTCCTTCGACGTGGGAATCATCGGTGCTGGACCGGCGGGCCTTTCGGCGGCCGTCTATGCCGCGTCGGAAGGGCTGAGCGTCCTTGTAATCGACGAGGGTGGTATTGGTGGGCAGGCGCGGTCGAGTTCACTGATTCGAAACTACTTGGGCTTCGCCAAGGGCGTCAGCGGCAGCCGACTCGCCGAGCAGGCCTACGATCAGGCATCAGTTTTTGGAGCGAGTTTCGTCTTGATGCATCGGGCTGTCGCCCTCACGCGCACTGGGAACAGGCTCACGGTGTCCCTCGCTGACGGCCGAGACGTCACCGCGGGCGTGGTAGTCCTCGCCACCGGAGCGGCGTACCGCCGCTTGAACGTTCCCTCACTCGAGGCGCTGCACGGAGCGGGCGTGTTCTACGGCGGCGCACTCTCGGAAGCACCGGCACTGAGCGGAAAAGACGCTTTCCTCGCTGGTGGCGGCAACTCGGCCGGCCAGGCGGCCCTGCACCTGTCCCGCTTTGCCCGGCGCGTCACCGTTGTCGTGCGCTCGTCGTCGCTCGAGGAGGGAATGTCGCACTACCTTGTGAAAGCGATCGAGGCGGCACCGAACGTCGATGTCCGCGTCGGCACCGAAGTCGTCGGCGGGGGAGGCCAAGGCCACCTCGAGCACCTGATACTTCGCAGGCGCACCACAAAGGAGGATGAGACGGTCGCGGCCGACGCACTCTTCGTCATGATCGGCGCACACCCCCACAGCGACTGGCTGCCCGCAAACATCGCCAAGGACCCGCGCGGGTTCCTGCTCACCGGCAGCGACATCCCGGAAGGGGTCAGCTGGTCGCTGGAACGCCGACCGCTCACGCTCGAAACCAGCATGCCCGGCGTCCTCGCGGCAGGCGACGTCCGATACGGGTCCGTCAAGCGTGTCGCTTCGGCCGTGGGAGAAGGCGCGATAGCCATACAACTCCTTCACGGCTTGCTCGCGGACGAACTGCTTGAGGGCGGGAGTCCGACCGACCGCGCGGCCGAGCCTTCGAGGGCGTAACACACCGGGACTCAGCTGACACCCACACACCTCGCATGCGCCGGCGTTGGGGAATGCTGCTTGAGCGATCGCCTATCTTGCTGGCGGGAGCGCTTGACGTGTGGGAACTCATCGGCGAGGTGGTCGTCATTCTCCTCGGCGTGCTAGTCATCCTCCTCGGATGGACGACCTTCGGCGAAACGATGGTGGCCATCGGCGCCTTCGGACTCCTGTCGTGGCCCGTGCGCGTGTGGCGAGCACGACGCCAAAGGACTGCGGCGCCGCCCACCACGAACTAAGCCACTCGCGTTGCGCGAGGAATGCGGAGTAACCCGCGCACTTCCCGTATCACGGCACCCGACCTGCCCCGATAAGTGCCGGCTGACCGACGAGCGGAGGCCCGTCAAAGGGCGTAGCCCGACCCCGCGTAGCGGGGTTACAGGCTGAGCACGGCGGGCAGCGTGGGTCCCCCGCGCCGGAAGAAATCAGCAACCTCGTCACACTCTGACGAAAGACGCTGGCCAAAACGCTTGCGCCATCCATTTCCGATTTGACGCCGAAAAACAAGAAAGCCCTGCAAGCAGGGCTTTCTCTCATGGCGGGGGCAGCGTTTGAACGAAACCCCCCGACCGTTCCCCCGCGTAGACGATGAACGTGTCTTCGGTGATCGCGAAGATGGCCCGGATGGAGTCGATGGCGAAGCGCTGTTTGAAGCCCACCGCATCGGCCATCCCGTTGCCATCGCAGCCGCGCTCCTCGCCATTCTGGTTCTCGGCGCCGTGCTCCTTGCGAGCGGGAACCAATGCCATCACTTCAACGCTAGGCGGACGCCGGATCGTTCGATCCTCCGACCGGTTACGGCTCGACGATGCCACGCCTGATCGCGTAGCGAGTGAGTTCGACGCGGTCGCTCATTCCGAGCTTCGCGAGGATGTTGGAGCGGTGACGTTCTACGGTCTTGGGGCTGATCACCAGGAGCTCCCCGATTTCCTTTGAGCTGTGGGATTCTGCGATGAGCTTGACGATCTGGGTTTCGCGTGGGGTCAGGCTCTCGTTGTCGGACTGCGGCTGGCGTTCGAGGTGGTCGCGGATCAGCGTGCGGATTGCTGACGGGTACAGGAACGGTTCGTCGCGCATGGCGGCTCGGCAGGCCTGGATCAGGTCGCGGTCGACTCCTGACTTGAGGACGTAGCCCGAAGCGCCTGCCTTGAGTGCTTCGAAGAGGTATTCGGAGCTGTCGTACATCGAGAGCATGAGAATGCGGACTCCGGGCCGTGCGCCGAGGATCTCGCGGGCGGCGTTGATGCCGGTCATGCGGGGCATCGAGACATCCAGGATCGCGATGTCGATCTCGACCGCGAGTGCTGCTCGGACGGCTTCGATGCCGTCGCCGGCCTCGGCTACCACCGTCAGGTCGGGCTCGGCGTCGATGAGGAAACGGAGCCCCTGGCGCACCACATGATGGTCGTCTGCAAGCAGGACGCGGGTGGGCTGGGCGTCGCTCATCGGTCGAGTGGGGCTGTGAGCGTGACCTGCGCACCGCCGCCCGCCCGGTTCTCGGTCAGGAGCGTTGCCTCGATCAGCATTGCCCGTTCGCGCATCCCGAGGATGCCGTGTCGGGTCGTTAGCGGTTGCGGGAGGCCAACACCGTCGTCACGGATGCGGAGAATGACGGCTTCTCCCGTCCGTTCGAGGGTCAGCTCTGCATGTGTGGCCACGGCGTGGCGCACGACGTTGGTGAGGCTCTCCTGCGCGATGCGGTAGATCACGAGCTCCGATTCGTCGTCCACGTCACCGAGATCCGGGCGGATGTCGTGACTGATCCGTAGCCCTGACTCGTCCGAGATCCTCGCGACGAGGGTCGCGAGGGCCTTCGAGAGGCCGAGGTCGGCGAGTGCCTCTGGTCTCAGCTGTCGCACGACCAGGCTCACCCGCTCGATTGCGTCGCGGGTTGCGTCCTGTGTCGCACGCACGTTCGGGAGGAGCCCTGCCGGTGCCTGCCTCGCCAGTGCCTCGAGCCGAAGCAGCACGCCGGTCAGAACCTGGCCGACATCGTCGTGCAGTTCCTGCGCGACGCGCCAGCGTTCTCGCTCCTGTGCGGCGAGCGCGCGTCTGCTGCTCTCGCGCCTTTCGGCCTCGAGTCGGTCGAGCATGTCGTTGAAGACACCGACGAGCTCGCGTACCTCCGACGTGCCCGCCACCTCGAGACGTTCGCCGGGCCGCTGCAGATCCACCTCGCTCATCAGCCGCGTCAGCCGGTCGAGGGGCGCGAACGCAGTGCGCAGAGCGAACGCGTTGAGGACAAGGATTGCGCCAAGGCCGGCGATCAACACGATCGCCTCGGTCACTTCGACAGGGAAGCTGATCGTGGCCGGGGTGATGGTGAGTATGAGCGTCGCGAGGACGAAAATCGCCGCGTTGAGGAGAAACACCCTCCTGTAGAGGCTGCCTCGTGTCATCTTCAAGAGATGCAAGCGCATTGTCGTCAACAGTCTCACAGCTTGAACGCCACCAGATAGGCCGTCGCGATCATGAGCGAGATCAGCGTGATCGGCAGGCCTATCAGAAGAAAGCGCAGGAACGAGATCCTCGTCCCGCTCCGGGCGAGCGCTGAGACGGCGGCGACGTTGGCTGCCGCCGCGATCATCGTGGCGTTCCCACCGAAGCAGGCGCCGAGGGCGAGCGCCCACCAGGCGGTGTCGTCGAACCCGTCCATCTGGAGTTCGTCGACGACCGGGATCATCGCGGCCGTGAAGGGGATGTTGTCGACGAGGGCCGATCCGGCGGCCGCCCCCCAAAGGACAACGAGCGCCTCGGCGGCCCTCGAACCACCAGTGAGTCCCGCGAGCCCTTCGGCGATCTCCTCGATCAAGCCCTGCTCCTCCAGGCTGCCCACCATGATGAACAGGCCGAGGAAGAAGAAGATCGTGCCCCACTCGACTCGCTCCAGGGCCCACTCGAGCTCTCGACCCGAGACGAGGAGCATCACCGTCGCGCCGGCCATCGCCACCGTCACCGGCTCCACATGCAGGAGCGTGTGAAGGAAGAAACCGACGATGGTGCCGCCGAGCACGACGAGGATCGGGGCGAGGCGCTCTTTCTTGAGCGCGCCACGCGGATCGAGCGAAGCGAGCCGCTCCCGCGCATCAGGGGACGTGGCGAGCGATCGTCGGTAGAAGAAGTAGAGCAGGAACGTCGTGGTCAACAGGGTCAGCGCGGCGACGGGGCCGAGAGTGACGATGAAGTCGAGGAACGAGAGCTCCTCGACGTGCGAGCCGATCATGATGTTCGGCGGATCGCCGATCAGCGTCGCCGTCCCGCCGATGTTCGATGCCATCACCTGCACGAGCACAAGCGGCACAACCGGGATGCCGAGCAGCGTGGAGAGCTGGAGGCTGATCGGAACCACGAGCAGGATCGCCGTCAGGTTGTCGAGAAACGCCGACAGGACGCCCGTCATGAGGGCCAGCAGGAAGATGAGGCGGAACGGGTACCCACCCGACATCCGTGCGACATGCAGCGCGAGGAAGGAGAAGACACCAGTCGGCTCCGTCAGGCCGACGATGATCATCATCCCCACGAGCAGCCCAAGGGTTGCCCAATCGACCGACTCGATCGCTGTATCGACATCGAGCGCGCCAACGAGCACGAGCACGGTGCCGCCGACGAGCGCGACCTTCGTCCGATGGCCGAACTCGAGCGCGATAGCGAGCAAAGCGACCGCGAAGGCGGAAGCCGCAACGATTGCCACGACGGTTCCTCCGTCCTGCGGGTCAGGCTCGGCAAAGACCGAGTCGCCACCGAGAATGCCTGCGGGCCATGCGTGAGGGCAATGGGTTCCAGGCACCATGCGACGTCCAGGGTCCCACCCACTTCTTCCTGCAGTCCAACCGACGGTGTACACCCCCGACGGTGGTCGAATGACCCGACGCACGGATGGACGCAGACGCGCGCCTCCGCCACCGTGCGTGTCATGAGGACAACCTTCGTGTCGCCCCTCTCAGCGCCGCCGGCAGACATCGCCGACAGGCTCGTCGACTACCTCGTGGACACCCCCGAAGGATCGGTCGGCATTCTCGATGGCTTCGGACGGGACGGGCAGGGACGAGCAGCGTTCCTGATCGTCGCCCAAGGGTGGTTCGGTCGGCGGCAACTCCGCATCCCGATCGAGCAACTGACCGAGGTTGATCATGCCGGCAAGCGCATCCTCCTTGCTCCCGGCGCGGCGCCGATCGAACACAAAGGCCCATTCATGCGACTCATCGACCTCGGGGAAAGCGAGTCCCAGGAGGACAGCTCGAAGCGGGAGCGCGATGAGGCTGGTTGGAGCGCGACGGAGCGTCGACCGCTGCACTCCGAGATCGTTGAGGAGGAACCCCGATCAGCGGCGTTGAACGTCGCCGCCGAACTCGCGACGGCCGGTGACCGGAGCCCATGCCCAGCGTGTGGTCGCAACACACGGACGACCCCGCGCGGCGCGTGCACGGACTGCTGGCAGCGGAAACTGCCAGACGGAGAGGCGGTTTTCCGCCCCGCGCATACGAGAACATCGTCGCGGCCGGAGCCGGTCAGCGGCGTGCCCCCATGGGTTGTTGTCGTGGCTATCGCGGCGACCGTCGCAGGGCTGGTGGCCGGACTCGCAGTGACGCTCTAGCTCCGCGGCCAGAGCGCGAGCACGCACAGGCCAGACACGACCTGATTCGGGCTCTCTCGCCGAGAGACCTTGGTCGACCGGCCGACAGGACGACGGTTACAGCTGTGTCGTGGACGCGAGCGAGCGCATCCTCATAGGTGTTGACAGTTCGGACTTCGGGCTCGAGGCGCTACGCCTGGCTGTTCCACCCGAAAAGCAAGAAAACCCCGTTTCCAGGGCTTTCTGTATAGCGGGGGCAGGATGTGAACCTGCGGCCTCCGGGTTATGAGCCGTCTGCGGGGTTGGACATCACAGGCTCGTACCCCTGTTTCATGCGCTGCGAGGCCCCGTGGGATGACCTGAGGTCAGCCCGGTTGGGCAAAGATTCGGGCAAAGATTCCAGTCCCTCCCAGACGTTCAGCCACGGGGCAAAATCGAAGGCGACGGCCCCGCCAGAACGTCTCGTCCTCTACACACGTCCACAGATCTGTCATCTATCAGGGGTGTTTCAAGGCCCTGATCCTTGGCGGACGGTCAGGTTGTCGCCGGGGTGTTCGATGGCGGGGCAGCGCGTCTCCACATCAGGACGAATAACACTACGATGGCGATGCCGACAGTGTTGAGAATGGTGATCGACACCGTGACCAGAGGGTCTGCTGCAAAGGGATAGATCATCATCAGGAGCATGGGGGCGATGTTGCGGACGGCCGTCGTCACCTCGGTCGCGTGCCTGATACCTACGTCTTTGACGCGAAGGCCGGAGACGAGAAGGTAGCCGCACCCGAGGCCGATGAACGGGCCCGCAAGCGCCGCGATGTAGCTCTCAGTGCCCCATTCCTGCACGAACAGATCCCAGTACGCAACCAGTGTGAAGTTGAGGTTGAAGAGCAGACACAGAATTGCAACACGGACAGCCCACTGCGTCAGTTCCGGCGTCAGGTCGGGCCACCAGACCCTGAAGCCGCACCCTAGAACCAGCGGCAGGAGCAAGAAGACCAACAGCGGCCAAGCAACCTCCCAGGCAGACACCGTTAGCTGTGCGTCAACCGCGTCGACGGCGAGGGGCAGACCGATAGGGAGGGCGATGATCGTTCCGACGGTCAACACCACCAGCAACGTGGTGGCGATGCCGACGTCCGCCTTCGCTAACCGGGCCAGGATGGGAGCGAACGGCATACCCGCACACAAGGCTGCGACACAGAACCCAACTTTGATCTCGTCAGGAATGGACGAGGCTATCGTCAGCAAGTAGCCGATGAACACGAGCGGGATGATCACGAAATTGATCACCAACACCCACACGGCGATCCTCCAATGCGCAACGGCCTCGGCCAGGAACTTGCCGATCGAGAGCCTGAGGCCCAAGCCGAACGAGTTCAAGATCACGAAGAGCACACCAAACCCGTTGATCAGGACGATCTGACTGGACTGAGCTATGACTCGCTCCTTTACTACGCAGACAATCCACCAGGACGGCCACCATCATGGACGATCCCGAGCGCTACTTCCAGTTGCCCCACTAAACGAACCGAGTAGCGTGGAGCAAAGGGCCACAACACGCTCGATGCACAAGCCTCGCTCCCGCCCGGATCGCAGCATATTGGGACGGCATGAGTTGCATCGACCGCAAACCACCCCGTTTGACAGGTGTCCCCACGGCCACAGGACGGCGTCTCAGCGCCTTCGAACGCCCATGTTGACACCTGACATGGCAATAAGGGAAACAGCGTTCTGTGGCGTTTCTCGGGCCTATCGATGAGCAGGGGAACGAGTCCGATCCCTTGCGTCTGGTTCGCTGGCTGATGCAGCCTGAGCAAAGAAAAAGCCCCGATTTCCGGGGCTTTTCCATAGCGGGGGCAGGATTTGAACCTGCGACCTCCGGGTTATGAGCCCGGCGAGCTACCTGACTGCTCCACCCCGCGACGCGGCGCCCATCGTAGCACCGTCCCGTTCGGTCGGCACTCCCTGTTAGCGTTCAGGACGTGCTGCTCTGGATCTCTCTCGCTGTGCTCCTCGTCGCCGTCGTCGGCGGGATCGCGTTCGTCACGGTCCGGGGCTTCCAGCTCTACCGAACGGCGAAGCGCAGCGGCGCGGTGTTCACGTCCGAGATGGATCGCATCAACGTCGTCTCGCTCGAGATAGAGCGCCACATGGCGGACGCGGCAGCCGCGCAAGACCGCCTCGGAGATGCCACGAGCAGGCTCGCGATCTCGCGCGCCCGCCTCGATGTTCAGCTCTCGGCGGTACGGCAGGCGCGGGCCGACCTGCGCCGCGTGTTCTGGTTCGTCCCCGGCGTCTGAGAGGCCGGCTAGGACACCAACTGGAGACCGCGCTCGCCGAAGTGGCGGTCGAAGGCAAATGCGACGTGCACGTCCTCGCGCTCCATCAGCGCGAAGGAGGTTGCGTCGACGTAGCTCTACTGCTTGTCGTCACAGGTATCGAGGAGCGCCCACGCGTCCTCCTCCACCGATTCGTCCTCGCGAACGATCTCGATCGCCGTACCGGTGCGAAAGTGCCTGCCCCACTCGATAGCCTCGGCGCGACCGACGCGCACGAGGAGTGCCGTGTACGTCTCGGCGAACACGTAGTTCGACGTGAAGAGTTGTGCTCGCTCGGCGACAAGCCGGGTACGACCGGCTCGCGCCGCTTCATGCTCGCGTTCGGCGCGGTTGCGCAGCGCGACGAACGCGCTCGTGTCGACGAAGACACGGGTCACACGGGCACGCACGCTGCCCACATGATGTCTCTTTCAGCCATTCCCGAACCTCGTGTGTACGGTGCCGTTATGCGCGTCGCAGCGGTCGATCTCGGCACGAACTCGACCCGGCTGCTCGTCGCCGACATCGAGGACGGCCACATCGCGGAGGTCGTTCGTCGCCTTGCAATCACGCGGCTCGGCGAGGGGGTCGACGTCAACCACGAGCTCCTCCCCGCTCCCATGGACCGCGTCCACGCGGTGCTCGACGGGTACGCCGAGGAGGCCCGGTCGCTCGGTGCGGAGCGCGTGCTCGCGGTCGCGACGAGCGCCGTACGTGACGCGTCGAACGGCCGGGCGTTCCTGCAGGGTCTCGGTGAGCGCTACGGCTGGCTGACGCGACTGCTCGACGGCAACGAGGAAGCCGAGACGACCTTCCGTGGCGTTACCTCCGATCGCACGCTCGAGGGCGACACGCTCATGGTCGATATCGGCGGCGGCTCGACAGAGCTCCTCGTCGGCGGGCCGGACGGTGTCTCGTTCGCGACCAGCCTGCAGATCGGGTGCGTGCGGGTGACCGAGCGGTTTTTCGCGGGCGACCCTCCGACCTCGCCCGAGATCGAGGCCGCGGCGGCGTTCGCCGGATCGCTCCTCCCCGCCCTCGACGTCGAGCGCGCGATCGGCGTCGCCGGGACGATCACCACCGTTGCCGCGATCGACCTCGAGCTGGGTGAGTACGACCCGGTGCAGATCCACGGGCACCGGATCTCGCGCGGTGCTGCCGATCGGGCGCTCGAACAGCTGGCGGCCCTCCCGCTCGCCGCACGTGAGCGCGTGCGCGGCCTCGAGCCGGCGCGGGCGCCGGTGATCGTCGGTGGCCTCGTCGTCCTGCGGGAGGTGATGAAGCGCTACGGGCTGTCGGAGATCGAGGCGAGCGAGCGCGACATCCTGCACGGCGTCGCGCTCGCCGCGGCCGAGACCCCGGCAACCGGCTGAAGCAGACCACTTCCGGGGAGGGGTGAGAGGAGAGACTTCAGTCTCTCCTCAGGATTCCCGCCCGGCGCTACTGTCGGACAGTGACCGTCCTTCCCATCATCCAGATCGGCCACCCCGCGCTCCGGCAACACGCGCATGAGGTGACGCGGGCCGAGCTCGGCTCGCCGGGGCTCCTGCAGACGTGCGACGACCTCGTCGAGACGATGCGCGCCGCGAACGGCGCCGGCCTCGCGGCACCGCAGGTCGACATCCCGCTGCGCATCTTCGCCGTCGGGGTCAGTGGTGACAACCCACGCTACCCCTACAAGCCGCGGCTCGACCTCCGCGTCCTCGTCAACCCGGTCGTCCGCCCCGTCAGCGACGAGACGTACGCGAGCTACGAGGGCTGCCTCAGCATCCCCGATCTTCGTGGCCTCGTCCACCGAAACACCGAGATCGAGGTGCGCTACCTCGATCCCGGCGGCCGCGAGCACGTCGAGAGCTTCGGCGGCCTGAGCGCCGGCACGATGCAACACGAGCTCGATCACCTCGACGGCATCCTCTTCCCCGACCGCGTCGATGACCCGACTACGCTCTGCACGTGGGAGATGTTCCGCACCCACCATCAGGACGCGTGGGTGGAGGCCATTCGGCCGTTGCTGCAGCGCTTCCCCGGGGAGCCCGCACCGTGACGGGCTCGACGCTACCGCCACGGGTCTCCGTGATCGTCATGACTTTGGATCGGCCCGGGCCTTTGCGTCGCTGCCTCGAGTCGCTCGCCGCGCAGTCGATCTCGCACGACTGCTTCGAGGTGATCGTCGTCGACGCGTCCGCCGAGCCGGCTGTCAGCCTACTCGCGGACTTCGCAGGGCGTCTGCGGCTGAGCCATCACGTCGGCCCGAACCATGGAGTCGCGGGCAATCGCAACGTCGGTGTCGCGCGAGCGCGTGGCCCGGTCGTCGCCTTCCTCGACGACGATTGCGTGGCGGACCCCGGCTGGCTCGAGGCCGTGACGGACGTTGTCGAGGCGAATCCCCGGTTCCTCGTGGGAGGGCTCGTCGCGAACGCCTATCCATCGAACGCCGTCGCCGTTGCGGGCCAGGTCATCGCCGAGGGCGTCTACGACTTCTTCAACCCCTCCGGCGAGGAGCCGCGCTTCTTCGCCGGCCTGAACTTCGCCGTCGACCGGGAGAGCTACCTCGCGATCGGGGGTTGCGATCCAGGCTTCGGCAGGCTCGCGGCCGAGGACCGTGACTTCGTCGATCGGTGGAGGGTCGCGGGAGGCAGCCTTGCCGGCTGCCCTGCGGCGATCGTTCACCATGAGCACCGAACCACCCTGGACGGGTTCGTGCGCCAGCACATCAACTACGGACGAGGCGCCTGGCGGTACCACAGCATGCGACGCCTTCGGCGAAGCGGCCGGATGATCGACGACCTGCGATTGCACTCGAATCTCTACCGGCATCTCGGCCCATCGGTGATGCGACAGGGCCACGGAATGCGAGCGAAGGTCATCGCCCTCCTCCTCACGTGGCAGGTGGCCAACCTCGTCGGGTTCGTCTCCCAGGGCGTCGTCGAGAGGATCGCGAGGAATAGCAGTGGCCTGTGAGTCCACTGATCGGGCGAGCGCCGCACGGCTCCCGGATTTCCTGATCCTCGGCGCCGCAAAGGCGGGTACGACGGCGCTGTTCAGGGCGCTTTCGCGGCACCCTCGGGTCTACGGCTCGCCCGTGAAGGAGCCTCTCTTCTTCGCGTACGTCGACAATCCACCGCGGTTCGCCGGTCCGGTTGCCGACCACCTCTCGCGACGGGTGATCTCCGACCCCGCCGCGTACACCGCCCTGTTCGTCGACTGTCCGGACGGAGCGCTTGCGTGCGAAGCGTCACCGGAGTACCTCTACAGCCGAGTGGCGCCGGCCGCCGCATTCGAGTACGTCCCGGAGGCCCGCCTGATCGCCGTTCTTCGGCATCCGGTCGAGCGCGCCTACTCCCAGTACCTGCATCTGCGTCACGAGGGCCAAGAGCCGCTCACCTTCGAAGCGGCCCTGGTGGTCGAGGCGGAGCGGATCGCGAACGGGTGGCCACCCGTGTGGCACTACCGCTCGCGGGGCTTCTACGGCGAGCAGCTCGGCCGCTGGCTCAGCGTCTTCCCGCGCGAGCAGCTGCTCATCGTGTTCTACGAGGACTGGCTCCATGAGCCCGGGGCAACGCTCACGCGCATCTGCAGTCACGTCGGGATCGAGGCGCTCGACCCGACGATGGTCCGGCGCGAGAACGTCTCGTCGAGGGCGCCCCGGTGGCCCTGGCTTCATCACCGCATGGTCGAGGACAACGCTCTTCGGCGATTCGCAGGACGGAGGCTGCCGCTCCCCGTACGTGACGCCATCACAGGGACGCTCGGGACGCTCAACCTGCGAGCCGGCCCGACGCTCGATCCCGCCGTCCGCGCTCGCCTCGCGACCTCCTACCACGCGGACATCGAACAGGTCGAGGCACTCACCGGGCGGGATCTCACGCTGTGGCGCAGCTGACGACCGACCGGTCTGTTCCTCCGGCGCGACGCCCCATGCACGTCTGCCTCACCTGCATCGAGCTCTTCGGTGACTCCATCTACGGAGGGTTCGGCCGCGCGACCCGCTTCATCGGGAGGGAGTTGGCCGAACGCGGCGTGCGCGTCTCGATCGTCGTACCGCGGCGCTCGCCCACCCATCCCGACCGCTACGAGCTGGACGGGATTCCCGTCTACCAGTACCGGCCGGACCGACCGTTGCAGGCGGTTCGCGTGTTCCGGGAGCTCGACGCGGATGTCTTCCACTCGCAGGACACTTCTCTCGGCACCGCGCTGGCGCGTGCCGCAAAGCCCTCGGCCGCCCACGTCGTCACGTTTCGGGATCCGATGAATCGCGCCGAGTGGCAGGTGGAGTCCGCCTACGCGAGAATGCCGAAGCTCGGCTGGGCGCTGTACCGGAACTTCATCACCAACCCGTTCATCGCGATCGCCGTACGCAGGGCAGATGGGCTCTACGCCGCAGCCGAGTTCCTCATCCCGAAGGCCATGGAGCTGCACGGGCTACGGCGGCCACCACGCTTCCTCCCCTCTCCGGTGTACCTCCCTGCGGCGATCCCGAAGGCAGAGCGCCCGACCGTCTGTTACGTCGGCCGCTGGGAGGGACGCAAGCGCGTGGAGCTCTTCTTCGAGCTCGCCCGCCAGTGCCCCGGTGTCGACTTCATCGCCGTCGGAGCCGCCCGCGACCCGAAGCACGACCGCGCCCTGCGCGAGCGCTACGGGAGCGTTCCCAATCTGCGAATGACCGGCGTCCTCGACCAGTTCGCGACACCGGAATGGAGTGAGGTGCTCGGACGCAGTTGGATCCTCGCCAACACCTCCGCCCGCGAAGGGTTGCCGACGGCGTTCATCGAGGCGGCAGCGCACCGGTGCGCCATCCTCAGCTTTGCCGATCCCGACGGGTTTGCGACGCGGTTCGGCGTGCAGGCTCGGGAGGGACGTCTGGAGGAAGGCCTGCGTGAGCTTCTTCGCAACGACCGCTGGCGCGAGCGCGGCAAGACCGGTCGTCGGCATGTCGAGCGGATCTTCTCGATCGAGCATGCGATCGACGAGCACCTCCGCGCCTACGAGGACGCGATGAGATGACAGGCACACCCTCGGTCGCCGTCGTCGTCACGACGCACAATCGTCGTGCCTGGCTCGAGCGGTGCGTGGCGAGCGTCCTCGCCCAGCAGGCCGTCGAGCTCCAGATCGTGATCGTCGACGACGGGTCGACCGACGACACCGGCGAGTGGTTGCGCACGATCGACGATCCCCGGGTCACGGCGATCTCACTGCCCGATACCCGGGGTGCCTCCGGTGCTCGGAACCAGGGCCTCGCGGCCACGCGCAGGGAGTACGTCATGTTCCTCGACGACGACGACTGGCTCGAGCGAGGGGCCTTGCGAACGCTCAGCGACGAGCTCTCGTCCCATCCGGCGGCGGTCGCTGCCGTCGGTGCGCGCCGCGTCTGGTTCACGGCCGAGAGCTATGCGCGACGGGACTCGCATCCGCACATCCGACGCGTCCGAGACGTCATGGCCGACCTGCTCGTCAACTGGTCTTCCGTGCCCGGTCAAAACCTCTTCCGAACCGACCTCGTGCGCGAGATCGGCGGCTTCGACACCTCAGTCGTCCAGTGTGAGGATCGTGATCTGGCGCTACGACTGGCCGCGTTGGGGCCATTCGTCCTTTGCCCGGAGATCGTGATGACCTACCGGATGCATCCAGGCCAGACACGGCCGGCGAACCTTCGCGAGCTCCGCGAGATCGTTGCACGCAAGGCTATCGACAAGCTGCCTCGGCGACGGCGGTACCGGGGCATCCAGCTGCGGCGCACGACGTGGCTCCTCGACGAGGCGGAGGTAGAGCTCAGCAGCGGTCGCGTCTCCGTAGGAGTCGCTCGGCTGCTGCTCGCCGTGATGAACACGCCGACCATCTTCCTCTCGCCGCTCGTCGGTCCGTGGACGGTGCGACGCATGTGCGGCCGCCTCGCCAGGCGCTTTCTCCCGCGCCGAAGGCCCGCGTCCGCGAGTGCCACGACTGGCGCTGGGTCGAGGCGCTAACGTGACGGCGATGCCCTCGCTCGCCGACTTCCCGCGAATCCCCCTCACGTTCGGCCCCTCCCCGGTCCACCGCCTCGAACGTCTCTCCGAGCACCTCGGCGGCGAGGTCGAGATCTGGGCCAAGCGCGAGGATGTCAGCTCGGGCCTCGCCTACGGCGGCAACAAGGTGCGCAAGCTCGAGTACCTCGTGGCGGACGCACTGGGGCAGGGCTGCGACACGCTCGTCTCGATCGGCGGCGTCCAGTCGAACCACACGCGCCAGGTCGCAGCGGTCGCCGCTCACCTCGGGCTCGCGTGCGTGCTCGTGCAGGAGCACTGGGTCGACTGGGACGATCCCGGCTACGAGAGCGTCGGCAACATCCTGCTCTCGCAGAATCATGGGCGCGGACGTGCGACTGAGCGAGGCGGGCTTCGACATCGGCTTCCGCCCGAGCTGGGAGGAGGCGCTCTTCGACGTCGGCGAGCGCGGCGGCAAGCCGTATCCAATCCCGGCGGGCGCGTCCGACCATCCGCTCGGCGGCCACGGCTTCGCGGGCTGGGCGGGCGAGGTCGCCACACAGGAAGCCGAGCTCGGCGTCTTCTTCGACACGATCGTCGTCTGCTCGGTGACGGGCTCGACGCAGGCGGGGATGATCGCCGGGTTCGCCGGCCAGGAGCGCGAGCGCAAGGTGCTCGGGATCGACGGTTCGGCGACGGTGCAGCAGACGTGGGACCAGATCGCGCGGATCGCACGACGCACGGCCGAGGCGATCGGCCTCGGCCGCCCGCTCGCCGACGAGGAGATCGTCCTCCTCGACGAGTGGCACGCCGGTACGTACGGGATCCCCGACGAGAAGACGATCGACGCAATCCGCCTCTGCGCACGCCTCGAGGGAATGCTCACCGACCCGGTCTACGAGGGCAAGTCGATGGCAGCGCTGATCGACCTCGTCCGCGACGGCCGGATCCCGCCGGGCTCGCGCGTGCTGTACGCGCATCTCGGCGGTCAGCCTGCGCTGAACGGGTACGCAGGGGCGTTCGCTTAGCGGTTCGAGGATCGTGACTGGCATGGCCGAACTCGGCGGACGGCGATATCGGCGCTTTCTCGTAGGATCGACGGGATGACCGGACCGGACCGCCCCTCGGCTTCCCCCGCTGCAGCGGCCGGCCCGGTGCGCGTCGTCCTCGCCGACGACCACCGCCTCATGCTCGACGGCGTCCGGCGTGCCCTCGAGGCCGATGGCGGCTTCGAGATCGTCGGCACGACCCAGGACGGCAGTCAGGTGCCGGCCCTCGTTTCCCGTACGAAGCCGGCGCTCGTCCTGCTGGATGTTCGGATGCCACAGATGGACGGCCTCGCCTGTCTCGACGAGATTCGCAATCTCTTCCCCGATATCAAGGTCGTGATGCTGTCTGCATCGACCTCGCCGGAGCTGGTCGACGCCGCGCTGCGACGTGGCGCGAGTGCCTACCTCGCAAAGAGCGTCGAACCTGACGATCTTCCCGCGACCCTGCGCTGCGTGATGGACGGAAGCCTGGCCGGCCCGGCCGTCGAAATAGGAGGCAGCGCAAGGCGCAAGGCGGCGGCCGGCGGGCTGACCGAGCGCGAGACCTCGATCCTCAAGGCCGTTGCGCGCGGCCTGTCGAACGACGAGATCGCGAGGGAGCTGTGGATCACCCAGCAGACTGTGAAGTTCCACCTCACAAACGTCTATCGGAAGCTCGGCGCCAAGAACCGCACCGAGGCGGCCCGGCTCGCATATGAGCAAGGGCTGATCGAAAATCCGATCTTCGGCGAATAGGAGGAGGGCCGGATGCCTGCGGATTCACCAGGTAGCCCCCGTCAACGAGCCCTCCAGGGGAGCATTGCGCGCGACAACGAATAGGTCTGCATGAGCGTCCGGCCCGACAACGGCTCCCCCGCGCATCCCGAGGTCAGGGGCCTGTCCCGTGCGTTCCACCGGGTCGCGCCGGTCATCTTGCTCGGCGTCGTCCCTCTGCTGTCGGTCGTGATCGCCCTGACCTCGTTCTCGGGCCCCTACCAACCCGCGTACGACTTCCACCACGAGCTATACCCCGAGGCCAAGCTCGTGGTACACGGCGAAAACCCGTTTCCGCCGTCAGACGCGGATCTCTCCGATGGAACGAACAACATCTGGCCGATCGCGGCGGTGCTCCCCGTTGCTCCTCTCACCCTCCTGCCCGCGGCCGCTGCCGACTGGGTTATGACGACCGTCGTCCTCGCGTGCCTCGCGGGAGCGCTGTGGGTGCTGGGAATCCGCGACTGGCGCGTCTACGGCATCACGCTTTTGTGGCCGCCCGTGATCATGGCCTATCAGACGGCGAACCTCACGCTGCCGCTGTGCCTCCTGTGCGCGGTTGCGTGGCGCGTGCGCCACCGCCCGTGGCTTCCCGGCGTCGTGATCGGAGCGGCGCTCGCGGTCAAGTTCTTCCTCTGGCCGCTCGCCATCTGGCTGGCGGCGACCGGGAAGCTGCGAGCCTGTGTGACGAGCATCGCGCTCGCTGCGGCCTCACTGCTGCTGATCCTGCCGTTCATCGCCGTCAGCACCTACGTCGAGCTCCTCCGAAAGCTCAGCGACACGTTCGACGAGAGGGGTTACACGATCTTCGCCCTGTTTCTCGACGCCGGAGCCTCCTCGACGGCCGCGCGGGCGGCCACCGTGGCCGTCGGGGGAGCGCTGCTCGCCGTTTCGTGGCGCCGCCGCTCCTTCGGGCTCGCGATCGGCGCAGCGCTCGTCCTCTCCCCGATCGTCTGGCTGCACTTCTTCGCGCTGCTGATCGTGCCGCTGGCGATCGCACGCCCCCGGTTCCAGCCGGCCTGGCTGCTCGCACTGCCGCTGTGGCTCGTCCCAGGCACCGGCAACGGAAGGCCTTGGCAAACGGCGCTCACGTTGGTCGTCCTGCTCGCGATCCTCGTCGCGTGCGAATGGAGCCCTCGGGCTGCTGCCACCGCTCGCCGCCGAGAGCCGGCCCTGCAGTGACCGGCCCCGACGGACCGACACACGAGACAGCGGCCGCGGCCGCCCCGCGTTCGCCGATCCGTCGCAGTCTCGGTCGAGTCGTGGAGGTAGGAGTCGAGAACAGCCTCCTCGTAGTGCTCGTCGCCGCCCTGGGGACAATGCTCGTCGGCCTAGCGCCCGCGATCTTCGTGGGCGACAGCTGGATGACGCTCGTCGCGGGCAGGGAGATCGTCGAACACGGCCTCCCGCACCGGGAGGCACTCACGGTCCTGGCACAGGGTCGCACCTGGACCGACCAGCAGTGGCTCGCGCAGCTCCTCTTCTATGGCGCGGAAGCGCTCGCCGGTCTCCGCGCGACGATGCTGCTCCACGTCCTGCTCGTGATGACCGCCACGGCGATCGCTATCGCAGCCGCCCGCCGGCGGGGGGCGAGCGCGCGCAGCACCCTACTCGTCGTCGTCGCGTGCCTCGTCGTCGCTCCGTGGGCCTGGACGTTGCGAGCGCAGGCGTTCGCGCTCCCGCTCTTCGTCGCAACCCTCGCCCTGCTCGAGTCCGACCGTGACCTTCGGCGCCGCCGGACGCTTCTCGTCTTCCCGCTGCTCGTCGTGTGGGCGAACGTGCACGGCTCGGTCGTCGTCGGGGCGGCGATCGTCTCGTTGGCCGGCGCGATCGGCCTCGGCGAGCTTGCCCTGCGTCGACCTACCAGTGCGACGGTGGCGCGCAGCGGCGCTCTCGTGGTGGCGCCCTGGCTCTGCGTCCTCGCGACCCCGTACGGCACCGCAATCGTCGGGTACTACAAGCTGATGTTCGTCGACAGCCCCGTCGCGAAAGCGATCACGGAGTGGCAGGCGCCGAAGCCCCACGGCTACCAGCTCGCCTTCTTCGTCGTGGCGGCCGCGACCCTCGTGATCGCGCTCCTCGGGCGCCGCAGGCTGTCGCTCTTCGACGTCGGCGTGCTCGCGCTCACGCTCGCCGGATCGTTGCGGAGCGCGCGCGGCATCGTCTGGTTCGCCCTCGCCGTCTCCGTTCTCTTGCCGGTGGCCCTCGATGCGATCCTGCCACCGGACCGCGCGCCGATCCGGCGTCGCGTCGGGCTTGCTCTCTGCATCGGATCGTGCGTCATCTTCGGAACGGCGCTCGCGGTCTGGGTCCCGCGTGGCGATTCGTGGTACGAGAGCGAATGGTCGAGCGGCGATGCTCGCGCTGTCGCTCGAGCCCTGCCCGGACTGCCGCCCGGCCCTGCGGTGATGCCGAGCGACCGCTTCGCCGACTGGCTCCTCTGGAAGGTCCCGGCGCTGCGCGGGCGGATCGCCTACGACATCCGTTTCGAGCTGCTCACCGATCCCGAGCTGAACGAGTTGTCACGCCTCAAGAACGTGCAGCCGCGGTGGGAGCAGGCAGCCGCCGGCTACCCGATCGTCGTTCTCGACACGACCGAGGGCATCGGACGCGCCGCCATCCTGCTTCGGGAGCCCGGAGCCCGAGTCCTCTACCGGGACGATCGGGTCGTCGTCATCCAACGGCGGACGTCATGAGGCCGTGGCAGGGCCGGCGTCTTCTGGACGGTGCCCTGCTCCAGGGGACGGTCGCTCTCACTAGGAAGAGCCCGTAGGCACACGACGCCCACGACCACTGCCGAGCAGGTGACGACCAAGGTCTGCACCGCCGATCCGTTCCCCGTGAACGGCCCGACCCACATGAGGAGTGGGACGAGCCAGACGACCGAGAACCGCGGCCGCGAGACGGCGACGACGACGAGCAATGCGAGGTAGTAGTGCTGCCAGACGATCGGCGAGGCGGCGAGGGCGGCCAGCACGGCCGCGACGAACGCGCGGCGATCGTCGCCGCGCCGGCCGTACACGATGACGAGTGCGACGAGCGCGATGCCTGTCGCGAGCGCGATCACGCGTCCGGCGGCGGGATCGACGCCGAGAGCTCCGAGAGCGCCCGGGATGGAGTAGCTCTCGAAGCTTTCGAGATCCGTGACCCTGCGAAGCAGGTCGGGGTACTCCCGGAGGCCGGCGAAACCGATCGCCGCCCAGGGCACGATCACGAGCACGGCCGCCGCGGCGATCCCGAGAAGCGCCGTTCGCCCGCGTCGCATGGCGGCCGGCCACGCGAGCAGAGGCCACGCGAACAGCTTGAGAGCGATCGTGCTCCCGATCAGCAGGCCCGAGATCAGGGGGCGGTTGCGCGCGCGCCAGGCGAGCACGAGCAACAGCGCCAGGATCAACGAGACGTTCAGGGTCATCAACGTGTTCGTGACCGGGGGCCACAGCATCGCGGCGCCGTAGCAGCGCCAGTCCCTCACTCGGGCGAGGTACAGGATCAGCAGGACGAGAATCGCCGCGCTGGTCGCCGCAACGGGGAAGAGCCACGAGTCGGGGACGAGCAGAAGGGGTGCCGCTGCGAGCGCGAGAACGGGCGGGTAGACGTAGGCCTCTCCGCGCGCCAGCACTGGATCGTCGAGCGGCGGGTACGGGTTCCTCCCATGAACGACGGCGTCGGCTGCTCCGAGGTACGCGACCCGGAGATCGGAGCCGTACCCGGGCGATGTGCTCCAGTGCACGATCTCGAAGACGACGAAGGCGACCGGGGCGAGGCCGAGAAGAAAGATGGCTGCTGCAGTGCCGAGCACGAAGCCCGGCCGCGCCCTGCGGGCCGATGTCGCGCGGCCTACGATCGCGCCCGCCTCCGCTTCCAACCGGCCGAAACCGCGGGTGCCGCGGCGCAAAGCGAGCCGAACGCTCGCCGCGTATCACCGTCCCGCTGACGTGCCTCCATCCGTCGCACGATATGCGCGCCAGGGAAGAAGGCAACGGCCCACGAGGGGCGCCCTAGCCTTTTCGCCAGTTGCGCGGCGCGACTTCTCGGGCAACAGTATGAGCATCGTCGGCGTCCGGGCAGGAGGAACTCTTCCCCTTTTCCGGCGCACGCCAATCACGAGATCTACATCATCCGATACGGGGAGGGGTTTAAATGCAGGACGTTTTCACCGCTGCGGTGGTTCATGTGCAGAACACGTGGTTCCGGATCCGCGATGAGGAGACGGCCCAGGGGCTCGTCGAGTACGCCCTGATCATCGTCGTCGTCTCACTCGGCACGATCGCCGCGCTCACGTTCCTGCGCGACAACATCCGCGGCCTCTTCAGCAGGGCCGGCAGCTCGATCCAGAACGGCGCCGGCTAGTAACGACGCCGCTGGCGAGTGTGCGTTGTCGAGGCCGCCGGGGCCACCGGGGACTCGGCAACGCACACGCCCGGCGGCGGCAAGACCCTGGGACGGCTGGGCTGGCACGGCCCTCGTCCCACGCGGCGAACCTCGGATGGTGAATCGGCCCTCGCCGCGGATGACGGCAAGAGGGTCGCGAATCCCGGATAGGCAGTCGAGGTGCCCTCCCCGTGCCGCCGTTCCTTCCCGGGTCGCAGAAGGACGGGCGACGCGATCGTGATGCCGGCGCGTGCCAGCGACGCACGACGCGCAACCGAATACCGCGTCGGCGGATACCTCGAGCAAGCATGGCGAAGCAACGAAGATCGGCCACCGAAGTGGAGCCGGGATCGAGGCATCTCCCGGAATTGCATTGGAGCTCGACCGTCCTAGCCCTTTTGCCAGTTGCCAGGCTCCGCGGCGACGGAAACAATATAAGGGTCCGCTGCTGGACGTAACAGGCCACGGACGACGACGTCACTGGCACCCAGAGGTGCAAACCAGGAGGAATGACACCGTGAAACCCAACACGAAGCACGGACGCAGCCCGCTCGACGCGTGGCAGCGACTACGGCACAGCGAGCGCGGACAGGGGCTCGTCGAGTACGCCCTCATCATCGTCGTCGTCTCGCTCGGCACGATCGCAGCGCTCACGTTCCTGCGCGACAACATCCGCGGCCTCTTCAGCGCCGCCGGCAGCAGCATCGCCCTCGGCGACGGCGGAAGCGGGAGCGGGAGCGGAAATGGAAGCGGCGGTGGCCCGACGGCGCCGGTAGCCGGGACCCTGTCGATCTCGTGCCCGGGTGGGTCGTGCAACAACGGCGAGGTCGCGACCGCAGTCGTCAACTCGCCCGCGACCGGAACCCCAACGCCCACGATCCTCTCGCACCAGTGGGCCACGAGCTCGGACCCGAATTGCGGCGGAACATTCGGCAACGTGGGATCGAACCAGAGCACGTATACGCTCGGGACCGCAGGAGGAAGCGCCGACTCGGTGCGCGTCACGGTGACGTGGACGAACGGAGTCTCCCCGAACGCCACCGCCTCGGCGTGCGTGCCGTGGACGGCCCCGCCGCCGGCGCCCAACAGCAACTCGGGGATCTCGAACGGAGCAACGGTCGGGCTCCAGGGCGGCGGTGGCGCAACCGTGACCTCGTACACCGCGGGCGGGCTCACCGGCACGCCCATCTGGTTCACGGATTCCAACATCAGCGGTAGCCCGAGCCCCGACGGCCTGTACAGGTCGAGCGGCAGCCAGAGCGTGTCCGGGCAGACGTGCGGGTTCACGCTGAGCAACGGCTACAGCTTCAGCGGCACATGGCACGTCGCAGAGAATGCCTGGGGAAGCATCTACGACAACGCCTGCTACTGAGCGACAGCGAGCCCGAGCAACGGTCGGGCCGGCGGTGCGGAAGGAGCGCAGCGCCGGCCCGATGCACTCGGGCTCGTCGGATTCCCGACCCGGAAGCACTAGGAGAGGAGTGACACCATGAAATCCGGCACCAAGAGCGGACGCCGCCCGCACGACGCGTGGCAGCGCCTGCGTCACAGCGAACGCGGCCAGGGGCTCGTCGAGTACGCCCTCATCATCGTCGTCGTCTCACTCGGCACGATCGCCGCACTCACGTTCCTGCGCGACAACATCCGCGGTCTCTTCAGCGCCGCCGGCAGCAGCATCGCCCTCGGCGACGGCGGCAGCGGCACAGGCACGGGAACCGGCACGGGAGGCCCAGTCACGATTCCCGTGGTCAGCGCGGCACCCGTGGCGACCTGCTCGAACGTCGCGAACTGCGACGACCAGGACACGCTGTCGACCACGGACGGCACCTGGAGCGTGTGAGCCCGACAAGTTATGCCTACCAGTGGCAGGAGGGCAACGACAACCCCAACGACACGTGCACCAACGTGTCGTGGTCGAACCGCTCGGGCGCGACGTCTTGACCTACCCTCAGCCCGCGCCCATCCTCGGGAACGACAACAGTGATGACTACTGCTACCGCGTCGGGGTCATTGCCCACAACAGCGCCGGGGACTCGTCGTCTCGTACTCGAGCGGTGTCGACGTCCGCAGCTCCTGAGGCGGACGACGCTTCACTACCCGATGAGACGTGGGGCGTTGCCCGTGGCAACGCCCGACGTCTGTCCACTATTTGGTACATACCTTTCCTCGCGGCCTTCCGTTGCTCCACCGAGGAATCGCAACTCGAGCAACGTCTGCGCCTGGACGCCCTAGCCTTTCTGCCAGTTGCGAAACCGGGGACGAGCAGCGACATTGAAAGTGTGGAAGAGGCGTTGAGCCTACTGCGATGCCTTGCGACGAGATATACACACTTCATTTCAACGACAAGCGGCAGCGCACGCGGCCGAAGGGGAGGAGCGCCATCATGAGAGGTCTACTGCGGGCAAAGGGCCTGCGAAGCACGTTGCGACACCTGCGCGACAGTGAACGAGCCCAGGGGCTCGTCGAGTACGCCCTGATCATCGTCGTCGTCTCGCTCGGCACGATCGCAGCGCTCACGTTCCTCCGCGACAACATCCGCGGCCTCTTCAGCGCCGCCGGCAGCAGCATCGCCCTCGGCGAAGGCGGCACCGGCGGTACGCGGCACCGGCGGCACGAAGAGGTGCTCCGGTGGTACCGGTCTCACGGCGGCCAGCCGACAATCTCGTACGACGCGGTGCAGAGAGGTCACGTAGCCTACGGCAGCTGCGGCGATGGCAGAAGACGACCGGGTCACAACACGCCGGGCTCGCACGGGAACGCCGGCGACGCACGCTGCGATGTCTCGTACCAGTGGAAGGCGCGACAGCGGCGTCCGTAGCGACGCTGCGACCGCTGCGGCGACTGCGGGACGAAGTGAGACTACTAACGCAACGGCCAGTGGTAACGCGGACGTCGGTCGTCACGTCCTGCCGACTACCAGTGGGCAGGCGAGACAACGGTGATAGAGCGTGCCGGATCGACCGCGGCACCAACAAGGCTGCGAGCAACTACGGTCCAACGCCAGCGACCGTGCCGAACATCCGAACACCATGGGGACTAGGTGTCGAGTGCGCGATAGACCGCCACAAACGGCCTAGGGCAGCGTCGACGTCGCGACGCCGTCACGTAAGCGCTTAGCGAAGCCGATGAGCCGAGAGAGCCTGGAAGGGCACGAGAGTTGTCCGCCGGCCCATCGACAAGGCCTGGTGCGATGCAGGCGAGTCTCGTCGAGGATCCGGTGCGCGACGGCCGCGTCCAGCTAGATCGGCGCGTGATCATCAGCCCTTCGTCGCCGTGACGGTCGCGCGCTCGTCGTCTGGAACCTGCCCTCCTCGAAGCTCCGCACCGAGGCGCTGCGGCTCACCGGCCCCTACACGCGGGCCGTCGGGCTCGACCAGAACTGGTCCGTGTTCGCGCCCGATCCGTACCGCGACTCGTTCGTCCTCTCCGCGCGCGTCACCTATGCCGACGGGACGCACACCACGTGGGCGGTGCCGGAAGGTGGTGACGCGGTCGGCTCCTACTGGGACTTCCGCTGGGGCAAGTGGGCCGAGTGGACGATCGCGGGCAACCCCGGCCTGTGCAGCGGCACTGCCGCCTACGTGGCGAACCTGCTCGCATCCGAGGCCCGCACGCCGGTCGAGGTCGAGCTCCTCGTCCGGCGGCGTCCGAACGCCCGCCCCGGCGAGAGCCCCCCGCACGGGGCCTGGAAGACGTCGCTCGTCTGCAGCGTCGACATCGCCGGCCGCCCGGGAGCGTCGTGAGCGGCCTCGCCCGTCGCGCGCGCGACGCGGCCGCCGCCTGGGACCGCTTCTGGTTCGAGCCGCAGTCGACCTCGACGCTCGCCGTCGTCCGGATCGCGTTCGCCCTCGTCGTCCTCGGCTGGACGGCCGCCCTCGGCCACGACCTGTCGGCCTTCTACTCGAAGAGCGGCGTCCTGCCGGAGCAGCAGGACCTCGCCACCGTCGTCGGACAGGGCGCCTGGGGGCCGCTCGGCACGTTCACGAGCGATGCCGCGCTTGCGGGAACGTACGCGGCGCTCTTCGTCGCCGCCCTCCTGCTGCTCGTCGGGCTCAAGACACGGCTCGCGGCGATCGTCGTGTTCGTCGCGCTGATGGCACTGACGCGCCGCAACATCTGGGTCCTGGACTCCGGCGACCCGCTGCTACGCAGCATCGCGTTCTTCCTCATGCTGGCACCGAGCGGCGCCGCCCTCTCCCTCGACCGGCGTCTCGCAATCCGGCGAGGCCGAGCAGACGCCGGAGCGTTCCCGATGCGGGCGCCCTGGGCACTCCGCCTGATGCAGATCCAGTTCAGCGTGCTCTACCTGTCCGCCTTCTGGGCCAAGGTCGGCGGCGAGACGTGGCGCGACGGCACGGCCGTCTCGTATGCGCTGCGGATCGAGAACCTGCAGCGCTTCCCCCTCCCCACGTCGCTGACGACGTCGGAGATCGTGTCGAACCTGCTCACGTTCGGAACGCTCGCGCTCGAGCTGTCGCTCGGCATCCTCGTCTGGAACCGCAGGCTGCGCCCCTGGCTGTTGCTCGCCGGGGTGTCGCTCCACCTCGGTATCGACTACGCGATTCGCGTCGGCTTCTTCAGCTACGCCGTGCTCGTCCTCTACATCGCGTTCATACCGTCCGAGACGATGGATCGGTGGCTTGGGCGCCTGGGCGCCACCCGGGCATGGATCCGTCGGCGGGCCGCCGATGAACGCTCCTTCCGACCCCGAACCGCTCACGCGCCTCTGACGTCCCTCCTGCGAGTGACCCGGCGAAAATATGCGAGTCCTAGCCCTTTTGCCAGTTGCGCAAGCGGGAAGAAGCAGCCACATTGATCATGTCACAGAGGCATGGGAGCCCAGGCTCACCGCGCTGCGACGGCATCGAACACGTCATATCCACGCAGCAAGGGGAGGGTTTCACATGCAGGATGTCTTCACGGCGGTCGCGGTGCGGCTGCAGAACAGCTGGTTTCGGATCCGCGACGAGGAATCGGCACAGGGGCTCGTCGAGTACGCCCTGATCATCGTCGTCGTCTCGCTCGGCACGATCGCCGCACTCACGTTCCTGCGCGACAACATCCGCGGCCTCTTCAGCAGGGCCGGCAGCTCGATCCAGAACGGCGCCGGCTAGCAACGAACCATCCCGTCGTGCTGCCGGCAGCCAACAGATGCTGCCGGCAGCACAACACGGACCACGAAGCGAGCCGAGAGCCACAGATTCCGGCCCGAACCGCCATCGCGGCCCTCGGGCCTTTCCCAAACAGTTGAAGCCAGAGTGAAACGGGGAGGAGCGACACCATGAAGACCCGCCAACAAGCACGGAGGCCCGCTCAACGCGTGGCAGCGCCTCCGCCACAGCGAACGCGGCCAGGGGCTCGTCGAGTACGCCCTCATCATCGTCGTCGTCTCACTCGGCACGATCGCCGCACTCACGTTCCTGCGCGACAACATCCGCGGCCTCTTCAGCGCCGCCGGCAGCAGCATCGCCCTCGGCGCAGACGGCACCGGCGGACAGGACGGAACCGGCGGCGGCAGCAACCCGATCCCCTCCAGCCGGACATCCGGCGACCATCCCGGCAGCACACCCGGTCTCGGCGGAGGCACAGGAACCGGCGACAGCGGCTACTTCGCGTCGGGGACTGCCGTCACCAACGAGGGCGGTGCGCAACGTCAACATCGGGTTCTGCGGCCTGCCTGGCGTCTACACGGACAATCCGCCGAACGGAACCGAGCCGGCGATCCCTGCAGCATCGACGTCGGCAGCGGCACCGTTCACGGGCGTCTGGCTCAACCACGATTCGATCCCGAACGCAACAGTGACTGGGTCGTCGCACGACGCCCCCACACACCGTCGACTGGGTGTGCATCGTGCCGAACAACGCCGGAGTAAGCGTCGCGATCACCGCCGGCCCGATGGCCGGGGATACGTTTACAGCCACTACGATCGGGCATCGGCGCCGCAGTGGCAGGGACTACTACTGGCGCCGGACCAACAACGGCGTAACGGCCTGCCAGCCGCCCTTCGACAACAGCGAGGGTTCGACCACGAACACGACCGCCGCGACTGACAACGAGGACACCGATACCGGCGCGCTCGGCTACTGCCTCCGTGTCGCGTCGTGACGGCAGATGGGGCGATCGTGTCGGCAACACGTCGCCGGCCGCTACGCCGCTGGCCCCGACCAGCGGGCATCGTAACGTCTCGAACCAGCGCGAGCGGAAACGCGTCACGGGAACGACGGTCACCTCCGGGCACGGGTGGAAGCGTACGGTCTCGCCGACACGACGTCACTACGACGTGGCGACGACAGCGACAGCCGCTGCAACGCAGCGACATGCTCGAACAGCAACCTTGGCACCGCCAGGGTCCAACAACGACCTGCGAGCAGGCCAACGACTACGCGACGCCCGGTCAGAGTCCGTACGGCCGACTGCGACCTGGGTCACCGTAACCGCGACGACGGGGACGGAGCGCTCCACGGGCAAACCGATGCTCGGTCGTGATGACGAGCCCCGACTTGTACAACGGCTGCGCGGTCTGACCGCGCACGCCGGCCCGCAGCCGGCGTACGCTGCGATGCAAGAGAACACGTGGAGAGCGCGGACCGAAGCAGAGCGTGAGTCGCAACGGCTGCCTACGCGGTAGGATGCGGTCGACCGTGGAGACGGGTCGCATCGGCTCCACCAGGGCGACGAAACGGAAGGACGAGGGTGAAAAGGGCGAGAACGAGCCGCAACGCGGCGAGCAGGGCCAGGCGACGGTCGAGTTCGCGCTCATCTTCCCTGCCCTGATCCTCATCGTCACGGGCATCATCGAGTTCGGGCTCACGTTCAACTCCTGGATCAGCATCAACCACAACGCGCAGAACGCGGCGCCGCTATGTCGCCGTCGACCGTGTTCCCGAGAGCCCCGCGGTCGAGCCCGTTCCCGGCCGTCACCGACGCCCGATCACGCAACCCGACCGATCGCGACTACCAGAGGTACATCTACAAGCAGATCCTCGAGCGTCGGGCTCCGTGACGAGATCGCACCGAACCCGAGCGCCGAGTCAAGCGGCCTCAGACAACATCAAGATCTGCTTCACGCCCGCCGCGACCCCCACCGCGGCACGCCGCAGGTCGGGGACGCGGTGACCGTCACGATCAAGTCGCCCAACCACAAGATCTCGATCCCGTTCATTCCCGGCAGGGATTCCCCGCAGGCGCTCACCGGCAAGGCGACGATGCGCATCGAGAAGGCCCCGAGCAATCCGACTCCCGGATGGGAGCGCATGCAAGCGAGACCGGCGCCGCAGCGGGCGCTCACCGACGAGCGCGGAGCGATCCTCGTCCTGATGGCCGCGGCGATGCCGGTGATGATCCTGCTGCTCGCGATGGTGATGGACTTCGGCAACTGGTACATCCGCACGTCGCAGCTCCAGACCCGCGTCGACGCCGCGGCCCTCGCAGCCGGCCTCGAGTACACGACGCGGTTCCAGGGACTGCGCGCTCGAATCCGGACGACGCCGAACGACGCGATCACGAGGGTCGCGAGGCAGTATGCGGGCGCCTCTCGAGACTACCCCGAACCCGCTACAAGCTGGTCAACGCGGGCGTCGAGCAACAACCTGAACGTCGCCGTGAACGCACTCGGCCCCGAAGCGGCAGACGGGAGCGCCGGCCCTCCGTGCGAGCCGACGCACCCTCCCGGCACCTCCCGGATACTGGACGCAGGTCGAGGCGAACGACCGTGTCCCGAGCTTCTTCGCGGCTTCGGGGTCATCGACCCGACGTTCTACGCCAGGGCACGGGTCGAAGCTGATGCGAGGCGAGCACCGCGAGCGGCATGCGGCCGTTCGTCCTGGCTGACTCGAGCGCAGTCTCCTGCGTGAGCGCGACCTTCGCAGCCGGGTGGCACGACGTCCCGCTGAGCCGGGTCAACGGCAGCACGACGCAGTGGCGACGCGACCCGTCGTCCCAGATGCCAGCGAACGAGGGTCCGCAGTTTCGATCAAGGTCGGCTGCGGTCCGAGCGCGCCGACCTATCCGACAGTGGGCTACGTGACCCGCGTTTGGCAGGACGCGCAGCCACGCTTGACGAACATCCAGCTGACGCCGACTGGCCTCGTCGCTCGTGCACCAACGGGAATCCCTACTTCATCCCGCGCGACGGGGCGCCCGTGCCAGATGACGGTCACCGCGACCGTGTCGTTCGCCGATGCCAGCAACCAGTTCGTCACGGGCGCAGGTCGGCAACGGCGGCGCGTTCAACCTCGTCAAGGGCTCGGGGAACGACTGGTCAGGGCCGACGTTCACCGTCAACCCGCGGTCCGGCGTACGGTCCGAACGGCGCGCCAGCCGGTACACGATATTCGCCCGAAACGCCGGCGAACGGCCACACTTACACGAACATCGGCGAGGCCGCATCCAGGCGGGCACCGCCGCCGCCCAGGGGCCGATCGCGAACGTCGTGCTCGAAACTACGCACGACGTCGGGCCAGCCGCTCGGACAGATCACCGTCACGCTGCGCGGCCTCAACTCGGCCGAGATCGCGACGATCAACGGCGGCGTCGACTGCGCGTCGGGTGCCTCTCTCGGCTCCGAGTTCACGAACGGCTGCGCCGGGCCGTTCGCAGATCAAGACGGGCTCGGCGCGCCTGCGCTCGCGACAGCACCGTTCGACTGCGTCGGAGCGCTGGGCCGTCGGGCAACTCGCGTCGCTTGCCGGCGGGAACAACAACAGTGCCTACAACCAGCGCTGGGCTCCGGGGAACACGTGCACGCAGAACAACTGGCCAAGACGTCTCGATCCGGGCGACCCACGATTCATCTCGGTCTTTCTGACCGACGCGATCCCGCCAATCCAGGACGCGGCGACCGTACCCGATCACGCGGCTTCGCGGGCTTCTACGTGACGGGCTGGTACGGAGTCCACCCGGCGCGCTGCGCCGGCCAGAACGACCCCGTGCCGGACGACGCGACGAACCGGGCAGTGTGTGGGGCCACTACGTCAAGCTCGTGCTGCCCTCCGCCGATGGAACCCCGAGCGCTGACTCCATGCGATCCGGACGACACTGCGGCGTGCATCCCGGTTCTCGTAAGGTGAGGAGCCAACCCGCGATGGACACGGCCACCGAAAACGACGATAACAAGAGGTACATCCACAGGATGCGCGAGACCATCTGGACGGGAGAGACGATGCTGAACCGATCGACCAAACGCGGCGAAATCCTCGCTCCCGCCGCCGCGGCGGGGAGGAGCATAGCGTGGCCGGAGCCGTTCGCACGCTCGTCGCGATCGACAGCGGCGTCGAGGCAGACCGCGTCAAGGCGACGCTGCCCGACGACCCCGCAATCGACATCGTCGGCGTCATCGAAGGCCTCGACGCGGCCGTCCGCGCCCTTGCCAGCACGGACTGCGACGTGCTCGTCGTCGCCAGCACGGGCTACTCCGACCGCGTCCTCTACCTGGTCGAGAACGCGGTCGAGCATGACTCGGAGCTGCCGGTGCTCATCCTCGCCGATGCGCCGTCGAGCGGCTTCATCCACCGCGTCTTCGAGGTCGGCGCCGACGACATCCTCGTCATGCCGCAGCCCCGGGAAGCGCTCGGATTCGCGATCCAGAAGGCGGTCGCGCGCCGCGGTGGCGAGCGCGCGCGGCGAGGCACCCTCGCCCGCCTGATCGTCGTCCTCGGACCAAAGGGAGGCACGGGCAAGACCCTCACCTCGACGAATCTCGCGGTCGCGCTCCAGAACGCAGGGCAGCGCGTCGCCCTCGTCGATCTCGACCTCCAGTTCGGAGACGTCGGGCTCTGTCTTGGACTGCACCCGGCGAAGACGATCCACACCCTCGCCATCGCGCACGAGACACTCGATGCAGACGCGCTGCGCGCCGCGATGGTCGAGCACGTGTCCGGCGTGCATGTGCTCATCGCTCCGAGTCGCCCGGACCAGGCAAGCCACGTGACCGTCGAGCTGATCCGGGAGATCTACGCGCTCCTCCGAACCGAATACGACGCCGTCGTCGTCGACACGCCCCCGGGCTTCACGCCGGAGGTGATTGCGTCGATCGACATGGCGACCGACCTGATCATGGTCGGGATGCTCGACTCGCTCTCGCTCAAGAACATGAAGCTCGGGCTCGAGACGCTCGACCTGATGGGCGTCGAGGCGGACATGGTGAGCCTCGTCCTGAACCGCGCCCGCACGAGGGTCGGTATCTCCGACAGTGACGTCGAGGCCGTGCTGGGAATCAAAGCCCGACATCCTCGTGCCGAGTGACCGGGAGATACCCCGCTCGGTCAATGCGGGACGGCCGATCGTCACCGCCGCACCGGATTCCGATGCCGCCGTCGCATTCCGGCTGCTCGCGAGCTCGTACGCAAACGGAGCCGTCACGCTCGACCTCGTCCCACCATCGGCCAGCGAGAGCCGCGGCTTCAAGGTCTTCGGAAGGAAAGGAAACTAGATGGAACTCCACGAGCGCCTCACGACGGCCCGGCCTGTGTCCTCTGCCCGGCTCGAGCCGTATGCCGAGCTGAAGACCCGCGTTCACCTGCGCGTCATCACCGATCTCGGCTCACAGCTCACCGACGTCGCCAGCGATCCCGCGGCACTCCGCCAACGGGTCCTCGTCGACATCAAGCACAACCTGGCCGAAGAGGCCGGGATCTCTCGCGACCAGCGAGAGCAGCTGGCAAACGAGATCGCGGACGACATCCTCGGCTACGGGCCTCTCGAGCGGCTTCTCGCGGACGACTCGATCACCGAGATCATGGTCAACGGCCCCGACGAGATCTGGATCGAGCGCCAGGGCCGGCTCTACGAGACCACGGTCCACTTCAACGACGAGTCGCAGCTACGCCGGATCATCACCAAGATGGTGGCGCAGGTCGGACGTCGCATCGACGAGAACTCGCCGATGGTCGACGCCCGCCTGCCCGACGGGAGCCGGGTCAACGTCATCATCCCGCCGCTCTCGCTCTCGGGGCCGCTGCTGACGATCCGGAAGTTCTCGCAGAAGCGCCTGATGCTCGACGACCTGGTTCGGCTCGGCACGCTTTCCGAGCAGGGTCTCGAGTTCCTGACGCGCGGCCATCAAGGCGCGAGCTGAACCTGCTCATCTCGGGAGGAACCGGCAGCGGTAAGACCACGCTCCTCAACGCCCTCTCGTCGGCCGTTCCGGAAACCGACCGCGTCGTCACGATCGAGGATGCGGCCGAGCTCCAGCTCAGCCAGCGGCACGTCCTCCGCCTCGAATCGCGACCGAAGAACCTCGACGGGGAAGGAGACGTCCCGATCAGGGAGCTCGTGCGCAACTCCCTGCGCATGCGGCCCGACCGGATCATCGTCGGCGAGGTGCGAGGGGCAGAGGCCCTCGACATGCTCCAGGCGATGAACACGGGGCACGAGGGGTCACTCACGACCGTCCACGCCAACTCGCCACGCGATGCACTTGCCCGCATCGAGACGATGGTGATGATGGCCGGGCTCGACCTGCCGATGAGGGCGATCCGCCAGCAGATCTCGTCGGCGCTCGATCTCGTGATCCATCTCGAGCGCCTCGACGACGGCTCTCGTCGGATCACGCACGTGACGGAAGTGCAGCGGATGGAGTCGGACGTCGTCACGCTGCAGGACATCTTCGAGTTCGAGTTCGACTCCTTCGAGGCCGACGGCACGATCACGGGCGAGCTGCGGCCGACCGGGCTCCGGCCGACGCTGCTGACGAAGTTCGAGCACCGCGGCATCACCCTGCCACTGGAGATGTTCCGGCGCCACGAGGACGGGTTGAATGACGCCGACGGGCCGGACGACCTCCGGAAGCGACTCAACCGCAAGTGAACAAGGCGACCGTGATCGTGCTCGGCGGGCTCGTCGCACTCCTGCTCGCGGGTGCGGCGGCAATCCAGATCGCCGATCAGCGGTGGCTCGCCGCGGCAGTCCTCATCGCTCTCGCCGTCGCCGTCGTCGTGGCCGTCTTCGGTGTGCTCGAACAACAGCGTCGCAGGGGCCTTCGCGGACGTGTCCATAGCTTCCTCGAAGAGCCGCAGGAGGCGCAGACCTCGCGGCGGACAGCCGAGGGCCCCGCCCCTCCACGCACCGCGAAGCAGACTGTGATCGAGCGGCTCGCACCCGAGGCCGATATCGCGGGGATCGAGGGGAACCTCGGGGGGCATCTTCCTCGCCATGGTGGCGGGCGGTCTCTTCTTCGGGATCGTGGTGGCCGTCGTCGTCTCGTCCCCGTGGGGGCTGCTCGCAGCACTCGTCGCCCCCGTCGTCATGCGTTCCGTGGTCAAGCGCCGCGCCGCGCGCACCCGCAAGCGGTTCGAGCAACAGCTCCCGGACAACCTCGACGTGGTCTCCTCGGCCCTCCGCGTAGGGCACAGCCTCGGGGGCGCGTTCGCCGTGACCGTCGAAGCGGCCGACGAGCCGTCGCGCTCCGAGCTCGGCCGGGCGATCGCCGAGGAGCAGCTCGGCGTTCCGCTCGACGTCGCTCTCCGGCACACTGCCGCACGGATGCAGAGCCGCGACCTCGACCAGGTCGCGCTCGTGGCCCGACTCCAGCGCGACGCCGGCACGAACGCAGCCGAAGTGATCGACCAGGTCTCCGAGAACGTCCGCGGCAGGATGGACCTCGAGCGCCTCGTCCGCACCCTCACCGCCCAGGGCCGGATGGCGAGGTGGATCGTCTCGGCCATACCGTTCTTCCTGTTCGGCGCCATGTTCCTGCTGAACCGCGAGTACCTGCAGCCGCTCTGGCAGACACCCCTCGGCAAGGCCGGCATGGTGCTCGGCCTGATCATGATCCTGACGGGCTCCTTCGTCATCAAGAAGATCGTGGAGATCGAGGTCTAGCGTGTCGACCGTCGTCATCGCGGTCGTGATCGGCCTCGTCGCGCTGGCGCTGCTCGCCGTCGTTCGGCTGCTGCTCACGCGATCGGCCAACCCGCAGACGCTCGGCCAGATCGGCGCCTACGGCTATGCCGAGCCCGCATCAGCGGGCGAGGGCCGCGGGCGACCACGGACGATTGCGGAAGCCGCAACCGCGCTCGGCGATGCGCTGGCGCGCCGGCAGGGTGCCGACCGCGAGAGCGACACCCGCCGACGGCTCGTCGCGGCAGGCCTGTACACCCGGACGCCGCGCACGTTCTTCGTCGTCCAGGCGCTCTCCGCGGTCCTGATGCTCCTCCTGTGGCTCGTGCTGGGACGGTCTCGCCGGCGTCGGCACTCTCATCTACCTCGTCGGCATGCCAGGGTCGCTGCTCGGCGGCTGGGCACTGCCCTCCTACGTGCTCTCGCGGCAGATCACGCAGCGCTACAAGCAGATCGACAAGGAGCTGCCCGACCTGATCGACCTCCTCGTCGTCACGGTCGAGGCGGGAGTCGGGTTCGTCGGCTCGGTGAGGCTTGCCGCGGATCAGCTCGAGGGGCCGCTCGCCGACGAGCTCCGGCTGACCCTCCAGGAGCACAACATGGGCATGAGCATCGAGGACGCTCTCAAGGGGATGGCACGCCGTGCCGAGACCCCGGGCGTGCGCGCGTTCGTGCGAGCGATCGTTCAGGGAGAGCTGCTCGGCGTCTCGATCGCGCAGATCCTGCGCAACCTCGCGATCGACATGCGCAAGAAGCGAAAGGCGAGGGCCGAGGAGCAGGCGCAGAAAGCCCCGATCAAGATGCTCTTCCCTCTGGTGCTCCTGATCTTCCCCGCCATGTTCATCGTGCTCCTCCTCCCCGCGCTGATCACGATCAAAGACACGCTCGTCAACCTGAGATGCGTCACCCGCACGGAACCCTGACTCTCCGCCGCGAGGACGGCCGGGTCGTCTGCGAGCGCGTGAGGGTCGCCGACACCTGGGTACGGCGCCTGCGGGGCGCACTGTTCCGCAGAACGCTGCCCTCGGATCAGGGCTGCGTCCTCCGTCCGTCGTTCTCGATCCACACGATGTTCATGCAGTTCCCGATCGACGTCGTGTTTCTCGACCAGGATCTCAACGTGCTCAAGATCTCCGCCGGCGTGAAGCCGTTCCATGCCGTCTCGTGCCGCGGCGCGCGCGAAGTGGTCGAGTTGCGGGCCGGGGAATGCGAGCGGCGCGGCCTGGCGGTCGGCGACCGCGTCGCCTGGGCGTCCTACCAGAAGCCATCGCCGGCGATACCCGGCGCAGGAGTCGGTACAGCGGGGCCTCGTCTCCCGCCGACCGTGGTTGTCGCGAGCAGTGATGAGCGATTCGTCAAGCTCCTTCGCCTTCTGCTCGACGCACGTGACGTCAACAGCCATGTCGCCGTCAACCCTCGAGCGTTTCCACACGAGCTCGAATCGAGTGACACGCCGAGGGCTGTCGTGCTCGACGTCGCAGACAGCGCTGCCGACGGCCTCGCTGCCGAGAACGCCTTCCGGGCCCTCAACCCCGACGTCCCGATCTTCCTCGTCGCAGAGCCGGAAACGGCCGCACGCGCACCGATCGGCACTCGCATCTACGGCAAGTGGGCCGACCCCGAGGCACTCGTCGAAGCCGTCATCCGCACATTCGCCGAAGCCCCACCCGCCTGAAGACGGGTACCCCTTGCGGAGCCGGACAAAATCAGCCACTGTGTCGGGACAGGGTGTTCGGCGGCGCCGTTCACCCTAAGGGGATTCGGGCCATGCCCGAAAGGAGTACGTGTCAAACCGGCCGGCAGACCTCGCAGCATCCGCTCCGAAAGAGCAGCCTCGGCCTACCGCGGCGCAGATCGACGAAGAGTCGATCCGACGCCTCGAGTCGGTGCTCTTCGCGCACGCCTCCCAACAGGTCGCACGCCGGCTGCACGCTGCGAAAGCACGATCCGACCTCATGCTCGCCGGTGCTGCGAACGACCCGGCGGTCGGGCACGCACGAGCCTTTGCGCTCGCCTCCGACGCGATCGTCGCCCGCAGCGCCGAGGGCGAACTGGCAACCGATGACGTAGAGATCGCCATCGCGGCCCTCACGGATGTCACCGGCTCCAGCTCCGAGGCCACCACATTCATGCTCTACCAGGGCGTGGTCGCCGCGCCGCAGCTGTCCGAGCTCCCACCGCTGACCGCGATTGGCCTGCAGCTTCGCTTGCTCGTCGACCTCGGCATCTTCCACGAGGTCTCGCTCTGGCGGGATACGACCGGCGGTACAGAGTGTCTCGTCGACCTGGGCTCGGGTCAGGTGAGTCGCCAGACCCGCCGAGAGGTGGCGGCCACGCTTCGCGGTCGCAAGACACTGCATATCGCAGGAACGTCGTCCTACCGATCTGAACCCGTTCATCGGTTCCAGCAGCTCGTCGGCGCTCTCGTCGGACGAGCCGCGGTCAGCGAGAAAAATCGAGCATCCGCATATCTCGCAACGGCCGCACAGGCGCTCGCACCCGTTCTCGAACGCGAGTTTCTCCTCGACCGCAGCAAGCAGCGCGAGCACGTACTCGTCGCGGCCTCCGAGCGGCGACTCACGCGCCTCGCGTTCGACCTCCACGACGGCCCTGTTCAGGACGTTCTGGCACTCGCCGGCGAGGTTCGGGAGCTGAAACGAGATCTCGACCCCTTCATCATGGAAAGCCATCGGGACCTAGCGCGGGGCCGTTTCGACGACGCTCTCGCCCGGCTCACGGAGCTCGACCGAACGCTCCGGGCGGCAGCACACTCTCTCGAGACGTCGAGCGTCGTCTCGCGACCGCTCGGTGAGATCGTCCACGGGGTCGCGGACACCTTCGCCGCTCGCACCGGGGTCGACTGCGGCGTGGTGATCCAGGGGGAGGTCGATGCACTCAGCGACTCGCAGCGAATCGTCATCTTTCGCGCCATCCAGGAGGCGCTTACAAACGCGCACGAACACGGCCACGCGTCGTCGGTATCGGTGGATGTCCACACGCACCGCTCGGCCACGGACGTCAGCATCACCGACGACGGTCGCGGATTCGAGGTCGTGAGCGACCTCGCGAAGGCAGTGCAGCGAGGGCGCCTCGGCATCGTCGGGATCAGCGAGCGCGTCCGACTGCTGGGAGGAAGTCTTCATATCGACAGTGCGCCGGGCGGGCCGACAACGCTCCAGTTCAGCCTCCCGCGGTGGGAACCGCTCGCCCCCGTACAGCGCCCTCTCCCGTCCTGATTCCCGCAGCCTAGAGCCGCACCGCGGTATCGGAGGCATCCCCGTCAGCAGTGCTCCGCTCCGATCGAAGCGGAGCGGGTCCGATGCGGAGACGAGCCCGGCCGCCGCCGGCGGCGGTCATCGCGAGATGAGCCGAAGGCTCAGCCGGCCACGCTCCCGCCGCCGCACACCCGACTCAACCGGCGGCAGCCAGCACCATGCTGATCGACGCGTCGCGATCCGAGACGGCGACGGCCGCGTCGACGCAACGCGCGCAGAACTGCGTTCCTGCTCCACGGCGGAGCTCCGCGAGTGCGTCCTCCAGCGTACGTCCGGGGCGATACACACGCTCGTTCATCATCGCGTCGAGCGCATCGGCGACACGAATGATCCGAGCACCGAGCGGAATCTCCACACCGGCGAGCCCGTCCGGATAGCCGGCTCCGTCCCAGTCCTCGTGATGATGCCGGATCGTCGGCACCGCGTCGGCGAGGAAGCCGAGCCGTTTCACGATCTCGGCCCCTTCCTCCGGGTGGATCTGCATCACGGCCCGCTCCGACGCCGTCAGCGCCCCGGGCTTCATCAGGACCGAATCCGGTACGGCGATCTTCCCGATGTCGTGGAACAGCGCCGCGTGCCCGAGCATCTCGCGCTCGCCGTAGGAGAGGCCGAGCTCGTCTCCGATGTGCAGCGCGATCTCGCGGACGCGCCTCGAGTGGCCGGCGGTGTACGCGTCCCGCGCGTCGACAGTCGCGGACAGACCCTCGAGCGCCTCCGTCGAGCGGAGGCGGAGCAGCCGGTTCGCCTCCTCGAGCGACACGTTCTGCCGGTGGATCGTCTGCGACGCTTCGCGCAACTGCTCCGAGCTCTCACGCGACGAGCGCAACTGCCCCTCCTGCGTCGCCCGCATCAGCACGAGCGGAACGAGGAACACCGCCAACGCGTAGATGTGCACCTCGTTGTACGCAATAGCGACGACGGCGCCCACAGAGCCGTAGGCGAGATAGTGCGGGAAGAGCCACGCGTAGCTATGCCGCCAGACCCCGATGCGCGATCGGCCCTCCTCTGCGCCGATCGCGATGCTGAGCAGGCTCGTGTTGACGAGGAAGTACATGCCTCCCGCGGCCACGCCGTACACGAGAGCGGCGAACATCGGGACGCTCCCTGGCCCCAGGCCGAACACGAACGCTGCGCCGAGCGCCGATGCGGTGAGCACGCCGAGGTTGTAGATCGATGTGTAGACGGGCGGCCGACGGAGCGCGGCGTCGGTGACCACGGCAGCGAGTGCGAGGATCACCGCAGCGCTCCCCCCGAGCAGGGCCACACCCGCGAGTGCCCCGACCGCGCCGACCGAGATCGACCCGGACTCGGCCTGCAGTGCGAGCGCCTGGCCGCCCACGACGAGCGCCGCCAGCGTAAGGAGGGCAACGACGTCACCGGGTGGGTCGAGCAGCGTCACCACGGCCCCCAACGCCGTCAGCGCCATCCCAGCGGTGATCGCCCCGAACGCGATCCGGCGCCTCCTGGAGGCTCCTGCGGCCTCCTGGGCCACCTCGAACGGTCGAGCGACGGAGATTGGCACCTCGGTCTCGGTCCTTCGCTCGCCGGCTGGCGTGCCGGTGGCGACATCCGGCACGACAGCGGGCACGGGCAGGTTGCGAATCGTGTTCGGCAGCATGTCCGAGAGGGGATCGGCGGCGCCGTCCACGACCCGATTGCGCCCCTGGATCTTCGCGCGATAGACGGCAGTGTCAGCGCGATGGATGAGCGCGCTCGAGTCGGTCCCGTCGCGCGGGCACATCGCGACGCCGATCGACACGGTGGCCGACAGGGTCTCGTTGATCGCGGCAACCCGAATGCGCTCCCGGCCGATTGCGCGGCGCACGCGCTCGGCGAGCGCGAGCGCGTGCTCGAGATCCGTGTCGGGAAGCAGCAGCACGAACTCCTCGCCTCCGAATCGGGCCGCGATGTCGTCCGAACGAAGATCGCGGTGGAACACCGCCGCAATCCGTTCGAGAACGGCGTCGCCCGCCAGGTGGCCGTAGGTGTTGTTTATCTCCCGGAGCAGGTCGAGGTCGATCATCAGGAGAGCAAGCGGGCGCCCAGTCCTGAGTGCCTGCTCGAGCCGATCGTTGAAGATCTCGCTGAAGTACCGGACGTTGAGGAGGCCCGTCTTCGGGTCGAGCCGCGCCTCCTCCTCGAGCTGCGGTACGGCGAGCGACCGCTGGATCAGGAACAACGGCGCAAGCGCGAGCGGTATCAGCGCCGGGCTGATCGTCCATGCGGACGCGACGAGCACACCGAGCGACGCGAGCACGAGATCGGTTGTCAGGCTCTCGAACGAGAAGAGCCCCGACTCCCGGAGGGAGTGACCGCGCGCCAGCCGCAACATCCCCGACAGAATGAGATGGTTGAGGAGCACGAGCACCGCGGCGGCCGCAATGCCCGCGACCGCGAACCGCAGCTCGTCGTTGCGGATCAGCCGATCCTGTCCGAGCAGGAGCTGAGCCACGGCGGCGGCGGCGAACAAATCGACGAGGTAGTTGCCTGCGTTGAAGAGCTGGATGTACCACGGGTAGCGCACCTTCAGCCACTCGGGCACGTGCTGCGCCACGACGACGGCCGGCAGCAGCCAGAAGGGCAGGAGGAGGGCAGCGGGGACGAGAACGACCATCGTCGTGTGGTACGACTGGTTGCGCGGCGTGACGGCCGGGAACATCTGGGCGACTGCCGCACCGACCGCAATCAGCGCGAACGCAAGCCATTCTTTCGGTCCGAGAGGCCCGACGCCCGCGAGGGAAGCCCAGCCGAGCGCGCCGGCGAGCGCCGCGACGGCAACCAGATAGATCAGGGCAGCACCGTGCAGCCCGCCGGGCGAGTGCGCCCGTTCCGATGTTGCCTCGATCTGGTATCCGTCCGCTGTCATCTGCCGCTCGCCTCCTGGTTCATCGGCGCTTACCCGGCACCGAACATGTTCGCCCATGAGGCCGAGGACCAGCTCGCCGACGACCAGGACGCCGAGGACCAGGACGCGGACGACCAGCTGGCGGTCGACCACGAGGCCGACGACCAGCTCGCGCTCCCCTCGAGGCGGCGTTCCAGGTCGGGTCGCCCATCGCGGTGGCCGACCAGCTCGACGCGTCGAAGCGATTGAGACCCGTCGCGTGATCGACGCCGACAAAGCGGTTCAACGCCGCGTTCGGGTTTGCGCTTCCGTCCGCGTCATTCGCCGCGGCGTTGACGTTGACGGTGCCAACACCGAGCGCGCCGGGCACCTTGTAGCCATCCGGGACGTTCGCCGTCGCCATGAGAGCGCCCTTGACCTGGTCGGGCGTCCAGTCGGGTGCCGGGGAGCACCGATGCAGCCGCCCCGGCAACGATCGGGGCTGCGAAGGACGTCCCGACATCCACATGTACGTGTCGCCACCGTTGCGGCCGCGCTTCTTCTCCTCCACGTGCCGGCTTGGGTTCGAGGTGTACATCAACGAGTCCTTCGGGGCGGGCCCGTTGAGGAACCGGCCGGGAGCCGAGATCTCGGGCTTGCGGAACCCGTCCGCGGTCGCGCCCCAGCTCGACCACGGCGCCGCGAAGTCGTCGCCGGGGTCTGTTGTGCCGTGCGTGTCGGCCGCGCCGACCGTGATGACGAACGGGTCGTCGGCAGGCGCGTAGTGAACGCCGCTCTCTGCGCCGTCGACCGCGTCGTTGCCGGCCGCAGCGACGACGACGA
>CAWBYH010000013.1:0-83071 GCA_963792995.1 uncultured Thermoleophilia bacterium | reverse complement strand
GTACGCGAACCCCAAGCATCCGTACACGGGTGCGCTGCTCTCGGCGGTGCCGATCCCTGACCCCGAGAAGGGTCGAGCCCGTCGACCGGTGATGCTCGAAGGAGACGTGCCAAGCCCGGTCAACCCGCCGTCCGCCTGCAACTTCCACCCGCGCTGCCCCCGTTTCCACGAGGGAACGTGCGACGTCGACACGCCGGAGTTCGCGGCGCTCAGCCCCGATCATCTGGTCGCGTGCCACTATCCGCTCGAGCGCTGGCCCATGGACATGCGGCTCGACGCCCCCGTGGCGAGCTCCGCCGAATAGGAGGGGCGCGGTGGACGCGGCACGCCGGATCGCCGGCATCGTCGCCGCCATCATCGGGGCCACCCTGCTCGGTGCACTGATCGTCAGTCTGGCGCTCGACGTCGAGCTGGAGCGCGCGATCTCCACCGGCCTGTACCTCGTCGGCAGCTTCTTCCTCGTACTCGGCTTCTTCGCCGGTGTCCGTGGCCCGGTTCGCCCGCGAAGCACGGAGGAGGAGCGCGGCGACAGCGGCCAGGTGTTCGGCGTCGGGATCGCCGGTCGTGGGGCCCGCACCGCGACATCGGAGGAGCGAAAGGACGCGCGTGGCACGTCGTGGCTCTTCATCTTCCTCGGCGCAGCGTTGATCCTGGCCGGGATCGTCGTCGACAGCAGGGCGAGCCTCGTCTAGTCGCTGCCCCACACACGGAGTCGGCAGGTGTCGCGCATACCTTTACATGGCACTAACTCCTTTGGTACATCGTCGTCTCAGCAGATGTGACGACTCCATGCCAGAGAACACGATCGCTCGTCTCGGTGAGCCTCGACGGTGAGCTGAACGACCTCGAGCAGCACTTCGTCAGCGCCCATCTCGGGCGTTGCGGCGCCTGCGCGGCGTTCGCCGAGGACGCCACGGCGTTCACGTCACTCTTGCGTGACGCTCCACTCGAGCCGGTGAGCTCTCCGGTGACGATCAGCGCACGCTCTCGTCGCGCTCGCGTGCAGTTCAGAACGATCGCCCAGATCGCGTCGGTTGCGTCCGTCGTGATCGCCGCCGGCACCATTGCGCTCGCGCACGAGATTCCGGGAACGTCATCCGAGACATCTGCGGCCGGCGCAGCATCGGGTACCGGTGTCGCGCTCGGGGAGGCGACGATCCGGTCGCTCCGTCGGGAGGCGCTCGTCCAGCACGACCTGCCGGTCGTCGCCGAGTCCGACGGGGCTCGTGCTCCCGGCACCGGCGACGGAGCTTCGGTGACCATCCTCAAGCCGCCACTCCCGGTCGACGGGACGTAGGCGACACGCTGCAGCGCAGGGGCGAGTGGGTCATCGCCTGTCTACACTCGGGCCCATGGCGATCCGTTCCGAACAGCCTCCCGCGCTCGACCTCGACGCAGCGATCGAGATCGCCGACCGGCTGCTCGCGAACATCGAAACCGTCGTCCAGGGGAAGCGCGAGGAGATCCGGCTCGTTCTGACGGCACTCGCGTGCAACGGACACGTGCTCTTCGAGGACGTTCCGGGAACGGCCAAGACCGTCCTGGCCCGCGCCGTCTCGCAGTCGATCGACGGTGCTGTCGGAACGCGGATCCAATGCACGCCCGACTTGCAGCCGACCGACGTCACCGGGCTCGCAGTCTATGACCAGCGCACGAGAGACTTCGTCTTCCGTGAAGGCCCGATCTTCGCCAACATCGTGCTCGTCGACGAGATCAATCGTGCCATGCCGAAGACGCAGTCCGCACTGCTCGAGGCGATGGCCGAGCGGCAGGTCACGGTCGACGGGGTTACCCGCGTCGTGCCGCAGCCGTTCCTGCTCCTCGCCACGGAGAACCCGATCGAGTACGAGGGCACGTTCCCGTTGCCCGAGGCTCAGCTCGACCGCTTCTTCCTGCGGACATCGCTCGGCTACCCGACGGCGGAGGAGGAGCTGAGCGTGATCGACGACCAGCGAGTAGAGCACCCGCTCGAGACGCTGGGCGCGGTCGCCGGGATCCCGGAGATCGTGGGGCTTCAGCGCGCGGCGACGGGCGTCTACGTCGATCCGTTGATCGGTCGCTGGATCGTCGACCTCGTCCGGGCGACGCGCGAGGTTGCGGCAACTGCAGTCGGTGCATCCGTGCGAGGGAGCCTCGCGCTCGAGCGCGCGGTGCGGGGATGGGCGCTCGTGCACGGGCGTGACTACGTCGTGCCGACGGACGTCGAGCTTCTTTTTCTCCCGGTCCTCGGGCATCGCGTCGTCTTCACTCCGTCAAAGTTCGCCGAGGCACGGCAGATCGGCATGGCGGCCTCGCTGGCCGCATTCGAGCGCGAGTGCATGGCGATCGCGCCTCCGCCGTCGCTCGTCCTCGACGCGGCGGCGCCGACCGCCGACGGGCCTTGAGCGCGCAGGGGCTGACGTTCCCGCTCGTGTCGCGGAGGCGACTCGTGGGACTGGCCTTCGGAGCGATGCACGGCGCCCGACGGGGAACCGGCTCGGACATTGCCGCCTCGCGCCCGTATCGAGCAGGTGACAATCCCGACAGGATCGACTGGGGCGCCTCGGCTCGCCTCTCCTCTGCGCGCAACAGCGACGAGTTCGTCGTTCGCGAGTATTTCGCCGATGAGGCGCCGCGGGCGATCGTGGCCGTCGACCGTCGCCCGGCGATGGGTCTCTGCCCACCCAGGATTCCCTGGCTGCAGAAGAGCGACGCGGCGCGTGCCGCCGCCGCGCTCGTCGAGGAGAGCGTCGCCGAAGCGCGTGGGTTCGTCGGTCGGCTGGAGTTCGGCACCGGGGATGACGTCGTGGGATGGTCCCCACCGGCGAGCGCACGTGGCGAAGGCGCGGTCGTCGATCACGCCGTGCCGGAGGCGGCGCGCGCGTCGGGGGCGGTCGGCAGCGCGCTCGAGTTTCTCGCGACCCATCGCCGTGCGGTGCCCGCGGCCAGCTTCGTCTTCGTCGTCTCGGACTTCATCGCGCCGCCCGCTCTCGAGACATGGGAGCGAGCCCTCGACCGCGGCTGGGACGTCGTCCCGGTCATTGTCCAGGACCCGATCTGGGAGCAGAGCTTCCCCGACGTCGACGGAATCGGGATGCCTCTCGTCGATGACAGCGGCCGCCTCCGCATCGTGCGACTCCGCCGCGGCGAATCGAAGGCGTGGCGAATCCGCCACGAGGAGAGGCTCGCAGAGCTCGCGGGCGGAATGCGCTCGCTCGGTATCGAGCCCGTTCTCCTGTCGTCGGTCGACCCGGGCCGTATCGTCGATGCGTTCGTTCGGTGGGCGGCCGAGCGCGAAGGCGCCGGAAGACTCGGTCGATGAGACGCGCAGCCGTTGTCGCGGTCGCTGCCGCCGCAGCGCTCATCGTGGGCCTCGGGGTCGGCCAGCTCTGGCTCGCGCGCGACGGGGAGAAGGGGACGGCGAGGCCTGCGGAGCTCGTGGCAGTGAAGACCTCGATCAGTCCTACCGTGCACGCGTTCGGTGATGCGGTGGGCGCACGAGCGGACGTGCTCATCGACACACGCGAGATCGACCTCGCGAGCATCCGCCTGCAGCCGGACTTCGGCCCGTACGAGGCGCTCTCGCCGCCGAAGGTGACGCGCGAGCAGTTCGGCGACCTCGGCCGGATCAGGTACGAGTACAGGCTCGTCTGCCTCAAGGAAGGGTGCGATGCAGCGGAGGCTCGGGGGGTCAGCGACTTTCCCGAGTGGTCGCGTCCGATACGAGTTCAAGGATCGCCGGGGCAACGCGTTCGAGGCGTTCGACTGGCCGCTGCTCGAGGTTGCAAGCCGCGTCGCCGACGCAGATGTCGAGGAGATCAGGTGGCGCTCCGATTCGACGACGCTCGTGCCCGCCTCCTACCGCGTGGGTGCGCTCGGCGCGGCGATCGCTCTGCTCGTGGTTGCGCTCGTCTGTGTCGCCATAGCGGTCGTGATCGCACGACATCTGTGGTGGCCGGCAGCGGCCGCAGACACCGACGAGCTCGACGCTGCAGCAGTGAGGACGCCGCTCGAGCAGGCGTTCGACGTCGCGATGCAGGCCGAGGGGCCTGACCCGCCCGACCGTCGTCGTGCGCTCGAGCGCGTCGCCCGTGAACTTGGATCCATCGGCCGAGCGGACCTCGCGGTCGAGGCGAGAGCGCTCGCCTGGTCACCCGCTCCTTCGGGCGCCGATGAGGTTGCTCGCTTGGCGGTCAGCGCCGGCGTCCAGCCTGCCATCGGTGGGGCTGCATGAGCGTCTTCGATTCCCGGCTGCGAACGCCAGGGCTACCGACCTCGGCGACCGCCGAGCTCGGGAGTGCCTTCCGTAGGACAAGGCTCCTCCGCCTCGGCCTCGGCTTCGGCGCACTCGCCCTGCTCGCACTCGCATTCGTTCTCGCCCGGTCGCTCGAGTCCCTTCCGACGACGTACTTCGCCACGGGGAGCGGTGGGATCGTGGTGCTCGACCTCTCGACGAGCGTCGACGTCCAGAAGGCCCAGCGCGCCCAGAGGGTGCTGCAGGCGCTCGCGGAGACCGAGGGCCGCATCGGTCTCGTCGTCTTCTCCGACAGCGCCTATGAGATGCTCCCACCCGACACACGGAGTGCCGAGCTGAAGCCGCTGCTCCCGTTCTTCCGAACCGGCCCGCCCGTCTCGCGTGACAACTTCCGGCGCACGCGGGGTGGTCGCACCGTTCCGAACACCCCGACTGGGCGCCCCCGCGAGAGCCCCTGGTCGCTGACGTTCAGAGGAGGAACGCGGATCTCGACCGGGCTCGTCGAGGCGCGCCACGTGATCGAGCGTGAGGGCAACACGAGGCTCTCCGTCCTGCTTCTCAGCGACCTCGACAATTCGGGCTTCGACACCTCCGATCTGACCGAGGAGATCTCGAGATACGAGCGTGCCGGGATCGACCTGAAGGTCGTTCCGCTCTTCCCCGGCCCGGAGGACCGGGCGCTCTTCACCCAGCTCGTGGGGAACGACGCACTCGTCGCACGGCCCGAGCTCCTCCGCAACACGGACGTGCAGGAGCGCCAGAGCCTCGTCGGCGCGTTCCCGTGGGCGCTGGCAGCGGTCGGCATCGCCCTGCTTTTGCTGCTTGCTGCGAACGAGCGCTGGTGCGGCCGCCTCGTGTGGGGAGCTCCGAGATGACGCGTCGAGACACGGTGCGCTCGGTCGGTGCCGCGGTCGGGGTCGTCCTTCTGCTCCTGACCGCGGCGTTTGCGGTTGCGTTGGCTGTCGACCTTCTCCGCACCCAGGATCGCGTCGAGGCAGCTGATGCCGCGTTCACGACCGGTCTCGACACCGGGGTGAGCTGGAACGCGGACACGATTCTTCCCCGGGGCGTCTCACGTGCTTTCCTCGGAATCGAAGACGACCTCGAGTTCCGGGCTGCCGTACAGCGCTTCTGGTTGAGCAAGCCACGAGCTCCCCTTCGCGAATTCGGTGACGTGACGCGGCGCAGTGGGGCGGAGCGTGCTCTCGCCCGGCTCGGAGAGACCGACCCGAGCCCCGCACGGCGTGCCGTCGCGCTGAACATGCGTGGCGCCCTCCTGCTCGAGGAGGCTCGGAACACGACGACGCAGCGCCAGGTGTTCGTGCGCCGGGCGATCGAGCAGTTCCAGAAGGCCGTTGCCTTCGATCCGACGAACGCCGACGCGGTCTACAACCTCGAGCTCGCGCTCAAGCTGCTCCGCCGCGGTGGTGCGGATCCAGGGGGCGGCGGCCAGGGCCGCGCGCCGCTACCCTCTCCGGGCGCCGGCGCGGCCTCGACCGGCACGGGCTTCTGACGGGAGATGGCACCGGCCGTGGCGCTCTCGTTCCTCACGCCTCTCGGAGCCGTTGTCGGCCTGATCGGCGGTGTTGCAGTGCTCGCGCTGCTGTCGACGGTGCGGCGGTCCCGCGAGGTCGACGAGCACCTGGGGCTGGCTCTGCCGCGGCGTAGCAGCACGGCGGTCGACATCACGCTTCTCGTCACCGTGAGCGTGCTCGTCGCTCTCGCCTGCGCGCAACCGGTGGTCTCGAGCTCGGCACGCCTCGAGGGACGAGACGGCGTCGAGGTGTACGTCGTCCTCGACATCACACGCTCGATGCTCGCGCAGCGCGCTCCCTCCGAGCCGAACCGCCTCGAGCGAGCGCAGACGTTCGCGAAGCAGCTTCGCGCGGAGATACCCGATGTGCGAGTGGGCGTGGTCTCGCTCACCGATCGTGTTCTTCCGCATCTGTTTCCGACGCTGAGCGGCAACGCGTTCGTCAGCGTCATCAACCGGTCGATCGGGATCGAACGCCCACCGCCCGACCGCCGAACCCGGAGGGCAACCTCTCTCAACGCGCTGGGTGATCTCGGCCGGGCTGCCTACTTCGATTCGTTGACCACGCGGCGCCTCGTGGTCGTCCTCACCGATGGGGAGACGTTGCCGGTCGACTACGAGACTCTGCGGACGAGGCTCGTCGACGCGAGGGTGCGGACGATCTTCGTTCACGTCTGGCGTGGAGACGAGCGCGTCATGACAGCCGACGGCCGTGCCGACCCCGCCTACCGGCCCGACCCGACGGCACTCCGCTCGCTTCGTAGAACGGCCGGCTGCAGTCGACGGCTCGGTCTTCGTCGAAGGGCAGCAGCGAGAAGTTCAGGACGTCGTCCGCCGATTCGCATCCGAACGGGCCGCTGGTGGAGCAGGGTCGGGAGCTTCGTCCCGTCGAGCTCGCACCACCGATCGCGGCGGTGATCGTGCTTCCGCTGCTCCTCCTCCTGCGCCGGCGCACGCTCTGACCGCTTCTGGCAACGCGGTTCTTAACACGAGCGTGATGATCCGCTAACGCCCGGGTCGTCGCGGTCGTCTACCCTTTCTCGCTGAGATGAAGGATCGACTTCAGTCCCCTGGATTCGTGCGCGCCCTGACGTGGGTGTCCGTTCTCGTCCTGATCGCCGGTGTCGCGGCCGTCGGAACGGTGTGGCTCAGTGGCGACGGCAACGCGCCGTCGGCTGCCGTGGGCACGGCCGGTGGGGAGACGGTCGACGAGTTCGGCGAGCTCCCGGAGGAGACGAAGCCGAACGTCGCAGACGTGCCCGCAGCCGCCCGAGAGACGGCTGCCGTATTCATCAACGGAGCCGTTGCGCGCAACGACCTCGCCAAGGCTTGGACGATCATCCACCCGGAGCTCAAGGCGCAGTGTGCGTGCACCCGCGCGGAATGGCTCACGGGCAACATTCCGGTGCAGTTCTTCCCGGCGCTCGGCGCCGACAAGACGGGTTTCGGGGTGAACGAGATCTCTCCCGGCCGTATCGTGCTCGAGGTGCTTCTCACGCCCAAGAAGGGGTCGGGACTCAACCCGACCGCGTTCTACGTCGGCCTGAAGTCTGTCGGCGAGGGGGAGAATCAGAAGTGGCTCGTGGACTATTTCGCGCCGATCGGAAGTCCGCCGGTCCCGTCCGTTGGGTAGCGGCTCGCGCCCCGCGGAACGGCCGAGGGTGACGGCATGATCACCCCGAATTTCGTTACGTCTCACGTCTGACGGCTCGATCACGCCGCGCGTGTCGAGGCGATGCTCGGAGAGGGTCGATCCGAGGCCGGTTCGTCTCCAGGTCGCCTCTCGCGCTTCGCTAGACTCCCGTTCAGGCGCCACTTGAGGGCGTCACTTCCTTCAATGCCACCGATTGCCCCCAGGGAGAACAATGTCTGAGCAGGCGAGCACGAACGGGTCGAAGAACGTCGGCCAGATCATCGAGATCAAGGGCGTCGTGGTCGACGCGGTCTTCCCCGACCGTCTCCCTCAGATCCTCCACGCCGTCGAGGTCGAGATCGTCCGCCCGGACGGTTCGGTTTCGACCCTCGTTGCGGAGGTCCAGCAGCACCTCGGCGACGACCGCGTCCGCGCAGTCGCCATGGACTCCACCGACGGTCTTGCGCGTGGTACGGAGGTCGTCGACACGGGCGCACCGATTTCGGTACCCGTGGGCGACACCACGCTCGGGCGCATCTGGAACGTCCTCGGCCAGCCGGTCGACGAGAAGCCTGCGTCGCCCGACGTCGAGCGGTGGTCGATCCATCGCGAGCCTCCGGCCTTCCGTGAGCTCGCGCCGTCCGTCGAGGTGTTCGAGACGGGGATCAAGGTCATCGACCTGATCGCCCCGTACATCAAGGGCGGCAAGGTCGGGCTCTTCGGTGGCGCCGGTGTCGGCAAGACGGTGACGATCATGGAGCTGATCCACAACGTCGCGAATGCCCATAGCCGGGGTCTCCGTATTCGCCGGTGTCGGCGAGCGCACGCGTGAGGGCAACGATCTCTACCTCGAGATGGAGGAGTCCGGGGTCCTCGACAAGGTGGCGCTCGTCTACGGGCAGATGAACGAGCCGCCCGGTGCCCGCCTCCGTGTCGCGCTCTCGGGCCTCACGATGGCCGAGTACTTCCGCGAGCAGGGTCAGGACGTCCTCCTGTTCATCGACAACATCTTCCGCTTCGTGCAGGCAGGCTCCGAGGTGTCGGCGTTGCTCGGTCGTATGCCGAGCGCCGTCGGCTACCAGCCGACCCTCGCAACCGAGATGGGGCAGCTGCAGGAGCGCATCACGTCGACGCGCACCGGTTCGGTGACCTCCGTGCAGGCCGTGTACGTCCCCGCAGACGACCTCACCGACCCTGCACCCGCCGCCACGTTCGCCCATCTCGATGCGACCACCGTGCTCGACCGTGCGATCGTCGAGAAGGGGATCTACCCGGCCGTCGATCCACTGGGCTCGACGTCGCGTGCGCTTGCGCCCGGAGTCGTCTCGGACGAGCACCTCGCGACGGCGACGGCAGTGCAGCAGATCCTGCAGCGCTACAAGGACCTCCAGGACATCATCGCGATCCTCGGCATGGACGAGCTTACCGACGAGGACAAGCTCGTCGTCGCGCGTGCCCGCAAGATCGAGCGTTTCCTGTCGCAGCCCAACTTCGTGGCCGAGCAGTTCACCGGCACGCCGGGGAAGTACGTGAAGCTCGAGGACACGATCAAGGGCTTCAGGGAGATCATCGAAGGTCTTCACGACGACCTCCCCGAGGCCGCGTTCTACATGGTCGGCCCCATCGAGGACGCCATCGAGAAGGCGCGTCAGCTCGAGCAGGTCGCGGCCTAGCGCCCTCGGATGGCTGACGCGCACCCCAAGTTCGACGTCTCCGTCGTCACACCCGACGGCCCGATCTACCAGGGTGAGGCCGAGATGCTGATCGTGCCCGGTCAGGCCGGCGAGATCGGTGTGCTCGCGCGTCACGCGCCGCTTGTCGCGACGTTGAAGGCCGGTTCGACCCGCGTCCACCTCGGCGGTAACGAGGTGCTCGAGTTTGCGACCGGTCCGGGCTTCTTCAAGGTCGAGACCGACCGCGCGCTTGCGCTCGTCGACGATGCGGTCAACGTCAAGGAGATCGACGACGCTCGGGCAACGGCGCAGCTCGAGGCCGCCAGGGCCGAGCTCGAGAAGATCGAGGCCGGTCAGTCGACCGGCGATCGCTGGCAGCTCGAGCAGCGCATCCGTCACGCGGAGAACCAGCTGACGGTGTCCGGCCGCACCACCGGCTGACGACCTCGCGCCGGGGTCACGGCGGCGGCGACCTCCTCGGACTCACCCTGCGCCCAAGGCGGCGGCTCGGATCTGCCGTTGCCTCCTGCTGCCGCGTTCGCTCCACCTCGTCGAGAAGGTTCGCAATCCGGGAGAATCCCGTGCCAGGCACCTCGCTGCCGACCTCGAGCGGCATCATGTCGACGGGAGCCGCGGGAAGCGCTGTGCCCCGTGAGCGGCGGAGAGCGGAGACGAGGACGGCGTTGAGGTAGCCGATCAGCAGCAGCGCGGCGCTGATGCCCCACATCAGTCGCGGCCCGACCGCCACCGTGATCGGTCCGGCCGCGAGCGTGCCGATCAGCGTGAACATCTGCACGAGACTCCCGAGCACGGCGAAGATCTGCCCGCGTCGGTCATCCGACACGACTTGCTGGATCAGTGTCACGTTGCAGACGAGGCCGATGCCGTTGCCGACGCCGAAGATCAACGCTCCGACGCAACCGATGGCGAGGTTCGGGCTGACGGCGCAGATCGCCACCCCCGCAGCCGTGACGAGGAACGAGGCGCGATAGCCGCCATAGACGGTGAGCCGCTGGATGAACCAGAACGCGGCCACGTTCCCGAGCAGGATGCCGGCGGCCGAGAAGGCGACGAAGATCCCGAAGCCGACGTTGCCCGCACCGTACGCGTCGGTCGTGAGCACGATCTCGGCGACGTTGACGCCGGTGTACGCGAGCGTCGCCCAGCTCCAGATCAGGAACAGGGACGAGAGATGATGGTCGTTGCGGACGAGTGAGAGCCCGGCCTTGACCTCGCGCCAGTGGGCGCGACCGATCCGCGCGAGCGCGCTCGACTGGAACTCCTGCCCGATCCTGACGAGGAGAAAGGCCGAGAGCAGGAAGCTCACGGCGTTCAGTGCATAGACCCTGTCCGGCCCGAGCAGAACGATGCCGACACCGGCGATCACTGGCCCGAGGAGTGTCGAGAGGTTCTCGGCGCCCTGAACGAGCGCGTTCGCCGCGACGACGGACTCCTCGCGGACGAGATTCGGGATCGACGCATAGCACGCTGGACGGAAGAACGCTGCGGCGAACCCCGCCACGGCCGAGACAGCAACAATGCCGGCAGGCGAGTTGACGAACGGGAGGACGCCGAAGCACAAGGCCCCGCCGAGGTCGGAAAGGACCATCATCCGTTTACGCGGCCACTTGTCGATCAGTGGTCCGACGGCGATCCCGAGGATGACGCCTGGGACGAGCTCGGCAAAAAGGAGCACGCTCACCCACCACGCCGAGTCGGTCTGGTTGTAGAGCGCAATGCGAACCGCGAAAAACGCCGTCCACGTCCCGAGGGCGGAGATCAGGCGCGCGATGAAGAGCTTGCGGAACGAGCGATGCTCCGGCATCCCGATGATCGCGAATTGCGCCGTGAACTGACCCAGCATCCCGAACGAGCCTACAACCTCGGCAGAACGGCGTCTGCTGTCCGAAACGGACCTGCCCGTCCCGTAGAGTTGCCGGGATGGCGCGGCATCCATGGACGCACGAGGAACTCGTCGCGGGCATCCGGGCCGGCGACCACCGGGCGCTCGCCCGGGCGATCACGCTCGTCGAGAATCGTGACCCCGGAGCCTCCGCCGTCGTCTCGGACGTCTACTCGGCGACCGGATCCGCGTTCTCGGTCGGGATCACCGGACCGCCCGGGGTGGGAAAGTCATCGCTGATCGCCGCGCTCGTGCGTCATGTACGCGCCCTCGGGCTCACCGTGGGCGTGATCTCGGTGGATCCCTCGAGCCCGTTCACCCAGGGCGCGCTCCTTGGCGACCGAATCCGGCTCGTCGATCACTTTCTCGATCCCGGCGTATTCATCCGCTCCATGGGCACTCGTGGCCATCTCGGAGGGCTCTCCGAGGCCACGCTCCAGAGCCTTCTGCTGCTGGATGCGAGCGGCCGGGACGTCATCTTCCTCGAGACCGTCGGCACCGGTCAGAGCGAGGTCGAGGTGATGGGGATCGCCGACGAGGTGGTACTCGTGCTGATGCCGGGCTCCGGCGACTCGGTGCAGGCGCTGAAGGCCGGGATCATGGAGATTCCGGATGTGATCGCCATCAACAAGATGGATCAGCCGGGCGCGAAATCGCTGCTGAATGACATTCGCACGGTGATCGCTTTGAGCCCCGACGCGGAGAGGCAGCCCGAGATCGTGCTCACCGAGGCAATGCGTGAGGAAGGTGTCGACATGCTCTGGACGACGCTCACCGGCATGCGCGATGCCCTCGCCGGGACGGGCGAGCTCGAAGGGCGGCGGCGGCAGAATCTGGCTGCCGGGGTCGTGTCCGCAGCGGCCGCGCGGGCGCGCACACGGATCGAGGATCGCCTCGCCCGGGATCCGGCGCTGGAGGCGCTCCTCGTCGGCGTGCAGGAGAGGACGATCGACCCGCTGACGGCGGTCGACGCGATCGTCGCCGCGGTCATGGTCGACCGCGAGTCCTGACCGCCGGCCGTCCCCTCCGCTAGCTCGCGCCGGAGTGGCCGAGCCCGACGGTCTCGCCGCCGCCGGAGGGCCACGTCGACATTCCGCCGTCTACGATCGGGCGTGCGTCGTACCCACGAGCGCGCAGGATGCTGGCGGCGATCACGGCGCGCGGGCCGGTGTCACAGATGGTGACGACGGGCCGGTCCGAGGGCAGGTCGGAGCAATTATTCGCCACGAGTCGGTACGGGATGTGCCGGCTGCCGGGGATGGACACGGTGCCACGATCCTCATCCTCGCGAACGTCGATCACGGTCGCGCCCTGTGCCATGAGATCGTCGAGCTCCTCCATCGTGACGGCGACCGTGAGCTCGTCGCCGCCGCCCAGGACGTAACCGGCAACATCGAAGAACGCGACCGACTGGAGGCCGCGGATCGCGCGCCGCGCCTCGTCCGCGCTCGCTGCAATGACGCAAACCGGTTGTGCCGCGTCGAGAACGAAGCCCGCCTTGGTGGAGAATCCGTTGCCGCTCACCGGAACGGAGATGGCCCCGGGCCGATGTCCCGCGAGATGTGCGTCGACATCGCGAACGTCGAGAAGCTGGACGCCCTCGGGTGGGGCCGCGAGCTCGTCGACCGGCGCCCGGGCGCCGAGGAACGGGCCTCGATTCACCTCGACGATCCGAGCCAGGTTGGGCGGCTTCGGTGCGCTCACCGCGGCCGTGTCGGCGACGAACGCATCCTTGTCGACGATCTGCAGCGCACGGTTGAACCGCCGCTCGAATCCGATGGTGGTGGACGGCTTGGAGCTCATCGACCTTCCGCACAGAGAGCCGGCGATATGGCCGGGAAACACCTCGACACCGTCGTCCAGCTCGAGAAGGCGATGGAGCGAGTGGAAGAGGCCCTCGGCGCCCTCGTCGGCAGCGACCGCCAGATCGGGTCGTGCGACGTCGCCGACGAAGAGCGAGTCGCCGGTGAGGACGAGCCACGGGTCGTCTCCCGCGGGAGGTGTCCACGACGGTCAGGCAGCAGTGCTCGGGTCGATGTCCCGGCGAGTGGATCACGCCGATCGTCACCGCCCCGACGTCGATCTCGTCACCGTCCTGCATCGGGTCGTGCGGGTAGTCGACCCCCGCATCGCCGTGGATGCTGGCAGGGATGCCGTATTCGATCGCCAGGCGCCCATGCCCCGACACGTGGTCCGCGTGCGTGTGCGTTTCGATCGTGCGGACGATGCGCAGTCCGCGCTGTTCGGCCTCGGCAACGACGGGCTCGATCGCGAAGGGAGGATCGACGACGACGGCTACCCCGGAGTCCTCATCCCCGATCAGGTAGCACGCGCAGCCCAGGTCGTCGTTCAGGAACTGGTGGAAGATCACGCTTGCGACCGTAGCACCCTGTCTCGCTATCTCACTTGAAGTGGTCCCGGCGGAGCACGCGGATCGCGAGCAGGCTTCCCGCGATGACGACGACCCCGACGATCGCGGCGGCGATCGCCGCCCAGGGTCTCTCACCGGGGGCGGCCGACCCCGTTGCCGGAAGCACGTTGAGGTCGGCGGCCCAGCGGACGGACGCCCCGTCGTCGTAGGTCTGACGGGCGACGAGCGATGTCGTGCCGGCACGGGTTCGCGCCAGGACACGCAGAGGGAGGACGAGCTCGTCACGCGACTCGATCCGTCCTCCCGACCAGGTCACCGTCGATCCGTCGACCTGCGCGGTCCAGCCGGCGGGAGCGCCGGCATCGACGATGGCAATGCCGGCGGGACGTCAACCGCCACGGCGACCGTGGCGTGGGGCGGACGCTCGTTCGGCACCGACAGCGAGATGACCGTCTCGACGCCGGCCTCGACGAACGGAGGTGAGATCGTGACGTGGGCTCCGGCCGTGGCCGATAGGAGGAGGGCAGCGGCTGCGACCACGGCGAGGAAGCGCCTCACGGCGCTCCCGGAGGTCCCGGAGGTCCCGCGACGGTCAGTCGGAACTCCCGTCGTCCGTGGACGGAGGGAAGGTCAAAGGTCACGCCGGAGCGATCGTACCCCGCCGGCGAACACCCGGGCCGCTAGCGATCGATCGCGCGGTACTTGCGGATCGCGAGAGGGACGAAGATGGCCAGCAGCAGGAGCGTCCACGCGATCGACATGAAGATGGGATGCTCACCGGGGAACGAGTTCGAGACGAACGGGTTCGGGTTGCCGAAGAGCTCCCGCGTCGCACCCGTCAGGGCGCTGACGGGGTTCCATTCCGCGATCGGCTGCAACGCCGCGGGCAGGGTCGGCGTCGGGACGAAGGCGTTCGAGAGGAACGTGACCGGGAAGATGACGAGAAAGCCGAGTTGCTGAGCGACCTCGACCGTGGGAACCGCGAGCCCCAGAAAGACCCCGATCCAGGCCATGGCGTACGTGAAGAAGAGCAGCAGGAGCACGCCGTAGATGAAGTCCGCGGCGCTGCCGTTCACACGCCATCCGATCACGAGCCCCGTCACCATCAGGACGACGAGGAGTCCCGCGTTGTAGATGATGTCGGCGAAGGTGCGGCCGCTCAGCACCGCCGAGCGGGCCATGGGCAGCGAGCGAAACCGGTCGATCAGGCCTTTCGTCATGTCGTCTGCGACGGAGACGGCCGTCGTGATCGACGCGAAGGCAAGGGTCTGGACGAAGATGCCGGGCATCATGAACTCGCGATAGGAACCGCCGCCCGGAAGCGGAATCGCGCCGCCGAATACGAACGCGAACAGCAGCACGAACATGATCGACTGGAGGATCGCGAAGATCGCGAGCTCGGGGATTCGTGGAACCCGCTTCAGGTTCCGCCAGCTGATCACGAGGCCGTCGGCGACGGCGATCCGCAGACTGGTCACCGAGTCGGCCCTCCCACGGCGGCGACGTCGTTCTCGCTGCTCGGATCGGCCTCGGCGGCGTGCCCCGTGAGAGCCAGGAAGACGTCGTCGAGGGTCGGTCGACGCAGTCCGACGTCGTCGATTCGGATCTCGGCCTCGCCGAGACGGAGCACGACCTCCACGAGCTGTTGGGCTCCTCCCTCCGCGGCGATCGTCAGCCGCCTAGCGTGCTCGTCGATCGAGGCCGTCCCATCCGGGGCCAGCAGGTCGGCGGCACGGGCAAGGACGGCCTGGTCGTGGACGACGATCTCGATGCGCTCGCCGCCGACCTGGGTCTTCAGCTCGTCGGCGGTTCCCCGCGCGATGATCTTGCCGGCGTCCACGACCGCAATCTGATCGGCGAGCGCGTCCGCCTCTTCGAGGTACTGCGTCGTCAGGAGGAGCGTCGCCCCCTCCCTGACCTGCGTCCGGATGACGTCCCACATGCCCAGGCGACTCCGCGGATCCAGTCCGGTCGTCGGCTCGTCGAGGAAGAGGAGCTTCGGGCGTCCGATCAGCGATGCGGCGAGATCGAGACGCCGGCGCATGCCGCCGGAGTAGGTCTTTGCGACCCGATCGGCCGCCTGCTCGAGGTCGAAGCGCTGCAGGAGCTCGGCCGCTCGGAGCTTCGATTCGGCCGAGTCCAGCTGGTATAGCCGTCCCGAACATCCAGAGGTTCTCGCGCCCGGTCAGGTTCTCGTCGACAGCTGCGTACTGCCCGGAAAGGCCGATGAGGCGACGCACGGCCTGTGCGTCGCGCACGACGTCCAGCCCGGCCACCGTGGCCCGCCCCGCATCGGCGCGCAGGAGGGTCGCGAGAACGCGCACCGTCGTCGTCTTCCCTGCACCATTCGGGCCGAGCAGGCCGAGCACGGTGCCCTCCTGCACCTCGAGGTCGACACCGTCGAGCGCGCGCACCTCGCTCTTTCGTGAGTGGTAGATCTTGACGAGACCTTCTGCTTCGATGACGGCCATCGCGGCACGCTATCTGTCCGGGCGCTGCTCGTGCCTACACTAGGTGCATGAGCGTGTCGATCGATCGCAGGGGCATGACGGCGCTCTCCGGGGGGCATCTCGCCACCGACTTCGCCTCCGGCAGCGTGCCCGCGTTGCTCCCGTTCTTCGCCACGAAGTTCGGTCTCAACTACACATTCACCGCGGTGGTGATGCTTGCGGCTCTCGCATCATCGTCGTTCACCCAGCCACTTTTCGGGCTCTGGTCGGACCGGCGAGGCGCCCTGTGGCTCCTGCCGACGGGTGTCGGCGTCGCCGGGATCGGCCTCGGCCTCTCGGCGATCGCGCCGAACTATGCGGTCCTCGTCGCCGTCGTGTTCATGTCCGGGCTCGGCATCGCCGCGTTCCACCCCGAGGGCGCCAAGTTTGCGATCTTCGCGAGCGGCCACAGGCGGGCGAGCGGCATGTCGCTCTTCAACATCGGGGGGAACACGGGGTACGCGCTCGGCCCGATCATCGTGACGCCGCTCGTCCTCTGGCTCGGTCTCGGTGCGGGAGGCTTGCTGGCCGCGATCCCGGTGGTTCTCGGGGCCTTCGCCGTTTTCGCCGTGCTGCCGTACCTCTCGCGCCTCCAGCCTCCTCCGCGGACGGGCGAGGCCGCGTTCGAGGGACGGGACGACGTTCGCGCGATGGTCATCCTCGGTGGCGTGATCGGGCTCCGTAGCGTTGCCTGGTTCGGACTGTTGACGTTCGTGCCGCTGTGGGTCGTCTCGCTCGGCAACTCCGCCGGGGACGGCAACCGGCTGCTGTCGCTCATGTTGCTCTCCGGCGCGCTCGGCACGCTGCTCCTCGGCCCGATTGCAGATCGGTTCGGCCTGAGGCGCACTCTTCTGATCGCCCAGGCGATCCTGACTCCGATGATTCTCGTCTTCGTCCTCGTCGGAGGCGTGGTGGGCGCCGCGGCTCTGATGGTGGTCGGCATCTGCGTCGTCGGCACGTTCGGTCTCACGATGGTGTTGAGCCAGATGTACCTGCCTCGGCATGTCGGGATGGCGTCCGGGCTCTCGATCGGGCTCGCGATGGGTCTCGGTGGGTTGGCCGCCGTGGCGCTCGGGGGAGTGGCGGACGCCGTCAGCCTCGAGGCTGCGCTCATCTGCTGCGCGTTCGCACCTCTTCTCGGCGTCGCCCTCTGCTTCTTCCTTCCGGCCCCGGGGGCAAGGGACGAGTTGCGACCGGCTCCTCCGCTGCATACGCTCTGCCCGACCGACCGGTGAGCCCTGCCCTGACGCTCGACAAGGAGATCCAATGACCGTGCAAGAGTTCTTCGAGGCGCTTCCTTCGAAAGTCGATCCCGCGAAGACGGTCGGGATGAACAACAGCTTTGCGTTTGACATCGCCGAGATCGGCGTCTGGACGGTTACCGTCACGGACGGTGTCGTCTCCGTCGCCGAAGGCGAGCACAACGCCGACTGCACGATCTCCGCGAGCGAGGAGACGCTGCTGAAGATCTCACGCGGTGAGGCCAATCCGACGACGGCATACATGACCGGCAAGCTGAAGATCGCAGGCGACATGGGCGCCGCGCTGAAGCTGCAGAAGCTGTTCTAGGAGGCCCGGAGAGCACCAGTGGATCTCGCTGTCCGTCTACTCATCACGTGGGGGGCGAACGTCCTCGCCCTCATCGTTGCCGACTGGGTCTTCTCCGGGCTCACGATCGACCGCTGGGGTCCCCTGTTGCTCGCGGGAGCTGTGTTTGGCCTCGCGAACATCTTCCTGAAACCGCTGCTGACGTTCATCGCGATCCCGCTCATCATCCTCACGTTCGGGCTCGCGTACTTCTTCGTCAACGTCGCGATCCTCGCGTTCACTGTCTGGGTCGTGCCCGATTTCAGCATCGACGGATTCTGGACGTACGTCGGCGCGGTAATCGTGATGTGGCTCGTCAACGTCGCCGTCCGGCGTCTGCTGCGGACGATCCAGGGCGGCGACCTGGCGATCTAGCCGAGCTCGACGAGGGGCGAGCCTGCCCCGACTCGATCACCGGGCTCGACGTGGACGGCGACGACGGTAGCGGCGAACGGCGCCAGCACCGGCATCTCCATCTTCATTGCCTCGAGAACGACGAGGTGCTGCTGCGCGGTGACCTCGTCTCCCACGGCAACCGCGACCGCGAGCACCGTCCCGGGCATGGGGGCCGTGATCTCGCCGTGGCCAGATGCTGCTGCACCCGGGACCGGCGCGTCCACGTCTGGTGGCGCGGCGTGCGGAGGCGCGTCCTGGTTGAGCCGCCACGGAGAGGCGAAGGCCATAGGTGCGGGGCGCAGCGGAGCCGCCGAGAGCGGGGGGTAGTCGGACAGGAACGCGGTGGAGAGGGCGCCGGAGCGGAACGCCGGATGGCGGACGACCCAGCGCAGAAACGGCAGGTTGCTGACGACTCCCTCGACGACGGTTTCATCGATCGCGCGCGTGAGCCGGTCGATCGCGTCGGCCCGATCCGAGCCGTGCGCGACAAGCTTCGCCAGCATCGGGTCGTACGAGAGCCCGATCTCGTCTCCCTCTTCGACGCCGGCGTCGACGCGTATCCCGGCCGGGAGAACCAGACGCTCGATTCGCCCCGTCTGCGGGAGGAACTTCAGGGGATCCTCGGCGTACAACCGCGCCTCGATCGCGTGCCCGGTGGACGCGCCATCCAGATCGATCTCCTCGCCCGCCGCGACACGGAGCTGGAGCTCAACGATGTCGAGCCCGGTCACCTCTTCGCTGACGGGGTGCTCGACCTGAATCCGGCCGTTGAGCTCGAGAAAGTAGACCCGGGAGTCGGTGACGAGGAACTCTGCGGTCCCGGCGCCCTCGTAGCCGATCGCCTCTGCAAACGCTCTGGAACCCGCGGCGATCTGAGCCCACGCTTCCGGCTCGAGATCGGGTGGCGGTGACTCCTCGATCAGCTTCTGATGTCGGCGCTGGATCGAGCAGTCGCGACCTCCGAGCACCGCGACGCCGCGACGGTGACCGAGCAGCTGTGCTTCGACGTGCCGTGGTCGCTCGAGGTAGCGCTCGCAGAACACCGTCCCGTCACCGAACGCGGCTCCGGCCTCGCGACCGGCCGCTGCCAGTGCTTCCTCCAGCTCGTCCGCTCCACGGACGACGCGCATCCCTCGTCCACCACCTCCCGCCGTCGCCTTGACGAGGAGCGGGTAGCCGATCTCCTCCGCTGTGCCCGTCGGAACCGTGGGCACACAGTTCTCGGCCGCTATCCGCTTCGCCGCGAGCTTGTCACCGCCGAGGCGAAGGGCTTCGGGAGACGGCCCGACCCAGGTGATTCCGGCTGCGATGACGGCGTCGGCGAACGCGGCGTTCTCGGCGAGGAAGCCGTAGCCGGGGTGGATCGCATCCGCGCCTGCCGCGAGAGCAGCCCGAACGTGCTCGGACGCATCGAGGTACGCCGCGACCTCGACCGTCGTATCGGCCTTCCGGCCGTGCAGCGAGCCGCGGTCGTCGGGCGCCACGACTGCCACCGTTCCGATTCCAAGGCGCCGACACGTGCGGAAGACGCGGAGGGCGATCTCTCCTCGATTCGCGACCAGCAGCGTACGGATCGTCACAACCGGACTCTATGCGCCGTCGCGCCTGCTCACGCCGACGAGACGAGCGCAACCGAGCAGAGCGCGCAGACGACGCCAACGAGCTGCACGCGCGACAGTCGCTCGCGGAGCACGAATGCGGCTAGCAGGACGGTCATCACCGGGTAGAGGGACGCGAGCACGGAGGCGATCGCGATCGGCCCCCGTTGCAGGGCGAGGAGGAGAGGGACGGTTGCCGCGACCTCGAGCACGGCGATCACGAGCACGACGGGGAGAAGCCGCCCGACGCGCCCCACCGGCTCGCGCACGAGGATGACCGATAGGAGGACGAGCACGACGATGGACGCGGTCCGCTGGACCGTGATGGGCCAGAGGCCGGCGTCCTCGGAGACGCGCGAGAAGGCTATGTAGAACGCTCCGAAGAACACGCCGCTCGTCAGCGCGAGCAGGATGACGCCGGGGTCGACGCCGACCTTCGTTTCCGGATGCTGCTCCGACGGTGCCAATGAGACGATCGCGACGGCGACGAACGCGATCACCAGCCCGACGATCGCCACTGTCCCGGGCCTCTCGCCGCGCGCGAAGCCGTACGCGACCGGGATGACGGCGCCGGTCACGGCTGCGACCGGGGCGACGATGCTGATCAGGCCGCGACCCATGCCCACGTAGAACGATCCGAGGCCTGCCGCCACCGTCGCCCCGGCGACAGCCGACCACACGAGGTCGGTGTGCGTGATCTCGTCGGCGCCGTAGACGATCGCCACCACGAACGTGAGTGGGAGCCCGACGATCGCGACGAACGTCGCGACGTGGATACCGTTCGCGGTCCTGGAGGCGCGGCCACCGATGAAGTCGGCGCTGCCGATGAAGACGGCCGAGAGGAGCGCGAGCAGTCGCCGTCATACCGCTGAAGACCGACGGTGCGTTCGGGCGGCGGCGCGACATGTGGGAACTCTACGGGAGCGCCGCTATGGAGCCAGGGTCCGCAGCGCCGGCCGCCGCGCGGCTAGGCGCTCGCCGGCGGCTCGGAAGCCGGCGGGCTCCACGAAGCGAACCCTGCCGCTCCGGGAGTACGTCCCTCACCAAAGGCCCTAAGTCCCTCCTGACCTTCGGCGCTCGTCCGCCGCTCGGCGATCCTGCGCGCGGTCTCGGCGCCGTCCGGTCGATCGAGCACGAGGCGTTTCGCATGGCGCGCCGCACGCGGGCCGGCGGTTCGAAGCTCTTCGAGGATGCCGTCGAGTGAGGCGGCGAGATCGCTCAGCGACCTCGTGGACGAGACCGATCCGGAGCGCGGTTGTCGCGTCGAACCGCTCGCCGGTGACGAAGTAGCGACGCGCAGCGCTCTCGCCGATCTTCCGGATCGCGTACGGCGAGATCACGGCCGGGATGATGCCGAGCTTGACCTCCGAGAAGGCGAACGCAGCGCGCTCGTGTGCGATCGCGATGTCCGCGGTCGCGACGAGGCCGGCGCCGCCACCGAAGGCGTGGCCCTGGACCAGCGTGATCACCGGGGCCGGACAGGTATCGATCGCGTCGAACATGCGCCGGAGCGCGTTCGCGTCCGCCACGTTCTCGTCGTGCGTCAACTCGGCGGCGCTTCGCATCCAGTCGATGTCGGCTCCAGCGCAGAAGCTCTTCCCCTCGCCTGCGACGACGACCGCGCGCGCCTTGCCGACGTCGACGAATGCCTCCGCCAGCTCCTCGACGAGCCTCGCGTCGAAGGCGTTCCGCGATTCGGGGCGCGAAAGCGTGACGCGGAGCACGTCGCCTTCCCACTCGATCCGGAGCGCTCCCATGACACGGCAGTCTAGAGTTCCGTTGTGCCGACCGACGCCGTCCTCCACGGAGCCATTGCCGCTGCGGTGACGCCGTTGCGTGCCGGAGGCGCACTTCTCGACGAGGAGGCGTTCGGCCCGCTGCTCGACCGCTACGTCGGTGCGGGGCTCGACGGTGTCCTCGCGTTCGGCACGAACGGTGAGGGCGTCCTGTTCTCCGTCGACGAACGAAAGCGCGGACTCCGGCTCTTCGTGGATGCCGCCGCCGGCCGGCTCGACGTCGCGGCGCACTGCGGTGCGCAGACGACGGCCGACACGGTTGCACTCGCTGCGGACGCTGCCGAGGCGGGCGCCAGGGCGGTGGCCGTGATCGGGCCGCCGTACTTCGTCCTCGACGAGCCCGCCCAGCTCACGCATTTCGCGGCGGCGGCCGGCGCCTGCGCGCCGCTGCCGTTCTACGTCTACGAGTTCGCCCGGACGAGCGGTTACGCCGTCGCTCTCGACGTCCTGCGCCGGCTACGGGAGCTGGCACCGAACTTCGTCGGGATGAAGGTCAGCGATGCCCCCTGGGAGGCGTTCGAGCCGTACCTCGGGCTCGACGGTCTCGACGTGTTCGTCGGCCCCGAGGCGTTGATCCACCGGGGGATCGAGGGTGGGGCGGTCGGCGCCGTCTCTGCGCTCGCGGCCGCCTTTCCCGAGAAGGTCGCAGCGGTCGTTCGCGAGCCGACGGCCGACGGCGCGGCGGCGCTCGGCGCGCTTCGTGCTGCCGTGGAGCGGTTTCCCCGTCAGGCGGCGATGAAGCGCATTCTCGCCGCGCAGGGCGTTCCCGTCCGCCCGGATGTGCGCGCGCCGCTTCGTGACCTCGGGCCGGACGAGGTTCCCGACCTCGCGGCCTGGATCACGACGCTGTAGGGAGCCGGGTCAGCCGCCCGGGCATGCGCTCGGGTCGAACTCCTCGCCGCCGGGCAGGCGGCCGAGCAGATCGGACAACTCGTCGAGCTCGGAAGGGGAGAGGTGCGATCCGATCAGCTCCTCGCAAACTGCGGCATGGGTGAGAAACGCACGCCGGAGCTTCTCGCGACCGGCATCCGTGATCACGGAGTAGCTGACGCGCGCGTCCGAGGGACAGTCGCGGCGCCCGGTAAGGCCTGCCTCCTCGAGCCCGTCGAGCAGGCGGGTGACGCCCGACGGAGTCAGGCGGAGCTCCTCGGAGAGGTCGATCCGTCGAAGCGAGCCGTCCTCGGCGGCGGAGAGATGAAGCAGGGTCTCGAAATCGTTCGCGCTGAGGCCGTGCTCTGCTCGTAGACGCGCCTCGACGGACCGCATCAGCGAGCCGTGGGCATGCAGCAGTCGTGCAAAGACGTTCTGTGCAGAAACTTGTGTGGTCAATACTTGACGAGACAATGATCTCTCCGCTAAGGTAGTTGAGTCATCAAATAGTAGCGAGAAAGGAACATTCCTGTGAGCACGATTTCAGAGATTCGCACTTCACTTCCGGCCGGCACGTGGACGGTCGATCCCGTCCACTCGACCGTCGAGTTCTCCGTCAAGCACATGGTCGTCGCGAACTTCCGCGGCGGGTTCGGCACATTCGACGTCTCGGTCGACGAGACCGGGATCCGGGGCACCGTCGACGTCACGTCCATCAGCGTCTCCGAACCGAACCTCAACGGCCACCTGCTGTCGCCGGACTTCTTCGATGCCGAGCGACACCCGCAGCTCACGTTCAGCTCGACCGATATCCGGGTCGCAGACGACAGGCTCACGATCGACGGCGAGCTGACGCTCAAGGGGACGACACGACCGGTGGAGATCACCGGCACGGTGACGGGTCCCGTGACGCATGCCTTCGACGGGAGCTCGCGACTCGGTCTCGAGCTGTCGACGGTCATCGACCGGACGGCCTACGGCCTCGACTGGAACGCGCCGCTTCCGACCGGTGGTTTCGCCGTCGGGAACGACGTGAAGCTCCGCGCAGAGCTCGAGCTCGTGCTCGACGAGGAGGGCTAGCGATGCAGATCCTCGGAATTGCCGGCAGCCTGCGGGAGGACTCGGTCAACCGTGCCCTCCTTCGCCTCGCGACCGAGAGCCTCCCGGACGGCGTCGAGCTCGCCGTCTGGGAGGGACTCCGTGACATCCCGCCGTACGACGAGGACACCGAGGGCGAAGCCTCCCTTCCCGTGGCGGGGTTCCGATCCGCTGTCCTGAAGGCCGATGCGGTCCTCATCTCGACGCCGGAGTACAACGGCTCGATCCCGGGCACGCTCAAGAATGCACTCGACTGGGGATCGAGGCCGACGGCGACGAACGCCTTCCGTGGCAAGCCGGTCGCGGTCATCGGTGCGAGTCCGGGCGCGTTCGGCGGCGTCTGGGCACATGCAGAGACGCGCAAGGTACTCGGGATCATGGGAGCGCGAGTCGTCGACGCCGAGCTTTCGCTCGGCAAGGCCCCCGATCGGCTGTCAGAGCCAGACGAGGATCTGCGCGGCCAGCTGCGCACCGTCGTCGAGACGCTCGTCGCCGAGGCGGCGCAGCGGGCCGCGGCGGCGTAGGTGGTCGTCAGTCCTCGGACGGCACCCACGGCTCGTAGACGCCTCCCGGCACGCCGCCGACGCAGATGAACGACATCCCGGCCTCACCGGCCTCCGGATGTCGCTTGCGTCGGCCGAGACGAGGATGTAGAGGCCGGGGTGCATCTCGACCGGTTCGCCGTCGACCGTGAGGGTGCCGGAGCCGGAGACGCAGTAGTAGATCTCCTCCTGACCCGACTGTAGCTCGTCGTGCTCAGGCCCGACTTTGAAGGGTGGGAAGTCGATCTGGTTGAGGCCGAAGGCAGTCCCGCCCAGTTCGTGGCGCACCATGCGAAACGTTCCCCAGGTGAGCTTCATCTCCTCGGCGTCGAGTGCCTTCTAGGACATGTGTCCTCCTTCCCGTGGATCGTTGCCGGCAGGACACTGACGTATCCGGGGCCGGCTGCCTACATGCGGAACACACCGAACGTCGTGTCGGGGACGGGTGCGTTCGCGGCTGCCGCCAGACCGAGCGCGAGGACGCGTCGTGTGTCGAGCGGGTCGATGATGCCGTCGTCCCAGAGCCGCGCAGTCGAGAAGTACGGGGACCCTTCCTGCTCGTAGGTGGTGCGAATCTCCTCGGGGTCGGCATCGCCGACCATCGAGAGCACCGTCGCCGCCTGCTCTCCTCCCATCACCGAGATACGTGCATTCGGCCACATCCAGAGCTGCCGCGGCCCGTATGCGCGGCCGCACATCGCATAGTTGCCCGCGCCGAACGAGCCTCCCGTAACGACGGTGAACTTGGGCACGTCGGCGCAGGCGACGGCCGTGACGAGCTTGGCGCCGTCGCGGGCGATGCCCCCTTCCTCGGCTTCCTTGCCGACCATGAAGCCGGTGATGTTCTGCAGGAACACGAGCGGGATGCGGCGCTTGCACGCGAGCTCGATGAAGTGGGCACCCTTCTGCGCCGACTCGGCGAAGAGGACGCCGCGATTTGCGAGGATGCCGACCGGATGCCCCTCGATCCGGGCGAACCCGCAGACGAGGCTGTCACCGTAGAGCGCCTTGAACTCGTGAAAGTGGCTCCCGTCGACGATCCGGGCGATCACCTCGAGCGGATCGAGCTCGTGCCGGTAGTGCTCCGGCACCACGCCGTAGAGATCGGCAGGGTCGACGACGGGCGGCTCGGAAGACGCAACCTCCCAGGGCGCGGGCTCGGGATCGCCGAGATGCCGCACGATCTGGCGCGCAAGGGCGAGCGCGTGCTCGTCGGAGACGGCGTAGTGGTCGGCGACGCCCGAGCGCCGCGTGTGAAGCGTCGCGCCACCGAGGTCCTCGGCCGTCACGTCTTCGCCGGTCGCGGCCTTCACGAGCGGCGGGCCGCCGATGAAGATCGTGCCGGTGCCCTCGACGATGACGGTCTCGTCGCTCATCGCCGGGACGTACGCGCCACCGGCGGTGCACGATCCCATCACGACGGCGATCTGCGGGATGTTCCGTGCCGACATCCGCGCCTGGTTGTAGAAGATGCGGCCGAAGTGGTCGCGGTCGGGGAAGACGTCCGACTGGAGTGGGAGGAAGGCGCCACCCGAGTCGACGAGGTAGATGCACGGCAGGTTGTTCTGCTCTGCCACCTCCTGCGCTCGAAGGTGCTTCTTGACGGTCAGGGGGAAGTACGAGCCACCCTTGACGGTGGCGTCGTTCGCGACGATGACGCAGGCGCGGCCCTCGATCACCCCGATGCCGGTCACGATGCCGGCAGCGGGCGCCTGTCGGTCGTAGACGTCCCACGCCGCGAGCGCGTTCAACTCCAGAAAGGCCGTGCCGGGATCGACGAGCCGGTCGATGCGCTCGCGAGCGGTCAGCTTCCCGCGCAAGCGGTGGCGCTCGATCGCCTTCTCGCCACCGCCCGTCGCGACGAGGGCGGTTCGTTCGCGCAATTCGGCGACGAGCCGGCTCATCTGGGCGGCCCGTGCCGCGAAGGCTTCCGAGGAACGATCGATTCTGCTCGTCAATACCGTCAAGGGGATCCTTCGGTCGGTGCTCAAGCGAGAGTATGCGTCCGCGAGGGACGTATGCGTCTCCGTTCGGCGGAAAGACGCGGTAAATTCTGTCGGCGTGTCGGCGATCCGGATAGACGGTGAGCACCTCGCGGCAGAGCTGCGCGCTGAGGTGGAGGAGGGTGTCCGTGGCCTCGAGGCCGCCGGCGTTCGACCCGGCCTCGCAACCCTGCTCGTCGGTGAGGACTACGCGTCGGCGGCGTACGAGCGGCGCGTCCGGCGGCTGGCCGAGGAGCTCGGGTGCCGGTATGCCTGCGAGCGGCTCCCGAGCGACGCCGAGGAAGCCGAGGTGCTCGCACTCGTCGGCAAGCTCAACGCCGACCCCCGTGTCTCCGGCATCCTCGTCCTCCGTCCCTTGCCGACGCAGGTCGACGAGGGGCACGTCTACCGTCGGCTCGATCCGCTCAAGGACATCGAGGCGGTGCACCCGGACAACGCCGGACTGCTCGCGCTCGGCCAGCCGCGGTTCGTGCCGTCGACACCCGCTTCGGTGTTCTGGATGCTCGACCGCTACGTCGCCGATACCGGGCGCGACCCGTCCACGTTCTACAACGGGCTCGATCTCGTGTTGATCGGTCGTTCGAACAACGTCGGCAAGCCGGCGCTCTGGCTCGGCCTCGCGCGCAACGCGACGGTGATCAGCGCGCACAAGTTCACCGCTCAGGCCGGCCGGCTCGAGGCACACACGCGTGCCGCAGACGTTCTCGTCGTCGCCGCCGGGGTGCCACGCTTCGTGACCGGGCGACATGGTGAAACCGGGAGCGATCGTGATCGACGTCGGGATCAACCCCGAAACCGACCCGGAGACAGGCAAGGTGCGCATGGTGGGGGACGTCGACACCGATTCCGTCGCCAAGGTCGCCGAGGCGATCTCGCCCGTGCCCGGCGGTGTCGGCCCGATCACCGACGTTTTCCTCCTCCGGAACGCCGTCCACGCGGCCCGCCTGCAGGCTCGGCTCCACGAGGACTGAGCGAGCCCGCCTCAGAGCTCGTGTCGAAGGATCTTGCCTGTTTCGCTTCTCGGCAAGGTCTCCCGGAACTCGATCCGGCTCGGGATCTTGTAGTCGGCGATGCGGCCTTCGCACCCGTGGACGATGTCCTCTGCCGTGCACGGACCGGATGCCACGACGAGGCAGCGCACGATCTCGTCGCCGTGGGCACCCGGTGCGCCCAGGACGACGACGTCGCGTACGAGAGGATGCTCGCCGATCACGCGTTCGACCTCGAGGGGGTTCACCTTGAACCCGCCGCGGTTGATCATGAGCTTCGTGCGGCCGGTCAGGGTCAGGTTGCCGTCGGCATCGAGTCGACCCAGGTCCCCCGTGAGATAGAAGCCTTTGTGGAAGCTCGTCGCATTCGCTTCGGAGTTGCCGTCGTAGCCGCCGATCGCCGCCGGGCTCGCGACGGCTACCTCGCCTTCGCTGGCCGCGCGGGAGCGGGGCGCGGCCATCGCCGAGGACGTCGACGCGTACTCCGGGAAGTGGCTGACCGACCGATTCCGGAAGCTCGGCCGGCCGCTCGAGGTTGACGCTGATTGTCCCGGTCTCGGTCGAGCCGTAGAGCTGGCTTACCCGGATCCCGTAGCGGTCGTGAAAGCGATGGTTGTCCTCCGCGAGGAGCGGCGCGCTGGAGGAGAAGACGATGCGCAATGTCGAGAGATCGACCGCGTCGCGCGAGGAGGTAGCGGCGAGGAGGGCGAACATCTGCGGCACGCCCCCGAAGAACGTCAGCTTCTCGCGTGTGATCAGGGAGAGCAGCGGACGGCGGTTGAGCGTCGGGACGGGGTAGAGGGTCGCGCCGACGAACATCGAGCTCAGCATCGTTCGAACGAGACCGTTGACGTGGGAGAAGGGCGCAGCGCCGACGAAGCGATCTCGTTCGTCGAGCCCGAAAACGGCCGCGAGGCGCTCGAGCTCGAAGCGGAGGTGGGCATGTGTCCGGACGACGCGCTTCGGTGCGCCGGTCGACCCCGAGGTGTACTGATGGAGGAGAGGGCTCCCCGCGGGGTCGAGGGCGGGCTCGATCTCGTGCGCGTTCGCGGAGCCGGCGCCGAGCAGCCGACTTCGTCCTTCGTGGTCGATCTCGATCAGCGCCGGGCGACGATCGAGCGTGGCGAGCGCCGCGAGAACGGTTGCGCTGCACTCGGGCGACACGACGATGGCTACGGCACGTGCATCCGTGGTGTAGAACGCGATTTCCTGGCTTCCGTAGCGAGGGTTGAGCGGAGCGACCACGCCTCCGATCCGCACGATGCCGTAGAACGCTGCGACGAATGCGGCGGAATTGGGCACCATCAGGCCAACGCGCTGTCCGGGCAGGCAGAGCGTCGCGAGCAGTCGGGAAACCACCTCGGACTGATCGCGCAGCTTCGCGAACGACCAGTCGCATCCCTGCTCGTGCACCGCGACGCGCGATGCCCCGGCCGCCGCGGTTCGATCGAACGCATCCGCGACAGTTTCGCTCGTTTGGTCGACCTCGGCGGGGCGCTTCATGCGACACCCGCAGCCTGGCGCTCGCGGAGAGCGTCGAGCAGATGCCAGTTGCGGTATAGGCCGGGCTGACGCCCAACATGCGCCTGGAGCTGGGTTGCGTACTGCTGCAGCCCCGCGTGAAGCGCCTCGTCCCGTTCGGCAGAGGGATCGAGGCGAATCGGCGCTCCGACCGTGAGGACGATCCCTCCGGCCGGATCGAGGGTGCAGATCAGGGGAAGGAGGGGCGCCCCCGAGACCTGGGAGAGCGTGACCATCCCCGTCGCGAGGCGGGCGGTACCCCCGAGGAAGTCGACGGGCACGAACCTCCGACCGTCTTGCCCGTCACCCGCGATACAGAGGATCCCGTTCCGGGCGAGGATCTGCTGCAACCGACGGGTGAACGCGAACGAATCGGTCGCGGGCAGGTAGACGATGTCTGCCACCCATCGTTCCTCGTGCCGGTCGAAGAACGGTGTCACGAGCCTTTCTCGCAGCCACGTCGACGACCCGGGCGGGACATGAAAGTTCCCGACATTGTTCCTGCCGTGCACCTGGTGCACGGGCAGTCCGATCGAATGCAACAGCTTCTTGGAGGCGGTCCGGTAGCCGAATCCGTTGCTCTCCCACAGGATGGCGCCGTGTCCGCGGGCGAGCGCCCCGCGGACATGCTCGAGGCCGCACACCTGCATCTGGTCGAGCCGGGCGGGAGAAGTGAACTCGAGCATCTCGCGCCAGAATTCCACGAAGCTCGATCTGACGATGCTCTGAACGTCGGCGTCGGTACCGCAGGTGAGGCGCACGCTCGCCTCTGCGGCGCGCCTCTTCGCTCGAGACGTCCTGTAGGCGGTGGCGCCGAGCCGGCGGGTGATCCAGCCGCGCAGCCGGGCCGAAGGAAGAGCGCCGACGACGGTGAGGAGCACGATGACCTCGAGGTGGTAGATGTCCCTCGCGGCGATCAGGGGTCGCGTCATGTTCGGCTGCTCGAGATTCGCTCTTCGACGTAGGTGACGAGCGTCCCGAGCGTCGTGAAGAGTTCGGCAGTCAGATCCTCGTCGTCGATCTCGATCTCGAACTCCTCCTCGAGTGCCACCGCAAGCGTGAGCGCCTCGATCGAATCGAGCCCGATCCCCTGGCCGAGCAGGGAGGTGCCGGCATCGCTCTGCGCGAGAACCTCCGGCCGGACCTGAATCCTGAGGGAAAGCAGGTGCTTGACGCGCTCCTCGACCTCTCTCATCCGACTTCCGGATGATGCTTTACGTCACCGGCCATCCGATGTTCGAGGCTACCGGAGGCGCGGTGCGAGTGGCTGATCGAGCGCAGAGCAGCGCCCTCGGTTCCGGTCACTGCTCGGCGGGCGCGTACCCGGGGCAGCGGAGGAGGGGCTGCGGCGGGTACTTCTCGGCGATCTCGTCGTTCTCGCAGAGGAGGTACATCTGACCGTGCCGGCCGCTCACCGAGCGCACGAAGCTGCACGAGTGGCACAGTGACGGGGGAGCGCCCGACGACGGACCGGGAGGTGGATCCGTTTCCGGCATGGCGGAACGCTACACCCGTGCCGGAGAGGCTCTGCCGTTGCGACCCCTGGCGCCAGGCGAGGGATCGAGCATAACGAGGTGGAAGTCCACGTCCCCCGAGACGAGAGGGCCGGTTCCGACGGAACCGATTGAACCGCGATCGGCGTGGAAGCAGGGGCGGCAGGACTCGAACCTGCAACCCCCGGTTTTGGAGACCGGTGCTCTACCAATTGAGCCACGCCCCTGGGTTGCACGCACCAGTGTAGCCTCGGCATCGTGCAGCGTCGATTGCTCTCGGTTCTGTTCCTCGCAATCGCGCTCGTGCTGGGCGGTCTCGCCGTGTATGCAGTGCTTTCTGGCGGTCGCGCGCTCGTGATCGGTATCGCCGCCGCAGGGCTTGCGCTCTGGATGGCCGACCTCTCCCGCAAGGCGTGGCCAGGAGGCTGAGACACCTCAAAGAAGGTTTCTGGGCTGCGCGGCGTATTCTGTTGCAGTGTCCGTAAAGCCTGGAACTGAGACGCAGGCGCTTTGGCAGGACTACCGGAGGACGCGCGACCAGGCGTTGCGCGACCGGTTGATCCTGACGTACGCGCCGCTCGTGAAGTTCGTCGCCGGTCGCCTCGGGGCAACGCTCCCTGCGCACGTCGACGAGCAGGACCTCGTCTCGTACGGCCTGCTCGGCCTGATCGGGGCGATCGAGCGCTTCGATCTCGACCGCGAGATCAAGTTCGAGACGTACGCGATCAGCCGCATCAGAGGCGCGATCATCGACGAGCTCCGCTCGCTGGACTGGGTTCCGCGCTCCGTGCGCACGCGGGCACGTGAGATCGAGCGGGCGATCGCCGAGCTTGAGCGCCGCCTACACCGGGCTCCGACCGACGAGGAGATCGCCGACAAGGTCGGGATCACGATCGAGGAGCTCGAGAGCAGCCTCTCCGAGATCTCTCGCTCGTCGATGGCCGCACTCGACGAGCTCTGGTCACCATCCGGTGGCGGCGACCAGATCGCCCTCATCGACACGATCGAGGACGTCGATGCGCCCGATCCGGAGTTCTCACTCGAGCAGAGCGAGATGCGCGAGGCGCTCGGCGACTCGATCGCGCGCCTGCCCGAACGCGAGAAGCTCGTGATCACCTTGTACTACTACGAGGAGCTGACGCTCCGCGAGATCGGTGAGGTGCTCGGCGTCACGGAGTCGCGCGTCTCACAGCTCCACACGAAGGCCGTGCTCCGTCTCAAGGCCCGTCTCTCCGGCGGAATGCGCGAGGCGGCAGAGACGTAGCCTGTTGGGCGAGGCGCGGTTGCAGGTCCCGCCGCTACGCCTTGATTGCCCGGACGGTTTAGACTCGGAGGTACCAGACATCCCCCGAGGAGGAACGGACGCCCATGGCCGCAATCGAGCCCGGAAAGATCCGCAACGTCGCCGTCGTCGGCCATCGTGGGACCGGCAAGACCTCCCTCGTCGAAGCACTGCTGTACCAGACCGGGGAGATCAACCGCCTCGGCTCGGTCGAAGCGGGGACGACCGTCAGCGACTGGGACGAGGACGAGCAGAAGCGGCGGATGTCGATCTCGCTCACGCTCGCTCACGCGAACTGGCAGGGTCGGAAGCTCAACTTCGTCGACGTCCCCGGCGACCCGAGCTTCCAGGGAGAAGCGCGGTGCGCGCTCCGGGTCGTCGAGGGAGCGCTCGTGGTCGTCAACGGCGTCATGGGTCTCGAGGTCGGAACCGCACGCGTCAAGCATCTCGCCGACGATCTCGGCCTCGCCCGCGTCCTCTTCGTCAACATGCTCGATCGGGAGCGCGCCGACTTCTACCGGACGCTCGCCCAGATCCAGGAGCAGTTCTCGTCGCGGTGCGTTGCCGTCCACCTTCCGATCGGCTCCGAGCACGAGCTCGAGGGAATCGTCGACGTGCTCCACATGTGCGCCTACACGAGCCCGGAGGGCGGCAAGGAGGGAGAGCCGACCGAGATTCCCGGCGAGATGCTCGATCTCGCACAGGAGTACCGCGAGAAGCTCCTCGACGAGGTCGTCCAGACCGACGATGCCCTCATGGAGCAGTACCTCGCCGGTGATGACCTCGATGCGCACGCGGTCGCATCGGCGTTGAAGCTCGCGATCACGAAGGGTGAAGTCTTTCCCGTCGCCTGTGGCGTCGCCACCAAGAACCTCGGCACCCACGCACTGCTCGACCTGATCGTCGAGGGCGTGCCGTCGCCCGCCAAGCGGGGTGCTCCTATGGAGATCGAGGGAGCCGACTCCGCCGCCTTCGTCTTCAAGACGCTCGCCGACCCGTTCGCCGGACGGATCAACCTCTTCCGGGTGCTGCGCGGTTCGGTCACCGCCGACTCGACGTTGGTCGACGCACGCGGCCACGCCAAGGAGCGCATGGGAACCTTGCTGCAGCTCCAGGGGAAGGACCACACGGGAGTGAAGGAATTCGGCGACGGCGACATCGGCGCTGTCGCGAAGCTGAAAGACGTGCGCACCGGCGATCTGCTGACCGACCGGGAGATCGACGCCGATCTCCCCGAGATCGCGTTCCCCGAGCCTGTGATGAGCTTCGCGATCACCCCGGGGGTGAAGGGCGAGGAGGAGAAAGTCGCGGCGGCGATTCGCCGGCTGGCGGAGGAGGACCCGACCCTCCAGCTGCGACGCAACCAGCAGACGGGGGAGGAGATCCTCTCCGGCATGAGCCAGATGCACGTCGAGGTCGCGCTCGAGCGGGCAAGGCGGCGATTCTCGGTCGACATCGAGCTGCACCCGCCTCGGGTGCCATACCTCGAGACGATTCGCTCCGAGGCGCGCGCGCACGGCCGCTACAAAAAGCAGACCGGCGGCAGGGGTCAGTTCGGCGACTGCCACATCGTGATCGAGCCGATCGACGGCGGTGTCGGATACGAGTTCGTTGACAAGATCGTCGGCGGCGTGATTCCGCAGAGCTTCCGGCCGGCGGTCGACAAGGGCATCCAGGAGGCGATGGCGCACGGCGAGCTCGCCGGAGCCCCCGTCCAGGGCGTGAGGGTTCTCCTCGTCGACGGGTCGTACCACAACGTCGACTCCTCCGAGATGGCGTTCAAGATCGCGGGCTCGATGGCGTGGAAGGACGCGTACGCGAAGGCCTCGCCCGTTCTCCTCGAGCCGATCATGGAGCTCGACGTGACCGTTCCGGACGAGGCGGTCGGGCTCGGTCAACGGTGACCTCAACTCGCGCCGCGGTCGGCTGCACGGGATGGAGCCGGCGGCCGGGATGACGACGATCAAAGCCGAGGTGCCGATGGCCGAGCTGCTCACGTACGCCCAGTCACTGACCTCGATGACGGGCGGGCGCGGCGAGTACTCGATGCACTTTCTCCGCTACGACGAGGTGCCCGCGCACGTCGCCCAGAAGGTGATCGACGAGACGCAGAAGGAGCGCGATCTGGTGCACGCCTGAAAGGCACGCTGGGAAAGTCCCTGCATCGGGGCTATAGTGGTCGGCCCATGAGAGTGATCAAGACCACCGCCACGCGAACGTGCGTCGTCTGCGAGCGAACCCTCCTTCAGGGGGAGCGCGCGCTCCGCTATTCGCGCGACGGCAGCACGTTCGTGGACGTGTGTCCGCTCTGCTCCGAAACGGCAGTCGACTACGGCTGGACCCGCGAAGGCGTCCCGCTCTCACCGTTCCAACCGCATGCTCCTCGCCGTCGACGGCAGAAATCGATGTGGCAGGCGTTGCTCGGCTCGCGGGAGGAGGACGTCGAGCCCGTCATCAGCGAGCCGATCCTGCGACGGCTCGGCGACGACGAGATGGCTCTCGTCGAGGCGGCAGAGCTGTTCAACGCCACGCAATTCCGGCGGACGATCGCGGGCGTTGCGAAAGCGCTCGGCGATCCACAGGCATCGATCACGCCGCTCTCCGGTGTCAACTCGGAGATGGTCCTCACCTTTGCGTGGGACATCAGCTGGTACCAGTACCGCGTCTCGCCCGAGTCGTCCCAGCCCGTCCGGGTGGCCGAACGGGGCCAGGACATCGCCGATCTCGATGCGAGCTTCCAGGGCTGGAACGCGACGGTCGCCGACGACGGTCGGCTGATCCCCACGATCGAACGCATCTGAGCACGTGAGCGCCGCCAGTCAGGCGACGGCCCTGCTCGAGGAGCTGGGCGTCGGCACGGCGATGGTCAGCGCGGGCGACCTTGTTGTCCGGACGCCGATCACGGGTGAGGAGATTGCTCGGGTCGTGCGAACGGACGCTGCTGCGACCGATGCGGCGATCGCGCGGGCGACCGAAGCCTTCGCGGCATGGCGCGACCTGCCCGGCCCGCATCGCGGCGAGCTCGTGCGCCTCCTCGGTGAGGAGCTGCGGCGCGAGAAGGATGCCCTCGGCGCGCTCGTCACGCTCGAGGTCGGGAAGATCGCCCAGGAGGGGCTCGGGGAGGTGCAGGAGATGATCGACATCTGCGACTTCGCCGTCGGTCTCTCCCGACAGCTGTACGGACGCTCGATCGCCTCGGAACGCCCCGGTCACCGACTCACCGAGACGTGGCATCCGCTCGGGCCCGTCGCGGTGATCAGTGCGTTCAACTTCCCGGTCGCCGTCTGGAGCTGGAACGCCGCGCTCGCGTTCGTCTGCGGTGACCCCGTCATCTGGAAGCCCTCCGAGCGGACGCCGCTGACCGCGCTTGCCTGCACCTCGCTGCTTCAGCGCGCGATCGACCGCTTCGGCGGTGCACCCGAGGGTCTCGCCGAGCTCGTGATCGGCGGCGCCGACCGTGCGCTCCAGCTCGCGGACGACACGCGGATCCCGCTCGTCTCGGCCACCGGCTCGACCGAGATGGGGAAAGCGCTCGCGCCGCGTATCGCCGGACGCCTCGGCCGCTCGCTCCTCGAGCTCGGCGGTAACAACGCGGCGATCGTCGCGCCGAGTGCCGACATCGACCTCGTCGTCCGAGGCGTCCTCTTCTCCGCTGTGGGCACTGCCGGCCAGCGCTGTACGAGCCTGCGGCGGCTGATCGTCCACGAGTCGATCGCCGACGAGGTCGTCGATCGCCTCGCGGCCGCCTACACGAGCGTTCCGATCGGTGACCCGCGCGAGCCGGGAACTCTCGTCGGCCCTCTGATCAGCGGCGATTCGTTCGCGCGTCTCGAGGATGCGCTCGTCGAGGTGCGCGACGACGGTGGAGAGCGTCGTCGCCGGCGGTGACCGTGCGCTTCGCCGACGAGCTTCCGCGAGGCCTGGTACGCGAGCCCGACGCTCGTGCGGATGCCCGCACAGACCGCGGTCGTCGCGCGCGAGACGTTCGCACCACTCCTCTACGTCCTCACCTACTCCGACCCGGACGATGCGATCGCGCTCCAGAACGGCGTCCCGCAGGGTCTCGCCTCGTCGATCTTCACCACCGACCTGCGTGAGGCCGAGCGGTTCCTCGCGAGCTCGGGCTCGGACTGCGGGATCGCGAACGTGAACATCGGCCCGAGCGGCGCCGAGATCGGCGGGGCTTTCGGAGGTGAGAAGGAGACCGGTGGGGGTCGCGAGTCGGGCTCCGACGCCTGGAAGGCGTACATGCGCCGCCAGACCGCGACCGTGAACTTCACGAGCGAGCTCCCGCTCGCTCAGGGCATCGTCTTCGACGTTCCCTGATCGGGGAGCGGCCCGCTTCTGCGAAGCTAGCGCGGTGGCCGTGAAGCTCTACACCGACGGTGGCGCCCGCGGCAACCCCGGGCCTGCCGCGGCGGCGTTCGTGCTCGAGGACGCGGACGGCGTCGTCCTCGACTCCCGTGGCGATGCCATCGGTGTCCAGACGAACAACGTGGCCGAGTACACGGCGCTCGTCAACGGGCTTCGACGCGCAGCCGAGCTCGGCCTCACCGAGATCGAGGTCGTCTCCGACTCCGAGCTGATGGTCAAGCAGATGCGGGGCGAGTACAAGATCAAGAACGCGGCCCTGCGCGAGCTCAGCATCGAGGCGACGCGGCTCGCGCGGACGGTCGGCCTGTTCGCTACACCGCGGTGCGCCGTGAGCACAACGAGCTCGCGGACAGGCTCGTCAACGACGCGCTCGACGGCGTCGGGTAGGCCACACCGACGGCCGGACTACGGTATCGTTGTCCCTGATGACCAGCGAGCTGCAGATCGATCGCACCGCCGACCTCGGCCTGCTCGCGCTTGCCCTCCTCCTTCCCCGCTAGGGGAATGCGAGTGACGACATACCCGTACCCGTGCTTCCGCACCAAGCGGGAGCAGTCCGTCCTCCGGAGGAGCTGACCCGATGTCCGAGCCGATGCCGTTCCAGAAGTACCGTCCCTACGAGACCGTTTCCCTGCCCGACAGGACATGGCCCGACAAGGTCCTCGACCGTGCCCCGGTGTGGTGCTCCACCGACCTTCGCGACGGCAACCAGGCCCTCGTCAACCCGATGGACGCGGGCCGCAAGCGCCGGTTCTTCGACCTTCTGGTCGCGCTCGGGATCAAGGAGATCGAGGTCGGGTTTCCCTCGGCGTCGAAGGCGGACTTCGACTTCGTCCGCACGCTGATCGAGCAGGATCTGATCCCCGACGACGTCACGATTGCGGTGCTGACGCAGGCCCGTCCGGAGCTGATCGAGCGGAGCTTCGAGGCGATCGACGGCGCGCGCAGGGCGATCATGCATCTCTACAACTCGACGTCGGTCACCCAGCGGCGCGTCGTGTTCCGGATGGAGAAGGAGGGCATCACCGAGCTCGCTGTCAACGGCACGGCGCTCTGCAAGCGGCTCGCGGGCGAAACGTCCACCGAGGTCGTGTTCCAGTACTCACCCGAGAGCTTCCACCACACCGAGCTCGACTACGCCCTCGAGATCTGCGAGCAGGTGGCGGCGGAATGGGGGCCGACGTCCGAGGCGAAGATGATCGTGAACCTGCCGACGACCGTGGAGCAGTTCCCGCCGAACGTCTATGCCGATCGGATCGAGTGGTTCGGACGGCACTTCTCGTATCGGGACGCCGCGATCATCTCCGTGCACCCGCACAACGATCGCGGCACCGCGGTTGCGACGGCGGAGCTCGGGCTGATGGCAGGGGCCGAGCGCGTCGAGGGAACGCTGTTCGGGAACGGCGAGCGCACGGGCAACGTCGACATCGTCACGATCGCGCTCAACCTCTTCACGCAGGGAGTCGATCCGGAGCTCGATTTCTCGCAGATCGACGAGGCCCGAGCGACCGTCGAGGAGTGCAACGAGCTGCCCGTGCACCCGCGGCATCCTTACGTGGGCGAGCTCGTGTACACGGCGTTCTCGGGCTCCCATCAGGACGCGATCAAGAAGGGGATGGACGCACAGGCGCGCTCCGGCTCGGACGTCTGGGACGTCCCGTATCTCTCGATCGACCCTAAGGACGTGGGTCGGAGCTACGAGGCGATCATCCGGGTCAACTCGCAGTCCGGGAAGGGTGGCGTCGCGTACCTCATGGCCGCCGACCACAATCTCGATCTGCCGCGGGGTCTCCAGGTCGACTTCGCCCGCCAGGTACAGCGCATCACCGACGCGCGTGGGGGCGAGCTGACCGGCAGCGAGCTGATGGAGGCCTTCACCGATCATTACCTCGCTCACGTCGCACCGTACGAGCTAGTTGCGTATACGCACTCGAGCGAGGAGGACTCCGATCAGATCGCAGCGCGGGTGCGCGTAAACGGGGAGGAGCGCGTGATCGAGGGCGAGGGCAACGGGCCGCTCGCCGCACTCGTCGACGCGTTTGCGAAGGCCTTCGGCGTCTCGATCGCGATCCGCGACTACCACGAGCACGCAATGGCCGCGAGCGCAGATGCGAAGGCGGCGGCCTACGTCGAGGCCGATGTGGGGGACGAAGCCTTCTGGGGCGTCGGCGTCCACGGCTCGATCCTGACAGCGTCGCTGCGCGCGATCGTGAACGCCGCCAACCGCGCCGAGGCCGCACGGCGGCTAGCGGACTCGGTCGTGGAGGCGTTCGAGGGCGCCTGACAATCGCGATGGGGGGCGATTCGGAAAGGCGAAACCGTCGCTATACTCCGGCTCGTGCGGATGTAGCTCAGTTGGTAGAGCGTCTGCTTGCCATGCAGAAGGTCGTGAGTTCGAGTCTCATCATCCGCTTCACGAAGGCCCCCGGAAACGGGGGCTCTTTCATTGGTCGGGGTTCGAGGGCGGCCGCGGAAATCACGGTTGGGTCAAGGTTTGGCTAGGTTCCGCGCGCTGGCCGAACCGATGAGCACGCCCGTTGTTGATCGCGTTTGCGGCGCCAGATACCCGGTCGGGGCGCTAATGAGCGACTGACGACGATCGAGAGTCTACGGAAGGCGCCGCTCGATGTGCGGTGGTCGTGAGCGCCGTTGTGCGACTCGCCGTCGGTTCATGGCAGGGTGTCTCCGACGTGCTCCTCGGTACGACGAACACGCGCCGGGTTTCCCGAACGTTCGGTTCGGCGAGGCGACGGCGGTCGTGGTTTCCGTCTCGCCCCACCTGACTCATCCCGGGCGTCGGCTCGGACGGTTGGCGGTCGCACTCGAGGTTGCGGGGGCGCTGATCGTGTCCGGAGCCACACCGCTTGGTGACCGTTGCGGCTCTGCTGATCGGCGTCTACCGGGTGTCTGACGTATCGGGGGTCGATCTCGCGTGCCTCGTGCCTCGGCCTCCGGGCGTGTCCGAGTCACCAGCCTGGGAGTGCCCCCGGGCCGAACGTGCGAGCGATGAACGCCTGCCCTAGTAGGCCTGTTGCGTGCTGGAGAAACCGGGCTCGGATAGCGTTCCCGTAGGCGCCGACTTGCTTCGACCGGTACACGGCCTTGTTGAAGGCGAACCCGACTGGCCTCGAAACGGGATAGCGGCCGGAGCGTACCGTCTTGACGGTCGGGACGACACCGTCGATCGGCGCCGCACAAGCGGTCCCCGCCTCGAGCGAGGGTCGAGCAAGCTGGAAGCCCACGACCGCCGCCTCACCCACGCCGACGGGCGAAGCGACGAGCGACGTCTCCGGCGCCGTTCGAATGCTCTTCGCGGGTACGACGTCGAACGAGGAACGTCCCATCCCCGACCGGTTGACCGGAACCGTGAGACGGAGACCACCGGCCTTCCCGCCGGCAAGCAGTCGGACGCGCCGTAGCGTCAAACCCTTCTTGCACAGGGCGCTCCCGGGCTCCACGAGGAGCACGTCCGCGTCGGTCCAGAGTGGCACCACCGTGAACACCCGCCGCTCAGCCGCGGTGAGCCTTCGGTCGACCAGCAGCGCATTCCTCCCGTAAGCACCGCCGTACGGCTGCGCGGCGTAACGGAGCATTTCGTCGGTGGTCCCGATCCCCGCCCCCGCGTTGTTCCATACGATGGGCACGCGCTTGCCCTTCACCGTCATGTAGTCCGGCTTGGGCCTCCCCGCCTTGTCGAGCGGCTCGATCGCCCGGTGCATCCAGGCAGCCTCGTTGTCGAGACGGGCGGGAACCACGATCACCATCTGCACCCACTCCGCCGCGTGCTGCCGTCCATTCGACGCCGCGCCGAAACCGGTCGCCGCACCCGCGACCGTCGCGCACCCGAGCACAACGAAGGCGAACAGACGCCAGACCTCGAGCCTCCCCATCACGCGACCCAGTATGACCGCACGCACACACTCGAACAACCGCCGGCTCCAGACCGAGTCGCGGACGAGACAGGTCTCCCGGTATTGCGCAGCCGTTGACTCTGGCGTCCTCCTTCGCGTATCCGACTCCGCCCGGTGCACCGGCGAGCTAGGCCGTACGGTGGCCGTCAGATCGTCTGGCTGCCGTCATTGAGTCGCGCGCGGAGCGACGCACCCCGGCGTGGCGCGACGAGCGGTCGCGCGGCGTCGCGCTGGTCGACACGTGCATTCCAGAGGTCGACCTGGAGGCGGTCGATCTCGTCGATCAGCACCGTGATCGCCTTGCCGGCCGCTCGCAGCTCTTCTCGCTCGTCGCTCGCGAGCCCCGCGCCCCAGCCGCGAAGGATCTCGAGGCGCTGCTCGTCGAGCCGGTCCACCATCATGCCCAACCTACTGCACCGACCTTCTCGGTTCCATCCCCTCGACGGTGAATTCCCACGCTCTTTGGGACACGTTTCTTCGGGAGAGTGCCGGGGCTAGGCTTCAACGATGCCTGCACCGTCGCCGGACCGTCGTCGCTCGCGTGCCGCCTTCGCGGAGATCGCCCGCCACGTCGCGGGCGGAGAGTCGAGCTATGCGCGGCTCCGGGCGGGTCAGGAGCTCGTCATCGCCGAAGCGCACGGTGCGACGATCCGCGATCTCGACGGCAACGCGTACCTCGACTACTGCATGGGCTACGGCGTGAATCTCTTCGGCCACGCCCCCGCGTTCGTCTGGGAGGCAGTCGAGGAGACGGTCGCGGCGGTCGGTTGGCACATCGCGTTCCCGCACCGGCTCTCAGGCGAGGCTGCCGAGCTCGTCGCATCGCTCGTCCCCGGCGTCGAGCAGGTCCGGTTCGCGAACTCGGGCACGGAGGCGACCCAGGCAGCCGTCCGGCTCGCGCGCGCCGCCACCGGCCGCGAGCTCGTGATCAAGTTCGAAGGGCACTATCACGGCTGGGCCGACCACCTGGCAGCCGGGATGGGTGCCGCCTCGGTCGCGCGGCCGGCGCGTGCCGATTCTGCGGGCGTCCCGGTGGGCGTCATGGACTCGATCTGGGTGATTCCATGGAACGACCCTGACGCTCTCGACGAGGCGATCGCTGACGCCGGGGCACGCCTCGCGGCCGTGATCTGCGAGGTCGTGCCCGGCTCGGGCGGCGTGCTCGAGCCCCGGCCCGGCTATCTCGACCAGCTCGCTGGTCGTACCCGCGCGGCAGGAGCGCTCGTCATCTTCGACGAGGTGATGACCGGGTTCCGGCTCGCGCCCGGAGGGGCGCAGGAGCGATACGGCGTCACACCCGACATCACAACGCTCGGCAAGGTGATCGGGGGAGGGATGGCGGTTGCCGCGTTCGGAGGCTCGCGCGAGCTGATGCTGTTGGGAGGCCGACAACCGCGTCGTGCACGGAGGCACGTACACGGGCTCGCCGCTCGGCCTCGCAGCGTCGGTCGCCGTTCTGGGGCGCATCGCGGCGGAGCGCGGGCTCTATGACGAGCTCGAGCTCCGGTCGAGGCGGCTCGCGGAGGGGATCGAAGCGGCATTTTCGAGTGCGGGCGTCGACGGCCATGTGCGGCGGGTCGGGTCGATGCTGCAACCGTTTCTCGCCGCCGCCCCCGACGAGGAGCCGCGCGACGTGAACGACGCGGCGGCGCTGCAACCGGCCGATCGGTATCTCGCGTTCTGCGACGGCCTCGAGGCGCGTGGCGTCTACGCGCACCGGTATCCGCTCGGGCGCTGGTTCGTGTCCCTCGCCCACGGGCCGGCCGAAATCGAGGAGACGCTCGAGGCCGTTCGCGGAGCGCTGGAGGACATCGCCGAGTGAGTGGCTCGATCCCGGTCATCGATCTCGACGCGACCGATGTTGCGGACGCATTCAGGCGTGCTTACGGCGATGTGGGATTCGCCTATCTCGAGGGTCACGGAGTCGACCAGACCCTCGTCGACGCCGCATTCGACGCATCCAGGCAGTTTCACGCACTGCCTCTCGAGGAGAAGCTCACGCTCCGCGTGAACGCGTTCCACCGCGGGTACATGCCGTTCGCGGAATCGAAGATTGTCTCATCGTCGATCCAGAAGGCGACGAAGCCGAATCTGAGTGAGTCGTTGATGGTGATGCACGAGGTCGACCCAAGCGACCCCGGACGACACGCCGATCCGCTCGCCGGGCCTAACCAGTGGCCGTCGATCCCGGGGTTCCGGGAGGCGATCACCGCCTACGAGGGTGCGGTGCACGGTCTTGCACGGCGTCTCGTCGCGGTCTTCGAGGCCGCTCTCGGGGTCGATGCCGACACGCTCCAGACATCGTTTGCCCACCCGACGACGTTTCTCCGGCTTCTGCACTATCCGCCGCAGGATCCGACGGGGCCGGACGACGAGTTCGGCTCGAACCCGCACACGGATTACGGATTCGTGACGATTCTCGCGCAGGACGAGAACGGCGGCCTTCAGGTACGGGGACCGGACGGACGGACGTGGCTCGATGCGCCGCCGCGCCCAGGGCGCCTTCGTGCTCAACGTCGGTGACATCGGCGAGCGGTGGTCGAACGGCGTGCTGCGCTCGACGCCGCACCGGGTCGTCAACCGCACCGGGACGGACCGCTATTCGATCCCGTACTTCTTCGACCCGGCTGCGGACGCGGTCGTCTCACCTCTCGCCACCTGCGTGGCGGGCGGAGCCGAGCCGCTGTTCGGCTCCGTCATGTACGGCGACTACCTTCTCGGGAAGTTGAACGCGAACCACTCCTACCGAAATCCAACAACGGCCTGAGGTCGGTCAGCGCCTACGCCAGAGCCACCGGGTGAGCCAGGCGAACACGAGTGCGATCAGGAACGCCGTTGCGGCGACAGACCACTGCTTCGTCGCCAGGCTGACCGCGCACACAGCGAGGACGACCAGCGTGTAGCCGACGAACCAGACGTGCGTGCGACGGCGTGGTCGCCTCGATGGAGCGCTCACGAAGACGGCTCGCCCGTCGATGAGTTCGATGAGCGCCGAGGCTATCGCCCCGGGCGTCGGCGGACATCCGGGGATGCGCAGGTCGACGGGGAGGACGTCCTCGACCGGCCCGACGATCTCGGACGGATCGCCCTCGACGCCGAGACCGAGCGCGCAGTCGCCCGAGTGCCGCGACGCGACGCGGCTCCGGCATCGCGGCATATGCCGTGAGGAGGGCGGACCGCATCCGGGTCGTCACGGGTCCCGTGACGAGCAGCACATCGGCGTGGCGGGGCGAGGCAACGATGGCGAGACCGTACCGGGAGAGGTCGACAACAGGCCCCGAGACCAGCGTCAGCTCGTGCTCGCAACCGTTGCAGGAGCCGCAGTCGACGTGCCGGATCGCAAGCGAGCCGGGGTGCGCGGCGGGAGCGAGGCCGAGGGACCGGCGGAGCCTTCTCAGATCGCGCAGTAACGTCAACACGTCAGCGGTCCACGCACGCGTAGCAGAGCTCGAAGCTCTTGTTGATGAGCGGGAAGTCCGGTAGAAGGTTGCCCGCTGCGGCGTCGGCAACCGCCGGCCAGTTGGCATACGAGCCGGTGCGGAGCCTGACGCGCTCCAATCGGTCGTGGTTGCGCTCCACGACGCACGTCGTCGCGCCACGCGGGCCCTCGACGCGGCCGACTCCCATGGCCGTTCCGTCGCCGGTAGGGATTGCCGTCGATGGGTGGAGAGGCTTCCCGAGGAGACCATCGAGGATGTCGAGGCACGGGAGCAGTTCGAGCGCGCGTTGCTCGAGGCGGGATTGTACGTCGCCTGCGACGCGGCGGAGCGCGGCCGGCTCGAAATCCTCGTAGGCAAGCTGCGGACTCACCGTTCTGACGTCCTCCACGATGCCGGCGGCGCGGGCAGCAGGGCCGACCACCCCGAGCTCGGCTGCCCGGTCGGCGTTGACGAGGCCGATATCCGGCATCCGATCCATGAAGGAGCTGTTGAAGAGGAGCGACTTCCACGCCCGGGACGATTCCTCCCGGATCCGGGCGAGCGTCTCGCGTGCATCGGCGACCTGCGCTTCGTCCAGGTCGAGTGCGCTCCCGCCGACGGCGACTGCGCCAAAGAGGAAGCGATGGCCCGTGAGCCGCTCGTTCAGCCGCCTCGCATCGTCGACCAGTGCCGAGAAACGACTGGTTCCCGCCGCGAGACCGACGCCGGCGCAGATCGCACCGATGTCGTTGAGGGTGTTCCAGACCCGTTCGAGCTCGAGGAGGATCGTGCGCGCCCGCGCCACTTCACGGGTCGGTGCAACGCCCAGCGAATCCTCACACGCGTGCGCGTACGCAACTGCATTCGTGACCCAGCAAGCCGCGCACGACCGCGCGATCACGGCGAGGCCGTCCGGGAGGGCGCGCCCTTCTGTCGCACGCTCGAGCCCGCGGTGTTTGTAGAAGAGGCGGGCGTCGACGTGCAGGATCAGGTCGCCGACGACGTGGAAGCGGAAATGCCCTGACTCGATCACCCCGGCGTGGATCGGCCCGACCGCCACGTGATACGGATCTGTGCCTTCGACGGGCGTGACGAAGCTCTCGAGCGCGGCGTCGTGGTCGACGAGCGGGCGCAGAGGCTCGTGCCCGTCGAAACGCACGCCGTAGAGGTCGTGCGCCTCGCGCTCGTCCCAACCGGCGGCCGGCGCCAGTTCGACGATCGACGGAGCTGTCCCGTCCACTGCGATTGTGCTCTCGATGCGGCTCTGGCCGTCCGGGGCGGTGAGAACGACCCTCACAACGGGCGCGGGGTCTCCGTTCGTTGCGTGTAGGCTCGCGAACCGCCAACCATCGGCGAGCGCCGAGGCGACGGCATCGCGGTACGCAGAGTGTGTTGCAATCGGCGCGCTCATCCGACTCCCCTCATCAGCTCGTGGACGATCGCCGAGTCCGGCAGCCACAAGGCGGCCACCGTGAGTGCGAGGAGCAGCGGCACCGCGACGATCGTCAGCGCGGTTACGCCCCTCAGGCCGAGGGATGGTTGGCGCTCGCGACCGCGTGGCCTTCCGATCACTGTCTCGATCAGCGAGTGCGCGAGCCCGAGGAACCCGAGTGCCAGTAGGACGGCGGCGGCCGCAGCAGCCCAGGGACGACCGACCTGGAATCCGCCCGCGACGATGAGAACCTCGCTGACGAAGAGAGGCGACGGCGGCAGGCCGGCAAGCGCGCCCAGGGAGATCCCGAGTGATGCTCCAAGCGCTGGCTCCGTTCGACCGATCCCGCCGACGCCGTGGCCGGCGGCACGCGGTTCGTGCGCGAGGAGGGGCGTCGCTGCGTAGAAGCCGAGCGCCTTGGCGAGCGCATGACCGACGACGTGGATCGCAACGCCCGCGAGAGCGAGCGTCCCCCCGAAGCCGACCCCGAGTGCGATCACACCCATGTGCTCGAGGCTCGAGTAGGCGAGCAGGCGCTTCCACGCCTGCGATTGCCACAGGAACGGGACAGCGACGGCGAGCGACGCGAGTCCGAAGCCGACAAGGACGCCGCCTGCCGTGCGCGGGCCGATGGTCGGCGCGAGCGCCTGCTCGGTGCGCCAGGCGACGAGCAGGACGGCCGGGAGGAGGGCGGCGGAGAGCAACGCCGAGACCGGAGCCGGTGCCTCCGAGTGTGCGTCGGGCAGCCAGTTGTGAACGGGCGCCCAGCCGATCTTCGCGGCGAGTCCCGCGAGCACGAGGACGTATGCCACGACGGTCACCCCGCGATCGAGCGGCGCATGCGGGAAGAGTGCGCCAGGTGAGCGTTTCGATGCCGCCACCTCCTGCTGCCGATTCGAGCATCAGGATCCCGAGCAAGGCGACGCCGAGGCCGAGCGACGTGAGGATCAGAGTACTTCCAACCTGCTTCGAGTGCTCTGGCGCGGCCGCTGAAGCCGACGAGGAGGGCGGACGCCGCGGTCGTCGCCTCGATCGCGAGCCACGCTGCGCCGAGATTCCCGGCGAGAGGCACGGCGAGCAACACCGCCCAGAAGGCGAACAGCGTTGCCCAGTAGATTCGGTTCGCTCGGTCGGCCCGGAAGAGTGATGAACGTACGTCGTCGAGGAACTGGGGTGAGACAAGAGCGCTTGCGAGTCCGACGACGCCGATCACCCCGACGATGATCCCGCCCGCCGGGTCGACGACGATCCACCGGCCGAGCTCGCGGTGCGCGGGCTCGACGAGCGCAACCGCGGCCAGAGCGACTGCTGCGAGCGCCGTCACCGTCGCGACGAGCGTCCGAGGTGCGAGAGCACGGCGCGGGGAGCGAGCGCGGCGCAGAGCACGCCGATGAGCGGCGAGACGAGCACCAGGGTGACGAGCCACTCCCTAGGAGTCACGGAGGCTCCTCAGAGCGGCGGTGTCGCCGGCACCGAACTCCGCGAAGATCCGCTCGTGGAAGACACCCGCGACGAGGGCGATCAGCAGGAGGTCGACGGCGACTCCGATCTCGATCGCAAGCGATGACGTCCCCGGGAGCGAGAGCGCCGCGAGGGCGAGACCGTTCTCGACGAGGACGATGCCGAGCACCTGGAACAGCGTGGCCCGCCGGGTCGCCGCCGTGACGAGACCGAGCGCGATGAGCGATAGCGTCGCTTGCTCTGCGGCGGGAGGATCGAGGCCGAACGGCGGCACCAGCCAGATCAGCGTCAGGGCGAGCGTCACCGCCGCGGCCGCGCGTGCGAGCGGAGCGACGCCAGCCGGGTGCGGTCGCGTCTCGCGCGTGCGCCTGACGAGAAAGAGCAGAAGTCCCGCGAGGAGTGCGCCACGGGCGGCAAGGGCAAGTGCCGCGAACAGCTCGTTGCCCGACGTCCCCTCGCCCAGAGCTGCGACGGCGAGGACGAGCGCCTGAGCGGTGACGAGCGCCACGGCGATCGATCTCCGGCGAACGACGACCACACCGATGCCGAGTGCGACGAGGGTCCAGGCGAGACCGCTCACGTCGTCTCCACGAGCCACGTGACGATGCCGAGCAATGCCACGGCTGCGCCGACGCCGATCAGCCGGGGTACGAGCAGGATCCGCATCTTCGCGATCAGCGTCTCGGTGAGGGCGAGTGCCAGACAGAGGAGGAGCAGGGTCCCGGGCAGGAGGGCGATCTGCCAACCGGTGCCGTGAGGGTGGGGGAGAAACACCTGTGCCGCGAGCACCAGCACGAGCCAGTGCCGTGCCGCGAGGCCCCACTGGAGGTACGCCTGGTCCCGACCGGCGTACTCGAGAACAGGCCCCTCGTGGATCATCGTCAGCTCGAGGTGCGTGTCGGGGTTGTCCACGGGCTGTCGACCGGTTTCGGCGACGACGACGAGGGCGAACGCGACGCTTCCGAGCGCGAGTGCCGGCGTCGTCCAGGGCTGACCACCCGCCGTCCCTGCGATGACGGCCGCCAGGTCGGTCGTGCCGGCAACGAGGGTCGCGACCGCGAGCGAGAGGACGAGCGCAGCCTCGACGAACACCGAAAGCGCGAGATCGCGGCTCGCGCCCTGAAGCGCGAACCCGTTCGACGTATCCCAGGCGGCGATCGCGACCGCCAACCTCGAGAGCGCGAGGAGGCTGGCGAGCACGAGCGCGTCCTGGCCGACGCCGAGGTTCGGTGCGCTTGCGGCAATCGGGACGAGAAGGATCGCGGCGCCCATCGCTGCGGCGACGATCACCGGCGCGAGGCGGTAGATGACCGTGGTTCCCTCGATATCGACGCCGGTCTTGCGCCAGAGGCGGCGGAGCTCGCGGTATGGCTGGAGCGGCCCCGAGCCTCGTCGTCCCTGCAAGCGCGCCTTTGCCTGTTGCGTCGTGCCGACGAGAAGGGGGGACAGCGCAATGCCTCCGACGACCTGCGCGAGCCCGACCGCAGCCGACTGGGTCGTCATCCGATCGCTCCGATCCGCACGGCGAGCAGCAGCGCGAGCACGAGCCCGATCAGGTACGCGACATACGTCCCGAGCCGACCGCTTTGCAGACGACGTGCCCAGGATGCCGCGATCAGCGCTCCACCGGTGACCGGCCGGTAGAGGTGCACGTCGATCAGGTGCGGCACGCGGCCCGCGTACGAGACGTGCTGCACGACGCCGCCGCGAACGGTCGTCTCGATCTCGCGCTCCGGGCGGATCACTGCCTCCAGAACGAGCCGGAGCGTCTTGCTGAACCCGGCACTCGTCCAGAGGAGGCGTGGATCGACGAGTTGCCCGCACGCCCAACTCGGGCTTGGCGCAGCGCGGCGCGACCCGCGAGCGAACCAGAGGAGCGCTCCGAGTCCACCAACGGTCGCGAGGAGGCCGAGCGTCGGAAGGTTGCCGGTACCCGGAAGATCGAGGCCGGGATGCATCGAGACATCCGCCGTCACATCCCATGGCGCGACGTCGACGAGGAGAGGAAACAGAAGTCCCGGCACGGTGCCGAGAACAGCGCAAGCACCGGCGAGCCCGACGAGCGCACCTCGCATCGCCGGAGGCGCCTCGACGGCTTCGGCGACGCCTGTCCGGCGTGCAGGACCGAGGAGCACGAGGCCGACCACCTTGACGAAGCAGAGAACGGCGAGCGCCATCGTCGCCGCGAGCGCGGCCAGTCCCGCGGCCCCGAGCGCGCCGTCCCAGACGCCCGCATAGGCGGGCACGTGGAGCAGAGCCTGGAGCGTCAGCCACTCCGACGCGAAGCCGTTCAACAAAGGCATGCCGGCGATCGCGAGGCAGCCGACGAGGAAGGCTGTGCCGCTCCAGGGCATGCGGCGCAGTAGGCCGCCGAGGCTGTCGAGATCGAGGCCGCCGGTAGCCCGCTCGAACGCTCCCGCTCCGAGGAAGAGCAGCGCTTTGAAGACGGCATGGTTGATCGTGTGGAGGAGGGAGGCGGCGAGGGCGAACGCTGCCCACGTCTCGGCGCCGTGGTGACGTAAGAGCAGGCAGGCGCCCGAGCCCGAGCGCGACGATGCCGAGGTGCTCGACCGTCGAGTACGCGAGCAGTCGCTTGAGGTCGCGCTGGAACACGGCGTAGGTGATCCCTCCGAGGGCAGACAGACCTCCGAGGACGAGCACCGTCGCGCCGATCCACGCCGGAGCCGGGCCGAGCCAGTCGACGAGCACGCGGATCAGGCCGTACGCGGCAACGGCGACCATCACGCCGCTCATCAGTGCCGAGATGTGGGCGGGAGCGATCGGGTGGGCACGAGGAAGCCAGGCATGCATCGGCATGAGGCCTGCCTTGGTTCCGAAGCCGACGATTGCAGCGATGGCGATCACCGCCTGGACGCGCGACCCTTCCGATACGACCGACGCGTCTCCGAGCGCATTCTCGTGCGCGAGGAGTAGAACCGCGATCCAGGTGCCCGCACCGCCGAGGTGCGTGATCGCGACGTACGTGAACACGGTGTGGCGTGCTGCCTCGGTCGCGCTACCGGCGAGGATGATCGCTGCCGGCACGAGCGTCATCAGCTCCCAGAAGAACAGGAACGAAAGTGCGTCGCGGGCGCAGAGCACGCCGATCAGCGACAGGAGGAACGCCGAGCCGAGGAGCCCCGTCATCCGCCCGGACGTCGTCCGTGCGACGTACGCCGACGCAAAGACCAGCGCGGGGCAGGCGACGAGAGCGAGCGTGAAGAGGAAGACGCCGGTGAGGCCGTCCACGCCGGCGCGCGGGGTGAGCTCGCTCGTGAACGACGCCCCCCAGGTGTCGCCGGATGCGAGCGCCCACAGACCGGCTGCGCCGACGGCGGCCGCCCCTGCCGCCTGAAGCAGAAGCCCGGCAGTGAGATGGGCCGCCTTCAGGCTCAGTGTGCCCCCGAGTGCGATCGCGAGCGCGCCGCCGAGGACGAGAACGGTCACTCGGCGGCAAGCTCCTCGAGCAGCTCCTGCTGCTCGTGGAGCGTGCGGGCGATCAACTCTCGCCCGACGTCGAGGAGCGCGAAGGCGCGAGGATCGGCGGCCCGGTAGAAGACGCTCGTCCCCTCCCGCCGCGATTCGACGAGGCCGATACGCCGGAGCGCGGCGAGGTGCTGTGACGTTCCGCTCGAGTCGAGATCGAGTGCTTCCTGTAGTGCTCCCACGGCATGCTCGCCGTCGCGGAGGAGCTCGAGGATCCGGACGCGGGCGGGATGCCCGAGCGTTCGAAAGAGGCTGGCCTTCGTCACGTAGAGAGGAGTGGGCTGAAACGGCATACTCACAATCTTAGAAGATAATAAGGTTGTCGGAGATCGTCGGAACGAGCGCGACATCGCAATGCGATAGGCTCGCCCGCATGACAACGTCTTCGACTCTCGTGCTCGCCTTCAGCGCAGCCCAGTGGATCCTCCTCCTCGTCTTCATCATCCCGGTGCTGCTGCTCTGGGGCTACGCGATCATCAGCCTGGTCGGACGTCTCGACCTCGGAATCGGGGCCAAGCTGCTCTGGTTGCTCGGCATCTTGATTCTCCCGATCATCGGATCCGTTCTCTACTTCATGCTCAGGCCGGCTCCCCAGGAGCAGAACCGGCGCGCCCAGGCGCGCCACAGCAAGCACTGAGCGCACGCGTGCAGAGCAAGGCGGCGACGGTCGCTGCGTACCTCAGCGAACTGGCCCCCGAGCGTGCAACGGTCATCGCTACCGTCCGCGACCTCGTCAACGAGCACCTGCCGGCGGGGTTCGACGAGACGATGCGCTGGGGGATGATCAGCTGGGTGGTGCCACTCTCGCGCTACCCCGATACGTACAACGGCGAGCCGCTCTCGTGCGTCGCTCTCGCAGCGCAGAAGCAATACACGAGCCTCTACCTCATGTGTGCGTACGTCGCGCCCGGCGGCGAGGAGAGCCTTCGGGCGGCCTACGCCGCTGCGCGAATCAAGCTCGACTTCGGGAGGTCGTGCCTGCGCTTCAAGAGCCTCGACCGCTTCGTGCCGGAGGCGGTGATTCCGATTCTCGAGCAGTCGTCGGTCGAGGCGCTGATCGCCTCGTACGAGACCGCGCGTGGGCGAGGGCGCTAGGTGCGCGCGTGCCCGACCGAACCGTTGATCGTAAGCCCTCCGTCGACGAGCAGCTCGTGCCCGGTCATGTAGCGAGATGCGTCGGAGGCCAGGAAGACGGCCGCGTCGCCGATCTCGGACGGCTTCGCGATGTGCCCGAGCGCGATGCGCTTCTCGTAGGCCGCACGCACCTCCGGCGTGTACGCCTTCTCGTTCAGCGGCGTGTCGGTCGCGCCGGGCGCGAGCGCGTTCACGGTTATGCCGTGCGGGGCGAGCTCGAGGGCAAGCGTCCGTGTCAGCCCGACGACGCCTCCCTTGGCGGCGATGTACGCCGAGAGGTCGGCGAGTGGCTGCACGTCCGCGGCCGAGCTGACGTTCACGATTCGCCCGGATCCCGACGCGATCATGCACCGCGCGGCCGCCCGGCACCCCCAGACGTAGCCGAGCAGGTTCACGTCGAGCAGCTGGCGCCACTCCTCCTCGGTTGTCTCGAGAAACGGCTTCACGAGCGGGCGCGCGGCATTGTTCACCCAGATGTCCAGCCGACCGAACTGCTCGAGAGCGGTTTCGGCTGCCCGGTCGACGTCCGACGGGATGCTCGTGTCGCCCTGGAGCTGCACGCTCTTCCGGTCGAGCGTGCCGAGGAGCGAGCTCGTCTCGGCACCGTCGTCGAGCGACAACCCGACAACGTCCGCGCCGGCAGCGGCGAGCGCGAGTGCAATCGCCTGCCCGATGCCGCTCGAGGCGCCCGTGACGACGGCGCAGCGGCCGGTGAGATCGAAGGGTGAGGGGCTGGTCATTGCGGGAGGGTCACGTCGAGGGCTCGGGCAGTCGAGGCTACCACCGGGGCAAACGGCGGTTCAACCGCGTCCGTAGGCTGTGGGCGTGAAGCTCGGAGTTGCCGCAGCCGTCGTCGACGGATCGCTCGTGCGGGGCGATGTCGAGATCGAGGACGGCGTCGTTTCGCAGGTTGGCCTGCCCGGCGGGCGAGCCGGCATCGCGATCCCGGGGCTCGTCGACCTTCAGGTGAACGGGTTCCAGGGAATCGACCTGCTGCATGCCACGGGCGACGAGGTCACCGCCCTCGGCGTTGCGCTCGCGCGGACGGGCGTGCTCTGGTACCAGCCGACGCTGATCACGGCACCCGCCGCGCTGACCCGGCTCGCACTCTCGACGATCGGCGAGTGCGCAGCGTCGTCCTCCGTCGGCGAGCCGGCGGCCCGCATCCTCGGGGCGCACCTCGAAGGTCCGTTTCTCAGCCCTGATCGCCCGGGCGTGCATCCCGTCGAGCATCTCCGCAGGCCCGACCTCGATCTGCTGGCGTCTTATCTGGTCGCCGGCTCCGCGGTCAGCACGGTGACCCTTGCACCCGAGCTCCCGCGCGCGGGCGAGCTCATCGACGGTCTCATCGACCGCGGGATCTGTGTCTCGCTCGGGCACACGGACGCCGACGCGGCGACGGCGCACGCGGCATTCGATCAGGGGGCGACGACCGTCACCCACCTGTTCAACGGCATGCGGCCCTTCGCGCACCGCGACCCGGGCCTCGTCGGGGCGGCGCTCGTCCGCGATGACGTCGTCGTGCAGCTGATCGCCGACGGCGTTCACCTCGCCCCGGAGGCGATTGTCGCGACCTGGCGCGCGGCCCGCGGCCGCATCGCTCTCACTTCGGACCTCACGGCGGCAGGAGGGATGGGTGACGGTGTGTTCCGGCTCGGCACGGTCGCCGTCGACGTGGAGGGCGGAGTCGCCCGAACCGAGGACGGCTCGCTCGCTGGTGCCGTCCGCCCGCTCGCCTGGGGCTTACGGCTACTCGTCGAGCTGGGCGTTCCTATCGGCGAGGCGGTGGACGCGGTCACTCGGACGCCGGCGCGCGTTCTCGGGCGCGCCGACATCGGAGCCCTTCGCCCGGGTGCCGCCGCCGACCTCGTCGTGCTCGACGACGACTTCGCGGTGTCTGCCGTGTTCGTCTCGGGACGCCCGCTCTAGTCGAGCAGGTCCGCGACCGAGGCAGCGAGCACGAGCTTGAAGGCGCTCCGGCCGGCGCTCGCAGGAGTTCGGTCGCCGGTGAGCCGAAAGCCGGCCTGCTGGTAGAGCCTGCGTGCCGGCCCGTTCGCCTCCTGCACGAAGAGAACGACGCGCGTCGCTTCGCGTGCTCGCGTCCAGGTCGCAACGGCGCGGATCAAATCGCGTGCAACCCCTCTGCCGCGCGCTGCAGGGTCGACCCACATCGAGATCAGCTGCACCTCGCGTGCATCCACGCGCACGAATGCTCCGACAACGCCGAGCCACGTGTCGTCTTCCTCGGCGACGAAGAGCGTCTTCTCGTCACCGGCGGCAGCCTCGGCGACCCAGTTGCGCCACCTCGCGTCGGGCTCACGCACCATGTCCTCGTACCGGGTCGCGAAGAAGTCGGCGTCGTCTCGGAGCATGCGGAGGCGCGTGGCGCGCCAGCGGCGCCACTCGTCGGGCCTGATCGGTCGGATCGCGATCGTGCTCACGCGGGTGAGGCTAACGATCCTGCGGTGAGCACTCGGCCGTCGTTCCCTCGCAGCAGCCGATCTTGAAGTGGCAGCGCGGGCACTGCAGCGTTGCGTGGCGCCACTCCATCGCCGCTCCGCAGCGCCAGCATGGTTCTGGCGCCGTCGCGGCGGCGGCCGGGCGTGAGATGACGGAGGGCTCGGGCACGAGAGCGGGAGTGTACGGCCCCGTTCGGCCGGAGCGTCAGTCCGAGCGGAGAGCAACGATACGATGGGCATATGGTGACGGAACCGCCCAAAGAGGTTTCCCCGTCGCAGTCTGCGTTCATGTCGCGCCGTGCAACACCAAGAAGGCGACGACCAGATTCGAACTGGTGTACGAGGCTTTGCAGGCCTCTGCCTAACCACTCGGCCACGTCGCCAGACCCGCGCATCCTAGCCGCGTCGGCTGAATGCCCGGGCCGGGGTGAATGCTTGACACGGCAATGTGACAAGGAGCACGATGTAGGAATGCACACCGTCTCCGAGATCCTGGCCGAGAAAAGCGGCGCCGTCATCGAGATCGACGGCGGGCAGACCGTCTTCGAGGCCGTCAAGGCGATGGTGGCCGCGAATGTCGGCGCGCTGCTCGTGACGGACGGGAGTGACATCGCCGGCATCTTCACCGAGCGTGACTACCTGCGTCGGATCGCGGTCGAGGGCCGACGCTCTCGGGACACGCTCGTGCGTGACGTCATGTCGTCGCCGGTGATCTGCGTCACGCCGGAGACGAGCGTCGACGAGGGCATGGCCCTCATGACCGACCGGCGTATCCGCCATGCGCCCGTCGTCGACGGTGGGGCGCTCGTCGGGATGGTCTCGATCGGTGACCTCGTCAAGTTCACGTCGCGGAAGCAGACTTTCGAGATCCAGTACCTGCAGGATTACATCGGAGCGCGGTAGCCGAAGCTCAGGGCAGCGGAGCCGCTGGGACGGAGACGACGCCGAGGCCCGAGTATTCACGGTCGCCGAGGCGCGTGCACCGCCTCCTGCCGGGGTCCGCGATACTTCCGTCATGGTCGGTGACCGTGAGGGTGAGCTCATCGCCTACGCACGCAGCCTCGAGAACCGCGACGCGACTCTCGCAGGGTTGATCGAGGACGCAACAGGACTGCTTCACCGCGTGGATGGCGTGCGGGCCGAAGGCGGAAGGGTGCAACGATCTCTTGTGGCACTTCCGGAGGAGATCGATCGGGCCAAGCAGGCGATCGCCGATGCGAAGCTGCGGGAGGCCGAGGCGCGGCGGGAGGTCTCGAACGCCGAGCGCGCGCTCGAGGAAACGCTCTCGTCGAAGCGGGCGAGCGAGGACACCCGGACATCCGCCGAGAGGGCATTCCGCCGGGCGAGCGTGCTCGCGGACGACGCCGTCGAGGGCGTCGCACGACAGGAGGAACGTCTACGGCTCCTCCTGTCGGATCAGGTGGCGCTTCGCGCCGCGGCCGAAGGTCTCATCGTCGAGGCCGGCGCCGTTGCCCGCGACGTCGTCGCGCTGCCGCGGCTGTCGGAGTCCGGACGCTCGACTCCCGGGAACTCGCTCGAGGAGATCGAGACCTGGGGAGCGCGAGCGCACTCGGCGATCTTCGTCGTCCGGGGTGGGCTCGAAGGCGAGCGCGAACAGCTCGTTCACGAGGCGAACGTCCTCGCGGCCGCCAGGCTCGGGGAGCAGGGAGGAGCGGCGAGCGTCACGCTCGTACGGCAGCGTCTGGAGCGGGAGCTCGGCTAGAAGACCGCACGGTCGACGTCGTCCGGCCTACGGGAAGCCCGGGTCGTTCGGCCGGAGATCGAGCGAGCCACCGTTTCGGCACTCGGCCGGCAGGCGGTAGTCGAGTCGCGCGATGCTCGCGTCGGAGAGATCGCGCGACTGCTGAGCCTCCATCAGCCCTCTCGCCGTTGCCGCATCGAGGCCCAGGCGGCGCCCGAGCTCCACGCCTTCCTGGAGCGCGTAACACTCCGTCTCAGCCTCGTTGCGGATTCCGCGGAGGTGGGTGGCCTCGTGCGCCAGCACGGCGATCGCAAATGCCGCCTCGTCGCGAGGGCCGAGCTTGTCCTCGAACGCGATCCGATACAGCGAGCGACAGACCGTCGGCTCGAGGTAGGCAAGCGCGCGAGGAATGAAGGCGGCGCCAGCGGCATCCGACCCAACGCCGGTGAAGGCGTACGTGTCGTCGCAGTAGACGCGCACTGCGTGACCCGCGATGCGGGACGCCTCGGTCGTGAAACGCATCTCGGCGCGGTCCCGGTCGGTACGCCCGACTGCGGACCACCCGGCCTCGCCGTCGACGCGGTAGGCGAAGGCGAACAGGACAACACCGACGACGAGCACGAGGGCGGCGGGGCCACGGGACCTCCGACGTGCCCGCGGAGCAGCCGGCACGAGGATCGGCTCACCCTCCCCGTCCACGCTCTCGACCCAGCCCAGGTCGGCATCGTCCGCCCCCGGCAGGCGGCGCGACGCGGGTGGTGTCGGCGTCTCGGCCCGCCGCTCCCGGACGCCGCGCACGACGAACTCGGCCTCCATTGCGAGGAGGACGACGAACGGGAGCCAGAACGGAACGGTCGCTTGGAGGCGCGTCGAGAACAGCCAGAGGATCACGAATGCGAGGGCGACGATCCGGGAGGCGGTCTGGACGCGATCCCGCGGGCTGCTCTCCACATGCGCAGTCTAGGCGCGCATAGGATCAGCACATGATCGATCCCCTCGAGCGCTGGCGCGAGCTCGGCCTCGACGACAAGCCGGACTACGCCGGGCTTCTCACCTACTCCGCCCTGCCGTTTACCCACGACGCGGCCGATCTCGACGGGGTCGACGTCGCTGTCCTCGGGGCGCCGATGGACGACCTGACGTCCGATCGACCGGGAACGAGGTTCGGGCCGCGTGCGATTCGCGCCGCAAGCTGTCCGCCCGGCCCACACCTCGAGGCGAAGATCGACGCGATGGAGGAGCTGAGGGTTGTCGACTTCGGCGATGCCCCGGTACTGCCGGCGGATCCAGCTCGCAGTCACGCGGCGATCGAGCGAACGGTTGGCCAGGTCGTCGCGGCAGGCGCGATACCCGTCGTTCTCGGAGGAGACCACTCGATCACGGAGCCGAACGTGAAGGCAGTTGCGGCGCACCACGGCCCCGTGGCGCTCGTCCACTTCGACACGCACTCGGACACGGGAGAGGAGGTTTTCGGTGTCGAGATCTCACACGGAACGCCGATGTTCCGGCTTGTGCGCGACGGCCACGTCGATGGCTCGAGGTACGTGCAGATTGGCCTGCGGGGATACTGGCCGGGAGAGCATGAGTTCACGTGGCAGGAGGAGCACGGCATCACGAGCCTCTTCATGCACGACCTGCGCGACTGCGGTATTCGTGCGGTGGTCGAGGAGACGCTCGCGATCGTCGGCGACGCGCCGACCTTCCTCACGGTCGACGTCGATGTGCTCGACCCTTCATTCGCTCCCGGAACGGGGACACCCGAGCCTGGCGGAATGACGAGCGGTGATCTTCTCTGGGCGTGTCGGGAGCTTGCGACCCGCCTGCGGCTCGTCGGCATGGACGTCGTCGAGGTGATACCTACGAGCGTCGGTTCGGCGGACATCACCGCCCTCGTGGCCGAGCGGATCGTTCGCGAGACGTTGACCGGGATCGCCGTCAGGCGGTCACGCGCCGGGTAGCGACGCGAGCGGTACGTCGCACTGCCAGACCTCGCGGTGCTGGACGATCGCGATGTTGTTGCAACGGTCCGCCTCGAGGTTCGGGAAGCCGTTGATGATGCCCTCTTTGCACGTGTACCAGAACCCGGTCGGCGCCGACGCGGGCGCGCTGGCGGCGGTACAGACACCCACGACTCCCGCCTTCTGGGGCCAGCGCCGATCCTGCGCAACCACCATCAGCACGACGATCGTGGCTCCGACAAGGACAATCCTCATGATGGTCACCGGCGTGCTCGATTCGGCGGATGGCAGGAGCCCAGCGTGCGCTCCTCATGTCATATATCGGCAGGGTCGGCCAACGAGTTGAGAGGCCGTGTCTGACGCACCGTCGCCCGACGACGTTCGACTAGAGTCGCGGGCATGACTGCGATCAGCATGGACGGGAAGGCTCTCGCGACGACGGTGCGCGAAGACGTGGCACGTGAGGTCGCAGAGCTCCGCCACGTTGGCCTCGCAACCGTGCTCGTCGGGGACGATCCGGCCTCGCATGTCTACATCGCCGCGAAGCACAAGGCTGCGACCGAAGCGGGCATCGACGCGAGGGACATCCGGCTCTCGCCTGATACGACGGAAGCCGAGGTGCTCTCGCTTGTCGACGAGCTGAACAACGACTCGGAGGTCGACGGGATCCTCGTCCAGCTGCCCCTGCCGTCGCAGATGAGTGAGACGAAGGTGACCTACGCGGTCTCGCCGGCGAAGGACGTCGACGGGTTCCATCCGGTGAATGCAGGCAACCTGTACCTCGGGACGCCGATCCACGTGCCCGCGACACCGTCTGGCTGCATGGAGCTGCTCCGAGCCTACGGCGTCGATCCGTCTGGGAAGGAAGCGGTCGTGATCGGAAGGAGCGAGATCGTCGGTCGGCCGATGGCGATGCTCCTCATGCACGCGAACGCCACCGTCACGGTCTGTCACTCTCGCACCGTCGACCTCGCAGCGCACGTACGCCGGGCGGACATCGTCGTCGCGGCCGTTGGCCGGCCGGGGATCGTGACGCCCGACATGGTCAAGCCAGGCGCCGCATGCCTCGACGTCGGCCTGACCCGAACGGACGAGGGAATCCGCGGCGACATCGATGCCTCGGTGGCGAGCGTGGCGGGATTTCTGACTCCGATGCCCGGCGGAACCGGCCCCATGACGATCGCGATGTTGCTGCAGAGCACGCTCAAGGCGGCCCGCTATCGGCGTGGCCTGCTTGCTTTCCCGGGTTCGTGACGGTACCGTTCTGGCCGCTTCGTTAAGTCGTACGGTTTCGTCCGCGGGGTCGTACACGGTTCAGGAGGACGTTCGTTGTCAGAGATTGGCACCGTCAAGTGGTTTTCGAACGAGAAGGGCTTCGGGTTCATCGAGCGCGAAGGCGGAGAGGACGTATTCGTCCACTTCTCGGCAATCACTATGGACGGATACAAGTCCCTCACCGAGGGACAGAAGGTGGAGTTCGAGGTCGTCCAGGGGCCGAAAGGCGCTCAGGCGGCGAACGTCACGGCGGCTGCATAGCTTTCCGGATTCGAGCTTCGTGCGACGGGCCCCGGAAGGGGCCCGTTGTCTTTCTGGCGTGATCCAGGGTCTGACAGGATGGGAGCGGGATGGCGATTGACAGGGAAACGGTGGTTCGCGTGGCGCGGCTCGCGCGTCTCGACCTCACGGAGGACGAGACCGACCGGCTGACGCTCGAGCTCGGTGCGATCCTCGAGGCGGTCTCGAAGGTGGCCGAGCTCGATCTCGCCGACGTGCCGCCGACGTCCCACCCGCTCGATCTCGTAAACGTCTGGTCCGACGACGAGCCGCGGGCGTCCCTCGATCTCGCTGACGCGCTCGCGAACGCTCCGGCGCTTGAGGGCGACCTGTTCCGTGTCCCGCCGTCGCATGGCCCCGAGGTATCCGCGTGATCGACACGCTCCGCCTCACTGCCGAGAAGGCGATCGCGCTCATCGAGAGCCGTGAGATCTCGACGGCGGAGCTCCACGCTGCCTATCTGGCGGCTGCAGGGGCGCGTAACGACGAGCTCCACGCCTACCTGCGCGTCGTCGACGACGCCGGGGGAACCGGCGTCCCGATCGCGCTCAAGGACGTGATCTCGACGAAGGGAATCGAGACGACCGCCGGCTCGAAGATCCTTGCGGGGTACGTCCCGGTGTTCGACGCAACCGTCGCCGCACGCTGCAAGGCGGCGGGTATGCCTGTCCTCGGGAAGACGAACACCGACGAGTTTGCAATGGGCTCGTCGACCGAGAACTCGGCGTACGGGCCTTCACGAAATCCCTGGGACCCCACCCGGGTGCCGGGCGGCTCGGGGGGCGGCACGGCGGCCGCGGTGTCAGGCGGACTCGCCCCATGGGGCCTCGGCTCGGACACCGGCGGCTCGATCAAGCAGCCATCGGCGCTCTGCGGGAACGTTGGACTGCGACCGACGTACGGCACGGTGTCGCGCTACGGCATCGTCGCGTTTGCCTCGAGCCTCGACCAGATCGGCCCCGTGGCGAAGACCGTGCGGGACGTGGCGCTGCTCTACTCGATCATCGCGGGCCGCGACGAGAACGATTCGACCACGGTCGACCTTCCCGAGGCCGTCGAGTTGCCGACCGCCGAGCGCCTGGACGGTGTCCGGATCGGCATCCCGAAGCAGGTGTGGGAGCTCGCCGGTATCGAGTCGGGCGTGATGGCCTCGTTCGAGGCCGCGATCGAGACGGCTCGCTCGCTCGGCGCCGTTATCGGGGAGTGCGACCTGCCGCTCTCGTTCGACTACGGGATGGCGTGCTACTACCTGATCGCTCCCGCCGAGGCCTCCTCGAACCTGGCGCGGTACGACGGGGTGCGGTACGGCCCCAGGGTCGAAGCGCCGACCTATCGTGAGATGGTCGAGCAGACCCGCGACGCCGGCTTCGGCGACGAGCCGAAGCGCCGCATCATGCTCGGTACGTATGCGCTTTCGGCGGGGTACTACGACGCCTACTACGGGCAGGCGCAGCGGGTGCGAACGCTGTTGATTCGCGAGCACCGCGCTGCACTCGCGGAGTTCGACGTCATCGCGACGCCGACGTCGCCCACCGTGGCGTTCCCGATCGGTGACCGCGCCGCGGACCCGCTTGCGATGTACGCCTGCGACGTGATGACGATCCCTTCGTGCCTCGCTGGCCTGCCGGGACTGAACATCCCGTCCGGGCTCTCCGACGGCCTCCCCGTCGGGTTGCAGTTGATCGGCTCCCAGTTCGGTGAGAACGCGCTCTTCCGCGCCGGCCACGCGCTCGAGCAGGCGATCGGTTTCGACACCGTCCCCACGAGGCTGCGAGGAGAGACGTCAGCCTCTCCGCCGTCGGAGCCCGGACCGTGACCACGGCAACGTGGGAGACGGTCGTCGGGCTGGAGATTCACGTTCAGCTGAAGACGAGGACGAAGATGTTCTGCCGTTGCACGGCCGGTTACGGGGCGGCGGAGAACACGCAGACGTGCCCGGTATGCCTCGGCTTCCCCGGGGCGCTGCCGGTCATGAACCGGACGGCGATCGAGTGGACGGTGAAGCTCGGTCTCGCTCTCGGCTGCGAGATCGCGCCGCGGGCGGTCTTCGCACGGAAGAACTACTTCTACCCCGATCTTCCGAAGGGCTATCAGATATCACAATATGATATGCCATCTTGCATTAATGGCAGGTTGATAGTTCCCATGGCCGAAGGTGAGCTCGTCGTCGGCATCGTGCGCGCGCACCTCGAGGAGGACGCTGCCAAGACCGTGCACATGGGTGGGCAGTCCGGCCGGATCGGCGGCGCCGAGTACTCGCTCGTCGACTACAACCGCGGTGGCACGCCGCTGCTCGAGATCGTCACCGGTCCGGACATCCGCTCCGCGGAGGAGGCCAAGCGCTTCCTCCTCCTGCTCCGGCAGACCGTTGTCGAGCTCGGGATCTCCGATGCAGAGATGGAGAAGGGGACACTGCGGGTCGACGCCAATGTCTCCGTCCGCCCGTCCGGTTCCGATGAGCTCCGCACCCGCTGCGAGATCAAGAACATGAACTCGTTCAACTACATCGCGCGCGGAATCGAGGCGGAGGCGGCCCGCCAGATCTCGGTCTGGGAGTCCGGGGGAGAGGTGAAGCAAGAGACCTTCGACTTCGACGCCGGTTCGGGCACGCTGACGCCCCGCCGCTCCAAGGAGGAGGCGGATGACTATCGCTACTTCCCGGAGCCCGACCTCGTGCCGGTGGAGCCACCTACCGAGATGATCGAGCGGCTGCGCGCCGAGCTTTCGGAGCCTCCGGCGGTGCGGGTCGTGCGCCTTGGCAAGGAGCTCGATCTCGACCGGGCGCTCGTGCTCGTCACCGGAGGGCTCGACGCGCTCTATGCCGCGACCGTCGCGGCAGGCGCCGACCGGATCGCCGCCTCGAATGTGATCGCGAACAACCTTGTCGGCGCGGGCGTCGATCCGGGTTCGGTGGATGCGGCCGAGCTCGCGAAGCTCGTCAACGCACGCGAGCGAATCCCGCGGGCGGCCTTCGACGAGGCGATCTCGAATGCCGGCGAGCCCGGGTTCTCGGCAGAGCCGTTCCTCGCGCAGGAGGTCGTCAGCGATGCTGCCCAGCTCGATCCCGTGATCGACGCGATCATCGAAGCGAACCCCGGTCAGGTGGCCGCATACCGCGGTGGCAAGGAGGGCCTCCTCGGGTTCTTCGTCGGCCAGGTGCTGAAGGAGACGGGCGGCCAGGCCGACCCGCGCGCGGTGAGCGAGATGGTGCGCGCCAGGCTCCTCACCTGAGGCGCGGGCGCGGACGGTCGGGTGGGACAGGTCGCGCCCGTACAATGAGACGGATGCGCCGCTCGCTGATCTGGCTGACGCTCGTGCCCTTCGCGGCTGCGAGCGTGCTCGTCGGCCACGTCATCGCGTATGCGATCTCGGGGACCCCTGCAGGAGACGTGCACGGCTATCTCGCCCACGCGCCGCAGATCGTTCTCATCCTCGCGACGCTCTCCCTCCTCGGTATCGCAACCGACGCGCGCGCTCGCCGCAGCTCCCCTGTTCCGCTTGCGACGCTTGCGGTCACCGCGTTCGTCGTGCAAGAGCACCTCGAGCGCCTGATCCATACCGGGCACCTACCGTTCCTCCTGACGAGTCCCGTGCTGTGGCTCGGGGTCGCACTGCAACTTCCGCTCGCACTCATCGTCTGGCAGGTCGCGCGCAGGCTCGGGGACGAGCTGGCCGCGGAGCACCGGCGCGACACGCCTCCTGCTCTTTGGTGGTTCGCCCTGGCCGCGCCCGCCGTGCCGTTAGGCATGGCATGCCTGCGGGGTCGCGAGCTCGCATTCAGGGCGAGGGCCTCCCGCTACCTCCTGACCTCGTTCCTCGTTGCCCGTCGAGGGCAGCCCGAAGAGACCAAGGAGAGTCAGATGCGTCGAATCCTCGTTGTCGCCGTCGCGCTCGTCGCGGTGGCACTACCCACGGCTGCCGTCGCCGGCACGGCAGCTGTGAACGCGAAGCCGGTCGTGATCCAGATCAAAGCCGTGGACGGCAAGCCCGTCAAGGGCATCAAGCGACCGTCTGTGAAGAAGGGTCGCACCGTCCGGTTCGTGATCTGGACCAACGTCGGCACGGAGCTGCACCTGCACGGCTATGACATCGAGAAGGTGCCCAGGAAAGGCAAGCTGACGGTGATCCAGTTCGTTGCCAAGGTGCCGGGCCGCTTCGAGCTCGAGCTTCATCACCCGGACGTCTTGCTCGCCCAGCTGACGGTCAGGCCCTGACAGGCTCGCTCCTTCCGAACGTGCTCGCGCATGGGATCGGGGGGGTCCAGGACCTCCCCGTCCCGGCGTGGCTGTTCTACTGGGGCGGCGCGGTCGTCCTCGTCGTCTCGTTCATCGCGCTCGGCTCCCTCTGGAAGAGGCCGCTGCTCGCGCGTCACTCCCGCGGACGAGATCTCGGCGCTACCTTCACCGCACTCGCTCTTGGCCCGCTCCGGATCGCCGCTCAGGTGCTCTCGGTATTCCTCTTCGCGGTCGTGCTCGCCTCGGCTCTCGTCGGGACGATCGATCCCCAGACAAACCTCGCTCCGACATTCGTGTACGTCGTCTTCTGGCTCGGCCTGCCGCTCCTGTCGCTTCTGCTCGGCAACGTCTGGAGAGCGCTCAGTCCCTGGCGTGCAATCGCAGACGCGTTCGTCTGGCTCTGGGAGCGGGGAGGCCGGGAGGCGCGTCCGCTCGCTGCGTACCCGGAGCGGTTCGGCCGGTACCCGGGTGCGGTCATGCTGCTGGCGTTCGTCGCGATGGAGCTGTGCTACTCCGACCCGTCGAACCCGCGGGCCCTGGCGTTTGCGATCGGCCTCTACTCCTACGTGGCGCTCTTCGGTATGGTCGCCTTCGGACGGGAGACGTGGGTCGAGCGTGGGGAGGGATTCGCGATCCTGTTCGCGTACATCGCGCGAATCGCGCCGCTTGCGGTCGCTGCCGGGCGAGTCAGACTCCGCGCTCCGCTCGCGGGCCTCGCCGGCCCGGAGCACGTGCCGGGCTCGATCGTCTTCATCGCCGTCGCACTCGGCTCGGTGGGCTTCGACGGGTACAGCAGGACGACTGCCTGGCAGGACCTGGTCGCCCGTGTCGAGGCTCCCTACGTGCTCGATCGGCCGGGAACGGGCGAGTTGCTCGTGACGGGGGTCAACCTGGCCGGCCTCATCGGCGCGATCGCAGTCATCCTGCTCGCCTACCTCGGAGCCTGCGCGATTGCTCGTTCGATGGTGCAGGCGCCGCGATCGCTCGTGCCCGAGTTCGCGCTCTCGCTCGTGCCGATCGCACTGGTCTACGCGGTCGCCCACTACTTCTCGCTGTTCGTCCTCCAGGGGCAGTACGTTGCGCCACTGGCCTCGGATCCTCTCGGCCGCGGGTGGAATCTCTTCGGAACCGCCGACGTGCTCCCGAACATCGGGATTCTCGGGCCGAACACGATCTGGTACGTACAGGCTGCATCGCTCGTCATCGGTCATGTCGCAGGCCTCGCCGTCGCGCACGACCGCGCGGTCTCGATCTTCCGGGACCGCAGTGATGCCCTCCGCAGCCAGTACGCCATGCTGGCGCTGATGGTTCTCTACACCGTCGGCGGCCTCTGGCTGCTCTCGCGCGGATGATGCCACTCGCTCATGGTGGAACACCGGGCCTGATCGCCGAGCTGTCGCTCGGGCTCGTCGTGGCAGGCGTGCTCGGCCTGGTCTGGCTCAGGGAGCGGCGCCGGCGGAGCCGTGGGGAGCGTCCGCCAGAGGCCGCGATGAGGGACTAGGAGCCAGGAACCCTCCGTAGAGGAGCAGCGCCGCCACCGCCGAGAAGAGCGCCGATTCCGCCTCGCCGAGCCCCGCGAGGGCGCTGCCGAGAGCGGCGACGAGAACGCCCGCGAGAATCAGCGCGTTGCCGAGGGGTCGGCGACGAATGCCCATGAGCGCCACGACGACGACTGCGAGCGACCCGAGGGAGTTCGCCACGATTGCAAGGACGCGGGCAGGAAAGAGTGCGAGGTGAGCCTGAGCCTCGGGAATCGATCCGCCCGTGACCGGGGCGGTGAGTGGAACCGCCACCGCCACCCCGATCGCAAGGCCGATGTACAGAAGGGTCAGCGGCATCGCGAATCGGACACCGATCAGGACGAGCGAGCCCAGACCGAGCAGTGCAGCCGCGAGCAACCCGCCGAAGAGGTAGTAGACCCGGAACGCCGGGTCGCTCCAGCCGGCCGCGGCGCCCCACGCGAGAGCACCCGAGCCGACCGCGAAGGCCGCGATCGCCCCTGCCCAGACGAGAAGCTGAGGGGCGCGCCGCTCCCGATGGCGCCGGACGAGGTCTGCGCTCAGGCGGAGCGAGACGAGTGTCGCAGCAAAGGCAAGAAGCGCTTCCACGGAATCGAAGCGTACTCGGCGTCGTCGGGACGGGTCTCCCCGCGGTAAGGGGAGGGCCGCACACCGCTCGCCGCTACGCTCTGTCGCAATGCCCAAGAAGCGCTATCTGCTGACGCCGGGGCCGACTCCCGTGCCTCCCGAGGTGCTGGCCGCGATCGCTGAGCCGGTCATCCACCATCGCTCACCGGACTTCAAGGCGGTCTTCACCGAGGTGCTCGGTCGCCTGCAGGAGGTCTTCCGCACCACGAACGAGGTGCTGGTCTTCACTGCTTCCGGCACCGGCGCCTTCGAGTCGGCGGTCGCGAACCTCCTCTCACCCGGCGAGCGCGTGCTCGTCGTCTCGCACGGTGAGTTCGGAACGCGCTGGCAGAAGCTCGCCGCCGCATACGGCTGCGAGGTCGTCGCGCTGAACTACGAGTGGGGCGAGCAGCCGCGGGCAGAGGACGTCGCACGTTCGCTCGCCGACAGTGGCGCGGAAGTGGCGCTGCTCGTGCACTCCGAGACGTCGACCGGTGTGGTTTCGGACATCCAGTCGCTCGTCGCGGCCTGCAACGAGGCGGGCGCGATCTCGGTCGTCGACGCGATCTCGAGCCTCGGCGCAGTCCCACTCGAGACGGATGCCTGGGGGATCGACGTCGTCGTCACGGGGTCTCAGAAGGCGTTGATGACGCCGCCCGGTCTCGCCTTCGCCGCGATCTCCGAGCGTGCCTGGGCGCGATCGGCCGAAGGCAACGCTGCCGCGGTTCTACTGGGATTGGGCGCGGGCGCGAACGAACCAGGCGAAAGGGAGCACGCCGTTCACTCCGGCGACGTCCACGGTCGTCGCGCTCAACGCAGCACTCGAGCTGATCCTCGCCGAGGGGCTGGACACCGTCCACGCTCGTCATGTCGCTCTGGGTCGAGCCTGCCGTGCCGGTGCCAAGGCGATGGGGCTCGAGCTCTATTCGCCGGACGATGACGGGGCTGCCGTCCTGACGGGGATCCTGACCCCACCCGGTATCGACGCGGTTGCGTTACGACTCGCGCTTCGCGACCGATACGGGATCACGATTGCGGGGGGCCACGGCGACATCGCCGGCCGTCTCTTCCGGATCGGGCACATCGGCTACGTCGATATCTTCGACATCACCACGGCGCTCGGTGCGATCGAGTTGCAGCTCGTGGAAATGGGTGCGGACGTCGAACGCGGCGCCGCCGGCGCCGCCGCTCTTGCGGCCTACGAATCCGCGGTATGACGATGCGCGTTCTCGTCCGCGAGTCGATCGCCGATGCCGGTGTGCAGCTGCTGCAGTCGAAGTTCGAGGTCGATCTCGACCAGGCGACCCCCCTCGAAGAGATCATCGGTGAGTACGACGCGATCGTGATCCGATCGGCGACGAAGCTCACCGCCGAGCTGATCGACGCCGCCACGAACCTGAAGATGATCGGTCGCGCCGGCGTGGGCGTCGACAACGTCGATGTCGAAGCGGCGACGAGGAAGGGCATCGTCGTTGCGAACGCCCCCGAGTCGACCGTCGTCTCCGCGGCAGAGCAGACGGTCGGGTTGATGGTGGCGCTCGCGCGGAACATCCCTCAGGCGCACGCGGCGCTCAAGCAAGGTCGCTGGGAGCGCTCGGCGTGGGGTGGAGTCGAGCTCGAGGGGAAGACGCTCGGTGTGCTCGGTTTCGGCCGGATCGGGCAGCAGGTCGCACGGCGCGCGGTCGGCCTCGGCATGCACGTCGTCGCCTACGACCCGTTCGTCGCGGACGAGCGCTTCCGCGAGCTCGGAGTCGACCACGCAGAGACCGAGGACGACGTCTTCGGCGTCGCCGACTTCCTCACATTGCACTCGCCGCTGACCGACGAGACCCGAGGCATGATCAATCGAGAATCGATTGCCCGGATGAAGGACGGTGCGAGGATCGTCAACGCCGCCCGCGGGGCGCTCATCGACGAGGAGGCGCTCGCGGACGCTCTCCGGTCGGGCAAGCTGGCCGGTGCCGCACTCGACGTGTTCTCGGCCGAGCCGTACGACGGCCCGCTTCTCGCGATCGACAGCGTCGTCGTGACGCCGCACCTCGCGGCATCGACGGGTGAGGCGCAGGACCGCGCCGGGGTGATCATTGCCGAGCAGGTGTGCGCAGCGCTCGACGGTGGTCTCGTATCGAACGCGGTTAACATTCCGGTCGTCGACAAGGCCTCACTCGAGGTGCTCGGCCCGTTCGTCCCGCTCGTCACGAAGCTCGGCCGGCTCGCCGTCGAGCTCGCGGGAGGTCGCGCGCGCCGCGTGGTCGTCTCGACGCACGGCCCGCTCGCCGACTACGACACGCGACTTCTCACGGTCGCGGCTCTGGACGGCGTCTTCCAGGGAAAGGTCGATCAGGTCGTCAACTACGTGAACGCCTCGCTGCTCGCCGCCGAGCGGGGTATCGCGGTCTCCGAGGAGCAACATCGCGGATCGCGCGACTACACGAACATCGTCGAGGTTCGGGTAACGGCCGAAGGAGGGGACGAGATCGAGGTCTCGGGCACTGCGATCGGACCGGAGGCGCGACTCTTCCTCGCGAGCGCCTACGGGTTCGGGATCGATATCGAGCTGGCGCCCGACATGGTGTTCTTCCGCTATGACGACGTCCCGGGCGTGATCGGCAAGGTCGGCACCCTGTTCGGCGTCAACGGCGCGAACATCGCGAACATGGCCGTCTCCCGCACCCGGGACGGGCAGCAGGCGCTCATGGCGCTGTCGGTCGACGAGCCGCCTTCCGCGGCGTTGATCGAGGAGATGCACAATGTCGGCTTCGGTGATGCCATCTTCATCGAGCTGGAGTAGCCGATGAAGCCCGCGATCGCGAGCCGTGGGGCCGGCTGGGTCGCGGGGCAGTTCGCGCTCATAGCCGTGATCGTCGCTGCCGGAGCCTTCCCGCCTGACTGGCCGGAGTCTCTGAACCGTGCGCGCGATACGCTCGGCATCCTCCTGATCGCAGGAGGCGGTGCATTCGCTCTCTGGGCGGGGCGCGCGCTCGGTCGCTCGCTGACCCCTTTCCCCCGGCCGAACGCCGCCGGCCTCGTAACCGACGGGCCGTTCGCCATCGTCCGCCATCCGATCTACCTCGGTGGTCTCGGCGTCTTCGTTGGCTATTCGCTCCTCACCAGCGTGTCGGCGCTCGTTCTCACGCTGGCGCTCTTCATGCTCTGGGTCGGCAAGGTCCGGGTCGAGGAGGAATTGCTGGAGCGATCGTATGACGACTACGAGGCGTACCGACAGCGCGTTCGCCGGCGCCTCGTCCCGTTCGTCTATTGACCCCGTTTCGCCCGTAGAATCGGTCGATGCCCTGGCCCGACCCCGTCGAGCGCGTCGCCGTCTTCTTCCGCGAGGCAGGTGCCGAGGCACGTCTGGAGGAGCTGCCGACCGCTACTCCCACGGCGCACGCGGCCGCGGAGGCGATCGGCTGCGCGCTCGAGCAGGTCGTCAAGTCGCTCGTCTTCCGCTGCGGGGAGCGACCCGTTCTCGCACTGCTTCCCGGCGACCGGCGGGCCGATCCGGTGAAGATCGCGAGTGCCGCGGGCGCGAGCGATGCACGCGTCGCGCGCCCCGAGGAGGTGCTGGCGATCACGGGGTTCGTGCCAGGAGCCGTCTCGCCCGTTCCCGTGCCCGCGGGAGCTCTCGTGCTCGTCGAGCGGACGATCATCTCCGCACCCGTCGTCTGGGTCGGCGGCGGGTCGGACCGGCACATGGCCATGCTCGCTCCCGTCGAGCTCGTGCGACTGACGCAGGGCACTCTCGTCGACATCGCGCAGGAGTCAGCGAGCCTCTAGACTTTCGGGACAGCGAACCACGACCGGAGCACGGAGGAGCATGATGGAGGAGACCGCGAAGATCTGGATGAACGGCGAGCTCGTCGACTGGGCAGACGCGAAGGTGCACGTCGGCGTCCACGGGCTCCACTACGGCTCCGGCGTGTTCGAGGGCGTACGCTGCTACGAGACGCCGAAGGGGCCTGCCGTCTTCCGGCTCGCGGATCACATGCAGCGACTCCACGACTCCGCACGATTGCTCTACATGGACATCCCCTTCTCGGTCGAAGAGCTCCGCGAGGCCACGCACGACCTCGTGAGGGTCAACGGGTTGCCGGCGTCGTACATTCGCCCGATCGCGTTCTACGGCTACGGCCAGCTCGGCGTCTCGACGCAGGGCAATCCGGTCGAGACCGTGATCATGAGCTGGCCCTGGGGCGCCTATCTCGGGGAGACCGCGCTCGAGCAGGGAATCACGACCTGCGTGTCGTCGTGGAAGCGCGTCGGACCGAACACGATCCCGCACGCCTCGAAGGCGAGCGGCGTCTACCTCAACTCGATGCTCGCGACGACCGAGGCACGTCGTGCCGGGTACGACGAGGGAATCCTGCTCACCGACGACGGCTTCGTCGCCGACGGTCCGGGCGAAAACATCTTCGTCGTGAAGAACGGTGTCATCCGCACGCCGCCGCTCTCGACGTCGATTCTGCCGGGACTGACCCGCGATGCTGTGATCACGATCGCGCAGGATCTCGGATACGTCGTCGAGGAGGCGCCGCTGATCCGCTCCGATCTCTACCTGGCGGACGAGTTCTTCATGACGGGCACCGCTGCCGAGGTGACACCGGTGCGCGCGGTCGACGACCAGGAGCTCGGCGTCGGCCCCGTCACGCGGGAGATCCAGACGGCGTACCTCGACACGGTCAACGGACGGAACGACCGCTGGTCGCACTGGCTCGACGTCGTCGACACCGCGGTCGCCGCGACGTCGTAACTCCTACGGTCGGGGCCGCGTCGCCAGAAGCGTGCTGACGACGCGGTCCTGATCCTCGTCGGTCAGCGCCGAGCCGCTCGGGAGGCATAGCCCTCGCTCGAAGAGGCGTGCGGAGATGTCGCCGCCGAACATCGGGCTGCCGGCGAACACGGGTTGAAGGTGCATCGGCTTCCAGACCGGTCGAGCCTCGATGTCCTCTGCCTCCAGGGCTAGCCGGATCTGCTCCCGGTCGACCCCGAACAGGCCGGCGTCGACGATGACGCAGGTGAGCCAGCAATTCGAGGTTCCGTCGGCCGCGACCGGCATGAACGCGATTCCGGGTGTGTCGCCGAGCAGCTCCCGGTAGCGCTCGTTGATTCGCTGCCGCGCTGCCACCCGCTCGGGCAACACCGCGAGCTGCGCCCTCCCGACCGCGGCCAGGAGGTTGCTGAGCCGGTAGTTGAAGCCGATCTCGGTGTGCTCGTAATGCGGAACCGGCTCGCGAGCCTGCGTCGAGAGCTTCCGCGCGTGTGCGACGAGCGCGTCGTCGCTGCCCGCCAGGGCGCCACCACCACTCGTCGTGATGATCTTGTTGCCGTTGAACGACAACGCCGCGAGCGGGGCCTGCGAGCCGGAGCGCTGCCCGTTGTAGGTAGCACCGAGAGACTCGGCGGCATCCTGAATCAGGGCGACGTCGTGCCGGGCGCACACCTCTGCGAGAGCCTCGTAGTCGCAGCATCGTCCGTAGAGGTCGACGGCGATCACAGCTCTCACGCGGCCACCGGCCCGCTTCCTCGCGCCGATCGCCTCGTCGAGGAGGGCGGGGTCGATCAGCCAGCTCTCGTCGCTGTCGACGAAGAACGGTCGCGCGCCGCTGTAGACGATCGGGTAAGCGCTCGCTGCGAAGGTCAGAGACGAGCATCCGACCTCGTCTCCCGCGCCGATCCCCTGGACGACGAGAGCGAGGTGAAGCGCCGCGGTGCCACTCGAGAGTGCGACAACGCTGTTTGCGCCGGTCGCGGCCGCGAGCTCCGCCTCGAAAGCGTCCACGTGGGGCCCGAGCGGAGCGATCCAGTTCGACTCGATCGCATCGCGCACCAGGTCGATCTCGGCACCGCTGAGGTGAGGGGGGGAGAGCAGGAGCCTGGCCACGGTTGAGCCAGCTTAGACGGACGCGCGATCGACTGGCTGCCGGTGCGCGAGCACGCGATACTACGAGGATGAGCAGCGCACCGAGAATGGTGTTCCTCGGGTTCGGCAAGTACGCGCGGGCGGACAGGATCTACGCGCTCGAGCCGATCGTCGGCGACGACCGGGGGAACGGGCGCCGTACGCTGGTCTGGGTCGAGGGCATGCCCGAGGCGATGGTTGCCTCACGGACGCAGCAGACGATTCTCGACGAGATGGGGGCAGAGTCGGCGGCAGGTGAGACAACCCGCGTCCGGGCCCGCCGTGCCGACCAGCCACAGCTCTTCTCCGACGACGCTTGAGCGCCCAGGGGCTGCTCTCGGGCAGCGTTCACGACGTTGCGCGCGCCTTGCTCGGGTGCACGTTCTCGTTACACGGCGTCGGCGGGATCATCGTCGAGGTCGAGGCGTACGCTCCGGACGATCCGGCAAGCCACGCGTTTCGCGGACGCACCGAGCGGAACGGATCGATGTTCGGCCGGGCGGGAACGCTCTATGTCTATCGCTCGTACGGCATCCACTGGTGCGTCAACGTCGCCTGCGAGGAGATCGGCGTCGGTGCGGCGGTGCTGCTTCGCGCAATCGAGCCGACCTGCGGGATCGACGAGATGCGGCGCCGGCGCGGCGAGGTCGCCGAGGCGCTTCTTTGCGCGGGGCCCGGCCGTCTGGCACAGGCGCTCGCGATCACCAGAGAGCACGACGGCTGCACGGTCACAGAGCCGCCGTTTGCGCTCGAGGCGGGCGTCGGCAGGATCGACGTCGTCACGACGCCGCGGGTCGGCATCTCCAGGGCGGCCGATCGTCCGTGGCGCTATCTCATCCGGGGGACGGAGTGGGCTTCGCGCGGCCCACGACCAGCGTCACCTTGAGCCCCTTGCCGGCGGCCACGCCAGGCTCAGGCGTCTGCTCGATCACCGACCCCGGTGTGCCGATCGCATAGCGAAGCTTCGTCTTTGCATGGAGCGCTTTCAGTCGTGACCGTGCAGCGGTGGCGCTCGAGCCCACCAGGTTCGGGACGAGGCCGTACCGTGGGTCGGGCCGCGTGACGTAGAGCCGAACCGCGTCGTGGGCCGAGAGGAATCCCGTTCGCGGCTCTTGCTTGACCACGTACCCGGGACGGGTCCCGGCCTTTGCAGGCACACCGATCAGCTCGCTCGTCAGGGGCACCCGGTTCAGCGAATCGTTCGCGGCCGACACCGTCCTGCCGATGACCAGCGGCACGCTCACCTCGTTCGCATAGCACTCGGCCTGGGTCGCCGGCCCGCGGTCCGAGAAGTAGGCGACGACCCGGGTGCCCGGACAGAACCCGTTGTCGAGCTTGTACGAGCCGCCGCGCCAGACGACGCGCTTCTCCTGGGCGGGAACGTACGGGGTCGGCGGGAACTGCTCGGCCTCGAGCGAGAGGCGCCTGTCGGCCCGGGTCATGAACGACTTCCAGATCATGGCAGGGAGCGTGCCGCCGGAGACGGGCTTGCCCTCGAACTCGGTCAGCATCGGCTTGAGCTCGTCGGGGTAGCCGACCCATACCGCGACGGCGAGCTGGGGCGTGTAGCCCACGAACCATGCGTCGCCGTAGTTGTCGGTCGTGCCGGTCTTGCCCGCAGCCGGTCGGTCGTCGAGTGCTGCACGCTTCCCGGTGCCCGCGGTGACGACTCGACCGAGGATCGACGTGAGAAGGTCGGCCTGGTTGGTGGTGAGCGCTGCCCTCCCGACGGGGCGGTTCTCGGAAACGCGGCCCGTGCGGGCAAACTCGACTCGTTCGATCACGCGCGGGCGGTCCTTCGTCAGCGACCCGTCGACGCGGACGCCACGATTCGCGAACGTCGCATATGCGCGGGTCATGTCGAGCGGATTGACGGCGACCGCTCCGAGGCCGATCGAGAAGTAGGGATCGAGCGCACTGCGAATCCCGAGATCGTGGGCGGTCTTGACGATCTCCTTCGGGCCGACGAGCTTCGTCAGCTGCGCGTAGACGGAGTTGTCTGACGACACCATGGCGCGAGCTAGATCGACGCGACCGAGATACTCGCTCTCGTAGTTGGTGACGCGCCAGATCCTGTCACCGGCGTCGATCTCGACAGGCTTCGAGTCGAATATCGTCACGGGCGAGATGCCTTGCCGGAGTGCAGACGCGAGCACGATCGGCTTGAACGACGAGCCCGGCTGCCGCTCTGCCTGGGTCGCGAGGTTGAACTGGCTGGCCCGGAAGTTCGAGCCGCCGACCATCGCGCGAACGGCCCCGGTGCGAGGGTCGATAGCGACGAGCGCCGCGGACGGGCCGTTCGGCGTCCTGAGGACGCTGTCGATCGCCTTCCGTGCGGTCTCCTGCAGGCCGAGATCGATCGTCGAGGTCACCCGCAGTCCTCCCCCGAAGACCCGGCCGGCACCGTATGTCGCGATCAGCTGATCCTTGACGTAGTTGACGAAGTACTGGGCGGGTCCCTGCGTCCCGGGGAGGCGGACATTCTCCGCCCGCGGAAGAGGGGCCACCGAAGCGGCGCGGAGCTGGCGCGTCGTGATCTTGCCCTGGTCGAGCATCGTCTGGAGCACGAAGTGCCGTCTCTGCATCGCGGCTCGCGGGTGCTGGGTCGGGTCGTACAACGACGGATCGGCCGGAAGCCCTGCGAGAAGCGCCGACTCGGCCAGCGTGAGCTTGCCGGCTCCCTTGTGGAAGTACGTGCGCGCGGCCTGTTGGATGCCGTAGGCACCGTTGCCGAAGTAGATCGTGTTGAGATAGGCGAGGAGGATCCGGTCCTTCGGCCAGCGTTGCTCGAGTTGCCAGGCGAGGGCAGCCTCGCGCACCTTCCGGGCAAGCGTGCGCTCGTTCCGGACGTACGCGTTCTTGACGAACTGCTGCGTGATCGTCGACCCACCCTCGACGACGCCTTTCGACTGGATGTCCTGCCAGAGCGCTCGCGCGATGCCGCGCGTGTCGACGCCGTTGTGCTCGTAGAAGCGTCGATCCTCGACCGAGACGATCGCCTGGCGCATGATCGGCGAGACGTCGTCGATCGTCTTCAGCAGGACGCGGCTCTCGTCGCCGCGCAGAACCGTCAGGACGGAGACGCCGTTCGATGCGTACACGACCCCGTCGACGTCAGCGCGTTGCGCCGCGGGGTCGAGGAGGGGGATCTCGCTCGCGACGGCGCGAACCAGACCGAATGAGAACGCCGTCCCGGCGAGCAACACCAGAACGGTGAGCACGGCGAGAAGGCGCAGCTTCCGAATCCGGCCCCGCTTTCGCGGGACCTTCGTGCTTCTACGCAGCCGCAAGACGTGAAGTCTAGCCCCGCTTGCGCGCTCGACCGCTCCGCGGTAAGGAAATCGCGAGGGAGGCAATCGAACGGCAACACGACTCTGTTGCCGCCAGATCGAGCGGAGATTTGGCGCCGGAACGCGATCGTCAGCGTGCGAGGAGAGCGAGGATGTCGTCGCCGTAGCGTTCGATCCGCGCGGGCCCGAAGCCCTTGACGGCCGCCAGCTCGTTGTGCGTCCCGGGTCTCGACGCTGCGAGCGCCCGAAGCGTCGCGTCCGGGAACACGACGTAGGCGGGCACGCCGTCGGCCTGCGATCGCTCGCGTCTCCAGTCCCGAAGCCGCACGACGTCTACGTCGTCGGCAGGCCCGGCCGAGGCCTTTCCGAGCGCGGGAAGATCGACCTCGGTACGTGCGTGGAGGACGCGGTAGCCGTCGTCCGTCTCGACCTCGACGAGTGCGCCTGCAGACATGAGCGCGGTGATCCAGCGCTTGACCTCCGCGTCCGAGGCCGACTCCAGGAGGCCGAACGCATCCGAGGCGCGTGCCGATGGCGGCGCCGAGACCGAGCCGCGGAGCATTGCGCTGAGCGAGCGGCGGCCGAGCGGCCACCGCAGACCGTCCACCGCGGCGACGATCGCGCGCGCCACGTTCTCGGGAAGCGGTGACGCCGTACGCCTGACGCCTGCTGCGTGCGGCGGATCGCAGATGTCGCACGCACCGCAGGGCTCGGTGAACGACTCGCCGAAGTGCTCGGCGACCTGCGCGTGTCGGCACCGTCTCGTCTCCGCGAACGCGACGATTCGCTCCACGCGCGCGATCGCCGCAGCGCGTGGAACGTTCGAGGAGCTCCTCGACGACGGCTCCGGCCTCCGGGCCGACGGCAGGGAGCTCGATCTGCATCATCCGGCCCGCGTCGTATCCGCGGCGGACGATGCCCGCCTGCTCGAGCATCCCGATGAGGACGCGGGGATCGTGGTCTCCGGCCGGGAGCCGGGCCGGGTCGACGGCACCTCCCTGCGAGCGCACCGAGCGGTAGACGTTTCGAAGGTCGTCCGGCTCGGGGATGTCGCCCACCGCGAAGCGACGCACGGCTGTCGCGTCGGAAGGGCTTGCGAGGAGTAGCGTGGCGCTCGGGGCACCGTCCCTGCCGCCACGGCCGACCATCTGGACGTAGCTCTCGAGCGAGTCGGGGTAGTTGAAGAGGCAGACGAATCGAACGTCCGGCTTGTCGATGCCCATCCCGAAGGCGGTCGTCGCGACGACACCCCGGATCCGGCCGCCGATGAAGTCTTCCTGCACACGGGAGCGCTCGTCCGCCTCGAGGCCGGCGTGGTAGTGCTCCATCGCGATCCCGTGCCCGCGCAAGGTGCGCGCAACCCGCTCACAGGAGTCGCGCGAGCGGGCATAGACGATCGCGCTGCCCTCGTCGAGCCCTCGGAGTCGTTCGACCAGGATTCGGAGTCGGTCCTCGTTGCCACTCACCTCCTCGACGTCGTATCGAAGGTTTGGACGAACGACGCTCGTGCGCACGACCTCGAGCTCGCGACCGAGTGCCTCGGCGATCCCGGCAGCAGTCGCCGGTGTCGCGGTCGCGGTCATTCCCAGCACCGTCGGGCTCTCGAGAGCCTCGAGCACCCGGCGGATGAACAGGTAGTCGGGCCGGAAGTCGTGCCCCCACATGCTGACGCAGTGCACCTCGTCGATCACGACGAGCCCCACGCCGATCGACCGGAGCGTCTGGACGAACGCGCTGCTGCGGAGCCGCTCCGGCGCCGCGTAGAGCAGTCGCGTCCTGCCGGCGGCAACGTCGTCGAGTCGTCGTGCGGTCTCCGTGGGCTCGAGCGACGAGTTGACGAATGTCGCGGTCGCAGCGATCTCCGCCGGTAGCTGATCGACCTGGTCCTTCATCAGCGCGATCAACGGCGAGAGGACGAGCGTCGGCTCGGGCCGGATCATGGCGGCAAGCTGGTAGGTGAGCGATTTGCCCGAGCCGGTCGGCATGAGCGCGAGCGTGTCGCGGCCCTCGACTGCGGCCCGTACGACCTCCTCCTGACCCGGGCGGAAGTCGGTGAAGCCGAAGAGCTCCCGTAGGCGTGGTCGCAGATCGGTCATACGAACAAGTGTACGGGGTGAACCGGAACGGCTTTGTGTCAGCCGCGCTCGGTGTAGATCTGGCCACAGGGAAGCGCGGGCAGGTTGTACTTCCGCGAGTTGTCCTCGATCACGTAGTAGCCCTGGAGCAGGCAGCCGACGTCCCGCGACTGGCGATCTGCCGTCTGCGATCGGAACTCGGAGGTCTGCTGCCAGACGGCGTTGGTCTCGTTGAGGAGCGCGATCGACGCACGCGTGCGGGCAGCGATCGCGCCGCTCGGGTTCCAGCTCTTCCACGAGCGCAACAGCCCGACCCCGATCGCTGGGTTCGAGTTCGCGGGCACGCCGATGCCGCTGTAGTAGAACTGCCAGAGCGAGCCGCTGTACTTTTCGGGGCCGTCGGTTCCGACCGTCGCAACACCGCGCCACGTCTTTCCCTTGGCGCGATAGTCGAAGAGCAACATCCCGGATGACGTGAACGTCGGCAGCACTGCGTCCTTCAAGACCTTGCGGATCTTGATGTTGCTGATTCCGGGTGAGAGACGAGGCAGGAGGCGAACGAGGGCGGTGGCGGCGTTCATGTACGGCGAGACGATGATGCTCGGAGGCGTGTTCGGCGGCGCGAACTCGGGCGTCGGGATGTTGATCGCGTAGCCGAAGAGAAACGCGCCCTTGGCACTGATGCCCTGGATCGCACCCTGGCTGCTCTGGATGTCCCAGCCGGCGTCGGCCGGCACGAGCGCGGTCGCACCGCCGTCCGGTGCCCGGTACGACCTGAGCTTGATGCTCGACTGAGCCGTTGCCTTCGGGGCGCTCAACGTGACGCCACCCCGAGCCGAGCGACCCATGCTGCGGAGCGTCTCGAGCGCGATCGGGGCGGTGTTGGATGCGCCACTCGTCGTCACGACGAGCTTCGTCCCGACGCGCTCGACGACGAACGAGTCACGTCGGGCACCGCGGACGAGCTGCGAGACGAAGTGCTTCGAATCGCCGGCACGCACGACCACGCGGCCGCCGAGCTGCTGCGTGAGCGCTGCGCCCAGCTGAGACGGGGTGACCGTCGTCGCGAGCCGCGAGACGCTTGCGGACACCTTGCCCTTCTTCAGGATGTAGACGCCCTTGCTGAGGCGGATCGAGAAGCCACGCGGGGCCTGCATGCTGAAGCCGCTCGCGACGTCTCTGACGGTGACCGGGTCGTAGCTTCCGCCCGTCGGGGCGCCCGAAGCCGTGCCGGCGGCAGCGGCGAGCGCCAATGCGCTCGCGAGTAGCGCCGCCAAAGAGGCAGGCCGATTGTTCATCTCATTCCCCCGATCGTCGCGTTCCCGAGAACGTATCAACCGCTGTCGACGAACCGGCTAGACCGGCTCGGAGGCCGCAAGCGGCGGCAGCGTGGGCGAGGTCGCCCCGCCGGTATCTTCGACTGTGACCGCGACGACGGCGCCGTCGGGCACCGGCTGCGGAATCGAGACGATCGCCTTCTCGTCGTTCGATTCGAACGTCCCGGCAGACACCGGTGTCCGACCCTCGACGACCCAGGCCTGGTACGTCTTGCCGTCCGGGGCCGAGGGCAGTTCGTCGAGAATGAGCACCGCGTCTCCATCGGCCCCGACGACGAGTCGACCGGAGCCCGATTGGAGGGCGACCGTTGTCGCTGTCGGATCGGCGAGCACGGCGGCGGCATGCGCCTGTGCCGCGAGCGCCGAGCGGGTCGAGTCGAGGTCGCTGCTCAGAGACAGCGCGTAGACGCCGACGCCGATCGCGACGATGGCCGCGACGGCCGCGGCTGCCGCGAAGATGCGAGGCGCCCCGCGGCGGGAATCGAGCGAGACGACCGTCTGCTTCTCGGCCCTCGCGTCGGCGAGGATCCGCTCCCGCAGATCGGGGCTCGGCGTCCTGCTGTCTGCTGCGACTGCGAGCGCGCCCGACACCTCCCAGAAAGCTGCGATGTCTTCCTGGCACGCCGCGCAGTGCTCGAGATGGCGCTCGAACACCTCGCGCTCCCCGGGATCGAGGGCATCGAGCGCGTAGGCGGCGCTCAATTCGTGAAGTTCGGCGTCCATGACCCTTCCTCGGCTCCGTCGTCGAGAAGCTCGCGCAGGCGCGCGAGACCCGCGAACATCCTGCTCTTGATCGTACCGAGCGGTTGCCCGAGCCTCTCTGCGAGCTCGGACTGCGAATAGCCGCCGTAGTAGGCCAGTTCGATCGCCTCGCGCTGCGTGTCAGGCAGTTGCCGGAGAGCCTCCTGCACGCGGTCCCGCTCGAAGCCGAGCCAGGCCGCGTCCTCGGCCGACTCGCTCGTGGCCGTGTCACGGGTCGCGTCGTCGAGCGGTTCTGTCCGTCGACGTTCCTCCCGCCGCACCACGTCCACGGCGCGGCGGTGCACGAGCGTGAGGATCCAGGTGCTCGCCTTCGCGCGCTCGGCCCGAAACGCCGCGGCAGTTCGCCAGACGGCAAGGAACGCGTCCTGGACAGCATCCTCTGCAAGCCGATCGTCGCGCAGCACCCGGAACGCGAGGCCGTAGGCAACGCGCCCGACCCGGTCGTACAGCTCGGCCAACGCAGACTCGTCGCCACGGGCAACGAGAGCGACGAGAGCCTCGTCGGACAGGTGGGCGTGGCGCTTGCGCATTGACCAGGAGACGGGCTGGCCGGTCGAGGGTACCACGGTTGGGCATCCGAGTTCCATCGTCGTGCTTCGCCGCTCCCGTGCGATCGGTTCGGTAACGGCGAGCATTCGAACCGAACAGCGGCGACGGTCGAACAACGCCCGATTGCGTATCCGACCAGAAGGAGCTCGACAATGAGATTCATCAAGATAGGCGGTGCTGCGCTCGTGCTCGTCGCCGTCGCCGTCACCGCTGCGCTCATGACCGGTCCCTCGACCGGGCGTGCCGCAGACCACGTCGACGCCCCCGGCCTGACGCCGCCGGGCGGCAACTTCCAGCTCGACATCACGGATATCTACGCGTGGCGGGCAAAGAGCGGAAACACCGTCCTCGCACTCAACGTCAACGGGCTCGCGAAGCCCGGAGCCAAGCCCGTGTTCGCGAGTGGGGTGCCGTCGGTGAAGAAGACGAAGGGTGTGGCGTACTGGCTGCGGATCGACAACAACGGGGACGCCGTCTCCGACGTCGATCTGCGGATCACGTTCTCGAAGCCGGATCGGAAGGGCGTTCAGAAGCTGATCGTCGACCGCAACGGCAAGAAGCTGCTCGTCGGCAAGACGACGGAGCCCGGGAAGAAGATCGTCAAGGTCAACAAGAAGAAGGGGATCAAGGCATTCGCAGGCTTGCGCGACGACCCGTTCTTCTTCGACCTGGCCGGCTTCCTCGACATCACGGCCGCGCTCGACGCGGACACGACCAACGACGCGAAGTCGTTCGTCGGCTGCACGTCCCCGCGAACGGACTTCTTCAAAGGGCTGAACGTCTCCTCGATCGTGCTCGAGCTGCCGCCTTCGCTTCTGGCGGCAAAGGGCTCGACCAACATCGCGGTCTGGGGTGCGACGACGGTGAACGGGAAGCAGATCGACCGCATGGGTCGGCCGGCGATCAACACGGTCTTCATTCCCAACAACCCGTTCCCGGGCGAGCAGAAGGGACAGGTTCCGTCGAAGAAGGTCGCGTTCAACAAGGGCCAGCCGAAGAACGACCAGGCGGCCTTCCGGGGCGAGGTCGTGAACACGCTTCAGGTCCTGTTCAGCCTCAACGACGCCGCGGGTGACGACAAGACCGACGACGCTGCCAAGATCGCCGGCCTCGCCGACATCCTCCTGCCGGACGTGCTCACGTTCGACACGGCGAAATCGGACGGCTTCCTCAACGGCCGCAAGCTGTCCGACGACGTGATCGACGCCGAGCTCGGCCTGGTCACGGAGGGCACGGTCACGACGGACTGCGTCTCGAAGAATGATGCCAAGTTCTGGCCGAACTTCCCGTATCTCGCAACCGCTCACTGAGCAACAGCGGATCGGTTCTGACGAAGGGGCGGCGGAAGCCGCCCTTTCGCATTCCGCCGAACCGATCGCGAGTGACCGGCGAATACATCTCGTGAAACGAACGATCGGCATCGTTACGGCCGTTGCGCTGGCAGCGGTCGTCGGCATCTCTCTCTTCGGGCGTTCCGGCTCGGGCGGCGCCGGAACCGCTCCCATTGCTGCCTCCTCGGCGGGCGCCGCGGTCCCGCAGGACGTCGCGCGCCTCGTCGATCAGTTCTCCGCAGCGCCGACCGCGAGCGTCGTCGCACGGCTCGAGGCCGACGCGCGATCAGCCACTGCCGACCCCGTCACGTTCTCGTTGCTCGGCCTCGGCTATCAGCAGATGTTCCGTGAGTCGGGCGACCCGACGTGGCTCGCCCGCGCCGGCGTCGCGCTCAGGAGAGGGCGCGCAGGCTCGCCCTCCGATCCGCTTGCGGCCACCGGCCTCGCCCAGCTCGCCGTCACCCAGCACCGGTTCGGGGCCGGCGAAGCTCTGGCCCGCGCGGCTCTCCGCCTCGATCCGGCCAGCACCGCCGCGCGCGGGGCTCTCGGCGACGCGCTCTTCAACCTGGGCCGCTACGACCGAGCGTTCGCGCAGTACGACCGCCTCGCCGCTGCGGGACCGAGCGTCGCGGCGTACGCCCGGGTCGCGTTCGCGCGGCAGCTTCTCGGAGATCGGCGGGGTGCGATCGACGCCATGGAGCTGGCCCTCGAGGCCGGCTCCGGCATTCCCGAGCAGGAGGCGTGGGCGCAGGTGCAGTATGGCGGGATGCTCCTCGCCGTTGGCCGCGTCGCCGATGCCGACCGCGCATACCGGAGCGCGCTCGACCTCGCTCAAGAACTACGTTCACGCCGAAGCGGGTCTCGCGCGCATCGATGCGGCGCGGGGTCGCTACATCCGTGCTGCAGCACGACTCGATGGCGTCCTCGAGCGCCTTCCCTCGCCGCAGTACGCGATCCAGCTGACGGACGTGCTGAAGCGGTCAGGGAACGCCCGAAGAGCCCGAGCCGCCGATCGTCTCGTCGACGCTCTCGAGCGTCTCCTGGCAGCGAACGGCGTCCGCACGGAGCTCGCGACTGCAGTGCACGACCTCGATCGGGGTGTGCGGATTGCCGACGCTCTCTCGCGCGCGAAGACTGCGTACGCCGCCGCCCCGAGCGTCGCGGCGGCCGACGCGGTGTCCTGGGGGCTCTACCGCGCAGGGCGCTGCTCCGAGGCGAGGGGATGGACGCGAACCGCGGGCCGGCTCGGCACGAAGGACGCGCTCTTCGCCTTCCATCGTGGCATGATCGAGCGCTGTCTCGGTGCGAGCGATAGCGCCCGGGCGAGCTTCCAGGAGGCACTCTCGATCGACCCGAACTTCTCGCTGCGCTGGACCGATCTCGCAAGGATGTACGCATCGTGAGGCGCGGAGTAGTCATCGTCGCGATGCTCGGTGCGCTGCTCGCAGTGACCCTGGCCGGAGCGCCGGCCGCGTCGGCACATCCGCTCGGGAACTTCACCGTCAATCACTTTGCGTCCGTCGATGTCGCCGGGAACACGATCTACGTCAGGTTCGCGCTCGATCTCGCCGAGATCCCGACGTTCCAGGAGGGGGCCGCTGTCCGCCGGCCGGGGTACGCTGCGCGGCTCGCGAAGGAGCTCGAGCTCGTGGTCGACGGTCGGCGCGTTCCTCTTACCGTGGTCGCGCATCGAACGGCCGAGCGTCCGGGAGCAGGCGGGCTGAACACGCTGCGCTTCGACGCGATCTACCGTGCACCGGCGGCGACCGCAGGCACGCGGCTGGAGTTCGTCGACAGGTCGTTTGCGAGCAGGATCGGCTGGCGCGAGATCGTCGTCACGGCCCGGGACGGCGCACAGCTCGGCGACGAGCTCGGTGCCCACCGAGAGCCGCTCGGACGAGCTTCGGGCCTACCCCAGTGATCTCCTTCGCTCGCCGCTCGACGTTCGCTCCGCAGCGGCGACGTTCACGGTCGGTGAAGGTGGGTCGCAACCGCCCGCGATCGGTGAGGTGCCCGCGGTGGAGCACTCCTCGGGCGGATTCGAGTCGCTGATCGAGCGGGGTGACCTTTCGCTCGGCGTCGTCCTGATCAGCCTCCTGATCGCGGCGTTCTGGGGCTCGGTCCACGCTCTGACCCCGGGCCACGGGAAGGCTCTCGTTGCGGGGTACCTCGTGGGGACGAAGGGCAAGCCACGCGACGCGGTCATCCTCGGTGCGACGGTCACGGTGACCCACACGATCGGCGTCTTCGCCCTCGGGCTCGTGACACTGCTGCTCTCGCAGTTCATCGTTCCCGACCAGCTCTACCCGTGGCTGACGCTCGCCTCGGGCGTGCTCGTTGTCCTCGTCGGGATCGGCGTTCTCAGGGCGCGCCTCCGGACGGGCGGGTGGGCCGACCACGACCACGGCGACGGCGACGGCGCCGACGACCACGACCACGGCCACGGCCACGGCCACGGCGACCGCGACCACGGTCACCACCACCACGACGAAGGTGGGAAGGGCGGCGACGCGCTGAGCTCGCGCGGGATCCTCGGAGTCGGCGTTGCAGCCGGATTGCTGCCCTGCCCATCCGCGCTCGTCGTGCTGCTGTCGGCCATTGCGGTCCACCGCATCGGGTTCGGGTTCGCGCTCATCGCGGCATTCAGTCTCGGGCTTGCGGCAACTATCACCTGCATCGGCCTCGTCGCCGTCCTCGCGCGGAGGACATTCAGTCGAGTTTCGCTCGAGGGGCGCGTCGTTCGCGCCCTCCCGGCGCTCAGCGCCGTCGTGATCCTCGGAGTTGGCGTTGCTCTGACGATCAAGGCCCTTCCGGGCGTCATCTGAACCGATTCGGGAAGGCTGGCGAACAACGATCATGTTCGGACTCGATGACGCCATAGCCGGTCTCTCGAACGGCGCCTCGGTCGGAGTCGTGCTTCTCGTCGCCGTGCTTCTCGGACTCCGGCACGCGACCGACCCGGACCACATCGCTGCGCTGACGACACTCGCTGCCTCGGGGGGTGAGCGCGCCGGTCGGGCTTCGGCCCGGCTCGGCGCGTTCTGGGGCCTCGGTCATGCACTGACGCTCGTGCTCTTCGGGCTTCCGATCGTCCTCTTCCAGCAGTTCCTGCCCGAGCGGGTGCAGCAGGGGGCAGAGACCGCCGTCGCCGTCCTGATCGTCTTCCTCGCGCTTCGACTGCTCGTCCGCTGGCGCCACGGTTACTTCAACCTTCACGCGCACGTTCACGAGGACGAGCACCACCGGCATCCGGTCAGAACACCGTTCGGTGCGTTCGGCATCGGTCTCGTCCACGGGATCGGCGGCAGCGCGGGCGTCGGCGTTCTGATCCTGGCCGCGATCCCGTCCACGACTGTCGCATGCATGGCCCTCGTCCTCCTCGCCGTGTTCACGGCCGTCTCGATGACCATCGTCACGACCGGATTCGGGATCACCCTGGGATCGGCGCGCGTCGCAGGTGCGTTCAACGGCGCCGCGCCGGTCATCGGAGCCACGAGCCTCGCCTTCGGCGCCTGGTACGCGCTCGCAGCGTGGGGCCTTGTCGTCTACCCGTTGTAGGCTGCTG
>CAWBYH010000012.1:0-136062 GCA_963792995.1 uncultured Thermoleophilia bacterium | reverse complement strand
TCTGGCGATCGGTGAGGACCCAGTCGGGATCCCAGTCGTAGCCGAGGCCCCAGAACGGCTCGGCACCCCACATCTTCTCTGACATCAGTTCCTCCAACTCGGGTCGGCTGCGGTGTTCATCGTAGGTGGTCGGCGCGGGAAGACGTCAATGCAGCGGCGCTTCCCAGCCTTCGAGCACGGGTGGTTTCCAGTCGGTGCCCACTGTCTTCGAGTTCGCCACCCAGGGGCCGAGCTCGGGCTGCGGGAACTTGCAGTGCTTCTCCTTGAGCTGGATCCCGTACGAGTTGCCGCTCTGCAGGTGGGTCATCAGGACCTTGCGTGCGATCTCGTTCTCGCGCCCTTCCGGAATCGGGAAGTAGATCTTGATGAACGAGTTCGAGTACCGGTCGAACACGGCGGGGGTGCCGTCTTCCTGCAGGAGCTCGATGTCCTCGAGCCAGTTGATGTCGCCGCCGGATGTCGAGGCGAGGAGGTCGACGCCCTCGATGAGCGAGATGTCCTCTTGGTAGGGGAAGCGGTGCCCCGCCAGGAACTCGGCGTCGATTCCCGTGATCTTCTCCGGTTCCGAGTAGGCCATCTCACTCACCGGACATCACCTCCGCGTGGCTCGGCAGATAGTCGATCGGGTTCTCGAGGTGGCGCTCGAGCAAACGCTCGATCTTCGCGAGGGTCTGCTCCTCGCTGACGCCGGGAATCCAGCTCGTTCCGGCGAGCGGCACCTTCGCCATTGCCGCCGCCTCGACGGTGAGCGCGCACAGGTCCTCGGGCTCGAGCGAGTGGACGTTCGTCTTTCCGCACGCCCGAGCGAGCATCTGCACCTCGAGCGTGAGGGTGTGCAGGAAGTTGTAGACTCGCTCGGCCGCGTCCTCGACGACGAGCCGCTTGCGGAGCTCCGGATCCTGGGTCGCGACGCCCACGGGGCAGCGACCGGTATGGCAGTGGTAGCACTTGCCGGCCGGCACGCCGACGGTGCCCTCGTAGTCGGTGACGCCGGGGATCTCCTTGTTGCAGTTGAGAGCCATCAGCGCCGAGTGCCCGATCGCGACGGCCTTTGCGCCGAGGGCGATCGCTTTCGCGATGTCGCCTCCGTTGCGGATTCCGCCTGCGACGACGAGGTCGATCTCGTCCGCGAGGCCGACGTCCTCGAGTGCCCTGCGGGCCTCGGGGATCGCTGCCATCAGCGGGATCCCGGTCTCCTCGGTCGCGATGTGCGGGCCTGCGCCGGTGCCACCCTCGGCACCGTCGAGGTAGATGATGTCGGGGCCGCACTTCGCCGCCATCCGCACGTCGTCGTAGACGCGAGAGGCGCCGAGCTTGAGCTGGATCGGGATCTGGTAGTCCGTGGCCTCGCGGATCTCCTGGATCTTCAGGGAGAGGTCGTCAGGCCCGAGCCAGTCGGGATGGCGGGCGGGAGATCGCTGGTCGATCCCGGCCGGCAGCGAGCGCATCTCGGCGACCTGCTCGGTCACCTTCTGGCCCATCAGGTGGCCGCCGAGGCCGACCTTGCAGCCCTGGCCGATGAAGAACTCGACGGCATCGGCGAGCATCAGGTGGTGCGGGTTGAACCCGTACCGGCTCTGGATGCACTGGTAGTACCACTTCGTCGAGTAGTCGCGCTCCGGCGGGATCATCCCGCCCTCGCCCGAGCACGTTGCCGTCCCCGCCATCGAGGCGCCCTTGGCGAGCGCCATCTTCGCCTCGAGGGAGAGCGCGCCGAAGCTCATCCCGGTGATGTAGACCGGAATGTCGAGCTCGATCGGCTTCTTCGCGAAGCGCGCGCCGAGCACGGTCTTCGTGACGCACTTCTCGCGGTAGCCCTCGATCACGAACCGGGTCAGCGTGCCCGGCATGAACATCAGTTCGTCCCAGTGCGGGATCGGCTTGAACATCGAGAACCCGCGCATGCGGTAGCGCCCGAGCTCGGCCTTCATGTGGATGTCGTTCATGACCTCGGGGGTGAAGATGCGACTGTGCCCGAGGACGTTCTGGTTCGTGGGTGCTGTCTCGTCGGCCATGTGACTCCTAAAGGACGAGCTTGCGCTCGGACGGCTCGAGGTTGTCGTAGTTGTAGAGCTTCTTGCCGCAGACGAACTTCTGCAGCTCGGGTGGGGCGCCGAGGTCGTAGATCCCGAACTTCCGCTCGATGAACTCGGTGTCGGCCTCCGTCCACTCGCCCGGGACGCAGTCGATCCCGAGGGATCGCACCTTGCCGCCGACGTAGATCGTGCCGTCGTACATCGAGTCGCCGAGGCCGTGGCCGACGTCGCCGCAGATGATCTGGCGGCCGCGCTGCATCATGAAGCCGTTCATCGACCCGGCGGAGCCCATCACGATGATCGTGCCGCCCTTCTGGTCGATCCCCGTGCGGGCGCCGACCTGCCCCTTGACGACGAGGTCGCCGCCGCGGAACGCGGCACCGGTCAGCGAGCCGGCGTTGCCGTCGATCACGACGACGCCGGACATCATGTTCTCGCACGCGGACCAGCCGACCCGGCCCTTCACGTGGATCTCGGGGCCGTCGATGATGCCGCAGCCGAAGTAGCCCAGGCTGCCGTCGAAGGTGATCTTGCAGCGCGTCAGGATGCCGACGCCGAGCGAGTGCTTGGCGCCGGGGTTCCGCACCGTGACGTCCGTCACGCCCTGTTCGTTGATCAGCCAACGCAGCTCGAGGTTGATCTGGCGCGTCGACAGCTCGTGGGCGTCGAACTCGGCCGAGGTGCCGCTGATCTGCGAGACCTTCGGGACGGCGGCGTCCGGCTCGGAGAGGCCGCGCGCGTCGTAGCTGATTGCGTGCTCGCCTAGCGCTGCCATACCAGCACCTCTCCTTCGTACGGATCGTAGGTGTCGATCTCGTGGTCGATGATCGCGCGGATCGCGATCTCCTCGGAGGCGAGAGCGACGAGGTCGTCGGCTTCGTACAGCACGAGGGGCTTCGCGGCCATCTCGTCCTTCGCGACGCCGAGCGCATCCGCGGTAACGCAGACATAGGTGAACACGCCGTCGAGCTCCTCGAGGCTCTGTCGCATCGCCTCCTCGAGCGTCGCGCCGTCGCTCATGCGTTGCGCGAGGTACACGGCGATGATCTCGGAATCGCACTCCGACTGGAAGCGGTGGCCCGAGCGTTCGAGGCGGCGCTTCCACTGGAAGTAGTTGGTCAACTGTCCGTTGTGGACGACGGCCACGTCGGAGAACGGATACGCCCAGTAGGGGTGTGCGCCCGAGATGTCGACGTCCGACTCCGTCGCCATGCGCACATGGCCGATCGCGTGGGTACCGGTGAAGTCGTTCAGCTCGTACCCGCCGGCGACCGTCTCTGCGTCGCCGAGGTCCTTCACGATCTCGAGCGAGTGACCGAGCGAGAGCACCTCGACATCCGGTACGTCCTCGACGAAGTCGGCGAGACGCTTGAGGTCGCCGTCGTAGGCGAGCGTCACCCGGAAGGCGTACTCCGTCTCCTCCTCGAGCTCCTTCACGTGGGCGCCGAGCGCCGAGAGCCGCCTTTCCACCTCGGCGCGGTGGCGCCGGAGCCGCTCCTCGTACTCGAAGTCGCGAGGAGTGTTCGCGTCGGCGAGCTTGTAGCGCATGATCACGAGATCGGAGGGCTTACCGTAGAGCGCGTACCCGGTCGAATCTGGCCCGCGATGCTTCATTGACTGCAGCATCCGGGTCATTTCCTGACCGATCGGATGCTCACCGTCCTTGTAGATGATTCCGGCAATTCCACACATGGCCGATTCGGCTCTCCTTGTCGATCAGGGGAGGATGTCGAGGTATTCGTTCACGTCCCAGTCGGTAACGGTGGCGCAGAAGCGCTCCCATTCGTCGCGCTTGTAATGCATGAACACGGTGTACATCTCGTCGGGTAGCGCCTTCTTGACCACGTCGTCTGCTTCGAGGGCATCGAGTGCATCTCCGAAGGTCATCGGAATCTTCTTGACCTCCTTGCCCGCTTCCATTGCAGCGTAGATGTTCCGTTCCTCCGGCTCGCCGGGATCGAGCTTGCGCTCGATCCCGTCCCACATCGCCATGATTAACGCGGACAGGGAGAGATAGGGGTTCACTGCGGAGTCGACCGAGCGGTACTCGAAGCGGCCGGGGGCCGATACGCGCAGCGCCGTCGTGCGGTTCTGGAAGCCCCAGTCGGCGAACACCGGTGCCCAGAAGCCCGTGTCCCAGAGCCGACGGTACGAGTTCACGGTGGGCGACGTGATCGCGGTGAGCGCGCCGAGGTGCTCGAGGATCCCTCCGATCGCCCACAAGCCGACCTGGCTCGGAAGACGCTGGTCCTCCGTCTCGGGCATGAAGGCGTTCTCGTCTCCACGCCAGAGCGAGATGTTGTGGTGACAGCCGTTCGCCGAGACCCCCATGAACGGCTTCGGCATGAAGCACGGGAAGACGTTGAGCTCGCGACCGACCTGGCGGCAGATCTGGCGGAACGTCGAGAGGTTGTCCGCCGTCTGCTCGGCCCGGTCGAAGTTGAAGTTGAGCTCGATCTGGCCCGGAGCGTCCTCGTGGTCGCCCTGGATCATGTCGAGGCCGAGTGCCTGGCCGTACTCGACGACCTTGTGGATGATCGGCTGCAGCTCGCTGAACTGGTCGATGTGGTAGCAGTACGGCTTGGTGACGCCGCTCACGTCCGGCGTGCCGTCCTCCTTCATGTTCAGCCACATCATCTCCGGCTCCGTGCCGGCGCGAAGGTGGTACCCCGTCGCCTCCTCGAACGCCGCCTGGATCCGCTTCAGGTTGCCGCGGCAGTCCGAGGTGAGGAACGAGGCTGCGTCAACCTGCTCCTCGCGATTCCGGAAGCAGGTGCACCACACACGCGCGACCTTGCTGTCCCACGGCAGTACCTCGAACGTCTCCGGCTCGGGCATGCCGACGAGCTCGGCGGCCTCCGGCCCGTAGCCGATGTAGTCGCCGTGCCGGTCGGTGAAGAGGTTCGCCGTCGACCCGTAGACGAGCTGAAAGCCCTTCGCCGCCATGCTCTCCCAGTGCGCGGCCGGGACACCCTTGCCCATGATCCGGCCCGTGACCGAGATGAACTGGTAGTAGATGTACGTGATTCCCTCGGCGTCGATGCGCCGCCGGACGTCGGCGACGAGCCTGTCGCGGCCCTCTGCGGCGACGAAGCGGTCGAGATCGGTTGCCACGGTTGGCCTCCTCTGTTCGGGAATCGTGTCACCACGGTGTCTACGCTCGCAGGGGGGTCGGTGTCAAGCCGGAATCGTCCACCGCGGGATGCAATTGCCGTAGGAGGAATAGATTTCCTTTCTTACTCGTGCCAGCCCAGGGCGACGGAGATGCGCAGCGCGCACGCGAGCAGGAGCGGGACCGCCGCGGCGGTCGCGTTGCGGTCGAAGCGGCTTGCGGGGCCCTGGAGCGCGACGATCGCCGCAAGCTCGGAGCTTGCGCCCCAGACCGGGGCGGCGATGGCGCTCAATCCGATCTCGCGCTCCTCGATCGCCTCCGCGTAGCCGCGGTCGCGGACACGGGCGACCTCCTTCGCGAGTGCCGCCGGATCGGTGATCGTCCGGGGGGTGAAGGCGACGAGCTTGCCACGGGGAAGCACGATGTCTCCGAACGCGAGCATGACCTTGCCCGCAGACGACGCGTGTGTCACGCTCGGCCGGCCAAGACGGGTGACGCCCTGGAGGTACCGGTCCGTCGGGACGAAGTCGACGGTGATCGCGTCGGCCTCGCCGGGAATCGAGAGCGTCGCCGTCTCGCCGACCTCGTGCACGAGATCCTCGAGGTGCGGGCGGGCGAGGTCTCTGAGATTGAGGCGGCCGAGGACGGCGTTCGCGTAGCGGAGCGTTCGCACCCCGAGGCGGTACCGGCCGGTGGCAACGACGTGCTCGACGAGACCGACGCGCGTCAGCGTGCCGAGCTGCCGCGAGACCGTGCTCGGGCTGATACCCGTGCGACGGGCGACCTCGCTCGTCCCGAGCTCCCCGCCGTCCGCGAGGGCGTCGAGGATCTCGACGGCGCGAACCGTCGCTTCGACATCTCGGGTGGAGGGTTGACCGGTACGGGGCATCGCGCTAGTCTCTTTCCACTGATAGCACGCTATCCCGTCTAGCGCAATACCTTCGATCGGCGCGTACACATGTCAATGCTCGTCACCTGTCCGAATTGTGGCCCGCGCGAGGTGCAGGAGCTTCGCTGCGCCGGTGAGACGACGAAGCGTCCCACGACGACGCCGACGGTGCGCGAGTTGAACGAGTACATCTACTTCCGACGCAACGTCTGGGGCACCCAGCGTGAGTGGTGGTTCTGCCGCACGTGCGAGGACTGGTTCCTGGCCGACCGGCACACCTACACGAACGAGGTCGAGAAGACCTGGCATCCGGAGAAGTCGGCGTGACGCGTCTCGACCAGCGTCCAGGAGAGCGGATCGACCGCTCCCAGCCGCTCTCGTTCACGTTCCACGGCAAGACGATGCAGGGCTTCGCCGGCGACACGATTGGCTCGGCGCTCTACGCCGGTGGCCAGCGGGTCTTCTCCCGGAGCTTCAAGTACCACCGGCCGCGCGGCCTGCAGTGCTGCTCGGGCCACTGCGCCAACTGCCAGATGACGGTCGATGGGATCCCGAGCGTGCGCGTCTGCACGACGCCGCTGCGCGAGGGCGCAGTCGTCAAGGGCCAGAACTACGTCGGCTCGTTGCAGCACGACCTCATGCAGGCGACGGACAAGTTCGCCGGCCCCTTCACGCCTCCCGGCTTCTACTACAAGACGTTCATCCGCCCACGCCGGCTCTGGCCGTTGTACGAGAAGTTCCTCCGCGGCGCAGCAGGCCTCGGGCCGCTCGATCCGAACGGGTCGCGGCAGGAGCGCGTGGACGTCGAGCATCGCCACGTCGACGTCGCCGTGATCGGCGGTGGGCAGGCGGGCCTCGAGGCGGCCATCGTCGCCGCCCAGGGAGGGAGCTCCGTCGTCGTGATCGACGAGGGGTACGACGTCGGAGGCGTGCTGCTCGCCGATCGCGACGGCCTCGGGGCGGCGGCAGAACTGCGGCGCGCCGCGGTCGACGCAGGCGTCGAGATTCTTGCGCCGGCGATCGCGATCGGGCTCTTCGAGCAGGGGATGGTCCCTGTCGCCTACGGAAACGTGCTCATCAAGTACCGCGCGCAACGGGTGATCGTGGCGAGTGGAATCATCGAGCAGCCCCTCGTGTTCCCGGGGAACGACCTCATCGGCGTGATGCTCCCGGATGCCGTGCGTAGGCTCGTGAACGGCTTCTCGATCAAGCCAGGAGACCGCGCAGTCGTGCTCACGGTCGACGACAGAGGCCATCAGGCGGCCGCGGATCTCGAGGCTGCGGGTGTCGAGATCGCCCGGATCGTCGACTTTCGCACCTCCGGGGAGACGACGATCGAGGCGCAGGGCAAGGGCGGCAAGGTCGCGCAGGTCGCGATCGGAGGCATGCACGTCAAGGCCGATCTCCTCGTCATGTCGGGGAGCCCCCAGCCCAACTACAAGCTTCTGGCGCAGGCAGGCGCGAGAGTCGCCTACGACGGGAGCCGGGGCGTCTTCGTTCCCGGTGAGCTCCCCGCCAACGTCGAGGCGGTCGGTGCGGTCACGGGCGACGTCGGTGAGCCGGCGGTCCCGAGCCCCATCCTCGACCACCGCGGCGACAAGTGCTTCGTCTGCTTCTGCGAGGACCAGACGACGAAGGATCTCAAGTACGCGATCGCCGAGGGGTTCGACTCGATCGAGCTCTCGAAGCGGTATACGACCGTGACGATGGGGCCGTGCCAGGGACGGCTCTGCCACACGAACTCGATTCGCGTCTACGCGAAGACGACCGGTCTCGATGAGAACACGATCGGGACGACGACATCGCGGCCGCCGTACACGCCGATCTCGATGGGCCTGCTCGCCGGGCCGCCGCAGGAGCCGAGGAAGCGCACCTCGCTGCACCATCGCCACAAGGACATGGGCGGCACGATGATGTGGACGGGCGCCTGGAGGCGGCCGCACTCGTATGGCCCCGACGCGGGCGCCGAAGCGCAGCACGTCCACAAGGCACTCGGCCTGATCGACGTCTCGACGCTCGGCAAGATCCTCGTCATGGGGCGAGACGCAGGAGCGTTCCTCGATCGCGTCTACCCGAACCGCTTCTCCGACCTGAAGGTCGGGCGCACACGCTACGGCGTCCTCACGGGCGACGCCGGGCGGATCATGGACGACGGCGTTGTCGCGCGGGTCGACGAGAACACGTTCTACGTCTCGGCGACCTCGACCGGTGCGGACGGGGTCTACCAGTGGTTCACCTGGTGGAACGCGGTCTGGTTCATGGACGTCCAGTTCGCAAACATGACCGGAGCTCTGGCGGCAGTCAACGTTGCAGGCCCGAGCGCCCGAGCGGCGTTGGAGCGTGTCTCCGACGACGACTTCTCCTCGGACGGCTTCGCGTACCTCGATGCGAAGCACGTCACCGTTGCCGGCGTTCCCACGCTCGCCCTCCGGATCGGCTTCGTCGGTGAGCTCGGCTACGAGTTGCACTTCCCGAGCGCGCTCGCCGAGCACGTGTGGGATTCGATCTTCGAGAAGGCTGCCGATCTCGACCCGAAGCCCTTCGGTCTCGAGCCGCAACGCATCCTGCGCCTCGAGAAGGGTCACGTGATCGTCAGCCAGGACACTGACTCGGAGTCGAACCTGCACGAGGCGGCGATGCCATGGCTCGTCAAGAACGACAAGGAGTTCGAGTGGGTCGGCAAGTGGGCGACGCAGCAGGTCGCCGACCGTGGCCTGAAATGGATGCTCGTCGGATTCGAGAGCCCGAGTGGGGCGATCCCCGTCGAGGGCGGCCAGGTCGTGATCGACGGCGTCTCCTCGGGTCGCGTCACGAGCGTGCGACGGAGCGCGGAGCTCGGCAAGGTGATCGGCCTCGCGATCGTGCCCAACGAGCTCGCAGTCGACGGCGGCAGGTTCGACGTCCAGGTCGACGGTCGGGCGACCCCGATGACCGTGCATCTCGGCCCGTTCTACGACCCGGCGGGCGAGAAGGTGAAATCGTGAGCCACGCCTTTCTCTCCGTCGACGCGGCTGCCGACCGTGGCGGGTTCCACCCGGTGGCCACATCCGCGATCGACCGCGCCCAGCGCGACCTCGGCGCCACCTTCGAGGAGCGCGACGGCTGGCTCGTGCCCGTCTCGATCCCCGGTGAGGCAGAGCATTCCGCCGTTCGCGTCGCCGACGTCTCGCACCTGACAAAGCTCGAGCTGCGGCCTGCCGGGGAGCCAATCGACGGCGAGGGAGTGGTCTGGTACGCGATCTCGCACCGGCGCGCGCTCGTGCTGTGCGCTCCTTCCCAGGGCAGCGCGGTGCGCGCACAGATCGGTGATCGCTTCTCGCTCGACGTTACGAGCGCCTACTCGGTGATCGCGATCGCCGGCCCCGAGGCGAACACCGCCCTTCGCCGCATGACCCATCTCCATCACTTCCCGGCCGGTGGCGAGATCGCTCACGTGCAGGGGCACGTTCTCGAGCGTGACGGTGCCTACTGGATCATCTGCGCGCAGGAGCTCGGCCAGTACGTCTGGGAGGTCGCGGTCGACCGCGCCTCTGCTCTCGGCGGCGGACCGGTCGGCGTCGACGCACTCGCGGGAGGGACGGCATGAAGGACATCTTCTTCCGCAAGGAGATCCTCAAGCGTCCCGGGCCGCTGAAGAAGCACTACGACGTCGTGATCGTCGGCGGCGGCTCCCACGGCCTCGCGACCGCGTACTACCTCGCGATCCACCACGGCATCACGGACGTCGCGATCCTGGAGAAGAGCTACATCGGCTCGGGCGCAGCCGGCCGCAACACGACGATTATCCGGGCGAACTACCGCACTCCCGAGGGAGCGGCGTTCTACAAGGAGAGCGTCAAGATCTACGAGAAGCTCTCGGCCGATCTCGACTTCAACATGATGTTCTCGCAGCACGGTCACTTCACGCTCGCGCATTCCGACCGCTCGCTCGTCGTCCAGAACGAGCGCGCCGAGGTGAACAAGCTGCTTGGCATCGACAGCCGCGTGATCGACCGGCAGGAGGTGAAGAAGCTCTGCCCCCAGATCCACATCGGCGAGGACGTGACATGGCCGATCCAGGGCGCGCTCTACCACCCGCCCGGCGGGATCATTCGCCACGACGCGGTCGTCTGGGGCTACGCGAAGCAGGCGGGCCGCCGCGGCGTCCAGATTCACCAGGGCATCGAGGTCACGGGCTTCGACGTCAGGAACGGTCGAGTGCACGGTGTCAAGACGAACCAGGGTGACATCTCCGCCGGCGTCGTCCTCAGCGCAACCGCCGGCTGGTCGACGCCCGTCGCCGCCCTCGCGGGGGTGCCTCTACCGCTGACCGGGTCGATCTTGCAGGCGTTCGTCACCGAGCCCGTGAAGCCGTTCCTCGACAAGATCATCGTCTCGGCGCAGATGCACATCTACTGCTCGCAGACGGATCGGGGGGAGTTCCTGATCGGGGCCGAGGTCGAGCCGTATCCGACGTACTCGAACAAGGGCACGTTCCCGTTCATCGAGTACGCCTGCCGACACATTCTCGAGCTCTTCCCGCAGCTCCACGCGACGAAGATCTTGCGCCATTGGACGGGGCTCTGCGACATGAGCCCCGACTACAGCCCGATCATCGGGCTCACAGAGGTCGACGGGTTCCTCGTCGACTGCGGTTGGGGCACCTACGGCTTCAAGGCGGCACCGATCACGGGCGTCACGCTCGCGGAGCTGATCGCCACGGGCGAGACACCCGACCTCATCGAGCCGTTCAAGCTCGAGCGCTTCTACAACGACAATCTCGTTTCCGAGCTCGCGGCAGCTGCCGTGAGCCACTGAATCCGTCCGAAAGGCCAGGCACATGCTCTCCAGTCTCGAAATCGCGCAGGCGGCTGTCATGCGCCCGATCGCCGACGTCGCCGCCGAGGTGGGCATTGAACCGGACGAGCTCGAGCTCTACGGTCGCTACAAGGCGAAGGTCGACCTCTCGATTCTCGATCGGCTGGCCGACGCGCCCGATGCCAAGCTGATCAATGTGACGGCGATCACGCCGACGCCGGCGGGCGAGGGCAAGACGACGACGTCGGTCTCGCTCACCCAGGGGTTCGGCAAGATCGGCCGTCGCGCAATCCTCGCGTTGCGCGAGCCGTCTCTCGGGCCGGTCTTCGGGGTCAAGGGAGGTGCGGCGGGCGGCGGGTACGCGCAGGTCGTACCGATGGAGGATATCAACCTGCATTTCACCGGCGACATGCACGCGATCACGGCCGCGAACAACCTTCTCTCGGCGCTCGTCGACGCCCACCGGTTTCATCGGCACGAGCCCGAGATCGCGAGCGTGACGTGGCGGCGTGCGATCGACGTCACCGACAGGCAGCTGCGCAATATCGTCGGCGGCCTCGGCGGCGCGAAGAACGGGACGCCGGCCGAGTCCGGGTTCGACATCACGGCGGCGAGCGAGGTGATGGCCATCGTCGCGCTCGCGACCGATCTCGCCGACCTGCGGCGGAAGCTCGGCGCGATCACGGTCGGCTACACGCCGGCCGGCGACCCCGTGACCGCCGATGACGTCAAGGCTGCGGGTGCGATGGCCGTGCTGCTCAAGGACGCGATCAAGCCGAACATCGTCCAGACGCTCGAGGGTCAGATCTGCTTCATGCACGCCGGTCCCTTCGCGAACATCGCGCACGGCAACAACTCGGTCATCGCGGATCGCATGGCGTTGAAGCTGGGCGAGTTCGTGATCACCGAGTCGGGCTTTGCGGCCGACCTCGGCATGGAGAAGTTCATGGATATCGTCTGTCGCGTCGGTGGCCTGAGACCGCATGTCGTCGTCATCGTCGCAACGGTGCGCGCGCTCCGCCATCACGGCGGGGGCGACTGGCGCGAGAAGGCCGAGATGAGTCAGATGACGGCCGAGGTCGAGACCGGGATGGCAAACCTTGCGAAGCACATCGAGAACGTGCGCGCCTTCGGGATCCAGCCGGTGGTCGCGATCAACACGCGCCCCGACGACGAGGCCGAGCTCCTCGAGCTGATCAAGACGCGGTCGCTGGAGGCCGGTGCGTTCGGTGCTGCGATCCACAACGGCTTCGGCCAGGGCGGCGAGGGCACGGTCGAGCTCGCGGAGGTCGTTGCTGCTGCGGCCGAGGCCGAGTCGGACTTCCAGATGCTGTACGCCGACGACGAGCCGATTGCGACGAAGATCGAGAAGATCGCGACGACCGTCTATGGCGCGGATGGCATCGATCTCGCGCCGGCCGCGAAGGACGCGATCGCCCGCTACGAGAAGCAGGGACTCGCCCACCTGCCGATCTGCATGGCGAAGACGCACCTGTCGCTCTCCCACGACCCGACGCAACGAAACCGACCAAACGGCTTCACCGTCCCGATCCGCGACATTCGCGTCTACTCGGGCGCGGGCATGCTCGTACCGTTGTGTGGGGACATGTTGCAGATGCCGGGCTTCGGCGCCCAGCCAGCCGCGTTCGCGATCGACATCGACGAGAACGGCGAGACGGTCGGGCTGTTCTAGCCCTTCCTGAGGGTCAACGTCACGTTTCCGGCTCCGGCCGGAACGCGCAGGTGCAGCACGCGCGCCGTGCACGAGTACGGGAGCGAGCCGCGGCCGGATCGGTTGGCGAGATTCGGGAGCCGGACCGGGACGGTCACGCCGCTCGACGTCTTGATCACAGTGCTGATGTAGGTGATCTTGAAGCTCCCCGGGCGAAGCGCGATCACACTCGCCTGGGCGGTGTACGGCGCGACGGACTGGATATCGAGCTCCTGTTTGATCGTCGCACCACCCTTGCGCCCCTTGAGCTTGAGCCCGATAGAGCCAAACGTGAACGTGCCGCGATGGAACGTGGCGGAGAGAGCGCCACTCGTGATCGTGATCGCAGTCGTTGTCGGGTTGATCGCAGCCACGTACCTGGCCGTCTCGGCTTGGTTCGCCACCCACGATCCGCCGAGCCCGCACGTCTCCGCCCTTGACGGCGCGGCCGAGGCACCGGAGGTGCCCACGGAGCCTCCGACAAGAGCCGTGACGAAGACCAAAACGAGCAACGCGCGCACCACAAAGCGTCCCTTCTCGAGGTTTCTGCCAGCGTACAGCCCAGATCGGGTGAAGGCGGTTCTCGCTCGATCACCCACTTGGTGGGTCCCGGGCTACCGCCCGATCCGGCTCGGTCAGCGGCTCCCGGCCAGCCGGGCTGCAACAGTGACGCTCTGCCTGATCGACGGCCGAGAGGAGGTCGTGGAGCGGATACTCAGGCTCGCGCGGTCGAGATCACATCCCCGTCGACTACGATGCCCTGATGAGCGATCTCGAAGGACAGCAACTCACCGAAGCCCAGCGCGAGGCGCTCGACGCCGAGCTCGCCGACATGGAGGGCCCTCAGCGGAAGGCTGCGGTCGACGCGATCGCGACTGCGCGCGCCTTTGGTGACCTTTCCGAGAACTTCGAATACCACGCCGCGAAGAACGAGCAGGGGCTTCTCGAGGCCCGGATCGCCCGCTTGCGCCACAAGCTCCAGCACGCGGTCATCGTCGAGCACACGTCGACCGACTCGGTCGGCGTCGGCTCCATCGTCGAGATCGAGGACGAGCAGGGCGAGAAGATGGAGATCGAGATCTCGAGCGTCGGCGGCGTGTCGCCCGACTCGCCGCTCGGCAGCGTACTGATGGGCGCCGCGGTCGGTGACGGCGTCGACGTGCCCGCCCCGCGCGGCTCCTGGCGCGCGACCGTCGTTTCGATCCGCGCTGCGTAGCTCCGGGGTCATGGGCCTCTACGGGAAGGTCCGGTGGAAGACCGGCGCGTCGACATCGGGGCTCTTGCGATCGTCGCAGCCGCAATGCGGCCGGCGGCGCCGCCTGGCTCTCACGTTCGTCTTCGTCGGTCGCGCGGCGGCTGCGGGACCCGCTCGGCGAGTCCCGCAGCGCACCAGACGATCGTTAGCTGATCAGGCCGGCCTTCTGGAGAGCGATTGCGACGCTCTTCGGGACCAGGATCCTGTTGATGACGTGGACGCCGGGTATTTCCGCGGTGATCGGCTCGGTGAGGACGGCCGTCGAACGCGGTAGGCCTTCGGGTCTCAGGCGTCGAGCGGCGCGAAGAGATCGACGGCATTGCCGTCGGGATCGAGGAGCCGCGCGTAGCGCTGGCCCCAGAAGGCGTCCCACGGGTCGCTCTTCGACGTGAAGCCTGCCGCGACAACCGCCGCGTGGGTTTCGTCGACTCCCGTGGGGGTCCCGCAGTGGAACGCGAGCCCGAGCGGGTGCCCGACGGGCTGTTGCCAGTCAGGGTCCAGTTGCTTCATCAGCTCGACTGCATCCCACATGAGCCGCAGTCCCGACGGGAGCGTAACCTCGACGTGCTGCTCACCCTTCCCGGGGTCACCGATCGGGACGCCGAGCAGCGCGTAGAAGCGGCAGGACGCGGCGATGTCTGCCGTGACGATCCCGATTGCATCGAGATGCGGAGCCACGGCACGACTGTATCTCGTAGGGTGACACGAGTGAGGTCCGTGGTCATCAGCGGAGCGGGGAGCGGCATCGGCGCAGCCTGCGCGCGGCGGCTTGGAGCGGACGCTTACGGCATCGTCCTGTCGGGCCGACGGCACGAGTTGCTCGACGAGGTCGCAGCCGACCTCGAGCACGCCGTCGTCGTTCCCGGCGACGTCACGAGCCCCGATCACGCTGCAGCGCTCGCCGACGCAGCCCGCGAGAGCTTCGGGGGCCTCGACGCCGTCGTCCTTAATGCAGGCGTCGGCGACTCGGCCGCCGTGGGAGACGACACGCTCGAGGGATGGGAGCGCACGATGGGAATCAACCTCACCGGCGCCTTCCTCGTCGCCCGGGCCTGCCTTCCGATGCTCGTCGAACGGCGCGGCTCGCTCGTCGGTATCTCGTCGAACAGCGCGCTGCGGGCGAGCCCCGACGATGCCTCCTATGCCACATCCAAAGCTGGCCTCTCGATGCTCTGCAAGGCGATCGCGAACGACTACGGCCCGCGGGGTGTGCGCGCAAACGCGGTGTGCCCGGGTTGGGTGCGGACGCCGATGGGCGACGCAGCGATGGACGGGCTTGCGCAATTGCGTGGCCTCGATCGCGAGGGTGCCTACGCGCTCGCCCATGCAAACGTCCCGCTCCGCCGGCCCGGCGAGCCGGACGAGATCGCCTCCGTTGTCGCCTTCTTGCTCTCCCCGGAAGCCGCCTATGTGACCGGTGTCGAGCTCCTCGTCGACGGTGGAGGGGACGTCGTCGACGTCTCCGCGACGGCCTGGGCCGTCAGTCCGCCGGCCGCCTGACCCGCAGCGCCGCCCGTGGCGCATCGGGGGCATCGCCGTGGCGGAAGTACGCGTGCACGTCCACGCCGGTGGCGGCGAGCAAGTCCAGCTCTGCGGCGATCGTCCCGAGTTCGCCGTCGCTGTAGACGAGCTCGCGGAAGCGGAGGTATGCCCATCCGGCGAGGCCCCGCCGGTCGCCGACCCGCACCATCCCTGCTTCTGCGAGCCGCTCCTCGACGCCGTCCCAGCTCGGATCGCGGAGGTCGAGGGCATAGCGGATCGTCGGGTCGGCCGAGCCGAGCAGAAGCTCGACGAAGCCATCGTCTCGCGGTCTCTCGACGACGATCCGCACGCAGCCGAGCCGATCCCCGAGGGTTCGCACCCTTGCCTCGAAGGTCCCGAGCCGACCCTCGACGCGCTCCGGCGCCTTGACCGCGAAGGTGAAGCCGTCCGGGACCTGCGCTCCCCACGAACGAAACTGCTCCTCGGAGGGCAGACGGTACTTCGTCGCGTTCAGCTCGACCGTGTCGAGCTGCCGCGCATAGTGGCCCAGGAACTCGCTGCGGTCGAGACCGGCGGAGTAGAAACCCGGCTGCCACGACGGATATCCCCATCCAGACGTGCCGACGTGGAACCCGGTCATCCCGCCGGACGGCGCTCGTAGGTGACGAAGGCGAGTGACGTCCCGTCCGCTGCGACTCGCGGCTCGCGGGCTACCTCCGTGAACGCGGCGTGATCCCATTCGGGAAAGAGAACGGTGCCGTCGACGTCGAGACCGATCTCGGTGATGACCATGGCGTCGGCGAGCGACAGCGCCAGGGCGAAGATCTCGCTGCCGCCGATCACGAATACATCGTCGGTGTCGTTGCGCGAGGCGGAGAGCCTCGTCGAGAGATCCCGCGCGTTCGGCGCCTTCGCCGGCCCAGTCCGGATTCCGGGTGACGACGATGTTGCGCCGCCCAGGGAGTGGCCGGAAGCGCTCCGGAAGCGAGTCCCACGTGCGCCTGCCCATGACGACGGCATGTCCCATCGTGAGGTCGCGGAAGAACTGCGAGATCCTCGGAGAGGTGCCATGGGATCGCCTCACCCGTGCCGATGACACCGCCGCGGGCGATCGCGGCGACGAGGGTGACCCTCACACTGCCACCGGCGCCCGGATCGCCGGGTGGTGCTCGTAGCCGATCACCTCGAAATCCTCGAATGCGTAGTCGAAGATCGTCTCCGGTCGGCGTCCGAGCCGGAGCCTCGGGTACGGGAACGGATCGCGCGCGAGCTGGGTTTCGATCTGCTCTCGGTGGTTGTCGTAGATATGGCAGTCGCCGCCCGTCCAGATGAGGTCTCCGACCTCGAGGTCGGCCTGCTGGGCGAGCATGTGCGTGAGGAGTGCGTAGCTCGCGATGTTGAACGGGACGCCGAGGAAGACGTCGGCGCTGCGCTGGTAGAGCTGACAGCTGAGCCGACCGCCGGAGCCGGGTGTGTCGGAGGCGCCGACGTGGAACTGAAACAGCGCGTGGCAGGGTTGCAGCGCCATCCGCGGTAGGTCGGCGACGTTCCAGGCGCTGACGATGATCCGCCGGGAATCCGGCTCCTCGCGAAGGAGCCGGATCGTTTCGGCGATCTGGTCGATATGGCCGCCCTCGGGTGTCGGCCAGCTGCGCCACTGGACGCCGTAGACGGGGCCGAGGTCGCCGTCCTCGGCCGCCCACTCGTCCCAGATCGTAACTCCCCGCTCCTGGAGCCAGCGGACATTGGCGTCGCCGCGGAGGAACCAGAGCAGCTCGTATGCGATCGAGGGGAAGTGCACCTTTTTCGTCGTCACGAGCGGGAATCCGTCAGCGAGATCGAACCGCATCTGCGAGCCGAAGATGCTCACCGTGCCTGTTCCGGTGCGGTCGTGCTTCGGCTTGCCGTTCGTGAGCACGTGACGCGCAAAGTCCTCGTACTGCGTGTCGACGATTCGGTCGGGGCCCGGGTCGGACATGCCTCCGACGATAGCGCGCCGTCCGGCGGCCACCGCGGATGTCGGTCAGGCGCCCTTCTCGGCGATCAGCGGTTCTGTCGTTCCGGTCTTCACGACGACCCAGCCGTCGAACGCTCGCAGCGGATAGGGAGCGTTCAGCGGCACCTCGGTCGTTCCCTCCGCGACGACGAATGCTCCGCACGATTCGGCGAGCTTCCCGGCCCTCGTCAGCCAGAGCGTGTACGTGCTCCCTTGCGGAAGCGTGGGCAAGCCGGAGACGTTGAGCGTGAGTGGCCAGTTGCCCGCCTCGTCCTTTGCGAGAAGGTCGATCGTCGCCTCGGCGCCGTTCGCGACCCGTCATCGCGATCGTCTCGACAGGCGCTCCGGGGCCGTTTCGGCCGCCGATCGTGTACCCGACGCCGAACAGGATCGTGGCCGCGATTGCGACCGCGCCGATCGCCGTATAGCGCCGGCGAGTGAACGGCACCGTCTGCCCACCGGGATCGGCCGGCGGTACCGCGAGCTCGGGCGGCAGCTCGGGTTGCGGTCCGGCCGCGATCAGCAGCTCGTGCGCCGCGAGCAACCTCGAGCGATCGGCGTCGCCGGGATCGACGAGGTCGTCGAAGCGGGGCGGCGTGGTGCTCACAGCTCCCCCTCGAGTGCGTCGGCCAGCCGGGCGAGGCCGCTTCGCGTGCGCGTCTTGACGGTGCCCAGGGGAACCTGCAGGAAGCTCGCGATCTCGCTCTGTGAGAGACCGGAGAAGTACGCCAGGTCGATCACCGAGCGTTCGCTTTCGGGCAGTGTCTCGAGCGCCCGATGGACGCGCCACGCGTTCCAGGACACCTCGGCCTCCTCGTCCGGCGTCAGGTCGGTCGAGACGACCTCGGGTGGGTCGGCGAGGGTCGGAGCCGGCCGGCGCCGCTTCGCGTCGACGATCGCGTTGCGAGCGATCGTGTAGAGCCACGCGCCTCCGGGGCCGCGTCGTCGGTCGTAGCTCGACGCCGAGCGCCAGACCGCCGTGAACACATCCTGGACCGTGTCTTCGGCCCGGCCCCGATCGCCGATACGACGAAGCGCGAGCCCGAGGACAGACCGCGCATAGCGGTGGTAGAGCTCCTCGAAGGCCTCGCGCTCGTGCGCGGCAACGCGCTCGATCAGCGTCCCATCGGTGACTTCGGGAGCGCTCACGAGCGTGATCGTCGCCGTTTCGGCGCGAGGTTGCAAGCGTCGGGGCAGCGTCGCATCCACGATAGGGACCTACGCGGCGCCCGCGGCCGTGGATTGCAGCGGGCGGGGCGCCGAGGGGCCAGGCGGCACACCGCCCGGCCCCTCGCCGTTACTACCCGCGAGCCGCCTCGAAGCGGGCGCCGACCGCATCCCAGTCGACGACGTTCCAGATCGCCTCGAGGTAATCCGGGCGTCGATTCTGGTACTTGAGGTAGTACGCGTGCTCCCAGACGTCGATCCCGAGGAGGGGAGTCTTCCCGTCCGAGATCGGCGAATCCTGATTCGGCGTCGACAGCACCGCGAGCCCGGTGCCGTCCCACACGAGCCACGACCAGCCGGAGCCGAATCGCTTGATTCCGGCGTCGATCATCTGCGCCTTGAGAACGTCGAACGCACCGAACGTGGCCTGCACGGCCTCGCCGAGCGCGCCGGTCGGCTCGCCGCCGCCGTTCGGCGAGAGCGACGTCCAGAACAACGCGTGATTCGCATGACCTCCGCCGTTGTTCCGGACGGCGGCCTGCTTGTCGGCCGGGAGGATCTCGAGGTTCGCGATGACCGCGTCGATGGGACGATCCATCCACTCGGTGCCGTCGAGGGCTGCGTTGAGGTTCGTCACGTACGCCGCGTGGTGCTTGCCGTGGTGGATCTCCATCGTGAGCGCGTCGATGTGCGGCTCGAGCGCGTCGAGCGCGTAGGGCAGTTCGGGCAGTTGATAGGCCATGCCTTCTCCTTCGTTCGGGTTCCGGTTCAAGGATATGCTTCGGACGTCTGTTGCCGAGCCGGAGGTTCTCGACTTACATGCCGACGTACACCGACATAAAGCCGCGCGAGCTGAAGCCGACCCTTCTCGAGCTCGACGGCATCTCTCGTGCCTCGATCGAGGCCCACTACCGGTTGTATCAGGGTTACGTCGGCAAGCGGAACGAGATCCTCGCGAGACTCGAGGCGGTCGACCGCTCGGGAGCGAACCAGGTCTACTCCGAGATCCGCGCGCTCAAGGTCGATCTCAGCTTCGCCGTCGGCGGCATCAAGAACCACGAGGTCTACTTTGCGCACCTCGGTGGCAAGGGCGGCGACCCGACCGGCGAGGTCAGGGAGCTGATCGAGCGTGATTTCGGTTCCGTCGGAGCGTGGCGGGACGATTTGACGGCGACGGGGATGGGGGGACGAGGCTGGGCGTGGACGGCGTATGACTGGGACGAGCGGCGCCTCTTCAACTACATCGGCGACGCCCAGAACACGTATCCGGTGTGGAACGCGACACCCCTGATCGCCCTCGACGTCTACGAGCACGCCTACTTCCTCGACTTCCAGACCGACCGAGCCGGGTACATCGAGGCGTTCTTCGCAAATCTCGACTGGAGCGTCGTCAACGGCTGGATTGCGTCGTACGGCATCCCCGCCGTCTAACCTCGTAGGGTGCTCCAGGACGCGCTGATCATCGTCGGCGGCTATCTCGTCGGCTCCATCCCCTTCGGCGTCGTCGTCGTGCGGGTGCTCCGCGGCGAGGACATCCGGACTCAGGGAAGCGGGAACATCGGCGCCTCGAACGTGTGGCGCTCGTACGGACGCTGGCTCGGCATCCCGGTCGCGCTGCTCGACGTCCTCAAGGGGTTCATTCCGGCCTACGTCGGCCTCAGGCTCGGTGGTGAATGGGTCGGGATGCTCGCAGGCTCGGCCGCGATGGCCGGGCATGCACGGCCGATCTGGCTCGGATTCAGGAAAGGCGGGAAAATGGTGGCAACGGGCGGCGGTGTCGCGCTCGCGCTCGCCCCGCTTGCTGCAGGCATCTGCCTGATTTTCTGGATCGTGACGTTCGTGTTGTTCCGCTATGCCTCCCTGGCGTCGCTCGTCACGGCGGCCGCGCTCCCGGTTCTCTGCTTGCTGCTCGGCGAGCCCAGGCCTACGATCGCCTTCGCGGTCGTTGCGGCGGTCGCAGTGGTCTTTCTCCACCGCCAGAACATCGGCAGGCTCCTTCACGGCACCGAGTCGCGCTTCTCCCGCTCCCCCGACGGGGCCGCTACGCCGTAAGCCACGCGGCGAGCGACGTCTGCGGTGCAGCGTCGGCGCCGTGCATCTCGCGACGCAACTCTCCGATCGTGCCCCAACGCTCGGCGAGCACGTCGTGCGCGTGAATCGTCTCGAGGTTCACCTGGCGTGAGAGCACGAAGTCCTCGTCCGCGAGGCCGGGAACCTCGTCCAGCAGGCTCTTGAGAGCGACCCGAACGGAATCCTCGACGAACCGCGGCTGGAGGTGGGCATGCTCGACGACGAAGAGCTCGTCCGGCCGCTTGAGTAGCTCGAAGACGGGGGCGCTCATCGACCGCTCGACGAGATCGACGAGCGTCTCGGCGTCGATCTCGCTCGTCGTGCCGACGAGCAGCGTCCCTCGACCGCGCTGGTTGTGCGTCGCGATCGGAACGATCTGCAGGATCTGCTCGATCGAGTCGGGCTCGAACCCCGCTTCCGAGAGCCGCTCGGCGGCTCTCCCTGCGACGAGCCCCTGGGCGCACGGGCAGGCATTGATCCCTGTTGCCTCGACGCCGACGACGCGCTTTGCGCTCGTCGCCGTAGCGGTCGCTATCCCGATCAGGGAAACCATCTCCTGCGTCGGGAGGCCGGTCACCGGCGTGACGCGACGCATCGGCCAGCGGGCCGTGATGCGGACCTCGGCCGAAACGGCGTTTTGCCGCTCGAGGATGTTCCGCGCGATTACCTCGGCGATCTCCTCCACGATTCTCGCCTCGCCGAGGACGGCATCGCCGATTGCCTCGTCGAAGACCTCCGGGAACCGCGACATGTGGACGCCCTTCTGGCCGCGGGCGAGGTCGACGGTGCACTCGACGTCCGCCGCCATCACCGTTTCGGCGTCCCCGCGACGGATCCTGATCGCCTTCTGGACTCCGGTCACGCCTGCCCGGGAGAGCGCGAGCTCGACGGGAGGTGCGGACGCCTGCATGTCCGCGACGAGATGGGGCTGGTCTGCCATCGATTGAGGCTATCAGCGCCTACCGGGAGCATTCGCCTGCGACAGGGGCCGCTTGCGCTCGGGCCGGGGCGCGGGGAGAATGGCACCGGTGGGGCTGACCGACGATCAGGCGGCTGTCGAGCCGCAGAGAGGCGAGCGGCGAAGCCGCCGCGATCGTGGCACCCGCGCGAACGCCGCCGCCGCGGCCGCCGGCCCCGCTGCCGTCTGGCCCGGTCACTCGAGCGGTACGTACAAACCGCTCTCGGTGCCCGATATCGAGCGCATCCACGCAACGGCGCTCGACGTGCTCGAGAAGATCGGCATCGGCGAGCCGATCCCCGAGATCCTGCACTACGCACTCCCGCGCGGATGCACGGTCGACGAGCGGGGCCGGCTGCTATTCCCGCGGGGGCTCGTCGAGGAGATGATGGGCGTCGCGTCACGCGGCTATGTCCGGCACGCGGTCGATCCCGCCAACGACATCGAGGTCACCGGCGAGCGCGTCTACTTCTGCACCTCGGGTGAGGCAGTCACCGTCCTCGACTATCCGACACAGACGTTCAGGCCGACCCGACTCGTCGATCTCTACGACGCCGCGCGCCTCGTCGACCGGCTTCCGAACATCCACTGCTACGGCCAGCCGTTCATCGCGTCCGAGTACAGCGAGGAGGTCTACGTCCACGACATCAACGTCGCCTACGCCGCCCTCGCCGGGCAGAACAAGCCGTTCTCCTTCAGCTGCGCCACCGTCGGCCATGTCGACGACCTCGTCGCGATGTTCGACCTCGTCGCGGGTGGGGAGGGCGCGTTTCTCCAGCGGCCGTTCTGCAGCATCGGCGGCTGTCCGATCGTGTCGCCGTTGCGGTTCGGCAAGGACAACGCCGAGGTGTTGGTACGGACGGCAGAACTGGGACTTGCCGCCGACATCGCGATCGCCCCGCAGGCGGGGGCGACCGCTCCCGCCGCGCTCGCGGGAGCGCTCGTCCAGTCGTACGCCGAGACCCTCGCCTGCCTCGTCGTCGTGAACCTGATCCGGCCGGGCAACCCGTTCGATTTCGGAATGTGGCCGCTCGTCTCCGACCTCCGCACGGGAGCGTTCTCGGGAGGCGGGGGAGAGGAGGCGCTGCTGATGGCTGCGAGCGCGCAGATCGCGAACCACTTCGGGTTCGTCTCCTCGGTCGCGACCGGGATGACCGACGCGAAGACGATGGACGCACAGGCCGGCTACGAGAAGGGCATCACGATCACGGCGGCGGCGCTCGCCGGTGGCAACCTCGTCTCGGCCTACCCGGGCATCGTCGGCAGCCTGATGGGCCAGTCGTTCGAGGGCCTCCTGATCGACAACGATCTGCTCGGCAATGCGCAGAGGCTCCTCCGCGGTGTGGAAGTGAGCGACGAGACGCTGTCCTTCGACGTGATCGAGGAGACGGTCTTCGGGATCGGTCACTACCTCGGCTCGGACCAGACCGTCCAGATGATGCGCAGCGAGTTCCAGTACCCGGACATCGCGGACCGGACGAGCCCGGGCGCCTGGGAGGAAGAGGGCAGCCGCAGCATCTACGACCGTGCCCACGAGCGAGTACGGGAGATCCTCTCGTCGCACTACCCCGAATATCTCGACCCCGCGGTCGATGCGAGGATTCGCGAGCGGTTCCCGATCCGTCTCGCTCCGGAGGAGATGAAGGCCGGCAACGGGCGCTGGGACGCCGCCTTGTAGTCACTCCGGCCAACTCCGGCCCTGTCGCCAGTGGCCGATCCGGACCGCGATACTGGCGAGATGATCGATCCCACCATCCTCGTGATCGAGGATGATCTCGAGTTACGCGCGCTCGTTACGCGCGGCCTTCGCGAGGAAGGCTTCGACGTCGTCACGGCAGGAAACGCCGCCGAGGTGTTCGCGGTGATCAAGGGCAGAGACCTGGACGGGATCGTCGTCGACATCGGCCTGCCCGACGCGGACGGCCGCGACGTCGTCCAGGCGCTCCGCGCAGAGGGAGTGAGTGCTCCGGTCATCTTCCTGACGGCCCGGGACGCACTTCCGGACAGGCTGTCCGGGTTCGCGGCCGGCGGTGACGACTACCTCACGAAGCCCTTTGCTTTCGCCGAGCTCGTTGCTCGCCTCCACGCGCTGATGAAGCGTGCCGGGAGCGACCTCGCAGCACAGGTCGGCAACCTCAGGCTCGACCCCGCCACGCATGCCGCCTCGTGCGGAGGCGAGCACGCCGACCTCACGCCGACGGAGTTCCGCATTCTGGCGCGACTCGCCGCTCGCCCCGGCGACGCCGTCCGCAGGCGTCAGCTCGTGGACGCCGGCTGGGCCTATGGCGCGATCGTTCACGACAACACCCTGGACGTCTACATCGCGCGGCTTCGGCGAAAGCTCGCGGCGCTTCCCGAGTCTCCCGAGATCGCGACTGTTCACGGCGTCGGCTACTCGCTCCGGTGAGGCGCCCTCTTCGGCTCGGGGTTCGAACGCGGCTTCTTCTCGCCGTCATCGGGGCCGTCGCGATCGCGCTCGTCGTCGGGGTGGCAGCGTTCAACATCTTCCTCGGCCAGCGGCTCTCGGCGAGCGCCGTCTCACTCGCCCGTGCCCAGGCAGAGGCCGAGCTCTCGTCACTCCAGATCGTCGGCGGGCGGCTCGTCGTCCCCAGGGTCGCGGCGAGGGAACTCGGGTCGGGAGCCCGTCGTGGGTGTTCGAGGGCCAGACCAATCTCCAGTCAGCCTCGCGTGCCTGCCTCCTGGAGCGCGGCAGCGGCGAAGCTCGCAGGAGGGCCCGAGCGCACGATCCGGGTAAACGAGTCTGTGCGTCTCTACGCGATCCCGGTCGTCGACGGCGGCAATCGCGTCGGCACCGTCGTCGCCGGTGTTTGCTCGACCCCTACGACGAGACCGCCACGATCGCGTTCGTCGGCTCTGTCGTCCTGGCGGTGGCCCTGCTCGCAGCGGTCGCCGTCCTCACGCACTGGATCCTCGGCAAGGCGTTGCTGCCGGTCTCCCGCATGACCGACGACGCTGCCGCCTGGAGCGACCACGACCTCGACCAGCGGTTCGACCAGGGCGAGCCGTACGACGAGCTGACGCAGCTCGCCTCGACGCTCGACGCTCTTCTCGAGCGCCTTTCCGCCAGCCTGCGGCACGAGCAGCGCTTCACGGCTGAGCTCTCCCACGAGCTTCGCACGCCGCTTGCCAAGATCGCCGCGGAGTCGGAGCTCGCGCTCGCCCGGCCCCGGACGAACGAGTCGTACCGAGACAGCCTCGGCGCCGTTTCGCGCAATGCGGAACAGATGACGCGGACAGTCGAGGCGCTCGTCGCCGCCGCCCGGCAGGAGGCGGGCTTGAGCCGCAGCACGACCGATGCCCGCCAGGGAGTGCAGCTCGCGGCGGAGGGCGTCGGCGACGACGCCCTCGCGCGTGGAGTCGAGCTCGAGGTCTCGCTCCCGGGCGACGCCGTCCAGGTCGCGGTCGAGCTCGATCTGCTGGAGAGGATCATCCATCCGTTGCTCGACAACGCGCTTCGGTACGGCCGTTCGCGCGTGACGGTCGATCTGTCCACGAGAGGGAAGGCCGCCGTCGTCGCAATACGAGACGACGGCGTCGGAGTCTCGGAGGCCGAGGTCGAGAGCATCTTCGCTCCCGGAGTGCGTGGCGACGCCGCCGGCGAGGAACCTCGTGGGGCAGGTCTCGGCCTCGCGCTCGCCCGCCGCCTCGCGCGGAGCGCTGGCGGCGAGATCACCGCCGACGCTTCCCGCGAAGGTGGCCGGTTCACGCTTCAGCTGCCACTCGCCTGACCGCGGGCTGCGCCCGAGCGGACGCGCTGCGACCTGAACAGAACCTGAGCGCGCTGCGTTTTCGTCCCACTAGAGCGGGGCATGGCCCTACGATGGCGCCGCATGGACTACCGGCTCTACCACGCGACCAATCAGTTCGTCGCGACTCACGATTGGATCGGGCGGGCGATGGGTGCCCTCGAAACATGGGCAGTGCCCGTCTTCGCGCTCGCGACGTTCAGTCTCTGGCTGTTCGCTCGCCCCGGCGGGCCTCGCAAGTGGAAGCTTGCGTGCATGTCTGCGCTCGTCTCCGCGGCAACGGCGATGTTGTTCTCGCAGGCGATTGGAAGGATCTGGTTCCGTGAGCGGCCGTTCGTGGCCCATCCGGACGCCCACGTCTGGGGCAACCGCTCGCTCGATCCTTCGTTCCCCTCAGACCATGCCAGCGCGGCCTTCGGGATCGCCTTTGCGGTGTTTCTGTTCGACCGCCTCGTTGGATCGTTCTTCCTCGCCGCGGCCACCGTGATCGCGATCGGCCGCGTCTTCGTCGGGGCGCACTATCCGCTGGATGTCGTCGGCGGCACCCTCGTCGGCCTCGGCGCTGCACTGCTCGTCGTACGAACGGCGATGCCGCTGATCGAGGCGGTCGTACGTCTCTTGGAGCGCGTCACCGATCCCGTCGTGGCGACGCTCGGCCATGTTCTCGGCAGGGCCCTCGCGCCTCTGCACGGTCTCATGCGAGCGGCTCGCCACTAGCTCGGCTCGCGGAGGCTCACCCCGTGGGCCAAGACGTTCCAGACGACGTGGGCGTCCGCGCCAGCCCACGGATCGCATCAGTGCAACGGTCTCCTTCCCGGCGAGCCACACGCCGAGGAGGCCAACAGATCTGCACGTCCAAGACGGCCGTCCATCATGCGCGGAGCTCGACGGGGTCGAGGCGGCAGCGCGATCAGCAGCCACGAGCGGCGTATCCAGGAGAGCATCAGGACGATGCCCAGCCGAATCCTGCGGGTCTGGCCCGGCGACGGCGCTCACGTCGGATCCCGCCGACCGCTGCCCCCGCGTCACGCGAGGAGAGAGACCACGCGCGACGAGGATGCAGACACCGCCAGCGGCAGCTCGACGGCGAGCGCCGCGCGAGGGCGAGCCACAGGTCGAGCCGATCGGACGATGTGACGACGTCGAACCAGGCGTCGCAGAGGAGCATCGCGGCGGCAGCGCCTGCGATCACGGCGAGCCACGCGGATCGACGTACCGCGGCGGCGACCGTGGCGAGCAGGGTGATCGCGATGCCCGCGTCGAACCCCGCCCACGCCACGTCCCAGTGGCGTGCGACGTGATGGGCGGGAAGCTCGGCCGTCAGTGCCACCGACCACGGCACGAGCACGACCGCCGCTGTCCCGATCACGGCGACCGTCCACACCGGCACATCGTCGAGACGCTGCGAACGCAAACCGGTTCTCAGCTCGTGACCGGGACGATCGGCGTGCGACCGAGTCGCGACAGCGCCGCGACGACGCGAACTTCGGGAAGAAGCCCTTCGACGCGCAGCGCTGCGATCCCGGTCCGGGGAGACCCAGGGCGTGCTCGTACAGGAGATAGCGCGGCTCCCAGCGTGGCCCGAACTTGGCGTTGAATCTGTAGAGGCTCTCCGTCTGGAAATACGGATTCCCGAGTCTGATCAGTCGAGCGAGCGAGCGGTCCCGGATCCCGACAGGGTTGCTGAGCACCCGGGCAAAAGCGGCGAAGTTGAGGGAGATCTCCTCGACCCCGCGGTCACGAAGCAGCTCGATCGAGCGAACGACGGCGTACTCCATGAGGCCATTCGGGGCGCTGCGATCGCGTCGCATCAGGGAGAGCGACATCGCCGGTCGGTCGAACGTCGGCACGAAATGAAGCAGGCCGCGCAACGTGCCTCGGGCGTCGCGCGTCAGGACGACCATCGTCTCCGCTTGATGTTCGCCCCCGAGGGAGTCCATCGCCATCGAAAACCCTCGCTCGGGCTCGCTGCCGCGCCAGTTGGCGAGGGCGTTGTCGAGCTCCGCAGTTGCGCCGGCACCGAGGTCCCCGATCGAGTGGATCGTCGTGGTGAAGCCGGCGTGGTGGAGTCGGTGCATCGACTGGCGCACCTTCCGGATGCTGCGCCCCTCGAGCGAGAAGGCACGTGTATCGACGATCGCCTCGTCGCCGAGGTAGAACGGCAGCAGGCCCGCGTCGCGGTAGAGAGGAAGCAGGTCTCGCCCGACGCCCACCGCCCCGATCGTGAGGCCCGTTCGCTCGGCGAACGAGCAGAGCTGGCGTAGCAGCGCGGGGAGTGCCTCGGGCGCGCCGACCGGATCCCCGGAGATGAGCAGCACGCCGTTCGTTACGCGATACGCGAGAAATGCGTCGCGCCCGTCGGCGATGAAGAGGGTTGCGTCGCGGCGGAGCTTGAAGAAGGCGAGGGTGTCCGTGCCATGGGCGTGTACGAGCCCGAGGGCCGTCGACCTGTCGCGGGCGCCTGCAGGGATGTGCACTGCGCGGCGGGGTCGAAGAAGGAGCGACGTGGCGGCGACGAGCGCGACGAATCCCATCAGTCCGAGCTCCAGCCGGAGCCAGCCGAACTCGTCCCGGAGCGGAATCGTCCCGTTGCTCGCGGTCAGCAACGCCGCTGCCTCTCGCACGACTGCGGGACCTGCGGTGCCTTCCGGCGTTGCCACCATGACGGACACGATCGCCGTCATTGCCAGAGCGAGCGCGGTCAGCAGCACGACGCGGAGTCGCGCCCCGAGGTCGAACGGCGCCGGGGCGACGCAGAACGCGCCACGGCCCCACCACAGGAGCGCCGCGAGGCCGAACGTCACGGTCGCCTCCTCGACGTCCAGGCCCTTCAGCAGGTCAGCCGCACCGAGGGCCAGGAGGAGCAGGATCGCGACATGCAATGCCCGTCGCCGTCGTCGCGCGAGGGACGAGGCGACGAGGGCGAGCGCTGCAGCGGCCGGAAGTGCGAGCACGTGGAACACGGGCAACGCCGACAGCGGCTCGACCTGGACGAGAACGCGCGTGCGCGACGGCACGTTCGCCGTAAGCGCCGAGACGACGTTGACGATCGCGACCGAGAGCGTGAGAAGTGCCGCAAGCATCGGGAGGCTCTCGCTCTTGCGCACGTCGCGGAGCGGAGTCGCGCGCCGATGGATGCCGAGCCGCCAGCTCGCCGTATCCCGCTTCGACGGGAAGATGTCGCGCCAGTCCTTGACGACGAGCCACGCCCCGAGTGCTGCTGCGACGACGGGCACCACCGAGTCGCGCTCGAACCCGACGAGGTGCGAGGCAAGCACGAGGGAGAGGATTGCGCCTCCGAGGACGTACTCGTGGATGCGCCGCCCGAAGACGAAGACTCTCGGCCCCTGCGGATGGCGCTGAAGCAGGATCGGTCCCATCAGCCGGTTTCATCGTGAATGCCGTCGGCTGACGATCTCCTGAACGCCGTTCCGCTGCCTACCGCAGAAGTCGGGACAGCCGCCTGTCCTTGAGCTCCTTGCCGCCGGTCTGACAGGTGGGGCAGTACGTGATCGTGTGCTCCTCGAAGGCAACGCGCCGGAGCGTGTCGTGGGCCAGGGGGCAGGGCTCGCCGAAGTGCCCGTGGATTCGGTAGACGTCCTTGTCGCCCTTGCCGGCCTTGCGGAGCTCGAGAGCCCGCGTGAGGTCGTCGTCGATTGCCCTCGCAAGGGTCGCGACCTCGGCGGTCGATAGGTCTGTCGAGAGCTTGAACGGCGACAGCTTCGCAAGCCAGAGGATCTCGTTCGCGTGCGCGCGCCCGATGCCGGCCATCGCGCGCTGATCGCGCAGGAGGGGGTGGAGCTGACGTCGTTCCCGCGCCAGGATCTCGGCGAGGCGGTCGGGACCGAGGCCGAGTGCCTCGGGGCCGAGGTGCGCGAGCTCCGCGTCGAGAGCTGCCGGAGTGAAGAGCCAGACTCCCGCCCGCTTCTTCTTGCCCGCCTCTGTGAGGACGAGCTCACCGCCGTCGTCGAACGTGAGCCGAAACATCGGCGTCTTCGGCGTCTTCGCTCCGGGAGCGTGGTAGCGCAGCCGGCCGGCGCTCATCAGATGGACGCGGAGGACGAGCTCCCCGTCTGTGGTCGGGAAAAGCAGGTTCTTGCCGCGGCGCGCTGCTCCCGCGAAGCTGCGTCCCTCGAGGGACGAGAGCGGCGGCTCGAACGTCTTCACGGTCGCGATATGCGCGGGGCCGACGCGTTCGACCGGCGCACGCGTGACCAGCGCGTCGAGCTCGCGCACCCACGCCTCGACTTCGGGTAGCTCGGGCATGGGAGTAGTTTCCCTTGAATGACGGATCCGATCCAGGTCGAGGTGGTGCGCGGCGGCGTGGTCGAGGCGACGCACACCGTGCACGCCGTCGCAGTCTCCAACGGGACGATCGTCGCCGCGGCCGGAGACCCGCGACGCACCGTCTTCCTCCGGTCCGCGGCGAAGCCGCTCCAGGTGCTGCCCCTCGTGCGCGCTCGACCCGACCTCGATGCGCGGGTGATCGCGATCGCATGCTCGTCGCATCTCGCCCGTCCCGAGCAACTCGAGATCGTCAGAGAGATGCTCGCCGAGGCGGACGCGTCCGAGGCCGATCTCGAGACCGGGTGCGAGCCGACGCCGGTCGAGCACACCTGCTCGGGAAAGCACGCGGCCTTCCTTCTTCTCTGTCGTGAGCGCGGATACGCGACGCAGGGGTATCGGCTCGCCTCACACCCGCTCCAGAAGGAGTTGCTCGCGATCGTCGCAGAGGCGGCCGAGGTCGACCCGCTCTCGCTCGGCGTCGCGATCGACGGCTGCGGCGTTCCGACCTTCGCGCTGCCCCTCGACCGGTGCGCCAATGCGTTTGCCCGACTTCCTCATCTCGACGGGGGCGCGCGCGTCGTCTCGGCAATCCGCGCCCACCCGGAGATGCTCCGCGGCCCGATCGCAGCAGATGCGATGTTCGTTCGCGCCGTCGAGGGCTGGGTCGCAAAGGGTGGTGCCGAAGGCCTTTTCTGCGCCGGATCGGCGGACGGGCTCGGGGTTGCGCTGAAGGTCGAGGATGGTGCGTTCCGCGCAATTCGCCCTGCTCTTGCCCACTTTTTGGGCCGACTTGGCGTCGAGACGGGCGAGCTCGGTTTCGTCACGCTGGAAAACAGCCGCGGAGAGACGGTCGGGGAGCTGAGGACATGTCCCGAAACTCGTGCCCCAAAAGGCCCAACTCACCTATAGGATTCGCCGCCTGCAAGGGGGGAAGCCGGCCGGAGGGGTCGGGGAATCGGTACAGGGATAGGGCTCGTCTCTTCGTCAACCACGAGAAGAAGGGGTTCATGCTCTCGGTCGAAATCGCTCTGCCAGACGTCGAGGAACTGCACAAGCTCGTAGAGCAAGGGCAGGAGAAGGGGTTTCTCACCTACGACGAGATTGTCAACGCGCTCGAGGATGTCGAGTTGACGAAGGAGCAACTAGAGGAGTTCACCACGTATGCGATCGACCACTCGATCGAGCTCGTCGAGGGTGAGCAGCACAAGCGGCTGCCACACGAGCCGGCTCCGGTCGAGGACGAGAAGATCGCACCGAAGCTCGACCTGACGGTCGAACCATCGCTCGACTCGCTCAGGCTCTACCTCCGCGAGATCGGGAAGGTACCGCTGCTCACCGCGCATCAGGAGGTGTCGCTCGCGAAGAGGATCGAGCGGGGGGACATGTCGGCGAAGCAGCACATGATCGAGGCAAACCTGAGGCTCGTCGTCTCGATCGCGAAGGGGTATCTGGGGCGGGGTCTGTCGTTCCTCGACCTGATCCAGGAGGGGTCGCTCGGATTGATCCGCGCCGTCGAGAAGTTCGATCATCGCAAGGGCTACAAGTTCTCGACCTATGCCACCTGGTGGATCCGGCAGGCTGTCACACGTGCGATCGCCGACAAGGCGCGCACGATCCGGATTCCGGTGCACATGGTCGAGAAGCTCAACAAGGTCGTCCACATCGAGCGCCAGCTCGTGCAGCGGCTCGGCCGGGAGCCAAAGCCCGAGGAGATCGCAGAGGAGCTCGAGATCCCGACCGAGGAGGTGCGGGAGATCCTCCGCATGGCCCAGCTGCCGATCTCACTCGAGAAGCCGATCGGTGAGGAGGAGGACTCTTCCCTCGGCGACTTCGTGCCGGATGATGCGGCCGAGTCGCCCTTCGACACGACGTCGGTGTCGTTGCGTCGGTCGGATATCGACCTCGCGCTCTCGTCGCTCCCCGAGCGCGAGCGGAAGGTGATCGAGCTGCGGTTCGGTCTCAGCGGCACGCAGCCCTGCACGCTCGAAGAGGTGGGCCAGGCGTTCGGGGTCACGCGCGAGCGCATCCGCCAGATCGAGAACAACACGCTGAAGAAGCTCGAGGGGCTGCCCGAGGCTCAGGCGCTCCGAAACTGCATGTAGAAGAGCGCGGCGAAGCCGCTGACCTCTGGGGGGTGGCTTCAGCCACTCCCCGGGGTTCTCTTTCCTTCCCTACCCGGCCAGGAACCCGTTGTCGCGGAGCGCCCTCAGCCCGACCTCCCTGAGGTCGCTCGCGAGCGAGACCACGTCGGCGTCGAGCGGCGTGTAGGTCGCAACCTCGAGCCACACGGTGCGGTCGGTGATCTCCCCGACGAAGACGCGAGCACTGTCGTCGATCGTGCCGGGTAGTGCCGTGGCAGCGTCGAGGAGTGCCTTGCGGGCCTCCTCGATCGGTGTCCCGATTGCGACGGGGAAGTGGGCTGCAACGAGCCGCCGAGGGTCGCGGATCGTGCGGTTGGTGATCTTGTTCGTCGTCAGCTGCGTGTTCGGGATGAAGACGCGTCGGGCGTCGTCGGTGACGAGCGTCGTGTAGATCAACGCCATCTCCTCGACGAACCCGGTCTCCCCGTCGACGGTGATCCGATCGCCGAGCCGGAGTGGCTGGGTGAAGGCAACGAGAAGCCCCGAGCCGAGGTTGGACAGAGGTGTGCTGAAGGCGAGGCCGGCGAAGAGCGCGAGGACGGCGCTCGAGGCGAGCAGCGCCTTGCCGATCTCCGACGTGACGTCGTACAGCGAGAGCACCTGCCAGATGGCGATCGTGGCGACGAGGGCGACGATCACCCGGCGAGCGAAGGAGAACGTCGTCCGGCGCCGCGCGACGGCTCCGGGGTCACTCCGCTTCAGACGCCTCTCATATCGGCCGTACGAGAAGTCGAGCGCGAACCGCACGGCGATCACCACGATGAGCCCGATCGCACCGGTGACGAGCGCCTGCGTGGCTCGGTGGGAGAGTTCCATGTCAGAGCGGGATTCGGCGGCGAGGCAGCGGAGCCTCCCTCCCGGAGCGGTTTACGCCTCGCTGATCGGCTCGTTCTCGAGCTCGAACGCCGAGTGCAGCTCGCGTACGGCGTTCGGGATCTCGGAGCGAGCGATCATGCAGGAGATCTTGATCGGTGAGGTCGAGATCATCTCCAGGTTGATGCCGTTCTCGGCGAGCGTGCGGAACATCTTCGCGGCGACGCCCGGGTGCGAGCGCATGCCTGCGCCGATGAGCGAGACCTTGCCGAGATCGTGGTTCTCCTCGATCGTGAACGAGCCCAGCTCTCCGCGCGTGCTCTCGAGAGCGCGCTGCGTCGCCGCGACGTCCTCCGCGGGGACGGAGAACGACATCTCGGCATTCCCGTGGACGACGTTCTGGATGATGGTGTCCACGTTCACGTGCGCCGAGCCGACGACGTCGAAGATCAGCGCCGCGACGCCGGGGCGGTCGGGGATATCGGACAGCGTGAAGACCACGTCGTTCTCGCTGTGGGTCACGGCCGACACGATTGGCTGCTCCATAGAGGCTCCTTCCTGAACCCAGGTGCCCTCCTCGTCCGAGAACGTGGAACGGGCGTGAATACGAACTCCGTGGTTGCGCGCGAGCTCGACCGACCGCAACATCAGCACCTTCGCGCCCGACGCGGACATCTCGAGCATCTCCTCGTACGAGATCGTCGGGAGCTTTCGGGCATTCGGCACGATGCGCGGATCGGCCGTGAACACTCCCGGCACGTCCGAGTAGATCTCGCACGCAGCGCCGAGTGCTGCGGCGAGCGCGACCGCCGTGGCGTCGGTGCCGCCCCGGCCGAGGGTGGTGATCTCCATCGTGTCGCGCGAGAAGCCCTGGAAGCCGGCGACGAGCACGATCTTGCCCTGGTCGAGCGCGTCCCTGACCCGGTCGCCTCTGATCTCGCGGATCTTCGCCTTCATGTGGGCGGCGTCGGTGAGGATCCCTGCCTGCGATCCGGTCAGGGACAGGGCCTCCTGTCCCAGATCGTGGATCGCCATCGCGACGAGCGCGCAGGCGATTCGCTCGCCGGTCGAAAGCAACATGTCGAACTCGCGGACGTTTGGGATTCGGCGAGACCTGGTGGGCGAGATCGATCAGGCCGTCGGTCGTCTTGCCCATCGCCGACACCGTGCCGACGACGCGCAGCCCACGCTGCTTCGCCTCGACGAGGCGTCGCGCGACGTGCTGGATCTTGGCGGGGTCGGCGACCGACGAGCCGCCGAACTTCATGACGACGGTGTCGAAGTCCACGCGAGGAGAGTACCGTGCCGTCCGGGTCTGGCCTCCGATCGGCGGCGTACGATCGACGGGTGAGCTCGCCCTCGGCGCCCGGCCCGGACAACCTCGTTCACTGCAACGCCGAACGTGGCCTGACTCTCGAGCGGGAAAGGGTGCGCGCGCTACGCGACGCAGGCGAGTTCTTCTGGCTCGATCTCCAAGACCCGCAGGCGGGCGATCTCGAGATCCTGAGGGACGAGTTCGGCTTCCACCCGCTGTCGCTCGAGGACTCGTGGACGTTCGGGCAACGACCGAAGCTCGACGAGTACGGCGACTACGTCTTCCTGGTCGCCTATGGAGCGTCGGAAGAGGTCGACGGGGACGGCCTCGTCGAGGTGCACTGCTTCTACGCCGACCGGTATCTCGTCACCCTCCATCGGGACGCGGCGCCGTCGATCGAGCTCTTGCGTGCCCGGTACGTGAAACGGGACTCCCCGGTCGACGATCCGGCACGGCTCCTCCACGCCGTCGTCGACGGGCTGGTCGACAGCTTCTTCCCGCGCCTGGAGGCGATCGACGACCGGATCGACGCGCTCGAGGACGAGATCTTCCTCTCGGCCGGCGACCCGGAGCTGCAGGAGATCTTTGCCATGAAGCGCGCTCTCGTGACGATGCGGAAGGTGATCGCGCCGCAACGCGACCTCTTCGCCTCGATCATCGGCGGCGTCGACACGTTCCCGGGGATGAGCGACGACGACGAGCGGTACTTCCGCAACGTCTACGACCATCTGATCAGGATCGGCGAGATGATCGACACCTATCGCGATCTCCTCACAGGAGCAATGGACGTGTATCTCTCGACCGTCTCGAACCGGCTCAACGCCGTGATGAAGCAGCTCGCGATCATCGCGACGGTGTTCATGCCGCTCACGTTTCTGACCGGCTTCTTCGGGCAGAACCTCGGCTGGCTCGTGGCCCACAGCACCGGGCTCGGGCACTTCCTCGTCTATGGAGTCGGCCTCGAGGTAGTCACGCTCGCCCTCGTGCTGGGCTTCTTCTTCCGGCGGGGCTGGCTCAGTCGATGAGGCCCGGCCGCCGGTAGCCGCGAGCGTACGGGGGAATCGACAGGCCCGGCTTCAGACCGGGGGCCGGTACGGGGTCGTGCGACCGCACGCTGAGCGGGATGTGGCCGGCCCAGATGTCGAGCTCGGCGTCCGGCGTCCCGTCGTCGTCGGGCCCTCCGACCCGGACCTTCGCCGAGGCTTCGTCCAGCGGGAGCGAGAGCACTCCGGTCGCCTTCAACTCCTTGCGCGTCGGAGGGCGCGAGTCCGCCCACCGGCCCGGGAGCAGCTTCTCGGTGAACGCCTCGAGCACCGCGTTCTTCTCGTCCGAATCGGTGACCGTCGTTGCGGTTCCGAGCACGACGACCGAGCGATAGTTGATCGAGTGCTCGAAGACGGAGCGGGCAAGCACGATCCCGTCGAGAAGGGTCACGGTGACGCAGGCCGGGATCCCCTCGCTGACCGCCCGGACCGTGCGGCTCGCCGAGGAGCCGTGGACGTACAGCCGGTCGCCGAGTCGCGCGTGGAGCGTGGGGATCACGTATGGCTGGCCTTCACGCTCGAATCCGAGATGGCAGAAGAGGGCCGAGTCGAGGATCGCGTCGATCGTCTCGCCGGTCGTACGCCGCGTTCTCGTTGACACGCTTGACGCGCGTGCGGTGCAGAGGGTGCTCCGGAGCGATGTGCCATCGGCGTCGAGCCTATCTGGTCTTCGCCGTGGCGACTCGTGCGTCAGGCCCGGTTGATCGCTCCGGACGCGACGAGCGTTCGCGCCCGGAGCACGTCCGGCGACAGGGTTCGGTCGCGGTCGATCGGTGGCACCACCTCGGCAACGAGCGCGACGAGGCGTGCGAGCTCTGCTCCCGCCGGCCTCGTGCCGGCAAGGTGCGCCGCCTGGCGGAGAGCCACGAGCTCGCACGCAAGTGCTGCCTCGAGCGCATCGAGCAGGGCGTTGGCGCGCGCCGCAACGAGGAAGCAGTGCGACTGCACGTCTTCCTGACCGCTCGAGGTAGCCATGACGTGAATTGACGCGGGCACGGCCAGTGTCCGCGACTCGGCCGTCAAGCCCACGACGGTCTTGTGGAGGGCGACGACGCCTGCCTGCGCTCCCGGCCGTGTCGTGAGCTGGTCGGGCAGCCCGGAGAAGCGCGCGTCGAGGAGGCGGTGGAGGCGCTGCTCGAGCAGGTTGACGACGTGGCAGGCGGCGAGTGCGAGCGACTCGAGCCCGAGCACGACGTCGGCGGCGTGAAAGCCGCCCGACGGATGGAGCCCTCCAGCCATCGCCGTTGCTCGGCTCGAGATAGACCGGAGAGTCGGTGGTGCCGCGGAGGCGGTTCTCGAGCACCTCGTCGAGGATCGCGACAGCCCGGAGCGCTGCGCCGTGCACCTGGGGCAATACGCGGGTCGAGACCGGCGGCTGTGGCCTCTCGCTCCAGACGTCCTCGTCGGCGAGCAGCGCCGTCAGCTCGCGCTGCACGTGCGCGGTGGTCGAATTCCCTTCGAGCTCGCCGAGCCGTGGCGTCAGACGCGCGTGCGCCGGAGCCGGTCACGGCGATGCCGAGAGCAGCCGTCGCGTTCGCGGTTGTCACGAGGCTACGAGCGCGATCGGCGATCGCGAGGCCGAGCGCTGTGGCGAACGGCGAGCCGTTCACGAGCGCAAGACCCTCCTTGGCGGACGGCTCGTACGGCTCGATGTCGAGGCGGCGCAACGCTTCTGCGGCCGGCGTCTCGACGCCGCCGGAGTCGACCGAGCCCTCTCCGATGAAGGTCTGGAACAGATGCGCGAGCGCGCCGATCTCGCCCGAGGCGCCGTACGGGCCGCTCGGGACGACGGGCGCCCAGCCGTCGTTCAGGCGATCGGCGATGTAGAGGCACAGGTCGGGCGTCACGCCTGCCGCTCCACGCAAGAAGCCGGTCAGCCGCGCGAGCATGGCACCGCGTACGACTGCCGTAGGGAGCGGCGGCCCGAGCCCTGCGGCCCGAGCCGTCAGGAGCGATCGCTGCAGCTCGTCCTGGTCGTCCGCCGCGACCGTGGTGCCGGCGAGCAGGCCGAGCCCGGTCGTGACGCCGTACGCCGGAACGCCGGAGTCGATGACCTCGAGCATGCGCTCGCGCGTCCCGGCGACCGACTCGAGCGCCGCCGTCGCGATCGAGACTGGTGCGTGCTCATGGACGACCCGGTCGTAGTCCGCACGACTGATGCCGTCTGCGCCGAGCTCGATCACGATCGATACCGCAACGTCGTGCCGACCCCGGTGGCCCGCGCGCGTTCGACGGCACGCCATGCCACCGCCACATCCGTTGTCGCGAGGCCGCGGTGCCAGAAGACGATGCGCTCGCCGTCGGCCGTACGCCCGGGACGCGTGCCTGCCACGATCTGGCCGAGCTCCGCGTGGAGCGACTCGGCTGTGAGCCGGCCCGACCGAACCTGCGGTCGAAGTGCGCCGAACGGATCGTCCCGACCGCACTGCCCCCAGTCGTCCACGACGACCTTGTCGAAGGCATCGAGCACGTCGAGCTCGAGCACGCTCATCGTGCCGTAGGGAACGAGCAGCGAGCATCGGTCGAGCCACGATGTCAGGAGGATCGGAGACGGCCGCTCGAGGCGAGTTGCCTCGACGACGATGTCGGCTCCGACGACGGTCTCCTCGATCGTGTCGAGCACGCGCACGGGCTTGCCGAGCGCGCGCTCGAGCTCGCTGCCGAAGGCTCTTCGCGACTCCTCGCGCTTGCTCGTAACCCTGATCTCCGCGAAGTCGAACAGCCGATCGAGCATCGTGACGTTCGCGAACGCCGTGCCACGAGCGCCGAGGTGTGCGAGCACCGACGAGCCCGGCCGGGCAAGCTCCCGGGCGCCGAGCGCGGTCAGCGCGCCCGTCCGCCGCTCGGTGATCTCTGTCCCGTCGACGATCGCGATCGGGACGCCCGTGCGCGGGTCGTAGAGGGTCACGAGCGCGAGCTCCGACGGCAATCCCCGGGTGTGGTTCTCGACGAAGTCGCCGACAACCTTCACGCCGGTAGCGGCGAGTGGCCAGACGGTCGCGCGCAGGACGTTGAAATGGCCCGGGTAGTCGGGGTCAGGTATGTGGTGAACGCGTGGGTCGAGCGCGACGGCTCCTTCGCCCTGAGCTCGAACCGCATCCTCGACAGCGCCGAGGATCTCCGCGTCGGTGAGGTCGATCGTGCGCATGTCGTCACCCGAGAGGAACAGGAGGTCGAGGGGCGCGGATCCCACGGGGCGACGATATGCGAGACGGATGCCGGTTGGGAACCCGAGGTGGATGCGATACTCGACGGATGGCGGCTCCGCTTGGCTGTGACGTCCTGGTCATCGGGGGTGGCAGCGGCGGCTGCGTCGTCGCCGGGCGGCTCGCGGCCGAAAGCGGCGCACGCGTCATTCTCGTCGAAGCCGGTCCCGACTACGGGCCGCGCGCATCCGGGCGCTGGCCGGACGACCTCCTCGACGGTGGCGCGCTCGTCACCTCCCACGACTGGGGCTACGGCAGCGGGCCGATCACGGGTCGCGAGCCAATTCCGTTCCCGCGCGCGCGTGTTATCGGGGGTTGCTCGTCTCACAACGGCTGCGTCGTCGCCGTCGGCTGCCCGGAGGACTACGACGGCTGGGCGGCACTGACGGGCGATGGACGATGGGGCTCCGCCGCCGTCCGGCCAGCGCTCGCGCGTGCTCTCGGGCGATTGACCGTGCGCACGTATGCCGACGACGAGGTCGGCCCGTTCCACCAGGCGTGCCTCGCTGCTGCGGCCGAGCTCGGGCTGCCACGAGTGGACGACCTCGACGACCTCGACGGAGGAGTCGGCTTCGGGGCCGAGCCGGTGAACGTCGACGGAGGAGTGCGCGTGAACGCCTCGTTCGCGTACGTCGACCCGGCACGCGGCCGGAAGAACTTCTCGATTATCGATTCCGCGCTGTGCGATCGGCTGCGTTCCACGAGCAGTGGCATCGAGGTCGTCGTCCGGCGTGACGGGCACGAGGTGCGGATCGAGGCGACGAACGTCGTCCTCGCGGCGGGCGCGTACGGCACGCCGGCAATCCTGCAGCGCTCGGGCATCGGCGACCCGGCGCGGCTCGGCGCCGTGGGGATCGCGACCGTCGTCGACCTGCCGGGGGTCGGGCGCAACCTGCACGACCATCCGCTCGCCGAGGTCGAGTTCGCAGGCTCGGAGCGGCTGCGCGGGCTGCTCGCGGAATCCTCTGCGGTTCGCTTCACGCCCGAGGAGCAGACGCTCGGGAAGCTCCGCTCGAGCCGTGCGACAGGCCCGTACGATCTGCACCTCTTCCCGGTTGCCGGTCACCCCCACAGCCTCCTGCAGGGTCGCATCCTGCTCGTCGCGGCCGCGATGGAGCCGCGGTCGCGCGGGTCGCTGCTCGTCGTCGGGCCCGATCCCGAGACGCCGCCGCTGATCGATCACGGGTACCTCTCGGATCCGGAGGGGCTCGATCTCGCCGTTCTCACCGAGGGCGTCGAGCTCGCGCGGGAGCTCGCCGCGACCGACGCCCTGCAGGCTCTGATCGGCCCCGAGATCACGCCGAGCGTGGATCGGCCGATCGCGGAGTACCACGCGCACTACTACCACCCGGTCGGAACGTGCGCGATGGGCGCCGAAGTCGGACCCGCTCGCCGTCTGCGACGGGGCCGGTCGCCTTCGCGGCCTCGACGGCGTCCTCGTCGCAGACTGCTCGCTGATGCCGGTCGTTCCCCGGGCAAACACGAACGTCCCGGCCGTGCTCGTCGGCGAGGTGATCGCCGAAACGCTTCTCGGCTGAAGGCTCCTACGCGATATCGTGGGCGCATGGTCGTCGTCTATGTGCTCATCGCGGTTCTCGTTGCCGCGGTCGTCTTCGTCATCGTGCTCTACAACCGGATGGTCAGGCTCCGGAACGAGGTCGATACCGGGTGGGCGAACATCGACGTCCAGCTGAAGCGCCGGAACGACCTGATCCCGAACCTCGTGGAGACGGTCAAGGGCTACGCCGCGCACGAGCGGGGCACGTTCGAGGCCGTCACCGAGGCGCGTGCCGCGATGGCCGGAGCGCAGGGTCCGGCGGCGGCCGCCGAGGCGGACAACCTCCTCACGGCCGCGCTCGGCAAGCTCTTTGCGGTCGCAGAGGCGTACCCCGACCTGAAGGCGAGCGAGAACTTCCTCCAGCTGCAGAACGAGCTCGCTGCGACCGAGGACAAGATCGCTGCGGCCAGGCGGTACTACAACGCCACCGTGTTGCGTTTCAACAACTCGATCCAGACGTTCCCTGCGATCATCCTCGCCGGGGTCTTCGGGTTCGCCAAGCGTGAGTTCTTCGCCGCCGAGGCCGGCGATCGCGAGCTTCCGGAGGTCAGCTTCCAGCCGTGACCTTGCAGCAGCAGATCAGGGCGAATCGCTTTCGCACCGTCCTCGTACTCGCTGCTTTCGGCCTTCTGATCATCGCGCTCGGCGGGGCGGCATACGCGCTCGGCGGCACGGGCCTCGGTGGCCTCGTGCTCACTCGTCGGAGTCGTGTACGGCATCTTCGCGTACATCTCGAGCGGATCGATGGTCGCGAAGCTCACCGGCGCTCATCCGGTGACGCGGGCCGAGTGGCCCGAGGTCTATCACCTCATCGACACCGTTTCGATCGCCGCGGGTATGGAGGCGGCTCCCCCGCTGTACGTCGTCGACGATCCGGCGCCGAATGCCTTCGCCGCGGGCCGGACGCCGGCGAAGAGCTACGTCGTCGTGACGAGCGGGCTCCTGCGGGCGATGAGCAAGCGCGAGCTCGAGGGCGTGCTCGCGCACGAGGTGTCGCACATTCGGAACCGCGACGTGCGGCTGATGACGCTCGCGGCGGTTCTCGTCGGCGTCGTCGCGCTCGTCAGCGACCTGCTCGCGCGGATGCTCTACTTCGGCGGCGGACGGCGCAAGGGAGGCGGCAACCAGGGCTGGATCTTCCTCGTGCTCGCAATCGTGACGATCCTGCTCGCGCCACTTGCCGCCGTGATGGTGCAGATGGCGCTCTCGCGGCGGCGCGAATACCTTGCCGACGCCTCCGCCGCCGAGATCACGAACGATCCCGAGGGTCTTGCGCTCGCATTGCGCCGGCTCGAGCTCGACCCACAGGAGATCAAGCACGTCAGCTCGGCGACGGCGCACCTCTACATCGAGACGCCGCTGCGCCACGCAACAGGTCCGACGAAGCTGGTCTCGGGCCTGTTCAACACGCACCCGCCGCTCGCCGCGCGGATCGGCGTGCTCGAGGAGGCGGGAGGGTTCCGGCTCCCCGACCCTCTCCCCGACGTCGGGTGAACGCACCGCGCACCTTTACAAATTCCTTACAGATGTCCGCGTAAGGCTCGCACGGGTGCGGGGTTATCCGGTCAGAACGGCAGGCATGAGGTCTGCCGAAGAGACCAGGAGAAGATCCGATGACCGGCATCACCTCGATCGCCAAGTGCTTCGCCGTCGTCGCCGCGTTCGCCGTGGCAGCGGCTGCCGGTACCGCGTCGGCCACGGCCGGCACCTTCACGGCCGTCACGTCCGGCGGCCCGATCCCGATCGGCGGCTTCGGCGCCGGCGCCGGCTGCTCGATCTCGTGCATCAAGTCCGCCATCGTCACCCCGACCGCCTCCTCGGCCTCGGTCGAGGTGAAGACGAGCGTCCCGACGTCCACCACCGTGTCCGTCACACGCCTCGACGCACAGCTCGGCCTCACCACGGGCAGCGCGCCGAAGGACATCGTCGTCCCGACATTCGCGATGGTTCGCACGGTGCAGTTCGGAGGCCTCGAGCCGGAGACGAGCTACCGCATCTCCGTGACGGCCCGCGACATGGGCGGCAAGGAGGAGACGCGCACCGGGACGTTCAAGACCCGCGCCGTGAAGGTCGCGGTCGACGTTCCCTCGCTCGACCTCTCGGCCGGTCTCGGCTGCAAGGTCGATTGCATCGAGCGCGGCACGGCGAAGGCGCATCCGACGCAGGTCGGCCGCGTCGACTTCGACATCCGCCTGACCGAGAAGGGCAAGGCCCAGCTCGACCTGTACGTCAGCAACGGCAAGGGTGGCCTCAAGCTCGAGCAGATCATCGGTAGCTCGTCCGGGATCACGACCTGGAAGCCGGCCGCGAAGGGTCTCCTCACCGGCACGAAGTACACGATCCGGATCAAGGCGACAGACGAGCAGGGTCGCTCGCGGGTCGAGTGGGGCAGCATCCGCACCGCCAAGGCACAGGCCCTCGTCACGTTCCACAGCATCAAGGTCCTCGACGACGGCGAGACCGGCCGTGGTGAGATCTCCTTCAGCTACGGCGTCGAGGCCAACTCGATGGGAGGCGACGGCTTCCACAAGCTCAGCTCCGGCGACACCTACACGCCCAAGGCGTACAACTCGAACCGCCCGAAGGTGAGCATCCTGACGTCGATCGACGGCCATCGCAAGCTCGACGTCTCCGTTCTCGGTGTCGAGTGTGACGCCGTCCTGATGAAGAACTGTGTCGTCGAAGCCAATCACGACTGAGAGCGGCGAGTACGCAGGCGACACCTACGTGAACGCGAACGCTGCATTTGGCCTGGCCGACCTGATCAACCCGGCCGGTGCACTTCCCCCGGGCTACGGCACGGGCCTCCCGGCCGGCCACGACGGCTACCTGATCTGGGAGAACACGTCCTATGACATGAAGTTCAAGGTCTACGCAACGGTCGACTTCGAGGTCGTCGCGTGACGCACGACGCCTCAGACCGCCGCGACGCGCCCCTCGAGGGCGCGTTGCGGCGGTCCGGGGTCGATCTGACGCTCTCCGTCGACGAGCTCTGGCTCCACGAGTGGGCGGCGGAGGGCTTCGAGCAGCTGAGCCACTTCCTCGCGGCCCACGCTGCGTTCGACGAATTTCTCGCGTGCAGGAACAATGGTGGGGATGACAACGATGGCAGCTGACGCAACTCTCGTCCGCAGGTTGCAGCAGCGTGACCGGGTCGCGTGGGAGGAGCTCTACACGACCTATGAGCCTCGTCTGCGGCGGTTCGCGATGTCGCTTGCGGGGAACGGGCACGATGCCGACGACCTCGTCTCCGAGACGTTCGTCCGAGTGCTGCCGGCGCTCGACCGGCTGGACGCGGCCGAGGTCAACCTCGAGGCCTATCTGTTCGCGACGACGCGTAACCTCTTCCTCAAGCAGGTCGGAAGGACGAAGCGCACCGAGCCGGTCGCAGACGTGCCTGAGCCCGTCGCGCCGGTTCCGATCGACGACGACCCGGAGCGAAGCACCCTCCTTGGCGCCCAGCAGACCGAGGTGCGAATGGCGAACGCAAGCCTCCAGCCGCGGCAGCGGATGGTGCTCGCGCTCTGCGAGCTCGAGGAGCGGAGCTATGCCGAGATCGGCGAGATCGTCGGACTGAACGAGAACGCCGTCGCGCAGCTCGTCTACCGCGCCCGGGAGAGCCTCCGCACCGAGCTACGACTGCTGCAGGTCGACCCGGAGAGCATGCCCGAGGAGTGCCGCGCGTTCCTGCCTGCTCTCTCGCAGTACCTCGACGGGCAGCTGCGCGAGCCGCGCAAGAGCGCGACGCTCGCCCATCTCGAGGGGTGCGAGCGCTGTCAGGCCGCGCTCGCCGACATGCGCGAGGCGCAGAAGCGCTATCGCACCGTCCTCCTGCCGCTCAGCGTGCCCTCGGACGACGTCATGGCGCGGATCGAGCGCGAGCTCGATCGGGCGGGGTACTGGGGTGGGCCAGTCCGCGCCGACGGGCACAGCACGAAAGCGAAAATCGCCGCAGTCGTCGGGGCCGCGGTGCTCTGCCTCGCGGGAGGGCTCGGGCTCGCGGCCGTCCTCGTGGACGACGGCACGTCTGCCGCCGGCGGCACCACCACAACTCTCGGCAAGCCGTCGACGACGCTACCTCCCGAAACGCAGACCGACGGCACGACCGACGCAACGACGGCTGCGGCGACGACGACCACGTCCGCGGCGACCACGGCGAAAGGAACCGTGACGACCGCAACGACCACGACTGCAACGACGTCCGCCGTGACGACGAGCCCTGCCGCCGCTCCGGCGACCACGGGACCCGCCAAGTCGACGCCTGCGGTGACGCCGCCCGTCGCGACTACGGCACCCGACCCCGGCAAGGACGTCACCGCACCGGTCGTCACGTTTGCGAAGAAGCCGCCGCCGACGACGTCGGCGACGACCGGCGCGTTCGCGTTCTCCGCGTCCGAGAAGGGAGCGACGTTCACCTGCAAGCTCGATGCGGGCGTGTGGAAGGCATGCGGGAGTCCGACGTCCGTCGACGGCCTGGCGATCGCCGCGCATTCGTTCTCGGTGAGGGCGAAGGATGCGGCCGGGAACGTCGGAGCCGCCACGGCGGGCTGGAAGGTCGTCGCGCCGCCGGACACGACGCCGCCGACAGTGACGTTCACGAGCACTCCGGCCGACGGCGCGACCGGCACCTCGGCGTCTTTCGACTTCGCCGGGAGCGAGCCCGGACTCTCGTTCACCTGCGCGCTCGACGGTGGTGCGTTCGCCGTCTGCACGTCGCCCTCGACGCACAACGCACTCGCCGTCGGCAACCACGTCTTCGTCGTGCGCGCTGCGGATCCGGCCGGGAACGTCGGAGATGCGTCACATGCCTGGACGATCGTCGCTCCGCCGCTCCCCGACCTCGTCGTCTCCGTGCTCGGAAGCAAGGGCGTCACCGTGAAGAACGTCGGCAACGCACCTTCGGGGCCGACGAGCGTCGTCGTCAGCGGCTCCGGAACGCTGACGTTCACTCTCTCGGGGCTTGCCCCCGGCCAGTCGGTGTCGTTCACGTGGGCGTGCAAGGCGGGAACCCTGACTGCGGCCGTCGACCCGGGAAACCAGGTCGCCGAGTCCAACGAGTCGAACAACACGCTGACGAGAGTGACGAGCTGCCTCGGGTTCGGCACCTGACGCAAAGATCACCCTTGTGGGATTCCGCCGTGAGGGGCATACTCGACCGATGCCCACCCTGCCGAGGTGGCGCACCGTGGGGATCGCCATCGTGGTCACGTTCTGCGTTCTGCCCTCCACCGCGGGTGCCTTCGATACCGGACCACATGCAGACCTCACGCGCGACGCACTCACGTCCGAGGGGTTCGGCCCGGCCGCCGCGGACGTCGGGATGGTCGACAACTGGTTCGTCGACTACTACACGAATCCCGACAAGAACCCGTATTCGGGCCACGCGAGCGCCCTGATCGGGGTCACTCGACTCGGGCTCGCGCGCGAGGACTGGCTGCAGCAGTGGGTCGCGGGGGCGCGGCACATGCACTTCGATTCCGAGATCCACGACACGGGTCATCCGAACCTCGGCACCACCGCCGGAATCGACAAGGAGTGGCAGCGGCTCATGTACCTGACGCGGAAGTGGGCGCGGTACGCAGGGCAGAACAACGACCCGCTTCGACTCATGGCCGTCATGGGCATCTCCCTGCATGCCGTGCAGGATTTCTACTCCCACAGCAACTGGGTCGAGGACCGCGCCGAGCTCGGCCGCGGAGGCCCCGGGCTCGCGCCGGACCAGTACGGAGACGCGCCGACGTGGTTCGACGTGCCCGAGAAGGATCGCAACAAGCTGGGGATCTACACGGGCGTCAAGGGAGCCCCTCATGTGGGCAAGAACCCGCCTCGCGCTCACGGGAACTGGCGCTCCAACGACAACCGGTCGCTTGCGGGTGGCCTCAACAAGGACTGGCCGGGCCGGCCGAAGTACCAGCAGGCCTACGTGACCGCGTACTTCGCCTCGCGCCAGTGGATTCGCGCGATCCACGACTGGCTCGGCAACGAGCCGCTCTGGCAGCGAGCGCAGGCGCTCGCGAACACCGCGGCGCTCCGACACGACGTCGTCGGTGCGGAGCAGATCTCGAAGCACAGCGGCCATTGGCAGGGTGGGGGAGAGCCGTGCGTCCCCTTCAGCTGCGGCGAGCGCACCGGCAAGGCAGGCAGCGTCGTCAGCCTGCGGCTCGCGATCGGGGCCTTCCACGACCGCGGACCGTCCGCGTATCGCCGCGCCTTCAACGAGCTGATCGGCGCCTTCGCCCTGTATCCGTCGGAGGCGACCGGGCTCGGCGACCTTCCGTCGAGCCGGCCATACCAGCTGACGACGCGCTTCGTGAAGGCCGAGATCACGGCCTACGGAGGCCCGGGCCTCGGCGATCTCGTCGTCGGCGATCTCGTCGGAGGAGCCGATGACTACGTCAACGCGAGGATCGGCCCCCAGTCGTACACCTCGACCGTGATCAACGGCGAGGACTCGTTCAGGTTCCCGCGTCCGTACGCGCCCGTCACGTGGATCCGCTCTGTCCAGACGACGAACCGGGCCAGCATGCCGGTGACGTCCATGACGGTGCGTCTCGAGACCGGTGATCGTCGCTACGCAGGGACGGACGACGACGTCTACCTGCGAATCAACAATCGACTGCGATTCCCGCTCGAGAAACGTGCGTACAACGACTTCGAGCGCGGCGACGACGACACCTACAGCGTGCCGATCGACTCGGCACTCCGGAATGGCCTGACGATCGGGGACATCACCCAGGTGACGATCGAGAAGAGCCCGGACCGCCTTGCCGGCGGGTGGTTCCTGCACGGAGTGACCCTCGTCGTCAACGGCCAGACGCTCGTGAGCAATCGCAGGATCGACCGCTGGCTCGAGGACAACAAGCGCACGTGGACGGCACCGGGGTTGGCGCGCGACCACCGCACCTCCGACGTCGTGCCGATCTGGCTTCAGATCCGCGACGACGACTTCGGCTCGAACGACACCGGCGACATCAACCCGTACGATCGCGTGACGACCCAGGTCGTCGCCTACCGACCCGGACCGACCGTGACCCGGACGCTCTACGGCGGCGACCTGCTCAAGGGCCGGCTCTCGCTGGAGAACGGCGACCGCGCTCGCCTTACCTACCGGATCTCGACGATCACGGTGAAGCCGTCGCCGATCCCACCGCCACCCGATCCGGCGCCGAACCCGCCGCCACCGCCGGCACCCACGCCGCCTCCGCCGTCCTCCGGGGCGCCGGATCTCGTCATCACGATGCTCAGCATCAATCAGGTGACGGTCAAGAACCAGGGAAACAAGGCGGCGGGTGCGTTCAACGTCTCGGTGCCCGGCGGGGGAGTCGTCCGAATCACCGGCCTCGCCGCAGGGGCCTCGAAGACGTCGGGCTACACCACCGGAAACTGCAATCTCACGTCGTACACCGCGAAGGCGGACTCGAGCAACGAGGTCACCGAGTCGAACGAGACGAACAACGTCTCCGCGCTCACCGTCCCGGTGATCTGCTGAGCACCCGGGGAACTCCGATCACCCGGCGCCGGACCCGCCACCTCCGGCACCCTCGCCGCAATCCCAGGCGCGCCGGGCACCGTTGTCTCGCGGTGCGAATCCAGTGGTCTCTTAGATGTCCCTGTGCCTGGTGGAGCGGAGCTTGCTGCAGCGGTCGACGACCGCAGACCCGATCCCTTCGGGAATCAGATCGCTCATACCCGGGCCGACGGCGTAGTCGTCCTCGAGGCCGAGCACCGTGTCCCGCCCCATCGGGAGGGCTCCCTTGACGAGCTGCTCGATGGCAAACGTCGAGGCCGCAGTCCATTCCTTGTGTGTGGCCATGAGGACGTCGGCGCTCGAGGGTACGCCGTCCTCTTCGGCCCCGACGCTCCACACCCTTCGGTAACTCGCTACTTCGACGGCGCCGCGGCCGCACCGACCCGAAACAGCGAGCACGACGTCGGACCCGTCGTCGATCTGCCTGTTGGCCAGGCGCTCACACGTGATGTCCTGGCGCCGCCCTGTGAACGCGTTCGAGCTCGCCGGCGGTGATCCGCCTCCCTCGGTGCGGACAGCCGACCCGTCGGAGAAGCCTCCGCCGTCGCCTTCTGCTCATCGGGCGCCATCTCCAGTGAGTTTGGATAGGGGCACCGCCCACACCTCGCCCCGCGTCCCGCAATCCCAGGAACCATGCGGGTTGGATGAAGCCCTCCCGCTCCGGCTTCCTCCTAGACCGAGCGTCACCGCAGTGCCCCGCATTAGGAGGAGTCGGGGTAGATGCTGCGGCTCTCCGCGCGCCGGTTGCGTTGGACCACCCAGTCGCTCAGGTAGGCCTTCGGGAGCAGCTTGATGACGGCGAGGGTCAGGTACAGCACCGTGTTGACGGCCACGAACATGCTCAGCACTGCGAACCATTGGCTGTGCATGATGCTCTCGGGGAGCACGATGCCCCCGACGAACGCGATGCCGGTCATGGTTCACCTCGACGCGTTCGCGCGACTCGTTCCCGCTCGTTTCGGCCGGGAGCTGCGACGCGTGGTCCACGTGACCCCATTCGGCGTCCCGGGCGAACGTGATGTCGAAGATGCCCTTGACGTAGACGACATCGAGATACACGTCGTAGAGGAGCTCGGGGAACAGGAGCGCGGCGAGCAGACGGGCCTTCCAGCCGCCGCTCCAGACGCTGACGACCCGATCGAGGACGAACAGGCTCCCGACCCCGATCCAGAAGGGAAACCACACCCACTGGTCGGTGGCGAACACGGTGACGAAGACGAGCACCCAGAAGGAGCTGAGTGCGATGACCGAGTAGCCGATGCCGAGCTGTTGGGCCCAGTAGCGAAGCATGGTCGGAGCCGGGCCGTAGGCACCCAGGTTCTCCAGGGCACCTCGCTGCCAGCGGAGTCGCTGGGTCCACAGGTTGCGCCACGTGGGCATGATCTCGGTGACCACTCGGCAACCATTCGGGGAGGCCATCAGTCCCCCGAGCGACTTGATGGCCAGCGTCAACTCGTTGTCCTCGGTAAGTGCCGCCGTGTCGTAGACATCACCGGGCACCCCCGGCAGAAGCCCACCTCGGTTCTCGGCAACTGTTCGCAGTGCTCGCGCGCGAAACATCGAGGCGGTGCCGGTCAGCACGAAGACGCGCCCGCGCCGGCGCCGGATCTCCCGGGAGTAGCGGACGTACTCGTTTCGTTGGAGCTGGCCGAGGAGACCGTGGCCGGATTCGCCGTAGAAGAGCCCACCGATCGCCATGAGCGCGCGGTCGCTCGTGAAGCGCTGGATGCCCGCGGCGAGGAAGCCGTCGTCGAGCACGGTGTCGGCGTCCATGCACATGACGACATCGTTGTCTCCCATTCCGTCGACGAGCCCGCGCAGTGCCTGGTTGAGTGCTCCCGCCTTCTTGTGGATGTTGCCCACGGTGACGAGCACCTCCGCCCCGTGCGCTCGCGCGATGGACGCGGTCGCGTCGGTGCAGTTGTCGGCCACGACGATGATGCGGTTTGGCGCCGGGTCCTGGGCGCCGAGGGAGTCGAGCGTCGCGCCGATGGAGGCCGCCTCGTTGTGGGCGGGGATGAGGACGGTGACCGTCACGGGGCCGCCGAACACGCCGCGGGTCTCGGCCATCACGAGCTTGGGTGCGAGCAACTTCACCTTGGCGTCGGACGAGCGCCGGGATCGGTCCATGACGACCCGTTCGACGATGGCCACGCCGGCCGCGAACAGCAGACCGAGACCGACGGCACCGATCACGACGCTGAGGGCCGGCGCCTGGGTGTCGTAGAAGACGTGCCAGAAGCCGAACAGCGCCCCCGACTGCGGCGATTGCTCGACCGAGGGCGCGCGCGCCGACACGACGAACCACAGCAGGAGTGCGCCACCGATTGAGATGCCGGCGATGACGAGACCGACGTAGCGGCCGAGCCAACCGCTGGCGTGACGACGCGAGCTTGCCCGAGCGTCGTCTTGGCTCGCGCCAGGGCCCGCCGGACGCTCGTCTTCGGCGACGCCTTCAGAAGCAGTGGTGCCCGATTTGGGCGCGGCACGGCCCTCAGCGTTGGCTTGCACGATCTAGGTGCTCGGTGGTTGTGCGACGCCCGGATGCGGTCGCCGTAGAAGATCTTGCTCATGCTGAATCGCTAACTCCAACGGGGAGGCGACATCAGCCGATGGAGATCTGAATGCTTGTCGTGAGGTGTCGGAGTTCTCCCCAACCAGGGCGACGAGCAGCTTGAAGTGTGGAATGCTCTTGATCATCGGACGTCACGCCTTCTCGAGGACGTGGTTGGGGAAACGGCCACCGAGGCGTCGGGTGCACGCGCTGCTCGGAGCCCCCGAAAGACGGATTGGGAACATGGCCATTACTGCACGTATCGACACCGAATACCACTCCCCAAGCCCCCAGCCAGGGTATTCTCGATGAAGCAGAGAAGGTCTGCGGCTCATTCGTGGCGTGTTGAACCGCCATGGTCTTCTTGGAGACTCCAACGAACCCAGGGCGGTTCATCGAGCGTCAGGCGGTGCTTCTTGGCTCGTTGGGGTGGCGATGAGCCTCTCGAGTTCGGTTGTCCGGGGACATAGGAGCCGAAGATCGATCGTCACTTTCGCTGGTCTCCGTCGTCCAGACCGGGGCGGCGAGCTGATCCAGGTTGAGAGCCTCGAGTTCGGCCAGGGTTTGATGGGACCGCGTTGCCTCCTGTTGCCAGAAGCGGCTCGACCACTGGCAGGAAGCTCACGGCGCGCGAGTTGGTCGAAGAGGCTCCCAGGTGACAATCCAGGTGACAGGAGCCTCATCGGGCCAGTGCTGCTGACCCGCAAAGCCCCTGTACAAGCGAAGCCCTCTAACGGACTCGAACCGTTGACCCCCTCCTTACCATGGAGATCCTGGTCACTCATGGGTAGTCCGGCGTTGTCTCGTGTTGCCCGAAACGGCTCGATTACTTGCCTGAACCGTTCTCGGGGCTACGCGAGGGCGATCCGACGGCGCCGCTGAATGGTGAGAGGGGTCATTCCCCGCCAAATGGTCGGACGTCCAGCGGGCTTTCCACCCTGGCTGATCGATCCGCCGCGGCTTTGACTCCAGCAGTTCGTGCCGATACAGGGGTATGGTGTCCTATGGTCATACCGCGCGCGCTGCCGGACCGCGTTCGGTGCGTCTCGGTTGGAGGCAACGCGGTTTCAGTTCGTTCATGCTCGTGCTTCCCGCCGCGCTCGGCGTGGCTGTGTACTTCGCCGGGATTCCGCTCTGGCCGGATGTGGACTACTACGTCGGCGGGATTTCGTTGTTTCCGTCGCCGATCGGAACGGTCATGGGAACGCTGTTGGGCTACCCCGGACTTGCGATTCTCAACGCAGTCGCTGCGTTCGGGATCATTTTCGTCGTCGGACTCCTTGCCCTGGAGCTTGGCACACGCCCGCTGATCGCTCAAGCGCTCGCCCTCTTCGTAGTGCCGGCCAACTGGTTTACGAACTGGGGTATGGACGCCCCCGCGACCGCGATGTTACTCGTCGGTGTACTGCTCTACCTTCGCGGCCATTCGACCTGGGCCGTTGTGCTCGGCGCAATGGCGGCGGCGACCCATCTCGCGGCGCTGCCGTTGGCTGTCGGAGCCTTAATTGCTCAGGCACGGCTTCGCGGCGTACTGAGCGGTCTCTGTCTCCTCGCTCTGGGTGCCATCGTCGCCATGCAGACGCCCTACGGCGCCGCCTTCGAGCTCCTGTCGACGCCCCACGCTCTCTTTGAAGGGGCGCGCGAACTCCAGGATGCATGCTGGCCGTTTGTGCTCCTCCTCTTGATCATGGGCCTCGACCGGCGTATCTGGAGGCTCTTGGGTGGATCGGCCATCGGGGCGATAGTTGCCGGAGCAATACCCGCCGCCATCGGACAGGTCGGCATCACCCGCTATTCGGTGCCATGCCTCTTTCTCGCCGTCCCCGCGCTCCAATTCCGCCGCTTTGCGCGCAGTCGGTCTCCACAGTACGAGGGACGAATCGGCAGCGCGGAATGACCTGCCTCGTGGTCGAACCTTGGTCGCTGTCCGATCATCCTCAGTCTGAGTCGTCTGTAGACCCAGTAACCGTGTAGCAATAGTGCGGCCGTGAAGCCCTCTGCCGGACTCGAACCGCCGACCCCCTCCTTACCATGGAGGTTTCGTGGTGCGTCGGCGGGTCGCTTCTAGCCTTGTTTTCGTGTGTCTAAGCCAGTCCGCGCTCCGTTTCTACACTCGCCCTGAGACTCCCTGAACAGCCTTGAGACGACCCGAATCTGTCCCCAAAACCTGTCCCCAAAACCTGTCCCCAAGATCAGGTCCGTCGGTCGAAGTATCTGGCGCAAGATCGTTATCGAGGCGAGAGGTCATAACTCGTCCTGTCGAGAACTCCTACAGGTTCATTCCACCGTGGTGCACGGCTTACGCGCGTGGGTCGTCGAGGGCGACCGAGCAGGCACCATGCCGGAACGAGCAGGCTTCGGCGCGCAACCAGTCTCTGCGATGGTGGAATACGATGGGTCTAGCTCGCCAGGTACTGGACGTGAACGCTATCGATGGTGCCGTTGAACGCAAAGGGCGCTTTGTCGGCGTAGTCGAGGGAGACCGGTGATCCGTGGGCGATGCCGATGTCGAGGCAGTCGTTGGCGGTGAAGAGGAGCGGTGCGCTGATCGGGACGGTTCCTTCGGCGGCCTTCTCACCATTCACGTTCAAGGTGATCTTGAGCGGGCCTCCGGGGCGTGGCTCGACGTAGCGCGTTTCGACTTCGATCTTCACCTTGCCGGTGGGCAGCGTCTCGACCGACCGGATCTTGGTGCGTTGGATGATGAAGAGGTTGTACTCGTAGCAGAGAATTCCGTCCTCGACGAAAAGGGTTAGGCCGCCGGAGTTCGCTCCGAGCTTGTAGAGGACGCCGTTGGCGTCGGCGGGAATGTCGGCCTCGATGGCGACCAGGTTCGGCTTGTTGCCGAGGGCTGGGGCGCAGAACTCGGGCATCCGGATCGTGTCGCCGGAGAACGTCCATTCGTTGTAGGGGGTGGTGATTCGCTGTTCGGGGTGCATCGAGATCACCCAGAGTCCGCCGCCAATCGGTAGCACCTTGTTCTTGGTCGCCTCGACGAGGAAGATGGCCTGGAGTTGCGCGAGCTTGTCGGGCATCTCCGCGGCGCGGTCGTTTGCCTGCGTCCAGTCCTCGTCGAGGTTGTAGAGCTCCCAGGTGTCGTTGTCGGGATTCCAGTCGTGGATGCCGGGCGGCATTCCTTGGGCCCATGGTGTGCGGGGGCCGAACGCTGAGGCCATCCAGCCTTCGTGGTAGATCGCGCGGCTGCCCATGATCTCGAAGTACTGCGTCCGCAGCCGTCCCTCGGCTTCAGGATTGTCGAAGGTGTAGGCGAAGCTGACGCCGTCGATGGGGTCTTGCGGGATGCCGTTGACGACGCGGGGCGGTGTGATCCCGATCACCTCGTAGATCGTCGGGACGAGGTCGTTGCAGTGATGGAACTGCGACCGGTGTGTTCCGTCGTGCTTGATCTTGCCTGGCCAGCGGATCGCCATCGGATTTCGGGTGCCACCGAGGTGCGAGGCGAGTAGCTTCAGTCCCTTGTAGGGGGTGCTACCTGCCCAGGCCCAGCCGGCGTGGTACTGGTTGTCGGTCTTCGGCGACCCGAGCATCTTGAGGCCGCCTAACTCTTCGAGTGCTTCGATGTGCTGCTTGACGGTCGAGGGGATGCCGTTCTGGGCCAGCAGTTCGCTGATCGTGCCGTTCTGGCCTTCCCCGGAGGAGCCGTTGTCACCCCAGATGTAGAAGACGAGAGTGTTGTCGCCGTAGCCGAGCGCCTCGACTTCGTCGAGCAGCCGGCCGACTTGGACGTCCACGTGCTCGGCATAGCCAGCCGCGACCTCCATCAGCCGCCGCTGAAAGGGCTTCTCGTCTTCGGGAACGCTGTCCCAGGCGGCCATCGCGGCATCGCGCGGCGTCAGCTGCGCGTTCGCGGGGATCCAGCCCTTCTCCTTCGCCCGTTTGAACACGCGCTCGCGGTAGGCATCCCAGCCGTCGTCGAACTTCCCGACGTACTTGTCCGACCACTCGTTGAGCACATGGTGAGGCGCGTGCAAGCAGCCGCTGGCCCAGTACATGTAGAAGGGTTTGTCGGGCTGAAACGCCTTGTGGTTGTGCAGCCAGCCGATCGCGTCGTCAGCCAAGTCCTCGCTCAGGTGATAGCCCTCCTCCGGTGTCCTCGGCGGCAACACCGAGGTCGTGTTTCGCACCAGGTTCGGCTCCCACTGTGACGCTTCCCCGGCCAGGAAGCCGTAGAAGTACTCGAACCCGCACTCGGACGGCCAGTTCGTAAACGGCCCCGCCGCGGTCGTCTCCTCCGCCGGCGTGTTGTGCCACTTCCCGAACGCAGCAGTGGAGTACCCGTAGTCCTTCAACACCTCGGCCGCGAACGCGCTGCTCTTCGGGATATGCCCCGAATAGCCGTCCCAGTCATTCGCCAGCTCGGCGATCTGCCCGTACCCCACGCGGTGGTGGTTGCGGCCGGTCAGCAGCGATGCCCGCGTCGGCGAACACATCGCGGTCGTATGGAACCGGTTGAAAGCAATTCCGTCGCCGACTACACGATCCAGCGTCGTGGTCGTCACTTCGCCGCCGAACGTGCTCGGCAACCCCGGTCCGGCATCGTCGATCAGAACGATCAGGATGTTCGGCGCATCATCAGGCAGCCGACGAGGTTCAACCCGCCGCTCATACACCGACTCCTGCATCGTCCGGCCGGCAACACTCGCCGAAGGCGTCGTCGGAAACGGCAACACATCCTGCACCGGCAACGCTTCTAACGACTCTGCATCCGAACTCGGGCTCGCCACGAAATCAGCCTACCCGCGGGCAGGCGATCTACGTGGCACCAGCGAGACGCAGTCACTGCCTCTGGACGTCGCCGGCCTGAGCAGAGAGAAATCGCGTGCGTGCCCCCCTGCCACTCCGTCGCGCGGGGCTGTCGGCTGTCGTTAGAAGGGTGCGCGTTGCCTGTCTCAAAGCCGACGACCGAGCTGGGGACTGAAGAAACGTCCCCAAAACTCGTCCCCAAAAAACCACCCGTCCGTCGCGCCGCTTGTCGAAGCTTCGCCGGCCGCTTGTTCAAGCGGATTTAGCCGGGCTCAGTGTGGGAGTGCGATCGACTGACCCTCTCCTTGCGAAGGAGGTGCTCGATTGTACCAATCCAGACAACAAAAATCCCCGTTTTGCGGGGATTTTGAAGCCCTCTGGCGGACTCGAACCGCCGACCCCCTCCTTACCATGGAGGTGCTCTACCAACTGAGCTAAGAGGGCGAGGCTCGGAGTCTAGCCGCTCCGCGATACCGAGCCCCATCGGTCGGCGGCACTTCCACCGTTGGAGGATCACCACCTTCAATTCTCGATCGTGACGAGCGTGCCGATCGGGGTGTAGGGCCACACCGTTGCCGCCGACGCGAGCGGTAGCTCGACGCAGCCGAGGCTCTGCGGGGTGCCGAAGCTGGCACGCGGGAAGGCATGGAGTGCCTCGCCGTGGTTGAAGTAGCTGATCCAGCGGATCCCGGGATCGTGGTATCGGGTGCCGTCCGGGTTCGTGCCGCTCATCGTGCCCACCGGGATGTGCTCGAAGACCGGGAAGGTACCGAGCTGGGTCGGTGCGGCGGGGACGCCGGTGTTACCCGGCGAGGTGAGGATCACCTTGCCGTCGTGCCAGAGCGTGAGCAGCTGGGGCACGTTCCGGTGCACGTAGACGTAGCTATAGCCCGCCGTGCGTCGCTTGCCGCTGACCGCGTCTGCGAGGAGGGCATGCCACACCTGCGGGCCGACGAAGGCATCCACGTCGAGGTCGTGCTCGTTCTGGAACATCATTACGGCTCCGCGGACGATCTGGTTCCACTTGCCGGTGCGCCAAATCTTTCGTAGTTCCTTCGGGGTGTTGGCGTACGGCCAGCGGAAGTGCCCGGGGGGCGGATCGGCGGCCGCAGCGAGCTGCGCCTTCGCCGTCCTCGCCACCGGCTCGCCCGTGGGCGTCCATTCGACCGGCAGGTAGCCGGCTTCGGACAGCAGCTGCTGCAGCCGCAGGATCGTGCCCCGGCTCACGTCCCACGCGAGGGTGCGCGTGAGCCGCTCTCTCGCCGCGGCCGCCACCTCGACTCCCCGCGGGAGGACCACCGTCACGTGGCCGTCGAGCGGCCACCCGACCCCTCTCGGGACGAACGAAAGCGTGTGGCTGTCGGGCCGCTTCCAGGTGCCCGGGACGGTGGGCGACACGGTCGGCAGCGCCTTGCCGATCGCCTCCTCGGTCGTGCGCGAAAACGTCACCGTGATCGGGATGTCGGCAGCGAGCTCGGCCCCGGGTGCGGGGGCGACGAGCGCCTGGGCGTGCTTCCGCGCGGGGAACCAGTGCACGTGCGAAGGTGGCGGGAGCCGTTCCCAGGGGCGGGCAACGGCACGCACAGCCACCCCGCCCGCCTCCGGCAGGCCGACGCCTGCGGTGCCGAGCCTCAGCGTCTTCTTTCCCTTGCGGAAGCTCAGGGTCACGTTCGTGCCCGGCCCCCGGAGGACGACTCGTCGCACCGGCGTCGTGAACGACACGGCGACGGGCGCGCCGTTTCGCACCTCGAGCCAGCGGCCGCGCAATTTCGCCTCCGGCGTGCGAACGGTGAACGTACGGGTGGCAGTGCTTCCCACGAGCCAGCCTGCCCAGCCGGGTCGCCTCACCGTCAGTTCGACGGTCAGCTGCGCGCCGGCCGCGATGGACGTCGTCGGGTGGATCGTGCCGTGCACGATGCGAACGGGGACGATCGTGCCAGTCCCGGTGCGGACGACGGCCCGGGACGCGCGCCCGGCGTACCACGGTTGGATCGCGCTCGCGAGTGCGTCGCCGTCGCTCTGCAGGCGGGCGTTGGGCCAGGTCAGCAAGACCGCCGCCGCGGCGGTTGCAGGCACGAGCACGACGGCACACACCGCCCACACGAGTAGGCGGCGTGGTGAGCGCCTGCGCGGCCGGCGACTGGAAGGAGTGATTCCCATCACCTCTTGATTAGCACTCCTGGTCCGGCTTTTCGTGTGCGCTACCACGGCCTGACCGATTCTTTACACGTCTCGACGACGCTGGTCTCAGCAACGCTCGTCCAGCTGTTCTCGTCATGGGAGACCACGTGGGGGCTCGTCGAAATCGCGGAGATCGTCGTCTCCTGCGGGGCAGGGTCGCTCTGCTTGCGCTCACGATCGGGTCGTTGGTGGTCCCGCTGACCGTTGCCGCTGTCGTTGGCAAGCCGTCTCCGACCGACGTCACCCGTCTCCCGCTCGGTGACGGCCACGTCTCGACATCGGCAAAGCCCGGCTACGTGTACGCGTGCCAGGGCAACCCGGAAAGACCTGGAGGCGCCGACCATGCGGGTTCGTGGATCGCCGGCTCGACCTTTGACCTGACGGCGAAGGCCGTCGTCGACGGTCACGTCAACTGGAGGGGAAACACCAGCTTCTCCCGCCCTTCCGCAGGCCTCGTCATCGTCGGAAACGGACTGCCACGCTCGACCCCAACCGGGCGGTTCCCGATCTCCCCGGATGACGACGCGTACGCCTACGACCGCAACCCGAACACGATCCGCTCGCAGAGCGTCTCGCTCACGCTTCCCGTCCGACCCAACGTGGCCACCAGGGCCTCCTGCCTGCCCATGGGGCTGATCGGAGTCGCACTGAACGGTGTCGCGATCTTCAACGCCCTGGACGACTCGCACCGTGACGCCGTCGCCCACGAGACCCAGGATCTCGGAGAGATGCAGGGGAGAGGATTCGAACCTCTGAAGGCTGAGCCAGCGGGTTTACAGCCCGCCCCCTTTGGCCACTCGGGAACCCCTGCGCGGTTGCGTAGTGTAGCGACGGGCATACTCGGCGCATGCGCCACGTCGACGTTCTCGTCGTCGGTGCCGGCCCCGCAGGATCGGCGACCGCGATCCACCTCGCGCGCGGCGGCGCGAGCGTGCTACTCGCCGACCGCGCCCGCTTTCCCCGGGACAAGCCGTGTGGCGGAGGCGTCACCGGGCGGGCGCTCCGACAGGCCCCGTGCGACATCACGCCCGTCGTCGAGCGAGTCGTCGACACCTTCGAGCTCAGGCTCAATCACGGTCGCAGCTTTCGCCGGACGAGCCCCGAGCCCCTGATCGTCATGACGCAGCGGCGACGGCTCGACGCGTTCCTCGTCGAGCAGGCCGTGGCGGCAGGCGCCGAGTTCCGTGACGGCGTTCGCGTCGAACAGCTCGAGATCGGGGGAGACGAGTGTGGTCGCCCGCGTGGGAGGCGAGCCGGTCGCGGCGGGGATGCTCGTCGGCGCAGACGGCGCCAATGGCATCGTCGCCAAGGCGGCAGGGCTCGACGACGGGATCGTGCGCGGCGTCGCGCTCGAGGGCAACGTCCCGTGGGAGCTCCTCGACGAGCACGCATACGCGTCGATGGCCGTCGTCGAGGTCGGCGCACCCTCCGGCGGCTACGGCTGGCTCTTCCCGAAGGGCGATCACGCGAACCTCGGCGTGGGAGGGTGGGCGAGCGAAGGACCGCACCTGCGGCAGCACCTTGCACGGCTCGCTCGCGCGTATCGCATCGACCCCGACGCGATCACGGACGTGCGGGGGCATCGTCTTCCGATGCGGCGCCTCGGAGCTTCGACGCCCGCCGGAGCGCGTGTCGTCCTCGTCGGTGATGCGGCCGGCCTCGTCGATCCGCTCTCGGGAGACGGGATGTACGAGGCGTTCGTCTCGGCCCGTCTCGCTGCCGGGGCCATCCTCGCCGGCGATCCCGGCCGGTACCCGGCGGCGCTCTCGCAGGCGCTCGACCACCACGCTGGAGCATCGTGGGCCGCGAAGCGAGCTCTCGATCGACACCCGTCCGTGTGTTTCTGGGCGGCGCGTTGCCCAGGCGTCTTCGGAGTCGTCGGGGCCCTCCTGACAGGGTGACGTCGGGCACCCCGAAGAAGCGAGAGGTCTCGCCCGCCCGCCACTGCGGTTGATCGCCCGGCTTGCGCGCCGAGCCTGAGACCCTCGCTCTCAGGAGGCAACTGCAAGACAAGGGTAAAGGTGAAGTCCGCGAATGCCGATGCTCTCACCGTGATCGATCTGATCGACCTTCTCACTCGGGCCGTCACGAGCGGCGCGAGCGACCTTCACCTCAAGATCGGGCAGCCGCCGGTTCTTCGACTCGACGGCGACCTCGATCAGCTCGACGGCGCTCGACCGCTCACAGAGGCCGATCTCGAGGCCGTCCTCGACGCCGTGACGCAGATGTCGCCGCGACGCCGAGAAGCGTTCGAGGAGACCGGCGATCTCGATATCGCCTTCGCCCATCCGACGCTGCCCCGGTTCCGTGTCAACGGCTTCCGACAACGGGGATCCACATCCTTCGCATTCCGCGTCATCCCGAGCGAGATTCCCACCATCGAGAAGCTTGGGCTACCGCCCGGCGTGTTGAGGCTCGCCGAGGAGCGGCGTGGGCTCGTGCTCGTGACGGGAGCCACCGGCTCGGGCAAGACGACCTCGCTGGCATCGATGCTGGATCACATCAACCGAACTCGTAGGCAACACATTGTCACGATCGAGGATCCGATCGAGATCCTTCATCCGGACCGGGGCTGCATCGTGAACCAGCGCGAAGTCGGCCTCGACACCGCAAGCTTCGAACAGGCACTTCGTAGGGTGCTTCGGCAGGATCCCGACGTGATCCTGATCGGCGAGCTCCGCGATACCGAGACCGCACACACGGCGCTGCAGGCGGCCGAGTCCGGCCATCTCGTCTTCTCGACGCTCCACACGATCGACGCCGCCGAGTCGATCGGGCGCATGATCGAGTTCTTCCCTCCCTCCAAACAGCAGCAGATTCGCTCAGTCCTCGCTGGAACCCTTCGTGGAATTGTCAGCCAGAGGCTCTTGCCCCGCGCCGAAGGTGGCCGTGTCCCGGCAGTCGAGGTGATGGTGACGAATGCGCGTATCCAGGATCTCATTCGCGAGGACCGGCCCGACGAGATCACGGATGCGATCAATGCGGGTGAGTTCTTCCAGATGCAGTCGTTCGCCCAGTCGTTGATCGAGCTCGTGCTCAGCGGCGAGGTGGACCGAGACGTGGCGGCGAACGCATCGACCAGCCGACACGACTTCCTCGTTGCCCTGGAGCAGGCCGAGAAGACGCAACGTGCGATCGCGCGTGAGGAGGCCGAGCGCGAGAGCGGCGAGCCCAAGTCTGCGCCCGGCTTCGAGCCAATCGCAGCCGGGCTGCGTTAGGCGCTTCGGATGCCCATCCCCCGTCCGGGGGTATCCGGCCCCACTCGTGCGCCCGATGCTGTATCCGTGGACCCGAAATTGATGCGGCACTGCGTGGCGCGCCTCGTGCGGGTCTCGCGATCGCGCACTCGCGCGCGAGCAGGGCTTCACGCTCGTCGAGACCCTGCTCGCGGGCGTCATTCTCGTGATCGTCGCAACGGGGATCGCGGGCGTTCTCACATCCTCGATCTCGGCGAACACCGTTGCGCGCGAACGGACGAACGCCGAGCAATGTGCGAACGACATGGTCGAGCAGATCCGGCGGAAGGACTACGACACGGTTGGCCTCGTGCTCGGTAACCCACCGGGAACGGTTTCGCCGACGAGCGCCTGCGGCGCAGGTCTACCCGCCACCGCCACCGTGACGATTTCGTACGTCAATGATCCGACTGCGACGAGCTATGCCACGGCCGCGAACTACAAGAAGGTGACGGTGACCGTCACCCGCGATCGTGACGGCAAGCAGTTGGCTCGGGTCGTCACCTTCGTCTCACCCTCGTCTCGTGCGCCGTACGGCGGTATCAACAACGCGATCATCAACGCGACCGTCTACGATCTGGGCACGAACCTCGCGTATACAGGGGGCGCGACGGTGACGCTTGCCAACGGGCCGAGCCCGACCCGGAGCGACACCACCGACCTGGCGGGTTCGGTCTCGTTCGCAGCCTTGTCGCCGAACCCGACGACCGGGGCGCAGGCCTACTACGACCTGACCGTCTCCGCGGCGGCGGGCTATGAGACGCTGCCGGCCGACGTTCCGTCCGGGTCCCCGACGCCCCCTGCGACCGCCTCCCACATTCAGCTCGCGCCGAGCCAGACGTCGACCACCACGATCCAGATCTACAAGCCGGCGACGATCAATCTCGTGCTCCTCGACGCGAGCAACAACCCATACACAGGCGGCGCCGCGCTCAGCATCACCTCGTCGTACACGGGTGCGACGACGACGGACACCGTCTCTGCGGGCGCGAGCAGCAAGACGATCACGACGCTCGGGGGCAAGAAGATCATCCCGGGCGCGACCTACACGGTCGTGGGCAGGACGACGAGTGGCCTCTGCGCGACCCCGGTCGCCACGCCCGTGCCCACCTCTGGCTACCCGACGAACACGACGGGGACCTTCACGCTCCAGTTCACCCCCTGCCCGACGGGGACGCTCGCCGTCAATGTCCAGCAGTCCTCGGCGGGTGTGAGCGGCGCGACGGTCGACGTCACCGGCGGGCCGAACAACATCAGCGTCTCCGGCGTCACGGACACGAGTGGGAACGTCTCCTTCAGCGTCCCGGAGGGCGCCGGTTACACGATCACGGGGACGAAGTCCGGGCAGAGCGCGAACACGACTGCGTCCGTCACCCAGGGGGCGACCACGAACGCGACGGTGACGCTGCCGCCGCCGCCGATCGGCAACCTGCTCGTGACGGTCAACTGGGGCAGCTCGATCGGCGCCTGCACGAACTGCGTTACCCTCTCGGGTGGCCCAAACTCGATCTCGGTCACCGGCTCGACGTCGAGCGCCGGCCAGGTGACGTTCTCGAGCGTTCCCGCCGGCACCGGCTACACGGTGACCGCGACGAAGAGCTCTGTCAGCGCTGCCGTAGCCGCCACCGTCACCACCGGCACGACGACGAACAAGACCGTCGACCTTCCCACCGGGACTGTCAACGTGACGGTGAAGTACGGCGGCGTGCTTGCGGCCGATACGGCAAGCGTGACGATCAGTGGAGGCCCGAGCGCGCTCGCGGCGTCGTCGAGCAACACGAACAGCGGCGGCTCGCTCTCGACCGTCCTTCCGGCAGGGAATGCGACGACGTACACGATCACCGCATCGAAGGCCGGGCAGACGACGGCGGCCCAGACGTTCACGCTACCCGCGAGCGGCTCGGTCGCAAACGTCACGCTCAACCTGCCGATCGGCACGGTCAACGTCACCGCACGGTGGGGCGCGGCAGGCCCGTTCGCGAACGGAGCAACCGTCGACGTGAGCGGCGGGCCGAACGGCGGCACGCCCGCGAGTGGCGTCACGAACGCGAGCGGTCTCTACAGCTACGGTGCCCTGCCGGCCGGAACGGGTAGTTACACGGCCCAGGTCAGCCAGGGCGCCGCCTCGGCTACCTCTGCATTCTCGATCGCGTCGAGCGGCTCGGTCGCGAACGTCACCGTCACTCTTCCTGTCCGCTCGGCCGTCGTCATCACGGTCACGAACAGGAACAACGGCCTCGTCGGGGCCGGGAAGAACGTGACGATCAGCGGCGGCGCCGAGAGCCTCGTGTACAGCGGCACGACGAACGCGAGCAGCCAGGTCACGTTCACGGACGTCCCGGCTTCGACGGACACCTATGTCGCGAAGGCCTGGGACTGCTCGTCCTCGACTTCCAATCGCAAGAGCCATCACGAACAACTCCCTCGTGATCACCGCAGGAACGGGCACCCAGACCGTCTCCCTGAAATACAACAGCAACACCTGCCCGCCGTGATGCGCAGCCTGACCCGGCGCCTCCGCGAGGAGGACGGCCTGACGCTCTCCGAACTGCTCGTCGTCCTCGCCATCATGGGAGTGATCATGGCCGCCCTCGTCGGCGTGCTCTCGATGAGCATCACCCAGAGCAGCCAGATCCAGGAACAGAGCACCCTCCAGACCGAGGTACGAGCTGCGATCGACACGATGGCGAGCGAGATTCGGCAGGCCTACACGGGCGACACGAGCTACCCGATCGAGACGGCGACGTCCACGACCCTGCAGTTCCTCTCTCCGGATCGGGCTGTGCCGTTTCACAACAGGCGTATCGCCTACCGTCTCGCGAGCGGTCAGATCGACCGGGCCCAGACGACGAGCACCGACACCGACGGCGCCCCCTGGACGGGTTTCACGTGGACATCCTTCGGGTCGATTCCCACGGCGTCATGGGCTCCGAGAGTCAGATCGGTCAGCAATGCGGCCGTTTTCACCTACTACGACAAGAGCGGCGCGCTCCTGACCGGCACGATCACCCCCTCCTCGGTGTACCGCGTCGTCATAACGGTCACCGTCGCGACGAAGGCTGCCTCGACGCGCCAGTACACCTACTCGACGAGCGCATCTCTCCGATGGGAGCCCTGATGAGACACCGATTCCAGACACACGCTGCGAACGAGGACGGCATTGCCATGATCCTCGTCGTCATCATCACGGCCTTCATGTCGCTCCTCGCCGTCGTCCTGATCGACACCGTCAAGGCGGAATCCGATCGGGGTGCTCACGCGAACTGGAGCAGCACCGCGTACCAGGCCGCAGAGGCCGGTCTCGACGACTACACCGCGAAGCTCGTCGACGACCACGGCTTCTACCTCCACTACGTGCACCCGGCCGAGTCCACGAGGAAGCCGCCGTCGGCCGGCCTTGCCCCGCATAGCTCGGACTGCACTGCCGCGAGCTCGTACGGGGCGAAGTCGACGACCGGAGTCGCATGGACGTACGGGACGCAGTGGACGTACCCGAACGGCAAGGACAACTGGTGTCAATTGTCGAACGGCTACTACTACAGCCTCCAGGTGTACCCGCCTGGCACCTCGACCAATCCGACGACCGCCGTCCGAATCATCGCGACCGGCAGGCGCTCGATGTCGTCGACCGAGGACATGCGGGCGATCGAGACGTACGTGCGCCCGTCGAACCTGACCGACTTCTATCGATTCTCGGACGGCGACGTGAGCATCGGAGCCGAGACGTTCGGCAAGATCTACTCGAACGGGACCGTGAACCACACCGGCACCGCGCATGCCGACATCTTCGCGGAGGGTTCGATCACTGGTAGCCCGACCCTGCTCGACGGGGCCCAGAAATACGCGAACGGTGCGTTCCCGCCGAGCAAGATCAAGAACCACCCGATCGACTTCTCGAAGTTTCTCGTCTCGCTCGTCGACATCAAGCGGGCCGCTCAGACGGGTGGGGTCTACCTGAACCAGGCCGGCAAGACAGGGTGGCGCGTCACATTCCTTTCCAACGGGACGTTCACCGCGGCACCATGCACGGGAACGAATCTCGAGCTCTCGCCTGCTCCGACCTGCACACCCGCCACGACCTACACGGTTCCGTCGAACGGCGCTATCTACACCGACGTCACCGCGATCGTCTCCGGGCAGGTCAACGGTCGTGTCACCGTCGGCGCCGGACAGAACATCGTGGTGGCGGACAACATCGGCCCTGTCGTCGGCGGCGACGACGTGATCGGCCTCGTCGCGTACAGCGATCTCTGGGTGGCGGAGTATGCGCCGAACCAGCTCACCTGGACTGCAGGCGTGCTCGTCCAGACGAACACCTGGCACACGGCGGGCTCGAGTCACCCCGGTGGCAGCCTGATGACGTTCACGGGCTCTTCAGCGACGAAGGACGGCGGCAGCTTCGCCTATTCCAACCGAATCTACTCCTACGACCCGAACCTCCAGTTCCTGCCACCACCCTGGTTCCCGTCGATCGACGACACCTATACGACCACGTTCTTCCGCGAGGTCAAGCCGTAAGGCCCGCTCGTAGGCTGCGACTCAACCGCCGCCGCTGAAATGCCGATACAACCCGGGTGAACCTCGCGCTCGCAGTCTTCGTCCTTCCGCCGGCGCTCGCGTTTGGCAGCTTCGTGAACGTCGTTGCCGCGCGCGTGCCGCTGCGCCTCTCCGTCTCGAAGCCCCGGTCGAGTTGCACGGAGTGCGGGACCGAGATCAGGGCCCGCGACAACATCCCGATCGCCTCCTACGTGGCGCTCCGAGGGCGCTGCCGTGACTGTCAGACGAGGATCTCGCCGTTGTACCCCGCCGTCGAGGCGATCACGGCTCTTCTCGTCGGCTGCTGCGTTCTCGTCTTCGGGGCAACCGCGTATGCCGCCCTCGCGTGCTTCTTCGTCATCGTTCTCGTCACGCTTTCCGCCGCAGATCTTCGATACCGGCTCGTACCCAACCGGATCGTTCTTCCGGCCGCGGGCATCGTTCTCGTCGCGAACACCGCGATCGATCCGAGCGCCGAATGGCTGCTCGGCGCACTCTGTGCGTCGAGCTTTCTCCTCGTCGCGGCACTGATCCACCCTCGTGGCCTCGGCATGGGTGACGTCAAGCTCGCACTGTTGCTCGGTGCGATGCTCGGCCGCGACGTCGGCCTGGCGTTGATGATCGGCTTCCTGGCTGCTCTCGTCCCGTCGGCGGTGCTCTTCATCCGGCATGGTTCCCGTGCCCGGAAGATGGCGATTCCCCTCGTTCCCTTCCTCGCTCTCGGCGCGATCGTGGCGCTCTTCGCGGGTGGGGCGATCCTCGATTGGTATCTCGGATTGACGGGGTAGGGACATGACCTTCAACCTGGTGCTCGCGTCGTGAAGTTCGAGCCCACCGGTCCGCTTCGCACGTCGACCAATCTCGTCGACACCGGGCTGAACCGCGGCGGCGTTGACGCATCGGGCGATGGGTGGCCCGGCGAGGATTTCGCGACGATCGCCGATCTCGTCGCGGATCTTGTCGCTACGACCAAGATCGTTCCGCCGGACAGGCTGGCAGCGGCACGTGGCCGGGCGGGCGTTGCCGGCTTAGCGCAGGCCCTGCAGGATGAGGGTCTTGTCGACCTCACCGGCGTTGCACGCTCGCTTGCCCGTCGCTTCGGGCTCCCGTTTCACGACCTCGCCGAGGAGCGAGCTTCACCGAGCGCCGCGGAGCTGATCCCGTTGAAGACCCTGCAACGTGTCGTCGCAGTCCCGATCTCACGCGCTGACGACAGGTTGATCGTCGCCATCGCCGACCCCGCGAATATCCACGGGATCGACGAGCTCCGCCTTGCGAGCCGCGACACCGTCGATATCGTCGTCGCCGGCCGTGAGGAGATCCTGGCCGAGCTCGAGCGGCTCGCCCGCCAGAGCGAGGCGATGGAGACGCAGTCGGCGCTCGACGACGTCGAGGTCGTCGAGGACGAGGACGACCTCGAGGTCGACGACGGCGTCTCGGATGCACCACTCGTGCGGCTCGTCAACTCGATCGTGATGCAGGCTGCGACGGATGGCGCCAGCGATATCCACTTCGAGCCGCAGGAAGACTCGCTGCTCGTCCGGGTTCGCGTGGACGGCGTGCTGAGTGAGACGCAGCGCATTCCGAAGCGGATGGCGAACGGCGTCACGACACGCTTGAAGGTGCTGGCGAAGCTCGACATCGCGGAGCGCCGCAAGCCACAGGACGGCCGCATTGCGTTGAACGCGCGCGCAGTTGGCCGGATGCTGGACGTCCGTGTTGCTGTCCTCCCGACGGTCGAGGGCGAGCAGGTCGTCATGCGACTGATCGACAAGTCGCGCAAGGCGCCGACGCTCGAGTCGCTCGGGATGTCTGATTCTATGCGCGAGAAGCTCGCGGGCATCATCCGCCGACCCACGGGGGCGCTGCTCGTCACGGGGCCGACGGGATCGGGCAAGTCGACGACGCTCTACGCGGCGCTGGCCGAGATCAACCGACCCGAGATCAACATCATCACCGTCGAGGACCCTGTCGAGTATCGCCTTGCAGGCATCAACCAGGTGCAGATCAATGTGAAAGCCGACATGACGTTCGCGTCCGCCCTGAGGTCGATTCTCCGCTCCGACCCCGATGCGATCATGGTCGGTGAGATCAGGGATGCCGAGACAGCGAAGATGGCCATCGAGTCGGCCCTGACAGGCCACATGGTGTTCTCGACGCTCCACACGAACGACGCGGCGGGCGCGATGACACGCCTCAACGAGATGGGCGTCGAACCGTTCCTGACAGGCTCGGCCGTCTCGGCCGTCCTCGCACAGCGCCTCGCGCGAAAGCTCTGCACCAACTGCTGCGAGATGTACGCGCCGAGCCCCGATGAGCTCATTGCAGCCCGGATCTCACCCGATCAGGCCGCGGCGCGCGAGGGCATGGTGCTCTACCGCAAGTCCGGTTGCCCTCGGTGCGGCCGGACGGGCTACAAGGGACGGATCGGCGTCTTTCAGCTTCTCCTGATGAATGACGAGCTCGAGTCGCTCGTCGCACAGAATGCCCCGCGTGACGAGATCGAGCGTGCCGCGGCTGCCGGTGGAATGCGCTCGCTCTGGGACGACGGCATCGCCAAGGCAGCGGCGGGTCTCACCTCGCTCGAAGAGCTCACGCGGATCATCACGAGCGTCTGAGAGGCCCCGTGTGAAGAGGCCCATGTGAAGGGTCTCGCCGTGTAGGCGAACGCCGGGGCCGGGGCTGGACACGCAGCTGACCTCGCGTGCCGGGCTACTCTCTCGGCTCAGACGAGTGTGTTGACGTCGCAGCTCTGGTACTCGAGCGTCGTCAGCAGCTCGTCCGCGAATCGGCGCGCCATCTCGTACGTCGTGAACGTGAACGTTCGCTCGAGCGGCGGCTCGTCCGGACTGTGATCGACAGGGCGTGTCTCGGTCTCGACATCACAGCCGCCCGACGCGGACCGCACGCCGCGGACGACCACGAGCGACCGCCCTTTGAGTCGGACGTCGAAGTGGAACGCGACGGGCGGAGCGGACACGAGCGGTCTTCGGGCGTTAGCGTCCGGCGCCGGCGTTGCGTGCCGCCTGAGCGACGACCTTGCCCTCGACCGGTCCCGTGAACTCGCTGATGATCTTGCCGGGCCGGCGAACGATCAACACGGCAGGCGAATCGGTCGGGCCGCCAAAGCGCGTAAGACTGCGAGCCGACGCTTCGTCGACGACGTTGATCGACGCGAAGCCGGCGTGGACGGCGCGGGCGCCGGCACGAGCTTCGGTGACCGCACTCCTGTCCGCCGCCGATGTGCCCGTGTACAGCGACACGACGACGACGTTCGAGTAGCGGAGCTTTGCGGCGATCTGCGCCGGGAGGTTCGGAAGCAGGACGACCCGCGGCCTGGCCGGCGTGGCCGGCGTCGCCGGTGTCACGGGAGAGGGCTGCGTCGGAATGGCGATCGGGGTCGAGTCCGATGAGGAGTCGCCGATGACGCCGGAGCGGACGATCATGAGAGCCGCGAAGGCTGTGGTGAGAACGACGATGCCGATGAGGGCGGCACGTGGTACTCGACGGGTTGAGGCAGCGATGGTATTCACAATTCTCCTTATCGGCAGAACGATGAACGAACCTTTACGGCTTTCCGACGAGCCGAGTTACGACGCAGGCCGTTGCAAGGCTGAGCACGAAAGAGGGGCGCGGTGCTCCCGCGCCCCTCGGTGTGTCCGCCTGGCGGTGAGCGTCACAGCCAGGGTGCTTCCGACCTAGCAGCCGGTGACGACGATCGCCGCCGCTGGTCCGGCTTTTGTGGCAACGCAGCTTCCCTTTGTCGACGCGATCGTGTACGTTGCTGTCCCCGCCGTGATCGTCGTGAGCGTCGTTGCGTTGACGCTCTGGTCGATCGCGGACAACGCCGCAATCGGCGTCCCAGCGGCAGCCCCGGTCGGAAGCTTGTCGAACAGGTAGTTGCCGTTGTCGGCGTAGTAGGCCTCGACGGCCGGAACTGCCGAACGGACATTGGCCTGCGCGGCCGTCTTCTCTGCGCGGGTCTTGAAGCCGAGGTACGACGGCACTGCGATCGCCAGCAGGATGCCGATGATCACGAGGACGATGAGGAGCTCGATGAGCGTGAAGCCCGACTCCTCCTGCCTGAGCCGCTTCTGCAGCTTGGTGAGAAACATTGTTGACTCCCTTTCGGAGCTTGTGGGTTGACCGACGCGTTCGTTATCGGCTGGTATCCAGGCGGGCGCGATACCCATTCGGGTGATTTCCGGGGGACGGGCATCCCTCACCGCGGGTGACGCAGGTCGGTCGTGTTCGGATCGTGGCGGAGGAGCGTCCGAGACGGGAAGAAGAGAGGTGGCAGAGGAGCTCGAGGAAGACAGAGCGCAAAGAAGAAGAAGAACTGAGCGCAAAGAAGAAGGAGCGAGAGGACGAGAGCTCCGAGCAGCAGGATCGGAGCTTCATCGGTGCCCGCGTGAAGCACCATCAATCTCCTCTCAAGGTACGACGGGGACGTGCCGATAGAGACTCTCGTGGAACTCTCAGAGCACCAGAATCCTCCTGCCCTTCTGTCCGTCGACGCGCTGCTCGAGAGGGCTGTCGAGCTCGGTGCGTCCGACCTCCACCTGACGGCCGGGTCGCTCCCAGCGGTCAGGCTGCACGGGCATATCGAGCTGTTGTCGGACTTCCCGGAGCTCGACCCGGACCTCGTCCGCCAGCTCATCTACCGGATCACGACGACGGAACAGCAGAAGCATCTCGAGCTGCAGCGACAGCTCGACTTCGCGTACGGGATCCGCGGGGTCGCTCGCTTCCGCGTCAATGCCTACTACCAGCGCGAGAGCCTCGCGGCGGCTTTCCGGACGATTCCGACCGATATCAAGTCGCTCGAGGAGCTCAACCTCCCCGCGGCTCTTCACGAGTTCACGACGAAGCCCCGCGGCCTCGTGCTCGTCACCGGCCCGACCGGATCGGGCAAGTCGACGACGCTCGCAGCGTTGATCGACGAGATCAACCGGACGCGTGCCGACCACATCATCACGATCGAGGACCCGATCGAGTTCATGCATACTCACCGCCGCTGCATCGTCAACCAACGAGAGGTCGGTCAGGACGCGACGGGGTTCGCCGAGGGCCTGCGCGGGGCGCTCCGGCAGGACCCGGACGTGATCCTCCTTGGTGAGATGCGCGATCTCGAAACGATCGCGACCGCGCTGACGGCGGCCGAGACCGGGCACCTCGTGTTCGCGACGCTCCATACGCAGAGCGCGCCGAGCACGATCGACCGAATCATCGACGTGTTCCCTGCCGCGCAGCAGGATCAGGTGCGCATGCAGCTGGCGAACTCCTTGCAGGGTATCGCCACCCAGACGCTGATGCCTACGAGCGACGGCCAGGGCCGTGTCGCCGCCCTCGAGATCCTCCTCCTCGACGATGCAATCAGGAACCTCATCCGCCAGGGGAAGATCGAGCAGGTCTACTCCTACATGCAAACCGGCACCCGCCGGGGGATGCAGACGATGGAGCAGTCGCTCACGGAGCTGATCACGCGACGGCTGATCACGGTCCCCGAAGCTCTCGGCCGGTCGAGTCGACCCGAGGCATTGCTCTCGGCGCTCGAGCGCGCCGGAATCCCTATCCCTGCCATGTCCAACGACGGCACACCTGTCGCCACGCCCGGAATCGGCGCGGCGCTGCGGGTGGCCGGGAGCTAATAGCCAATGACCCTCTGGAATCCCCGTACGCTGTTCTCGCGCGACCCACACAGCCCGGAGCCCTCGGCATCGTTCGACCCCGTCCGCACGGGCAGCTTTTTGCCGGGCTCGGACGTCGAGGTCGGATACGCCGGACACGGCGGCTCTGGGACGATGCCCAACCGCAATCCGATCGGCTTTGCGCCACCCGTGGACCCGAACGAGGCAACAACCGGCGAGCCCCGCTTCCACACGGAGATCTCCTTCAAGCGGTATTCCTCGACCGTCTCTCCGCGTGCGAGCGCCGAGGTCGGGACGGGAGCAGGCGCCGGGGACGAGGCCGACGTGGTCGGTCCTGCGTGGGTGAGCCCTCCCGCGCCCGCAGATGACAGGAGCGGCGCCACGGATGCCGGGGTCGAGTTGCCGGCATCGGATGTGTCCGAGTCTGAGTCCGAGATCGAGGCGGAGGCAGAGCTGGTCGCCAACGATGGCGCTGACGAGGGAGGGGCACTCATGGCAGATGAGCACGTCGTCGCCGAAAAGATTCCGTTCTACAAGCGTGAGATGACGTTCCGGCGCCGTAAGGTGGCGGAGCCCGAGGTCACGGAGCCGGAGATCACCGATGCGGCGCTCGAAGGGACCGAAATCGGGGGCCTAGACATACCGGACGCCCAGACGAGCGATGACTTCGCCGCGGAACCCGTCGCCGCAGCCGCCGTCGGTGACGATTCTCTGGTCGTGCAGGCGGTCTCCGATGAGCCACTCGACGATGAATCGAATCCTGTTGACGAATCGAACCAAGGTGATACGGCCGATGACACGATGCCCGCACTGACGGCCGAGACCGACGTACAAGCGCTCGACGGCATCGACGACGCAGACCCAGCCGCTCCGGGCCTCGTCGAGCACGTGCCCGTATCAGGCGGCGGCGATCCTGCCGCTCACGCCGATGAGGACTGGATGGACGTCGCGGCCGAGTCGGGCGCAGACCGTTCTGACGAGCCCGACGCCGCACCTCCTGCCACCGAAGGCAAAGCCGGCGGAGAAGATCCCGCTCCCGAGAACCCCGTCGGGGACAAGAGCACCCGGCGGCCGTTTGCCGGCAAGCGCAATGACGCAAAGTCGACCCGGACTGCACGGAAGGCAGGCAAGGGCCGGAAAGTGGTGGGCCTCAAGATCGACGCCTCCCAGATTGCCGCCGCCGTCGTCGTCGAGGGTAACGGCGTCAACGAGTTGATCCAGCTCGCTCAGCGTCCGATCGACGCCGGCCTCGTGCTCGACGGTGAGGTACGCGACGTCACAGCCCTCGCGCACGAACTCAAGGCGTTCTTCGACGAGAACAGCCTTCCGAAGAAGGACGTACGCATCGGTCTCTCGAGTAACCGGATCGGCGTCCGCACCTTCGAGATCGCCGGCATCGACGACGAGGAACGTTTTGACAATGCCGTTCGGTTCAGAGCCCACGAGGTCTTGCCCGTCGCCCAGGACGAATCGGTGCTCGACTACCGCATCCTCGACGAGCGGCCCACGGAGGACGGCGGAACGTCGCGACGCATCCTGCTCGTGGTCGCACCCCGCGACCAGGTCAATCCCTACGTAGAGGTCGCGCGTGCTGCGGGAATCAAGCTCGACGGCCTCGACCTCGAGGCGCTGAGCCTCCTGCGCGCGTTCGTCGACCCGAAGTCGTTCGCAGCTCGGCTCGCCGACGATACGGCAACCGTCGTCGTCTCGATCGGCCACGAATCGACGACACTTCTCGTCGCGGGAGGAGGCGTTTGCGAATTCACGCGCGTGTTCCGCTGGGGTGCAGAGATGCTCCAGGACGCCGTGACCACCGAGCTCGAAGTTCATCCTGCCGAGGCCGCGACGATTCTCCGCCACCTCTCCCTGTCGGGCCCGGGTAGGAAGTACGACGGACTCGACGAGTCTTCCAGGACTCGGGCGGTCGAGGCTGTCCGCCTGCGGCTGACGCCGTTTGCACGCGAACTCGTCAGCTCGCTCCAGTTCTACCAGACGCAACCCGACTCGCTTGGAATCGGCGAGATCGTCCTGACCGGCGGGATATCACATCTCGAGGGCCTCGGCGAAGCGCTGAACCAGATGATCGGGGTTGCCGTTGGTATTGGTGATCCCCTCGCGCGCGTCACGGTCAGCGGCGAGATCGATTCTGCGATCGAGGCGATGATCGGATCGATGGCGGTCCCGATCGGACTTGCGATCGAGGACGGCAAGAGCCGCAGCGTCAATCTGCTTCCGAGCGAAGAACGGTCTCAGGCACGAGGGCGAAGACCCAGCCTGGTCAAGCTCGCGGTTCCGGTCGCCGTTGCAGTTCCGGTTGTGGCGCTCGGGTTCATGTTCGTGTCGGCACATGGGCAGGTCAGCAGCTCACAAGCCGAGCTCGATGCACTCAACAGCGAAATCGCCGCTCTTCCAAGACCGCAGGGCGCGGTGATCGATGCCGCCGTCAAGGGATCGCAGGCGACGCGCGCGCAGGTAGTTGCAAGCCTCCTCGGAGGACGCGTGGCGTGGGATGCCGTGCTGCGAGACGTCTCGCGGGTCCTTCCGGAGAACGTCTGGTTGAACTCCTTCCAGGCACAGGTCGCACCGACCTCCACGACGGGTGGAATTCCCGTTGCCGCAACGGCCATACCCGGCGTTGCGGCCGCACCGACCGGTGTGCAGATCGACGGCTATACCTACGGGCAGACCGATGTCGCTCGCCTGTTGGCACGACTCGCGACGCTCCCGTCGCTCAGCAACGTAACCCTCACGGCTAGCAAGGTGGAGACCAAGGGAGCGAAGTCGATCGTCCACTTCCAGATCGCAGCCGACTTGAACCCCGGAGGTTCCCGATGAGCAACGCCCTGTTGGAGAACAAGAAGGCGTCGATCGCCCTCGGCGCCCTAGGCGGCGTTGCCGTGTTGGCCGCTGTGTGGTTCTTCATGGTCGCCCCGCAGAAGTCGAAGGCGGAGGATCTCGATCGGCAGGCGGCGGTGGCCGAGAGCGAGCTCGCTGCGCGCAAGCTCGCTCTGGCGGCACCGTCGGCCAGGATCACGGTCAAGTCCGGCGACACGTTTCGGTTGACGAAGGCTGTCCCGGACGCCACGAATATGGCGGGCGTCATCCTCGACCTCAACCGCCTCGCCGCTCGACACAAGCTCGTGTTCACCGCGATCACTCCGAGTCAGCCGCAGTCCTCGACCGGTTACGTCGCCCAGCCGGTCGGCGTGGAGGTTCAGGGCCGATTCACGAGCGTGTCCGCGTTCCTCGGCGAGCTACGTCGGCTCGTTCGGGTGCGACAGGGCCGATTGGACGCCCGGGGGCGCATCTACTCGACGACGAACGTCAACCTGGCCGAGTCGGAGACGAAGTTTCCGAATGTCAAGGCGACGCTCACGATCGAGTCGTACACCCTTCTCCCAACGACCGCTGCCGAAACTCCGGCAACGGCTCCCCCGTCAAGCACACCGTCCGCGAGCGCGACGGTCGCAGCAGGAGCGAACCCCTGATGGCAATCAAGCCCGACGAAGCGGCCGCGAAGGCCCGCAAACAGAAGATCATCCTTGCAGTGGCCGGCGTAGCCATGGTCGGATTGGCAGTTATCCAGGTACCGAAGGTGATGGGTCACTCGAGCACGACGGCCACTGAGCCGACAGCCGAGGCTACCGGCGGAGCACCTGTTGCGTCCGACTCCGGAGCCGTGTCGACCGACGCGGTGGCAGCAGCGGCGGCAATCCCGCCACCGATCACCTCGAAGCCGGCGGCGTACGTGGCCGGCGTTGCGCTCCCGGGCGGCGCGACGGTCGTCCGGCTCTCCACCAATCAACTCGCCTCGTTCACGCTCTTCGAAGCGAAGGATCCCTTCGTCCAGCAGGTCGACGATCAGACAGGCCTGCCTGACGCTGGCGCCGCACCCGCTCCCGGACCTGGCCCGGACGCTGCTGCCCAACCCACCGCAAACGCCGCCCCCGCGTCGCCCGCGGCCAAGGCGCCCGCGATCACCGACGCGACGATCATGTTCAATGGCAAGCCACAGCAGCTGACCGTCAAGCAGAAGTTCCCGAAGGGCTCGCCGCTGTTCGTCCTCGTGGCTCTGAAGAAGCAGCAGGCAAAGATAGGTGTTGCCGGAGGCTCGTTCGACAACGGAGAGACCATTACATTGGCGCTTGGCAAGACCGTGACATTGGTCGACACGGCGACGGGTGTGCGGTATGTGCTCAAGCTCGTGTACACGGGCTCGACTCCCGAGGCGGTCGAAGGGTTCTCGAGCGTAGCCCCTCAAACAGACACCTTCCACCGTAAGTGACCCAGCTCCCTCGACCGGCGGCGCTGTGGCGACGGCGACCCCATGACCAGTCGCTTCACGAGCACCGAGAGTCAATAGGAGAACCGAATGCCTTCCTTCGCCTACAGCGCAATCAACGCCCAGGGATCCCAGTTCGACGGGGAGATCCAGGCGTCCGACCGGTCAGCCGCGCTCGATTCGCTGCGCGGAGGAGGCCTCCTTGCCCAGTGGCTGGAGGAGGTGAAAGCCCCGACCTCCGCCAAGACGGGATTCGTCAAGGGCAAGGTCAAGGCCAAGTCGCTGCAGGTGTTCTCGCGCCAGTTCGCCACGATGATCGAGGCCGGCCTCTCGGTCGTCACGGCGCTCGTCATCCTCGAGCAACAGACGGACGACAAGGTTCTCGCGAGTGTCCTCGACGATATCCGTGAGCAGGTGGAATCCGGATCGCTCCTCTCGGAGGCAATGAGTCGGCACCCGACCGTGTTCAGCCGTCTCTACATGGCGATGGTCGAGGCAGGCGAAGCGGCAGGCGTGCTCGACGTCGTTCTCGATCGCGTCGCCGTCCAGATCGAGAAAGAGGAGAAGATCAAGCGGCGCGTCAAGGGTGCGATGATCTACCCGAGTGTCGTTCTCGTCTTCGCGACGCTCGTGATGGCGGGAATGCTGATGTTCCTCGTCCCGATCTTCGTGAAGATCTTCGCCGAGCTCGGCGGCGAGCTTCCTCTACTGACGCAGCAGGTCATGCACGTGTCGAATCTCCTGCGTGGCTACTGGTTCATCATCTTCCCGGCGATCGGCCTCGCCATCTACGCCTTCTTCAGGTGGAAGAAGACGGAGGTCGGCCGCCAGGGGTGGGACCGCTTCAAGTTGCGGTTGCCCGCGCAGATCGGCTCGGTCGTCCGCAAGGTCGCGATGGCGCGTTGGTCGAGAACGCTCTCGACGCTAATCGCATCGGGAGTCGACATCCTGCGCGCGCTCGAGATCACAGCGCAGACAACAGGGAACTGGGTCGTCGAGGAGGAAACCGCGAAGGTGCGCTCGAGAGTGCAGGATGGAGCGACCATCGCTCAGCCACTCATCGAGAGCACCGTGTTTCCTCCGATGATCGCGCAGATGGTGAAGATCGGCGAGGAAACCGGCGAACTCGAGAAGATGCTCTCGAAGGTCGCCGACTTCTACGAAGACGAGGTCGACTCGTCGATCGCGGCGCTGACCTCGATCATCGAGCCTCTGATGATGGTCGGCGTGGGCATCATGGTCGGGATCATCATCATCAGCATGTACCTGCCGATGTTCAAGCTCCTTACCCTCGTCCAATAAGAGAGCGAGAGAGAAGAACGTGCGAGGAAGAGCGACGACGACGCTCCTCGCAAGAAGCGAACCCTCGAAAGCCCCGCGAAAGCGGGGCTTTTCGTTTCACGTACAGTCCGGCTATGCCGCGCGTGACGATCTACCACAACCCCAACTGAGGGAGCAGCCGCAATGCCGTGAGCATTGCGCAGGAGCTCGGGGTCGAGGCGGAGATCGTCCTCTACCTGAAGACGCCGCCCGATGAGGCAACGCTCCGCGCGATCATCGCGAAACTCGAGGATCCACCCACGGATCTCGTGCGCCGCGACTCCCTCTGGAAGAAGCTCGGGATCACCGACGGCGATGCGGGCAGCGAGAACCAGATCGTCGAGCTGCTCGTCCGGCACAAGCAGCTGCTGCAGCGTCCCGTGGTCGTCACCGACGAGAAGGCGATCGTCGGGCGGCCGAAGGAGCGCGTCCGCGAGCTGCTCGCCGACGGCTAGCAGCTAGTTGCGGAGGGCGTCGTCGAGCGCCGGTCGGAATGCGTCCGGTGTCAGGCTTTGCGGCGCTAGTGCATAGGGCGCTGCCGCGCCGATGGCGATGAAGAAGGTCGGGGTGCCTGTGACCTGGCGGGCCGTTGCTTCTGCCTGGACTGCGGCGACCTGCTGGCCAATCTCGGTGCTCTGCGCGTCGGCCTTCACCTGGTTGGCGTTGAGGCCGGGGACCTGGGCCAGGATCTCGTCGATCTTTGCGTCCGTGACCCATCCGGTGTTCTCGCTTCCCTGCTCCTTGTAGAAGAGCTCGACGACGTCCCAGAGCTTGTCCTGCTTTCCGGCCGCAAGCGCGATGCGGAGAGCCTTCTCGGAGTCGGCGCCGATGAACTCCATGCCGCGGAAGTTGATCTTGACCTTGCCGGTCTTCACGTACTCGTCGACGATCGCCGGGAACGCCGAGTCGGTGTACTCCTTGCAGATTGGGCACTGCAGGTCTTCGTACTGGCTCAGCTCGACCGTGGCATTGGGGTTGCCGAGCACGGTCCCCTGTTGGGTGATGCCGGTGAGCGCCGCCGCCGCACCGGTCGCCGTCGTTGACGATCCGCCGGAACCGCCTCCGAGAGCGAGGCTGCCGACGATCAGCGCCGCAGCGACGACTACTGCGACTGCGATCGCGATGATCAGGTTCCGGCGCGACCTTTTCCCGGGCGTGGGCTTCGACTTGGGCTTGGGCACGGGTGGCACCCGGCAAGTGTGCCGGTCCGACGGCAGCTGGGCGAGTCCGTACAATGCGCCGATGCGTTCTCGCCTGGTCGCCTGGTCGTTGACGGTGTCGCTTGCGGTGGCGGGGTCGCAGGGCGCGCATGTCCTGACGTATCGGCTGGTGGCTCCGAACGCTGATCAGCGGGCGCACCTCCTGGCCGACACCGGTCATGCGTACCTGGACCACCTGCCGCTCGTTCTCGCTCTCTGCACCGTCGCTGCGCTCCTGGCGCTGGTCGGGCAGGCCCGAGGCGCTCGGGTGGGCCGGGCTCAGGGTCTTGTGGCGTGGCAGTTCGCGTTGGTCGCGCCACTCGTGTTCTGCTGCCAGGAGCACTTCGAACGGCTCCTCCACGATGGCAGCTTCCCGTTCGACGCAGCTCTGCAACGCACGTTCCTGCTCGGGCTGACGCTCCAGCTGCCGTTTGCGGTCGCCGCCTATCTCATTGCCCGACTCCTGCTGCGCGCCGCGGACGTCGTCGGCCGCCTCCTCGGAAGGACGCCGCACCAACGCACGGCGGCACCGATCGCCCTTTCTCTCCTCGTCAGTGTCGACGCGCCGCGCCTGCCCGCACTTGCGGTCGGGTGCGGCACCCGTGGGCCGCCTCTCATCTTCGCTGCTTGATCTTCGTGCGGGTGGCGTGCGCGCCGCCTGCCTTGACGAGTAATCGAAGGAGCCTGGCATCACTCGATCGCGACATCGCGTCGCGTGTCGGACGCTGGTTGTTTCGGCGGTCTGCGCCTTGGCGTCGGCTGTCGTACCGGCGGCGTCCGCACACGCGACGCTCGAAGAGACCACTCCTCCGCAGGGGTCAGTGCTCGTGCGCTCCCCGGCGCAGGTCGTACTGCGCTTCGACGAGACCGTCGCGACGGTCGCCGGCTCGGTGCGCGTCTTCGACGGTGAAGCGCGCCGGGTCGACACGGGTGAGGTGACCAAGCCGGCCTCCGGCTCGGTGGCCGTCGCTCTGCCGGAGAGTCTCCCGCATGACACATACACGGTGGCGTGGCGGGTGCTGTCGGCGGACTCGCATCCGATTCGGGGGGCATTCGTGTTCTCGGTCGGCGAGCCTGTCGGCGACGGGCGAGGCGTGGCGGATCGGGTGCTCGATGCCGAGGCCGGGTCGGCGTCGGTCGACTGGGCGCTTGCACTGACGCGGTTCGTGGGGCTGGCGTTGATCCTCCTTTGCGTCGGTGGCGCAGCGGTGCTCGCCTTCGTGATCGACGGTCAGGACTCGCGTGCGGCCGGCTTGTGGCGGACGCTGGCGGCCACAGGCGTGCTGCTCGCGCTGGACTCGCTCGCGTGGATAGCGCTCACCGGGGTGAAGGCGGCGGGGTTCGAGTTCGGTGCCGTGCTCCGTTGGCCGCTTCTGCGTGACGTGCTCGACACAGGTTTCGGGCAGGTGTGGGTCGGCCGTGGCCTGTTCGGTGTCGCGCTTGCCGTCGTTGCCCTCTTCGCCGTGCGGCAAAGCTCGGAGGCACTCGTGGTCACGGCAGCGTTCCTTGCATCCGCGATCGCCGTCACGGCCGCCCTCTCCGGTCACGCGCGCGTGGAAGGCTCGCTCGCGATCCTGAGCGACTCCGTCCATGTGCTGGCCGCCGGTGTCTGGGTCGGCGGTCTCGCATTTCTCGCTCTTCTGCTCGTCAAGGCAGGCGGCGACCGCTGGTCGCTCGCAGTGAAGGTCGTGCCTCGGTTCTCGACGCTCGCGGTCGCCTCGGTGATCGCGCTCGTCTCGGCCGGGGTGGTGAGCAGCATCCTTGAAATCGGTTCCTGGAGCGGCCTCGTGGAGACGACGTACGGGAGGCTCGTGCTGGTCAAGGTTGGCCTGCTGTTGCCCCTCGTTGCTCTCGGTGGATACAACAACAGGGTCTCGGTGCCTCGTCTGGCGACCGCCGACTCCGTCGGGGGCACCAGGCGTCGGTTCGCTCGCATTGTTGCGACCGAGCTGGTGCTGATGGTGCTGGTCGTCGGCGTCACCGCGGTCCTCGTCGCGGAGCCGCCCGCGAAGGGACGGTCGGCAACCGTGGGCGGTGCGGCCACCCGTGAGGGCGGAGTAGGGCCTTACCGCTACACGCTCACTGTCGACCCGGCCCGTGCCGGGTCGAACGAAATCCACATCTACCTCCTGGACTCGACCGGCGCCCTCGCTCCGGTCGACGAGATCGGGGTAATGGCGTCGCTCCGCGCCGCCGATCTCGGCCCACTCCGGTTCACAGCAACGCCGGCAGGTCCCGGGCACGGGATCGTCACGGCCGCGGACCTGCCGCTCGCCGGCCGGTGGCAACTGGAACTCAACGTCCGCAAGGGCGAGTTCGACCAATGGAGCACAACCATCGACATGTCAATTCGAAAGGACTCATGATGCGCAAGGCACTTCTCATCGCAGCAACCGTCGCAACGGTCGCAGTTCCCGCCGCGACGGCTCACATTGGCCCGTCGCCGAGCAGCGCGCCTGCAGGACAGACAACGATCGTCGGGTTCACCGTCGGACACGGCTGTGAGGGCTCGCCCACACGGCAGGTCACGATCCAGATCCCGGCCGGTGTCACGGCGACGAAGCCGAAGCCGAAGGCGGGCTGGCGGATCACGATCAAGCGTGGAACGCTGCCGACACCGGTCAAGGACTTCAACGGCAACACGGTGACAAAGGGTGTCCTCGAGGTCACCTGGAGTGGCGGCCGTCTGCCGGATGCCTACTTCGACACGTTTGAGCTCAGGCTCGGAATGCCGAACACGCCCGGCAAGACCCTCTACTTCAAGACGGTTCAGCGGTGCGTGAAGGGCGTCAACCGCTGGATCGAGATCCCGGTCAAGGGCAAGGCCGAGCCGGACTCACCGGCGCCGGGCGTCGCCCTCGTGAAGAGCACCGGCGGCCACGAGTAGCCCCGTCCTATGCGAAGGCGACTCCTCATCGGCACGACGGTCGTCCTCGTCGTCCTTGGCAACAGCCCCGCCGCCGCCCCACACGGCGGCGGGGCTGCCAAGGGTTACGTGTCGACGGTCAGTTCGATCACGCCAGCGAACGGCGAGATCGAGGCCGAGATTCTCGATGCCGACGACCGGTTACAGCTGAGCGTGCGGGGCGACCACGTCGTCGTCATCGACGGCTACGAGGGCGAGCCCTATCTCCGTTTCTCTTCGGACGGTGTGGAACGCAACCGCCACTCGCCAGCTACCTATCTCAACGACGACCGCTACGGCGCGGTCAGACTGCCCGCCGCCGCCGACCCCAAGGCGTCGCCCGACTGGGAGCCCGTCGCGCCCGCAGGTCGTCCCTACGACTGGCACGACCATCGCATCCACTGGATGAGCACGAGCTACCCGCCGGTCGTCGTCGCGGACCAGAGCAGGCCGCACCGGATCTTCATCTGGTCCGTGCCGGGCACCATCGATGGCAGACGGTTCGCCGTGCACGGTCATCTCGACTACGCGCCGCTGCCGGGGCAGCGGTTTCCGCGGCTCCTGGTCATCCCCCTGGTCGGCCTCTTCCTCCTCGCCGTCGCGGTAGCGCTGCTGAGACGGCGAGGACGCAGCCCCGTCGGGCCGCAGCCCACCGACCCCAACCGAAAGGATGCACCGTTGTGATGCTCGCCCACGACCGTGGCGCCGAAGACGCCATCCTCGAGGAGCAGCCGAGCCCGTTCGCCGCGTTGTATGCGCACTGGGAGCGCTGCCACTGGTCGCCGCTCGAGCTCGATCTTCGTACCGACGCTGCCACGTTCGCTTCGCTGGAGGATGAGGACCGCGACGGCTTCGCGTGGATGTTCGCGAACCGCTTTCACGCCGAGTTCAACGTCGCACGCTTGCTGGCGCCGTTCCTGCTCACGGCCCCGGCGTCTCCTACGTACGCAGGAGGATTGACGCCCACCCCGAGCACGCGCGTGAGGTGGTCGGCGAAGTGGTGGACGACCTGCTCGAGGTCGCGTCCGAGATGCTCGGTGCGGCGGGCGGCGGGATGACCGACCTCGTCCGCGCGGGGTACGGCGTCGACCCGCAGGGGTTCTTCGCGGAAGGCATGCGGCTCACGCAGATTCGTCTGAGGTCGATCGGATATTTCGAGGACGATGCATGAGAGCGCTCCTCGTCATGGTCCTCGAGATGGTGGGAGCCGTCTACCTCACGATCAAAAGCACCGGCACCGCCGACAGGCTCGTCGCCGCGGCAGCACCGGCGTCGATCGCGAAGAGAACAGAGCTCCACAAGACGGTCATGGGCAGCAACGACATGATGTCGATGAAGCCCGTCAAATCGATCGCGATCCCCACGACCGGCACCGTCAAGCTCAAGCCCGGTGGCTACCACGTCATGTTGGTCAACCTGAAGAAGCCCCTGGTCGCCGGCGCGAAGTTCCCTCTCACTCTCACGTTCGCGCATTCAGGCAAGAAGACGGTCACCGTGACGGTTCGTAAGAGCTGACGTGCGCGGCTAGCGCTCGCGCAGCGCGGCGGCGAATGCGTCCGCCCACATCGCGTAGCCCACGTCGTTCGGGTGGAACCAGTCCGACGCCAGCTTGCCGCGAAACGGGGGACTGATCGCACCACCCGTCTCCGCCACCCGCAGGTCGTGTCGGACGGCCCACTCCCGGATCTGCTCGTTGAACGGTCGCACGGTCTGCGGTCGCCCGGGGATCGTGCCGATCACGGTCCGGGGCGGAAGGGCAGCCGTGAGCCTCTCGAGACCCGCAGCGAGACCGGCGCGTCGGCTGGCCCTGATGTCGTTCGCGCCCACGGCGACCGTGATCAGTGCCGGGTCGAGGTCGAGGCCCCCCGCGAGCGGGAGCTGAACACCCAGCACATCACGGACGCGGCCGCCGCTCTGCGACAGGTTGATGACGCGCCAGTCGGCGCCTTCGGTTGACAGGCGCTCGGCGAGTTGGCCCACCCAACCGCGGTCGTACGCGGACGCGCCGATCCCCTGTGCCGTCGAATCCCCGAGGACGAGCCAGACAGGGCCGGACTGCCGAAGAGCCTTCGCGTTGGCCCGATGCCATGCATCGGCGTAGGGCCTGATCTGTGACCGCACGGCACGAACGCCGGGAGCCAACGACAGAAGCCTGCCTCTCGCCGACTGCGGGCGCGGTGGAGGGAAGCGGGGGTGCTCGCCCGGTGGGTCAGTCGACGACGACGACGCTCGACCCGAGCTCGCGCTCGACCTCGACAGCCACGTCCGTGCCGAGGAGCCGACTGAGGAACCCGTGATGGTGCGCCGCAAGGACGACCATCCGTGCCCCGCGGTCACGGGCCGTGGCAGCGATCTTGTCGGCCGCGTTGCCCACCGCCCAGACGTAGTCCGCCTGGATGCCCGCCGCATCCACGCGCTCCTTGGCGAGCGCGAAGATCGGCTCCAGCTCGGGCGGCTCGACGAGCGGGATCATCTCGGGGCCTTCGTTGATGTTGCCGAAGTTCTGCGGGCCTTCCGGGTCGAGCAGCATCTCGAACACCGAGAGGACGACGAGCGAGTCACCCGACGCCGAAGCCTCGGCGATCGCGCGATCGAGTGCGCGACCCGCGCCCTCGGAGTCGTCGAACCCGATCAGGATCGTTCCGGCCATACCAAGAGCATCGCAGTTCCTCCGGGGCCGCGGCGGCACTTCCGCCGCGGCCCGCGGAAAAAGAGACTGCTCTAGGCGAGTGCCTTCGCCTTGAGGGTCTCGAACTCGGCCTGCGAGATGGCACCGCTGTCGAGCAGCGACTTCGCCTGCGCGACCTGATCGGCCGGCGACGAGCCGGCGACCGACTTGATGTAATCGTCCTGCTGTGCCTTGACGGCCTTCATCTGCTCCATGCTCCGGTCCGCCATGCCATTGTGCTCGGCGATGAGGTAGATGAGTACGCCGAGGTAAGGCAGGAGAATGACGAAGATGATCCAGATCGCCTTCATCCCACCACCGATGTCACGGCGGCGGAAGATGTCCGCAAAGACCGTGATCAGGAGCCAGATCCAGATCACGAACGCGAAGAAGATGACCATCGACCAGAGAACGTCGAGGAACGGATAGCTTGCTGCGACCACTGTGTACTCCTAGCTCGAGGATCGCGCGACGCCCGGGGCTCCGAGGCTGGTACGGCGCGCGCTTGACGGGTCGTATCCTGTCAGATTTCACACAACAAGGCATCACCCGACATGCCTGACCGCGTGAGGCGCCATGTGCCGATCGTCGGATGGCTCCCGGGCTACAGGCGATCGTTCCTCGGCCGCGACCTTCTTGCGGCGCTTGCCGTGTGGGCGGTTCTCGTGCCCCAGGCAGTTGCGTACGCGGCGCTTGCTGGTGCGCCGCCGGAGGCGGGACTTGCAACGGCGCTCGGAGCCGGCCTCCTCTACGCGATCTTCGGCACCTGCCGCGAGCTGGACGTCGGGCCGAGTTCGACTGTCGCCATCACGGCGGCTGCCGTGCTCGTGCCCGTAACGGCGGCGTTCCCGGCGATCTCGTACGTGTCGCTGCTCGCGGGCCTCGCGATCGTCACCGGCGTGATCCTCGTCGCCGCCGGGCTCTTTCGCCTCGGTTTCGTCTCGGAGTTTCTCGCGCGCCCGGTGCTCGTCGGGTTCGTCAGCGGCATCGGGGTCGTGATCATCGTAGGGCAGATCCCGAAGCTTCTCGGGATTCCCGTCGAGTCCGGGAACGTCCCCGAGATGTTGTGGCGGGAGCTCGCGAGTCTCGGCGAGATCAGCTGGCCGACGTTCCTCGTCGGAGGGGTGTCGCTCGTTGCGTTGCTCGTGCTGCGACGGCTGGCTCCGCTCGTTCCGTGGGCGCTGATCGTCACCGCCATCTCGATCGGATGCAGTCGCGCGTTCGACTTTCCCGCCGACGGGATCGCGGTGATCTCCGACGTCCCCACCGGCCTGCCGAGCGTCGTCGTCCCGGACGTCGGCATCGGCGAGATCAGCGCCCTCAGCGGAGGGGCGCTCGCCCTTGCGCTCGTCGCCCTGGCCGAGTCGATCGGCGCTGCACGCTCGCTCGCCGCCAGAGGTGGCTACGAGATCGATCCCAACCAGGAGCTCGTCGCTCTGGGCGCGGCGAACGTCGGAGCGGGTCTCCTGCAGGGATTTCCGGTCGACGCCAGCCTCTCCCGTAGCGCCGTCGGTGCCGCCGCCGGCGCAGTCTCGCGAGTCTCGGGGATCGCGGTTGCCGCCCTCGTCGTCGCGACGATGCTCTTCCTGACGCCCCTGTTCGACGGACTACCGCAGGCGACCCTCGCGGCCGTCATCGTCGCCGCAGTGATCGGCCTCGTCGACGTGCCGGGATTCCGCTTGCTCTGGCGGATCGATCCCGCCGATGCAAAGCTCGCGCTGATCGGCTTCCTCGCGGTCTGCCTCCTGGGCGTCCTCGGCGGAATCATGACGGCCGTCATCGCGTCGTTGCTCGCGCTGATCCTGCGCGTCTACCGACCGAGGATCGCGGTGCTCGGCCGCGCGCCTCACGAGGCGAGTGCCGACGAGGACTTCCTCTTCCGCAGCATCGACCGGCATGCCGAGTACGCGACGATCCCCGGGCTCGTGCTGTTCCGCTTCTCGAACGAGCTGTTCTTCGCGAACGCGTCGTTCTTCCGTAGGGAGACGCTGCGCCTCGTCGCCGGCTCGGATCCTCGCGCCCGCACCGTCCTCGTCGATGCCGCCCCGATCTCGCATCTCGACACGACCGCGGTCGCGATGCTGGAAGACCTGATCGAGAGGCTTGCCTCGCAGGGGACCACGTTCGAGCTGGCACGCACGACAGCGTCACTCAACGACGCCCTCGAGCGATCCGGCCTTCGCGACCTGATCGGCGAGGACCACATTCACCGTTCGGTGCACACGGGCGTCCAGGCATTCCTCGCCCGCGGGCCGGAGTGACGCAGAGCGCCCCCGCCGCTTCAGATCTCCGTCTGCTCTCCCGGTGAGAGCACGCACACGGTGGTCTCGCTCGCGTGCTGCCGGATGGCCGCCTCGAACAGCGCCGGCGGTGTGCTCAGGAAACCCGGCGGTCCCTGCATCCCGAGGTGGAGCGGGTAGTACGTTCCCCAGTGGATCGGGATCGTCGTCCGTGCGCGCAGGAGGCCTGCTGCCTGGGCTGCGCGCGTCGGATCCATGTGACCAGGCCCCATCGTCGGTCCCCAGCCCCAGATCGGCAGCAGGGCGATGTCGACCGGTGCGAGCGTGGCCATCCCGTCGAAGAGGTCGGTGTCGCCGGCGAAGTAGATAGAACGACCGTCTCCCTCGATCACGTACCCGAGCGGGTCTGCCTTCGTCCCGAGCGGCAGCCGCCCGGTGTCGTGGTCGGCCGGCGTCGCGCGCACCGTGACGGAGCCGATCTCGATCTGCTCGCCGACCGCGAGCTCGAGCACGTTCTTCACGCCCGCCTTGCGACGGATCAGCGCCCCGGATCCCCGCGGCGCGACGACCGGCATCTCGCGCCCGAGTCTCTGTAGCGACGGCAGATCGAGGTGGTCGTAGTGGAGATGGGAGATCAGCACGGCGTCGACTCCTCGCAGCGACGCCGGGTCGACCTTCGCCGCCCGGCGGAGGTGCGCGACGCGGTTGCGGAGAAGCGGGTCCGTCAGCAGACGCACGCCGCCGAGGTCGACGAGCACCGTGGCGTGGCCGACGTACTTGACCGAGGCTCGCGGTGAGGCGCTCACGGAGCGATCCTACGCGGCCGGCCCGGCGCCCGGCATCGTCCGATGGCGCGAGTAGGTTCCGCCTCGTGTCGGAAGCCACTCCAGGCATCGCGGAACCCGCTGCGCCGGGCCAACGCGCGCTGAACATCAACCTCACCGTCAGGACGATGTTGCTCGTGGCGTTCATCGTCGCGCTCGCGTGGGCGTTCGTCTACATCTCCGAAGCCGTCATGACGCTGTTCCTGTCTTTGTTTCTCGCGCTCGTCTTCGAGCCGGTCGTGCGCGGGATGCAACGGAAGCTCCCGATGGGTCGTGGCGCATGCGCGACAACGCTGGTGCTCGGGCTCCTGGGCCTGTCCGTCGTCTTCGTCCTGCTGCTGCTCTCGCCCCTCGTCGGCACCTTCCGGGACTTCGTCGACCAGCTCCCCCAGATCATCGACGACATCAGCAACAACTCCTCTCTCGGCTCGTGGGTCGACAGCAACAGCACCGCCCCGGAGACGGCCCAGGCGAACGCGAAGGAGATCGCGCAGGGTATCGCGGGCGCGGCCGGCGGCGTGCTCGGCATCATCATCTCGGGGTTCAGCCTGGTGCTCGCGCTCGTGACGGCGGTCTTCCTGACGCTGTTCCTGATGATCGACCTGCCCCGGTTGATCGGTGCCGTCGATACGCTGCTCGACCCGCGCGGCTCCGATCGCTGGGACAGGATGTCGGAGCGGATCATCACCGCTGTGTCTCGGACGATGCTTGGCAACATCGCGATCTCGATCATCTGCGGCACGATCTACGGCGTCTCGGCCTGGCTGCTCGGCACGCCGTTCCCCGTCGTCATGGGTGTCATCGCCGGTCTGCTCGACCTGATCCCGATGGTCGGTGCGACGATCGCAGGGACTATCCTCGTGCTCGCGACGCTGACGCAGGGCGTGACCCCCGCGCTGATCATGCTCGCGATCGTGCTCGTCTATCAGCAGTTCGAGAACTACGTGCTCCAGCCGACGATCCTCGGCAAGGCCGCCAGCGTGTCGGGGTTCTTCGTGATCGTCAGCGTGATGATCTTCGGGGCGTTGATGGGCGTCGTCGGCGCGATCATCGCCGTGCCGATCATCGCGTCGATCCAGATCGTCGTCGTCGAGCTGACCGCCGAGCGGCGCGCGCGCATGGAGGCGCTTCGGGCCACCGCCGAACCGCCGGGCGACGCGCAATTGGGATAGGCTCGGGCGCGCCAGCCCACCCGCTCGTCGAGGAGGATTACCGTGACCGCCAGCCCCGCAGCCCCGTCGTCATCGCGTGGCCGGATCATCGCCGCCCGCGTGCTCCTCGTCGTCGGCGTGCTCCTCGTCGTCGTCAGCATCCTCTCGACCTACGTGAAGCGCGAGGCGCTCGATCCCGACCAGTTCAAGCAGACGTCGCAGGAGTTGATCGCAGACCCGCAGATCCAGGAGCAGGTCGCCGCCAAGATGGTCGACGCGCTCTTCGAGAACGTCGACGTCTCGGCCGAGCTCAGCGACACGCTGCCGTCGAACCTCCAGGCGCTCGCCGGCCCGCTCGCCGGGCTCTCTCAGGGGTTCGCCGACACCGCCGCCCAGAAGCTTCTCGCCCGGCCGAAGGTGCAGGACGCGTTTGTCGAGCTCGCGTCTCTCTCGCAGTCGCAGTTCGTCAAGGTCCTGCGCGGTGACACGCAGGCGCTCGCAACGTCCGACGGCAACGTGGTGCTCGACCTCCGTCCGCTCGTACTTCGGCTCGGAGACAGGTTCGGCTTCGTCAGCAACCTCGCCGAGAAAGTTCCGCAGGACTCCGCGCAGGTCACGATCCTCCAGTCCGACGACCTCGACACGGCCCAGAAGGTCACCCACTGGCTCGAGCAGGTCGCGAACTACGTCTGGATCTTCGCCGTCGCGGCCTGGGCCGGGGCGATCTGGCTCGCGCGCGGGCGTCGCCGGCAGGAGGTGCGGGCGCTCGGGATCGGGCTCGCGATCGTGGGCGTCCTCGTGCTCCTGATCCGCTTCTTCGCCGGGAAGTACCTCGTCGACAGCCTCGTTGCGAGCGAGACGGTGCGACCGGCAGCGGGAGACGCGTGGGACATCATCACGCAGTCGCTCGCCGATGCCGGCTGGGTGGCGCTCGCCGCGGGCGTCCTCGTCGCGGTCGGTGCGTGGCTGATCGGCCCCGGTGACCGCGCGACCGCCGCGCGGACGGCCGCCGCACCGCACCTCGAGAGGACAGGGGCGGCGTGGGGTGGGTTCGTCGTCGTGATGGCGGTCATCATCTGGCTGCTGCCGATCGCCATGTTCCGCACCACCGCCGTTCTCGTCATCGCGTCGGCGCTCGGCTTCCTCGTGCTCCGCCGCCAGGTTGCGTCTGAGGCCGCGGCGGACAGTGCCGTCCCGGCACCCGCGCCGCCGCCCGCCTCGGAGGAGAAGCCGCCGGAATCGGGCTAGGCCGCGGCCAGGCAGTCGCCGCACTGGCCGTGCAGGATCACCTCGTGTCCGCGCATGTCGTAGTGCAGGCGTGTCGCCGCATCCTCGAGCGCCGCTTCGAGCCCCGGGTCGGAGAACGGCTCGACGCGCCCACAGTCGTCACAGACGAGGTGATGGTGGTGATCTCCGTCCGCGTGTGACGGCTCGAAGCGGGCGACGCCGTCGCCGAGCTCGACCCGCGCGACGAGCCCGAGCTCGACGAGCTGATCGAGTGCGCGGTAGACCGTCGCGATCGCGACCCGTCCACCCTGCTCGCGGATGCCGTCGAAGATCTCCTGCGCCGACCTGCAACACGGTTGCGTCCCGAGGTGCTCGACGACCGTGCGACGGGCGCCACCGTTTCGGCGTCCGTCCGCCTGCAGGCTCTCGATCGCCGTTGCGCTCCAGTCGGCGTGCTCGTGCATGCGCTAGATGATACCGATTCGCATTAGCTGCTAGGCTCGGGTGTGATGCTATCGAGAATCGTTCTCTTTAGTGGCGCGGCGGTTGCGGCGCTGGCGTTGCTCGCGGGGTGTGGTGCGAGCGGGAGTGGCAGCGGGAGCAAGCCGACCGTCGTCGCGGCCTTCTACCCGCTCGCATTTGCTGCGCAGCAGATCGTCGGCCCCGGCACCGTCGTCCGCAACCTGACGCCCGCGGGCGCCGAGCCGCACGACCTCGAGCTGACGCCCGGGGACGTTCGTGCCGTCGACGGCGCGCGGCTCGTCCTCTATCTCGGGTCCGGCTTCATGCCGGGTCTCGAGACCGCGGTCGCGCAGCGAGACGGGCCGTCGCTCGACCTCCTCGCCGAGCCGTCGATCCGACTCGCGGGAGGTGAGGGCGAGGGCCGCGACCCGCACGTCTGGCTCGACCCGGTGCGTTACGCAGCCGTCGTTCGCGCGATCGGAGGATCGCTCGACGACGTGCAGGCGGCGGAGCGCCTCGCCGCCCGCCTCGAACGCCTCGATGCCGAGTTCCGCACAGGGCTTGCCCACTGCGCGCGGCACCAGATCGTGACGAGCCACGCAGCCTTTGGCTACCTCGCGGAGCGGTACGGCCTCGAGCAGATCCCGCTCGAAGGGCTTGCTCCCGAAGCCGAACCGTCCGCACGCGGCATCGCCGACCTCGTCACCCGAGTCGAGGAGTCGGGCGCGACGACGGTCTTCTTCGAGACGCTCGTCTCGCCCAGGCTCGCGCAGACGGTGGCGCGGGAAGCAGGAGTCGCGACCGCCGTCCTCAACCCTCTCGAGGGGCTCTCCGACGATCAGGTCGCGGCCGGCGCGGATTACTTCTCCGTCATGCGCGAGAACCTCGCAGCGCTCCAGAAGGCGCTCGGGTGCACGACCTGACGCCGGTCGTCCAGCTCGACCGCGTCTCGTTCGGATACCGGGCGGGGATGCGCGTGCTCGACGACGTCTCCCTGAGCGTCGAGCCGGGCGAGTTCGTCGCGATCGCAGGGCCGAACGGCGGCGGCAAGACGACCCTGCTTCGACTCATCCTCGGCCTCGAGCGCCCGACGGAGGGGACGGTTCGGGTATTCGGCACATCAGGGAAAGCATCAGGAGGTGGGCGGATCGGCTACCTCCCGCAGCGTGCTCGCGTGATCGGCGAAGCCCCGGTCACCGTGCGCGAGGTCGTCTCCACGGGGCGGCTCGCCCCGGCGGGGATCTGGGGGCCGTTGCGCCGGAGAGACCGCGAGGCCGTGGCGCGCGCGATCGGGACGGTCGGTCTCACGGACCGTGCCGATTCGCCCCTGCGAACCCTCTCCGGAGGAATGCAGCAGCGCGCGCTGATAGCCAAGGCGCTCGCGTCCGAGCCGACGCTGCTCGCGCTCGACGAGCCGACGACCGGCGTCGATGCCGAGTCTCAGGAGTCGCTCGGGCTTCTCCTCGAGGAGCTGCGCTCGCAGCTCGGTGTGACGATTCTCTATGTCTCGCACGAGTTCGGGGCTGTCGAGCACGTCGTCGACCGGATCGTCCTCGTTCGCGGAGGCATCGTCTACGACGGCCCTCCGAGTGGCCTGCCCGGCGTCTGGCACGACCCCTCGCATACGCATGCTTGACCTCGAGTTCATGCGCCTCGCGCTTGCGACCGGCGCCGTCGTCGGGCTGCTCGCGCCGGCCGTCGGCTTCTTCCTCGTCGAGCGAAAGGCATCGCTCATCGGGGACGGGCTCGGACACGTCGCGTTCGCCGGGGTCGCGGTCGGCTACCTGCTCGGGATCTCGCCGGTGCTCACTGCGCTCGTCGCGGCGGTCATCGGTGCGCTCGCGATCGAATGGCTGCGTACCCGGGGAGGTGCCGCGGGCGACCAGGCCCTCGCCCTCGTCTTCTACACGGGAATCGCAGCCGGCGTCGTGCTCGTCTCGCGCGCCGGTGCGCTCAACGTCAATCTCTTCCAGTTCCTGTTCGGCTCGATCCTCACCGTGACCCGCGACGACCTCTGGACGGTCCTCGTGCTCGGCGTTGGCGCACTCGTCACGATCGCGGTGCTCTTCCGTGGGCTCGTCGCCACGGTGCTCGACGAGGAGGGAAGCCGCGTCGCCGGCGTTCCCGTGACCAGGCTCAACGTCGTCGTCGCGGTGCTCGCTGCGCTGACGGTGGCGGTCTCGATGCGGATCGTCGGGATCCTCCTCATCGCGGCGCTGATGGTGCTGCCGGTGATCGCCGCGAACCGCGTCGCCTGGAGCCTCCGCTCGACGTTCGCCCTGTCGATGGTCTTCGGCGTCTGCTCGGTGCTCGCGGGACTGTCGATTGCCTACTACGCAGACCTGCCGCCCGGAGGGACGATCGTGCTCGTCGCGGCGGCCGCGTTCGTGCTCTGCTCAGGCGCGAGCGCGATTGCCCGTCGCGCGTGACCCGCCGTGGTGAGATGATCGCATCCATGGACGCCGTCGTTCTCACCGGATCGGACCTCACCCTGGAAGACGTGCTCGCCGTCGCACGAGGTCGCGCACCCGTCGAGATAGCGCCCGCCTCGCTCGAGGCGATGGCTCGCGCGCGCGACGTCGCCGACGGTGCGATCGCCGCCGGTTCGGTCGCCTACGGTGTCACGACCGGAGTCGGGAGCCGCAAGTCGTTTTCCGTCGAGGCGGCCGGCCACGATCGGCTGCTCGTCCGTCAGCACGTCATCGCGCAGGGCTCGCCGGTCGCGCACGAGGTCGTTCGCGCGACCGCTCTGAGATTGGTCAACGCGCTCGCAGCGGCGACGACCGTCGCACGACCCGCGCTCGCTGTCCACATCGTCCAGGCGCTGAACCACGACCGGCTCCCCGAGGTCCGGGTGCTCGGCTCGATCGGTATGAGCGATCTCGCGCCGATGGCCGATCTCGCCGACGGGATCCTCGGAGACTTCGAGCTCGAGCGCGGTGAGGGGATCGCTCTGCTCAATCAGGGGTCGTTCTCGACCGCCTACGGTGCCCTCGCGGTCGCCGACGCGCTCGTCCTCCTCGACGCACTCGACTGTGCGGGCGCTCTCGACCTCGAGGCCTTTGCGGCGAATCGGAGCGTCCTGCACCCCGCCGTCGGTGTCGTGCGCCCGTTTCCCGGCCTGCAGTCCACGCTCGAGCGGCTACGGGGGCTTCTTGCCGGGAGCGAGGTCGAGCCCCGCTCGCTGCAGGATCCGCTCAGCTTCAGGACGCTCGCCCACGTCAACGGTGCGGCGCGGGACGCGCTCGGTTTCGTCTCGTCCCAGCTCGCAATCGAGCTCAACGCAGCCCAGTCGAATCCCCTCGTCCTGATCGACGAGGGGCAGCTGATCTCGGTCGGCAACTTCGACCTGCAGCCCCTTGCGACCGCCCTCGATCTCGCGCGACTCGCCCTCGCACCGGCGATCACGAGTGCAGCGGAGAGGTCGGTGAAGCTTCTGCAGGCGCCCCTCACCGGCCTCACCGAGGGCCTCGGGGCTCGCCCGTCACTTGCCGAGAGCGGCCTCAGCGAGTTCGGCATCGCAGCCCAGGCGTTCGCCGCGGAGGCTCGGTTGCTCGCGCAGCCGGTGTCGTTCGAGAACGTCTCGACCACCCAGGCGGAGGGGCTCGAGGATCGGATGACCATGGCGTCGCTCGCCGCGCGTCGGCTCGAGACGATGGTCGAGCTCGCCTCCCGCGTCGTCTCGGTCGAGTTGCTGCTCGCCGCACAGGCGTGCGACCTTCGTGGAGCCCGACTCGGCACCGCGACGGACGTACTCCGTGCGAGGGTCCGGACGTTTGCCCCCTTCCTCGAAGAGGGTGGCGTTCTCCCCGACCTCGAGCTCCTCGCCGACGAGATCCGGTCCGGTGGGATGAGCGTCTGAATGAGCGCCTTCGACGTCCACCAGCACCTCTGGCCGCCGGGCTTTGTCGACGCGCTCGCCCGTCGGGATACCGTTCCCTTCGTCGACGACACCGGCCTGTCCACGCCCGAGGGCACCTACGACCTCGATCTCGGTGCGAATCTGCTCGAGTCGCGACTCGCGCTCATGGACGACGCGGACATCGCCGTCGCCGTCGTCTCCCTGCAGCCGACGCTCGGCCTGGACGCGCTCGAGATCACCGAGCAGGAGCGTCTCGAGGCCGTCTGGGAGGACGGGATCCTCGAGCTCGCCGCATCGGCCGGTGGGCGGATCGTGCCGCTTGCCGTGCGTCGTCCGCGCGCCGGATTCGCCGGTGTCTCGATCGGCGCGAGCGCGTTGGATGACCTGGAAGCCCTGGCGCCGGTACTCGACGGCCTCCGTGGGTCGGGCTTCCTGTTCGTCCACCCGGAGGCGGGCGCACCGTCCCCGGGGGCGCCGCCCTGGTGGCCCGCCCTCGTCGACTACACCGCGCAGATGCAGCGTGCGTACTTCGCCTGGCTCGCAGCGGGGCAGGATCGCTGGCCCGACGTCAACATCGTCTTCGCGATCCTGGCCGGGGGCGCACCCGTTCAGCTCGAGCGCCTCGCCTCGCGCGGCGTCGACGTTCGGAGCTGTCCTGTTCCCGAACGTCTACTTCGACACGTCGTCGTACGGCCGACGGGCGCTCGAGGTCTGCATCGAAACATTCGGCGTCGAGCAGCTCGTCCATGGCAGCGACGCCCCCGTGATCGATCCGTCTGCGACGCTCGGAGCACTAAGGGATTTCGGCGAGTCTGTCGAAAAACTGATCACCGTGGACAACCCGAAGCGACTGCTCGCATGACATCGCTCGCGGCCTTCCTCGCCCATCGGATCGAGCCTGGCGTCGACCTGACCCGACCCGAGCTCAACGAGCTCGCCTGCGCGATCGGCAGGGACGAGAGTCTCTGGAAGGAGTACGAGCGTCACGATCCCGACGAGCGCCAGTACCAGCAGCTCTATCGCGACCCGAACATCGACGTCTGGCTGATTTGCTGGATGCACCGCCAGGACACTGGGTACCACGACCACGACCGGTCTTCGGGTGGTGTCTACGTCTGCAGGGGAATGCTGTGCGAGGACCATTTCCACCGGGACGACGACGGCTGGATTCGGGAGCGGACGAAATACCACGAGGCAGGCGGCTCGTTCGATTTCGATGCGGCGTACATCCACGGAGTTCGGAACGAGACCGACCGGCCGGCGACGTCGATCCACGTCTACTCTCCCGCGCTCTGGCGGATGGGGCACTACGAGGCGGACGAGAACGGCGTCATGCGGCGGGTCGCGATGACCTACGCCGACGAACTGCTCGGCGCCGCCTGACGCCACCGGGCGGCGGCCCTCCCGGCCGGCGGAGCCGGCCTCCGGGCCGCCTCGCGCCGCTGAGCGCACCGGCCTTCCGGGTCTGTGCTAGCGCACTATCCCCTCCGGCCGGGCACACCCAGCGACACGCCGGAGGCGCCAGGAGACCTCACGCCACCGGGCGGCGGCCCTCCCGGCCGGCGGAGCCGGCCTCCGGGCCGCCTCGCGCCGCTGAGCGCACCGGCCTTCCGGGTCTGTGCTAGCGCACTATCCCCTCCGGCCGGGCACACCCAGCGACACGCCGGAGGCGCCAGGAGACCTCACGCCACCGTTCAGGCGTCGAAGTCGAGCAGGACCTTGCCGAGCTTGCCGCGCGCCTCCAGGCGATCGAATGCCGCTACGGCGTCGCTCGCCGGAAAGACGCGGTCGACCAGTGGAGCGACGCGCCCTGTCGCGAGATGGGGCACGACCTCGCGCGCGAACGCGACGACGGCAAGCGCTTTCTCCTCGAGCGGGCGCGCGCGGAGGACCGTGCCGAGGATGCGGGCCCGGCGGGCCATCACCATTCGCAGGTCGAGGCTCGTCTCGGCGCCGCCACCGGTGCCGACGATGACGATGCGCCCCAGGGGGGCGAGTGCACGAAGATCGGGCTCGAGGTTCGGTGCGCCCACGAGCTCGAGGATCACGTTCGCTCCACCCTCGGCTCGTGCCCGCTCGGGCAGCTCCTCGGGGAGTGAGGCTGTCGCGCCGAGCTTCGCGATCGCATCGTGAAGGGACTCATCCCGGAGCGTCGCGAGCACGCGGGCGCCGGATGCCGTCGCGATCTGGACGGCCGCGGTCCCGACCCCACCGTTCGCGCCGTTGACGACGAGCAACTCTCCCGGGCGAAGCTGCCCCTGCGTGAGGGCGGCGTCGTGGGCCGTCACGAACGCCTCCGGCACCGCTGCGGCGGCGAGCTCGTCGAGCGCCTCGGGTACCTCGGTCACGTGGCGCTCGTGCACGAGCACCCGATCTGCGAGACCCCCTCCACCCACGATGCCGAAGACGCGTGCTCCAGGGGAGAATCGATGCGCGGTCGGCCCGCACGCGATCACCGTGCCGGCAACCTCCAGGCCGGGGATGTCGGCCGGCGCCCCGGGCGGAGCGGGATAGCGTCCGGCACGCTGAGCGAGGTCTGCCGGGTTCAGCCCGGCGTATCGCACCTCGACGAGGACGTCGTCGCCTCGGGGGACGGGGTTCGGCCGCTCGACGACCTCGACCACCTCGTTCCCGCCCGCACCCGTGAACGTGACCGCGCGCACTCCGTGAGGGTATGCGACGGACATGGTCGCCGCATCGATACCCGAACCCCGTTGAAAGCCGCGTGCTCCCGCCTATAATGCAACTGTGGTTGCAAGTTCACTGGAGGACAGCTCTGCCGATCGGCGCCGCACGCGCACGGAGCGTGCCGACCGCCGAGCCGCTCGGTCGAGACCGACCCCGTTTGCCGCGGTGCCCCCGAAGAACGCTGTCGGCCCGGTCGATCTCCTCGACGAGGACCAGCTCGCGGCCGTCCACGAGGCATCCCTCGACCTGCTCCAGAACGTGGGGATCGAGTTCATGGGCGCTGCCGCCCGAGCAGTGCTCGCCGCTGCCGGCGCGCTCGTCGACGAGGAAACGGGCGTCGTGCGCATCCCGCGTGAGGTCGTCGAGCACGCCGTCGGAGTCGCGCCGGAGCGATTCTGCGTCACGCCGCGGAACCCGGCTCGGCGCCTCGAGGTCGGTGGCGACCGGATCGCGTTCGGGCTCGTCGCCGGGCCTCCGACGGTGCACGACAGGATCAACGGCCGCAGGACAGGGAACCTCGCCGACTACATCTCGCTCGTCAAGCTCGCCCAGTCCTTCGACGTCATCCACTTCATCGGCAACCAGCCGACCTCGCCGCAGGAACTGCCTGTTGCGACGCGACACCTCGACACCTACCTCGCCAATCTCACCTTTACCGATCGTGCGTTCCACTGCCTTGCGATCGGTAGCGAACGCACACGGGACGGGATCGAGATGACCGCCATCTCGAAGGGGCTGACGCTCGAGCAGGTCGTCGACGACCCGTGCGTGCTGGCGATCATCTCGGTCAACTCACCGCGTCGGTTCGACGAGGCGATGAGCGACGGCCTGATGACGATGGCGGAGCACGGGCAGCCGGCCGTGATAACGCCGTTCACGCTCATGGGTGCGATGACGCCGGTCACGCTCGTCGCAGCTCTCGTCCAGCAGAATGCCGAGGCGCTCGCGGGTATCGCGCTGACGCAGCTCGTGCGGCCGGGCGTTCCCGTCGTCTACGGCGCGTTCACCTCGAACGTCGATCTCCGAAGCGGCGCACCGGCCTTCGGCACGCCGGAGAACGCACGCGCGACGATCGCGGCAGGGCAGCTCGCACGGCACTACCGGCTGCCGTACCGGTCGAGCAACGCGAGTGCGAGCAACGTGGTCGACGCCCAGGCGGCCTACGAGTCGCAAATGTCGATCTGGTCGTCCGTGCTCGGCGGGGCACACCTTCTCTATCACGGTGCCGGCTGGATGGAGGGCGGGCTCACCGCCTCGTTCGAGAAGATCGTCCTCGATGTCGAGATGCTCCAGATGATCGCGCTGACGATCGGGCCGGCGACCGTCACGGCAGACGAGATCGCCGAGGGCGTCGCGGCGATCGCAGATGTCCCGACCGGAGGGCATTTCTTCGGCTCTCCGCACACGCTCGCGCGCTACCAGACGGCGTTCTACGAGCCGTTGCTCTCGAACTGGCAAAACTACGAGAACTGGGAGGAGGCCGGATCCCAGACGGCAGAGCAGCGGGCGACGCTGGTCTGGCAGGAAGCGCTCGCCGGGTACGAGCAGCCGCCGCTCGAGCCCGAGGTCGAGGAGCGCCTCGCCGCCTTCGTCGCGAAGCGCCGGGTTGCTCTTCGGGATGTCGAGCACTAGCGTGCCCCGGCGCGACCGCATGCGCGTCCTCTTCGTGACCTCGGAGCACGAGCACGGCGTCACGCCTGAGTGCCAGGAGCGCTACGACAGAGCGCATGCCCGCATTGTGTCGCTGACGGACGCGACCGTGGAGTCGACTCCGTACTGGGCGGTCGAGTCACTCCCGGCCGACGCCCTCGTCCTCTCCGGGTCCGACGCTCCCTGGGCGATGCATCAACCTGCTGCGCTCGAGCGGTTCTACGGCCATCTCCGCGCCTACACGGGACCGGTCCTCGGAATCTGCGCCGGGATGCAGATGCTCGCTCTGGCGAGCGGCGGCGTCGTCGGCCCGGCTGCCCGGCCGAACCGTGGATTCGAACCGATCGACGTCCTCGACGGCAGCGACCTCTTCGGCGGCACGCCTGCGTCGTTCGACGTGTTCGTGAATCACGAAGACGAGGTTCTCGAGCTGCCGTCGACGTTTCGTGTCCTCGCGACGAGCGCGCGGTGTCGCATCGAGGCGATCGCCGCCAAGGATCGTCGCTGGTGGGGGACGCAGTTCCATCCCGAGGCCTGGGACGCCGAGCACCCGGTCGGGCAGGCGCTGATCGGGCGCTACCTCGAGCTCGCGGGTGTGGCGCCTCCTCGGGAGCACACAGCCGTGAACCCCGGTACGGCCGCTCTCGCTCGTGGTCTCGCGATCCTCGACGCCCTCGCCGAGCCGGATGCGGGGCGCGACGGGCTCGGCGTCGTGCGGCTGGCGGAGCTCGTCGGGGCGGACAAGAGCCAGGTGTCGCGCGCGCTGCAGACCCTCGACGAGCGCGGCTACGTGAACCGTGACCCCGAGACGCTCGCCTACCGGCTGGGGTGGCACGTGTTCGGGATCGCGGCGAGGGCGGCGGATGCTCGCCTCCTGGAAGCAACCCGACCGGTGCTCCGAGAGCTCGTGGTCGCGTTCGGCGAGAGCGTGCACCTCTCCGTGCGGCAAGGTGACGCCGTGCTCACGCTCCTCTCGGAGTCGCCTGCTGCCACGCTTCATGCCCCAGGCCACTGTCGGTGGTCTCGCGCCGCTCGCGACAACGTCCGCCGGGAGGGTCCTGGTCTCGGATCTCTCCGAAGCGGAGCTCGAGGCGCTCGGCCTCGGGTCCGCGCGCGCCGCGATCGCCAGGGCTGCCGAGGACGGCTACGCGATCGTCCGGGAGGAGTTCGAGCCAGGCGTTGTCGCCGCAGCCGCGCCGATCCGCGGGGTTTCGGGCGCCGTCGTCGCGGCCCTGAACGTCTCGGCTCCGCTCTTCCGCTTCGACGACCGCCTCGAGGCCGCCGCCCTGCGGCTCGTCGTCGCCACGGATGCGCTCTCGATTGCGATCGGGGGAATGCGCGACGGGCCCCGGTCGGACGTCGATACGCTCGCGACATCTTCAGCGCCGTCGAGTGCGCGGTCGAGTGCGCGGTCGCGCGACGTTTCCAGGGAGGTCTGACGTGCTCGCAGCCGTATGCGACCGGTTCTCGCCCGGCGACCCGCTCGCCGGGCTCGCGGTGCGTGACGTCGGTGAGCCCACCCCTCCGGAGGGCTGGGAGTTCGTCGAGCTCCGCGCGTCGGCCCTCAACCACCACGACCTGTTCAGCCTGCAGGGGATCGGCGCGCGCGAGGAGGAGATCCCGATCGTGCTCGGAACCGACGGGGCCGGTGTCACAGCGGACGGTCGCGAGGTCGTGATCTACCCCGTCCTCGTGGACCGGGCTCCCGGGCAGGACGAGACCCTCGCCGAGGACTTCCACATTCTCTCCGAGCGGGGAGTGCCTGGCACGCTCGCGGAGCGCGTCGCCGTACCGTCGCGCAACCTCGTTCCCAAACCGCCAGGGCTTTCGTTCGCCGAGGCGGCCTGTCTTCCCACGGCGTGGTTGACCGCGTATCGCATGCTGTTCAACCGTGCCGGGCTCCGGCCCGGCCAGTCGGTGCTCGTTCAGGGTGCCGGCGGGGGCGTCTCGACTGCGGCGATCCTGCTCGGGAGAGCGGCGGGCCTCGTCGTCTACGTGACGAGTCGGAGTGACGAGAAGCGGGCCGCCGCGCTCGCGCTCGGCGCGACCGCCGTCTTCGAGCCGGGGAGCAGGCTCCCCGAGCGTGTCGACGCCGTGCTCGAGTCCGTGGGGAAGGCGACCTGGGACCACTCGCTCAAGTCCGTACGCAGCGGGGGCACGGTTGTCGTCGCAGGAGCCACGAGCGGGCCGGATCCGTCGGCCGATCTCGCGCGCATCTTCTGGCGGCAGCTGTCGATCCACGGCTCGTCGATGGGCACGCTGGCCGAGTTCCGGGAGATGTGCAGCTTCCTCGAGCAGTCGGGCGTGAAGCCACTCGTCGACTCGGAGCACCGGCTCCCCGATGCGCGAGCCGCGTTCGAGCGCCTCGACGGGGGCGACAACTTCGGGAAGGTCATTGTCGTCCCGTAGCGCCGATCCCGTGCGCCGCGTCGGGTTCGTCGGGCTCGGCAACCTCGGCCGCCACCTCGCCGCGAGCCTCTTGCGCGCCGGGTTCCCGCTGACGGTCCACGACCGCGACGAGCGCGCCGCCGCATCGTTGCTCGCTGCCGGGGCGGCGTGGGGAGGGTCGCCGCGCGAGGTCGCGGCTGCCTCCGACTCGGTGTTCACGTGCCTTCCGTCGCCGACCGTCGTCGACGAGGTGCTCTGCGGCGAGTCGGGCCTCCTCGCCGGCTTTGCTCCAGGAGGAACGTGGATCGACTCGAGCACGAACGACCGTCACGAGCTTCAGCGACTCGCCGCTCTGGCACGGGTGCGAGGGGTCGACTGCCTCGAGGCGCCGGTCACCGGAGGCGTCCACCTCGCCGCTGCCGGCAAGATCACGGTGCTCGTCGGCGGTGACGTCGCGGTCTTCGAGGCTCACCGCCTCGCGTTCGAGGCCATCGGCGGGAAGGTCTTCTACATCGGCCCCCTGGGCAGCGCGTCGCTGATCAAGGTGATCACGAACATGCTCGCGTTCATCCACCTCGTGGCCGCGGGAGAGGCGCTGATGCTCGCAAAGCGCGGGGGTCTGGATCTGGCGCAGGCGTTCGAGGTGATCAGGGCGAGCTCGGGTACGAGCTTCGTCCACGAGACCGAGAGCCAGGTGATCCTGAACGGCAGTTACGACATCGGGTTCACGATGGATCTCGCGTGCAAGGATCTCGGCTTCGCGCAGGAGCTCGGCGACGAGCTCGGCGTGCCTCTCGAGCTCGCCTCCCTCGTCCGCGAGACGTTCGCCCGCGCCCGGGAGGAATACGGTGGCGAGGCGTGGTCGCCGATGGTCGTCAAGCTGCTCGAGGACGCGCTCGGCACCGAGCTGCGCGCGCCGGGATTTCCGGCCGCGATCTCTGCGGCAGAGCCGGCCTCGCCCTAGCCCGCGCCCGGTATCGGGTTGAGGTGCAGCGCGTCGTCCTCGTAGGGGTGGGCCGCCGCGACCTCCTCGTCGAGCTCGACGCCGAGGCCCGGTCGTGTCGGGGGGATCACGTAGCCGTCCTCCCACCGGATCGGGTTCTTGAGGATCGCCGCGTGGAAGCCGCCCCAGTCCTTGATCCCTTCGAGAATGAGGAAGTTCGGCGAGCACGTGCACAACTGGATGTTCGCGGCCCCGACGACAGGGCCGCAGTACAGGTGTGGAGCGATCTGCGCGTAGTGCGCCTCGGCCATCCCGGCGATCTTCTTCGCCTCGAGGAGGCCGCCGACGCGTCCGAGGTTCAGTTGCAGGATCGACGCGGCGCCGGATGCGAGGACCCGGGCGAACTCGTACTTCGTCGTCAGCCGCTCCCCGGTCGCGATCGGGATCGTGGTCGCCTGCGCGACGCGCGCCATCTCCTCGGGCATCTCGGGCGGGACGGGCTCCTCGAACCAGAGTGGGTCGTACCTTTCGAGCCGCCGCGCGAGCCGGATCGCACCCGACGGCGTGAACTGGCCGTGCGTTCCGAACAGCAGGTCGCAGCTGCTCCCGACCGCCTCGCGCACGTTCGCGACGTACCGCTCCGAGCGGTCGAGGTCGTCGAGCCCGGGCTGCCGCGGGTCGAGGGTCGCATAGTGCCCGGCCGGGTCGAACTTCAGTGCCGTGTGCCCGTCGGCGGCGTACGCGGCAGCCCGCTCCGCCGCGAGGTCGGGGTCGAGGTAGACGTCGGTTGCGTCGCCGGGCTCGACGTAGAGGTAGGTGTAGCCCCTCAGGCGCTCGTGCACGCGTCCACCGAGTAGCTCGTAGACCGGCTTCTCGACCGCCTTGCCGACGATGTCCCAGCACGCCATCTCGATCCCGCTGAGGATGCTCCCCAGGGTGAGGTCGGGCCGGCCGCTGTAGCCCTGGCAGTAGACGTCGCGCCACAGCCGCTCGATCCGGAACGGATCGGCCCCGATCACGGTGCGACCGACCGTGTCCTCGATCATGCGGGCGACCGTGTGTGGGCCGAATGTCGCGGTGTAGACCTCGCCGAGGCCCTCGAGCCCGTCGTCCGTCCGGAGCTTGAGGAAGATGAAGTAGCGCCCTCCGAAATGGGGCGGTGGGTTGCCGACGACGAACGTCTCGAGCTCGGTGATCTTCATGTTCTCCTCGCGATCCTTTCCGGCGCTCAGAAGACGATGACGTTGCGGATCGAGGCTCCGTTCGAGGCTCCCTCGAGCAGCTCGTTGATCCTGTCGAGAGGGCCGCGGTCGGAGATCAGCTCGTCGAGCCGAAGCCTGCCGTCGCGGTAGAGGGATACGAGGTACGGGATGTCGGCGGCGATCCGGACGGCGCCCATCTTGCTGCCGACGATCCGATGGCCCTCGTTGGCAACGGCTCCCGGGTCGATCGACGCCGTCACGCCCGACGGCGGCATGCCGACGATCACCATCGTTCCACCCCGCCGCAGCAGGCGGGGGCTGTGCTCGATCGGCTGCGGTGCCCCGACCGTGACGATCACCGTGTCGACGCCGCGTCCGCCGGTCAGGCCGGCGACGACGCCCGCGATGTCGTCGGCGCCCGGGTCGACGGTGTGGGTCGCGCCGAACACGATCGATGCGTCGCGCTTTGCCGGTGCAGGGTCGACCGCGACGATCGTCGATGCGCCGGCGATGGCTGCGCCCTGGACGGCATTCAGCCCCACGCCGCCCGTTCCGAAGACGACGACGCTGCTCCCCGGCTCGACGCGGGCGGTGTTGACCGCCGCACCGAACCCGGTGATCACGCCACATGCGAGGAGGGCCGCACGATCGAAGGGGATCGTTGCGGGCACGACGACCGCCTGCGATGCGTCGACGACGACCTGCTCGGCGAACGCTCCCGTGCGAAGGCCCTGAACGATCGGGCTCCCGTCGGGCGCGTTGAGCGGGCTTCGCTCGTCGAGCGGGAAGGTCGTTCCGCAGAGCACCTCCTCGCCCCGTGCGCACGCCTCGCAGGCTCCACACGCCCGGATCAGCGTCACGACGACGTGGTCACCGAGAGCGAATCCCTCGACGCCGGCGCCGATCTCGACGACGACGCCTGCCGCCTCGTGCCCGAACACCGCCGGCAGCTCGCCGCCCCAGGCGCCCTGGACATAGTGGATGTCGCTCTGGCAGATCGCGCACGCGGCGATCTCGACGCGCAGCTCGCCACGGCGCGGCGCCGCGATCTCGATCTCCTCGATCACGAGCGGCTCGCCGAAGGCGCGGCAGACAGCGGCTCTCACGGAGATCCCGCGTCGATCGGTTCGAGGCTCGCCCGGCGCCCGCTCATGATACGGAATCTAGGGCCAGATATGGAACGCTGTCAACCCGGCCCGTCGCTCACTCCGTCGCGGAGCGGGCGCTGTAGGTCGGCAGCCATTCGACGAGGAGCGAGAGGCGGGCGCCCTGTGCGCGCAGGCTCGTGAGGACGATGTCGCGGCGTTCGGGCGTCACCCGCGAGCTCGGGATGAGCGTCGTCAGAGCGGCGATCGTCGTGCCGGCGCCGTTGACGACCGGAACCGACGCGGCGTAGAGACCGTTCGCCGTCTCGTCCCAGTTCTCCGCGAAGCCCTGCGTGCGAACGCTTTCGAGGATCCCCAGCAGCTCGGGGATCCCTTCGAGCCGGTTCCCGGTCGGCGTGACGAGCTCGCGCGCAGAAAAGTGGGCGGCGACCTCCTCGGGGTCTCTGCTCGCAAGGACGACCCTGCCGCTCGCCGCGGCGAACGCAGGCGACCGTGATCCGACGTAGGTCACGTACCGGACGGGCTGTGAGGTCTCCTGCAACGCGATGTAGAACGATTCGTCGCCGTCGACGACCGCGAGAGCGATCGTCTCGTCGAGGGCGCCGAGGAAGGACGCCGCAACCGTCCTGAACGCCGTCACGATCGGAAGATCCGTCGCGGTCGAGCCGAGCCGGAGCGCCCGGATCCCGAGCTCGTAGCGGCCGTCGGAGTCCCTCAGCGCCCAGGCCCGGTCGACGAGCACGCCGCAGATGCGGTGAGCGGTGCTCTTCGCGATCCCGAGCTCGCGCGTGACGTCGGCAAGCGTCAGCTTGCCGCGCGAGGCGAGGAGATCGAGGATCATCAGCGTCGCGTTCACGCCGGTGGAGGAGTTGGCGCCGTTCGAGGGCGCCCGCGCGACGGCGCGATCGTCGGTGACCGGGGCCGCCGTGATATCGGTAGGGGTGCCCACGGCGCGACGATACGCGATCATTCCGACCCTGTCGAACGGGCCGCACGAAGCGTTCGGCTTGACTTCACTCCGCAGGATCTGTCATAAGAGCAGTTCACGTTGGGAACAGCAGTCCATACCTAGGATCAATCGGATCCGATGCTGCGGCGAACGGGTCCCAACTTTGACCGCACCGCAACGTCGAAACGTACGTCCAGGCCGATGTCGAGGAGAAGGTGAGGATCAGGCATATGGATCGTGAAACCAGAAGGCAGATCGAGGATTTCCGGAGGAACGAGGCCGGCCCGCTCGAGAACAACCTGATCGACGAGCTCGTCGCCGGCGACCTGAACCGGAGCGAGTTCCTTCAGCGTGGGGCCATGTTCGGCCTCTCGGTGGGAATGATGGGGAGCTTGCTCGCGTTCGTCGGTGAGGCAGGCGCTGCGCCGCAGGCGACGACCCGGGCGGCAAGCGTGAAGGCCGGCGGCACGATTCGCGTCGGGATCGCCGCCTTCGGCGCGTCCCTCGAGCCGTACCTGCTCAACGAAGGTGGCTCGCTCGCGCTGGCCGGCATGCCCGGCGAGTTCCTGACGTTCACGACCCCCAAGGGTCAGGTCGTGCCGTCGCTCGCAACGAGCTGGAAGCCGAACAAGGACGCAACGGTCTGGACGTTCCAGCTCCGCAAGGGGGTCAAGTTCCACGACGGCACCACGATGACCTCCAAGGACGTGGTCGCGAGCATGAAGCAGTACGTCGGCGCGAAGGGCTCGAACGCGGGCCTGTCGCCGTTCTTCGACGCTTCCGGGGTCTCCGCCGTCGGGCCGTACGCGGTGCGGTTCAAGCTCAAGTCCGCGATCGGCGTCTTCCCGTACCTGCTCAGCCAGACGACGTACCAGGCGATCATCCAGCGCGCGAAGGATGCGGCCAAGCCCGGCTCCTGGGTCAAGGCCGGAATGGTCGGTACCGGACCGTTCAAGGTCACGAACTACGTCGACAAGAAGAGCGCGGCGCTCGTGCGCCACAACGCCTACTGGGGCGGCCGACCGCCGCTCGACGGCGTGAAGGTCAGCTTCTACCAGGGCACGGCGCCGCTCGTGCTCGCGCTGCGGGGGAACCAGATCGACCTCGCATTCCAGCTCTCGGGCCAGGAGGCACAGGTCTTCAAGAAGGACCCGAAGTTCACCTACTACAGCCTGCCGACGTCGGCGCACCGCCAGCTGTGCATGCGAACCGACCAGGGGGTGCTGAAGGATCCGCGCGTTCGTCGGGCCGTGGCGCTCACGATCAACCGGCCGCAGCAGCTGCAGAAGATCCTGCTCGGGGACGGCCAGGTCGGGAACGACAACCCGTTCTGGAAGGGCTTCGCGTCGACGGATCGCTCGATCGGTCAGCGCAAGCAGAACCTCGGCCTCGCGAAGGCATTGCTCTCGGCTGCGGGTGCCCAGAACCTGAAGTTCAACATCACCACGTGGAACTTCGCCGATCACCCGGATCACGCGGCATCGGTCCAGGCGTACGCGAAGGATGCCGGGATCGACATCGGGATCGAGATGATGGACGTCGGCAAGTACTACGACAGCGAGCCTGCCGGTGCGGACTACGCGACCACGACCCCGTGGCTGAACCGCACCTGCACCCTGACCGAGTACGGAGCACGTGGCGTGCCGAACATCTTCCTGACGCGCGCCTACATGTCGACCGGCGACTGGAATGCGTCGCACTACAAGAACGCGGACTTCGACTCGGCCGCCAAGACCTACCTGGCTGCCGCGGAGATCGGAGCCCAGCGGAAGGCCACGAAGCGCATGGCCGGGCTGTTGCTCCGTGACACGCCGGTCATTACCGACTACTTCATCAACTACGTGACGGCGAGCACGTCGAAGGTCAAGAACTACGTGCCCGACGGCATCTCGCAGGTCCGCCTGGCGAAGGTCTCCCTCGCCTAGCAGCGGCATTCGCTTCGGTCGGCCCGGGACTCCGGGCCGACCGAAGCGACGCTCGCGGCCGATACGTTGACCCGTTACGTCGCAAAACGCATCGGCCTCGCGCTGATCACGCTGGTGCTTCTCAGCGTGATCGTCTTTGCCGTGTCGACGATCTTGCCGGGGAACGTCGGTCGGGCCGTGCTCGGCCCGTTCGCGGCACAGGAGTCCGTCGACGCCCTCAACGAGCAGCTCGGCACCAATCGGTCGATCGTCGCGCAGTACAGGGAGTGGGCGGGCGGTCTCCTCCACGGCGACCTCGGCACCTCGTTGACGAAGCAGGTGCCTGCCTGGGACCTGCTCGGGCCGGCGCTCGCCAACTCGTTCAAGCTCGCCTTCGTCGCTTTCATCATCTGCGTGCCGCTCTCGATCCTCGCCGGAATCGTCGCAGCGCTCCGATACGGGCGGGCAACGGACAAGAGCATCACGACGGCGGGCCTCTCGTTCTCCGCCATGCCCGAGTTCGTCTCGGGGATCTTCCTCATCCTCGTCTTCTCGATCTGGCTGGGATGGCTCCCCGTGACGGCCCAGGCGGAAGAGGGGGCGAGCATCGCGACGCAGTTCGAGTATCTCCTCCTGCCGGCGTTCACCCTCACGCTCGTGCTGCTCGGCTACATCGCGCGGATCACCCGTGCCTCGATGATCGAGGCGCTCGACAGTGACTATGCGCGGACGGCACACCTCAAGGGCCTCGCTCCGTCTGTCGTGATCCGACGGCATGTTCTCCGCAACGCTCTCCTGCCGACGATCGCGGTCGTCGCCGTCCAGGTCGGCTATCTCGTCGGGGGACTCGTCGTCGTCGAGGTGCTGTTCAACTACCAGGGCGTCGGCAGCCTCATCTACGAAGCGGCGCGACAGAAGGATCTCCCGCTGCTCACCGCCGGCGTCCTCGTCGTGGGCATCGTCTACCTCACCGTGACCCTGATCGCAGATCTCCTCTATGCGGTCCTCAATCCGCGAATCAGGTTCGGGAGCATGGAGTGACCACGACCGATGCGACCCCCGCGGCAGTCCCCGCGCGTTCCGAGGCACGGATCGCACGCGCCGAGCGCATGCGGCTGCTCCTGCGCTCGCCGACCGTGATCGTCGGGGCGATCGTGCTCGCCTTCTGGGTCTTCTGCGCGCTGTTTCCCCGGCTCGTTGCCCCGTACGACCCGATCTTCGACAACCAGTTCCCGCCGAGCATGAAGCCCGAGTGGGGCCACCCGTTCGGCACCGACACGAACGGCCGCGATGTCTTCTCCCGCGTCCTCGCCGGGTCGCGGAACATCCTCCTGATCGCACCCGCTGCGACGTTGCTCGGCACTGTGCTCGGCACGATCCTGGGCCTGTTCACGGGGTACCTCCGTGGGCTCGTCGACGATGTCGCGAGCCGCTTCATCGACGCCGTGCTGTCGCTCCCGCTGATCGTGACGTCGATCCTGATCGTGACCGCGGTCGGGAGGTCGGGAACGTGGGTCGTCGTCCTCGTGATCGGGCTGATCTTCGCGCCGGTCGTCTCGCGGACCGTTCGCGCCGCCGTGCTCACGGAAGCCGAGCTCGACTACGTGCAGGCGGCGCGGCTTCGCGGTGAGCGGGCGAGCTACATCATGTATCAGGAGATCCTGCCGAACGTGATGTCGCCGGTCGTGGTCGAGTTCACGGTGCGGCTCGGATATGCGATCTTCACCGTTGCCTCGCTGACGTTCATCGGCTTCGGCGTGCCGCCGCCCTCGCCGGACTGGGCTGCGCAGATCAACCAGTACTGGACGCTGATCGACCCCTACTGGTGGATGACCCTGTTCCCGGCGCTTGCGATCGCGAGCCTCGTGGTCGCCGTGAACCTCGTCGCCGACGGGATTCGCGAGGTGTACGAGCGGTGACCGAGATCGCTGCAACGACAACAGAGGTCGTCGAGAAGGCTCTTTCGGTCTCGGATCTCGAGCTCGTGTACACCGTTCGCGGCGTCGATCGGCCCGTCCTCCGAGGCGTCTCGTTCGAGATCGAGCGAGGCCGCTCCTACGGTCTCGTGGGCGAATCGGGCTGCGGCAAGTCGACGGCCGCCCTCGGCATCGTTCGCTACCTGCCGCGCAACGGTCGCATCACGGGCGGCAGCGTCTCCGTGGCCGGCGTGGACGTCCTCGGGCTCGGCAGCAAGGGACTTCGTGAGTACCACGCGCGTACGGTCTCGATGGTCTACCAGAACCCGGGCTCTGCTCTGAATCCGGGCATGCGCATCGGCGCCCAGGTCGCGGAGGCGTTCACCGTGCTCGGCGTCTCGCGCCGCGAGGCAGTCGAGAAGGCTCGGGAGGCGCTCGTGACCGTGCAGATCGCCGACCCGGGCTCCGTCATGGGCCGCTACCCACACCAGCTCTCGGGTGGGATGCAGCAGCGCGTGGTGATCGCGATGGCCCTTGCCAAGAGCCCGTCACTCCTGATCCTCGACGAGCCGACCACCGGCCTCGACGCGACGGTCGAGGCCGAGGTGCTCGAGCTCGTTGCGAACCTCCAGGAGCAACTGCACACGGCCGTGCTCTTCATCAGTCACAACCTCGGGGTCATCTCGAAGATGTGTGACCGCGTCGGCGTGCTGTATGCCGGCCGCCTGGTCGAAGAAGGCCCCGTCGAGACCGTGCTCCAGGATCCGCGTCACCCGTACACCGTCGGCCTCCTGCGCTGCACGCCACGTGGGGGTGTGCGCAAGGACCGGGGCCGGCTCGACACCATTCCGGGGTTCCTGCCGAGCCTCGGCGCCACCATCTCGGGCTGTGTCTTCGCCGACCGCTGCGCGTTTGCGGACGACCGCTGCCGGGAGGAGGAGCCCGCGCTCGAGAGCATCGGCGCCGCTCACAGTGCGCGCTGCTTCTATCACGAGCGCGCGCAGAGCCTTCCGCGTGAGATGGCGGCCGACCTTGCGCTGCCGGAGGTGGACCGAGACGCGAGCCCGTTGCTCAAGTTCGACGATCTCGGCAAGGTGTTCCAGCAGCGCGGTGCGGAGATCAACGCACTCGTCGGCGTCAGCGCCGCGATCTGGCCGGGTGAGACGCTGGGGCTCGTCGGCGAGTCGGGCAGCGGCAAGACGACACTCGCCCGTGCGCTGCTCGGCATCATCGCGCCGAGCTCGGGCGCCGTCGAGCTCGACTCGCGTGCCCTTGCGCCGCTCTACCAGAAGCGGACGAGGGACGACCTGCGCTCGCTCCAGATCGTGTTCCAGAATCCGGACTCCGCGCTCAACCGGCGCCATTCGGTGCAACGCATCCTGCTCCGATCGATGAAGAAGCTCGCGGGCATCGGCGGTAAGGCCGCGGACGACAAGTTGCACGATCTCGCCGGGCGGGTTCGAATCACCGAGCGGACCCTGACGCAGAAGCCCGTGCAGCTGTCGGGTGGCCTGAAGCAACGGGTTGCCATCGCGCGCGCTTTCGCCGGTGATCCGCGGCTCGTCGTGTGTGATGAGCCGACGAGCGCGCTCGACGTCTCCGTTCAGGCGGCGATTCTCAACCTGCTCGTCGAGCTGCAGGCCGAGCGCGGGGTCTCCTACCTCTTCATCAGCCACGACATCGGGGTCGTGAGGTACATCTCCGATCGGATCGCGGTCCTCTACCTCGGACGGCTGATGGAGATCGGTCCGGCCGACGTCGTCTTCGACGGCCCGCACCACCCGTATACCGAGGCGCTCCTCTCGGCCGTCCCGACGATCGACGGTGGGGGGCGCGAGCGGATCAAGCTCGAGGGCGACATCCCGAGCGCCGCAGATCCTCCCTCGGGTTGCGTCTTCCACAACCGTTGTCCGCGCCGTGTCGGTCCGATCTGCGACGACGTCGAGCCGCCGCTCGTCGAGGTCGAGGAGAACCACCTGATGCGCTGCCACATCCCGCTCGACGAGCTGCGGTCTCTGCAGGGCGACGGGACGCCGCCGCTACCGGTGATCACTTCCTCGTGAAGATCCGCGCCGCCGTCCTCGAGCACACGGGAGGCGCCCTCGAGGTCCATGACCTCGACCTCGCTCCGCCGGGCCCTGCCGAGGTTCTCGTGCGGCTCGCCGCGAGTGGCGTCTGCCATTCGGATTTCAACGCGATCGACGGCACGGCCGAGACGCGCTGTCCCGCGGTGCTCGGACACGAGGGAGCCGGCGTCGTCGAGGCGATCGGGGCGGGCGTGACCCGGGTGGCCGTCGGCGACCACGTCGCCCTGTCGTGGGCGCCGTCGTGCGGCTCCTGCGGAGAATGCCTGCGCGACCTCCCTCAGCTCTGCTCCGCTGCCTGGCCCGCGATGGGGACGGGTGGGCTGATGGACGGCACGACGCGTCTCTCTCGCTCGGGCGAGCCGGTGTATCACTACTCGTTTCTCTCGACGTTCGCCGAGGCGTGCGTCGTGCCGGAGAAGTCGTGCGTTCCGATTCCCCGGGACGTCCCGTTCGATGTGGCGGGTCTCGTCGGCTGTGCGGTCACGACGGGCGTCGGCGCCGTCTGGCGGACGGCCGGGGTGCGTCCGGGTGATCGCGTCGCGGTCATCGGTTGCGGCGGTGTCGGGCTGTCGGCCCTCATGGCCGCGGTGGCGGTCGGCGCGGAGCCGGTGATCGCCGTCGATGCGGCGGCGACGAAGCTCGACATGGCGCGCACGTTCGGCGCCTCCGACACCGTGCTCTGGGCCGGATCGGCCGAGGCAACGGCCGAGCTGATCCGCGATGCCTCCGATGGAGGCGTCGACTACGCAATCGAGGCGACCGGGCGGCCGGAGGCGATGACGGCGGCATTCCTCGCGACGCGCGCTCGGGGCGCGGCGGTGCTGATCGGGATCCCCCGAGAGGACGCGACCTTGACGCTCCCTGCTCTCTCGATCCCGCGAATGGAGCGGCGGGTTCTCGGGTCGATCTACGGCTCGTCGCGACCGGAGCGCGACTTCGGTACGACGCTCGCGCTCTATCAGGCGGGACGGCTTCCCCTCGATCGGCTCGTCTCGCACCACCTGTCCCTCGACGAGGTCGGCCTCGGGTTCGAGCTGATGCGGAGTGGCGAGGCATTACGGGTCGTACTCGATCTCAACACGTGAGCAACCGCGACACTGCAAGGGAGAACGATGAACCTCGATGAGCTGGACGGCCGCGTCGGCGAGGGCTGGGGCGGCACGGCGCCGAACGGAAGCCATGTCAACGTCGTGCTCGCGCGCCGCGGCAGTGCGACCGCCGCCGCGGCGCTGACGATGTTCGCGCAGCCGTCACCGGGGCACACGCCGGTCCTGTGCTGCGTGGGGCCGACGCCGGCCGAGTACGAGCCGATCTGGCCGCCGACGCTGATGATGAACAAGGCGACGGCGACCGATGACCTCCATCAGACGATCACCTGGGGTGCGGCACAGCTCGGGATCGGCCAGGGCGTGCTCGACGCCGTCGCCGACGGCCTGATCGAGGCGACCGGTGATCTCTACGTCCTCGTTTCCGTCTGGGTCGCGCCGGGCGCTACCGACGAGACGGCGGTGCGCGAGTCCAACCGTGCGGCCGTACGCAAGGCGATCGGCGTGTGCGTCGAGGGTCGCGATCCGGCGGCTGCGGCGAGGCTCGTCGAGGCACGTGACGCGTTGCAGAACCCCTTCTACGGCGGCAACTGATGCGGATCACGTCGGTCGAGACGCGGCGCTATCGCGTCGATTTCGACCCGCCGTTCCGTGCGGCGTGGGATCCGATTCCACGCGATCATCAGGTCGCCACCCTCGTCGGGGTGCACACCGACGAGGGGCTCTCCGGCTGGGCGAGCGGCGACGCGCTCCCCGACCGTGACCAGCTTTCGTCGTTTCTCGTCGGTCTCGATCCGACCCGGACGGAGATCGTCCGCGAGCTCTGCGAGACGGTCGACTTCCACGGCGGTCGTCCCTGGACGGCCGAGGCAGCCGTCTGGGATCTCGTCGGAAAGGCATGCGGGCAACCGTTGTGGAGGCTCCTCGGTGGCCGCTCGGAGCGACTCCTCGCGTACGCGTCGAGCGGTGAGCTGGTCGAGCCTGACGAGCGAGCCCGGCGGTGCGTTGCGCTCCGAGACGCGGGAGTGCGGGCGGTCAAGATTCGCTTTCACCATGCCGACTGGCGCGCCGATGTGGCTGTCGTCGAGGCTGTTCGTGGCGCCGTGGGCGACGACCTCGAGATCATGGTCGACGCGAACCAGGGCTGGCGGATGCCTGGCGACCTCGAGCCGCGCTGGGACGTTGCGACGGCCGCCCAGGTCGCGCGGGCGCTCGAGCCGCTCGGTGTCTACTGGCTCGAGGAGCCGTTGCGGACGGACGACGTCGAGGGCTACGCCGCGCTTCGCCGGCTGACGAGCCTCCGGCTGGCGGCGGGGGAGATGGTGCGCTCCGCGCAGGAAGCGCGCGATCTCGTCCTCCGAGGGGGGATCGACGTGCTGCAGTGCGACGTCGTCCTGTCGCTCGGGATCGGCGGTTGCCGGCGAGCGGCTGCACTGGCGGATCTCGCGGGGCGAGCGTGGTCGCCGCACACGTGGTCGAACGGGTACGGCCTGCTCGTCAATCTGCATGCCGCGCTCGCCCTTTCGACGGTGCCGTTCGTCGAGGTGCCGTTCGATCCTCCGGCCTGGTCGGCGGAGCGGCGCGACTGGCTGCTGCCCGCGCCGCTCACGATTGCTCCGGACGGCTCGATCGCGCCGCCGAGCGGCCCTGGGCTCGGTGTCACGCCCGACCTCGAGGCGCTCGAGCAGTGGCGGATCGGCTGATGCGCGTCCGGGCCGCGGTGTTGCACGAGCCGGGTAGGGTCGTCGTCGAGGAGGTCGAGCTCGACCCTCCGAAGGCCGGCGAGGTTCGTGTCAGAGTTGCAGCTGCCGGTGTCTGCCACTCCGACCTGCACCTCGTCGACGGGCGCCTCGGCGCGGGCCGGTGGCCGATGGTGCTCGGGCACGAGGGGGCGGGAATCGTGGAGGAGATCGGCGACGGTGTCGCTCACGTGGCGGTCGGCGACCCGGTCGGGTTCTCGTTCGTCCCCTCCTGCCGCGCGTGCCCGGCGTGTGACGCGGGGCGGTTCAACATGTGCGTGCCGGCGGGCGAGAACGGCGCGAAAGGCATGCTGATGGACGGAACCTCGCGGTTGCGACTACCGGACGGGACCGTGCTGCAGCACGGCCTGATGACCGCGTGCTTCGCCGAGCAGGCAGTCGTCGACGGTCACGGTGCCGTCCCGCTGCCGCACGACCTGCCGCTGTGGCAGGCGGCGCTTCTCGGTTGTGGGGTCATGACGGGCTTCGGCGCAGTTCGGAATGTCGGGCGCGTCGGCGAGGGGGAGAGCGTCGCGGTGATCGGCTGCGGCGGCGTCGGCCTGCAGGTCGTCGCGGCGGCTGCTCTCGCAGGCGCCCGGCCGCTGATCGCGATCGACCGCGATCCGGCCAAGCTCGAGATCGCGCGGCGCCGTGGCGCGACGGACGTCGTCGATGCGTCCACGGTCGACCCGCTCGAAGCCGTGCGGGTGTTGAGCGCCGGCGGCGTCGATCACGCCTTCGAGGTCGTCGGCCGTCCCGAGACGATCCGGCTCGCGTGGGACCTCATTCGGCCGGCTGCGACCGCCGTTGTCGTCGGCCTCGCGCCTGCCGGCGTCGAGGTCTCGCTCCCGGCGATCGACTTCCTCTCGGACAAGGGCATCCGAGGCTCGTACTACGGCTCGGGCGACCCGGCCGCCGACCTGCCTGACCTCGCCGCGCTCGCGGTCTCGGGCGAGCTCGACCTCTCCGATGTCGTCTCGCACGTGTCCGATCTCGACGGGGTCAACGCTGCCCTCGACCGCCTTCGGCGGGGCGAAGGTGCCCGCACCGTGCTCGTGCTCGACCCCGAGATCGCTGGCCTCGGCGAATAGCCCGTCTGCCCGACCGCGCCGGCGGACCAGCTATTCCGGCGGTGCTCCGGTCGCCGGCGCGACACGGGCGTCGGTCATCTCCATCACATCACTCCACTGCGCCCGGAGCTCTGCCTGTGAGGGGACCGCCTGGAAGCTGACCCCGAGCGACTCGGCGTAGCGCACACGCGAGTATCGGCCGGCCGCTGCATGGATGATCTCGCCGGTAACCTCGCACTCCTCGCTCGAGAGGTAGACGACCAGCGCGGAGACGAAGTCGGGATCGTGTGCTTCGTCGAGGATTCCCTCCGACATTCGCGTGACCGCGAGTGGCGAGACGGCGTTGGCGAAAACGTTCTGCTTCTGACCCTCTATGGCAAGGGTGTTCATCAGTCCGACGAGGCCGAGCTTTGCGGCGCCGTAGTTCGCCTGCCCGAAGTTGCCGTAGAGGCCCGTGACGGACGTCGTGACGACGATGCGTCCATAACTCTGGTCCCGGAAGTGTGGCATGGCAGCCCGAGTGACGTTGTACGTGCCATAGAGGTGCACCTTGATGACCGCGTCCCATTCCTCGCCGGACATCTTGTGGAAGGTGCGGTCGCGCAGGATGCCGGCGTTGTTGACGACACCGTCGATCTGCCCGAAGGCGTCGATCGCACGTTGTACGACGGTGCCTCCGCCCGCTTCCGTGGCGACGTCGTCGTGGCTCGCCACGGCCTCACCGCCGGCCTCCAGGATCTCCGCGACGACCGCGTCGGCGGCCGAACGCTCGGCGCCCGATCCGTCGAGCGCTACCCCGAGGTCGTTCACCACGACGCGCGCACCGTGGGCTGCGAGCATCAGCGCATGCCGCCGCCCGAGGCCGCCGCCCGCTCCGGTGACGACAATGCTCCGACCATCGACTCCAGACACCTAGGTTCCTCCCTTGTCCTCGCCCGACGTACGGGCGGCCATGAGCGACACGAAGACGCCCGTCTGGACGACTTCTCCATTCTGGTTCTTGATCTCCTGCTTGATCCGGACGACTCCCCGATCGCCCTTGCTCGTCCGGCGCGTCTCGAGCACCGTCGACTCCATCCTGATCGTGTCACCGAACTTCACGGCGCCGGTGAACCTCCAGTCCTCGAGACCGAGAAATGCGAGGTTCGTGCCCGTGAAGATGCCGGTCTGCACGCCGAGGCCCGAGGCGATCGAGAGCACCAGCAGGCCGTGCGCGATCGGCTCACCGAACGGGCCGGACTTGCAGAACTCACGATCGACGTGGAGCGGGTTGAAGTCGCCGGAGAGCCCGGCGAAGCTCATCACATCCGACTCGGTGATCGTGCGTGCGGTGGTCGAGAACGTCGCACCGACCTCGAAGTCCTCGAAGTACATCCCCGTCATCTCTCGCTCCCTTTCCCGAGCCCGAGAAGGCGCATCGCGTTCTCTTTCAGGATCAGCGGCTTTACCTCGTCGCGGAACCCGGCCTGCTCGAAGTCGGCCAGCCAGCGCTCGGGCGTGATGAACGGGAAGTCCGAGCCAAAGAGCACCTTTTCCTTGAGGAGGGTGTTGGCGTGGTGGACGAGGGTCGCCGGGAAGTACTTCGGCGACCAGCCGGAGAGGTCGATGTAGACCTGCGGCTTGTGCATGGCGACGGCGATCGCCTCCTCCTGCCAGGGCGCCGAGGGATGGGCGAGCACGATCGGCATCTCGGGGAAGTCGACCGCGACGTCGTCGACGTACATCGGGTTGGAGTACTTCAGCCTGATCCCGCCTCCCGCTCGCTGGCCCATGCCGATTCCACTCTGGCCGGTATGAAACAGCGCCGGCAACCCGGCCTCGGCGATCGCCTCGTAGAGCGGGTAGGCGTGCCGATCGTTCGGGAAGAACGCCTGCATGTTGGGGTGAAACTTGAAGCCCTTGATGCCGTGGTGCTCGATCAGCCGGCGGGCGTCACGCGCACCCGCCTTGCCTTTCCACGGATCGATGCTCGCAAAGGGGATCAGGACGTCAGGATTGGCCGCCGCGATCTCTGCGACCTCCTCGTTCGCGATCGGCACCTCCCCTGTCCCGGCTGCGCTGTCGACCCCGAAGACGACAGCCGCCATCTTCCGCTCGCGGTAGTAGTCGACGACGTCCTGCGCGGTCACGGCGGTATCGATGTCTGCCTTGAACATCTTCGTTGCCTCGAGTCGCTGCGCGCGTGTGAGTGGATCCTCCTCTCCGTGCATCGGGATCTTCACGTGCGTGTGGATATCGATAGCCACGAGGTCGTCGACGTTCATTGGGCTCCTTCTTGTAGGGCGGCTGGTACGACGCCGTCTCGCAGGGTGCGCTTCAGCACCTTGCCCGTTGCAGAGCGGGGCAGAGCATCGACGAAGTTGACGACGCTCGGCTTCTTGTACGACGCGGCGTGGGATGCGGCGAAGGAGATGATCGCGTCCGCCTGCACGTTCGACCCTGGCTGCCGAACCACCCACGCCACCACTTTCTCCCCGAACCGTGGGTCGGGCTCGCCGGTGACCGCGACCTCTCGGACGTCGGGATGCGACGCGACGACTTCCTCGACCTCCTTCGAGGAGATGTTCATTCCGCCGGAGAGGATCATGTCCTTCATCCGGTCCACGATGACGAAGAAGCCGTCCTCGTCGGTGACCGCCACATCGCCTGTGTGGTACCAGCCGTCCTCGTCCACGAACGACTCCACGCCGGCGGGGCCGAGATAGCCGGCGGCGACCGTGTACGTGCCGGGCCTTCCGGCTCGGACGAGCGTCTCGCCCGGCTCGCCGATGGCGGCGTCGCTGTCCGTCAGCGTCCACGAGGCGCACCTCGACGCCCGGGAGCAAGCGTCCGCAGGAGCGCGAGTGGGAGAGTTGGTACTCGTGATCGAGCCAGGTCACGAGCCCGGCCTCGGTGCTTCCGTACGCACTGCTGAAGCGCGCGTTCGGGAACAGGGAGATGATCTCGGCCAGAAGCTCCGCACCTACCGTCTCGCCCGTCATGAGGACGTGCCGCACACCCTCGAGGGGCTCGAGCACCTCGGTGTGCCGGAGCGCGAGGAGATCTCTGAGCGCGGTCGGGACGCCAACCAGCACCGTCACGCCGCGGTCGCGAACGGCGTCGACGAGGGCGCCGGGGCTGTACCGCTCGAGAAGATCGGTGGTCGCGCCCATGAAGAGAGCGCAGAGCAAGAGCGGTTGGGTCGCGCGATGCGCCAGTGGAGTGAACAGGAGGAAGTGGTCGGACGGGTCGTAGCCGGCCATCAGCTGCGGCACCAGGACCGACGTCACCTGCGTATCCCTCGTATAGACGACTCCCTTCGGCAGGGCGGTCGTGCCGGACGTGTAGACGATCACGTCTTCGTCGGTCTGCCTTGGCGCGACGATCTCGGGCGGGCCGGTCGCTGCCTCCTCGTAGGCCGGTCCGACCGCGAGCGTGTCGATCTCGGAGAGTATGCGCTGAACCTCTACGTCGTCACGGGCCGTGTCGTCGTGGATGACGAGGCCGAGGCGTGCGTCCCGGAGGATGTGCCCGAGCTCGCGCCGGCGGTAGCGGTGGTTGATGGGGACGGCAGGAATTCCCGCCTTGTGGGCTGCGATGTAGCTCTCCACCCATTCGGTGCGGTTGGAGCAGAAGATGCCGATGCGCTCCTCGGCCGCGACGTGTGCCTGCAGGAAACGGGCGAGCGACTCGGTGCGCCGGTCGAGCTCCGCGAACGTGATCGCCCCCTCGCCGGTGCGGATCGCCACCCGTTCGGGTGCGCGCCGCGCACCTCCTCGGAGGAGCTGCGCCACCGTTGCGACTTCGCCTCTCAGCACGTTTCTACTTCATCAAAGCTACTCTCCACGACTTCCCACCCGCTGCGGATGTGCCGTTCCATCGCGGACCGGGCGGCAGAGCTGTCGCGGGCAGCCAGAGCCGCGAGGATCTCCTCGTGTTGCTGTCCGAACCGGGCCGGCGACCCGCCCAGGTACGCGCGGTCGTACAGCTCCCGTGACAGCCTGCCCCAGTAGCTCCGTACGATCGAAGAGAGCTCCGAGCCGGCCGCATCGTAGATATGCCAGTGGAGCGCGGAGTCGATCTCGATCACCTCGCCACGATCGTCCCCGCTGTGCGGAACAGCGGCCCTGAAACGCCTCCGTGAGCTCCGCGAGCCTCGCGATGTCGGCGTCCGACATGTTCTCGGCTGCGCGTCCGGTGAGGAATCCCTCGAGTGCGGCCCGCGTCTCGTACAGAGCCTCGGCCTCGGACCGGGTGGTGAGGCGTGCGACGAACGACCCCTTGCCGCGGTGGCGAATGATCAGCCCCTGTGCTTCGAGTGCCCGCATCGCCTCGCGGACCGGTGTGCGGCTGACACCGAGTCGACCCGCGAGCTCGTGCTCCGAGAGGCGCTCGCCGGCCGCCAGGCGGCCCTCGATGATCTCCTTTTCGAGAATTCGGCGCACGATCTCCGGATACGAGGGAGGGATCTCTATCTGGCCCGGAGCGGAACTCATTGAGTCGGAAGGATAGCGGTATACTGGATACCAGCATGGAGGAGACCCAACCCGCGCGGTCGGTGCCGGACGCGATCACGCTGGAGGTGATCCGCCACGGGTTGGCCGCAGCCGCCGAGCAGATGGCGACGGTGATCGAGCGCTCCGCCCAGTCGCAGGTCGTACGCGAGATGCTCGATTACTCGACGGCCGTCTTCGATGTCACCGGCGGGATCACGGCCCAGTCGACGCGGATCCCGATGCATCTCAACTCGATGACGCGCGCTCTGCGGACGATCCTCGTCCGGTTCCCGGTCGAGGAGTGGGGCGTCGGGTGACGTGTACGCCACCAACGATCCCTATTCCGGCGGCCAGCACCTCCCCGACATCCAGACGTTCGCACCCGTGTTCGTCGACGGTGTGCTCGTGGCGATCACCGGCACCCTCGCCCACCATCTCGACGTCGGCGGCCGTGGGCCCGCGAGCTACGCAGCCGACGCGACCGAGATCTACCAGGAGGGAATCCGGCTCCCTCCGATGCGGATCATGGAAGGGGGCGTCCCGAACGAGATCTTCTTCCCCCTGCTCGAGGCGAACATCCGGGTGCCGCGCAAGACGCTCGCCGACATCCGCGCGCAGATCGCGGCGTTGTCGATCGGGGGCTCGGAGGTCGAGCGCGTCGCCCGACGCTACGGCGCTGCCTCGCTGCTCGCGGGCACCCAGGAGCTCGTCGCCCTCTCCGAGAAGCGAATGCGGACCGCGATCGCGACGCTGCCCGACGCGGCGTTCACCGCTGAGGACATCGTCGACGGCGACGGGCTCGAGGACGAGCCGGTGCCGATCTGCGTCTCGATCCGGCGTGACGGGGACTCGCTCGTCGTCGACTTCACCGGGACGTCCGTGCAGACGCGGGGCCCGATCAACTGCCCGATCGCCTCCACCGAGTCGGCGGTCTACTACGCCGTCACGGCGATCCTCGACCCGGGCGTTCCCCCGAACGACGGCGCCTACAGGCCGATCCGGGTTGTTGCACCGGAGGGAACGGTCGTCAACCCTCTCTCGCCTGCTCCGGTCGTGGGGCGCAACGTGATCACGCACCGGATCGCGAACGTCGTCATGTCTGCCCTCGCGCTCGCGTTGCCGGAGCGCGCGATGGCGCCCTACTACGGCAATTCGAACGTCTACGTGCTCTCGGCGTATGACGACGCGGGCCGCGCGAACGTGCAGTTCGAGATCGAGGTCGGTGGCTGGGGAGGCCGGACGGGCATGGACGGCCCCGACTGCCTCTCGGCCGGGATCCACAACCTGGCCAACAACCCGATCGAGCTCGTCGAGAACGAGTTCCCCCTGCGGCTGCTCAGCTACCGGCTGCGACCGGACTCGGGTGGCGCCGGGAAGTGGCGCGGTGGGCTCGGTGCCGAGAGGTCGTTCGAGGTCATGATCGATTGCGAGCTCTCGTCGCAGTTCGACCGGATCAAGTTTCCGCCGCCAGGGCTGCACGGCGGCCTGCCGGGGGCGGCCGCCAAGATCATCGTCGAGCACGAGGGAGTGGAGCGGGAGTTGCCCGGCAAGACGCTCGGGATCCAGCTCTTCGCAGGAGACAGGGTCACGATCCTGACGCAGGGTGGCGGCGGGCTCGGAGATCCGCGCGAGCGCGACCGGGACGCTCTGGCCCGCGACGTGGCCCAGGGCAAGATCTCGCCGGAAGCCGCCGAGCGCGAGTATGGCTTCGTCGCGGTCGGGAGTGGTGCCCGGTGAGCGCGTCCTGGATCGTCGGCGTCGACATCGGCGGCACGTTCACGGACGTGGTCGCCGTCGGTGGGCCGGACAACCGGCTGCGGCACCTGAAGGTGCCGTCGTCGCGCGCCGAGCCGGCCTCGAGCGTGCTCGCCGGCCTTCATGCCCTCTCGGACGAGTTCGGCGTCCCGTTGAATGATGTGCGGCTGCTCCTGCACGGCACGACGCTTGCGACGAACGCCATCATCGAGCGGCGGCTCGCGAAGACGGCGCTGATCACGACCGAGGGCTTCCGGGACGTGCTGGAGATCGCCCGCCACTGGCGGACAGAGCTCTACGACCCCTTCATCGAGGCGCCTGTCCCGCTCGTTCCCCGAGAGCTCCGCTACGAGGTGCGCGAGCGGGTCGGGGTGCGTGACGCCGACTTCGTCGCGCTCGACGCCGCGGCGGCGGCGGATCTTGCGCGCACGATCCACGAGAACGGGGTCGAGTCCGTGGCGGTCGTGTTCCTCCACTCGTACCGCGACCCGACGAACGAGCGTGCAATGACCGCGATCCTACGCGAGCAAAACGGCTGGTTCGTGTGCGCGTCGTCGGAGCTCTCACGGGAGCTGCGGGAATACGAGCGGACGTCGACGACGACCCTGAACGCGTCGCTGATGCCACTGATCGACGAATACATCGTCAAGCTCGAGAGCGGGCTGCGCGAGGTGTCCGAGCACGCGGCCCTGTTCGTGATGCAGTCGAACGGCGGAGCGCTGACGCCGCGAGCGGCCCGAGCCCGGCCGGTGACGCTCGCGCTCTCTGGCCCGGTCGGCGGCGTCGTTGCGTGCGTCGAGCTCGCCCGCGCGCTCGAGCGCCCGAACGTGATCGGCTTCGATATGGGCGGCACGAGCACCGACGTCTCGATCATCAGCGACTATGAGGCTCGCTCGACGACCGAGCTCTCGATCGGTGACCTCCCGATCAGGATCCCGAGCATCGAGGTTCACTCGATCGGCGCCGGAGGCGGCTCGATCGCCTCGCTCGACGCGGCCGGAGCGCTGCGAGTCGGCCCCGAGTCCGCGGGATCCGATCCGGGGCCGGCGGCATACGGCCGGGGTGGCACCGAGCCGACCGTGACCGACTGCCAGCTCGTCTCGACCGGCTGACCGAGTCGTTCTCGCTCGCCGGTCGCCTCTCGCTGCAAGGCGACGCTGCCCGGGACGTGGTGCGTGGGCGTCTCGCCGGGCCGCTCTCGATGGAGCTCGATGCGGCCGCCGCCGGGGTGATCGAGGTCGCGAACGCGGCGATGGAGCGTGCGACGCGGGTGGCTCTGCGCGAGCGCGGTGACGACCCGCGCGACTACGCACTGATCGCTTTCGGCGGAGCCGGGCCATTGCACGCCGCCGAGGTGGCGCGTCGGTTGGGCATGCGGACGGTGATCGTGCCGGCGCACCCCGGCACGCTTTCGGCCCTGGGTTTCCTTGGCTCGGACGTGCGTCTCGACTACTCCTTCAGCGATGTGCGGGCGAGCGACGATCCCGCCCTGGCGAGCGCGATGAACACCGCCCTCGAGATGCTCGAGGAGGAAGCACGGGCGGAGTTTGCCGCCGACGGCGGGATCGCCGGAGCGGAGGTCACGTTCGAGCGGAGCTGCGAGGTGCGGTACGTGGGCCAGGCGTACGAGGTCGCGGTCGGGCTCGGAGCCGGGCTGCTCGACCAGGCTGCCGTGGAAGCGCTCCTGGCCCGGTTCCACCAGCTGCACGAGCGGTCGTACGGATTCTCGAGCCCGGACGACCCGTGCGAGGTGGTGACCGTGCGGGTGGCGGCGCGCGCGGAGCTCGAGCGCCGGGCCACCGAGCAGAAGCCCAACGCGGACGGCGGCGCAGAGCCCGTCGGCGAACGCCTCGTTTACGACCTCGAGCGTCGGCCGCGTCCCCACTCCTGTCTACGATCGCGACACGCTCGCCGTAGGAGCGAGGTTCGCCGGGCCTGCTGTGGTACACCAGCTCGACACCACGACCTTGATTCCGTCGTTCGCGACTGCCGCGGTCGACGACCTGGGCAACCTCATCCTCGACATCGAAGTGGGTAGCGCATGAGACTGAAGCTCGAACAGCTGGAGACGTTCACGATCAGCGTTCCCTCGCGGACGGACTTCCGTTGGCTCTCGCTCAGCCGACCCCTCGGGGAGTTCGTCCTGATCCGGATCCGGGCCGGGGGCATCGAGGGGTGGGGTGAGATCGTTGCGCTCCGCGACTGGGGTAGCTACGACGGGCGGCGCCACGGGGAGACATCTTCCGGCGTGACCGCCATCGTGCACGAGCAGTTCGCGCCCTGGTTGCTGGAGAACGAGCTCGAGCTCGGTGAGCTCTCCGCGCGACTCGACGACCTCGTCGTCGGCAATCCCTACGCGAAGGCGCTCGTCGACATCGCCGTCCACGATCTCGTGGGCAAGGCACTCGGCGTCCCGGTCTACGACCTGCTCGGTGGCGCTGCGCGCACCGCCGTCCCGGTGGCGCACATGATCGGCCTGATGCCCGTCGACGAGGCGCTCCGCGAGGGGATCACCGCGATCGATGACGGCGTCACGGCGCTCCAGGTCAAGGGAGGCCAGGATCCCGCTCGCGACATCGAGCTGATCGGCGCCCTCCGCCGCGAGCTCGGGAGCGACGTCCTGCTGCGCGTGGACGCGAACGGCGGCTACCCGACGCGCGCGCTCGCGCGTCGCACGCTCGAGGCCCTGGCAGACGCCGGCGCGAATCTCGTCGAGCAGCCGACCCTCGACGTCGCCGTGCTCGAGGAGCTGAGGCTGTCGTCCCCGCTGCCGCTGATGGCAGACGAGTCGTGCTGGACGCCGGCGGACGCGCTCGACCTCGTCCGGCGCCGTGCCGTCGACCTCTTCTCGGTCTACGTCGGCAAGCCGGGCGGGATCGCACCGGCGAGGGCCGTCTGCACGATCGCGGCCGCCGCGCGGATACCCCACGACCTCAACGGTGCGCTCGAGCTCGGCATCGGCAACGCCGCGAACCTCCACGTTGCTCTGGCCTCGCCGGCAGAGCTGCTTGCCGAGCGTGATCCCGGTGAATGCCCCGGCGGGAGCGTTCTCGACGAGGACGGCCGGGCGCTACTTCCAGGACGACGTCGTCGCCGCCCCCTTCGCCTTCGAGAACGGGTCGCTGCTCCTGAACGACGCACCGGGACTGGGAGTCGACGTCGACGTCGAGAAGGTCGAGAGATACTGCGTCGACCGCCGTGCGAGTGCGCCGCCAGGGGGAGGTGCCTGATGGCCGAGGTCGGTGTGACCTGCGGCGGTGTCTGGTGGCCGACCGAGTGCTACCAGGCGGTCGAGGAGCTCGGATTCGACTCCCTCTGGACCGGCGAGCACATCGTCTTCCATCGGCCGATCCTCGATTGCATCCCCGTCCTCGCGGGTATGGCGGCCGTCACGAACCGGATCACGATCGGCCCGGCCGCGATCATGGTCACGCTTCGCCACCCGACGATCCTCGCGAAGGAGCTGGCAAGCGTGGATCGGATGTCCGGAGGACGGCTCGTCGTCGTCGCCGGCGTCGGTGGAGACTTCCCCAAGGAGTTCGAAGCGTGCGGCGTCCCGATGGAGCGCAGGGGGCGGAGGACGGCAGAGACGATCGAGATCATGCGTCTGTACTGGACCGAGGAGCGATTTTCCTACGACGGTGAGATCTACCAGCTGGACGACGTCTGGATGGATCCGAAGCCGTTGCAGCCGGGCGGCCCGCCGATCTGGCTCGCCGGGCGGAGCAACGCCGCCATCTCGCGTGCGGCGCGGCTCGGGGACGGCTACATGCCGTACATGTACTCGGCCGAACGCTGTCGCGCCGCCTTCGAGGAGGTGCGAGAGAAGGCCGCCGAGCTCGGCACGGAGCTGCGCGAGCCCTACACGCAGTCGGCGTTCGTCTACGTGAGCATGAACGATTCCCCCGAGCGAGCCAGGGAGCTTGCGATTCGTGACCTCTCGTGGCGGTATGGACAGGATTTCGCTCCGTGGGTCGACAAGTACTGCGTCCACGGGACGCCCGAATCCTGCGTCAGGCAGTTGCGCGAGTTCGTCGACGCGGGGGTCGAGCACCTCGCGCTCGGGATGGTGCACGAGGAGAGCGTCGCCATGGATCCGACCCCGGCGGCGGCGACGCAGACACTTGCCACGATCGAGCGCTTCGCATCCGAGCTCGTGCCACCGCTTCGAGAACCTGCGGCGAAGTAGCCACCATCGGCATGTCGCAGACGTCACCGGCGGACTGGGAGGCCCTGGCGGCGCGCCCCCACGATGCACTCGGTGTCGTCTCCCTCGAGGGCGCGGTCTCGGTTGGCGAGCTGCGCGACGCCGCGTTGGCACTCGCAGGCGATCTCCGCAATCGTGGCGTCCGGCAAGGTGACCGGGTTGTCACGGCGCTGCCCAATTCCGTCGGCTGCGTGGTCGCGCAGCTCGCGATCCGGGTATGTGGCGCGGTGCTCGTCAATCTCCCGGCCCAGTTCCGCCGCGAGATCGTCGAGATCTGCGACCAGACGGACGCCCGCCTCGTCGTGCTCCCTGCCGAGGCGGCGGCCGAGAAGGCCTTCGCCAGCTCTCGGTGATCGATCCTTCTTCCTCACGCGAGCCCTCACGGACACCGGCTCGACGGTCGCGCCGGCGCTCCGGCGGCGTGACGATGTCGCGTGGTTGGCGTTCACGTCTGGCACCACCGGCTCGCCCAAGGGCGCCGTCCACACCGAGGAGACGCTCGCCCTGATGGTGGAGGCGATGATCGATCGCCACGATGTCGGCCCGGACGACGTCGTCGTGGTCGCGGCGCCGATGGGCCACGCGATCGGGTTCGTCTACGGGATGCAGCTCGCCCTACGCGCCGGGTGCCCGATGGCGATCCTCTCCGGCTGGGACGTCGACGCCATGCGACAGCTCATGGCCTCCTCTGGTGGGACGTTCGTCGCGGCTCCGACGCCGTTCCTCCTCGACGTCGTCGAGGCCGTCGAGGGCGGCGCATCGGAGTTCGCGCTCGCTGCGCCTCTTCCTCTGTGGTGGTGCCCCGGTTCCCTCGACCCTCATCGCCAGGGCCGAGCGTGCGCTCGGGCCAGGAGTTGCGAGCGCGTACTACGGTACGTCCGAGGCCGGCGGGGTAACGACGTGCCCGCCGGGAGCGCCGCCCGACAAGGTTCGGACGACCGTCGGCACGCCTCTCCCGGGGATGGAGATCCGCATCGCCGACGGTGAGCTTCACGTGCGAGGTGCACATGCGTGCAAGCGGTACTGGGGCGGAGACGTCGAGGGGCGACTCCGTGCGGACGGCTGGTATGCGACGGGTGACCTCGGCGAGATCGATCGCGACGGCTATCTCTCGATCACCGGTCGCGCGAAGGAGTTGATCATTCGCGGCGGCGTCAACATCTCGCCGGTCGAGGTCGAGAGCACGTTGGCGAGTGCGGCGAACGTCCTCGACGTGGCCGTCGTCGGCGTTCCGGACCCGCGCCTCGGGCAACGGGTCGTGGCTGCCGTCGTCGCGCGCGACCGTAGCCCGACTCTCGACGAGCTGCGTCGGCATTGCGACGAGCGCGCCCTGGCGAAGGTCAAGTGGCCCGAGGAGATGGTGCTCGTCGAGCGGCTGCCACGGACGCCGGCCGGCAAGCTCCTCCGCAAGCAACTCGTCGAGGAGATCGAGCGGTGAGCATTCTCGGCGGCATCGTCGTCGCGACACGTCGCGAGACGCCGGCCACCGCGGTGTGCATGCGCCATCTCGAGCGCCTCGGCGCGACCCCTGGGACGGCAGGCGAGGCAGATGTCGTGCTCGATGCCGAGGATCATGAGTTGCTCGGTGGCGGGCTGGTCGCTTCGGAGACCACCGCGCAGGCGGCGTTGGGTCTCACCGACTACATCGGGCCGTTCGGGGGAGAGCCGGCGCGGACGGGGTGCGACCTCGCCTCGGCGGCGGCGGGCTTCTGTGGGGCGCTCGCAGCACTCGCGGCTCTGCGGGGCAGCGAGCGTCCCGTTCGCGTCTCGGTGTCTCCGCTGCGGGCGCTCGCATCGTTGAAGACGATCATCTGGGCGGCTCGGACGCAACCCGATGCATGGACCGGAACCCACGTCCGGTCACGCGAACGTCTCGTCGACTCCGGCTACGAGACGAGCGACGGCCGCGTCACGCTCGATTTCCCGTTCAACGGATTCGAGCGCTGGCGGGAGTTCGTCGAGGCACTCGAGCTGCCCGGCGCGATCGTGGACAGCTTCGAGCCGCGCTGGTACGAGACGGTCGGCTGGGGTGACGACGTGGACGAGGCTCGACCGATCTACGAGAGCTACCTGCGCAACCGTTCGACGGCCGAGGCGATCGAGCTCGTTCGCGGCCACGGCGGATCGTCCGTTCCGTTCCTGTCGGTCGAGCAGTGCCTTGCGCACCCCCAGTCGGAGGCCCTCGGTCTTCGCGAACGGGTGGAGCGCGGCCTCCCCTGGTCGATGTCGGGTGGCACCGGGACAGGTCGCTCCGCTCGGCTCGTCGACGGGCGGCGGCCGCTCGCCGGCCTCCGTGTTGTCGACTTCGGCGTCGGGGGCGTCGGCCCGTTCTCGGCCACCCTGCTGGCGTGGCTCGGTGCCGACGTGATCAAGGTCGAGGCTCCGAACGAGTTCATCCTCTCGGTCCGCCCGACCTTCCACGGCCTGAGCACGACGTACCTTGCGATCAACCAGGGCAAGCGCTCCCTCCGTCTCGATCTCAGGCACGGCCCGGACCATGCGCTGGCCCAACGGCTCGTCAGCACCGCCGACGTCGTCATGGAGAACTTCCGGCCGGGGGCGCTCGCTCGGCGTGGGCTCGGCTTCGACGATGTGCGCGCGCTGAACCCTTCGGTGGTCTACTGCTCGGTCACGGGGTTCGGCTCGACGGGGCCGTTGTCGGGCGAGCCCTGCACCGACCCGCACATGCAGGCGTTCAGCGGCTTCGCGGCGCGGAATGCCGATCGCAGTGATGGGGTGCCCCGGCGTGTCCGCTACTACGCGATCGTCGACCTTCTGACGTCGTGCGTCGTCGCAGAGGCGGCTTGTGCCGGGCTACTGTCACGCGATGCAGGGGGAGAGGCAGTTCACGTGGAGACGTCGATGTTGGAGGTGATGGCGGACGTGCTCGGTGGAGCGGCGATCGCCCCCTGACGTCCCCGACGGGATCTTCCGTACGGCGGACGGCCACGTCGCGCTCTCGTGCGATGACGCAGGGTGGGGCGAGCATGGTCGAGGTCATCGGATCGCCGGCGCTCCGAGCAGAGTCGTTCGCACGCCGTGACGGTCGACTCGCCTCGCGCGACCTGATCGAGGGTGAAATCGGTGCGATGCTCACGGCGCTCCCGTCCGCGGCCTGGGCGCATCGCTTCGGCCGCGCAGGGATCGCGTGCGCGCGCGTGATGCGCGACGAAGAAGTCATGACCCGCAGAGATTTCTGGGCCGACGGGATCCTCCGCGCGTTGCCGACCCCGTCGGGCGAGCTCGTCGCGGGCGGCGCGCCGTGGCGCCTCCCCCCGGAAACGCCGACCCCGACAGCCCCTCACCCCGGCGAGCACACCGATCTGGCTCGCGCCCAGTCCGAGCGCTTCTGGTTGACGGAGAGTCGACCCGACGAAGCCCCCGGCGATAACCCTCGACGCTGACAACGGAGGCTCAATGCCGCGTACACCACTCACTCTCGATGGCCAGCCTCTGTCGATCGACGACGTGCGCGACGTCGCTTTGGGCTTGCGCGACGTCGTCATCGGTGACAACGCCCGTGCGCAGATGCAGGCAGCGCGCGACGTCGTGGAGAGGGCGCTGACGCGCGGAGCGCCGGTCTACGGGCTCACGACAGCCTTCGGGGCGTTGAAGCACATCGACCTGCGCTCGCCCGAGGCCGGCACGGTGGTCGAGCGTCACGCGCTGGACGACGGACGCGGGGACATCCAGGCGATGTTCAATCGCTCCGCTGTCCTCAGCCATATCGTCGGTCACGGGTCACCCGTCCCCGAATCGGTTGTTCGCGCAGCCATGCTCGTCCGGGTGCAGGGGTTCGTCCAGGGCCGCTCGGGGGCGAGGCCGGCGCTCGCAGATGCGTATGTCGCCGCTCTGAACGCCCACTTCCACCCGCCCGTGCGACCGACCGGCTCCCTCGGCATGTCGGATCTTGCTCCGCTGGCGGAGATCGCCTACGGCCTGATGGGAGAGGGAGACGAGGGGTCTGCGCTCCTCGCTGCCGGGCTGACGCCGATCGTGCCACAGGCAAAGGAGGCGATCGCGATGATGAGCGCGAACGCGTTTTCGGTCGGGTGGGGCTCCCTCGCCCTGACGGATGCCGAAGGCGCTCTCGACGGGCTCGACGCAGCCGCAGCGCTCAGCTTCGAGGGCGTGCTCGCAAACCTGCGATCCTTGCGGCGGGAGGTGGTGGAGGCTCGCCCCTATCCCGGCGCGATCGCAACGCTCGAGCGCCTCCGAGGGCTCCTCTCAGGAGGGGATCTCCTCGACGGCGACGGCGACGTTGCGCGGGAATTGCAGGACCCGCTCTCGTTTCGTGTCGTTCCCCAGACCCACGGCGCGGCCCGGGATGCCTTCTCTCACGTGCGCGGACAGCTCGAGATCGAGCTCGGCTCCGCGGGCGACAACCCGTTCGTGTCGATCGCCGCAGACGACCTCGTCTCCGCGGGGAACTTCGACTCGACTCCGGTGGCGCTCGCCCTCGACTATGCCCGGCTCGGGTTGGCTCACGCCGTGACGCTCGGCGCAGAGCGTGTGCAGAAGCTCCTGACCGAGCGCTTCACGGGGCTTCCCACACACCTCCGTTCCAGCCGTGAAGACCCGGGCGACGGGTACGCGATGTTCGGGTACACCGCAGCGGCCGCGGCGGGCGAGCTGCGACTCCTCGCGGCGCCGGTTTCGCTCGAGACGCCGACATCGAGCGTCGACGAAGGCGTCGACGACCGCATCGTCCTCACGGCACTCGCAGCTCGGCGCCTGGCGCAGATGGTGCCACTCGCACTCCACGTCGCGGCCGCCGAGCTCGTGTGCGCCGCGCACGCCGTCGACCTTCGCGATCGTCGCGATCGGCTCGGCAGCGGTACGCGGGGCATCTACGACACGGTCCGTGCGCATGTGTCCTTCTCCGGCGCGAGCGATGGAGTCATCGCCGATCTCGGCCCTCTCGAGCGGCAGCTGGGCATCGGCATCGGGCTCGAGTCCGGTGAATCGACCTCCTGGTCCGCTTCAATGGAGAGCACCGGATGAGCGACACGACCGACAAGACACCGTCACAGCTGATCGACGCGAGAATCGAGGAGCTCGGCGACTGGAGAGGCGCAATGCTCGCCCGGTTGCGCGCGCTCATCAAGCAGGCGGTGCCCGACGTCGTCGAGGAGTGGAAGTGGCGGGGCGTTCCGGTCTGGTATCGGGACGGCATGATCTGCACGGGCGAGAGCTACAAGAGCATCGTGAAGCTGACCTTCGCGAAGGGTGCCTCTCTCGACGACCCGTCCGGGCTCTTCAACGCGAGCCTCGAGGGCAACACGAGGCGGGCGATCGACTTCCACGAGGGTGACGACATCGACGAGGGTGCGTTCAAGGCCCTCATCCGCGCCGCGGTCGACCTGAACGCGGGCTAGGCCGGCAGCGTCACGGCGCCCAGCCGGGAAGCCGGGATGCCTGCGCGATCCAGCTCGCGAGGAGATCCTCGTCCAGCGGGTCGTCCTCGTAGATGTCGAGGTAGCGCACGCCTTCGCTCTTCGATGCCCCGGGAGGCAGCGGGGTCAGTGACGAGCCGCTGAAGAACGCAACCTTGACGTACTTCGTGAAGCAGTGGAAGTTGAGGAACCAGCCGTTCCCCTCGATGCCGTAGAACGGCGAGTTCCACTTCACTGCCTTGGACACGTCGGGCACGGTGCGCACGATGAGCGTGTCGAGACGCTGTCCGACCGCACGCTTCCACCCCGGCATCGCGGCGATGTAGGCCTGGACGGGGGCGTCCCCGTCGGCTTTCGCGATCTGGGGATTGCCGCCTGCGAGGAGCGGTGGCGACGCAGGGCTGATCGGCTCGTTCGCGGCGGGCTCGTCGTTGGTCATGAGGCCTCCTCCCGGTTCGATCGAGCGCACCTGCGCGCCACCGTAGCCTCCTCAGGCGGCGATGGTCTCGAGCACCGCGTCGACCCGTGCGAAGCCGGCCTTCGCACCTTCCTCGACACCGTACTGCATGGTGGTGTCTCGCACCTCGGTCGTCTCGAAGCGCATCGTCTGGGTCAGCCGCGTCTGCTCGCCGAGCTCCTCGAACTCGAGCGTCTGCAGGTGGTTCTGGAAGGTCTGCACCAGGCGGGCGGGCGGATCGACCTCGAGGAACTCGCCCTCGACGACGCCGTGGGAGGTCCGGAAGCGGTAGGTGCCGCCGGCGCGAACGTCCATCTCCTCGACGACGGTGCCGTCGCCCCACCACTGCGGGATCAGCGCGGGGTCGGTCCAGACCGAGTAGACGTGCGCGCGTGGGGCGTCGAAGACCCTCTCGACGCGGATCTCGAGCTCGTTCGGGGTCGTGACGGTCGTGCTCATGATGCTCCTTTCGTTGACTGGACGACCTGTGCGAAGCGATCGAGTCGCTGCAGCCAGGTGCTGATGCCCTCGAAGGCATACGGCACGAGCTCGCACCTGCGAGCGCGGCCGACCTTCTCGGTGGTGACGAGGTTCGCCTCCTCGAGCAGCCGGATGTGCTTCTTCATCCCGGTCAACGACATGCCGAAGGGCACGGCGAGCTCCGTGATCGTTGCGCTACCGCCGCCGAGACGCTCGAGGACTGCCCGCCTGGTCGGGTCGGAGAGCGCGGCGAATGCGCGGTCGACATTCGGAGGATACTGAACCATATGGTTCAGTATAACAGCAGCGAGCGAAATGCAACCGTCGGCCCGGGCCGTGCGCCGGGCGACCGCGCTCGTCCTCGGATAGCCGCGTGCAGGTCAGGCGGTCGCCGAGCGGACCATGCCGGCAGCGACGGTGTCGTTGGTCGCCTCGTCGACGAGGATGAACGCACCCGTCGCACGGTTCTCCGCATAGGGATCGACCATGAGCGGCCCCGAGAGCCTCAGCCGCACGGTGCCGATGTCGTTCAGCGCCATCTCGCTCGCCTCGCGGTACTCGAGCGTGTCCATGTCGACCACACCGTCGATGGCCTCGACGACCGCCCGCACGGTCCGCGTCGTGTGCTTCACACCGAGCCTCGCTCCGGCGGCAAGCGGCCGCTCGCTCATCCAGCAGACGGTCGCCTCGACCGATCGGGCGGTGATCGGCTGGTCGTCCGGATCGACGAGCATGTCGCCACGGGGGACGTCGATCTCGTGCTCGAGCCGGATCGTCACCGACATCCCGGGTGTCGCCTCGTCGATCGGCCCGTCGGAGGTCTCGACCGACGAGACCGTCGTCGTCAGGCCGGACGGCAGGACGAGGACGGCGTCGCCTGCGCGCCAGACCCCGCCCGCGACCTGACCGGCATAACCGCGGTAGTCGTGGTACTCCTCCGCCATCGGCCGGATCACCCATTGCACGGGGAAGCGGCGGTCGACGAGGTTGCGGTCGCCTGCGAGCTCGATCTCCTCGAGATTGTGGAGGAGGGTCCCTCCGTCCCACCACGGCATCCTGTTCGAGGGATCGACGACGTTGTCGCCGTGAAGCGCTGCGATCGGTATCGCAACCGCGTCCCTGACGCCGAGCAGGGCGGTGAGCTCGTTCAGCTCGGCTGCGATCTCGCCGAATCGCCGTTCGTCGAAGTCGACGAGATCCATCTTGTTGACCGCGAAGACGAGGTGGGGGACGGCGAGCAGTGACGCGATCAGCGTGTGCCGGCGTGTCTGCTCGATCACCCCCTTGCGCGCATCGACGAGGACGACGGCCACGTCGGCCGTCGAGGCGCCCGTGACCATGTTGCGCGTGTACTGCACGTGGCCCGGCGCGTCCGCGAGCTGGAACCGCCTTCGCGGAGTGACGAAGCCGCGGTAGGCGACGTCGATCGTGATCCCCTGCTCGCGCTCTGCCCGCAACCCGTCGGTGAGCAGCGCAAGGTTGACGTAGCCGTCTCCGCGACGCTCGCTCGTCTCCTCGACCGCTTCCATCTGGTCGACGAAGACCTGCTTGGTGTCGAACAGAAGTCGACCGATCAGGGTCGATTTGCCGTCGTCGACGGAGCCACAGGTGACGAGGCGGAGCAGGTCGCCGGTCGCCGCGGTGCGGGCCGGGCTAGAAGTATCCGACACGCTTCCTGTCCTCCATCGCGGCCTCCGAGGCGCGATCGTCAGCGCGGGTCTCGCCGCGCTCCGTCACTCTGGTCGCGGCGATCTCCGCAACCACGTCGTCGAACGACGTCGCGTGCGAGCGCACCGCCCCGGTGCAGCTCATGTCGCCGACGGTGCGGAACCGGACCCACTCGCGGAACGGCAGCTCGTCGTCGGCGCGCTCGATCACGTCCGAGGTCGCGTAGAGCATGCCGTCGCGCTCGAACACCTCGCGCTCGTGGGCGTAGTAGATCGACGGCAGCTCGAGGCCCTCGCGGGCCACGTACTGCCAGACATCGAGCTCGGTCCAGTTGGAGATCGGAAACACCCGAACCTGCTCGCCCTTGCGGATCTTGCCGTTGTACAGGCTCCAGAGCTCGGGACGCTGGGCGCGCGGATCCCACTGCCCGAAGTCGTCCCGGAAGGAGAAGATGCGCTCCTTGGCCCGCGAGCGCTCCTCGTCGCGCCTGGCCCCGCCGATCGCGGCGTCGAACTGGTGCTCCTCCATCGCGTCGAGCAGCGTCGTCGTCTGGAGCTGGTTCCGGGAGGCGCGAGGCCCCGTCTGCTCGACCACCCGGCCCCGGTCGATCGACTCCTGCACCGAGGCGACGACGAGGCGCTCGCCGAGCTCGGCGACCCGGCGGTCGCGGTATTCGATCACCTCGGGAAAGTTGTGCCCCGTGTCGACGTGCATCAGGGGGAACGGGAAGCGCCCGGGCCGGAACGCCCGCTCGGCGAGGCGCAGCAGCACGATCGAGTCCTTGCCGCCCGAGAAGAGCAGGACGGGCCGCTCGAGCTCGGCGGCCACCTCGCGCATGATGTGAACGGCCTCGGCCTCGAGCTCGTCGAGGTGGGAGCGGTGGCGACTCGTGCTCATGCGTCGACGTGGAGCCCGCACTCCGTCTTCTCGATCCCCATCCAACGACCCTCCCGCCCCGCCCCGGGCACGGTGCAGTGGGTGCACCCGATCGAGGCGTAGCCGCCCGCGTGAAGCGCGTTGACGGGCAGCGCGCGCTCGTCGATGTACGCGTCGACGGCCGCCTCGGTCCAGTCCGCCAGGGGATTTGCCTGCCAGAGCTCGTGACGTTCGTCCCAGGCAATCTTCCGTGCGTCGGCGCGCGTCGCCGACTGCTCGCGACGGAGCCCCGTGATCCACCCGTCGAGGCCGTCGAGAGCGCGGCCGAGCGGTGCGACCTTGCGAATCGAGCAGCACAGGGAGGGGTTCGTGGCCCACAGCGCGTCGCCGTGAACCGCCGCCTGGCGGCCGAGCGACGGGCCTTCGTAGACCTCGACCTCGATCCCGTAGCGCCGTTCCACCGCACGCCAGACGTCGTACGTCTCGGGAAAGAGGACGTGCGTGTCGAGGGCGAACACGCGAGCGTCCGGCTCGATGGCGAGGAGCATGTCGAGCAGCACCGACTCCTCGCGCTGGAAGGAGCATGCCAGCGAGAGGTTCGGGTGGAAATGCTCGACCATCACGCCGAGTACCTCGAGCGCGCTGAGCGACTCCGGATCGGTCTCGCCGACGAGCGTCCTGATGTCCGTCTCCATCGTCAAGACAGTATCAGTTGATGAGGACTGTTTATTCGTTGCATAAGCGTATTCGCGTGGCTGGCCGACCGGATAGAGTCGTCCCGTGGACGAGCTGCCCGGAGGTCTCCTGCGCGTGACGATGCCACTGCCGACGAGACCGGGGCACGTGCATTGCTATCTCGTGCCGGTCGAGGATGGCCTGATGCTCGTCGACACCGGTCTCGGGCTGCCCGACGCCCGGGAGCAGTGGGCCGACGTCCTCGCCGGCGTCGACGCTCCGATCGTGACGACCTTCCTGACGCACTTCCATCCCGACCATCTCGGAGCGGCCGCCGACGTCCGTGAGCTCACGGGCTCGCGCGTCGTCCAGGGACGGCTGGACGCCGAGCAGGCGCGCACGGTGTGGGACAACGAGGACTGGACCGACCACCTGGCCGACTGGTTCCATCGCAACGGCGTGCCGGCGAACGTCACCGACGAGCTGATCGGGCAGGGCGTGCGGTACAAGCCGTTCGTACGCACGGTTCCCGATCCCGAGGTGGTCGACCCCGGGGACACGCTCCACGGCTGGGATCTCGTCGCGGCGCCCGGACATGCGGACGGTCAGTTGACGCTGCTCCGCGACGGCGTGCTCCTCGCCGCCGACCATCTCTCTCGCACGGATCACGCCGACGGTGGGGCTCTGGCCGGAGAGTCGCCTCGATCCTCTCGGCGACTACCTCAGCGCCCTGGAGCAGACGATCGAGCTCGCCCCCACGGTCGCCTACGGCGGTCACGGCGATGCGATGGACGATCCCGGTCGGCCGGGCCCGCGAGCTGATCGCACATCACGACGACCGGCTGCGTGTCGCGGCCGCGGCGCTCGGCACCGAACCGATGACCGGGTACGAGGTCTCGTTCCCACTGTTCGGCCACGATCTCGGGCCGGCGGCACGCCGGTTCGCGGTGGCGGAGACCCTCTCGCACCTCGAACGCCTCGTCCTCGACGGGCGGGCGCACCGTATCGACACGGTGGACGGCGACCACGTCGGCGTCGTCTCCTATACTGCCGCGCAGTAGTGGGCGACCTTCCCTCCAGTACCGGGGCCCCGAAGGACGGGGCATGACGGTTTCTCTCGAGCTGCTCGGCGTTGCCCTGCTGATTCTCCTGAACGGTTTTTTCGTGGCGGCCGAATACTCGCTCGTCACCGTGCGCCGAACGAGGCTCCAGGAGCTCGCCGACGAGGGAAGTCGGACGGCGCGCTCGGTGATGAAGATCACGAGCGACCCGCCGCACTTCATCGCCGCGATGCAGCTCGGGGTCACGCTCACATCGCTCGCCATCGGTGCGATCGGCGAGCACGTGCTCTCGGAGCTGTTCGGGATCTGGCTCGGGACGTTCCTTGCCGTGCTCCTGGCGTTCCTGATCATCACCTTCATGCACGTCGTCGTCGGCGAGCTCGTGCCGAAGGGCCTCGCCCTCAGCTACTCCGAGCGCATCGCGCTCGGCGTCTCGGCGCCGGTGCGTGCCTTCTTCTTCGTGTTCAAGCCGGTGATCTGGTTCCTCCAGCGCTCGAGCGAGACCGCCCAGCGTGCGATCGGCATCGACCCGGAGAAGATGGAAGGCGAGGCACATTCGGAGGCGGAGCTGCGGATGCTGCTCGAGGTGTCGAGCGAGCACGGCGAGATCGAGCAGGGCGAGCGGGAGATGCTCTACAAGGTCTTCGACTTCGCCGACAAGGAAGCCTCCGACGTGATGGTGCCGCGCCCCGACGTCGTGGCCATCTCGTTCGAGCTCGCGCCCGAGGAGGCTCTCCGCGCCGTGCTCGAGTCGCCGTACACCCGCTACCCCGTCTACCGCGAGTCGCTGGACGAGATCGTCGGGATCCTGCACGTGCGAGACCTCGTCTCCGCCTTGCACGACAGCTCGATCGCCGAGGTCGAGCTCGAGGCGCTTCTGCGGCCCGCGTACGTCGTGCCGGAGACCAAGGACCTCGCGGCGCTGCTCGCCGAGTTCCGGCGCACGAACCAGCACATGTCGGTCGTGGTCGACGAGTACGGGTCGACCGTCGGCGTCGTCACGCTCGAGGACCTTCTCGAGGAGATCGTCGGCGAGATCGAGGACGAGTTCGACCTCCCGGACGAGTCGGTCGAGCGAGTGAACGAGTCGACGATCAGGATCGACGGGACGTTCCCGATCGACGACTTCAACGAGGAGTTCGGGACGGCTCTCGAGCACGAGGACTACCACACCGTCGCGGGCTACGTCTTCGATCTGATCGGGCGCGCGGCCGATCCCGGTGACGAGGTTCTGACCGACGGCCTGCGGATCGCGGTGCTCGAGGTCGAGGGCTCGCGGATCCAGCGCCTCGAGGTCGAGTTCCTCCCGACTCCCGACGAGGACGACGAGGAAGGCGAGGCGGCGTAACGACCTCCGCATCGGCGGCGTCCGGCGACTCTCCGATCCGGCACCGCGACTTCGTCGTCTTCCTCGGCGTGATGCTCGCCTCCGGGTTCGCGATCGAGATGTCGTTCGTCGCGATCGGGTGGCAGGTATACGCAGTCCGAAGCGACCCACTCGATCTCGGGCTCGTCGGGCTCGCGATGTTCATTCCGCTGCCGCTGCTCGCGCTGCCCGCAGGGCACCTGGCCGACCGGTTCCCGCGCCGCACCCTCCTCGCCGTCTCTCTCGCGCTCGAGACCGCGATCATGCTCGGGCTGCTCGCTGTGACGAGAGGAGGCGCGGGCTCGACCTGGCCCTTCTTCCTGCTCGCGTTCGGGACGGGGATCGCGGCGGCCCTCGGCGCGCCGGCGTCCCGCGCCCTGACACCGTCGCTCGTCCCGCGTGAGATCCTCGTTCGCGCCCTCGCCTTCCGCTCGGTCGTCTTCCAGGCCTCGGTGATCGTCGGCCCGGCGATCGGTGGGCTGCTGTTCGCGCTGCACCCGGAGCTCGTCTACACCATCGCCGCATCGCTCGGCGGGATCGCGCTTCTCGGTGTCCTGCTGCTGCGCGCGGGGCGGAGCCCGGCCGGTGGCTCGTCGCCCGACCTCGCGAGCGTTCTCGGCGGTGTCCGCCTCGTGCGTCGGACACCCGTGCTGTTCGGCGCCATCTCCCTCGACCTCTTCGCGGTCCTGTTCGGCGGTGCCGTCGCGCTGCTCCCGGTATTCGCGAAGGACATCCTCGAAGTGGGGCCGGCAGGGCTCGGAGTGC
>CAWBYH010000011.1:0-273570 GCA_963792995.1 uncultured Thermoleophilia bacterium | reverse complement strand
GTCGCGCGCACTCCGATGCGGCTGCTCTCCCTGTTCGATCAGGATTTCCAGCGCGTTCGCTCCCGGCTCCCCGAGCTCGAGCGGTCCCTGCGTCGCCTCGGCGGCGAACGGCTCGCTCAATAACCGGCCCGGAACAGCTCGCAGTTCCCGATCGGCCCATGCTCGACGCCGAGGTAGGTGAGGATCGCGCGCATGGTGCCGCCGTGCGAGACGACGAGCACGCTGCCGCTCGGATGCCGTGCGTGGATCCGCTCGATCGCGCGGACAGCCCTCTCGGCAACCTGCTCGGTGGTCTCGCCGTCTCCCCAACTGCCGCGCTCGGCATGCGGAAACCACTCTCTGATCTCCACGTCGGTCAGACCTTCCCACGTGCCGAAGTTCTTCTCGCGGAGATCGGTGTCCACCTGGACGCATAGGCGGTGTTGCCCGGCCACCGTCTGGGCGGTCCTGAGGGCGCGTGCGAGGTCGCTCGAGTAGACGGCGACGAGTGGCGTGGACGAAAGGCTCGCGGCGAGCGCCGTCGCTTGCGCGAGTCCGGTCGCGTTCAGAGGCGTGTCGGTCTGCCCCTGCACGCGGCGATCGCGATTCCAGTCGGTCTCACCGTGACGTGCGAGCAGAAGCTCCGGCATGTCACTAACGTATCGCCATGCCGATCGTGCAGGTCACGGCACTCCGTCAGCGCGTCGGCGTCGATATTGCCGTGGTTTCCCGCGAGATCGTGCTTGCCGTCAGCGGGGAGCTCGGTGAGGAGCCGTCGGGCACCTGGGTCACGTGGCAGACCATCGCTCCCGGGAGCTATCTGGAAGGGGAGCACGACGCTCCATCCGAGCAACCGCCGGCGACGCACCCACCGATCGTCCGGATCTCGGCTTTCGAGGGGCGTGACGCGGACCTGATTGCCCGGATTCTCTCCGCCGTCGCCGGCACGATTGTCCGCGAGCTCGACCTCGAGCCCGGAAACGCCTTCGTCGTCTGGGACGAGTTGCACGCCGGTCGGGTCCACACCGGCGGTGGCATGCCCGGCACGTAGAGTTGCCCGCATGGACCTGGGGCTCTCGGGAAAAGTCGCACTCGTCACCGGCTCGAGCCGCGGGATCGGGCGCGGGATCGCGACGCGCCTTGTCGAGGAGGGCGCCGATGTCGTCTTTTGCGCTCGAGGAGAGAGCGACCTCGACGTTGCCGTCGCGGCTGCGACGGGGCCGGGACGAGCCGTTGGGGTCGTCGCGGACGTGACCACGACCGACGGTGCGGCGGCGGTCGTCTCGGCTGCCGTCGATCGGCTCGGTGGGGTGGACATCGTCGTCAACAGCGTCGGCGGCTCCGGCGCGCGCTCCTTCGACGCGATGGACGAGGCTGACCTCATGGATGTTCTCGGCAAGAATCTCGTCCCGGCGTTGAACGTCTCTCGGGCGGCGCTCCCGATGCTTCGGAAGCGGGGCGGAGGGGTGATTGCGATGGTGACGTCGATCTGGGGCCGTGAGGGAGGGGGAGGGCCGAGCTACAACACCGCCAAGGCTGCCGAGATCAGCCTCGCGAAGGCGATGGCAACCGACCTCGCGAGCGACGGGATTCGCGTCTTCAGCGTTGCGCCGGGGTCGACACTCTTCCCCGGCGGGAGCTGGGAGCGGAGGATGCGAGACGACCCCGATGAGATGGCGGCGTTCATCGATCGGGAGCTGCCGTGGGGGCGGCTCGGCACCGTCGACGAGGTGGCCGACGTGATGGCGTTCCTCGTCTCGCCCCGCGCCTCGTGGGTCGTGGGAACGTGTGTCACGGTCGATGGGGGCCAGTCTCGATCATTCTAGATCCCGTCGCACCGCCAGAGCCCGATTTCCGGCGCGGCGTAAGCCTCCGGCACGACTGAGGGCGACTACGCTGCAGGCGTGGAGAGCGTAGACCCGATCGGTTCCACCTTCGAGCAGCGCATCCGCGAGGCCGAGCGCTGCCTGTCCCCGCTCGCCGTGCACTCGTTCGAGACCCGCGGCCGCGAAGAGCCGGAGGAGCCGTGCGGGGTGCGAACACCCTTCCAGAGGGACCGCGATCGTCTCGTGCACTCCAAGCCGTTTCGGCGCCTCAAAGGGAAGACGCAGGTCTTCATCGACCCGCAGGGTGACCACTACCGCACCCGCATGACACACACCCTCGAGACGACCGCCATCTCGCGGGTCGTTGCGCGCGCATTGCGACTCAACGAGGACCTCGTCGAGGCGATCGGCCTCGGGCACGACACCGGCCACACACCGTTCGGCCACGCCGGCGAGCAGGCGCTCGACGCGGCGCTCGATGCGGAGTTCGGTCGCCACTTCCGGCACAACGAGCAGTCGTGGCGGATCGCACGAAGGCTCAACCTGACGCACGAGGTGTGCGACGGGATTCTCACCCATACCGGTGACGACGAGCCTGCGACGCTCGAGGGTGGAATCGTGAGGGTCGTCGACAGGGTCGCGTACATCAACCACGACATCGACGACGCGATCCGCTACGGGATCCTGCGGGAGTCGGATCTCCCGCGCGCCGACATCGACCTCCTCGGATCGAGTGGTGCCGAGAGGATCGACCGGCTTGTCCACGACCTCGTGGATGCCTCGGAGCGGGCAGGCACGATTCAGCAGAGTCCGGAAATCGGGCACGCGATGCTCTCGCTGCGGGAATTCATGTTCGAGCACGTCTACCTCGGCCCGCAGGTCGTGCCGGAGCATCGGCGGGCGCACAGCGTCATTCAGGCGATCTTCGGGCGACTCGTCGAGGACCCCGGGCTGTTACCCGCTGGAGAAGGGCACGTGGCCGACCGCATCACCGATTACATCTCCGGCATGACGGATCGCTTCGCGCTCGGATACGCGGGTGGGAACTGATGGCCCGGATCAAGGATCAGAGCGTTCGAGATGTCGTCGGGGCGGCGAACATCGTCGACGTCGTCGGCCTCCGCACGTCGTTGCGCAAGGCATCGGGGACGCGCTACATGGGCCGCTGTCCGTTCCACGAGGAGCGGTCGCCGAGCTTCTCCGTGAATTCCGACCTGAACCTCTACCACTGCTTCGGCTGCGGCAAGGGCGGTGACGTCGTCACATTCGTCCGCGAGACGGAGGGACTCGATTTCGTCGGGGCGATCGAGTGGCTCGCCGAACGCTTCAGGATCACGCTGGAGTACGAGGAGAGCTCGCCACAGGCGGACGATGCCCGACGCAAACGCGAACGTCTCTACGCCGTGCTCGACCAGGCCGCCGTCTTCTTCGAACGTCATCTCTGGGAGGGTGCCGACGGCGAGCCGGTTCGTGCGTATCTCGGGAGCCGGAACCTCGGGGAGGCCATCTCGAAGGAGTTCCGGCTCGGTCTCTCACCGGGGGACGGGCTCGCCGGAAAGGCGAAGGAGAAGGGATTCGCAGCCGAGGAACTGCGCGCGGCCGGGCTTACCAACCAGCGCGGACGGGACTACTTCCCGAGGCGATTGATGTTCCCGCTCGCAGACGCCCGTGGTCGGATCATCGGCTTTCAGGCGCGCAAGCTGCACGAGGACGACCCGCTCAAGGGGAAGTACGTCAACTCCCCGGAAAGCGACCTGTTCAAGAAGAGCAACGTTCTCTACGGCCTTCACCTCGCCCGACCCTCGATCGCCAAGCAGGACAGGGCAGTCGTCGTCGAGGGGAACACCGACGTCATAGCGTTGCGGCAGGCCGGGTTCGAGCCGGTCGTCGCTTCCATGGGGACGGCGTTGACGGAGCAGCATCTGAAGGAGCTTGCGCGCCTGACCAAGCGCCTCTACCTTTGCTTCGACGCGGACGCTGCCGGAGAGGACGCGACGTTGCGCGGGATGGAGCGAGCCCACGACCAGGGCTTCGAAATCCGTGTAGTCACGCTTCCGACGGGCCAGGATCCTGCCGACGCGCCTGCGGGTTTCGAGCAACGCCTTGGGCAGGCCGAGAGCTACCTCCACTACCGCGTCCGGCTCGAGCTCGACCGTGCGTCGGACAGGCAGGAGGGGTTCGTGAGGGCGAGGGAGATCCTCGCCCGTGCGGAGGACTCGCCGGAGCGTCAGGAGGCGCTCCGCCTCGTCGCCGACCGCCTCGACTTGCCGCGCGAGACGCTCTCGGGGATCGCTCCAGCCCGCGGCAGCGCACCGACAGCGGCGTCGCCCCAACCGAAGAAGCTCCTCGACGCCGGCGTCCGCCTCGAGAGAGAAGCGCTTGCGGCCGTCGTCGCGCACCCCGAGTTGGTGGACTCGCTCTCCGGTCTCGCGGAGGAGCATTTCGAGATCGAGGAGCACCGGCGGATGCGCGCGTCGCTCGTCGCGCGTGTTCCACCCGATGACGACCTCGTGCCGCTCCTCGCGGAGCTCGATGCGACGGCCGCGACGGAGGGAATCACGCGGCAGACCGGCACCGAGATGCTCTTACGGCTGCGGGAGAAGAAGCTGCGACGTGATCTGCAGGGCGAGACCGACCTCGCGCGGGCGACCGAGCTGCAGGCGCATCTCGCGAAGGTCAGGCAGGCGCTAACCGAGCTCTCCTGAGCGTCGCCTTCAGCCGGTGCCGACGCGCGTGAGCCAGCGCGTCGTCGCGTCGCTCGCTCGCCTCAGAGCGGGTCGGTCGGAACGCGGGGTCGGTCGGCGGGTCGCGACGGCGACTCCTGATGGACGAAGAGTCCGAGCACGACGCGCCGAATCTGGTGTGAGAGGGGCTCGTCGGTCGCCTCCCAGGGCCGCGACCATGCTGCGGCGACCTCCGCACCGAGCAGCAGCGCCGACGCCGCCAGGTAGACCGAGTAGAGGAAGACGAGCGCCGACGTCAGCGACGCATACACGACGCTCACGCTGAGGCTCTTGACGCGGTCGAAGATGATGCCCGACACGAGCGAGATCGAGAGGAGAAGCAGCGCGGTGATGATCGCGCCGGCGAGGGCATCGCCCACCTGAAGCCGTCTCGCCGGTACGAACCGGTAGAGCAGGAGCACCACGACGACCGTTACGAGGAACGGCGCCCCCGATCGTACGCCCTGCTCGAGCAGACCGCCGTCCAGCCCGATCGCATCGAGCGGCCGGTCGATCCAGCCGAAGACGACGGCCTGCGCGAGGTTGAGAAACACGACCACGAGGACGAGCGCTGCTGCGCCGACGATCAGGATCACGTCGACGAGCTTGCCGCGAACGGGGGGGCGGCCGCGAGGAACACGCATCGCGACCTCGAGGCCGGCGCGCAGTGCGGCCATCATCCCGGTCGCGGCCCAGGCAAAGACGAGGAGGCTGACGAGGCCGAGTGCGGTGGCCGGCGACGCGAGCTTCTCGATCTGGCGAGTGACGTCTGCGCTGCCGCTCGCCGAGAGCGGGAAGGCGTCGACGATCTCGGCGATCACCTGGTTCTTCAAACTGTCGTTCCGGAGCACGATGCCGAAGATCGCGACGAGAATGATCGAGAGCGGCACGAGCGAGAACAACACGCGGTATGCGATGCCTGCAGCGTGCTGGCCACACCTGTCCGCGAAGTAGCCGTCGATGGCCTGGGGAATCACGCGGACGAGCGTGCCGACGAGCTGAACGGGCCACCGGGCGATCCGGAGCACCCGCGAGCTCGTAACGTGCGCGGTGTCGCCCTCTTGCATGTCAGCCAGTCTAGGTGGGCTTCCGGGGACAGCAACGCCCGCTCGGGGTACACTTCCGGCCGCTTCTTTCCCCGGTAGCTCAATTGGCAGAGCATTCGGCTGTTAACCGAAGGGTTGTTGGTTCGAGTCCAACCCGGGGAGCTTCCAACGCAGGAATCCAAGCGGAAACGCGAAGGTCGCACCTCGCGCCGGTGGGTTGCGTGAGAACCGATTGTTCTTAGGGTGAGACGCGTGAGGGCAATCGAAGGGGTCAGCATCACCAACCGGGACGGCCGGTGGATCGTTGACCGGCTGCGAGAGATCGGCCGCGCGGACGACGTCACCGCCGCCGCGTCGATCGAGTATGGCCTCGACAACGACATCCCGGTCGACTGGCTCAACAACGCCGAGAAGCTCTCCGTCATGATGATCCTCCTGGACGCGCCCGCATCGCTTGCCCTACTCCGCGACACCCTCGCGCGCGACCACCGCGACAGGCACCAGTAGGCGCGCGCCATCTGACGATGAACGTCGCGCGTCATGCACCGGGCATCGGTGCGAGCCGCCGCTGAGCGAGATCCTCGGACGACGATCTCTCGCCGTGGAGGTCGAGGAGATCACCGACCTTCGGTGAGTCGTCGAGCTGCAGCAGGTGGACTCGATCTCCGCCGGTGCGAATCGAGGAGGATGACCCTGAACAGCCACTGCAGTGGAGCCTATGCCGGTTGCTGTCCTCGAGTGGTGCCCGATCAGGCAGAGATGTGCCGCTACCTCCCCGGTCTCGGCGCGCTGCCGCAAGATCCGTTCCAGCACCGGCCAGTCGGCGCCCCGAGCAGCCTGGGCCGACGTGGCTGGACGAATCCGCCTGCTTTGAACAAGAGCTCTTCACCCATCGAGGAGTCAGCGACAACCTACGAGCGGCCTCGCTCCTGCGACCGCCGGTGTTGGAGTCGGGGTGCTTGGCCGCCGCACCGCCAAGCACCACCAGTCACTCCGAGTGTCGAGTGTCCCCTGGTCGACGCACTGAACATAGGTCGCTGGAGGGGTGATTGCTATTCCCCGAACGAGGGATCACACATCACCGCACAGGGGTATCCTCGAACCTGTTTTCGTGGGCGGTGATGATTGCCGTCGCACCCGTCACCCGACCACCGCGACGGCCTCGGATGGGATGGCGGCCCCGAAGCGTTGCGAGTTGTAAAGCTTGCGTTCGGACCCGTTCAGGCACGAGCGGCTGCTGCCGAGAGTAGAGTCATGCGTCGCGTACTGATCGTCATGGTGGCTTGTCTTGCAGCGACGATGTTCGCCGGACCTGCTGCGGCATCGTCGAGATCGAGCGTCGCCGCACTGCAGGTCGCTCTGCGTGCGAAGGGCCACTACCAGGCCCCGGTTGACGGCATCGACGGTCCGTTGACACGCGGTGGGCTCGCCGCGTTTCAAAGGTCGATCGGTCTTCCGCCGACCGGTAAGCCCGGGCCGAGGACGCGAGCAGCGCTCGGCTCACTCGGTCGCCCGCTCCTCGGTCAGCGTGAGCTCGGCGTCGGAGCAGTCGGGTGGGACGTCTCATCGCTCGAGTTCACGTTGGTCGCCTTCGGGTTGAGTCCGAGCGCGGTCGACGGGCGCTTCACCGCCGCGACGGCGAAGTCCCTCACCCGACTCCAGGCTGCCAAAGGGTTACTCGCCGACGGCATCGCGGGCAAGCAGACATACCGCACGCTCGCAAGTCACACGAAGCACGCGCTCACACCTCCTGCCGTAGCGACGTACACTGTCCGCGCGGGTGACAGCTTCTACTCGATCGCCGCGTCGCTCGGCATCAGCCCTCTCGTGCTCGCTTCGGGAAACCGTCTCAAGCTCACGACGACCATCGTCCCCGGACAGAAGCTCTCCCTGCCCGCGGGTGCGAGCGCGCAGGGCGGCTCTCCGTCGGCCGGTACTGCCGCCCCGGTGACGCCGGACGCTGTGAAGGCGTCGCTCGATCGGTGGTCGGCGGTATACGGCGTCGACCCGAAGCTCTCGCGTGCGACCGCCTGGATGGAGTCCGGTTTCCGGCCCGACGTCGTCTCGAGCGTCGGCGCGGTGGGCGTGATGCAGCTGCTTCCTGCGACGTGGAAGTGGATCGACGTGGCGGTCCTCCGGACGACTACGCCGCGGACGTACGACGGCAACGTTCGCGTCGGGGTGCGCTATCTCCGGTGGCTCCTGGACGAGTTCGACGGTGACGTGCGCTTGGCGCTCGCGGGCTACTACCAGGGCGCGCAGGCCGTGCGCGACCGCGGGCTGTTCGAGGACACGAAGAAGTATGTCGCGATCATCCTGAAGCTGTACGGGACGGTCTAGCCACTCCGCTTGCGCTGTCCACTCGGTGTTCATTCCCGTCCCGTGTCCGGTTTCGGCGGCCGACGCGCGACGCCGATCGCGTCCGAGCGCGCGCAGAACCGCCGGCCGGCGATTGCGGGGCTCCGGGCGACGACTACACGAGCGAGGAGATCGCCGCGTAGGCCCGGCGCGCGGCCTCGTCGACCGGCAGGCCCCAGAAGAGCTCCGGGGTCGAGAAGATCTCGATGTCGAGACAGCCATCCCAGCCCGCGGCGACAAGTGCGGCGACGATCACGCCGGTCTGCGAGATCCCTTCGCCGGGGAGCACGCGGTCGAACCGATCGCGCGACGGCCAGTCGCACACGTGAACCCCCGCGATGCGGTCGATGTTTTCGGCGACCCACGACAGGACTGCAGGATCATCCCAGACGTGATACGTGTCGAACAGGATTCCGATCTCGTCCGCGCCGACCGTTTCGAGCAACGCGTCGGCATCCGCCAGCGAGTTCACGAAGCCGACGGTGTCGCGCTGGCTCACGTGGACAGGTTCGAACCCGACACGAACGCCCGCTCGGCCAGCCGCCTCGGCCACGGCCCGGAGGCCGTCCGCGACGATCGCGAGGCCGACGTCGAGCGGGCGGCCGTCCAGGGGACCCGTGAGACAGGCGACACATTCCGGCTCGTACGCCCCGAGACGCTCGATCGAGGCTCGGAGCGCAGCGACGCGCTCAACCGGATCCTCCGGGCCTTCCATCCCCGGAATCGCGAGCTGCAGCACGGACGGGACCGCGGGAACGCAGACCGCGACCTGCAGCCCGTGTCAGCGCGAGAAGCTCGATGTTCGCCTCGTCGTCGTCGGGCAGCTTGAACTCCCAGATCCCGATCGCGTCGAATCCGGCTGCAGCGTACGCCTCCACGTCCTCCGCGAAGGTCGATCCAACAGTGGAGATCTCGGACAGAGAGAGGTTCACGAGCGTCCCGGAATCCGTGCGAGCAGGCGCTGAGCGATCGGGGGCTTCGTCAGCTCCTTCGCGACCAGATAGCCCGACCCGGCGCCGAGCCCCGGTCCGGGATGGGTGCTCGCGCCGATGTGCCAGAGGCCCGCGACCGCCGTTTCATGGCCAGGGGCCTCGGCGAGCGGGCGCCAGAGAAGGTTCTGGTCGAGGGCACACGAGCCGCCGTAGATGTCACCGCCGACGAGGTTCATGTTGAGAGCTTCGATGTCGGCAGGTGAGCACACGACCCGCTTCAGTGTCGCCTGGTCGAGGTTCGTGATCGACTCACCGAGTCGTGCGACGATCCGGTCGGCGTACGCCTCGCGGAGCTCCTCCGTCCACGAGCCGTCGCCGACGTCCACGGCGCCGGCGGCGTCGCCCTTGACCTTCCCGGCGGGCAACTCCTGCAACTGAAGCCACAGGATCGACTGGCCTTCCGGGGCGCGTGAGGGATCGAGCGCGACAGGCTGCCCGCAGACGATCGTCGCCTCGCGAGGGGAGCAGCCCGCGCTCGGCCTCGTTGACGGCGCGCGAGACACCGTCGAGCCCTGGCGTGACGTGCACGATCGGACAGCGGCCGAGGCGGTCGGCGTCAGGGCCAGACCACCTCGGGGGCGCGTCAAGGGCGAGGTGGATTTGCATCTCGGCGCGGCCGTAGCGGAACCTCTCGGCGGCGGCGGTGACGGAGCGCGGTACCTCGGTGTCGCCGAGGAGCGAGCCGTAGAGCTGTGTCGGAGTGACGTTCGCGACGACCGCGCGCGTTGCAGCTATGACCTCGCCGTCGGAAAGGCGGACGCCGGTAGCGCGACCGTTCGCGACGAGGACGCGACGGACGTCGGACTCGAGCCGTACCTCGCCACCGGCGTCGGTGACGATCCCCGCGAGCGCATCGACGAGCCGGGCCCCACCGCCCTCCGGCACCGGCATGCCTCCGAGTTGGAGTGCAGCACCGATCACCTGGGTCATGAAACCCGAGGTCGCCTGGTCGGGACCGAGGCCGGTGTGCAGCACCCACGGCGCGAGAACGCCGTGCGCCGCCTCCGACTCGAAGGTGCTCGTGACCCAATCGCGACAGCTGACGAGCGTGTTGCCGGAGTACTCGAGCAGACCGCGACGGCCGAGTCGGCGGAGCGCCTTGCGTCCGAGGGAGAGTCCCGCGCCCGACCAGAGCTCGGTCGAGAGGAGGCCGAACGCGAGGTCGGCGTTTTCCATGAATGACGTGAACTGCTGCTCCCAGGCGCCACCGTCGCCGGATGCGAGGCGACCGAACTCGGCAACGTTGCCCTCGAGCGACCCGGTGATGAACGCCGCCGATCCGTCCGGGAACGCTGTCCCGGTCGGCAGGTCGGTGTTGAGGTACGTCACACCGCGACGGTCGAGATCGTCCTTCAGCTCGGCGTAGGCCGCCGAGCCGGTGAAGAGGGGATGCCACGATGCCAGCACCTCGTGCGTGAACCCGGGCAGCGTCAGGTCGGTCGACGTGCGGATGCAGCCACCGGCGACGTCGTTGCGCTCGAGCACGCAAACGCTCCAGCCGTCACGGGCGAGGAGCGCCGCGCCGACGAGCGAGTTGATCCCGGAACCGACGAAAATCGCGTCGTAGGCGGCCATCGTGGCGATGCTACAGAATCACCTCTTTCTTGACATGTCAGTGGTCTGTGTGCGACCAATAGGGGCATGCTTCTACGAGAAGTCGAGTACGCGCGTCCGGCTACCGTCGAGGAGGCGATCGGTCTCCTCTCCGAGCACGATGGGGCACGTGCCCTCGCAGGGGGCCAGACGCTCGTCAATGTGATGAAGGCCCGGGCGGCCTCGCCCGATGTGCTCGTCGATCTCGCGGATCTCGCCGAGCTCCGCACGATCTCGTTCTCCGCCGACCAGAGCACTCTCCAGATCGGCGCGATGGTCACGAACACGATGGTGATCTCCTCCTCCGAGGTCGAGGTCGCGCGGCCCGTTCTCGCCGAGGTTGCGGGGACGATTGCCGACGTGCAGATCCGCAACCGCGGCACGGTCGGCGGCAATGTCTGCGTCAACGATCCGACGAACCACTATCCGCCGCTCCTCGCAGCGCTCGGAGCGACGTTCACGATTCGTGGCACCTCGGGCGAACGCACTGTCTCTGCGGAGGAGTTCTTCCTCGGTGTTTACGTGACGGCGGTTTCCGAGGGCGAGCTTCTGACGACGATCTCCGTGCCGACGCGCAAGCCGGGCACGGGCGACGCGATGGCGGGCGTCACTCTGGGCGTGCACGGGACGTACATCGCGAGTGCTGCGGCAACCGTCGGGCCGGACGGTGTGCGGATCGCGCTCGGGTGTGTCTCTTCTGTGCCCGTGAGGGCGAGCGCGATGGAGCAGGCACTCGGAGGCGGTGATCTGTCGGAGTCCGCTGTCCGCGCGGCCGCCGGGGGCCTCGCCGCGAGCCTCGATCCGCCGTCCGACGTTCACGCGAACGGCGACTACCGCGGTCATCTGGCCGAGGTCTCCGCCATCCGGGCCGTTCTCCAGGCAGCCGAGCGAGCGAAGGGGTAAGCGTGTCGACAACCTCAACGACAAGAACGATCTCCGTCGAGATCAACGGAACGACCTACGAGCGGGAGGTGCCTGCGTCGCTCCTGCTCGTGCACTTCCTGCGCGACGACCTCGATCTCACCGGCACGCACGTGGGTTGCGATACCGGCAGCTGCGGGGCCTGCACCGTGCAGCTGGGCGATGACGCGATCAAGAGCTGCTGCATGCTGGCGGTGCAGGCCGACGGCGCCTCGATCACGACGGTCGAGGGGTTGGCCGGCGACGAGGGCGAGTTGACGCCGCTCCAGCGCTCGTTCCACGAGCACCACGCACTCCAGTGCGGCTACTGCACCCCCGGCATGCTGATGAGCGCGACAGCGCTGTTGGCTCAGAATCCGCGGCCGAGCGAGTACGAGGTCAAGGTGGCACTGCAGGGGAACATCTGTCGCTGCACCGGCTACTGGAACATCGTCGAAGCGGTCGTCGCCGTGGGCGAAGGCGGTGGGCAATGACGGCCATCGAGACCGAAGCCGGCACCCTCCAGAAGGGATCCGCGGTGGGTCAGAGCGTTCCCCGCAAGGAGGACAGGCGGCTCGTCGAAGGGCAGGGCGTCTTCTTCGACGACATCAAGCGCAAAGGGATGGGATACCTCCACTTCGTCCGCTCTCCGTACGCCCACGCCACGATCGAGTCGATCGACGTGTCGGCTGCGCTCGAGCTTCCGGGTGTGTTCGGCACGCTGACTGGCGACGAGGTCGCAATTCTTACCGATCCGTTTTTCCAGATCGCGGCTCCGCCCGGTGGGCATGTCAAGGATTACGCGCTCGCGGTGGGCAAGGTGCGCTATCTCGGTGAGCCTGTCGTTGCGGTCGTCGCCGAGACGCGCGAGCTCGCACGCACGGCTGCCGAGTTCGTGACGGTCGAGTACGAGCCGCTCGACGTCGTTGTCGACGCGCGCGCCGCGCTCGCAGACGGGGCGCCGGTGCTCCACGAGGAGTGCGGAGGCAATCTCTCGTACTCCGGAACGTGGGAGTGGGGGGATGTGGACGCCGCCTTCGCCGAGGCAGATCACGTCGTCTCGATCGGGGAGCTGCATTTCGACCGCTTCAACTCGACACCGCTCGAGTGTGACGGCGCGCTCGTCGAGTACAACCGCGGCACGGGCCAGTGGACGATGTACACGAACAACCAGTTCCCCGGCTTCGCGGCGATCATGATGGGGCCGGCGATGCGCGTCGGCACCGACAAGCTCCGTATCGTGACGCAGGACATCGGCGGCGGCTTCGGCAACAAGATCACGTCGCACCCCCAGCTCGTCGTCTGCTGCCTGCTCGCCCGCAAGCTGAAGCGCGCAATCCAGTGGACCGAGTGGCGAACCGAGTTCCACCAGTCGATGTCGCACGGCAACGAGCGCTGGTTCGAGAACACCGAAGTCGCGGTCAAGGCAGACGGCACGTTGCTCGGCTTCAGAACGGAAGCCGTGGACGACGCCGGCGCCTACCTCCGCTACGAGCCTCTCGGTGGCGTGATCTGGTCGCAGGTCGCGGGCGGGATGTACAAGTGGCGCAACATCAAGCTCGAGTTCACGCAGGCGATGACGAACAAGGCTCCGGTCTCGCCGAACCGTGGCTACTCGAGGATGCAGCAACTCTGGTTCACCGAGCGGGTGATCGACATCGTCGCGCAGACGCTCGGCTTCGATCCGGTCGAGATCCGACGGCTCAACTTCGTCCAGCCCGAGGACATGCCGTACGAGACGCCGAACGGCTGTGTCTACGACTCGGGCGACTACCCGCGGGCGATGGACATGGCGCTCGAGCTCGTGGGCGCCGCCGACATCGAGGCGCGGCGTGCCGAGGCGGCAGGGCGGGGCAAGCTCCTCGGGCTCGGGATCGGCTCGACGCTCGACTCGGGCACGAACAACTTCGGGCAGTCGCAGCTGATCAACCCGGAGCTTCAGTTCTCGGGGAACAACGAGGTCGCCACGGTCAAGCTCGACATCTTCGGCGAGATCGTCGTCACGCTCGGAACGACACCGCAGGGTCAGGGTCACGAGACGACCGCCGCCCAGGTCGTTGCCGACATCCTCCACTGCGACGTCGACATCGTGAACGTCCGCTCGGGCCACGACAGCTACTGGAACTCCCACGCGGGCTTCTCGGGCACCTACGCGAGCCAGTTCGCGGTCACCGGCCTCAGTGCCGTCAAGGGAGCTGCGGACATGCTCGCGGGGCAGATGGTAAAGCTCGCGTCGATGGTCTTCCAGTGCCCCGAGGAGGCGATCGAGCTCGCGGACGGATTCGCGCGCATCAAGGACAACCACGAGGCGGCGCTTCCGTTCATGGCGCTCGGTGCGATCCCGAACGCGAACAACGCAGGCTTCCCCGAGGATCCGCCGACGATGAACTGCCGCTATGTCTACCGGCCACCGTTCGACGTCCCGGACAAGGAACGGAAGTTCGGGAACCTGACGCTCACGTACGCGACCCAGATCCACGCGTGTGTCGTCGAGATCGACCCCGAGACCGGCGTGACCGAGGTCGTCGACTATGCCGCCGTCGACGACTGTGGCGTTCGCATCAACCCGCAGATCGTCGAGGGCCAGGTGATGGGCGCGACAGCCCACGCGATCGGGGCCGCGCTCTGGGAGTCGTTCGTCTACGACGAGGACGGCAACCTCCTGACCCCGAACTTCTACGACTACCACGTCCCGCACGCGCTCGACATGCCGCCGCTCAAGACCGGGGCGTTCGAGTCGCCGTCGCCGTTCACGCCGCTCGGCACCAAGGGCATGGGGGAGGGCGGCGGCGGCGGCATCCACTGCATCTGCTCCGGCATCCAGGATGCGCTGCGAGCAGCCGGCGGCGCAATCGTGACCGATAGCCACAACCCCTATCACCGCGTCTGGGAGATGCTCTCGCATCCGGAGCGGTCGAGAGAGACGATCGAGGTGACATCCAGGTGAATGTGAACGGAACCAAGGAGCTCGAAGCATCGCGGGAGGTGGTCTGGAGCGTCATCAACGACCCCGCCCAGATGGCGGGCCTGATGCCAGGCGTCGAGGGCTTCGAGATCAAGGACGACCGGCACTGGCAGGCCAAGGTCAAGGTGCCGCTCGGCCTCGGCGGGCTCAAGATGACGATCGACTTCGAGAAGCTCGAGGAGCGACCGCCCGAGTTCGCGTCCATGAACGCGAAGGGCAAGGGCGTCGGAGCGATGATGAACATGACGACGTCGTTCACGCTCACCGGCGAGGGCGATCACACCTCGATGGACTGGTCGGCAGACGTGAAGATCGCCGGTCCGGTCGGATCGATGGGGCAGCGCGTCCTGCAGCCGATCATCAACCAGCAGGTCGGGAACGTGCTCACAGCGCTCGAGGCGAAGGTCGCGGAGGCAAGGGCGGCAGCGTCAGGAGCGGGCGAAGCCGGCTAGGGCGCTAGAACCGCCGCGCGGAGGCAGCGCTCATTGCGGGGCTGGGTTCTCGACGGCGGCGAGTCGCGCTCGAGCACGTCCTGCCGAGACGCGATTGCCCTTCCGGTCGAACCTGTCGACCGCTAGCGCCAGGGCATCGGCGGCCTCGCCCGGCTTTCCGCCGAGCAGGAGCACCTCGGCGAGGTCGACGTAGGCATCGCCCTGCCCGTCGACGCCGTCCGTCCGTTCGCCGATGACAACTGCCTCGCGCGCGAGTCGCTCCGCCTCGTCGTGCTCCCCGCGACGCGCGTGCACCTTCGCGCGCACCTGTCGCCACGTCATCTGTGTGAACAAGTCGTCTGGTGCGCCGAGGTCGGCTCCGCGCGCGGAGCACGCGTCTGCGTCGTCGAGCCGATCGAGTCCGTAAAACGCCTGCCCTAGCACCGAGGCCGCGGTCGACAGGAACGACACGTCGCCAAGCGCCTCGAGGAGAGCACATCCCTCGGCCCCGAGCTCGGCGGCGGCGGCAGGATCCGCGGCCAGGAGCTCGACCGTCGCGGACTCGAGCCCGGTAAGCACAGCGTGTTGGATCCCGCCGCCCGCGTCGGCCAGCTCAGCGCGTGACTGGGCGAGGATCGCACGGGCCTCGTCGAAGCGGCCGAGTTGGGCCAGTGACATGGCCCTGGCGGCGCGGAGCCAGTGATCCCGGCCCGACCGTGGTTCGTTCTCGTCGAGCCACGCGAGCATCTCCGACACGGGCGTCGTGCCGTAGAGGCGACAGAGCCCGCGCCATCCGAGGAAATCGTCAGAGAGGCCTGCTTTCGCGCCGTGTGCCGCGGCTCGTTCGTAGGCCTCCAGGGAAGCGTCCAGGGTCAGTGGCCGAAAACGCGGCCTGGGCGACGGCCTGGTAGGTGATGTAGAGGGCGACGTCGTCGCGGGCTGCCTCGAAGAGAGGGAGCGCCTCGTCGACGAGCGGACCTAGCGTCTCGGACGCGCCACCCTCCTCGAGGAACGAGCCGAGTTCTGCGGCCCGGATCCTCCAGCAGAGCTCGGCCGCTCGGTCGCCTGCGTCCGCCGCCCGTTCGGCGAGTGCGCGGGCGCGCCGGAGAGCCTCGTCGCCTTTCCCCGCCGAAAAGAGGCACTCGCTGAGCTCGGCCTCGAGTCCAGGGTCCAGGTCGCCGGGCGGCACGAGCGCAGTCGCGCGCTCGAACATGCTCACGGCGGCCCCGAAGTCCGACTGGAGCTTCGAGCGGCGTCCGGCGGTCGCCAGGTGGCGCCGAGCGGAGCGGGCGAGATTCCCCTCGTCGGATCGGCCGAGCTCAGCGCTGTACCGGACGGCCTGTTCGAGGTGGTACCCGAGGAGCTCGTCCAGTTCGACGAGCTCGCGTCCGTGCTGCTCGAGCCAGGAGGCGTAGCGTCGGTGGAGCTCGGCTCGGGCCGCCTTGGGCAGTGCCTCGTAGGCGGTGTCGCGAAGCAGAAGGTGGCGGAAGCGGAAGCCGTCCTCGCCCGCGAGGAGTGGCCGGTCTGGCCGGATCAGCTGCTTGCGGACGAGGGCGGCGAGGCGTGGAGTGACCGGGGTATCGTCCGGTGCAAGAGCCTGGAGGGCGCCGCGGTGGAAGACCTCGCCTTCGATCGCGGCCCACTCGAGCACGTGGCGCTCCTCGAGATCGAGTTGATCGAGGCGGGCAGCAAGCAACGCCTGCAGCGTGGGAGGGACAATCACGGTGCCATCCGTCTCCGCGGCCATGGCGAGCATCTCCGCGACGTAGAGCGGATTCCCGCCCGCTGCCCGTGCGATCGTGACGCGCAGGTCACCCTCGATCTGCGCCGGAATCAAAGCCTCGACGTCGTTGGCGTCCAGAGGCGTAAGGCGCACGTTGACGGGCCACGTGGGTTTGCGCTCTGCCAACTCGGGCCGCGCCATGCAGAGGAGCAGAAGTGGAAAGCCGGTTGAGAGCAGCGCGACGTGCTCGACCAGTTCGTGGAATGTCTGTTCGCCCCACTGGATATCGTCGAACACGACGACCAGCGGCCGCTTCGCGGCCGCCTCTTCGAGCGTCTTGCGGACTGCCCAGGCGATCTCCTCGCCCGAGGTCGCAGTGTCGCCGTCTCCGAACAGCGAGCGGATCGTGGTCGCCGCGGTCTCGTCGGTCGGCAGGATGTCCAGCTGTTTGAGGATCTCGACGACGGGCCAGTAGGTGATGCCGTTTCCATACGGCAGGCACCGCCCACGCACGACCGTCGCGCTCACCGACCGGAGGGCCTCCCAAACGAGTCGCGACTTCCCGACCCCTGCGTCGCCGACGATCGTCACGAGAACACAGGATTGCTCGTCCTGTGCCCGCATCCAGGCCTCATGCACGAGCCCGAGCTCGCGGTCGCGGCCGACGAACGGTGTGTCGTGGGGTCGCTCGGGAGCGTCGTGGACAGCCAGGAGGCGGAACGCCGCGACGGGGTCGATCTTGCCCTTGAGCGCCAGCGGCTCGACCGTCTCCACCTCTACGGCTCCGGAGACGAGCCGCAGCGTCGGCTGCCCGATCAGCACCGTGCCCGGTTCGGCTGCCTGCTCCAGTCGGGCTGCGACGTTCACCGGGTCACCGGTCACGAGCCGCTCGTCCGTGCCGGTCACCACCTCGCCCGTCATCACCCCGATGCGCCCCCGGAGGCCGAGCCCGGGTAGTGCGTCCCGCATCTCGACGGCGGCCCGGACTGCGCGCAGTGCGTCGTCCTCGTGCACGGACGGCACGCCGAACACTGCCATCACGGCGTCACCGATGAACTTCTCGACGGTGCCCCCGTGCAGCTCGACGATTCGTCTTCATCACCTCGAAGTACCGCGCCAGAACCGCCCTCAGCTGCTCCGGATCGAGTGACTCGCCGAGAGCCGTCGACCCCGTGAGGTCGCAGAAGACGATCGTCACGATCTTGCGCTGTTCGCGCGATTGGGCCGTACCCGGCAGTTCCACTCCGCACTCGGGACAAAATCTGAAGACCTGATCCGATTGGAAGCCGCACGTCGCGCAGGCAGGCACCGCGCTATTCTAGAACGGTTCAGGCGGCGACCGCGACCCGCGGTCGCCGTAGTGACGATCAGCCGAGGCGGTCGGCGACGGTGGCTGGAGAGCCGCCTCGCCCGACGAGGTGATAGACCTCACAAGAGCGAGCGGGGTCGCTCGCCAGATGTTAGGGTCCCGTGACATGTCACCGTTCACCGAGGCAGCAGGAGGTCGTTGATGGCGGTTCCGTTCCGTATCGGCGTCATGCAGCTCACGATGGAGCCGCTCGACGAGATGCTCGCTGCTGCCCGGGCCATGGACGAGGCCGGGATGGATACGGTCTGGCTCGCCGAGGCGTATCCCTGGTGGCGCAAGCACCAGATGGAGGCTCGCGGCTCGACCGTCGTCTCGGCGCTGATGGCCCGCGAGACGACGAACCTGACGATTGCCTGGGGCATCATCTCGCCGTACACCCGTCATCCGGTACAGGTCGCAATGGACGCCCGCGTCGTCCAGGAGGCGGCGGGGCCGGGCCGGTTCATCGTGGGCTTCGGAACGTCGAAGATCTTTCTCAACAACACGAAGCAGGGCGGCCCGCCCAAGGTGACGAAGCCGCTCGCGCACATGCGCGACTCGGTCGAGATCGTGCGCGGCATCCTCGGCGGCGAGAGGTTCGAATACGACGGGAAGGTGTTCTCGGCCGACATCCCGGCTCTCTCCGAGGAAGCTCATTCGCCCCGATGGGACGTACCGGTCTACGTTGCGGGGACGGCGCCGATGATGCAGCAGATCGGCGGCGAGATCGGTGACGGGCTTCTGACCCCGTCGATCACGACGCCCGACTACGTCCGGTACACCGGCGGGAACATCCGTGAGGGCGCTGCGAAGTCCGGTCGCCCCGCCGAGGACGTCGACCTCGGCTGCACGATTCTCGCCTCGATTCACGCAACCGACCGTGATGCGGGTCGCGACGGAGCGCGCGAGATCGGCGGCATGTACCTCGCGAACAAGGTGCAAAACATCCAGGGCTCTGCCGATGTCCTGCTCGAGTCGGCCGGCATCGAGCAGGAGGAGATCATTCCCGTCGCCGAGGCGATGGAGCGCGGCGGCCGTCTCGCGGCCAAGGCGATGGTGACCGACTCGCTGCTCGACAAGTGCAAGCCGATCGCGGGAACGCCGAGTGACTGCATCGAGGCGATCGAGGAGTACCGCGACGCAGGATGCACCCACATCATGCTCGAGCTCTGGGGCGAGGACCGCCTCGAGCAGATCCGTCTCTTCGGCGAGAAGGTCCTGCCGCACTTCCGGGACGCGTGAGCATGACGGCTGCGCCCGTCCCTGTGCCCGTCGACCGCGACCGGCTCGTCGAGACCGCCGCGACGCATGATCGACGTCTGGAGCTTCACCGGGGACGAGCAGGGCATGGGCGAGCTGATGGTCGAGCTCTACCGGGCGCTCGGGCTGCAGGTGCAATGGCAGCAGGTCGAGGACGGCCGTGCGAACGCCCTCGGCATCTGGAACGGCGTCGGCGGAGGGAAGTCGCTGATGTTCAACGGGCACATGGACACGTCGTACTCCGGGCAGGAGGAGTGGCTCCGCAGCGTCCCCGGATTCCAGCCGAAGCACTTCGTCGAAGGTGGCCGGCTCTACGGACTGGGCATCTCGAACATGAAAGGCGCCCTCGCCTGCTACGTCGAGGCAGTGAACGCACTCCAGGATGCCGATGTCCGCCTTCGCGGCGATGTCCTGATTGCAGCGGTCTCCGGCGAGATCGAGAAGACGCAGTACGGCGACGCGATCGGCTCGCAGTATCGTGGCTACGCGGCAGGCTCGCGCTACCTCGTCTCGCACGGCGGCGTCGCCGACATGTGCCTTCTCGGCGAGCCGACCGAGGGCAAGGTCGTGCTCGGGCACTTCGGCGCCCTCTGGCTGCGGATCCGCGTGCACGGCAACTTCATCCACACGGCTTTCAGCGAGGGCAAGCGTGAGCTCAATGCGATCCTGCGGATGCACCAGGTGCTCGCCGCGGTGCAGGAGTGGATCCCGACCTGGGAAGACGACCCTGCAAACAGCTACCGCGGTGCGAAGGCGATCGTCAACGTCGGTGCCATCGAGGGCGGCTTCGGCTGGCGTGTCTCCCGCACACCCCATCACGCCGATCTGTTCCTCGATGTCAGGGTGCCACCCACGAAGGAGATGGGCGTCGCCCGCCGCGAGGTGCTCGACATGGTGCGCGGTCTCGCCAGTCGGTATCCCGCGTACGGCATCGAGGGCGAGGTATACGTGACCGCGCCCGGTGCCGAGATCGACGAAGGTCACGAGCTCGTCGCCGCGATCGACGCGTCACACGAGGAGGTGTTCGGTGCGATCCCGGCAAGGGACGTGACCCGCTGGTTCTCGGACGCCTCGGCACTCACCCGGTACGGCATCCCGACCGTCAACTACGGCACGTCGACCGGCTTGATGGACGTCGAGAAGGGCGAGAACCTCGAGATCGAAGGGCTCGTCCGGACGGCCGAGACGTACGCGAGGGTCGCGATGCGGGTCTGCGGCGTCGCGTGAACGAGAGCAATGTGTTGAATCAACACAAGCGATCTTGCGGGGTGGATGACCGGCGCGATCGGGGCGCACCCGGGATCGGCTTTGTGTTGAATCAACACGAACAATCGAGCGAGAGGACGGAGAACGCGTGAAGCTGGTGACGTTCGGTGAAGGGGTCGGCAGGGTCGGAGTGCTCGACGGCGAGGACATTGCGGTTCTCGACGTGCCCACGATGCGCGCCTACTTCGAGGACGGAGGCGCAGACGTGACGGGCGAACGGGTTGCGCTCGCCGAGACACGGCTGCGGGCGCCGATCGTCCCGAAGAAGTTCTTCCATACGGCGGGGAACTTCCGCGAGCACAAGACGGAGTCGGAAAACGTCAACTGGTCGCACGACATCGCCCCGTGGATCAACTTCTTCCAGAACGTCGACGCGATCGTCGGGCCCGATGAGCCCGTCATCTACCCCGAGCACCTCACGGAGGAGCTCGATTACGAGCTCGAGCTCGCTGTGGTGCTGAAGAAGGCGGGCAAGTGGTTCACACCCGAGGAGGCCGTCGACTACATCGGGGGCTACGTGATCTTCAACGATCTCACCGCTCGGGATATCCAGCGCGGTGAGATGCGCTCCGGCGTGTTCTCCTTCTGCAAGGCGATCGACACGTTCTGTCCGCTCGGGCCGTGGATCGTGACACCCGACGAGGTTCCGGATCCGCGCGACCTTCGGATGGAGCTTCGCGTCAACGGCGAGGTGCGCCAGCAGTCGCACTCCGGAAACATGTCGGTCACGATCCCCGAGATCCTCTCCAACTTCTCGGGCCTCGGCTACTCGGCAGGCGATGTGCTCTCGACGGGCACGGTTGCGGGCGTGGCGGGATTCAAGTCACCCGAGGAGCGGGCGCTCCTCTACCTCAGGCCAGGGGACGTCATCGAAGCGGAGATCGAGCGTATCGGCGTGCTCCGCAACCCGATCGTCTCGTGGGAGGAAGGGCACGGCACACCGCCGCTCCCGCGCGTGCGGCCCTGGGGCGAAGGTGTCTGAGCCGGGAGATCGCTAGCCGTGCAGTGGCCGCGGGACGACGAGAAGCTCGATCGCGTACGCGCGCTCATGCGCGATCGCGGGCTCGAGGCGCTCGTCGTCCGCGCACCGGACAACGTCCTCTACCTGACGAATTTCTGGGGGATGAAGGGGTATGACGCCGTGGTCTTCCCGGCCGAGGGCGACCCGGTGCTGATCTGCCTCGAGCCGTCCAGGGGTGACGCCGTGCACATGGCGTGGACGGACGAGCTCCGGTTGTTCGCCGGGTACGACGAGCGCGATCCTCGGCCCCCGGCGCTGCGGGCGCTCGAGCTCGCTGCGGGGCTCTCCGAGGAGTACGAGTCGGTTGGGATCGAGCTCTCCCTCGGGACGCAGGCGGCAGACCGGATGGTGGGTGAGCCGACGACGTTCCCGAAGGCGTGGTTCGATGCCTTCCCGCATGCGCAGGATGCGATGCCGCTGCTCAACGAGGCGCGGATGCTCAAGTCACCGCAGGAGATCGAGCGCATCCGCCTTGCAAACGACATTGCCGCGGCGGGCATGGAGCACGTCCAGGGCGTCCTGCGCCCCGGCATGACCGAGGCGCAGGCGGCGGCGGAGTGGCTTTCCTTCGTCCACGCCGAGGGGACGGGATGGGGTGGGAAGGTCGATCTCGCGCTCGGCTTCTCGCTCGTCTGGTCGGGCGACGGAATCCGCACCTTCACGGCCACGAGCGACCGCCTCGTGGTCGAGGGGGAGCCGACGCTGTTCGAGATCTGGGTCTGCGCCGACGGCTACTGGTGCGACCACACGAAGAACCTCGTCCCGGGGGATCTGACCGATCGGTATCGCGAGCTCGAGGCCGGGCTGCTCGAGGTGTACAACGACGCAGTCGCGTTCTGCGTGCCCGGGGCGAGCCTGCCCGAGCTCGACCGCCGGATCCGCGACGGGATCACCAGGCTCGGGTTCCCGGGGCAGCCGACCCATCCGATCTGTCACGGCGTCGGCGCGCGCGCACACGAGCCCCCGTACGCACACCAGGCGGGTGGCGGCGATGTCGCCGAGGGGATGGTTCTTGCAATTGAACCAGGATGCTACTGGGAGGACGGTGGTGGGTTGCGGGTCGAGGACAATTTCCTGATCACGGCGAACGGGGCGGAGAAGCTGTCCGGCTTTCCGGACGGGATCGTGCAGGCATGATCGACCGGAGCAAGATCTGGACCGGCGACCTCAACCAGAAGGCGCTCGAGCCCCAACCGCACGGGACGATCGGCCTCTACGACACGACGCTCCGCGACGGCGAGCAGTCGGTCGGAGTCGTGCTCACGCCGGAGGACAAGCTCGAGATCGCGATCGCCCTCGATGCAGCCGGGATAGACCGGATCGAGGCAGGGTTCCCTCGCGTCTCCGCAGACGACTGGCGCGCCGTCGAGCTCGTCAGCGCAGCCGGGTTGCGGGCCGAGATCTGGGGCTTCTCGCGCGCGGTCCAGGCCGACGTCGAGGCGCTCGTCGAGCTCGGGGTGCCGGCGTCGGTCATCGAGAGCCCGATCTCCGACGGAAAGCTCGCCGCCCTCGGCGTCTCGCGGGAGAAGATGCTGGAGCGCATCGCGAGCGCGGTCTCGTTCGCGTCCGGAGCCGGGATCAAGGTCGCATTCTTCGGTGTGGACTCCTCGCGCGCCGATCTCGACTTCTACCGGCGTGCCTACGAGACGGCAGTGGAGGCGGGCGCACAGGAGGTGGTCGTCGTCGACACGATCGGCATCGCCACGCCCGAGGCGGCCGCGTTCCTCGTCGGGCAGACCGTCGACTGGCTCGGCGGCGAGATTCCGGTGCACTGGCACGGGCACGACGACTTCGGGCTCGGGACGGCGGCGGCGATCGCCGCCGTTCAGGCGGGCGCGACGTGGGTGCAAGGAACGATCAACGGCATGGGGGAGAGAGCCGGAAACGCCGACCTGATCGAGGTCGCTCTCGCGCTCGAGGCGCTCTACGGGATCCCGACGCGGCTCGACCTTACGCAGGCGAGGACGCTCTCCCAGCTCGTGCAAGCGCGAGCCGGCACGCCCCTGCCGTCGTGGAAGGCCGTCACGGGCGACGCGCTGTTCACGCGGGAGTCGGGTGCGGTCGCGGCGCAGTTCCACGACCCGCCGGCGATCGAGCCGTACAGCTCCGAGCTCGTCGGCGCGACGCGGGGGATCGTGCTCGGCAAGAAGAGCGGGATCGACTCGGTCCGGATCACGGCCGAGCGCCTCGGGCTCGACCTGCCGGACGAGCGACGTGCAGATGCCCTCGCGGCCGTGAAGGAGCTCGGAGCCCGGAAGGGTGGTCTCGTCGACGAAGCCGAGTTCGCCGAGATCGTGAGTCGCACGACGGTTTGACGACGCGCGCCGGTTGACTGTCATGTCACCGGAGTGGGATACTGCGCAGCACATGCCCATGACATGTCACAGAATCGAGGCCGGTTGATCGATCGCGTGTGCGTGATCGGCGGCGGCGTGATCGGGAGCCTCTTCGCGGGTCATCTCGCACAGGTCGCCGAGGTCAGTGTCCTGACGCGGCGTCGGGAGCACGCGGACGCGCTCAACGCCGGCGGCCTCCGCGTCAGCGGCCGCAGCAACGTCCACGCGGCAGTCGTCGCATCGAGCGATCCGGCCGAGATCCCACCCTTCGATCTCGGGATTCTCGCTACGAAGGCGCCAGGCCTCGAATCCGCTGCTGCGACGATCGCCGGGCACTTTCCCGAGGCGACGATGATGACGACCCTGAACGGCCTCGGTGCCGAGGAAATCGTGCGGCGCCACGGCGACTGGCCGATCATCTCCGCGGTCACGTTCATGAGCGGCACCAGGCACGACGACACGCACGTCGAGTACATCCTCGACACGGAGACCTGGCTCGGGCCGTACGAGGAGACGCCGTACGAGCGGGTCGAGGAGGTCGCCGCGCTGATTCGCGCGGCGGGGCTCGAGGTCGAGGCGCTCCCCGACTTGCGCCCGGCGCAGTGGTCGAAGCTCATCTTCAACGCGACCGTCAACTCCGTGGCCGCGCTCACCGGTCTCCCTCACGATCCGCACTTCGCCGCAGAGGGCGGTCCCACCGACCTGGGGCACCTCGTTCACGATCTGATCGACGAGGGCAAGACCGTCGCCGCAGCAGCAGGGATCGCCCTCCACGACGACCCGTGGGAGATGAACGTCCACGCCACCCAACGAGGCTCGGCCCACTATCCATCGATGCTCGAGGACGTCGAAGCACATAGGCCCACCGAGATCGACCTCATCACCGGATCGTTGGTGCGCGAGGCGGGACGTCACGGGGTCGACGTCCCGCTTCACACCGCGCTCTATCGGCTCGTGAAGGCCAAAGAGGAATCATGGTCGTGACCCTTGTTCCATCGATCATCCGTCAACCCGTACCCAGGAGGACGAAGTGACAGCTACACGAAAGACGGCAGGTGCGGTCGCCGCCCTGCTCACGGTGGTCGTCGCGGCCGCCGCCATGCTCGCCTCGTCGGCGTCCGCCGCCGCAAGCCCGATCGTGATCGGTTGGGCCTTCGATTCGAAGGGCGCGATGGCACCCGTTCGACGGTCCCGCGCTCGCCGCAGCCCAGATCCGCGTCGGCCAGGTGAACGCACGCGGCGGCGTCAAGGGCCGCAAGCTCAAGATCATCACGTGCGACACGCAGGGCAACAAGCCGACGATCGCCAAGTCGTGCGCTGCGAAGCTGATCGGCGCCAAGGCGGACGTCATCTTCACGACGTGTGACGTCGACTTCGCGGCTCCGGTCGTCCAGGAGGCGATCAACGCCGGCAAGCTGACGGTCGCACCGTGCATCGGCACCGACCAGATGGGGCCGAAGCGGTTCGGCGCGAAGGGCCGGCTCGCGTTCTCGTTCGGCAACGTCGCCCAGGACGAGGGATCGGCGATGGCGCAGTACGCCTACGCCAAGGGCTGGAGAACGGCGGCGCTCGCCACGGACACGGTGATCGTCTACTTCAAGGACGTCGTCAAGGCGTTCAAGGCACGGTTCACGCAGCTCGGCGGCAAGATCGTCGCGGAGGAGAGCTACCAGTCGCTCGGAAGCACGAGCCAGCAGAACGTGATCACGCGGCTGAACGGCAAGCAGGCCGACGTGATCGTGACCGCGACGGCCGGTGCGTTCGGCGCACTGCCGCAGATTCTCGCGGGGCTCCGCTCGCTCGACAACAACACGCCGATGCTGAACTCGTGGGCCGGTGACGGCACGTACTGGGTCACGAAGGACCCGGCGGTGACGAACTACTACTTCGTCACGTACGCCTCGATCTTCGGTGACGATCCGAACAAGGCCGTCACGGCGCTGGCGAAGAAGGTCAAGGCCGGAACGGGCGGGTTCGTGACCGGCTCGGCCGCGATCGACGGCGTCGTCGTCGCGATCAACCGCGCCGGTGGCTCGACGAACGGTGCCAAGCTGGCGGCGCAGCTCGAGAAGTTCAAGAAGGTGCCGACCCTCTCGGGCCGCGTCAGCTTCTCGAAGTCGCTGCACTCGGTGTTCGGCCGTCAGTACCGCGTGATCAAGATCCAGAACAACAACGCGAAGGTCGTCGGCTCGGTCACGGCGAAGGTCGTTCCGAAGATCTAGCCGGATTGAGCGAAGCTCGTCGACATCCCGAGGGCGATCGGCGGCCCGGAGCAGTGCTCCGGGCCGCCGACGTCTCGCGCTCGTTCGAGGGCGTTCATGCGCTGCAGGGTGTCTCGCTCGCGATCCATCGTCACGAGGTCGTCGGCCTGATCGGGCCGAACGGCGCCGGCAAGTCCACGCTCGTCAACGTGCTCACCGGGTTCGACCGGCCGACGTCCGGCCGTGTCGAGCTCGACGAGCGCGCGATCACCTCGTGGAGCGCCCATCGGCGGGGTCGAAACGGCCTCGCCCGCACCTTCCAGCATTCACATGCTTTCCGGCAGCTCAGCGTCCGCGAGAACGTCGAGGTTGCGGCGCTCGGCGTCGGCTCGTCGCCACGGCACGCGCGGGCCACCGCCACCGAGATCCTCGGGCTCCTCGGGCTCGACCGGTATGCAGACGCTCCGGCCGGTGCCCTACCCCACGGTGACGAACGCAGACTCGGCGTCGCCCGTGCGCTCGCTACGGCACCCGTCTTCGTCCTCATGGACGAACCTGCCGCGGGACTTCCGGAGGCCGAGGTGCCGGAGTTCGCGGCGGTCGTTCGCTCCGTCCGGGACGACCACGACGCCGGTGTCCTCCTGATCGATCACAACATGGCACTGATCATGGAGGTCTGCGACCGGCTCGTCGTGCTCGATCAGGGTCGGACGCTCGCCGAGGGAACGCCCGAGGAGATCCGCGAGAACCTCGACGTCGTCGCTGCGTACCTCGGCGAGAGCGCCGTTCACGAGAGCGCGGAAGCGTGACCGACGCAATGTTGTCCGTCACCGGGCTCGACGTCGCCTACGGCGGAATCGCCGCTGTGCGCAACCTCTCGTTCGAGGTCGGAAGGGGTGAGATCGTCGGCCTCATCGGGCCGAACGGCGCCGGGAAGTCCACGACTCTGAACGCGATCATGGGGCTCGTCCCGCCGCGCGCCGGCGACATCGAGCTCGACGGCACGTCGGTGCTCGGCCGCAAGCCGGAGGACGTCGCGCGCAGTGGAATCGCGCTCGTGCCGGAAGGACGGAGGATCTTCGCCGAGCTCACCGTCGAGGAGAACCTCCGACTCGGCTATGCGGCACGGCGCGGTAGGGACGCGGTCGAGGCCGACACCGAAGCGGTCTTCGAGCTGTTCCCGATCGTGAAGGAGTTCCGCTCGCGGCACGCCGGTGCTCTCTCCGGCGGGCAGCAGCAGCAGCTCGCGATCGCGCGGGCACTCGTCGCCCGCCCGGATGTTCTCCTCCTCGACGAACCGTCGCTCGGCCTCTCTCCGACCGTCGTGGATGTCGTCTTCTCCGCACTCAGGCGGGTACGGGAACAGGGTCTGACGGTCCTCCTCGTCGAGCAGCGCGCCCAGCGAACGGTGGCTCTCGCGGATCGGACCTACGTGATCGCGAACGGAGAGCTGCGTCTCACGCTGACACCGGCCGACGCCGGCGATACCGACAAGATGGTGGCGGCGTACCTCTCATGACGCTCGCGTTTCTCAGCATCAGCTGGCAGGTGATCGTCGATGCGGTCGGCCTCGGTGCCGTTTACGCCCTGATGGCAGTGGGCATCGGCCTCGTCTTCGGCGTCCTGCGGCTCGTCAACTTCGCGTACGGCCAGCTCGTGATGGCCGGCGCGTACGCGCTCGCCTTTGCGTCCGAGTGGGACCTGCCCGTCGTGATCGGGATCGCGTTCTGCTTCGGCGTCGTCATCGCCCTGTCGCTCGTGATGGACCTCGTCGTCTTCCGGCCGTTACGCGCTCAGTCCCCGGCGGTCATGCTCGTCGCGACCTTCGCGGTCGCGTTCCTGCTCCAGAGCATCGCGCTCCTCGCGTTCGGGCCGCTTGGCAAGGCGGCGTCGTCGCTTGGCTACCTCAACCGGCCAGTGACCGTCGGGGATGTCGACATCCGGAAGATCACGATCGTCGCGATCGTCGTCGCGGTCGTATGCCTGTTGCTGCTCGTCGTGCTGCTCGAACGCACGACGCTAGGACTCCACATGCGGGCGGCCGCGATGGACTTCCGGACATCGCGCCTTCTCGGCGTCCGCGCCGATCGCGTGATCGGTTCGGCCGTGCTCATCTCGGCGTTGCTCGCCGCAACGGTGAGCGTCATCCTCACCGTTCAGAACCCGCTCGTCACTCCCGACTTTGCGCTCCGGGACACGATCGTCGTGCTTGCAGGCGTCGTCGTCGGCGGGATGAACCGGCTGCTGAGTGCGACCCTCGGCGGGTTCGCGATCGGCTTCGTCTCGGGGATTCTCGGTGGGGCGTTGCCGTCCGACCAGAGCCAGTACCTGCCCTCGTTCCTCTTCGGTCTCGTCATCCTCGTCTTGCTCGTGCGGCCGAACGGGCTCTTCTCCCGCGGGCGCGGGCCGGTGGAGCGCGTGTGAGCAGGCGGCGCCTGATCCAGCTCGCAGGCCCGGTGGGGCTCGTGATCGTTGCCGCGCTGCTCGGGAGCGTTGCGTCCGATTCCACCGAGATCTACTTCATCAACGCGCTCGTCGCGGTCACGATCGTGGTCTCGATCTACGTCTTCGTCGGCAACTCGGGCGTCGTCTCGTTCGGTCACATCAGCTTCGTCGCGGTCGGCGCGTGGACCGCCGGTGTTCTCTCGGTCCCCGTCTCCGAGAAGCCCGCGATCATGCAGTATCTGTTCCCCGTTCTCCGCGACCACACGGTCGGGAACGTCCCGTCGCTCGCAGCAGCGGCAGCGGTCGGCGGCGTCTACGCGCTCCTCGTCGGACTCCCGCTCATGCGGCTCTCGGGTCTCGCGGCCGGTATTGCCACGTTCGGCGTTCTCGAGATCACCCACAATCTGCTGCGGTACTACGAGAAGATCGGTCCTGGAACGAACACGTTCTCGTCCGTCCCCGAGACGACCGATCTTCTGCAGGCGGCAATCGGCGCGCTCCTCGTGATCGGTGTCGCCTTTGGCTACCAGTCGAGTCGGTTCGGACGCCTGCTGCGAGCATCGCGGGAGGATCCAGCTGCAGCTCGCGCAGTCGGCGTCTCGGTCTACCGGCAGCGTTTGGTCGCATTCACGCTCTCCGGCGTTCTCGCCGGCTTCGCCGGCGGCCTGTACGTGCACCTGCTCCCGATCAACTCCGAGACCGTCTACCTCGATCTCACGTTCATCACGCTCGCGATGCTCGTGATCGGTGGCATGACGAGCCTCTGGGGCGCCGTCGTCGGCGCGCTCGCGGTCAGCGGGCTCGACTCGCTCCTCGCCGAGGCGGAGAACGGTCTCTCCGTCGGTGGTCTCACGATCGACCTCCCGGCCGGGACGCGCCTCGTCATTGTCGGCGCACTGATGGCGCTCGTCCTCATCCTCCGACCCGGGGGTATCACGGGCGGCAACGAGTTCCGCCTCCTGCCCTTCGACGTCCAGCTCCTCCGACACCGAAAGAGACTCCGTCATGAGAATCTGCATCGTCGGCTGCGGCGCCGTCGGGTCGCTGTTCGCCGGCAACCTCGCCACCCTCGACGACGTCGAGGTCTGGGCGTTCGATCTCAATGAGGCCCACATCGACGCGATCGAGCGTGAAGGGCTGACGCTTTCGGGAGCCGGAGACGTGCATGCACGACTCCGCGCGACCACCGATCCCCTCGCGCTCCCGCCGTGCGACTTCGGGATCGTCGCGACCAAGGCGATGCATGCCGAATCGGCGATCGAGGCGACCGCTCACGCGTTCACCGGTGGCGCGGTCGCGTCAGTCATGAACGGCGTCGGCAACGAGGAGACGCTCGCGCGTCACGTCCGGCGGGTCATTCGGGGGACGACGTTCCCGGCCGGAAAGCTGCTCGAGCCCGGGCACGTGCAGTGGGATGTGAAGGGCGAGACGACGTTCTCTCCCTTCGAGCCCGCGCCTGCGTCCGCCGACGAGGTCGCGGCACTCGCAGACGCCTGTACCCGAGGCGGTATGCCCACCGCTGCCGTCGCGGATGCGCGGCCGGCGCAGTGGCGGAAGGTGATCTTCAACGCTGCCTCGAACCCGATCGGAGCGCTGACGGGACTCACCCACGGCCGCGTCTGCGAACGCCCCGATCTCCGCGCCCTCGTATCCGGGCTCGTCGCCGAAGGGAAGGCCGTTGCCGCGGCTCAGGGAGTCACGCTGGACGCCGACCCGGAGGCCCTGATCGACCACGCAGCGAGGCCGGACGTCGGTTACGGGCACAAGGCGTCGATGCTGCAGGATGTCGAGGCACGACGCCTGACGGAGATCGACTTCCTCAACGGCGGTATCGCTCGTTTCGGGCGGGAGCTCGGCGTTCCGACCCCCTTGCAGGACACCATCACCACCCTGATCAAAGGAGTTGAAGCATCATGGACCTAGCGGTCGAGCTCGAGCGTCGGCACGCGAACATGCGGGCTGCGATGGAGGAGCACGGGCTCGATGCCCTGGTCGTCTCCGGTAACGAGTACAGCGGGTTTCGAAGGCGCGGTCACGTACATGTCCGGGTTTCCAGATCGTGCATCGCTACGCGTACGTCGTCCTGCCCGCCGATCGGTCGCTCCGTACGTGGTCTTTCCGACCGAGGCCCGGTACGTCGGGGAGCACGGGATGACGCCACTCGAGCAGATCTTCCATCCCCGTCCCGGCGAGCTGATTGCCGATCGCGCCGGCGATGCGGGTTGGCAGCGCATCGGCGTCTACGGTCTCGACTACATCATGGCGGTGCGCGACTACCAGGCACTCGCCGGCCTCGACCTCGTCTCGTTCGACGTCGAGTTCGATCTCGCGCGAGCGGTCAAGAGCGACGCGGAGCTCGAGTCGGTGCGTGACTCGGTGCGGATCAACACCCGCGGCTTCGAGATCTGGGCGGAGGCCTACGCCCCGGGCAAGACCGCGGCGGAGGTGATGGCAGCCGCCGAGGAGTGGTTCATCGCCGAGGGGTGCGGGCGACTGACGATGAACATGGTTCTTACGGGGACGGACACCTTCGCGCGCCCCGAGTTCAAGATTGCGCGGTCGGAGGAGATCCTCGGGAAGTTCGTGCTGCCGTCGCTCGAGGTAGCGGGGCCGGGGATGCACTGGGTCGAGGTCTCGCGTGCCGTGCGCGCGGACGACACGACACCGTCGGCCGAGACGCAGCGGATGATGGAGGCGTACCTGGAGTACTTCGACGCGGCGAGCGACGGCGATGCACGCCGGTGCGACCTGCCATGACGTCCACGTCGCCGTCTCGAAGGGCTTCAGCGATCGTGGCTATCACCTCGGCCATGTCACCGGCCACTCGATCGGAATGACGATGATCGAGTTTCCGAAGGTCGGAGAGGGCTCCGACGTCGAGCTGAAGGAGAACATGGTCATCTCGATGCACCCCCATGCGATCGCCGCGAACGGCGAGGACTGCCTCTACATGCAGGACACGTGGCTCGTCACACAGGAGGGTGGCGTACCGCTCGCCGGGCTGCCGATGGAGATCTGGGTGGGAGGCCGTTAGAGGGCGCCGAGCGGCGGTACAATCGACATTGTGACCTGGCCCTGGATCGTGCTACTCGCGATCGGCATCGGTGTTGTTGTCGCCGCGGAGTGGCCGAGGTTCGAGCGTCTCGCCGGCGCGGACGCTCGGCGCCTGCGAGACCGCGAGAAGCGCAAGGCGAAGCTCACGGTGGTCACGAGCGACGACGACGAATTCGTCCGCAGCGTCCACGCCGACCTCGACGCCCTGCCGACAACCGAGGAGCGCGAGACACCCCGCTGACCCGATGGCAGGCCCGGCCGGCTGGCCCCGGCTACCGGACGACGATCGTCGCGGTCAGGACGCGTGTGTTCGGCAGGATCGGAGGGACGTTCTCCGTGTTTCGCGACTCCTGGTAGTCCGAGATCTGCAGGCGCAGCCTGTGGCTGCCCGGGAAGAGCCCTTGCGTCGCGATCCTGAGCGTGCCCGAGGCCCATGTCGTCGCCTGTTCCTTACCGTCGATCGTTGCCGAGGCCGTGTGCGGGTCGACACCCGCTCCTGCGTCGCTGACCCGAACGAGCAGCGGAGCGCTGCGGTTCACCCGTGCCTGCACGAGTTTCGCGACCGGAGGGCGCGTGTCGTCGACCCAGAATCGGAATGCGAACGATCCGGCGCCGGCCGCGTTGCGGCTGTCGAAGACGACGTCGTAGGCACCGGGCCGCGGTCGGAGCGCCCCTGCGACCAGCACGGGCTCCCCGAAGGACGTCAGGTACGGGTTGAGGTAGAGCGGCAGGGCGGCGTATCCGGTGAGGCGGTTCTCGTCACCGGCGGCCACGACCCTGGGCTCGACGCGGACGCCCTTGCCGCGGCGCGTGATGACGACACCGAAGTTCGCGACGGGCCGGTTCAAGTTGAACCGGAAGACCTGCTCCGGCCCGAGCAGGGAGGAGCTGACAGGGCCGCTGGCGGGCACCTCTGGATATCGATAGTGCGACACGCGCGACGGCTTGCCCCTTGTGTTGCCGGACGTGATCCCCTGCCGGCTCAGGAGTGCCGGCGTTGCGTCCGCGAGCGCCGGCCGGGAGACGTGGAGCCAGAACGGGATTCGGCGCACGTCCGATCCCCGGGTCAGGCGGATGAATCCGGAGAAGTCGGCGTCGGGCGCCCCCGCAGCGACGGCGGCAGTGACAGCGAGGTTGCCCGGCACGAGGACCTGGGTCGGCAGCGCGAGCGTCGCGCCCGAGGCTGCGCTCACGGTCTCGACCGCGACGTCCCACTGCCCCTCACCGGCGCCCGCGTCTGCCACCGACACCTCGAGGGGGACGCTCGCTCCGGGGGCAACAAGGCCGAACGACAGCGAGGCCGGCTGCGGGGCGATCAGGGGAACGTCCGCGCGCGTGGGGGTGATGAGGCCGCCGCCGCCACGAGTCGGGGGAGCCGGCTGGCTATCCACGAAGACGGTGCTTCCCGAGCCGATGAGGGCGGCCTTGAGCAGGGCGACAGGCCAGGTGGGATGGCGCTCTCGGAGGAGGGCGGCGGCACCCGCGACGTGGGGGCTCGCCATCGACGTTCCGGACCAGGCGCTGAAGCGACCGCCGGGAAGGGCGGAGAGGATCGAGACGCCGGGTGCGCTCACGTCCGGTTTCAGTCGAAGCGAGAGGGGCGTCGGGCCTGCGCCGCTGAAGTCGGCCAGGGTGCTCCGACCCTTTCCGTCCGGCACGCTGACGGCGGCCACGGTGATCGCGAGCGCAGACGTGCCGGGCGACGAAAGGGATCCCTTCCCGAACTCGTCGAAGTCGTTTCCGGCTGCGACGACCGGGACGACTCCCGCCCGAGCGGCACCGTCGAGTGCAAGCGCGACGAGATCGCGAGTCGGCTCGACCTCGGGCTCGCCGAGCGAGAGGTTGATCACGTCCATGCCGTCGGCGACCGCGGCCTCGATCGCGGCGACGATCTCGGCCGCGTTCCCGTCGAGGCCGACGTCAGCGTCGGTTGGAACGGAGAGCGCCTTGTAGTTTCCGATGTACGCCCGTGGGGCGACTCCCGCGATCGTCGTCGATCCCGCGTTCGTGCCCGCGTTCCCCGCGGCGATCCCGGCGACGTGGGTTCCGTGCTGCGACTGCTCCGGGTCGAAGGGCGTATGCGCGAACCGCCAGGTCGTGGATGCAGGCGCGAACGCCCGCGCCACGATCACCTTCGCGGTCGTATAGGAGGCCTGGCCCTTCGGAAAGCCGGGCGGCATCGTGTAGCCCGCCGGCGAGAAGTACGGATGACGCTGATCGACGCCGTCGTCGATGATCGCGATCTTGATCCCGTCGCCAGTGTTCGGCAGGCCGGCTTGCCAGCTCCGCGCCGCGCCGGCGGCGTCGGCCACGTCGGCCACCGAGACGGAAGCGACGGCATACGAGGCTCCGGCGTCGACTGACTGGACACCCGGGAGTCGCTCGAGCAGCGGAAGACTCGACTCCGGCACGACGACCGCCGCGCCGTTGAGCACGACCCGGTAGCGCCAGTGGATCCTCGCGCCGGGAATGGCGCTCGCGCAGATTTGCGGCAAAGGCTGCCTGCTCGCGATCGACGACCGCGCGATGCGTAGGGTCGTCGTCGCCGGCGAGTGGGGGAGAGGCAAGGGTGACGACGACCTCGCGCAGATCCCCGAGGCCGTGGGCAGCCTGGAGCTACCGCCCGTGGTCGGAAGGAGGACGAGCGCGCAGGCTGAGAGCAGTCCGAGAAGGCGGATCATGATGATTGTGACGCCGTTCGGGCGTCGTGGTTTCCGTGCAGCATGCCCGAACCGGCACCGGCGGCTAGAATCGACCACGCGCGGATGTGGCGGAATTGGTAGACGCGCACGGTTCAGGTCCGTGTGTCCGTAAGGACGTGGAGGTTCAAGTCCTCTCATCCGCATGCAAACAGGGGCCCTCCCAGGCCCCTGTTTTCGTCCCTCCGCGCGCTGATTCGGTCATTCGGCGAGCGCCGCGAGAACGTCGTCGGCGTGTGCATCGGGCTTGACGTTTCGCAACTCGGCTGCGATGACTCCGTTGCCATCGATGACGAAGGTCGACCGCTCGATGCCCATGTACGTCTTGCCGGCGAATGTCTTCTCGCCCCAGACACCGTACGCCTCGGCAACCAGATGGTCGGGATCGGCGAGAAGGGTGAAGGGGAGGCCGTGCTTCTCCCGGAAGGCTGCATGGGACTCGGGGCTGTCGGGGCTCACGCCGAGGACGGTTGCGCCCGCTCGCTCGAACTCACTCCAGGCATCGCGGATGCCACACGCTTGGGTCGTGCAGCCGGGCGTCTCGTCCCTGGGGTAAAAGTACAACACGACCTGTCGGCCTCTGAGAGACGACAACGACAACGTCTCTCCCGCATCCGACGTCAGCTTGAAATCGGGAGCCGCCTGGCCTTTCTCGGGTTTCATGTGACCATCCTCAGTTCGTTGCGGGTCGGGTTTCCTGCGCATTGGCCGCGTCGGTGAGGGCGTCGTCGTTCCAAGCGCACGTCTCGATCGTATCCGTCGAAAGGGTCGGTCTTCGACCACCCACGTGCCAGACCGACGGCGAGGGACTACGACCGACTGGCCGCGCGGCGCTAGCGCCGAGGCGTCATCACGGCGCGCCCACGCCGCAGCACCTCAACGGACTTGACACGCTGGCGCAACCGCAGCTCGAGTGTCCTCCGGCGCGCGGCAACTCGTCCGAGAACGTTCTGAGGAAGACACGCGGCCCAGAGATAGTCCTCGGTGTGGTCGGCGAGCTGGAGCTTGTACGACTCCTCACCTCGAAGGAATTCAACGCGTGTGAGACCGTCTTGTGACGCTCGATCGATCGCGTGGAGCGTTACCATCTGTCCCGGCGAGTACTCGGCGTATCGAGGGTCGAATGCGATTCGATGAACGAACATCGTCCCGGCGAACGAGAAAGAGTAGTTGAACGCAATTGCCCGGCCGTCGAGCTCGAGGAGGTCGATCCGGGCCCGTCCGAGGCGCGCAAACGCCTGCGCGATGCCCCGGTGGAAATCCTTCTGCGATGTGTAGTTCGAAAGGTCGGTCTCGGAGCGCTGTTGCCAACGAAGATCGTGGAGATCGAACGTCTGCTCGATCGCCGCTGAGATCTCCGCCGGCGTGTCCGCGGTGCTGAACGACACGTCCCCGACGTCGTTGAGCTTGGCGAGATTGCGTCTGTGCGCGGTTCGCCTCTTGGCAGAGGTCCGCCGTCGATACGCCTCGTCCCACCCATCCTTCATCGTCAGTGATGGTGCGCCGTCGAGACGGAGCGGTCGACGCTCGAAAGCGACGACGCGCTCGAGAACGCTCTCGCTCGGGAAGCCGACGAGCTCGAGGTACTCGACGTCCACCGATGCCAAACCGGCCACGATTGCTGGACGTCGGCGCGTCGGATTCGCTCGCACGCTGCATGAAGTCGACGCCCGCGTACGGCCCTGCCAGGAACGTGCCAACCCGAGGATGTCGTGAACTGATGCTCAGGGGGAGGCCCGCAGAGATACGTCGGCCTCTCCGGGCGATGAGGATCAGCCCCTTGAGTCCGAGGCAGCGCCAACGCTCGGCGAGCCAGTCGGCGGACTGGAACGGACTGGGTCGGGCAATCGACTCCGCGAAGTCGTCCCACTCGTCGCGCATCTCGAGCAGCTCGTTCGGCGACGAGAGCCGCTCGAGCGAAACGGCAGAAGCGTCATCGAAAATGCCTAGGTGATCCTCCGCTCGCATCCCTCGCGGGTAGCCTACCGTTTGATCGAGAGCCGTCGTTGTGGCGGGAAGAACGGAGCTCGCGGGGGCAGCCGTGGATCTTCGTCGAGTCGCCGGTTGAGGCCAGCATCGGCGGTGCATCTGCCCGGCGACCGCACGAAGTGGACCAGAGCGCGTAGGCTCGACCTCGTGGTAGACGCCCACAGATATCTCGCGTACGCCGTTATCGCCGGCTGCCTGATTGCCGGCATCTACGGGCTCGTCGCCTACCGTCGCGGCGCCCTCCTCGGCGGCGCGGCGATCCATCTCCTCGCACTGCCGCAGACGCTGCTCGTCGCCCAGGCCGCGCTTGGGCTGTTGCTCCTCTCCGGGAACTATCGGGCGAGCGACGAGCTGCACTACGTCTACGGCGGCGTAGCGCTCGGGGTGGTGCTGTCGCCCTGGTTCTACGCGCCCGCCGACCCGCGGAGGCGGCTGCTCTGGTTCGCCGTCTCGGCGCTCGTCGCCGCGGCACTCGGGGTTCGTGGCACCATGACTGGAGCATGAGACAGTTCTTCGAGAATCGAACCGTTCGCGGGCTCGCGCTCGTTGCACTCGTCGCGCTCGCGATCGTCGTGTTGTCGCTCGAGCCCGTTCTCGCCGCAGCCGGTGGCCTGCTCCGGATCGCGTTCTTCCTTGCGATCGCGTTCTTCCTGTTCCTCGTCTGGCGTGAGCGCCGTGGCGACCTCGAGGCCTGGTCGGATCGGTCGCGCCGCGTGTTCTACACCGCTATCGGACTGGCTGTCGTCGACATCGGTGCCGCCGTCGGTCTCTCGCCGATGGGCGGCGACGCGATCGCGTTCTTCGTCGTGCTCGGCTGCTGCGCATGGGCGATCGTCCGCACGTGGCGCGGCGAGCACACCTACGCCTGAACTCAGCCAGCCGTTGCGTGCACCGACGCGCCGTCGAGTGCGGCGAGGACCGACCTGACCGGCGCGCGCGCGCCGACGAAGATCGGGGTATCCTGCTCTGTCCAGCGTGACGCCTCGGTCTCGCGGAGCGTCATCATCAGGTGCATGAAGTCCGCGGGCTCCTCGCATTCGAAGGCCGGCATGAACTCCTGGTCGTCGATCCCGAAGGAGTACGTCGTGTGGTTCGTGACGGTGACGAACTTGCCGCCGACGACTGCGTGCTCGCGCATCGCCGCGGCGCGCTCTTCGAACGACAGGAAGTACCAGGGCCGCTTCTTGACGAACGGGTAGACGACGAGGTACGGCGCGTCCCGCGGGATGACCTTGCCCTGGCGGATCCGCTTCTTGTCGGTGTAGACGGACGGCTTCGTCGTCGCGAGGTACGAATACGGCGTCGTCAGCCAGCCCGCGAGCGGGGTGCCGTTCAGAGCGGCGCCGAGCTCGAGTAGATCGTCGTAGCGCTCGGTGATCTGCCAGAGGAAGAAATCGGCTTCCGGCCGGATGCCCGAGACGTTGTAGGCGCGCAGGCCTTCCATCCGGCCGCTCCATTCCTCGACGACCTCGGCGAAGCCATGCTTGCCGGCCTCGCGCTCGTCGGCCGGAAGCCGGCGCCACGCGGGATCGATCTTGAAGAAGCGATACGAGACGTATTGCCCGACCTGGACGCTCTCGATCCGCTCGTACGTCGGCTTGCTCTCGCTCATGCGTACATCGTACTCAGGGGAGTCGAAGCGGCGGGCTCTCCCGCGTTCGTGGCTCGCCGGGATTGACGGGGTGGGTCGTCGTCAGAGAGAGAACGATGGTCCCTCGACCGAGCCTGCGGCCCTTTAGCGAGGCGACGAGCGACGCGCCGGCCCGGCCGTATCCGGTGATCCGCGCCCTCAGGTCGCGCTTCCCGGCGCCGGTTGCGCGTAGCTCCCAGGCGCAGTCGAGCGTGCAGCGGAATCGAACGGTTCGCGACCCGCGCTTCAGGTCGGACTGCGTAGGGAATCGCACCGACTTCGAGGTGACGCTCAGCCCGAGGCCATCGCATCGTGCGATGGAGCCCCCTCGTGCCCTTGCGAGAGCGTCGCGCACGGCGTAGAGGCTCGTCTTCGGCGTGCCGTCGGCGTAGTAGACGCCCGACTGCCAGCTCGCGAGGGCGGCCTCGTCCTGGGAGTGGAAGAGCAGGACGCCGACGACGTTGGGCTGACAGAACGCGAGCGCGAGCGCGCGCCCGTAGAACTGACCCTGCGTGGATTCGTCGACGGGTTGCGTGGTGGTCGGCTCGGCACCGGTATACGCCTTCGTCTTGCCCGCCGGGATCTTCGACTCGACGCCGAACTCGTCGTAGAGAATGGGCAGCGTCGATCCCGCCTGCGGCGAACCGTCGAATGCAACGGCGAGCGTCTGGATCAGCCGGTCGTAGTCGCCGAGCCCGATCGTGTTCGACTTCGGATGCGGCGTGCCGGGATCCTGGCCCGACGAATCGGCGTAGGGATGGAACGCGAGCCCGTCCATGATCGGGAGCGTGCGGCCGCTTGCGCGGTAGGCAGCTCCCATGTCCCTGAGGAACACGACCGGAGAGTGCGTATCCCGGATCGTGCCGGCGCGGTCGTTCCCACGCGGTGCGAGCGCGCCACCCCAGACGCGCGTCTTCGGGTTGACGGCCTTGATCGCATCGTACGAGCGCGCGAGCAGCGCCAGGTACGCCGGCGAGGCGGCGTTCGTCCCGTCCGCGTTGAATTGCGGTAGCCAGAAACGGTTGAGGTTGGGCTCGTTGCCGACGATCACGTCGTGGATGGCGGGAAGCTGCCCGACGAGCACGGTGAGGTACGCCGCGAACTCTTCTCGTGCTTCGGGCGTCAGTGGTGTCGACCGCGAGCCGGGTGGATAGACGGAGAGGTAGACGTCGACCGCAGAGAGCTGGGCGGCGGCGACGACGTTACGAAGGATCGTCAGCTCGCTCTCGGTCGGCGTGACCTGGCCCGGGAGCCACTGTGACGTGACGCGGATCGACGAGAAGCCGGCGAGGCGAAACAGCGTCATTCTGGACTTCGCCGACACCGAGATCGGGCGCCCGGACGACGTCCTCGGCGGCCCCGAACGCCATCGTCGGCCCGCCGGCGAGCGCGGTCGGTGCCACGAAGATGCCGAGAGGCCAACGAGACAGCGAGGACGAGGAGGCGACGGAACATGCGATGGATACGCTAGCCAACGTGGCCGAGAACCGTTCGCGAGCAGCTCGAGACGCTTCCGCGTGGCGCGGGGGTCTACCTCTTTCGCGACGCGGGCGACGAGATCCTCTACATCGGTAAGGCGAAATCGCTCCGAGCGCGTGTCCGCAGCTATTTCAACCGTGGGGACGGGCGGCTCGGGATCGAGCGCATGGTCGGTCGCATCGCCCGCATCGAGGTGATCGTGACGTCGACAGAGGCCGAAGCGCTCCACCTCGAGCAGAACCTCGTCAAGCGCCATCGGCCGCCGTTCAACGTTCGTCTCCGCGACGACAAGTCGTTCCCGTACATCGCCGTCACGGTCGCGGACGAGTACCCGCGGGTCATGTTCACGCGGGAGCGTCACCGCCGTGGAACCGTCTACTTCGGACCGTATGCGAATGCGAAGAAGGTGCGCGAGACGCTGGACGTCCTGAACCGCGTCTTCCAGTTTCGGCCCTGCGAAGGGCCGAAGCCCGGCCGGCACAGCGGCATCCCGTGTCTCGACTTCCACATCGAACGGTGCACTGCTCCATGTATCGGAGCGATCTCGAAGGAGGCCTACCGCGAACAGATCGACGCGGTGATCGACTTTCTCTCCGGAGATACCCGGTCGATCGTGCGCTCGCTCGAGAAGCGGATGCGGGAGGCCTCGGCGGACGAGCGATTCGAGGATGCAACGCGCTATCGAAACCGGCTCTTCGCGATCAGGAGCCTCGCCGAGCGGCAGGGAGCCGACCGACGGGCAGTCGGCACGATCGATGTCATCGGTCTCGCGGTCGACGGCGATCGTGCCGCCGTGCAGCTCTTTCCGCTGCGGGACGGGAAACTCATCGACCGCTACGCCTTCCACCTCGAGAACGTCGAGGGACAGGATCGAGAAACGATTCTCGAGGGATTTTGCCTCGAGTACTACACGGCGGCTCCGAGCGTCCCGCCGCAGCTGATCGTCCCGGCTGACCTGACCGATACCGAGGCGCTCGCCGGGTTCCTGTCCGAGCTGCGCGGTACCACGGTCGAGGTTCGCGCGCCGGTGCGTGGCGAGAAGCGACGCCTCGCCGAGCTCGCTGCCGAGAACGCCCAGCTTGCGCTCGCGCACGAGACGACCGCGGCAGAGCAGAAGCGCCTGCGGCGGATCGAGGCACTCGAAAGCCTGCGCGAGAACCTCAATCTCGAGAGCCTCCCGGTGCGGATCGAGTGCTTCGACATCTCGAATCTGCAAGGGCGCGATATCGTCGCTTCGCTCGCGGTTTTCGTCGACGCTCAGCCCAAGAAGGCGCACTATCGGTCGTTCGCAGTGCGCGGGCTCGACGGCCAGGACGACTTCGCTTCGATGGCGCAGGTCGTGGCACGCCGCTTCGCACGCCTTCGGGACAGCGCGGAGGCCGACAGGTTCGACGAGAGCTTCTCGTCCGTTCCGAACCTCGTCGTGATCGACGGCGGCAAGGGGCAGCTGGCTGCTGCACTCGAAGCGATTCAGGCCACCTCGGGCCTACCTCGCGTCGCGGTCATCGCGCTCGCGAAGCGTGAGGAGGAGGTCTTTGTCCCTGACCGGAGCGACCCGATCGTCCTCGATCGTCACGACCCCGGACTGCAGTTGCTGCAGCGGATTCGCGACGAGGCGCACCGCTTCGCCGTCACGTTTCACCGGCAGAAGCGGGATACGCGCGCTTTCGCTTCGATCTTCGACACCCTCGACGGGATCGGGCCATCGCGGCGGCGGTCGATCCTGCGTCACTTCGGCTCGGCCGATCGCTTCCTTGCCGCCTCGCAAGAGGAGCTCGAGGCGGTTCCCGGGCTACCGGCCAAGACGGCGCGCGCCGTTCACGCCCAGCTCCACCGGACGGCCGGTCCCGGCGCCTAGCTGGGTGCGCCGGCGTCAGCGGCGCGGCGGAAGCGGAGCGTTCGCATCGTGAGGAGGATCGCTGCGAACCCGATCAACACATTCACCGCTGTCAGCGTGAGCTTCATGCCGACGCTGAACGCGAGCAGGGCGGAGCGCGATGCGCTCCCCCGCAGCGTGTAGACGAGAAGCGCCTGCTGGGTGCCGACGCCGCCCGGACTGACGGGGACGAGCGTCGAGAGGCTCTCCGCCGCCTGCACGAGGAACACGTTCCTGAGGGACTGATCGATCTGAAACGCGCCGAGCATGAACCAGATCGTCGCGAGCCGGAGCGCCCATTCTGCGACCTGCCAGATCACGACCGTGCGAAACCATCGGACAGGCGTTCGCACAACCGTGAACGCCTGGCGGACACGCTCGCGGAACTCGCTCACGTGCCCGCGGATCCAGACGAGAAGCAGGATCGCGACGAAGACGAGGATGAGAAGCAGAATCTGAGAGAACGATTCATGCCGGAGGAACCAGGCGAAGTCGAAGCTCGGGAGCGAGGGGAGCACGTCGAGGCTCGGAAGCACTCCCTGGGTCAACGCCCACGCGAAGAGCGAGATCGCGAAGGCCATGTCCACGATCGCGAGGACGATGCTCGAGCCGACGAGCGTCGTGTACGTCGAGCCGGGCACTGCGCGGTGCGCCAGCGTGAGGCGGACGACGTCTCCGGCTCTTGCCGGGAAGATGGCATTGACGCCGACCCCGGCAACGTAGGCGAGATAGAGCGGAAGCCACCGCACCTTCACGTCCGGGTACGCGGCGGCGAGCACGTTGCGCCAGGCGCGGCTCGTGCACATCGTCTTCGCGATGTGGCAGCCGATCGCAATCCCGAGCGGGAGCAACCGCACAGAGGCGAGATAGTCCCAGAAGACCTCGACTGCATCGAAGACAGTTCTCACGCGCTAACGGTAGCCCTCGGCCGCGACGGCGGCAGGTGGTGGCTCTGCCCACCGGGAAGCGCAACTGCCCGGATGGTCGGCAGGAATCCCGCCGCATTGCGCGACACGCCGCACTAGGCCCACGCGAGTCGTACGCCCGCGTATGCGACGACGGCGATGAGCAGCCACGACGCGAGACCGAGGACGAGCGGGCGGGCGCCGATCTCGCGCATCCGGGCGACGTCGACTCGCGTCCCGAGCGCGAAGAGCGCCATACCGAGCAGGACGGTGCGCAGATCGTCGATCCGGATGAGGAGGCGATCGGGCACAACTCCGATGCTCGCGATGACGACCATCCCGATGAACGCAATGATGAACGGAGGGACGATCGGTGGCCGTGTCCCGTTCGTCGCCCCGCTCTGCCGATGCCGGACGGCGATCCCGGCGATCAGCGGCGCGAGCAGCATCACCCGGGTCAACTTGACCACGATCGCCGTCGCGAGTGCCACGCTGCCCGCAGTGGAGGAGGTAGCGACGACCTGTGCGACGTCGTGAACGCTCGCTCCGACCCACGCACCGAACTGCTCGTTGTCGAGGCCGAGCGCTCCCTGGAGCGGTGGCAGGGTGATGATCGCGAGCGTCCCGCAGAGGGTCACGAGCGCGACGGAGAACGCGACCTCGTCCTCGTCCGCATCGACGACACCGTTGGCGGCCGCGATCGCGGACACGCCGCAGATCGAAAATCCGGTTGCGACGAGGAGCGAGAGGTTGTCGGAGACCCCGAGACGTCGCCCGGCCCACCGCGTGCCGAAGAAGGTGACGGCGACGACGCCGACGACCACGAGGAGGGCGCGGAACCCGAGCGCCAGGATCTCGGGGAAGACGAGGTCGAGCCCGAGCAGCACCACTCCCGATCTTGAGGATCGGGCCACCGGCGACTCTCAGCCCCGCGACCGGCTGCCGCGGGAACATGACCCACGTTCGCAAGGAGGATTCCGAGCGCGACGCAGAGCACGAGAGGTGGCAGCTCGGGGAGAGCCTGATGAGCACCGAGCGAGACCGCGACACCGATCCCCGCGAGAGCGAGACCGGGCGCGACCCGGATCATTCGTCCGGCTGCAGGAACGGGTAGCGGTAGTCGACGGGGGAGACCAGGGTCTCCTTGATCGTGCGGGGGCTGACCCAGCGGATCAGGTTCCACATCGAGCCCGGCCTTGTCGTTCGTGCCCGACGCGCGGGCGCCGCCGAATGGTTGCTGGCCGACGACGGCTCCGGTGGGCTTGTCGTTGACATAGAAGTTGCCGGCGGCGTAACGGAGGGACTCGTGTGCCTCGTCTATCGCATACCGGTCGTTGGAGAAGACCGCGCCGGTGAGCGCGTAGGCGCTCGTCGAGTCGACGAGGTCGAGCGTCTCTGCCCACTTCGACTCGTCGTACACGAACGCGGTGACGACCGGGCCGAAGAGCTCGTCGCGCAGGAGGCGGAAACCGGGATCGTCCGTCTTGATCACGGTCGGCTCCACGAACCATCCCTCGCTGTCGTCCGTTCCGCCACCGGTCACGATGTCGGCTCCGGCAGCCCGGGCCTCCGCGATCGCGTCTCGCTGGGTCTCGAACGACGATGCGTCGATCACTGCACCCATGAAGTTCGTGAAGTCACTGTACGTCGCCGACCCCGATCGTCGGCACCTCGCGCTCGAGCGTGTCGCGCACGTCACCCCAGAGATTGGACGGGATGTAGAGCCGCGACGACGCCGAGCACTTCTGTCCCTGATACTCGAACGAGCCGCGGACGATCGCAGCGGCGACGGCGGCGGGGTCGGCCGAAGGATGAGCGAGGATGAAGTCCTTGCCACCCGTCTCGCCCACGATTCGCGGATAGTTGCGGTAGGCATCGATGTTGCGCCCGATCGTGTTCCAGATCGAATGGAAGACGCCGGTCGACCCGGTGAAGTGGACGCCCGCGAGCTCGGGGCTCGCGAGGGCAGCGGCACCCATCTCGGCGCCCGGGCCGAAGACGAGGTTGATCACGCCGGGTGGCAGCCCGGCCTCCTCCAGGACGCGCATCGTGATCCACGCCGAGAGCGCCTGGGTCGACGCCGGCTTCCAGACGACGGTGTTCCCCATCAATGCGGGGGAGGTGGTCAGGTTTGCACCGATCGCGGTGAAGTTGAACGGGCTGATTGCGAAGACGAAGCCCTCCAGGGCGCGGTACTCCATCCGGTTCCAGACGCCCTGCGACGAGACAGGCTGCTCCTCGTAGATCCTGACGAGGTACTCGGCGTTGAAACGGAGGAAGTCGATCGACTCGCAGGCGGCGTCGATCTCCGCCTGGAACGCCGTCTTCGACTGGTTGAGCATGGTCGCCGCGTTGATCGTCGATCGCCACGGTCCCGCGAGCAGCTCGGCGGCCCGCAGGAAGACAGCGACCCGCTCGTGCCATGGGGTGCGGGACCATGCAGGATGCGCGGCGCGGGCGGCGGCGATTGCTCGCTCGACGTCCGCGGCGCTGCCGCGCTCGACGTCGGCGAGAACGTGCGCGCGCCGATGTGGCATCACCGCCTCGAACGTCGTACCTGTCTCGACGCGTTCACCGCCGATCACCATCGGGATGTGGACGCGTTCCCCCGACATCGTCGCGAGACGCGCCTGCAGCTCGGCCCGCTCGGGTGACCCCGGCGCGAAGGTCAGGATCGGCTCGTTCACCGCAGTTGGCGGACGGAAGATTCCGGGGGCGCTCATCTGTGGCGATTGTATTCTCGAATGCGTGCACGTGACGCGATACCTCTACGACGCGCCCGGTTGGGGTGTCGGCGAGGTCTGGGTGCGCGACGGGGTGATCGCGCAGCACGAGCTCGCGTCGGAGGCTCTCAGGGTGGGCGGCGCCGCACGTGGAACGGCGGCAGCACGGGGTAAGCCCTCGACGGCGCCCCCCAACGGGGGAGCGGGGCTCCCAGCACGAACGGTAGCGTCAGAACCGTCTCGGGAGAGTGCCGGTTTCGTGTCGGATCTGTGCCGCCTGATAGCGGAGCATCTGCGAGGGGTCCCGACCGCCTACGACGGAATCCCGATCGACCTCGACTGGACAACGCCCCTCCAGCACGAGCTTGCGGCCGCCGCGCGCTCGATCCCCTGGGGGGAGGTCGTCTCCTACGGCGAGCTCGCCGCGCTCGCCGGCCGGCCGCGTGCAGCACGGGCGGCGGGATCGTTCTGCGCCGAGAACCGGTTCTCGCTCATCATTCCCTGTCACCGGGTCGTCGCGGCAGACGGGATCGGAGGCTACGGCGCAGCAGGGCCGGCTCTCAAACGGCGGCTGCTCGCGCTCGAGGGCGTCACCCTGTGAGCTCCGGCTCGCTCGCCGAGGACGTACGGGCCGAGCTCGCTGCGATCGCGCCAACCAGACGATGCGACCGGCTCGCCGAGCTGTCGGCGCTCTTCCACACTACGGGCGTTGTTCATCTGCGGGGACGGGGAGCGATCGACCTCCATCTCGACCTCGGCTCGTCGGCCGCGGCGAGACGTGCCTTCGCCCTGCTCGCCGAGCTTCGCATCCCGTCGGAGATCCGAACGTACGCGACTCACTCGTTCACTCGCGCAACGCGCTACCAGCTGCACGTCGAGGGCAGCGAGCGCACGCTCCAGACGCTCGCAGAGGCGGGCGTACTCGACGGAGAGCACCGTCCACTCGAGCGACCCCCCGGACGCCTCGTCGCCCGCACGTGCTGCCGTGGCGCGTACCTCCGGGGCGCCTTCCTCGGGGCGGGCTCGCTCACCGGGCCCTCGCTCGCCACACCTCGAGATCCGCACACCGACCGTGGCGGGCGCCTCCTTCATCCGCAGCGTCTGCTCCTCCGAGGAGGTGAGAGTAAAGGTCGAGGAACGTGCATCCCATACGCGTGCCTACGCCAAGGGCTGGGAGGAGATCGAGGGCTACCTGCTCGCGGCCGGAGTCGTCGATGCGGTGCTCGGGCTCGAAGAGCGGAGCGTCGTCGCGGAGATGCGATCGGAGGCGAACCGGCTCACGAACGCAGACCATGCGAACCTGGTACGAACGGCGCGCGCGGCGCAGCGTCAGCTGGACGCCGCCCGACTCCTCGAGTCGACAGGCGCCCTGGAGGCGCTACCGGAGCCCTTGCGTGAGGCTGCCCGCCTTCGGCTCGGGCATCCCGGAAGCTCCCTGCGCGAGCTTGCCGCGCTCACGAGCCCTCCCGCCACGAAAGCGGCGATGCAACGCCGCCTCGCGCGGATCGTCATGCTGGCCGACGGTTGACCGTGCATCCGAGGCCGACGACGCGCATCTGGTGGCGGGCTTGGGGGAGGAGCTCCGAGGACGACCTCCTCCCCCAACGAGCGCGCTCCGGACTGGACGGCGAACGGGGTCTGGATTCACCGACCGGGAGCGCGGACCCACCGCATCCGAGTATGCAGGGCGGCAGCCCATTCCTCAACCCGGATCTCAGGCGCAACGGTCGGTTAACAGGGGAGCCTCAGCGGGGCCGGGGATAGACTCGGACCGACACAACCATTTTTCGAGGAGAGCGAGGGAACATGGCGGTTCGCGTCGGCATCAACGGCTTCGGGCGCATCGGACGGAACTTTTTCCGGGCCCGACACGTGCTCGGTTCCGATATCGAGATCGTCGCGGTCAACGACCTCGGCGAGGCAGCCACGATGGCACATCTTCTTGCGTACGACTCGCTGCTCGGCCCGTTCCCTGGTGAGGTGTCGCTCGGCGACGGGGTCATCACTGCAGACGGTCAGCAGATGAAGGTTCTCTCCGAGCGCGATCCGGCAGCGCTCCCCTGGGGCGAGCTCGGCGTCGACGTCGTGCTCGAGTCCACGGGTTTCTTCACGTCGCGTGACGGCGCGCAGAAGCACATCGATGCCGGCGCGAGCAAGGTTGTGATCTCGGCCCCTGCGACCGATCCGGACTTCACGGTCGTCCTCGGCGTCAACGACGACGGGTACGACAGGGAGCAGCATCACATCGTCTCGAACGCCTCCTGCACCACCAATTGCCTCGCGCCACTCGCGAAGGTGATCGACGACCTCGCAGGGATCGAGAGCGGCTTCATGACGACGATCCATGCATACACCTCCGATCAGAGCCTGCAAGACATGCCTCACAGGGACCTGCGCCGTGCGCGGGCCGCAGCGATCAATCTCATTCCCACGTCGACAGGCGCCGCCAAGGCGATCGGAATCGTGCTGCCTCACCTGAACGGGAAGCTCGACGGCATCTCGGTGCGTGCCCCGGTCGCGACCGGCTCGCTGACCGACCTCGTCGTCTCCTTGCGCCGCGAGGTCTCGAAGGACGAGATCAACGCCGCCTATGCCGACGCAGCGGCCGGGTCGCTCGCGGGGATCCTCCGGTTCTCCGACGACCCCCTCGTGTCGAGTGACATCGTCCACTCGCCGTTCTCGTGCATCTTCGACAGCGAGCTGACGATGGTGCACGGCACGACCGCGAAGGTCTTCGGCTGGTACGACAACGAGTGGGGCTACAGCTGTCGCCTCGTCGATCTGGTCGGGAAACTTCTGGCGTGAGGTTGCCGCGCTCGGTCGAGACGGCCGACGTCGCCGGTCGGCGTGTCCTCGTCCGGGCGGACTTCAACGTTCCGCTTGCGGACGGTGCCATCGCGGACGACACCCGCATCCGGGCGGCCCTGCCGACGCTGCGTTGGCTGCTCGACCATGGCGCACAGGAGGTCGCAGTCTGCTCCCATCTCGGACGACCCAAGGGCGAGGGTGATCGCGAGCGCTTCGCGATGGCTCCGGTCGCCGAGCATCTGCAGGGGCTGCTCCCCGACGCGCGCCTGCGCGTGCTCGAGAACACTCGCTTCTCTGCAGGGGAGACGAGCAACGACCCTGCGTTCGCCGCGGAGCTCGCCGTTGGCATGGACCTGTTCGTGAACGATGCGTTCGGGTCTGCGCATCGCGCCCACGCCTCGACCGAGGGAGTTGCACGGGTCCTGCCGGCCTACGCCGGGTTCCTCCTCCTCGCCGAGATCGACCACCTCGGGCGCCTCCTCGGTGACGTTCAGCACCCCTTCGTCATCGTGGCCGGGGGCGCGAAGGTCGAGGACAAGCTCGCCGTCCTCGAGCACCTCGGCGGGCGGGCCGACCACGTCCTCATCGGTGGCAAGATGGCCGAGGAAGTCCGCGTCCACAATCCACTCTCGTTTCCGGTCGTGCTTCCCACCGATGTCGTGGCGGCATCCGCGTTCACGGACGACGCGGAGGCAGGCCCCGGCGCAGGTCGACGATGTCCCCGAGGGCTGGCTCGGCCTCGATATCGGCCCAGAGACCGCGGTCGCATTCGCCGCAATCATCCGTGGGGCGGCGACCGTCTTCTGGAACGGGCCGATGGGTGTCTTCGAGTGGGAGCGATTCGCGTCCGGCACGCGGGCTGTCGCGGAAGCCGTCGCGGATGCGGATGCGTACACCGTCGTCGGTGGCGGTGACTCGGTGCGCGCCATCACCGAGCTCGGGCTCGCCGACCGGGTCTCGTGGGTATCGACCGGCGGCGGCGCATCGCTCGAATTTCTCGAAGGTCGGGAGCTTCCCGGCATCGCAGCTATCCCGGAGGCAGACTCATGACGAAGTTGATTGCGGGCAACTGGAAGATGTTCAAGGGGCCGACGGACACGCTCGCGTTCTTCGACGCGTTCGAGGCACCGGACGGCGTCGACGTCGTGCTCTGCCCACCCTTCGTCTCGCTCGAGGCGGCGGTGGGCGAGGAGTGGCCGATCTACGCGCAGAACGTCCACTGGGCCGACGAGGGAGCCTTTACGGGTGAGATCTCCGCGGGCATGCTCCTCGAGCTCGGGGTGCGGGGCGCGCTCGTCGGACACTCGGAGCGGCGCCTCTACTTCGGCGAGACCGACGCCACGGTAGCGCAGCGGGCCGAGGCGGCGCTTGCGGCCGGGCTCGAGGTGATCGCATGCGTCGGCGAGACCGAGGCCGAGCGCGAGGCCGGCGAGACGGAGTCCGTCCTGCGTCGGCAGGTCGAGGCGCTTCCCGGCAGCCCGTCGCTCGTGATCGCGTACGAGCCCGTCTGGGCGATCGGGACGGGGAAGACCGCGACGCCCGAGATGGCCGACGAGGCCCACGCATTCATCAAGTCACTCCACGCGACGCGGGTCCTCTACGGTGGCTCGGTGAAGCCGGAGAACGCAGCCGAGCTCCTGTCGCGCCCCTCGATCGATGGCGCGCTGGTCGGTGGCGCGTCGCTCGATCCTGCCTCCTTCTCGAGCCTGTGCCGGATCGCCGCTTCCCTCTCGTAACGCTCGTCGTCCTCGACGGCTGGGGACTCGCGCCCGCAGGCCCGGGCAACGCCGTCGAGATGGCGGAGACGCCCGTCTTCGACGATCTCTGGGCGCGATTCCCGCACACCAGCCTCGCCGCGTCCGGACCGGCCGTCGGGCTCCCCGAGGGTCAGATGGGCAACTCCGAGGTCGGGCACCTGACGATCGGCTCGGGGCGGGTGCTGTTCCAGGACCTCATGCGGGTCAACGTTGCCGTCGCGGACGGTTCGATCTACGAGAACGCATCGCTCCGCGCTGCCTTCGCACGGGCGAGGGAGCGCGGGGGAGACGTGCATCTGCTCGGCCTCGTTTCTCACGGCGGCGTGCACTCGCACATCGATCATCGTGCTCGCGCTGATCGAGCTGGCGCGCCGTGAGGGCATGGGAGGGTCGCGTCTGGATCCACGCCTTCGCCGACGGGAGGGACGTCTCGCCGCACGCTGCCGCCTCCGACCTCGCGCTCCTTCCAGCATCCATGCTGGCCACCGTCGTCGGGCGCTACTACGCGATGGATCGCGACAACCGGGATGAGCGCACCGAGCGGGCCGTCTCGGCCATGCTCGACGGTGTCGGCGAGCCTGCCTCCGAGGCCGCGACGGCGGTCGCTGCGAGCTACGCGCGCGGGATCACGGACGAGTTCCTCGAGCCGATCGTCGTGGAGGGTCGGCCCAGGATTCACCCGGAGCGCGACGCGGCGATCTTCTTCAACTTCCGACCCGACCGTGGGCGACAGCTCTCGCGGCGACTGATCGAGCGAGGCGTCGATCTGACGACGATGACCCGCTTACGCCGAGGACATCGCGGCACCCGTCGCGTTCCCGGAGCAGAACGTCACCGACACCCTCGCCGAGACGCTGAGCCGGGCAGGCGTCCGCCAGCTTCATGCCGCCGAGACCGAGAAGTACGCCCACGTGACGTACTTCTTCAACGGTGGCGAGGAGTCCGAGTGGAACGGTGAACGGCGCGTGCTCGTGCCGTCCCCCCGTGACGTGGCGAGCTACGACGAGAAGCCGGAGATGTCGGCGGCCCTCGTCGCCGAGGCGGTGGCGTCGGCACTGCCGGACGGGATCGGGTTCTGTGTCGTCAACTTCGCAAACCCCGACATGGTCGGGCATACGGGCGTGATCCCGGCCGTCGTCGCGGCGGTCGAGGCCGCGGACGCCGCCCTCGGGCGCGTGGTTGCGGCGACGCATGCCCTCGGCGGCGTCTGTCTCGTCACGGCCGACCACGGCAATGCCGAGAAGATGCTCGAGGCCGATGGCACGAGCCCGCACACAGCGCACACGACGAACCCGGTGCCCCTCGTTCTCACCTCGACCGACGGGGTGCTGAGGGACGGAGGCGGCCTTGCCGATCTCGCCCCGACGGCCCTTGGGCTGCTCGGTCTCGACGTTCCGCGCGCGATGACCGGCAGCGACCTCGTTGTCGCCCCGCAGGCTAACAATCGGTGACATTTCAGGGACTCGTAAATAGTTGGTGAACTCCTTGGTTTCGGCTGTAAGCTCCGCCGCGACTTGGCCCTCGAGCAGCCCGATCTCGCAATCCTCCGCAAAGCCCAACGAGGCGACGAGCGGGCGTTTTCCATCATCGTTCGAGCCTACGAGCGTCCGGTTTACAACTACGTGCTTCGGCTCGTCGGAGACCGTGCCCTCGCCGAGGATCTGACCCAGGAGTCGTTCATCCGCATCTATCAGGGCCTGCCCGGGTTCTCCCTCCGTTCGCGCTTCACGACGTGGATGTTCCAGGTGACGAAGAACCGCGTGCTGGACGAGTTGCGTGCGCTCGAGCGTCGCCCTCGTAGCTCCGTCAATATCGACGACATCGCGCCGCTCGAGTCCCTCGATGCTCCCTTCGAGCGAGCCGAGACGATCAGCGCCCTCTGGCGTGCCGTCGAGTCGCTCAACGTCGACCTGAAGATGGCGCTGCTCCTTCGTGATGTGGTGGGTCTCTCGTACACCGAGATCGCCGATTCGCTCGAGATCACGCTGGCTACGGTGAAGTGGCGCATCTACAAGGCGCGCGAGGAAGTTCAGGGAATACTCGTGCGTGAAGGCGTGGGTGTCACGACATCGGCGGCCGGCGCTCTCAGCACCATCACCGAGTAGCCCTCGCCGATCGGCGGCGGGCACACGCACCGCACCGGCGCGCTCGAGTGGGGTGGCGGTGGACGGAACACGAGCGCCGAGGGCGGTACCCCGTTCGAGGAGTCTCGGGGTCTAGGCGCAAGTTTCTCGCGCCGATCGAGTCTCCATGGTGAGACCGCTCACTGCTCGCCGCCGAAAGGACATCCTCACATGAAACGCCTTCTCGTTCTCGCGCGCGTTCGCCGCCGCCGTGCTCGTACCGTCGGCGACTGCCGCACCCTCTGCCACCGGAGCGATCCGTGGGACCGTTGTGGCGAAGGATCGTGCCCATCATGCCCTCGTCGTCGCCCGACCGAACGGCAAGGTGCAGATGCTCGTCGCGACGAGCGCCTTCGGCCGTACGCACATCGGGCGGGACGTCCTCGTCCGCTATAACACCGTGCCCGGCGGCCTTTCCGTTGCGCTCGGCGTCTCGTTCAAGGGGCGTGCCAGGAAGGCGATGGTTCAGGGGACGATCGTGCGTCTCGTCAGGCAGAGGGCGACCATCAACGCCGGAGGGAGCCTCCTCGACGTCAGGCTGAGACAGTCGAACGTGAGGCGTGCGCTCGCGGGCACCCAGAGCGGCCCCAAAGTCGGAGACACGGTCAAGGTCGAGGTCGAGATCGACGGCGACGGGACGCTCGCGGACGCCGCAGTGATCTCGACCAAGTCCGCAGGGGGTGCTCGGGGCGGCTCGAAGGGCGAGATGGACGTCCGTGGCACCGTCTCGGCGATCGCACCCGCGACAGTAGATGCCGGGGGCTCGATCACCGTCGTCGTTCGCGGGTTGCCGGTGACGTGCGTGATTCCGGCCGGGGTTGCTCTCGACCTGGCCGTCGGGGACCTCGTCGAGCTCGAGTGTCGTCTCGTCGGGGATCCGGCAGCGTGGACGGTACGCGGCGCGGAGACCGAGGACGATTCCGAAGACGATGAGGAGTCCAGGTCTTCGGGCTCGCACGGCGGATCGGCCGAGGTGGAGGTCCGCGGCGCGATCTCCGCCGCCTTTACGCAGACCTCGGAGGTCGTGGTCGTGACGCCGGACGACGGCGGCCCCGACGTCTCGTGCGCGATCGTCTCCCGGCTCGCTCGCACCGCTTTGCCGCCGGCGACTCTGTCAAGCTGGAGTGCATCACCGTCGACGGTGCGCTGACGTTGAGGGAGATCGAGAAGGTCGACGGCCAGCACGGAGACGACGACGAGGGTGGGGGACGACCATGGTGCAGATGATGGTGATGACCACGGCGAGGACCACCACGAGCGCGGTGGGGGCGACAAGGATTAGAGGCAGAAGCCGTGGCAGTTGACCCCCTCCGAGGTGCCGGCGACCCGCAGCAGCGGGTCGCCGGTGACCGTACCCACGAGCTGTTCGAGGCCCATGCCCGCATGGTCTACGGGCTGTGCCGGGCGCTCCTCCGCGACCCGCACGAGGCAGAGGACGCGACGCAGGCGACGTTCATCTCGGCGTACGGATCGCTCCTACGGGGCGGCAGCGTCCGGGAGCCGGCAGCGTGGCTCGCAACGATCGCCCGCAACGAGTGTGCGACCCGAGCGCGGGCACGCATGCGCGAACCGTTGCCCCTCCTCGAAAGCGATCTGGGTCATTCCCCGGAGCCCCAGACCGAGCTCGACCGGCACGCCGTCGTCGAAGGGCTGCAGGAGGCGATAGCCGATCTGCCCGAGCGACAGCGGGAAGCGGTCGTGCTCCGAGACCTGTACGGCCTGGGCTATGCGGAAGTCGGGGCAGCGCTCGGGATGTCCGTGGCGTCGGTCGAGTCCCTCCTCTTTCGCGCTCGACGCACGTTGCGGACGCGCCTCAGGCCGCTGAGTGGTGGTGCGCTCGCCGTTCCATTCGGTGTCCGCGAGGCAATCGCGCAGGCGCTTCCGGCCTTCTCGAGCTCGACTTCGCTCGGCGGCGGCTCGGCATCGGGGGCCGTCGGCATCGGGCTTCTGTCCAAGCTCGCGGGCGGACCGGCCGCCGTCAAGGCTGCGGCGGGAGTCGCCGCCGCGATCGCCGCCGGCTCGTTAGCGGTCACGGGCGTGGAGCGTGGCGCATCGAAGCGCCATCACGACGTCGCTCAGCAGCGGGTCGTGGCTGTCTCCCCGCGCGATCCTTCGGTCAAAGAGCGCGGTCTCGCCCCTGTCGATTTCGACCGAAGCGCCGGCGGTTCCACGGGCGGTCGGGAGCAGCATTGTTCCGAGCGATGGCGCCGGCGATGCCGGCACCGGGGCGACTATCGCATACCAGGCCGCCCCGAAGACCGCAGCCGGCGCCCCGTCGATCGCGGCCGCAACGGACATCCGAAGCCTGGCGGCGCCCAGGACGAATCCGGTGCCGGTTCCGCCGACACGTCGGGCAAGGTCGGCACCCCGACGATCGGTAGCTCGGATGACTCCGGGTCGAGCGGCGGCGCGAGCGATTCGGTCGGCGGCACCAGCTGGTTCGCACGGTCACGAATCCGAGGACGGACGAGGTTCACGAGGATGTCCTCGAGGTCCGAGACTCCGATGAAGGGGAGTCACACGAGCATCACGGCGACGGCGGGAAGAGCCCCTCGGCGAGGATCGAGCTCGAGGACGACGAGAGCTCCGGAGAAGGAAGCGGCTCGGCGGAGAACCGGGAGAGCGAGGACGCATCCGAGGAGGACGAGCACCGTGGCGAGGAGGGCGATTCGCACGATGCCGACGTCGACTCCTCGGGGCCGAAGCCCGCGTAGAGCGGAACGACACGGGCGACGCTGATAGCGTCTCCGTCGGGTGCCTCAGATTGACGGCAGGCTTGGAGCTCACTCGCCGCTGTGGAGGGCGTGGCTCACGGCGGTCGCCGGCGCGGCCCGTGACCTGGGTCCGCTCGTCGTCGTCATCGCCGTCTTCCAGCTGCTCGTTCTCCGGGAGCCGTTCCCGGACATGGGTGCCACGTTGCTCGGTTTCGGTGCGATCCTCCTTGGCCTGACCCTCTTCATCGAAGGGCTCAAGATGGCACTGTTCCCGATCGGCGAGGGACTGGCCTTCGAGTTTGCCCGCCGTGGGAGCGTTCCCTTGCTGCTCGCGTTCGCCTTCGCACTCGGCTTCGGGACGACGATCGCCGAGCCGGCGTTGCTCGCAGTCGCAGACGAGGCAGCCCGCGTCCGTGCCGAGTCTCGTGGTGTGGACGTCGGGGCGGCCTCGGACTATGCGCTCGCCCTGCGGTACACCGTGGCCGTCTCCGTCGGCCTCGCGATCGTGATCGGTGCGGTACGAATCGTCCGGGGTTGGCCGATCCACCGCATCATCATCGGTGGCTACCTGATCGTCGTCGCATTGACGCCGTTCGCGCCCGCGGGAATCGTCGGGATCGCCTATGACTCCGGCGGCGTGACGACGTCCACCATCACCGTCCCGCTCGTCACCTCGCTCGGCGTGGGGCTCTCGCTGTCGGTCAAGGGTCGCAATCCGATGGTGGACGGCTTCGGGCTGATCGCGCTCGCGAGCCTGATGCCGATCATGTTCGTGCTGGTATTCGGAATGGTGACGGGGTGAGTGCGCCTCTCGGTGTGGGGCTCGTCACGGGCCTCGTGGACACGGCCCGCGACGTGCTCCCGATCGTCGCGATCCTCGGCGTGTTCCAGTTCGCCCTCCTGCGCCGGCCCGTCGCGCGGCCCGCCCGCACCGCTGCCGGGCTCGTGCTCGTCCTCGTCGGCCTGACCTTCTTCGTCATCGGTCTCGAGGAGGCCCTGTTTCCCCTGGGACGCAGCATGGCAGCGCAGCTCACGGATCCCTCGTTCGTCGCAGGATCGGCAGACGCAGGATCGATTCCGTGGTGGCGCTACTACTGGGTCTATGCCTTTGCGGCCGCAGTCGGCTTCGCAACGACGATCGCGGAGCCGTCGCTGATCGCCGTTTCCCTCAAGGCCGAGGACGTATCGGGTGGTGCGGTGAGTGCCTGGCCTCTGCGCATCGCTGTTGCGATCGGGGTCGCGGCTGCGGTGGCGCTCGGTGCCCTCCGCATCGTGATCGGGATCCCTCTCTACACTCTCGTGCTCGGCGGGTACGCGGTCGTCATCATCCAGACGACGTTCGCCCCGAGGGCGATCGTTCCACTCGCGTACGATTCGGGTGGCGTGACCACTTCGACCGTTACCGTCCCGCTCGTCGCAGCCCTCGGCCTCGGGCTCGCGTCGGCCGTACCAGGCCGGAGCGAGCTCGTGGACGGTTTCGGGCTGATCGCCCTCGCGAGTCTCTTCCCGGTCATCACGGTGATGGCCTATGCGCAGATCTCGGAGCTCAGGGCACGGCTTACGGGCGGACGGCACCGCGGGGAGACGGCACGATGAAGTTCAAGATGATCATCGCGCTCGTGACGGAGGAGAAGTCCGATGCGATCATCGACGTTGCGCGCCGTGAAGGCGCAACCGGGTGCACCGTGATCACGACCGCACGCGGCGAAGGGCTCAAGCCTGCCAAGACCTTCTTCGGCCTGGGTCTCGAGACGCAACGAGACGTTCTCCTCTTCGTCGTCGAAGAGCACCTGAGCCGCCATATTCTCGAGTCGATCGCGTCCGAGGGGCGGTTCGACGAGGAGCTCGGCACAGGCATCGCGATTCAGGTCGACGTCGAGGACGCAGTAGGGCTCATCTCACAACTCCCGGTGATCAAGCGCGAGATCGAGGACCAGCTATGAGCGCTACGACGACCTTGACCGTGCGTGACGTGATGTCGCCGTCGCTCCAGATCGTGGACGGCCTCTCGACCGTTCGCGAGGCAATCGACCGCATGCGCGAGCACGACATCAGCTCGGTCGTCGTCGACCGGCGAGACAGCAACGACGAGTACGGCATCGTCGTGATTCACGATGTCGCGGAGCACATCATCGGCCGCAACAGATCTGCCGACCGGACGAACGTCTACGAGGTGATGTCGAAGCCGGTCGTCTCGCTCGACGTGGGCATGAACATCAGGTACGCGGCCCGGTTGCTGTTCCAGCTGGGATTGTCACGGGCGATCGTGACCGAAAACGGTGATCTCGTCGGTGTCGTCACGCTTCGCGAGCTCGTCCTTCGCTTCATCCCCGACGCGTCTCCATGACGGCGGCCCTCGTCGGACGAGAGGCGTCGAGATGAGCGATGCCGTCGCAAACCTGTCATCGGCCCTGTCGGCGGCGGTCGGTGCGCCGGTCGAGCTCGAGCGGCCGTCGGACCCGACGCACGGGGACTACGCGACGAACGTCGCATTGCGACTCGCCGGCCGGCTCGGCCGGGCTCCACGCGACGTCGCCGAGGAGCTCGCCGCCACGGCAGCCGGACTCGCGGCGGTCGAGCGGGCAGAGGTCGCAGGCCCCGGGTTCGTCAACCTGACACTCGAAGACGCGTGGTTCCGCGAAACGCTCGCGACCGTCCTCGCGGACGGTGATCGCTTCGGAGGCGGGTCGGCGTCGGTGCCCGAGCGCGTGCAGGTCGAGATGGTCTCGGCGAACCCCACTGGCCCGATCACGGTTGCCTCGGCACGCAACGGCGCCTATGGCGACTGCGTCGCGCGGCTGCTCGCATTCGCCGGTCACGCAGTCGAGCGGGAGTACTACTACAACGACGCGGGCGGTCAGATGGAGAAGTTTCGCGATTCTGTCGAGGCTGTCCGGCGTGGAGTCGAGCCACCCGAGGACGGGTACCACGGCGACTACATCGCCGGGCTTGCCGCGGCTCCCGGCGATCCCGTCCCGCGGATGCTCGAGAGCATGGAAGCGAGCCTCGAGAGGTTCCGGATCCACTTCGACTCGTACGAGCGCCAGAGCGTCGTCGAGCACGACATTCCGGAGTCGATCGCCTTGCTCGACACCTTCGAGGAAGATGGCGCTCTGTGGGCGCGCACGTCCGCGTACGGCGACGAAAAGGACAGGGTGCTCGTGCGCACCGACGGAGAGCCCACCTACTTTGCCGCCGACGCCGCCTACGTCCGGCGCAAGTACGCGAAGGGCTTCGACCGGCTCGTGTACGTGCTCGGTGCCGACCACCACGGCTACGTCGGCCGCCTCCAGGCGCTCTCGGAGATGCTCGGCCATCCCAGGGAGTCACTCGAGGTCTTGATCTACCAGCTCGTCCACCTCACGAAGGGCGGTGAGGCCACGAAGATGTCCAAGCGGCGTGGGGACGTCGTCTTCCTCGACGAGTTCGTCGACGAGATCGGCGTCGATGCGGCGCGCTGGTACCTCGTCTCGCGCGGGCACGACCAGACGATCGAGATCGACATCGATCTCGCGGCCGAGAAGACCGCGAAGAATCCCGTCTACTACGTCCAGTACGCGCATGCCCGGATTGCCGGGATCCTGCGCAACGCGCCGGAGGGTGCCGTCTCGTGGGGCGCGGACAGCGCCGTCGGCGGCGCGCTCGCGCCCGAGGAGCGCGATCTCGTCAAGCGCATCGCGGAGTTCCCGGGCATCGCGGCCGAAGCTGCGACACGGCGCGCGCCACATGCGATTCCGACGTATGCAATCCGACTGGCCGATGACTACCACCGCTTCTACCACCACCACAAGGTGCTGGGGTCACCCGAGCAGGAGCTCCGGCTGGCGCTCTGCGCCGCGACGAGGGCGGTCGTCGCGCGTTGCCTCGACCTGATCGGGGTCGACGCACCGGATTCCATGTGACCACCGCGCCCTCGAAGGCGAACTGAGGCGATGCGCTGGAACGTCGCTCTTGCTGCCCTCGCTGTCTCGTGGGGTCTCGTCGCGGTTCTCGCCGGTGCGATCGACGTCGAGCCGGTGCCGCTCGCGTTCTTTCGCCTCGTCATCGCCGCGGGAACGCTCGCACTCGTCGCCCTCGTGACGGGACGGGCAAGCCTTCTCCGGCCGGGCGGCCGCCTTCGGGCGCTGGCCGCGCTCGGCTGCGTCCAGGCCGTCCACTGGGTTCTCTTCTTCGAGGCCGTCAAGCGCGGCTCGGTCGCGCTCGCAGTGATCACGTTTGCATCCGCGCCGGTGTTCCTCGCGTTCCTCGCACCGATCTTCCTCCCCGAACGACTTTCGGGAATTGCCGTCGCCGCCCTCGTGCCGGGGCTGATCGGCGTGACGCTCGTCGCCCTGGCGGGCAGCGACGACGGCTCGTTCGGGTGGGTGGCGGTCGCGTCCGGCATCGGCTCGGCACTCACGTTCGCCGTCCTCCTCGTCCTTTCGAAGTCGCTACTCCACGCGGGTGCGCAGCCGCTCACGGTGGCGTTCTGGGACTGCCTGGGCGGAGGTCTTCTCCTTGCCCCGACGCTGGCCTTCCTCTCCTGGTCGCCGCCCGGGAACGGAGCGGACTGGGCCGCCCTCATCCTGCTCGGCGCGGTGCTGACCGGCATGGCGACCCTGACGTACGCGGCGCTGCTCCGTCACGTGACGGCGCAGACGGCAGGCGTGCTCACGTTCCTCGAGCCGGTTTCGGCCGTGATCCTTGCCTGGTGGCTCCTCGACGAGGGGATCTCGCTGCAGGTATTGCTCGGAGGCGTGCTCGTTCTCTGCGCCGGAATCGTGGTCGTCGTACGTGCGCCGACCGAGGGAGGCGTCAGCGAGGCCGTCGCGGGGATAGGATCGTCTGAACCGTGAGTATCGCCCACGATCCGACCGTCCCGGACCGCAATCTTGCGCTCGAGCTCGTCCGGGTCACCGAGGCAGCCGCTATGGGCGCCGCAGAGTGGATCGGCAGGGGCGACAAGAACGCCGCCGATGCTGCCGCCGTCGACCTGATGCGGCGAATGATCAACACCGTCTCGATGCAAGGCGTCGTCGTGATCGGCGAGGGCGAGAAGGACGAGGCACCGATGTTGTTCAACAACGAGCGCGTCGGTGCCGGGTTCGGCCCCGAGGTGGATGTTGCCGTCGATCCGCTCGAAGGAACGCGCCTGACCGCCCTCGGGATCCCGGGAGCGATCACCGTCATCGCGGTCGCGGAACGCGGAACGATGCTCTCGCCCGGCGCAGCGCTGTACATGGAGAAGATTGCTGTCGGGCCGGACGCGGCCGGTGCGATCGACCTGAATCTGTCGCCGACCGAGAACGTTCGCGCGGTCGCAGCGGCGAAGGGGATGAAGGTGAGCGAGCTCACCGTCGTCGTGCTCGAGCGCGACCGCCATGACGAGCTGATCGCGGAGCTTCGCGCCTCGGGCGCACGCGTGAACCTGATCCGTGACGGAGACGTCGCCCCCTCGATCGCGGCGTGTCGGCCGTGGACAGGTGTCGACATGCTCATGGGCATCGGCGGAACGCCCGAGGGCGTCATCTCCGCCGCGGCGATCAAGTGCATGGGCGGCGCGATCCAGGGGCGCCTCTGGCCGCGAAACGACGAGGAGCGAGCGGCGCTGATCGACGGCGGATTCGATCTGGATCGGGTGCTGTCGGCGGACGACCTCGTCTCGGGCGAGGATATCTTCGTCGCTGCCACCGGCGTCACGGGCGGCTCGCTGCTCACCGGCGTCCGCGCCAGTGCCGCCGGCGTCGAGACGGAGTCGCTCGTGATGCGCTCGCGATCAGGGACGATTCGGCGCATCGCGGCGTATCACCCGTTTCCGGAAGGCGAGTAGATTGCGACTCGCGGAGGAAAGCTGATGGCGTGGGACGAGCTGTATCGGACGGCGGGCGCGATCGTCTCGGGTAGCCGGGGCATTCTCGCGGCGGACGAGTCGACCGGCACGATCAAGAAGCGATTCGACGTCATCGGTGTCGAGTCGACCGAGGAGACGCGACGCGCCTATCGGAACCTCCTCTTTACGACAGCGGGGATGGAAGAGTTCATCGGCGGCGTCATCCTGTTCGATGAGACGCTCCGCCAGCGCTCCGATGACGGCACGCCGTTTCCGCAGCTTCTGGCCGCGAAGGGCGTCGTCCCCGGGATCAAGGTCGATACGGGTGCGAAGCCGTTCGCGCTCCACGCCGGGGAGACGGTCACGGAGGGGCTCGACGGACTGCGCGAGCGTCTGGCCGAGTACTACGAGCTCGGCGCGCGCTTCGCGAAGTGGCGCGCCGTGATCACGATCGGCGAGGGCATCCCGACGGACGCATGCATCGAGGCGAACGCGCACGCGCTCGCGCGGTACGCGGCGCTCTGCCAGGAGGCAGGGCTCGTGCCGATCGTCGAGCCCGAGGTGCTGATGGACGGCGCCAACTCGATCGAGGTGTGCGATGACGTCACGGGTCGGACGCTGATCGCCGTCTACGCCGCGCTGTACGCGCTCGACGTCCACCTCCGAGGCACTCTCTTGAAGCCGAACATGGTGATCGCCGGTAAGGGGTTTCCGACACCGGACAGCTCGGAGCGGATCGCCGAGCTGACCGTGCACAATCTCCTCCGGCACGTGCCCGCACTCGTCCCCGGCGTCGTCTTTCTCTCGGGCGGGCAAAGCGAGGTGCAGGCAACGGAGAATCTCGACGCGATCAACCGCATCGGCGGGCCGTGGCCGCTTTCCTTCTCGTACGGTCGAGCGCTGCAGGCATCGGCCCTGCAGGCATGGCAAGGGCTCGCAGCGAACGTCGAAGCGGCGCAGGCCGTCTTCCTCCATCGCGCGCGCTGCAACGCCGCAGCGGTCGCCGGAACCTACGACGCGGCCCTCGAAGCCCTCGGGTCGGGCTCCTGAGCACGATCCGCCGCCCGAAGTGGGCATCCGGTAGGTTCCCTTCTATGACCGTCGGCCCCGTCGAGATCTTCGTCATCGCGTTCGACGACCCCGAGTTCCACGGAGAGATCCGGGCCGAGCTCGAGCGTCTCAAGGATGGCGACATCATCCGTCTCGTCGACCTGCTGGCCGTCCGGAAGACCGAGGACGGCGTCATCGAATCGATCCAGCGCAGCGATCTGGAGTCGGACGAGGCGCTTGCGTTCGGCGCTGCGGTCGGCGCGCTCATCGGGCTTGGCGCCGCCGGTGAAGACGGAGTGGAGCTCGGGGCGGTTTGGGGATTGCGTGAGCTCTCGGACGGCCATGTCTTCGATGACGAGGACAAGTGGCGTGTCGCGGACGCGATCGAGCCGGGCCAGGGAGCGCTCATCGCGCTCGTCGAGCACCGTTGGGCTGTTCCCCTCCGCGAGGCGGTCCGCCGGTCGGGCGGCCGGGCGGTCGCGGGGCGCTGGATCGCCGACTCCGACCTGATCAGGCTCGGTGAGAGCTCGACGCGAATTGCGCTCGAGCTCGACAGCCTCTAAAGCTTCGGCGCACCGCTGCCGATGCCTCGGCGGTGGTCACTGCGGCAACCACTGCACCGGCGGTTCGCGCGCGTGTCGAGCGTCCTGCGCCTGACGTGGTCGTCGAATGGCGATTCGACGAGCTCGAGCGAGCCGGCGTCGACTGCATAGACGCGGTTCGGCTCGCACTCGACCTGAAGTTCGATGTCGCCCGGCTGCGTGCGCTCGTTGCGCGCGGCTGTGACGCGATGCTCGCGGTTGCGATTCTCGCACTGATCTGTCACGTTTCTCCTCTCGACGAGACGGAAACCGTCGAAACCAACCTCGGAGGAGACCATGTCGCTCAACGACTTCCAGAAACAGCTGTGCTCGTCGAGCACGTGGGACTTCAGCGATCTGCAGGCCCTGTACGTCAATTGCACGCTGAAGCCGTCGCCCGCCGTCTCGAACACCCAGGGCCTGATGGATATCTCGATCGCGATCATGGAGGCGAACGGCGTCACGGTCGACCAGATCCGCGCCGTCGACCACGAGCTGGCGGCGGGCGTCTACCCCGACATGACCGAGCACGGCGCGACGCGTGACGACTGGCCGTCGCTGTACGAGCGGGTCGAGGCGTCGGACATACTCGTTCTCGGGACACCGATCTGGCTCGGCGAGAAGTCGTCGGTCTGCACGCGCGTCATCGAGCGGCTCTACGGGAACTCGAGCCAGCTCAATCGAGCATGGCCAGTATGCGTACTACGGCGGCGTGGGAGGTTGCCTCGTGACGGGGAACGAGGACGGCGTGAAGCACTGCGCGATGAACGTCCTCTACTCGTTGCAGCATCTGGGCTACGTGATCCCGCCGCAGGCCGATGCGGGCTGGATCGGCGAAGCCGGCCCCGGGCCGTCGTACCTCGATCCCGGCTCGGGCGGGCCGGAAAACGACTTCACGAACCGGAACACGACCTTCATGACCTGGAACCTGCTTCACATGGCGCGGCTGCTCAAGGATGCGGGTGGCTTCCCCGCCCACGGCAACCAACGGTCGCAGTGGGATGCAGGCTGCCGATTCGACTTCCCGAATCCCGAGTACCGCTAACGGAACGGGGGCGACCTCTTGCTCCCGGGTTCAGCTAGCCGGTGCCGAACTGGTTCACCCAGAGCGTCATGTTGCGGTCGCGGCCGAAGCGGTCGAGCTTGCGGACAGCGATCCCCTCCGTTGTCCAGTCGGGCGTAAACAGGTTCTCGCGATGGCCGCGTGAATTGAGCCAGCCGTCGAGGGCGGGGCGGGGGGCGCCGTACGGGCCGCCCGCGATGAAGAGGTTCTCGCCCCAGGCACCCCGGTAGCCGAGCGCGCGGACGTCCTGGGCAGCGTCCTCTCCACACGCATCGTGGTCGAAGTCGAGGCAGCGGGCGATCCGGTCGACCTTCGCGACCGACGATGTATTGAGCACGTCGATCGTCGCGACGCGCCCGAGGCCCTCGCCGAGCGCGTGCGTAGTTGACGAGGCACACCATCGTGTCCGCCTGCTCCTCGAGTGGCGCATCAGGCCGCCTCGCCGCCCGGGCATGTCACCTCGTCGGCGAGGTATGCCCGCCACGGGTCGTCCTTGGCGTACAGCCCGTCGCCACCGATGCTTACCGTCGGGAGCCCCGGCAGGAAGGAGATCTTCGTCGGCCCCTTGTGCGTATGGGTCGGGGCGCCGAAGGTGGCTGCGGGTGGCTGCCTCGCCCACTTCAGAGCGCCGGCGAAGACGAGGCCGCCGACGATCCCGATGACGATCAGGACGCCGACCGGCAGCGACACCGTCGCCCGTGCCGCGGCTGCTCGTCGCGGTACCAGTCGCGGTCCTCGAGGGCCATGACGATCTCATCGGCCGGCGCTCCAGATCGCTGAAGCGGACCGCGCACCGGTACTTCATTCGCAATAGTCGCTTTGCATTGTATAGTGAGTTTCTGTTCCCCACCCTCACGCGAAGGAGTCTCGGATGCCGGTTCTCGACGAAGTACTGGAGGCGAACGACCAGTACGCGCAGACGTTCGGTGACAAGAGCGAGCTTGCTCTCCCGCCCGCGCGACGCTTCGCGATCCTGACGTGCATGGATGCGAGGCTCGACCCTGCCAAATACGCCGGTCTCAGCGAGGGCGACGCCCACGTGATCCGCAACGCCGGTGGTCGCGCGAGCGACGACGCGATCCGCTCACTCGTCATCTCCTACAAGCTTCTCGGCACCGCCGAGTGGTTCGTGATCCATCATTCCGACTGCGGGATGGAGTTCTTCACGAACGAGTTGATGGGCGACCTGCTCGAGTCGAGCCTCGAGACGGCGGCGCTCGGCCCGCAAGGCTTCCACGACGTCGGAGCCGGCCCCGGATCGCCCGCCGGCAGGGATATCGACTGGCTCACGATCACGGACCGCGACCAGAGCGTGGTCGACGACGTCAGCCGCATCCGGAAGCACCCGCTCGTCCCCGGCAACATCCCGATCTACGGATACGTCTACGACGTCCACACAGGCCGGCTCGACGAAGTCATCGAGGCAACACGCGCAGGCACGCCAACCTGACGCCGAAGAACGACCCGCGAAAGCAAGCGATCGCGGCGGAGACGTTGGGACGTCTCGGCCAGGATTCGGCCACGGGATCTGGGACGGATGAGTCGTAAACACCGCGCAAACGGCTGGAAATGAGAAGCGGGCGACGAGGCTCGAACTCGTGACCTTCGGCTTGAGAAGCCGCGCCGACGGCCACGACGCGTGACGACGCTCGACCGCTAGCCCTGTCAACCATGCGGGTTTGCGGCTCTTTCCGGGGTTGCGACCCGCATGGTTGCGAGGGGTTGCTCTCGGATGTTTGCGGCACGATTGCGGCACGAACCAACCAATCGGCTTTCGCGATGGGAGGGCGTCTTGTTGTAGTAATTTGCGGTCAGTTGAGCGAAAACGTCGACCCCGTCTTGCTCCTCGCCGAACTCGAGGAGGAAGAGCGCCGCGTCTCGAAGCGGCGGGCGAGACTGCATGTGCGGATCGCGTATCTGTGGGCGAACGGTGATGGGACTGGGAGCCCAGCCACGGTTGAGCAGCTTGAGGAGCTTGAGGTGGAGGAACACGAACTCTCGAGGATGCGTAATGAGATCCATGCGAAGATCGACGATCTGCGTGCGCTAACCAGAGCGCGACAACCCTGATAATCGTACGACCGTTGCACAACGGCCTGGTCGTCGCACGCGGCCCGACCCTCGGCGACCATCGTCCGGATTCTTGTCACGCGGAGCGTGGGTGTGTAACGCTGTGGGATGCCCTGGGCTACACGCGATCCGTTCATCGTCCTATCGCAAGGAGGCGAAGATGGCACTTGCTCGCGCAGTCACCTTTGAAGGCGTCGACAGCCAGCGCATGGCCGAGATCTCAAAGCAGATCGAGAACGACCCACGGCCTGACGACATCCCGGCCACCGAGATCGTCATGCTCCACGACGAGGCCACGAACACGTCGCAGGTGATCCTGTTCTTCGAGAACGAGGACGACTACGCCCGAGGCGATGCAGCCCTGAACGCCATGACCACCGATGAAACTCCCGGTAGCCGAACGTCGGTCACGAAGTACACGGTGGCCAGCCGTATGACCCCTTAAGAGCGGCCGCGGCGGCATGCTACCTATGAGTGAGGACGAGATGACGTTCGGGGATCTACCCGACGACACGAAGGCCGAGGCACTCGGCCAGTCGGCTGACCAGGTATCGCGGGAACGCGAGCACGCCATGGTCAACGGGGACGTGCGACGCAAGATCAGCACGATCAATTCGGACGAGATCGACTCGTCACGCGGGAAGGGAGCCCCGATGAGGCGACGATCATCCAACGGGTCGCACGCGAGCTCTCGCCCGTCAAGATCGAAGGCATCATCGCGGACGGGATGGGGCTACAGATCGCATTCTGATTCGGTACAAGATCCGATACAAAAGGAGCGCCCTTCGCGTTTCCGCTTGGATTGTGGCGTCCGAAGCTCCCCGGGTCGGACTCGAACCAACAACCCTTCGGTTAACAGGACGCGCGAACGGTGTGACGACAGGCTCGTAGCGCCATTTCAAGCCGTTCTAGATCACGCTGGATGCGCTCAGATCACCCCAGCTGGGTAGAAAGCTCGGTAGAACGTTTGGCCGGATAGGCTCGGTTCGTGCTCCGCGTCCTCCGCATCCCGCTCGCTGACGATGACGTCCGCGGGCTGACGGCAACGCTCCTCGCCGAAGGTTCGCCGGATGCGCGGAGCGCTGCCACGATGCTCACGAAAGGCATCGATCGCGACCTCTACGCCGTGGCGCTCACAAGACCAGGAGTGGGCCGCGGTTTGTAGAGACCGGCGACTGACTCACATTCGAGTCACTCGAGGAGCGCAACGCGTGGATGGACGAGTGCCTCGCCAAGAAGGAGACGACCCAGTCGACCGCAGCCGTCCGGACCGGCGTCGCGATGCTGAAATGGCAGTCGCGCAAGCCCTCGAGCGAGATCGACGGACAGCCTCTCGCTCCGCTCCCCTGGGCAAGGCAGCGACCGTACAAGGCAAGCGCGACCCGACGCGGACCGCCGTCTGACGACCGCCACGAATTGCCGCGGCCACTAACCGGCCGCGAACGTCGTCACCTCAAGCTACTCGTCTCAGCCGCGCGCCTAGAGCAGCTGTCTGCTCGTCGTCAGTGCCAGGACTGCCTACGCGAGCTCCCACGCCACGAGTTCCGCCCCGCTCGTAAGACCTGCACGGGTTGCGAGACACGGGCTCGTATCCGGCGCCGCGAAGCGGTGAGCGCTTAATGAGCAGACTCGCGATCGTGAACGCCCTCGAGGCGCTCGAGACCGGCGACCAGGGCGCCGTCGCTGAGATCCTCCTCGGAGCGCTCGAAGGGAAGCCGACCACTGACCCGTGAGCCCGAACCCGCTGCCCTCATCAGGGTTGCGGATTCATCGGGTGGCCGGGGCAGGTTCACCACCATGAGATCGTGTCGCATGCGGCGCCGGTTCTCCATCCGGCACGGCCGCCGCGCCGGCTGATTCGTTCGGGCAGGAGGACGGCCACGTGACGTGGACGCCGATCAACCTCGCCAAGCTCGCCGCGCGCGACAAGATCCGGCCCACGCTCGGTGGACGCGGTTTAGGGATCGTCGCCGGTACTTCGAGGATCCCGAGGGGCAGCGCGAGCGGAGTCGTGCCTATTACGCGGCGCACAACGAGAAGGTGCTCTCGAAGGCGAAGGCCCGGGCCGCTGTGAAGCGCGCGGAGCGGGGCGAGCCTGACCCGTCTCATTGCTCGGAGTGCGGCGACGCGTTGCCGCTCATGCGCGCGGCCGGATCCGGGTTGTGTGTTCGGAGAAGTGCGGTCGGCTTCGGTATCGCCGGTTGAACCCGGAGCGGTATGCGGAGCAGGAGCGCCGGAAGGTGGAGCGTCGCCGGGCGAAGCGGCAAGCCCAAGCGCGGCGTGAACGGAATGTGTGGCTTCGCCCTAGCGCGCGATCGACCTCGCACGGTCCGTGAGTTTCTCGCAGAGCTCTTCGAAGCTGGCAGGGCCGTCGTCGAGCGCCGGGATGAGCGTGTGCGACTCGAAGGCCGCCAGGTCGAGGTCGAGTTCCCTGGCGTCGCGGTAGTAGGCGTTCGTCAGGCTGTCGGCCGAACCGACAAGTCCGAGTTTCCGGAGTCGATCGGCGAGTGCGAGAACATCGTTGTCATTGAGATAGATCCCGGCGATCCGCATAAGACGTCCACGACTCTACTCGGTCTGCGATTTAGGCAAACCTCGAGGTCGTCCCGGCATGGTCGTTGGTACACCAGCCCCCGGGCCGACGAAACCCTCGTCGGAGGTGAAGCTGACGGAATCGAGGTCGTGGGGGCGTCCTACGTGCCGAGCCTGAACCGGCCGGTGAACAACCAGATCAAGAAGTCGACTACCTGCTCGGATGGTGTACGGCGCTTCGGCTGTGGTCGTGCGACGGGCATAGTCGGATCGTGGGCGACCGGGTTGTCTGGGACACCCGTGTCGACCCACACGCGCGGTGCGGAGAAGTACCGACCGCGAGCGTCGCTGACAGAGCGCGCCGCGAGCGGCTCGAGGCTACGCGGTCTAGTACCAACGCCCTTTCGCGAAGCCGCCGAACGCGATCAGCCCGATCAGCGCCACGATGATTCCGGCCCACAGGCTCCATACGAACGCAAGCACGATCCCGACGATCACGAGGATGCCACCGATCCCGATACCGCCGGCGTTTCCGCCTTCACCGCGAGCCATCGTCAACTCCTTCTGTCGAGGTTTCCTAGCTCGAGGGTACTACGCCTGCCTGTCGCGGATCTCTCGTGCGAGTGTTCCGCGGAGTTCGGCGAGGCCGTAGGGGCAGTCGACGAGGGCCATCATCACGGAGATCTTCTCGCCCTCGGCGAGCCAGTCGACCGGGATGTTGTTGGCGAGGCCGTGCTCGATGGATGCGGCGGCGGTGACGTCGTCGGCTCGGCCGATCTCTCGCAGCCGCTCGATGATCCACCGGCCGTCGCGACTGCTGACGGTGACCCCCTCGATTTCCCTCACACGTCTCAGCCTAAGCACATTCGGTTCCTTTGCAACCGGTGCGCTGTTGGTCTATCGGTCGCGATGCTCGGTGGCGAGCACGTCGCAAAGCTCGACCAGCCCGTCGGGTGGGTCGTCGAGTGCGCCGAGGATCAGATCTCTCTCGCCCGCCGACAAGGACAGCGTCTTGGTGTTTCGGTCGAGGTTCTCGTCGAGCCTGCGGGCAAGCTCGAGGTCGTCGGCGCGGCCTGACGCGGTCGAGCAGGTCGATGAGGGTCTTGACGTCGTCGTCGCGGACGGGGATGCCGAAGAGCCGCATTCCTCGAGCGTAGTTTGAGCGTTCGGGGTGCGTCGCGCCCGCTTGACGCGCCGTCAAACGGAGATCGCGAACGCGGCGGCGCCGAGAGAGATCATCGTCTCGGTCAGGATGATCGCGGTCCAGCCGCCGCCGTCCGCGAGCGAGTCGCCGTTGTGCATCAGCGCGCGTGCGTGGTGAATCAGTCCCCAGCCGCTGACTGCGGCGACGAGTGCTGCGATAAGAGAGACGTGGCTGGCCATGAACGCCCTATCGGCATCCGTGCCCCTCGGCAACAGGACTTCCGCCCGGCCTGGCGGGCGGCATGACAGACCGTCTCCTCACGACGCGCGAGGTCGCCGAGTCGCTCGGCCTGTCCCCGGAGACCGTCCTGCGTCGCTGGCGGGCCGGCGAGATCCCGGGATACCGGGCTCGCGTCGAACGTGCTGCGGTGGGCTGGCTGCGGGTTCTTGCCGGCGAGCTTCGCCCGAGGGGCGTGCGGGTGTTCACCGTCGACGAGCTCAAGAAGATCACCGGGGAGCTCGGCACGAAGCAGGCCGCCGCCGTCCGGTTCGCCGCGGCTACAGGGCTACGGCCCGCCGAGTGGGCAGCGATCGAGCGGAAAGACGTCGACAAGGGCAGGCGGGTGCTCCGGGTCCGCGGCACGACGACGCTCCGCTCGCGGCGAGAGGTGCCGCTCACCCGGGCGGCGCTGGACGTTCTCGAGAAAGTCGTGCCGCGCCTCGACTCGCCCTACGTGTTCTCGAGTTCGCGGAAAGGGCCGTTCGACGTCGCGAACTTCCGCCCCCGGGAGTGGGGACCAGCGGTCGAAGCCGCCGGGATCGAGAAGCCGGCGAGGGTGTACGACCTCCGGTCGACGTTCGCGTCGAACGCGCTTGCGGCTGGAATCACGACGTTCGAGCTCGCACGGATCATGGGCACGTCCGTCGGGATGATCGAGGCGCACTACGGAACGCTGATCGACACCGCACACGACGCGATCCTGACGCGGCTCGAGGCGATCGGTTGACCGTTTGCGGCACAACTGCGGCACAGCCCGAGGGTGAACGCCCGGGAAACGGCTTGAAACCGAAGGAAGCGGGCGACGAGGCTCGAACTCGTGACCTTCGGCTTGGGAAGCCGACGCTCTACCAACTGAGCTACGCCCGCAGGCCGCACAGGTTAGCCGCTCCCGCGGCATCGGCCCGTCGTTCACCGGCTCCGACCGTCTCGCGCGCCGATCCGGTCTGCCTCAGTCGCTGAGCGGCGGGGCGTGGCCGTCGGCCCATGTCTGCAGCGTTTCCATGATTTCCGTATCGGAGCCGATCTGGGCGCGCCGGAGATGAATTCCGGGCGAATTGCACCCCTCACCGTGAGGGAGGCGAATCGCGATCCTTCCCCCAGCGCCCGGCGGCCGCGCAGCGGCCGGTCACGAGAGGATGTCCGATGCGTTCGAGAGCACGGTGAGGAGGACGCTGATCGGGAAGTTCTCCGAGATCTGCCGCAACAGTCGCGCGGTGCCGCCTCCGATCGAGTCGGCCCGCTCCGCGTCGCCGATGGCACCGTCGAGACCCTTGCGGATCGCCTTCTCGGCATTCCCCCGCGTGATGTCGTGCTTCGCGGCGAACGCGTCGAGCTCGGAGCCGCTTCCCAGAGCCAGCAGGAGCTCTTCCCGCGACACGCCGAGCTCGCAAGCTGCGCCGTCGGCCGTGGACAGGACGATCTGCTCGATTGCGGCCTCTATGCCGGTCGTCGAGCGCCACTCTCGAGGTGCGCATGGGTCGACGGTCGGTGACGCGGGCGTGCTCCCCCCCAGCGCGGCGTAGGTGCCGACGAGCGCAATCGAGACCGCGGCCGACAGAACGAGCGCCAGCGTGGACCGGCTCAAGGCGCCACGTCCCTCGTAACGGCCACGACTCCGAGCGCAGCGAGGGCGAAGGCGGCCGCGATCAGGAACGGAGGCCCGAACGCACTCGTCACGGCGCGCTCGAGGCGATCCTGGAGCGCATTCCCGACACGCATCAGCTCGGTCGCATCGCCCTCGTCCTTCGAGCTCGGTGTGAACGCACTACGGACGTCGGGAAGCCGGCCGTCTGCCTCGTCGATCGAGCGCAAGACATCCCGCGCCACCGCAAGCTTGCGCGTCGGCCTGATGGAGCTCTCGATCACGATCGCAGCGCCGGCACGCGTCGCTTCGACCTGGTTTCGATCGAGCTCGTGAGCAAAGACCGGCGTCAGCACGAGCAGGCCGACAACGATCCCGGCGTGCCTCGATGCGATGGTCCACCCGCCATGGACGACCTGCTGGTCACGGCCGGCGAGCGCCTGCTCGGTCAGCGCCGTTACGGTGAGACCGAGGCCGGCGCCGACGAGGATCTGCGGAAGCACCGTCCAGGCCCAGCCGGCACCGGGCAGAAACCCCAGCGCTGCAAGCCCGCCTGCGATGAGAATGAAGCCGGCAGCAGCGCGCGCCACGCGGCCGCCGACGAGACGAGGGCCGACGTGGCCCACGAGAACCGCTGCGAGCGGCATCACGGTGACGACGACACCGGCAACCACGGGGTTGAGAGCCCACCCGTTGACGAGCAGGATCACGAGGAGGAAGAGCGCCGCGCTGAGCGCAGCCGATCCGAAGAGGAGCGCAATGTTCGCACCGATGTGCGGTCGCCGCCGCTCCGGAGCCTCGGCCGTGCGTACGTGGAGCTGCCGCAACGCGAGTAGGGGAATCAGCGTCACGGGTACCTGAGCGAGGAAGATCGCCTCCCAGCCCGCGAGCTGGGTCAGGACGCCACCGACCGCCGGCCCGAGCGCCGCGCCGAGAACTCCTGCGCGAGCCCACACGTGCGCCGCGTGCTGCTCCGATCGCTCGAGCTCTCCGAGAAGGATGAGAGCGGCAGCCACGACGAGAGCTGCGCCGACCGCCTGCACGCACCGCGACGTGACGACGAGCGCAAAGTCGGTCGAGAGCCCACAGGTGAGCGACGCGAGAGCGAACACGATCAACCCGACGGCGCAAAACGGTCGCGGGCGGCGCCGAACGAGGTGGGCGGCGGGAACGATCGCCGAAGCGAGCACGAGGTTGTACGAGATCAGCACCCACGCGACCTCCGTGATGCCGACGTCGAACTGCCGCACCATGTCGGGGAGCGCCAGCGTGACGATCGACGAGTCGGCGAGTGCGACGGCGACGGCAAGCGCGAGGAGACCGGAGCGGGGGAGGCGGAAACCCACGGCGATCACTGTACGCGCCTCATCGTTCCCTCATGGCCCGATCCGTAGACTCGCTTGCGTGCGCCGTCTCCCACTCCTCGCAGCGCTAGCCGCCCTTGCAGCCGCTCCACTCGGTGCGCGGGCGGCGCCGAGCGCGGACACCGACGTCTTCACCGGACTCGGCACCTGGGTCGACATCTACGACACGCCCGCGTACAGAAGCCCCGGGACGACGGCTGCCCGCATCGCGGCGCACGGGGTGCGGACCGTCTACGTCGAGACGGCGAACGACCGCAGCAGCGTCGACGTCGTCAACCCGAAGCAACTCGGATTGCTCGTGGACGCTCTGCACAGGCGCGGCCTGCAGGTCGTTGCGTGGTACCTGCCCGGCTTCGTCAAGCCTGCGGCCGATCTTCGCCGTGCCCGGGCGATGTTGTCGTTCCGCACACCGTCCGGCGGGTCATTCGACGGCGTCTCGCTCGATATCGAATCCCTTAGCCTGAAGAGCGCTTCGCTGCGGACGAAGCGGCTCCTGGCGCTCAGCAGGACGCTCCGCAGCGAGGCGGGGGAGACGCCCATCGCAGCGATCACGTATCCGTCACGGGCCTACCAGCGTCACCCCACCTGGTGGCCCCGGTTCCCTTTCAAGGAGCTGACGAACCTCGTCGACGCGTGGATTCCGATGACCTACACGGGCACGAGCTTCCCCGGGTACGACGCGACGTACGGTTACGTCTCACGATCGCTGCGCCTGCTGCGGAACGCCGTCGGGCCGGACGTTCCGATTCACGCTGCCGGAGGGGTCGCGAACCGGATGACCGGCGAGGAGTTACGGGCGTTCACGGACGCCGTCACCGACGAGGGAACGATCAGCGGCTGGAGCCTCTACGACTTCCAGACGACCGGCCCGAAGGGCTGGGCGGCGATGAAGCGCCTCGGGGCCGGTTAGGTGCCAACCAGGCCGACGGCCTGAGGGACCGTGAGCAACTTTCCCTCCGCGCGAGCCTCCGCGAAGGCGGGGCCATCGGCGAGCAGGACCAGCGCTTGGAGATCTGCGGCGCGCTTGTCCCACTGGCCGACGCGTCCGGCGTTCGCCTCCGTCTCGACCGCGCCCCAGATGAGCCCCGCTCGCGCGGAGTCGGCAGCCTGGGCGGCAATGATCGCGAGCTCGGCGGCGCTGAAGACGATGACCCGACGGTCGCCGAGCCCGAGGCCAAGCTCGAGTGACCGACTGTGCATGATGTTCGGCCGCGGCGAGATCTCCGCGCTCTCGACCCAGGGTGGCGGCGTTGAGGAGCTGACCGGCCTCCCACCATGTCCAGCCGACCTCTTGGGCGATCGCGGCGCTTTCGAGGATCAGCTCCAATGCACCGGCATGGTCGCCTTGTCTGTTTGCTCTTCCGGCGAGGATCCCAAGTGCCTGACTCTCGGCGGGCCGATTGCCGAGCTGTCGGGATTCCCGGAGCGATTCCTCGAGCAACGGCCAGGCTGCGGCCGCCTCGCCCATGAAGACCATGCTCAGAGCGATGCGGAAGCGCATGTGCGCCGCCACGACTTCGTTGCCCGTCGCCGTGAAGAGATCGAGGCTCGTCGGATAGCAGGTCGCGGCCTGCTCGTGGTCCCCGAGAATGTCGAGGGCACCGCCGAGCGCTCGCCACGCATGCCCGCGGAGCTCTGGGTCGGCGCCAGGTGCTGCGGTAAGGAACCGCTCGAGCCAGGCTGCGCCTTCGAACGGCTCACGGACGACCCAGAAGGCCTCGAGCCATGCCGCTAGGCGAAGTCCACGCTCCGGATCGCTGCTCAGCGCCCACTCCAGCACCGCACGTGCATTGTCGATCTCGGGTACCACGAGCTCGAAGTTCCACGGACGAGGGGCGTCAATGATCGCCCGCGTGCCGGCGCGATCCGCGAGCTCGATGAGGCGGTCGGCCTGTCCCCGGCGCAGCGAATCCTCGTCGCCGCTCGCGTGGAGGAGCTCGGTGGCGAACTCGCGAATCGTCTCGAGCATCCAGAAGCGCTCCCCCTCATCCCCGTCCGTCCGGCGGCGGACAAGGCTCTTGTCGAGGAGAGACGCGAGCGTGTCGAGGTCTGCCGCGCAAACCGACTCGGCGGCATCGAGCGTGCAGCCGCCGCGAAAGATCGCGAGCCGCACGAACAGCCGTTGCTCCTCGTGGCTGAGAAGGTCGTAACTCCAGGCGATCGTCGCCCTCAGCGTGGCGTGGCGCTCGTCGGCGTCTCTGCCGCCCTTGAGCAGGTCGAGCCTTTGTGCGATGCGTTCGAGGAGCTGCTCGGGGCCGAGAACCTTGACGCGCGCAGCGGCGAGCTCGATCGCGAGCGGCAGTCCGTCGAGGCGGCGGACGAGCTCATGGACAGCGGGCGAGTCATCGACGTCCGCTCGAACCGCCTGCGCCCGCTCGAGAAAGAGATCCGCCGCATCGCCGTCCCCCATTGGCGGAAGGTCGACCTCGATCTCCCCTGCTATTCGCAGCGGCTCCCGACTCGTGGCAAGAAGGCGGAGAGTCGGAGCGGCAGCCAGTAGCTCCGCGAGAGGCCGCGATATCCAGGGTAGGAGCTGCTCCAGATTGTCGATCACGACATGCGTGCGCTTGTCACCGATCCGCGCGGAGATTGCAGCCGGGCTATCTCCGGACGCACCCAGCCGATCCGCGATCATGGGTACGACGAGCGCCGGATCGCGCACGGGCGCGAGCGGAACGAACACCGTGCCGCCGTCGGCATCCTCCGCGACGAATCGAGCAAGCTCGATCGAGAACCGGGTCTTCCCCGTCCCTCCAGGTCCGATGATCGTGAGCACGTGCGGATCGCGGTCGAGCCAGCGCGCGGCGGCGTCGAACAGCTCAGGCTCGCGGCCGAGAAAGCGCGTCACGGGAGTCGGAAGCTCTACCGCCCCGGGCGTGCGTATCGGCGGGAACTCCCTGAGCCCCACCTGCTGCAGCCGCGCGGGAGCGTCGAAGTCCTTCAGTCGGTGACGCCCGAGATCGATGAGCGGCTCGTCTTCGAGGAGAGCCGCCGTGGCCGAGGAGACGATAATCTGACCGCCGTGCGCCAGTGAGCCGACACGCGCGCCTCGATGAACGTCGATCCCGACGTACCCCTCTGACGTGACCATCGGGGCTCCCGTATGCAGGCCCATACGCACCGTGATCGGGCCCGTCTCGAGCGCCCTTTGGCCGGCATTCGCGGCGGCGACCGCACCGGTGGCCGTCGGGAATGCCACGAAGAAGGCGTCGCCCTGTGTATCGACCTCCACGCCGGAATGATCCGCGAACGCCGCGCGCAAGGCACGGCGGTGATCGGCGAGCGCCACGGCATAGGCGGCCGGACCGAGCTCTCGCAAGAGGCGAGTCGAGCCCTCGATGTCGGTGAACAGGAACGTCACCGTCCCCGTCGGCAGGTCACGCCGCATGTCCCGAGTATGAACGAGGGAACGCAGACGCCACGAGACCGTCAGGTAGCGTCGCGAGCGTGCGCGTCGGTGTTCGCCTCATCCAGTATCTCGGTAGCCCGGCAGAGATCGTTGATCTGGCCGTCCACGCCGAGGAGTGTGGCCTCGACGAGGTCTGGGTCCCACACGATCCCTTCATGACGAGCGCCTGGGCGGTGACGTCCGCCATAGCCGCACGGACGGACCGGATCACGATCGGCAGCATCGGCACCAACCCGTATACGACCGATCCCTCCGAGATCGCGGCGTACCTCGGGACGCTCGATCACCTCTCTCACGGACGAGCTGCGCTCGGAATCGGTCTCCACACCGAGGAGATGGTGCGGTGGCTCGGCTACGACGCCGGTGACCTCGCAGAGCGTCTGCGGATGTCCGTGGCTACCGTGCGAGCGCTCCTTCGCGGAGAGGTGGTCACCGCCGCGAACGGCCCGTTTTCCTGGGGCGAGGAGTGCAGGCTGCGGTTCGAGCCGTCCCGGCCCGACCCGCCGGTGTACGTCGCCGCTTTCGGACAGGAGCTCCTCCGGCTCGGCGGTGCGATCGGCGACGGCGTGATGCCGATGGCGACCCCGCCGGAGTCGGTCGTAGAACTGATGGGCGACATTCGCGAAGGAGCGAGCGAATCAGGTCGCGCGAGCGAGGACGTGGAGATCATCGCCTGTGCCTGGCTCTCGATCGGGACACCGGACGGTCCCGCCGCCGCACGGCTCCGGCAGATGGTCGCGACGTTCGGGCCCTATCTCGAGCGGCGGGCGCTCGCGACACTCGGCCTCGTCCCGGAAGACTTCTCCGAGATTCGCAGGCTCGTCGACGCCGGCAGGCTGTCCGACGCCGCCGCTGCCGTCACGCCCGACATGCTCCGACTCGCGCTCGTCGGGACGGCCGAGGAGGCAGCCGAGAGGATCGCGGCCCTCGGCGCCGCGGGCGTGACGAACGTCAGCCTCGGCGGGGCACTGGGCGACGATCCTCGCGAGGCGATTCGCCTTGTCGGCGAGATCATCGCGCCGCTCTGCCGCGGGAGCTAGAAAACGTCGATGAGACGGTCGATCCGGGCGACGGGCGTGAATCCGAGGCGCTCGAGGATCGGCTGCGACATGCGTCCGGCATGCGTGACGAGCACCGGAGTGCCCCGGCGTTTCGCCTCCTCGAGGCGTGCCGCGACGAGCGCGCGGTAGGCGCCGTGCCCACGGGCCTGCGGCAGCGTTGCCCCACCGAAGAGAAGGAGGCCGAGCGGTGTGTACGAGGCGTATCCGGCCGCCACGGGAACGCCATCCAGAAACGCGAGGAAGGTCGATCCCGCGACACCTTCGGCGGCAAAGTCGGACCCTGCCAGCCCGAGCTCGACCTCGTCCGCGCTGCCGCCGAACGCCTCGTGCTGAATGCGCCGCGCGACGACGAGCTCGTCGACGGAGGCGACCTGCCGGGCCGTCACGTCTCCCGGCACCGGGACATCTGTGCCCGACCGGAGGACCATCCCGGTAGCCGTAGGCTCGTCCGCGTCCACCATGATGCCGAGGGCGCCGAGACGCTCGACCAGGTCGGCCGGCGCGCACGACTCGCCGAGCTCCCATTCGGCGCCCCCGCGGCCACGGTCACGGAGGAGGGCTCGGATCTCCTCGACCGCCGGCACGACATCGTCCCCGCCGAGCCGTACCCGTTGCACGGTGGCGCTGTGCGGCCCTGTCCCGGCACCGAGGTAGACCGCGAATCGGCCCTCCGGGTCGGTGACGAGCTCGCGACCGGGCGTGAGGGGCTGATAGACGTTCGGGTTCTCGGCGAGCTCCCGGATCGACGGATCGATGCTCATCTCGCCTTCTTGTAGCAACTATGCTCGTGTCGGCTGCGGCGCCGATTCCCGGGAGGGCGAGTGCCGTACGAGTTCGTCGAGAGCCCCCACAAGACGACGTCCGAGGGGCGTCCGATCACGCTGGTCGTCATCCATACGATGGAGATCGGCGAGCGAGAAGGAGCAGCGCGGGCCTGCGCGGAGTGGTTCGCGAGCCCGGTCTCCGAGGTCTCCGCGCACTACTGCGTCGATGGAACGACGACGATCCAGTGCGTCCGAGAGGAGGACATCGCGTGGCATGCTCGCGGCGGCAACACCGGCTCGATCGGCATCGAGCTCGCGGGATTTGCCGGCCAGACCGCTCGTGAGTGGGCCGACGGCTACAGCAGGGCGGTGATTGCTCGCGCCGCGGGACTGACGGCCGACGTCTGCCGCAGGTACGCGATCCCGATCCGACGCCTGCGGGCAGCCGGCCTCGTCGCGGGGCACCGGGGAATCACCGGACATGCCGACGTCGGTACCGCGTTCAGAAAGAGCGACCATTGGGACCCGGGGCCGACGTTCCCCTGGGCCAGGTTTCTGGAGCTTGTACGCTCGTCGGCAACCTAGCTCGCGGGATCAGGTGGCTCCGACACGACCGCCGTGGTGTGAAGCAGTCTCCCCAGAGCAAGTCCTTCGAGTCGTTCGGGCGGTCTCTCTCGGCCTAGGACATCGATCCCGCGACGTCGTCGAGAGCGCCGCCGAGGCCGACGGCTACCTCGGCGAGCTCGTCGCGTGATGATGACGAGCGGCGGCGAGATCTGCAGCCCGCCGCCCACGAGCGTTCGTGTGAGAACGCCATGATCACGGGCTTTCGCCGTCACGCGATCGGTCAGGGATGGGTCTCCGGCGAGGAGCGCCGGGTCGATCTGCACGGCGGCAACCGCCCCGAAGCCGGATCGAAGCTCGCTCACGAGATCGTGGCCGAGCAGAGGCGCGAGAGCCGCCGTTATCTCCGTCTCGAGCGCGAGCCCTCGGGCCACGAGACCCTCACGCTCGATGATGTCGAGGTTCGCATGAGCGGCGGCCGCCGCCGTCGCGTGACCCGAGTAGGTGTAGCCGTGACGCCAGACGCCTGCCTCCGCTGAGCCCCAGAAAGGCTCCTGGATCCGGCTGCCGGCGATGACGCCGCCGAGCGGCACGTACCCCGAGGTGATTCCCTTGGCGAAGGTGACCGCGTCCGGGTCGAGCTCGAGCCGGCTACAGGCGAACCAGTCTCCTACCCGACCGTATCCGCAGATGACCTCGTCGGCGACGAAGAGGATGTCGTGCTTGCGACAGACCTCGCGGGCCGCCTGCAGGTACCCATCGGGCGGCAGGAGCACTCCGCCTGCCCCGATGATCGGCTCGCAGAAGAATGCCGCGACGCGCGTGGGGCCGAGCTCCTCGATCCTAGCCTCGAGCGCGTCGGCGGAATCCCAGGGCACGAGCGCCGTCCCACCAGCGAGCGGGCCGACGCCGACCTTGAAGGCCTCGGTTCCGACGAGGCTCGTCCCGAAGCCGGCAAGGCCGTGGTAGGCCCGCTCCCGCGAGATGATCACGGTCCGCTCCGGTTGGTCGAGCAGGCTCCAGTAGCGCCGGACGAGCTTGACGACGGTCTCGATCGATTCGCCGCCGCCGCTCGTGAAGAACACGGCGGCGTCCTTCATCGGCGCGAACGCGGAGATGCGCTCGGCGAGGTCTGTCGTTGGTCGGCTCGATACGTCGCCGTAGTGGGAGTAGGCATGGAGCTTGCGCATCTGGGCCGCTGCGGCATCGGCGATCTCGGCGCGGCCGTAGCCGACGTTCGCGTACCAGAGACCGCCGGTCGAGTCGATGTAGCGGTTGCCCTGTTCGTCCCAGAGGTGGCAGCCCTCACCCCGCTCGAGGATCAGCTCGCCGGAAGCCTGGACCGCGTGCATATCCGAGACGGGGTGCCAGAACCGGGTCATCGGTTCATCCTAGTGCGTCAGCCTGGGCCGGTGACCGAGCCTCTGTTCGTGTCCAGCCTCGCGGCCGGGCACGCGCCCCAGTAGCCCCGTCGTAGCGATCGTGCTTCGTCGACCGCGTCGAGCAGGCTTCGCGCGTAGCGCCCGCGATCGCCGCGGAAGAAGTACGGGGATGCCGCTCCGCGTGCCACGAGGGCGACATTGACGTTCTTCCCCTCCACGAACACGTAGCGAAGCTGACGTCCGTAACGGTCTGTTGCGTCGAGCCCCGGATCCCGTTCGAGTGTGATCCGCGTCCCGGGCGGAGTGAGGCGTCGTAGCGCCGTGAGGGCGGCCTTGCCGAAGCAGTCGCCGTGGAGCTCGGGTGCGTCGATCTGGACGAGACGGATCCTGCGCCCGGACGTCGTGCGGAGAGTGTCGCCGTCGTTCACCATGGCCACGGTCGCCGACTCTCGATGCCCGTCGCCGTCGACGCACCGATTCCGTCCCGGAACCGCCGCAGCCGGCGACGGCAACGACGAGGGCCGCCAGGACGAGGCACCGTGACCCGGTCGAGAGGCAGACGCCCGCCGCCGCGGGCCTCAGGCGACCGGGACCCAGACGAGCCTCACATCGGTCACGCGCACGTCGGTCGCCTCGAGTCGGATCGCGAACGGCTCGACGGCCTCCGCCACGCCGCGCCATTTCTCGTCGATCGCTGCGACCTCGTCGAGGATCTCCTGCTCGAGCGCGGCGAGGTCATCGGTGGTCTGCTGCACCTTTGCCTCGGCCGTGTCCTTGCGGGCCGACGACGTCGCCGACTGTCCGTGCTTCGAGGCGACCGAGCCGACGGCATTCGTGATCGAACGGGCGCTCCGCTTGCCCCCAAAGAGTGCCCCCAGGACGGCGCCGGCACCCGTGATCAGCTCGTTCGCCTGTCGAGACTTCGTCTGGGTATCGAGCTCCTCGACGCGCCGCCGGGCGAGGTCGCGCGCCTTCTCCAGGCGATCCTTCTTGGCCTCGAGTCGCTTCGTCAGCTTCACGGTCTCCTCGTCTGCCTTGACCTGCCCTGCCTCGTCGCAGCGGCCGAGGAACGCGTCCTCCGTCTCGCCCGGCCGGGACGTGAGCTTCAGCTGCCGGTTGCGGAAAATCTCGAGCGTGCGACTCGCAACGAGGCGCGCCTGGACGTCCCGTCCTGCCTGCGTGAAGAACTTCGCCTCGCCGACGGGGGCCGCGGGCAGCACGTAGGTCGCCCCGGCCGGAGCGTCGGGTCTGAAGTCCCGGTCTTCGAAATCGACCGCCGTCTCGTCGTCGAGGTCGAGGCCACCGTCGAGTGGGCCGTAGAGCGCCTCGAACTCCTGCGCCTCGTCGATCCCGGCCGCGGTGTCGTCGTAGCGCAGCGCGACCCGGGTTGCGAGGAACGCACGAAGCCTCGACGCGCCGGCCGTCGCACCGACCTGCGTGGCCCAGGCGGCCGCAGGATCGAGGTACGCGACCGCCACGCCGCTCGCGACTCCCGGCGCCACCGACGTCTCGTCGGGCGCGAGTGCCGTGGGTAGTGCACCGGCGGGCGCCTCGCCGGCGGCCTCGGGCGGCGGCGCCGACTGCGCCAGCCGCTGCACCTCTTCCCTCGTCAGAGGCCCGCGCAGGAAGGACATCGCAAACCGCGTCCCGAAGACCCGTGGGACTCCGCCCTTGGCCGACACGAGCATGAACTGGCGCTTCTGGAGCCCCCCGATCGCGGTGCCGAGCGCGTCGACATCGGCCCCGCCTGCGGCCGAGCGAAGGCCCTCGATGACGCGTGCCTTGTCGTTCTCCGTCTGCAGCCTGCCGACGAGCCAGGTGCCCGCGTTGGCCATGGCCTTGTAGTCGAGGTCGACGGGGTTCTGGGTCGAGAGGACGAGACCGAGCCCGAAGGCGCGGCCCTGCTTGAAGATCGTCAGGATCGGCTTCTTGGCCGGGGGCACCGCAGTGGGCGGGACGTATCCCGCTACCTCGTCCATGTATGCCAGCGCGCGCAGATCGGACGTTCCCGCCTGTCCCCTCATCCACGTGACGAGCTTGGAGAAGACGAGCGTCGTTGCGAACATCCGCTCCTCGTCGGAGAGGTGCGCGAGATAGATGATCGCTGCCCTGGGCTTTCCTTCGTGGGTGAAGAGCAGTGACTGCGGATCGAGTGGGGCTCCCTCGCCCCACGCCGCAAATGCGGGTGACGCGATCAGCGCGTTCAGCTTCAGAGCGAGCGCGGTGCGATCGGCCGGTGGGAAGAAGGCGTCGATCTCGAAGACACCGAGCTTGCGGACAGGAGGCGATTGGATCTCACCGATCAACGTGCCCAGGTCGAGATCGCGCCCTGCGCGCCAGGCATTCTCGACGAGGTTCGCGAGCAGGACATGCTCCCGGCTCGAGAGGGGGTCGGCGGTGATGCCGACGAGACCGAGGAGGCTCGTCACGGTCCCCTCGATCTCGTCCCGCAGGGTCTCTGCCTCTGTCTCCCATGCCAGGCCAGGCGCCCGGAGTGACCCGATCATGTTGAGAGGCACGCCGGCCGACGATCCGGGGGTGTAGACCGTCACGTCGGCGGCGTCCCTCAGCTGCCGGATGCGCTCCGGGCCGATGCCCTGGGCGGCGAGCCCATCCCGCCACGTCGTGGCCGTCCGTTCAGCGAGTTGCTCGACCGTGATCCCGTCGGTCTGCGCCTGCGACGTGTCGACCCAGGGCTCGAAGCTCTCCGGCTCGAGGTCAGGGAACGTCAGCGCAAGGTTCGCCATGTCGCCCTTGGGGTCGATGATCAGCGCCGGAATGCCCGCCAGAAGAGCCTCTTCGAGCAACACGACGGCGAGACCGGTCTTGCCCGACCCGGTCATGCCGACGATGACGCCGTGCGTCGTCAGGTCGCTGGAGCCGATCACGAGCTCCTCGTCGCCGGGCTTGCCCGTCGCGGGGTCGACGACGGTGCCGAGCTGGAAGGCGCCTCTGTCTGCCATGCGTCTCGAGTCTACGACACCCGCTGGCGTAGACTCCGGCCATGCTCGCGAAGATCCGAGTCGAGCCTGGCGAGAGGCCGGGGATCGCGAGACGCGATGCCCGGGACGACCTCGGGTTCGAAAGCAAGGAGCTGGCTCATAGCCGGCTCGATGAGCGACGCGCTCGGCTCGAGCTCCTGCAGCGGCGGCTGTACGGGGAGGCGCGGCGGAGCGTCCTGCTCGTCCTCCAGGGGCTCGATGCCTCGGGGAAGGACGGGGTCATCCGCGCGGTGTTCGAGGGCGTCAACCCGCAAGGTGTTCGCGTGACCTCCTTCAAGGCTCCGACCTCGACCGAGCTCGCGCACGATTATCTCTGGCGGGTCCACGCTGCGCTGCCCGCCCGGGGCGAGGTGGGGATCTTCAACCGCTCGCACTACGAGGATGTGGTGGCGGTGCGGATGCTCGAGCTCCAGTCGGCGGAGACGTGGAAGCGACGACCCGGCCACATCGTCGACTGGGAGCGGATGCTCGTCGACGAGGGCACGACGATCGTGAAGGTCTTCCTCAACGTCTCGAAGGACGAGCAACGAGAGCGTCTACAGGAGCGGATCGACGATCCGGAGAAGCGCTGGAAGTTCCGCGAGGGCGACCTCGACGTCCGTGCCAGGTTCGCCGAGTACGTCGATGCCTACGAGGACGTTATCGCCGAGACCTCGACCGAGCACGCGCCGTGGCACATCGTCCCGGCCGATCGCAACTGGGTCAAGTCGCTCGCGGTCGCCGAGCTCCTGGTCGATGCACTCGAGCGCATCGACCCGAAGCTCCCCGACCCGGAAGAAGGGATCGAGGGGCGAATCGTCGAGTAGGGGTGGGACGGCCCTGCCCCTACGCGAGGATTCCGAGGACGAGGTCCGGTGGACAGCCGTGACGGATGAGGCGCACCGCCGCGACGATGTCGACGTCGGTAGCGTCCGCGATCGCGATCGCATCGCCGGTCGGAATGTCCCATTCAGCGAGCGCCTCGAACCGCGCGCGAACGAAGTTCACACGGAAGTCGCGGTCCGAGTACGCCGTGGTTTCCTGGAGTTGCGCCGCCGCCATGATCTCTCCGTATCCCGTCTCAGTCGAGGATGGGGATGATGAGATGAGCCGGACAGCCGCGCTGAAGCAGGCAGATCGCGTCGAGCAACTCGATATCGAGGTGGCTCGCGATCACGAGTGCGTTGCCGGGTGGGCAGCCGTGCCATGCGAGGCTTTCGAAGCGGGCCCGCAGGAGCTCTTCCGCCTCGGCGACCTCGAGGATCTCGAACTGTGCCGCAGTCATCATGCTCTCCCTGTTCGCCGTTTGTCGTGCTGTCGGAGTGTTCCCGCAGCGTGGGGAGGGGGCCATCACCCACCGGAGGGGAGAATGATCGCTCGATCGAGTGAACGTCGACGATTCAGAGGCAGATGCGCATGGCTGTCTCGGGTGGGCATCCCCGGGCGAGAAGGTCTGCCGCATGGTGCAGATCGACCTCGATGTGGCTCGCGAGGATGAGTGCGTTGCCGGCGTCGTAGCCCGCCTGGACGAGCGCTTCGAAGCGCCAGCGGAGCACCGCCTCGACAACGGGGGAATCGAGCGCCTCGAACTGTGCTGTCGTCACGACCGTCCTCCTGGAAGCGGGTGCACTTCGGACGAAACACGTATCGGCACGAATGCGCCCTACCCAAAGGGTGGGATGTCGACTCCCCGGCGGTGGGGGATTCGGGTCGCCGGGGCGCAGCCTTCGCGCCTTCGCGCCTCCGCGAAAGCGTCTACAGCCAGCGCTTGAGCCGGAAGAACCCGAACATGCCGGCGATCGTGACGAGCATGACACCGATGACGACCCAGAACGCGATCGTGGAGCTCTCTCCCGGGAAGACGACGTTCATGCCGAAGATTCCCGAGATGAGCGTCAGCGGCAGCACGATGACGCTGAAGATGGTGAGCACGCGCAGAACGTCGTTCTGGCGGTGGGAGATGACCGACTCGTTCGTGGACTCGAGACCGTCGACGACTTCCTTGTAGTTGTCGAGCTGATCCCAGATCCGCTCGGCCGAGTCGACGATGTCGTCGAAGTAGAGATCGAGCTCCTCGGGTAGGAACTTGTCCACGCGCCGCTCGAGCGCACGCAGGGTCGAGCGTCCCGGCTTGACGACCTTGCGATACGAGATGATCTCCTGCTTCACGTTCGAGATGTCGCGGACGACGTCCTCGGCGTACCCCTCGAACATGTCGTCCTCGATCGAGTCGAGCTTGTGGCCGATCTTGTCCAGGATCGGGAAGCAATAGTCGAAGAGATCGTCGAGCACCTCGTAGAGCAGCCGACCCGTCCCCTTCGCGAACAGCCCCTCCCTCAGCTCCTCGTCGTTCTCGCACCGTGCGAAGAGGCGCGTGACGGGGAGGAGCTCCCGGTTCGGGATCGTGACGAGGTAGTCGGCTCCGATGAAGACGTCGATCTCGGCGGCATTGAGCCGCTGAATGGTCTTGTCGTAGACCGGGAAGTGGAGGACGATGAAGAGGTACCCGTCGTCCTCGTAGTCGTCGACCTTCGGGCGTTGGCGCTTCGAGACGATGTCCTCGACGTCGAGGGGATGCCAGCCGAACCGCTCCGACAGCATGTTCGCCGCCTCGAGGTCAGGGCCGACGACGTTGACCCAGGTGAGGCCGCTAGCGCCGAGCTCGCGAACCGGGATGGTCCGCGCAGCAACCTCCGCTATGCCACGGCCTCGGGCCTTGCGCGTGATCCGGGGCAGGCTCGGCATCCGTACTGAGGGGGTCGTCGATCGCGGGAACCATCTTCTCGATTATAGCCGCGATGCCTGCAAATCGGTTATTTCCGGGCCGTTGTCGAGGCCACTCAGGTCACGGGTCCGGCCTCGGCGAATGTCGGCCGGCCGATGAGCGTGTCGCGCCATCGGGCGAGGTTGGTGAAGCGTCCGAGGTCGAGGTCGGTCTTCGTCGTTCGAAACAGGACTGGTGCGGCCGCCACGTCGGCGATCGTGAATCGTCGGAGCGCGTACCCCGCCGGATCGACGAGCGCGTCGAGGAGTGCGAGCGTCGGCGCGATCTTCTCGCCGGCTTTCTCGGCCTCTTCGGGTCGCGCGGGGCCGCCGAGCATGCCCTTGCCGGGGACGAAGCCGAGCGCCGGAGACTCGTACCGGAAGAATGCCGGCCGAAACGTGATCGCCCAGCGGTCGAGGAACTCGTCGACGGCGGCGCGCTGGCGAAGATCGGCAGGGTAGAGGTCGGTGCGCTGCTCACGGTCTGCCAGGTAGCGAAGGATGGCGTGCGACTCGGCGAGCAGGAGATCGTCGTCGGCGATAGCGGGAATCCCTCCCACCGGGTTCACGGCCAGGTACCAGTCGGGCCGCGGTAGATCGAACGGGACCGTCCGCCGCTCGTAGGCGAGGCCGAGCTCGGCGAGCATGAATCGAACCTTGAGCGCGTTCGACGAGACCGGATTGTCGTAGAGAAGCAGGCCCACGCTTCGATGCTACGCCATGGTCAGTACACTGGCCGCTCGAGCGCCCGTAGCTCAGGGGATAGAGCGCGCGCCTCCGGAGCGCGAGGTCGAAGGTTCGAATCCTTCCGGGCGCATCGGCTACTCGGACGAGCCGTACTCCGTCTCGTCGTCGTCTGACTTCCTGGTCTCGAGACGTTGCAACCGCCAGTCGATCGACGAGGCCATCCGCTCGAGACGGCTCATCAGCTTCTCCTTGTCGGTCCGAGAGGCGACCTCGGCCTCCTCGACGCGACGGAGCAGATCGTCCCCACTCGCCGGAATCGGCATCGGGCGCTCGACGGCTGAATCATCACCGGCCTGTCCGGCGGTGACGTCGCCAGACTCTCGACGAGCGAGGTCAGATCGTCGAGACGCTCCTGCGCGCCACGAGCCGGGGAGAGTTCGGCGATGGCCCTGTCGTGCTCGCCGAGATGGAGCCCGATCCGCTCCAGAACGAGGCGAACGCGCCCGAGCTCCGACACAAGCTCGGAAGCATCGGGGCCTGACCGGGTAGCGGCCGCTCGCTCCTCCTCGCGGGTCACCTCGAGCGTTTCGATCCGCTGGGCGAGTTGCGACATCGCATCGAGTACAGCGGCGCCTGGTACGTCGTCACGGGGCCTCTCCGTGAGATCCTGGCGGATCCGGTCCATCGCTCGGGCGAGCACCTCGACGGTATCGAGATCCCCTGTGCGCGCCCGCTCAAGGGCAGCGAGGCGGTCGGCGAGCGCGGTCTCTTCCTGTTGCTCGCCGTCGTGCGCCTGGATGCGCGCTTCGATCTCGTTGAGCCTGGCGATCTCCGCGTCACGCCGCTCGTCGGCCACGTGCCGCGATGCGAGATCCGACCGGAGCGCGTCGATCTGGCCGAAGAGGTCCCCGATCCGCTCCTCGGTTGCCGGCGCCGCGCGCTCGTTGAGCGCCCACTCGATCGAGCGCGTGAGCACGTCAGGCGTCACGAATCCGTCTCGGAGCCGCTCCTCGAGCACCGCGATCCTGCCCGCAGCCTCTCGACTCTCCGTAGCCTCACGGGAGACGATCTCGGTACGCGCGGCAATGTCCTCGAGACGCTCCGAGATCGCGGCATCGGGCTGCGCGGATGAGGTAGCGATGTCAGCGATCTCTCCACGAAGCACCTCGAGCGTCCGACCCAAGTCGTCGAGCCGGCCGTCGACCACGGTGTCGTCCTGACCCGCGAGATGCGACCTGACGCCTTCCATCTCGTTGAGCGCCGCGTCGAGACGTGTATCGAGAGCACCGAGCTGCTCGACGAGACCGTCGATCCGCGCGTCGGGATCGTGACGGTCTGACATGTGGTCTACGAGCGCTCCAAGCTGTTCGGCGAGCTCTCCCTGTCCTCCGGCAGTGGCCTCGAGACGGCATTCAATCGATGCGAGCCGCTCGTCGAGGTCGGGCGCGCCGGTCGGGCGCGCGCGGAGGTCGTCGACGATCGAGCCGAGATCGTCGAGCGTGCGGGCTTGATTCTCGAGGTCGGCGCGGAAGTGACCCTCGGCCGGTTTGGACTCCATGCGTTCGAGTCGCTCGGCGAGCATCTCGACGCGGCCGTGGAGTTCCGGGTCGGCATCGGGCCTCGACTCCATCGTTCGAGTCGCTCGGCCAGGATCTCGACGCGACCGTGCAGTTCCGGGTCGACATCGGGCCTCGACTCCATGCGTTCGAGCCGCTCGGCCAGGATCTCGACGCGACCGTGGAGTTCCGGGTCGACATCGGGCCCCGACTCCATGCGTTCGAGCCGCTCGGCCAGCATCTCCACGCGGCCAAGAAGCTTCGGGTCGACGGCACCGCCGGGGATGCCAGATCGGCCATGGTCGACCTGAGCTCCTCGATCTCGGCGAGTGCCTGTCCGTCTCCCTGCGGGATGTCGCGCGCGGCCAGCTCTCCAATCGTGCGGTCAATCCGCACGAGATCCCCGGCAAGCTCCGCGGTACCTGACTGCAACGCGTGGAACGCCTCCTCGACCCCGGTCGTGACGCCTTCGACGCTCTCGGCCAGGGTAGCGACGGCGGCCTCGATGTGCTGGGTTCGGGCGAGGGTCGCCTCGATCCGGCGCGAGAGCTCCTCGACCCTTTCGTCGATGCCCTCGAGTGGCTTGTCCGACTGCACCTTGCGCGTCAGGTCGGCAACGGCTTCCTGGAGGCGGGCGGCGTAGTTGGCCTCGTCCTGGGCCGATGGCGCGGTCGGCGGCGCTGCTGCCGGACGGGGCGCAGTCGACGTGATGGAGGCTGACGGGTCGGACCACTGCTCCGCGAGCGCACTCGCGAGCTCGAGTCGCGTGATCGCGCCTCGACCGACGAGGATCTGCCCGAGCGGTTCCTGCGTCCGCTCTTGCTCGGCAGTCGCGTCTGCTATCTGCTCCGGCGTGACGAAGCCGTGCGCGAGGAGGATCTCGCCGATTCGGCGCTTCGCCCCTGCCTCGGTCGCAGGGAGCGCGCTCACGTCAGGCCGACCCGCTCCGGGTCGGCGAGCCCGATGAGCAGGGGATGGCGTGGAACGGCAGCGGAGTCCACGGTTCTCGTATCGGCGGGTCGAGCGGGCGCCTCGCTCACTCGTCCCAGGGAGGGCGGGACGCCCGAGCGGCCGCGACGTCCGCCTCGGTCGTTCGGCTCGGTCACGACGAAGTAGGCTTGCCCGGATGGAGATCACTGCGCGCATCGTCCGGCTGCAGTTGGCGGAGACCTTCGTGATCGCACGCGAGGCGAGCGATTGGGAGGAAGTCGTCCAGGTCGAGCTTCGTCACGGCGGCCACGTCGGGCGCGGCGAAGCGGCGCCGATCGCCCGCTACGACGAGTCGTCGGCGTCGGCGCTCGCGTTCATCGAGGAGTACCGCGCCCTCGTCGGCGACGATCCGTTCGCGTTGGAGGCAATCGGCGCGAGGCTCGCCGAGGTGCCGGGCGAGCACGCAGCCAAGGCGGCCCTCGACGGCGCCCTCCACGATCTGCAGGGCAAGCTGCTCGGCGTCCCGGTCTGGAAGCTTCTCGGGCTTCCGCGCGTCGGGCCGCCGACGTCATGGACGATCTGGCTCGGCGACCCTGATGACATGGCACGCCGTACCGAGAGGGTCGCCGGTCGCTTCAAGCGTCTGAAGCTCAAGCTCGGCGGGGGCGACGGCCTCGACTTGGAGCGCGTCCGCGCTGTCCGCTCCCGCACCGACCTGCCGCTCCAGGTCGACGTCAACGAGTGGTGGTCTCTCGCCGAGGCGCTCGACGCAATTCCCGAGCTCGCTGCGCTCGGTGTCGCGTACGTGGAGCAGCCACTCGTCGCAGACGATCCCGGGGGAGCAGAGCTCAAGGCTCGCTCGTCGGTCTCGATCTACGTGGACGAGGACTGCCACACCCTTGCCGACGTGGCCCGGTGTGCGGAGATCGCGCACGGGATCAACATCAAGCTCGCCAAGTCCGGCGGGATCCGCGAGGGTATTCGCATGGCGCATGCGGCGCGGGCGCTCGGGCTCGGCGTGATGCTCGGCTGCATGGTCGAATCCGGGATCGGCATTGCCGCCGGGTGTGTCGTCGCACCACTGTGCGATCACGTCGACCTCGACGGCAACCTGCTGCTTGCCGAGGATCCCTGCCCGGGAGTGACCTTCATCGACGGGGTCCAGGTTCCGTCCGAGGATCCTGGCCTCGGTGTCGGCTAGCGTGCCCCGCCGCCTGCTGATCCTCGCCGAGGGATTCTCCGGCGACCCACACTGGGCGAAGACGATGAACGGCGTGCTCCGCTACGGCGCGGACGATGTCGTCGCGATCCTCGATTCGACGCGTGCAGGTGAGACGGAGAGAGGCGTGCCGATCATCGGCGATGTCGCGTCGGCGCTGGAGTTCCGACCCGAGGCGGCGCTCGTCGGTGTTGCCACCGTCGGCGGACGATTCCCGCCGGCCTGGCGCATCCTGCTCGAGCAGTGTGTGAGTCAAGGCATCGGGATCGAGAACGGACTGCACGAGTTCATCGAGGACGACCCTGTCCTTGGGCCACTCGCTCTCGCCTCGGGCGCGACTCTGCGTGATCTCCGCCGGTCGCCCACGGATCTCGAGGTGGCAACCGGTGCCAACCTCGACGTGCCGGGGCACATCGTGCTCACGGTGGGCTCCGACTGCGCCATCGGGAAGATGACCGTCTCGCTCGAGCTCGGCCGCGAGGCGGCGGCACGCGGGATCTCGACGCGGTTCGTCCCGACGGGACAGACGGGCATTGCGATCGCCGGCTGGGGCATTTCGGTCGATGCGGTGGTCGCCGATTTCATCGCTGGCGCGGCGGAGCGACTCGTCGTCGAAGGAGGGCGGCGTGGGGGGGAGCTCCTGCTCGTGGAGGGCCAAGGTTCACTCTCGCACCCGGGCTACTCGGGCGTCACACTCGGGCTCATCCACGGTGCCGCACCGCACGCGTTCGTGCTCTGCCACCTCGCAGGGGCGACGGAGATCGACGGCTATCCGGGGCACCCGCTGCTGCCGCTGCCGGAGCTGATCGACCTGCACGAGCGCATCTCGCTCCCCCGTCGCAGGGCCGGCGTCGCCTGCATCGCGCTGAACACGCGACACCTGGACGAGCCGGGCGCCCGAGCCGCGATCCGCGCCGCGGAGATCGAGACGGGTCTTGTCGCGGACGACCCCGTTCGGTTCGGTTCCGGCAGGCTCCTCGACGCGCTGCTCGCGTACCTGGAACGTCGGTAGAATCGCAGTTCGCTCCGAGGAGAGGAGCGGGTAGCGGCGAAGCGGGGAGATCCGTGCGGAGATCTGTGGCAGCGCTCGTGGTGGCGGCCGGCCTCGCGATCACGGTCGCGGGCTCGGCACCCGGCGCGCGCATCGGAGCGAACGACGACACCGGTAAATGGTCGGGCGATCAGGCCACGTTCTTCGAGAAGATGGCCGACCTCAAGCTCGAGCAGTCCGTGATGACGACGCGCTGGCTCCCGAGTGATCCACTCGCGATCCAGGATCAGGACGCGCTCGATACGGCTATCCCCGCCGCCGAGAAGGAAGGCCTCAAGGTCGTTCTCGTGGTCTACCCGTATCCGCCTCGCGAGGTCGAGGACGGGACGTCGCAGCCGGCCGACTTCGCCGCATGGCTGACGACGGTCGCGGAGCGATACCCCACCGTCACGCAGTTCGTCGTCATGAACGAGCCGAATCAACCTGCGTTTCTGCGGCCGCAGTTCGCGAGCGATCGCACGAACGCGTCCGCTGCCGTCGCCGGTGCATTCCTCGCCGCCGGCTATGACGCCCTCAAGGCCGTTGACCCGACGATCACCGTCGTCGGCCTCGGGCTCTCGCCGCGTGGGAACGACCGCCCGACGGCCCAGAGCAACGTCTCGACGTCGCCCGTCCGGTTCCTCGCCGCGCTCGGCGCCTGGTACCGAGCGAGTGGCCGGACTCGCCCGCTGATGGACGGGCTCAGCTTCCATCCCTACCCCGACCGCGCCACCGACTCCCTCGAGCGTGGCTATCCCTGGCCGAATGCCGGTTTCGCCGATCTCGGACGGATCAAGCAGGCGCTCTGGGATGCGTTCCGGGATACGCCGCAGCCTACGACCGTCGGCGGCCTCAAGATCTACCTCGACGAGGTCGGCTGGCAGGTCGACACGAGCGGCTTGCTCGGCTACGTGGGCGTCGAGAACGTTCCCGTCACCGACGACGCTGCTCAGGCTCGGATCTACGGCTCGCTCATCCGCAAGGCTGCGTGCGATCCTCACGTTGCCGAGCTGAACTTCTTCGGCTTCTACGACGACGTCGAACGCCACGGCTTCCAGGCTGCTCTGCACCGCGTCGACGGCACGCCACGCGCCTCCGCCGCATCTGTTCTGACAGCGATCGAGGAGACCGCAGCCGGATGCACCGAGCCGATGATCCCATGGTACCCCGCCAAGCGGGTCATCGGAGCCGTCGCCCCGCTCTGGCGCATCGAGGCGCGCCGCATGATCCGCGTCGAGGCGCCCGCCGGTGAAGGCGCTCGTGTCCTCGGCTGCCTCTTGCCGGGTCGGGTCGGGGGCATCGCCGCCGCGACCGTGATGGCCCGACGCACGGCCGCGAGCCCTGGCTGCCGTGAAGGCATGGCGCTGCCCAACCGTCCGGCGAAGCTGGTCTTCCGTCGCGAAGGGAAGCTCCGGACGACGACCGTGGCTATTCGTCTCGTGACGGAGTCGAGTGCCCGGCGCGCGAGAACGTTCTCGCGCGTGCTTCGTTGATCTCTTGCACTTGACATCGAACAGATGTTCGTGCATAGTGACGAACATATGTTCGCCCGTCTTCTTCTCGTCTCCGCTCGTCGCCATCTCCATGTGGGCGGCCTTCGTGCGCGACTCGGGTGCCGGTGGCGCTGCGAAGGCCTATCGCGTGCAACCAGGAGACACGCTCTGGTCGATCGCGGCATCGTCGTACCGGGGCGATCCCCGTGAGGGCGTCTGGAAGCTCCGCTCTGCGAACCATCTCGCCGACGCGACGATCGCGCCCGGCCAGGTTCTCCGCGTCCCATAGGGACGTCGCCGGCCTCCATCCGGGCATCTCACAACCCGGCGCTCTATCTCGATTGTGCATCGTTCCCCTCGGCGATCGTACGATAGGTGCACGGGCCGGACCTTCTGCCCGGCGACATCCGTCCGAAGGAGCACGGCATGGCAACTGACCGCATTCTCGATCTCCTCCGCCGCCCGGTCGATCCGGTCGAGGTGGCAGAGATCCGCGAGCTCTGGAAGGTTCACTCGATCGCCGAGGACAACCGTGATCTGCCAGGCCTGATGTCGACGCTGACCGAAGACTGCGTCTACACGGTCGCAGGGACCGGCGCTCGCTGGGAGGGCCACGAGGGCGCGACCTGCTTCTATACCGAGCTCCTGACCGCGTTCCCCGACATCCACTTCGAGCTCGACTACATCGTGATCGGCCCGCAGGGTGTCTGCGAGGAGGCAATCGTCACGGCGACGCACGCCGGCCGCTGGCTCGACCACGAGCCCACCGGTGAGAAGCTCGAATGGCGCAACGCAATCTTCTTCCCCTGGGATCCGGCGGCAAAGCTCTTCAAGGGCGAGATGGTGTACACCGACCTCGTGCTGTAGGGACGACGCCCAGGCCCCCCGACTACACTTGCGCCGTGGACCTCGACGTCGTGTTTCTCGGGACGTCGGGATCCGCCCCGACGGCGAAGCGCGCGACGTCTGCGACGCTCATCCGTCGCGGCGGCGACCGGCTCCTGATCGACTGCGGCGAGGGCACGCAGCGCCAGCTCCTCCGCTCCGATGTCGGCCTCGTCGATCTCGAGGAGATCTTTCTCACCCACTTTCACGCCGATCACTACCTCGGACTGCCGGGGATGTTGAAGACCTTCGCCCTCCGCGGGCGCGAGGTGCCGCTTACGCTCTACGGCCCGAGCGGCCTTCGCGACCTGATGGTTGCGCTTCGACGCGTGTTCGGGAACCTGACCTACGCCGTCGAGACCGTCGAGATCGGCCCCGGCGATGTTCTCTCGCGCTCCGATTACGAGGTTCGCGCCTTCGGCGTCGACCACCGCACCCAGGCTCTCGGCTACGTCATTGCGGAGGCGCCACGGCCGGGGCGGTTCGACGTCGCGACGGCCGACGCGCTCGGAGTTCCCCCGGGGAGCGAGCGTGGTGCGCTTCAGCGCGGGGAGCCCGTCACGCTCGCGGGAGGCGAGACGATCGCGCCCGCACAGGTGCTCGGCCCGGGCCGACCGGGCCGCTCTCTCGCCCTGACCGGTGATACGGCACCCGCCGCGTCCGTCGTCGACGCGGTCGAAGGCGCCGACCTGCTCGTGCACGAGGCCACGTTCTGCGCGGATGAGCTGGAGCGCGCGCGAGAGACCGGTCACTCCACCGCCGGCCAGGCAGCTCTCGTCGCCCGTGAGGCCGGTGTCAAGCTCCTCGCCCTGACGCACATCTCTAGCCGTTATCCGGGCCATGCCGTGGGCGACGAGGCCCGTGAGCTGTTCCCGAACACGGTCGTCCCCGGAGACTTCGACGTCGTCGAGATCCCGTTTCCGGAACGGGGCGAGCCGACGCTCGTCCGTCGTGGGGCGCGGCAGGCACGAACGCGGCCGGAGCCGCCGGTGCCCGACGCGTGAGCGAGATCCGACGTCCGGATTTCGACGCGCGCGCTCGGACCTACGACACGCTTCGACCGGCCGACGGCGCCTGGTGGGAGCGGTTCGCCGCGCTCGTCGAGCTCGGCGACCTCCGCGGCCGGCGGGTCCTCGATGTCGGCTGCGGCACGGGCCAGCTCGCGTCCGCTCTCGCTGCCGAGGCGCGGGCCAAGGTGTGGGGCATCGACGCGAGCCACGAGATGGTCGAAGTCGCACGTGCGGCCGTGCCCACCGGCGTGGGGATCAGGCACGGCGAGGCCGAGCAGTTGCCGTTTCGCGACGAGTGGTTCGACCGCGTGACCATGTCTCTGGTCATCCACCTCGTCGATCGGAGGGCCGCGCTCGCCGAGATACACCGCGTGCTCGCACCCTCCGGCAGGGTCGCGATCGCGACCTTCCACGAGGACCACTTCGAGACGTACTGGCTGAGCCCGTACTTCCCGTCGATCCGGGCCGTCGACGAGCAACGGTTCCCGACCGAGGCAACGCTCGTGACGGAGCTGGGAGACGCCGGATTCCCGCTCGTCGAGACCCGGCGTGTGATCACCGAGACGGCGCTCACGCGCGCCGAGGCACTGGAGCGCATCAGAGGGCGCCACATCTCCACCTTCGACCTGCTCTCGCCCGAGGAGCTCGCGGAGGGCTCGGCCGCCGCCGAGCGCGGCCTTCCCGACCAGGTCGTCGCCCGGCTCGATCAGCTCATCGTTGCCGGCACCCTCGGCTGACGCCCCTCACGGAGGGTCGTCAGGCCTATCGCGTACACTGGTCGGCGACCCTTTAAACCGGCCCGGAGAGGCCGGAAAGGAGCACGATGAGCACGCACGTCCCGGGCCAGACTGCGCCCAAGGTTTTGCTCGACGACGGAGCGCTTTCGCGGACGCTTTCGCGCATCGCGCACGAGCTGATCGAGCGGAACACCCGGCTAGAGGATCTTGCGCTCGTCGGCATCCACACGCGAGGCGTGCCGCTCGCCGAGAGGCTGCGGACGCTCGTCGCCGAGCGATCGGGTGTCTCCGTTGCCACCGGCGCCGTGGACATCACCTTCCACCGCGACGACGTGCTCGCCCGCGGTGGCGGCCCTCCGCTCCACGCGCAGCCGGTCGTCCGCGGCACCGAGCTCGACTTCGCGCTCGAAGGAAAGACCGTCGTGCTCGTCGACGACGTCCTGTACACCGGCCGCACGATCCGGGCTGCGATCGACGCACTCCTCGAGTACGGGCGCCCCGCACGGGTGCAGCTGGCGGTCCTCGTCGACCGCGGCCATCGCGAGTTGCCCATCCGGCCGGACTACGTCGGCAAGAACGTGCCCACGTCGAGCAACGAGCGGGTCAGCGTCGAGCTCCGCGAGATCGACGGGCACGACCGCGTGTTGCTCGCCGGGAGCTCCGATGACTGAGATCACCACCGCACCGCCCCCCGTAACCGGCGCGACTCCCTCGCCGCCCGAGCGCCGGCACCTCCTCGGGATCTCGGACCTCGACCGTGACGACGTCGAGCGTCTCCTCGGCACCGCAGCCACCATTGCGCGGTCGCTCGACCGGGAGGTGAAGAAGCTGCCGGCGTTGCGCGGCCGGCTGGTCGTCAACCTCTTCTACGAGTCGTCGACCCGAACGTTGTCGAGCTTCGACCTGGCCGCGAAACGCCTCTCGGCCGACACGATGGCACTCCGCTCGTCGGGGTCGTCGGTCGACAAGGGCGAGTCCCTCAAGGACACGGCCCTCACGCTTGCCGAGTACGACCCGGACGTGATCGTCATCCGTCACCCTCACATCGGCGCACCCGATCTCGTCGCCCGCACGACGCACGCGCACGTGGTGAACGCAGGGGACGGCAAGCACCAGCATCCCACGCAGGCACTGCTCGACCTCTTCACGATGCGCGAGTCGCTGGGACGCCTCGATGGGCTCCATGTCGCGATCGTCGGCGACGTGCTGCACTCACGCGTCGCCCGCTCGCTCGTCCAGGCGCTCGGCCTCGTCGGCGCGCGCACGACTCTCGTCGGGCCACCGACTCTGATGCCTCGTGGGATCGAGGCGATGGGGTGCGAGGTGTCGTCCGCGATCGCGGACGTCGGCACGGCCGACGTCGTCTACGTCCTCCGGATGCAGCGTGAGCGGATGGACGCCGGCGCCGCGTACGTCCCGTCGCTGCGCGAGTACGCCTCGGAGTGGGGGATAACCGCGGCACGCCTCCGACCGGGGCAGATCGTCATGCACCCCGGCCCGATGAACCGGGGGGTCGAGATCGATCCTCGGGTTGCCGACTCGGGCGTCTCGTTGATCTCCGAGCAGGTGCGCTCGGGCCTCGTCGTGCGGATGGCAGTTCTCTACGACCTGCTTGCGGGCGGCGCCGGAGCCGACACACGACCGCTGGAGGTCGCATGACCCTGTTCTGGCCCGATGGCTCGGGCGACAGCCTCATGATCCGTGGGGCGCGCGTGGTCGACCCGGCCGCAGGCGTGGACGGCGCGTTCGACGTCACGGTCGAGGACGGCATCATCACGAGCCTCGATCAGGCAGGTGAGCCGGCGCCGGGCCTCCTACTCGCACCCGCATTCGTCGATCCGCACGTGCACCTGCGTGTGCCGGGCCGAGAGGATGAGGAGACGATCGCCTCGGGCACTGCCGCCGCCGCCGCGGGCGGCTACTGCGCGATCCTCGCGATGCCGAACACCGACCCTGTGGTCGACTCGGCGGCCGTGTTGGGCGCCCTGATCGAGCAGGCGCGGGAGGGTGCTGTCGTCCCGACGGGGTTCCTCGCATCGATCTCCAAGGGCCTCCTGGGTGAGGAGCTCACCGAGATGGTCGAGCTCGCCCGGCTCGGGGCCGCAGCGTTCACGGACGACGGTCGCCCGGTGGTCTCGGCGGGGCTCATGCAGCGAGCGCTGCAGTACAGCGGTGCTGCGGGGAGCCTGCTCGCGCTCCACGAGGAGGAGCCGAGCCTCTCGCGCGACGGGCAGATGAACGAGGGGGCCGTCTCCGCGTCGCTCGGGCTTGCCGGCTGGCCCTCCGTGGCGGAGTCGGTGATGATCGAGCGCGACTGCAGCCTTGCCGCATATGTGCAACGTCCTTTGCATATAATGCATCTCTCGGCGCGGGAGTCCGTGGCCGCGGTACGCGCAGCCCAGGCTCGTGGGGTCGCCGTCACCGCGGAGGTCTCGCCGCACCATCTCTGCCTCACCGACGACGCCGTGCTGACACTCGACACCAACCACAAGATGAACCCGCCGCTGCGTGCAGAGGAGGATCGGCAGGCGCTACTGACCGGTCTCCGTGACGGGACGATCATCTGCATCGCGACCGATCACGCTCCGCACGCTCTGCACGAGAAGGAGACGCCGTTCGAAGAGGCGCCCTTCGGCGTCACCGGGCTCGAGACCGCCTTCGCGGCGATCAACACGTTCCTTGTCGAGCCGGGCGAGCTCGATCTCGGCCTCGTGCTCGAGCGGATGTCGACGGGGCCGGCGCAGACGTTTGGCCTACCCGTGCCGCGGATCGCGGTCGGCGAGCGCGCGAACCTCGTGCTGATCGATCTCGATGCGCGCTGGGTCGTGACGGCGGAGGGGTTCCGGTCGAAGTCGGCGAACTCCTGGCTCCTCGGCCAGACCCTCAGGGGCGCCGTCGTCAAGACGATCGCCGACGGCAGGGTGGTGTACGCCGCGTGAGTGGCTACGTCGCGCTCGAGGACGGGACGGTCCTGACGGGCCGTTCGGTGGCAGCACCGGGCCTCGCCTTCGGCGAGGCCGTGTTCACGACCGCGATGACCGGCTACCAGGAGACCGTCACGGATCCGAGCTTCGCCGGGCAGCTCGTGACCTTCACCGCGCCCATGGTCGGAAACTACGGCGTCGACGACGCGCGCCTCGAGTCCTCACAGCCCTGGGTGAAGGGCGTGCTCATGCGCCGGTGTGGCGGGACGGCGTGGGGCGCCTGGCTCGCATCGCACGGAATCGTCGCTCTCGAGGACGTGGACACCCGCATGCTGGTTCTCCGCATTCGCGAGGCGGGCGCGATGCGTGCGGCGGTTGTCGCCGACGAGGAAGAGATCGATGCGGCCGCAGCCATCGACCTGATCCGGGAGCAGCCGTCGATGGAGGGCCAGGCACTCGTCTCGGCAGTCTCCTCGGTCGAGCCGACGCGGTTCAACGAGGACGGGCGCGTGAGAGTCGCCGTCGTCGACTACGGGGCGAAGGCATCGATCATGCGACGGCTGCAACGTGCGGGCGCCTCGGTCACCGTCTATCCCCACGCCGCAACGGCGGATGATCTTGCCGGCTACGACGGCGTGCTTCTCTCGAACGGCCCCGGTGATCCCGAGCCACTGGTCGAGGAAGTCGCTGCGATCCGCGAGCTCCTCGGTCGGACGAGCGTCCTCGGAATCTGCCTTGGCCATCAGCTGCTCGGCCTCGCCACAGGGCACACGACCTACAAGCTCCCGTTCGGCCACCGTGGAGCGAACCACCCGGTGCTCGAGCGCGCCACCGGCCGCGTCCTCGTGACGAGCCAGAATCACGGCTTCGCCGTCGCGCCGACGGACGAGCGCGAGGCGACGTACGTCTCCCTCTACGACGGCACCGTCGAGGGGTTCGACTACCCCGAGCTCGACGCCCGCTCCGTTCAGTTCCACCCGGAGGCCGGCCCGGGAACGCACGACGCCTGGCCCATCCTCGAGCGCTGGGTCGAGGGCCTGCAGCCCGCCTGATGCCACGGCGCACCGATATCGAGACGATCTGCCTCATCGGCTCCGGCCCGATCGTGATCGGGCAGGCGTGCGAGTTCGACTACTCCGGCTGCCAGGCGCTGAAGGTGCTTCGCGAGGACGGGTTCCGCACGATCGTGATCAACTCGAACCCCGCGACGATCATGACCGACCCTGGCTTCGCGGATCGCACGTACATCGAGCCGCTCGACGTGGCCGGCGTCACCGACGTCCTCCGCCGCGAGCGCCCTGACGCGCTCCTGCCGACACTCGGTGGTCAGACCGCGCTGAATCTCGCAATCGAGCTCGCCGAGTCCGGAATCCTCGACGAGCTCGGCATCGAGCTCATCGGCGCCCGTGTCGACGTGATCCGCCGTGCCGAGGACCGCTCGCTGTTCCGTGATGCCGTCGAGAGCTGCGGGCTCCGCACGCCGCGTTCGCAGATCGTGACGTCCGTCGACCAGCTCGGGCCGATTCCGGCGCCGGCGGTCGTGCGACCCGCGTTCACCCTCGGTGGGCACGGTGGGGGCTTCGCCGACACCGAGGCGGAGCTGCGCGCGGTGGTCGAGCGTGGGCTGCGCGAGAGCCCGATCACCCAGGTACTCGTCGAGGAGTCGATTCGCGGCTGGGACGAGTTCGAGCTCGAGGTGATCCGTGACCTCAACGACAACGTCGTCATCGTGTGCTCGATCGAAAACCTCGATCCGATGGGCGTCCACACGGGTGACTCCGTCACGGTCGCGCCGCAGATGACCCTGTCCGACGAGGCCTACCAGGAGCTCCGCGACGCCTCGGTCTCGATCATCCGGGCTGTCGGGGTCGAGACCGGTGGCTCGAACATCCAGTTCGCCCGCAATCGCGAGAACGGCGAGATCCGCGTCATCGAGATGAATCCGCGCGTCTCTCGCTCGTCGGCGCTGGCGTCCAAGGCGACCGGATATCCGATCGCAAAGGTGGCGGCAAAGCTCGCGGTCGGCTACACGCTCGACGAGATTCCGAACGACCTCACGAAGACGACCCCCGCGAGCTTCGAGCCGACCCTCGACTACGTCGTCGTCAAGTTCCCGCGATTCGCGTTCGAGAAGTTCCCGGGAGCCGACGACACGCTCGGTACCCAGATGAAGTCCGTCGGCGAGGCCATGGGTATCGGGCGCACCTTCACGGAGGCGTTCCTCAAGGCATTCGGCTCGCGCGAGCTCGACCCGGGCTCCGCGACGCCGTGGGCAACGGTCGACGACATCCCGGAGGGCGTCCACCCCTGGTTCAAGGAGCAGCTCGCCCACGCGCGGCGCGAGCTCGCGTCGCTCGACATTCTCCGCGCCAAGCGTGCAGGGTGGGGCGACGACTCGATCGGAGCGGCCTGGGGGACGAGCGGTGACGATGTCCGCCGCACTCGGTACGCCAGGGGCATCAAGCCCTCCTACCGGCGCGTCGACTCGTGCGCCGGCGAGGTCGAGGCCGGCTCGAACTACTACTACTCGACGTGGGGCGAGGAGGACGAAGCGCTGCCGGCCGTAACCGCCCCGCGGGTCGTCATCATCGGCTCGGGGCCGAATCGGATCGGCCAGGGGATCGAGTTCGACTACTGCTGCGTTCACGCCGTGCAGACGTTTCGTGCCCTCGGCTACGAGGCCGTGATGATCAACTGCAATCCGGAGACCGTCTCGACGGACTACGACACCTCGGACCGGCTCTACTTCGAGCCGCTCTCGCCCGAGGAGGTCCTCGCCGTTCTCGACCGCGAACGACCGGAGGGCGTCGTCACGCAGTTCGGCGGGCAGACTCCCCTCCGCCTCGCACGGCACATCGAGGCGGCCGGCTACAGGATCATGGGCACTCCGCTGACCGCGATCGACCTCGCCGAGGATCGCGAGCTGTTCGGCGCCCTCGCGGACGAGCTCGGAATCAGGTGCCCGCCGTGGGCGACCGTGGAGGGCGCCGACGAGGCGCTTGCGGCAGCGACCGAGATCGGCTATCCCGTCCTCGTGCGTCCCTCGTACGTGCTCGGTGGTCGCGCCATGCGGGTGTGTTACGACGACGCCCAGCTCAGCAAGGCGATGAGCGCGGTCTCCGGGTCGGTGCTCGTCGATCGATTCGTCGAAAACGCGGTCGAGATCGACGTCGACGCGCTCTGTGACGGCGAGGACGTGTACATCGCGGCCGTCATGCAGCACGTCGAAGAGGCGGGCGTCCACTCGGGCGACTCCTCGTGCGTGCTGCCCGCCCAGTCACTGACGCTCGCGAACGCGCTCGAGGTCGAGCACATCGTCAGGCGGCTCGCTCCGGCGCTCGGCGTCGTCGGCCTGCTCAACATCCAGCTCGCGATCGCAGACTCGACCGTCTACGTGCTCGAGGCGAACCCCCGCGCCTCGCGCACGGTGCCGTTCGCCTCCAAGGCGATCGGGATCAACCTCGTCGAGGCGGCGTGCAAGCTCGCCGCCGGGCAGAAGCTCGCCGATCTGAACCTGCCGGTGCCACGCCCGACCCAGGTGAGTGTCAAGGCTGCCGTCCTGCCGTTCGCCCGTTTCCCCGGGGCCGACCCCGTGCTCGGCCCCGAGATGCGGTCGACCGGAGAGGTCATGGCGAGCGCGTCCGATCTGCCGACTGCGTTCGCGAAGGCCGAGCGTGCCGCCGGCCGACCGCTCCCCTCGGCGGGCACGGCGTTCCTCTCCGTGAACGACCACGACAAGTCGAGCGTCGTCTCGATTGCCGCCGCACTCTCGGGGCTCGGATTCGAGATCGTCGCGACCGACGGCACCGCGCGGACGCTGCGCGCGGCAGGTCTCGAGGTCGGGGAGGTGGCGAAGGTCGCCGAGGCCGCGGACGACGAGCAGACCGTCGTCGACCTGATCGCCGACGGTCGCTGCGACCTCATCATCAACACGCCGCAGGGCTCCGGTGCCCGTGCCGACGGGTATCGCATCCGCGAGGCGGCGCTCGCCGCCCGCGTGCCCTGCATCACGACGATCTCCGGGGCCGCAGCCGCGGTCCACGCGATCGCCAATGCGCGGGCAGAGACGGCGCTGTCGCTGCAGGAGCGGATCGGGATCGAGTCGTGATCGCAACCGTCCCCGGCGCGACCTTCGAGAAGCTGACGGTCACGGGGACGGAGCCGATCGGCCCGTACACGCTGGTTCGGGTTGCAGCGGGTGGGGTGGAGCCCGGCGTGCCCGGGCAGTTCTTCATGCTCCGGCCTCCCGGCCAGGTGCTGCCGCGTCCGATGTCACTCTGTCTCGCGCGGGCCGGCGAGCTCTGCTTCCTGATCGACGCGATCGGGCCGGGCACGCAGGCTCTCTGTGAGCTCGCGGCAGGTGAGACCCTGGATGTCCTCGGTCCGCTTGGCAACGGCTTCGATCTCACCGTTTCGCGGCCCTTGATCGTCGGCGGGGGGATCGGTGTCGCACCCTTCCCGTTCCTCCTCCAGACACTCGGCACCGCTCCCGCGATCCTGGGCTTTCGGTCGGCGTTCCATGCCGAGGCGGCAACGCTCGTCCCCGGGGCGGATGTCGTTCTGGACCCTGTCCTCGTCACATCGCTCCTGCCGGACGACCCCGTCGACGTGCTCGCATGCGGGCCGGAGCCGATGCTGGAAGCGGTTCGAGCGCGTGTACCTCATGCCCAGCTCGCGTGGGAGGCGCCGATGGCGTGCGGATACGGCGCCTGTTTCGGCTGCGTCGTCGAGGTCGACGGCCGTCTCCAGCGCCTGTGCATCGCCGGACCCGTCCTCCGAGCAGCGTGAGCGTCCCGATCGTCAACGGCAGCGGCTGCCTCGATGCGCTGACCGCACCGGGCGTCGCGGGTCAGCTCGCCGCATTCGTCACGAAAACGATCACGCCCGAGCCGCGGGAGGGAAATCCGCCGGTCAGGATCGCCGAGACGGAAGCGGGGATGCTCAACTCGATCGGGTTGCAAGGGCCGGGAATCGACGTGTTCCTCGAGAGCACGATGCCGGCACTTGTCGTCCCAGGGGCTCCGGATCTGGGTGTCGGTCGGGGGGTTCGCGGCCTCCGACTACGCCGGGATCTGCGAGCGACTGGACGGGCGAAACGACGTCGAGGTGATCGAGCTGAACCTCTCCTGCCCGAACGTCGAGGAGGCGCCGGAGTCGTCTGCCCAGATCGTGGCCGCCTGTCGCAGCCGCACGGCAAAACCTCTCTACGCGAAGCTCTCGCCGGCGAACGCCGACATCGCGGAGTCCGCCCGAGCTGTCGTTGCGGCCGGTGCCGACGGGCTCACGCTGGTGAACACACTCCGCGGGATGGCGTTGGACCCGGCAACGCTCCGGCCGGTGCTCGCTCGCGGCTACGGGGGATATTCCGGTCCGGCCCTCAAGCCCGTCGCGCTTGCCTGCGTCTCGGCGTGCGCCCGTGCCGTCGACGTGCCGATCGTCGGGCTCGGTGGCGTACAGACCGGGAGAGACGCTCTCGAGCTCGTCGCCGCAGGCGCCGGTGTTGTCTCGCTGGGCACGATCCTGTTCGCCGATCCGACAGCGCCGACCCGTGTGCGAGACGAGCTCGAACGCGAGGCTGCGCATCATGGCTACGGCGATCCGCTCGAGGCGCTCGGCGTTGCCAACAGTTGATCCGACAATTGTCCTGCAAATAGGAGAAAACGGTTCCGCTTGACCCTGACTGCCGGATTGCTAGACTCGTCCGCTCATGGTCGCGTCGAAGATTCAGGTGCAAGCACCCGCTCGGTCGCTCGACCAGAGGATGGAAGCGCTCAAGCGGGCGAACGACATTCGGGTTCGCCGCGCACAGCTGAAGAAGGATCTCAAGGACGGGACGGTGCAGATCGAGGGCATCCTGCTCGATCCCCCCGAGTACGTCTCGACCGCGAAGGTCTTCGACATGCTCATGGCCGTGCCGAAGTTCGGACGGGTGAAGGCGGCACGGCTTCTGAATCAGTGCAGGATCAGCCAGTCGAAGACCGTCGGCGGCCTCTCCGATCGGCAGCGCGCCGAGCTCGTGTCGCTGTTCAACCGATAGGTCGAGCGGCCCGCCGCGTGCCTCCTGCCCCCGTCTTCGTGATCACCGGCCCGTCCGGGGCCGGCAAGGGGACTCTCATCAAGGCGCTCGTCGAGCGCATACCCACGCTCGAGGTTGCGATCTCCGCCACCACCCGCCCGCAGCGACCGGGCGAGACGGACGGCGTGGAGTACCACTTTCTCGATGAGGAGGCTTTCGTCGAGGGCGTCGAGAGCAGCGCCTTCCTCGAGCATGTGAAGTACGTCTCCGGCAAGCGGTACGGCACGCTGCGCTCCGAGATCCAGCGCGTTGCCGATGACGGCCGGGTCTGCGTGCTCGAGCTCGAGCTCGACGGCGCGCTCCACGTCCAGCGGGACGTGCCTGGCAGCATCACGCTCTTCATCGCCGCGCCCGTGGAGGAGCTCGAGCGGCGGCTTCGCGAGCGAGCGACCGAGTCGACGGGCGAGATCGGCGACCGGATCGAGCTCGCCCGGTACCAGCTCGAACAGGCGCACCGCTTCCGGTACATGGTGCGGAACGACGACGTCGAGCGGGCGACCGGCTCTCTCTGCGCCATCGTCGAGCAGGAGCTCGAGTTCGCAGCTACCATGGCAGCCTCGTGATCGAACCTCGCATCGATGATCTGCTGGAGCACGTCGAGTCGCGCTATGCGCTCGTCATCGTCGCCGCCAAGCGCGCGCGGCAGATCAACAGCTACCACCACCAGCTCGGTGAGGGCATGGGCTTCGACAGTGCCCCGCCCCCGCTGATCGAGTCGCGTTCGAAGAACTACCTCACGATGGCGATGGAAGAGATCGCCCAGGGCAAGATCCGCTACACCGCCCCCGCGTAGACGCCGGGTCTCGCCCCGCCGGTCCTCTCTCTCGACTCGCGATCCACACCCGTTGTTGCCGTTACGGGCACACTGTGTCCGTGGCGCGGATCATTCTCGGGATCACCGGCGGGATCGCGGCCTACAAGGCCTGTGAGGTCATTCGCCTTCTGATCGGAGCCGGCCACGAGGTGGTGCCCGTGCCGACGCGAGGCGCCGAGCGCTTCGTCGCGGCGGAGACGTTCTCGGCTCTCGCGCGCGCTCCCGTCGCCGCCACCACGGCCGACCTCTACCCCCATCTCCAACACGCCGATCTCGTCGTCGTGGCTCCGCTCACCGCGCACACGATGGCCCGCTTCGCGCACGGGCTCGCCGACGACGTCCTCACCGAGACCGTGCTCGCTCACGACGGCCCGATACTCGTCGCGCCGGCGATGAACACCCGCATGTGGGAGCACCCGGCGACCCGCGCAAACCTGGAGTTGCTTCACGGGCGCGGGGTGGAGGTCGTCGGCCCTTCGAGCGGCGAGCTCGCCGAGGGCGAGATCGGGATGGGACGGATGGCGGAGCCGGCCGAGATCGTCGCCAGGGCCGAAGCGCTGCTCGGACGATCACAATCGCTCGCCGGCCTCGACGTCGTCGTCACTGCGGGGGGAACACGGGAGCCGCTCGACTCGGTTCGGTTCATCGGCAACCGCTCGTCCGGTCGCATGGGGCTCGCACTTGCGGACGAGGCGCGACGGCGCGGTGCAAGCGTGACGCTGCTCGCTGCCAACCTCACCGCCCCGGTTCCGGCAGGCCTGGACGTCGTCGCAACGCCGACGGCCGCCGACCTCGAGCGCGAGGCGCTCCTTCGCGCCGGCGCCGATGTGATCGTGATGGCCGCTGCGGTCGGCGACTATCGCGCGGCCGAGCCGATCGGCAGGTAAGCGACCGAAGAGTGGCGACGTATGGCGCGTCGACCTCACGCCCACGACCGACATAGCCTCGGAGCTCGGACGTCGGCGGACGCCCGGGCAGGTTCTCGTCGCGTTCGGCGCCGAGCACGGGGCCGACGGCCTCGAGCGCAAGCGAACCATGCTGACCGACAAGAACGTCGACCTCGTCGTCTACAACGATGTGGGACGCGCAGAGATCGGCTTCGACAGTGCCGACAACGAGGTGACCCTCGTGACGTCCGCCGGCGATCGCCTCGTTCCTCGCGCACCGAAGCCGGTGATTGCCGCCGCCGTCCTCGACGAGGTCGAGCGCCTCCTCGAGGAGCGCTGATGACGAGCCACGCCGCGCTCGAGCCCTCGCGGGCGCACGCCGCCGCCGATCTGGCCGAGCGCGTCGTCACGAGCCTCGCGACCGTCGTGCACGCGCCGATCGAGACGCTCCGGCTCCCGCTTCTCTGCCTGCTCGGTCAGGGTCACGTGCTCGTCGAGGACGTTCCCGGCGTGGGAAAGACGGTTCTCGCGAAGACGCTCGCGCGCTCGCTCGATCTTCGCTTCTCGAGACTCCAGTTCACCCCGGACCTCCTTCCTTCGGACGTCACGGGCGTCAACGTCTACGACCAGGAGGCTGGGCGCTTCCGCTTCCGACCAGGCCCCGTGTTCGCGAACGTCCTTCTCGTCGACGAGATCAATCGTGCCTCACCGAAGACGCAGTCGGCGCTCCTCGAGGCGATGCAGGAGACACAGGTCACGGTCGACGGCGAGACGTATCCGCTCGACCGCCCGTTTCTCACGATCGCGACGCAGAACCCGGTGGAATACGAGGGAACGTATCCTTTGCCAGAGGCTCAGCTCGACCGTTTCGCCGTCAAGATGGCCATCGGCTACCCGCCGCTCGCGGAGGAAGCGCGCATGCTTTCCGAGCAGACCGGTGAGCAGCCGCTCGACCGGGTCGTCCCGGTCGCGGACCCGGCTGAGATCGAGGACGCCATCCTCGCGGCCCGGGACGTCTACGTCGAGGAAAGCGTCAGGGCCTACGTTGTTGCGCTCCTGCAGCACACGCGCTCGAGCCCGCAACTCGCACTCGGCGCGAGCCCGCGCTCGGGCATCGCACTCCTGCGCATGGCGAAGGCACATGCCCTCGTGCAACGCCGTGAGTTCGTCACACCCGACGACATCCGGCAGATGGCGGAGCCTGTCCTCGCTCATCGCCTGCTCCTCGCGCCCGAGGCGCGCTCGGCAGGGGTCAGCGTGGCGGACACCGTCCGGCACGCGGTCGAGGGAACGCCGCCGCCGGGGTGAGACGCGGGAGCTCCGTCGCCTGCGTGCTCGGGGTCATCGCCCTCGTGGCAGCGTGGGCGTTCGGCTCGACTCCCGCGATGGTGGTCGGCCTGGGGCTTCTTCTCGCGGCCGCGTATGCACGCCTCTGGGCGCGCGGCGTCCGCGAATCGCTGGAGGTCGAGCGCCGCCTGCTCCCCGGCGAGCGCGTCGAGGGCGGCGACGTGCGAGTTCTCGTCAGGGCGCAGCAGCGTCGACGGCTCCTCGGCGGGACAATCGTCGTCCGACAGCGGCTCGGAACGGTCGAGCTCGTACGCAGGACGCGCGGGCTCCGTCTCGAGCTCGTCTACGACGATCTTCCGCGCGGCCGTCACGAGCTCGGGCCGCTCGAGCTCTCCCTTGCCGACCCGCTGGCCCTCGAACGGGTCACGCACGTCGTCGACGACGGCCTGTTCGTCCTCGTACGACCGCTGATCCCGATCCTCCGTTCGGCCCTCTCGACCCACGGGGCCCGTGAGGTGGGCGCCGCCCGATCGACGTTTCGCCGCACGTCCGGCTTCGAGATCCACGCGGTCCGCGACTACGCCGCGGGCGAGCCGCTCCGCTCGGTTCACTGGCCGAGCACGGCGCGCCGACAGAGGCTGATGGTGAAGGATCTCGACGACGCCCCCCGCGACGAGGTGGTGGTCGTGCTCGATCAGGACGCGGATGGCGTCGCCGGCCCGCACGGACGCTCGAGCTTCGATGCCTGCGTCCGCGCCGCAGGCGCCCTCGCACGCGCTCACGCGGCACACGGCAGGCGTACCGTCATCGTCGGCACGTCGCCCCTGTTTGCTCCGGTGAGCGTCCGCTCGCTCGGACACGACTGGGAGATCGCGCTCGACGCCCTTGCGGCCATCACACCCGTTCCCGGAGCGCGCGTCGCAACGGCGCTTCGGTCGCCCGCCGGAGTCGTTCGTTCTGCGCGTGAGGTGGTCGTCGTCACCGGGCGGCCGGCTCTCGCCGTCGAGCCGATGCTCGAGCTCAGAGCCGGTGGACGCCGTGTCTCGCTCGTCGTCGCGGCGACCGAAACCTTTGCCGGTCGTCCCCGCCGCGAGGTCGACCCTGCCGTGCTTCGCGCGTCGGCCCACGGGATAGCGGTCGCGGTGATCTCGGCGGACACGCCGATCGAGGATGCCCTGACCGGCGGGGCGAGGTCGTTGAGTGCCTAGAGGAAGCGCACGACGACTCGCGGCGGCGGCACCTCCGGTGTCGGCGATCATGTTCGCGTGGGCCTCTCTGGAGACAGGGTCGAGGCCGCTTGCCTTCATCGCCGTCGTCGCCGCTGCGTTGCTCGTCGCGGTGCCAGACCACCCGGGTCGACGCGGAGCCGCAGCACTCGGCCGTCCTTGCCGGGGCCGCGATCCTGCTCGTCCGGGCATCGTCGGCGGGTGTCGGCGATGTCCTCGATCGCGGCCTCTCCGACGCAACCACGGTGGCAACACCCTTCGCGGTCTCGCGACACGCAGAGCTGCATGTATTGATCGTCCTGCTGGGGATGGCGTTCTCGGTCGGCGTTGCAGCGTTTGCGGGGCGGCGCCCGTTCGTTGCAGCGACGATCGCCGCTACCGGCATCGCGATCCCCGCCACCGTGAACCCGTCGAGCAACACGATCGCGATCGGCGCTGTTGCGCTCCTCGCCGTTCTCTGGCCCGTAGCAGTCGCCGGCATGGCCGATCGCAGTGGCCTTGCTCCCGGCGCAGCCGTCGTGGCCGTCATCACCGTGGTCGCGGTGATGCTCGCGGGTGTCGGTGCGCGTCCGTCTGCGGCGGCGCTCGACTGGCGAAACTGGGATCTCTTCGGCGAGTCCAACACCGGGCGGACCGTCGCGCTCGTCTGGACGTCGAACTACAGCGGCATCGACTTCCCCGCCAAGAAAACCACCGTCCTCCGGGTGACGGCGCCTCGGAGGGCACTGTACTGGCGGGCGACGACGCTCGACACGTTCATCGCCGACCGCTGGGTCGAAGCGCTCTACACGAACGACGGCCCCGACGACGGGCGGCTCCTTCCACGCGACCCGCTGCTCCCGTCTGCGGGGCGGGTCGAGCGAAACTGGGTACGGCAGGGCGTAGACGTGCGCGCTGCTATCGACGGTCACGTCATCGCTGCGACCCAGCCGGTGGCGATCGATTCGGGCTCGGACCCCCGGCCGCGCACCCTGAGCGGCGGGGTGATGGTCAAACGCGGCGGCGAGGCCGCCCTGACCCGATACACCGTATGGAGCTACGCGCCGACGCCGACGCCCGCCGCACTCGTACGATCGCCCCCGACCTATCCTCGTGATCTCGCCCGCTACCTGGACGTCGGGAGGCCGGCGGTACCCGCATTTGGAACGCCTGGTAGATCGGCTCTGGTCGAGGCCATCTTCACGGATCAGCGCTACCAGCCACTCTTCCCGTACCGCGGTCTCTGGCGCGACGCACGCCGACTCACGAGCGATGCCGCATCGCCGTTCGAGGCGACCGTCGTGATCGAGCGATGGCTTCGCAGCCGCGGGGGCTTCGCGTACGACCAGCACCCGCCGGCGTCGACCGGCCTGCCGCCGCTCGCTGATTTCGAGCAGCGCTCGAAGCGGGGCTACTGCCAGCATTTCGCGGGGACCATGACGCTCATGCTCCGGTACCTCGGCATTCCCGCGCGCGTGGCCGTCGGGTTCACGAGTGGGGCATGGAAGGGCGGAGTCTGGACCGTGACCGATCACGATGCCCACGCATGGGTCGAGGTGTGGTTCGCAGGCCACGGTTGGCTCCCGTTCGACCCAACACCGGGACGCGGGACGCTGTCGGCGACGTACACGAACGCATCGGACTCCGCTGACGCGCTCAGGGCGCTCGGGTCCGGTCAGTTCCTCGGATCCGACGCCGCCGGCCGCACGCCCACGCGTCGCGGCGTGCCCGCCCTGCCGGTCGCGCCGGCCGAGGGAGGCATCAACTGGTGGACGCTCGTCCCCTTCGTGGCGCTTGCCGCGCTCCTGACGCTCCTGACCGCCGCCAAGGCTGCAAGGCGGCTGCGGCTCGTATCCGTCCGCGATCCGCGGGGCCGCGCGTCCGCGGCTCGCACCGAGCTTGCTGCGTATCTGTGCGACCAGGGCGCGCCGGTCACCACCGCGGCGCCGATCTGGCAGCTGACGACCGAGTTGCAGGCGCTCGGAGTCACCGGGGGTGGCTTCGCGACGGCGTTTGCCCGTGCCCGATACGGGCCTGTCGACGGCGCCGAAGCGGCGAGCGAGCTCGCCCGCGCGGAGCTCCGCAAGGTGATCGCAGCACTCAGGGAGCGACTCGGCCCTGGACGACGAGTCCGCGGCTTTCTCGCAGTCCGGTCGCTCCGCCGCCACTGATCGACCTGGCACCATGAGGGCATGAGCGACGCCTACGACCTCTACCAGCTCGGGAGAGCCAGGCTGCGCGACGGGAAGGCTGCGCAGGCGACCGTTCCGCTCGAAAAGGCCCGCCGCCTCGAGCCCGAGAAGGCGTCGATCCGCGAAGCCCTCGGCATCGCCTACTTCCGGATCACGAACTGGCGGGCAGCCGAGCGCGAGTTCCGGAAGGTACTGGAGCTCTCGCCGGTCGACGAGTACGCGCACTACGCGCTCGGTCGCGCGCTCGCGAAGCAAGGGCGCCACGCCGAAGCCTCCGTCCACCTGAAGCTCGCGCATTGCCTGCGCCCCCGAGACGCGGCAGAGCTCTCGCTCGACGAGGGCGGCTGAGCCCTAGTCCGCGTCGAGATCGGCGAGCAACGTCGAGTAGCGTCGGTAACGACGTGTCGCCTCGCGTGTGAACTCGGCGGCGTATTCCTGCGCAGCGTCTTCGTCGAGTGACTGGGAGTACGACTCGCGGATATCGAGCAACCGGTCCGCGATGGCGTCAACGACGAGCTGGTAGTCGCCGTAGGCTTCCTCGGCCGACTCCGCCGACGGCCGAGTTCCACGCCGATTCCGCCTCGGCGGCCTCCGCCAGCAACTCTGCATCGTCGGCCGCGAAGAGATCGAGCTGGCGCAGGACGAGATCGTGGAAGCGCCCCTGTCGCCGGAATCTCATGCGAGCTCCCGATAGAGATCGAGGTGGGCATCCGCCGACCGCTCCCACGTGAGCGCGTCCCGCGCCCGTGCCGCGCCCGCTCGAGCTTCCGCGAGCTCATCGGGGTCGTGCAGGAGCGTGGCGATGGCGCCTGTCAGAGCGGCGACATCACCCGCAGCGACCACGCGCCCGGCCCCGAACGCGCCTACGATCTCACCGAGGCCGCCGACGTCGTAGACCACCGCGGGCACGCCCGCTCCGAGTGCCTGCAGGAGGGCGCCGGACTGGTCGAGCTCGGGGAGATACGGGAAGACGGCGATGGTGGCATCACCGAGCGCCGTCTCCAGCTCCGTCTGACCCAGGTACCCGAGCCGCCACTGCGCCCGATCGCCGGCCGCTCGTTGGAGCTGCTCGAGAGGCATCCGCGGATCACCCGCAACAAGGAGGCGTGCCCCCGGAACGCCGAGCACCGCAGCAACCGCGTCGGGCAGGCCCTTGTAGTCGCGGATGACCCCGAGGGCCAACACCGTGTTGCCGTCGTCCGTTCGTGCCGGTGCGCTGCGGAAGACGGGGTGGGGTATCACGCGCAGTTTCCGGTCGGGAACGCCGAAGGCGGCAAGCGTGCGGCGCCCGCGCTCGCTGTGGACGACGATCGCGTCGAAGCGGCCGAAGAGCCTTCGCCAGGTCGCGGCGTGACTCGCCGTGCGGCGGGGCAGCAGGTCGTGGGCGGTGAAGACCATCGGCGCTCGCGACCGCAGGAGCCACGCATCGCTGTCGGGCGAGGCGACCCACTGGAGGTGGAGGACGTCACACGATGCCAGGCCGAGCCGGGCGAGCGCGAGAGGGTGCTCGGCGGCCTTGACGGCGAGCCGAACGCGGTGATGCTCGACGCGCGTCGAGTGCCGGTAGAGGCTGTCGTCCATCGTGTAGCCGTTCGGGCTCGGGGTGGCTCCGTACCGGAAGGGAGAGGTCAGCAGGTGCACGTCGGCACCCCGGCGTGCCAGGGCCGTGGCGAGCGAGTGGTCATACGGTGGCGTGTACGCGGGTGGGTCGGCGAGAACGATGCGCATCCTGGCCAAGCGTAGAGGGTGGGCCGGGGTCGGCCGGCGTGCGTGCGTCTGTCGCGTGCAGAATGGGGTGATGGCAGGCACTCCCGGCGCGGAGGCAATCGAGGAGGCGCGGGCGCAGTTCCCCGCCCTCGCCAGAATTGCCTACCTGAATGCGGGCACGTTCGGCCCACTTTCGCGCGCCACACGGGACGCGATGCTGGCAGAGCTCGAACGCGACGTCGAGGAAGGGCGAACCGGCATGCCGTACTTCGAGGAGAGGCTCGCGCTCCGCGAGCGCGTGCGGGAGGCGATCGCGCGGCTCGTCGCCGTCGACCCGCTGCACGTGGCACTGACGGCATCGACGACCGACGGCTGCAACATCGTGCTCGGTGGGCTCGATCTCCGCCACGGCGACGAGATCGTGACGACGACCGACGAGCATTTCGGTCTGCTCGGAGCGCTCGCGGTCTCGCGCGCTACCGTCGTCGTCGCAGATCCCGATCCCACCTCGATCCTTGCGGCGGTGACGCCCCGCACACGCCTGCTCGCGCTCTCGCAGGTCCTGTGGACAACAGGAAGCGTGTTGCCGGTGCGCGAGCTTCGTGTCGCGACCGGCATCCCGATCCTCGTCGACGGCGCCCAGTCCGTCGGGGCGATACCGGTGGACGCCGAGGGCGTTCGATTTCCTCACCGTCTCGGGCCAGAAGTGGCTCTGCGGGCCGGATTCGACCGGGGCACTCGTCGTCGCCGATCCGGAGCGCCTGCCGATCGCGGCGCCGAGCTACTTCTCGAAGATCGACAATGACCGTGACGGAACGTTCCGTCCGCGCCCCGGCGCCGTGCGCTTCGATCTCAACTGGCTGCCCGGCCCGTCGCTCGCCGGCTTGCTCACGGCGCTCGAGGGGCGACCGGAGTGGGCGTTCGAGCAAGCCGCGGCCGTTGCCGAGCGCTGCCGCAAGAAGCTGAGCACGCTCGTGGACGTGATCGTGCCCGAGAACCGGTCCACGCTCGTCGCATTCCGCCCTGTCAGGGAATCCCGCAGAGCTCGTCGACGCTCTCTACCGCGAGGATGTCCACGTCCGCGAGATTCCCGGAACGGGTCTCGTGAGGGTCTCGTGCGGCTGGTGGACCTCCGACGGGGATCTCGAGCGGCTCGCGGCGATGCTCTCGTCGTGAGAGCGGGGGCGTGTCCGTGTGGGGCGGTGGAGTACACGATCGACGGGCCCGTCCGCGACATCATCGTCTGCCACTGCCACGAGTGTCGGAAGGCAACGGGTGGCCCCTGGGCGGCATCGGCGGTACGACGGGACGACCTCGCCGTCGGCGGCGAAGCCGCCATCGCCTGGGAGGAGGCAGCGGTGTCCGAGCACAACGCGGCGCGAGGACGCTGCCGGCGGTGTGGCACGGTCGTCTTCTGGGACGCGCCCGGGCGCGAGACGGTGTCGTTCGCCGTTTCGACGCTTTCCACGACGAGCCGGCCTCTCGCGTCGCCGCGCAGATCTGGGTCGACGGGGCGGAGGACGCGGACGAACGCCGTCTATCCCACCGGCCTTCCGGCGACGTCACCGTCCCGTGGCGCGACTGACGCCGGCGACTATGTCGCGGGAATAGGGAGGCCGAGCTCGCCGGCAATCGGCCGCAGCGCAGCGACGACGTTCGTGATGTGCGAGTCCAGCTCCAGGCCGAGGAGCTCCGCGCCCGCGTAGACCTCGTCCCTGTGGACCCCGGCGGCAAACGACGGCTGCTTCAGCTTCTTGCGCACCGACTTCGGCTCGAGACCCTCGAGGCCGTTCGGGCGGACGAGGCCGCAGGCGTGGATGAAACCGGAGAGCTCGTCGCACGCGAAGAGCGCCTTCTTGAGGAGCGTGTCGCGTGGCATCTCGAGGTGCTCGGCGTGCGAGAGCACGGCCTCGATCACGACCTCGGGATAGCCCTGGTCGCGGAGAATCGGTGCGCCGTCCTGTGGGTGCTTGTCGAGCGTGGGGTGGATCTCGTAGTCGAAGTCATGCAGCAGTGCCGTGCAGCCCCAGAGCTCCTCGTCCTCGCCGAAGTGCCGGGCGTACCAGCGTGTGGAGGCCTCGACCGCGAGCGCGTGGCGCAAGAGCGACTCGCTCGTCGTGTAGCGGGTAAGCGTTTCCCACGCACTGTCTCTGGTCACGTCCACGGCATGGGTACGATAGCGCCCGCCTCATGCAGTCGTTTGTCATCCAGGGCGGTCGCCCTCTCTCCGGCACGATTCGAGCGTCCGGGAACAAGAACGGCGCTCTGCCGATCCTTGCGGCGACCGTGCTCGCGTCGGAAGTGGTGACCCTTTCGAACCTGCCTCGGATCCGCGACGTCGAGGTGATGGTCGAGCTTCTCGTAGATCTCGGCGCCGATGCGGCGTGGACGGGGCCGAACGAGGTGCGGGTCGACAGCTCGGGCGTCTCGAAGACCGAGCTCGACCCCGATCTCTGCCGCGAGATCCGTGCCTCGTTCCTCCTCGCGGGGCCGCTGCTCGCGCGGTTCGGTCGCGCCGTCGTGCCGCCGCCGGGGGGCGACGTCATCGGTCGGCGTAGGCTGGACACGCATATCCACGCCTTCGCCGAGCTCGGGGTCTCGATGGAGATCAACGGCGCGTATGACCTTCGCGCCGACAGGCTCGTCGGCAAGCGCATCTATCTCGACGAGGCGTCGGTGATGGGAACCGAGAACGCGATCATGGCAGCGGTGCTCGCCGAGGGCGAGACGATCGTCGGCCATGCCGCCTGCGAGCCACACATCCAGGACCTGTGCCGCTTCCTCGTCAGCATCGGCGCCCGAATCGACGGGATCGGATCGAACGTCTTGCGGATCCAGGGAGTCGAGCGACTCGGCGGCTGCAGCTACCGGATCGGGCCGGAGCACATCGAGGTCGCCAGCTTCGCTGTGCTTGCCGCTGTTACGGGTGGCGATCTCACGATCGAGGAGGTGGAGCCGGACGACCTGATTGCGATCATCCCGGCGTTTCGCAAGCTTGGGATCGAGTTCGAAGTCGGCGCATCGACGCTACGGGTGCGCCCGGGCCAGGAGCTTGCCGTCGTCGACGACCTCGGAGGTCAGATTCCGAAGGTCGAGAGCGGCATCTGGCCCGCCTTCCCGGCCGACCTGACATCGATCGCGGTCGTCGCGGCGACCCAGTCCGCAGGCACGGTGCTCGTCTTCGAGAAGATGTTCGAGAGCCGGCTGTTCTTCGTGGACAAGCTCGTCTCGATGGGCGCTCGGATCATTCTCTGCGATCCGCACCGTGCAGTCGTGACCGGCCCCGCGAAGCTCGTCGGCCAACGGCTCGAGAGCCCGGACATCCGCGCCGGCATGGCCATGGTGATCGCGGCACTCTGTGCCGAGGGACGGTCGAGCATCGGGAACATCCGCCAGATCGACCGCGGGTACGAGCGGATCGATGAGCGCCTTCGCGCCCTCGGCGCGGACATCGAGCGCGCAGAGCTGTGAGCGGCGCCCGGATCGCCCCGGGGAGTGGCAAGGCCAACGTCGCCACGGGCGTGCCCCTGCTCGACCACCTCCTGGCCGAGATGGCGACCGCGGGACGCTTCGATCTCTCGCTCGAGATCGACCCGGGTGAGGCTGCGGCCGAGGTCGACGCGGCCGGAGCGTCCGTCGGACGGGCTATCACCTCTTTGCTCCGCGACGGCGCTCACGGCAACGGGATGATGCTCTCGGCGGAGGCGCTGGCAGTCGTCGTGCTCGAAGCATCCGGCACCGCCCTCGTCGCCTCGAACGCCGACCTCACCGGCGCGGGAGGGCTTGGCTCAGACATCGCAGCGCGCTTCCTCGGCGCGCTCACCGACGCCGCGTTGCTGACGCTGCACGTGCGGCTGATCGAGGGCGAGGAGACGGATCACGTGCTCGAGGCAATCTTCAAGGCGCTCGGCGTTGCACTGGCCGACGCGCTCAACTCATAGAGGCTGGAGGTCGGATCATGGAGAAAGTCGTCATTCGGACAGAGAACGCACCGGCACCCTTTCAGGGGGCGCCCTACAACCAGGCGATTCGGGCCGGGGACCTCGTGTTCGTAGCCGGGCAACTCGGTCTCGAGCCGGGTGGAACGGCGGTCGAGGGAGATATCGCGACGCAGACCGACCAGGCGCTGCGCAACCTCGCGGCCATCCTCGTGGAGGCGGGCAGCTCCATGGAGAACCTGGTCAAGACGAGCGTCTTTCTCAAGGATCTCGGCGACTTCACGGCCATGAACGAGGTGTACGCGCGCCACGTCGGAGACCGCCCGCCGGCCCGCTCCACCTTCGAGGTCGCCGGGCTTCCGTCGGGCGCCCTTGTCGAGATCGAGGCAGTGGCGCACCTGTAGGTGCGAGATCGCGCGCGGGCTCGCCGGCCTGTGCAGAATCCCACTGTGCCCACGGAGATCCGCAAATACATCCGGTCGCTCGACATCGACGCTTACGTCGTCGGTGGCGCGGTGCGTGACGAGCTCCTCGGTCTCCCACACCGTGACGAAGACTTCCTCGTTCCGCGAGTCGACCAGGCGAGACTGCGGGCGCTTCTCGACCCCCACGGCCGCGTCGAGGACATGGAAGTGCATGGACAGCTCGTCGGCGTCCGTCTCTATCCGAACGACCGCGGGATTCGAGCGCTCGCGCCCGCCGGGATCGAGCTCACTCCGCCGCGGGCCGAGCGATCGTCCGGCCCGGGTCACCGTGACTTCGCGATCGTCAGCGACTCCTCGATCTCTCTCGAGGAGGACATGGCGCGCCGTGACTTCACGATCAACGCGATGGCCCGGCGGCTGGACGATGGCACCCTCGTCGACCCGTTCGGAGGCGAGGAGGCTCTGGCGCGAAGGGAGTTGCGGACGGTCGCTCCGACGAGCTTCCACGACGACCCCTTGCGCCTCGTCCGCGCTCTCCGCTTCGTCTCCCAGCTCGAGTTCGACCTCGCACCGGAGACATTCGCTCAGATGGAAGCGAACGCGTCGGGGCTCGCGCACGTCTCGGCCGAGAGGATTGGTGGTGGGATCAAGGCCGACGGAATGGGGGAGCTCTCGAAGCTGCTCCTCGGTCGTGCTCCGAGGCGGGCGCTGCTTCTCGCTCGCGACACCGGGGTTCTGGTCCAGATCATCCCGGAGTTCGGGCACGTGATCGGATACTCGCTCGGAACGGAGCGGCAGCCACTGCCGCTCGACGAGCACATCTTCGCGGTCGTGCAGAACGCTGCCGACGCCGGCGTCGGGCTCCCGGTTCGTCTCGCATGCCTCCTGCACGACCTCGGTAAGGCCGAAGCCGTCACAGTGGACGTGAACCATGCTGTCCTCGGTACGCGCCTTGCGGGCCGCATCCTTGCGCGCCTGCGCTACCCGACCGCGACGAGGCACCGGGTCACACGGATCGTCGCCGAACACGCCTTCTCGCTCGACGAGAACGTCGACGCCGTGTTCGCCCGCCGATTCCTCGCAGCGCACGGCGACGAGCTGGCGTTCGATCTCGTGGAGCACAAGCGGGCAGACCTCGACGCCAAACACGTGCCGGCGCAGGAGCGCGACGCACTCGAGCAGCTCGCCCGGCAACTGGAGCAGGAGCGGCAGCAACCGCACCGCATCGCCGACCTCGCAGTGACGGGGGCCGACCTGATCGCGATCGGCTACAGCGAAGGCCCGGCGATCGGGCACGTGCTCGCCGCACTGCTCGACGACGTCGTCACCGATCCGGCACGAAACGATCGCGAGTGGCTTCTGCAACGGGCGAGCAAGGAGATGGCATGAACGCAACGACCATCGGCGAGGCGTATCGGGCGGTCTGCACCGAGGCAGGTCCGAATGTCACCGTCGTCGCCGCCACGAAGTACGTCACGGCAGACGAGATGGGCATCCTCGCGGAGGCGGGCATCGAGGTCGTCGGCGAGAACCGTGTTCAGGACATGCAGCGCAAGTACGCGCTCCACGGCGATCGCTTCCGCTGGCACTTCATCGGGGCCTTGCAATCGAACAAGGCACGCGTGGTCGACTCGATCTGCGAGCTCGTACACGCCGTCGAGACGGATTCCACCGCCCGGAGGCTGACGATTCCGGCGCTGCTCGAGGTAAACCTCTCCGGCGAACCGTCGAAGAGCGGGGTGGAGGAGAGTGAGATCGAAGGATTCCTCGAGCGCCATCCGAGCATCTGTGGCCTCATGACGATGCCACCCTTCAGCGACGACCCCGAGACCAGCCGGCCACCGTTTCGCCGCCTCGCGAATCTCGTGCGGCAGTACGGTCTCACGCAGCTCTCGATGGGCACGTCGCAGGACTGGCGCGTGGGGGTCGAGGAGGGAGCGACCCTGATTCGCGTGGGCAGCACGTTGTTCCGCAGCTGACCCTGCCGCGGTCCGGCGTCTGGGATACGATCCTGCCGGTCATGGGCTTCTCGGATGTCTGGAATCGAACGCTCGTCTATTTCGGGATCGCCGAGGACGAGGACTGGGACGAGGACGGCCTCGAGACCCAGGAGGAGCTCGACCGCGAGTACCGGTCACGCTCGACGCGCCAGAACGTGCGGCGGTTGCCGCGGCGGCGCGAGGCCGAAGGTTGGAGCGACGAGAGCATCAGCGCGCAGGACGCTCCTGCGCCGGTCTCCTCGCCGTCTCGCGCGGCACGGCCGACGAGGCTGCGATCGGCCGACACCGGCAAGGCCAGCGTCCACCTCGTGCTGCCTCGGAGCTTCAACGATGCGCAGCAGATCGCCGACAAGTTCAAGGATTCGGTTCCGGTGATCCTCAACCTGCAGAGCGCGGACAACGAGCTCTCCAAGCGGCTGATCGACTTCGCGAGCGGCCTCACGTATGCGCTGAACGGCAGCATGCAACGCGTCGCGGACAAGGTCTTTCTGCTCACACCGCGCAACGTCGAGGTCTCTGCCGAGGAGCGTGCCCGGATGCTCGACAAGGGTGGCTTCTTCAACCAGGCGTAGGCGGAGAGCGGGCGTCGGCCGTTCCCTCGACCCGGGCGAGCCTACCTCTCCGCAGGGATCGACCCGGCTACACCGAAAGCCCGACTGTGGGCTCCGCCGACACCGTATTTCTGCTCGCCGACGTTGCCTCGACCGTGCGCCGGTTTGTCGAGGTGTTCTTCGATGTCTACATTCTTCTGATCCTCGCCTATGTGCTCACGTCCTGGATCAGGATGCCGTATGCCCTCCATCGCGTTCAGCGCTTCCTGGACGACGTCTGCGAGCCCTATATCCGCATCTTTCGTCGTGTCCTACCGACCCTCGGCCCGCTCGACGTCTCGCCGATCGTCGCTGTCATCTCGCTCATCGTCGTCCAGCGCGTGCTGGTCGCACTCATCGACCGCCTGCTGTAGAGAAGGAGGAAGATCGTCATGCCACTGACACCCGTTGAAATCCGGCACATCCAACTCAAGCGGGGCCTGTTCGGATACCGCAAGAGCGCAGTCCACCGAATGATGGACGATATCGCCGACAGCTTCGAGGCCGTCTGGCGCGAACGGTCACAGCTCGTCGAGCGGGTCGACGAGCTCGAGACCGAGGTCACCCGACACGTCGAGCTCGAAGGGCTTCTCCGCTCGACTCTCGTCTCGGCGGAGCGTGCCTCACAGGATCTCAAGGAGGCCGCGAGGCGTGAGGCCGACGTCATCGTGACGGAGGCGAATGCCGAGGCGCGCAAGGTGCTCCGCGACGCGATCACCGAGAAGGAGCAGGTGATGGGCGATGTTCGCCGAGTCCAGGCCCTCCTCCGCTCTGCCCTCGCGGTCGTCGACGGCGAGGAGCCAGATTCTGCGGCCACGCGCGAGACGGAGGAATCCGTCGACGACGTTGCTCCGGCGACGCCCGGGTGGAGCGGGTCGACGACGCCAGCCGCACAACTGTCGCTTCCGCCGCGCAGCGAGTCGGAGGAGGTCAGGAAGCTCGCGGGCTAGACCGCGGCGACGACTATCCTGTCGGGTGATGACCGACCCGACCGAGTCCCAGCCCATTCGCCTCGACCTCCGCGTCGCTCCCGGAGGCGCGCGCGCCGCAGTTGTCGGCCGGCACGGCGACGTGTGGAAAGTGCGCGTCGCCGCAGCGCCGGAGCGGGGACGCGCGAACGCTTCCGTCGTCGCTCTTCTCGCGTCGACGCTCGGCCTCCGCGCGCCCGATGTCAGGATCGTGCGCGGGGCGACGTCCCGGAACAAGACGGTCGAGCTCGTAGGACTCACACGAGCCGAGGCCGAAATGCGCCTAGCCCATGCCCAGGAAGGAGCACGATGACGATCGACCTCGCCGTCAAGCGCGCGGAGCTACTCGAGCTGCGCGAGCGGATCATCGCCGCCGCCACGGATCTCGTCGCCGACGATGCCGGCGCGGAGATCAACTCGCCAGTCGGTGATCAGCATCTCGCCGATCACGCGAGCGACCTCGTCGAGCGTGAGCTCGATCAGACGCTGGGCGAGAATGCCGACAACGTCGTCGCCGAGATCGACGCGGCGCTTGCGCGGGTCGACGACGGAACCTATGGCACCTGCGCGAAGTGTGGTGTGGTGATTCCCGAGGAGCGACTCGACGCGGTGCCGTACGCGATTCTCTGCCTCGACGACAAGCGGTTGCAGGAAAACGGGTGAGCGAGCCCGCTCGCAGCGCGCCACCGCGCCGGATGGATGTCCGGATCGGCTCGTCGACGAACGCACTTCAGCCGATTTCCGGTGCGGAGCGCCGCGTCGGCGCCGGTCGTGCGCAGTGGGTCGCATTGTCCGTGATCGCGGGAACGGCGATCGCCGCCGACCAGCTGACGAAGGCAATCGTCTCGACCCGACTTTCCACCGGTGACGCGGTTGCCTCGATCGGGCCGTTCAGCATCCACCACGTGCAGAACACCGGCATCGCATTCGGCCTCTTCGCCGACTCGACCACCGCGGTGATCGCACTGACGGCCCTGGCCGTCGGCGCAATGCTCGTGTTCTTCGGCCGCACAGCGCAGCGCCATCCACTCGTGCCCATCGCGCTCGGGCTCGTCATCGGCGGCAGCGTCGCCAACCTCCTCGACCGCGTTCGGCTCGGGCACGTCACGGACTTCCTCGATTTCGCCTACTGGCCGGCATTCAATCTCGCCGATACCTTCATCGTCGTCGGCGTGGGGCTGCTCTTCGCCTCGTTCGTGGCGGCAGACAGGGCGAGCCCCAGCGTTGGCACTGCTCCGCTTTCACGTTCGTGAGGCGGACCGTGGAGAGCGCCTCGATCGCGTTCTCGCGGCTCGCCCGGAGCTCGACTCTCGAGCGCTCGCAGAGCGGCTGATCGCCGCCGGGGTCGTGCTCGTCGACGGCGAGCCTCGTGCCAAGAGCTTCCGTCTCGAGGGCGGTGAGGAGGTATCGGCCGAGATCCCGGAATCCGTGCCGCTCCAGCGGGAGTCGCTCGACGTCCCGATCGTCTGGGAGGACGAGCACCTGTTGGTCGTCGACAAGCCCGCGGGTCTCGTTGTGCATCCTGCGGGATCGACGCGAACGGGAACTCTGGTGCAGGGCCTCATCGAGCACGGCGCGGAGGGTGGAGACGACGACGACCGGCCTGGCATCGTCCACCGGCTCGACCGAGACACCTCCGGGCTGCTCGTCGTCGCGAAGGCGCCCGAGGCGTACGACCTGCTGCAGGAGATGATCCGCAAGCGGGAGGTCGAGCGGACGTACGCGGCTCTCGTGCGTGGTACCCCCGCGTCGACATCGGGCCGTATCGACGCTCCGGTTGGCCGCGATCGTCGCGACCGCACACGCCACTCCCTCGACACGCCGACCCCGCGTGAGGCGGTGACGTGGTTCACCGTCAAGGAGGCGTTGCGCGACCACGCGCTGCTCGACGTCACCCTCGAGACGGGTCGCACCCACCAGATCCGTGTTCACCTTGAGGCGATCGGACTCCCGGTCAGCGGCGACCCCGTCTACGGCGTCGCCGGCGATCTCGACCTCGAGCGACAGTTTCTCCACGCACGCCGCCTGGCCTTCACCCATCCGTTCACGGCGGAGCAGATCGACCTCGAGTCCGACCTTCCGGACGATCTCGCAGCCGCATTCGAACGCGCTCGCGGGTAGAGCGAGCAGCTGAGCACCTGCTCCTCTCGGCTACCATGGACGCTCACGTTCCATCAACCCGGCGATCAGCGTCAGGGGCGGTGGTGCCGTGGCTCCGCGATCGGAGCCCGGTTCCGTCTCGGCCCGTCGGAGCTCGACATCTGTAACCACACTGAAAGGGGCTGGTCCCGTTGGCAGTCGTCTCCATGAAGGAGCTACTGGAGGCTGGAGTTCACTTCGGCCACCAGACACGTCGCTGGAACCCGAAGATGAAGCGATTCATCTTCACGGAGCGCGGCGGTATTTACATCATCGACCTGCAGCAGACGCAGCAGCTCGTCGAGGAAGCGTATGACTTCGCGCGCAACATCGCCGAGCGCGGCGGCACGATCCTGTTCGTCGGAACGAAGAAGCAGGCCCAGGACGCGGTACGCACCGAGGCCGCCAGGGTGGGCATGCCGTTCGTCTCCAACCGCTGGCTCGGCGGCCTGCTGACGAACTGGCGCACCATCCAGGACCGGATTGCATACCTCCACGATCTCCGGCGCCTCAAGAACGACGGTCAGCTCGCGCTGTTGCCGGCGAAGGAGCGCATCACGATGGAGGCCGAGCTCGAGAAGCTCGAGGCGAACCTCGGAGGGGTCGCGGACATGAAGCGTCAGCCGGACGCGATCTTCATCGTCGACCTCAAGAAGGAGGCGCTCGCGGTTCGGGAGGCACAGCGCCTGCACCTGCCGGTGATCGCAATCGTCGACACGAACTGCGATCCGGACGAGGCCCAGTTCGTGATCCCGGGCAACGACGACGCTATCCGCTCGTGCTCGCTCATCGTACGCGCGCTCGCCGACGGTATCGCCGCGGGGCAGAGCAAGGTCTCGGAGAAGGATTTCGCGGCGAAGGCTGCTGCTGCCGAAGCGGCTGCAGCGAGCGAGGCAGCGGCGGCGGCGGCCGAGCCCGCCGAAGAGGACGCCACGGAGGCGACTCCCGAGCTCACCGGCGACATCATCGAGATCGAGGGCATCGGCCCCGCGTACGCCGACAAGCTGCGGGCAGCCGAAATCCCGTCGGTCGATGCGTTGCTCGAGAAGGGCGCAACACCCGAAGGGCGGGCATCGGTGGTGGAGGAGACCGGCATCGATGCGCCGCGTGTCCTGCGTTGGGTCAACCACGCCGACCTGATGCGCGTCGTCGGCGTCGGACCGCAATTCGCCGAGCTGCTCGAGGCTGCGGGGGTCGACTCCGTGCCCGAGCTCGCGCAGCGCAATGTCGACAACCTCGTCACAGGGCTCGCCGAGACGAACGAGGCCCGGAATCTCGTCAATCGCGTTCCCGGAGCAGACGAAGTAGCCGAATGGATCGAGCAGGCGAAGGCGCTTCCGCGCATCGTCGCTCACTGAGAGGAGAGAGAGTGACTACCGAGATCAGCGCAGGCCTCGTCAAGGAGCTCCGTGAGGTCACGGGCGCGGGGATGATGGATTGCAAGCGAGCGCTTCAGGAGACGGACGGCGACCTCGACGCCGCCCGCACGCTGCTGCGTGAGAAGGGCATGGCGCAGGCGGGAAAGCGCGCCGACCGCGCGACCACCGAGGGTCTCGTTGGCACGATCGTCGACGGAGCAGTCGGCTCGATCGTCGGCGTCGGCTGCGAGACGGAGCCCGTGTCGAAGAACGAGGAGCTTCCAGGCGTTCGCAGAGCGCGTGCTCCGTGCCGTGCATGCGGACGGCGTCGCCGCGGTCGACGCGTTCGACGAGGAGCGCCTCGCCTTGATGGGCAAGCTCGGCGAGAACATCGTCGTGGTCGGGGCCGAGCGGTACGACGACGCCACGACGATCGCATCCTACGTCCACCCTCCGGCTCACAAGATCGGCGTTCTCGTGGAGCTCGATGGTGGAGACGAAGCTCTCGCCCGGCAGCTTGCGATGCACATCTCGTTCGCTGCGCCGACCTGGGCGACTCGTGACGACGTGCCCGCGGAGACGATCGAGGCGGAGCGCCAGGTGTACCTGAACTCGGACGAACTGCTCTCCAAGCCCGAGGCTGCGCGTGAGAAGATCGTGGACGGCATGCTCGGTAAGCGCTTCTTCGCAGCCTCGCCCGGTGGTGTTCTCGCCGATCAGTCGTGGATCCACGATCAGTCGACCTCTGTCGGCTCGGCGCTGACGGCGGCCGGGGCGACACTGAAGGGGTTCAGGCGAATCTCGGTCGCAGGGTCGTGAGCGCGCAGGCCGACGACGGGGTCGCGGAAGCGCCTGTCGGCGCGGCTGCGCCGTTCCAACGCGTTCTCCTCAAGCTCTCCGGCGAGAGCCTGATGGGCGACCGTGAGTACGGCGTCGACCCGAAGACGGTTACGGCAGTCGCCCGGGAGGTCGTCGCTGTGCGGAAGGCGGGCACAGAGCTTGCGATCGTCGTCGGTGGCGGCAACTTCTACAGGGGCATGGCCGCGGCGGCGGAAGGGATGGAACGAGCGACCGCCGACTATGCCGGGATGCTGGCGACGCTCCTCAACGCGCTTGCGCTCCAGGATGCCCTCGAGCGGCTCGGCGCGCAGACGCGCGTGCAGTCGGCCATCGCCGTCTCCGAGGTCGCAGAGCCCTACATCCGGCGCCGTGCGATGCGCCACCTCGAGAAAGATCGCGTCGTGATCTTCGCGGCCGGCACGGGCAACCCGTTCTTCACCACCGATACGGCCGCCGCGCTTCGGGCGCTCGAGATCGGTGCCGAGGCAATCCTGATGGCGAAGAACGGCGTCCAGGGCGTCTACGACGGAGACCCGCGGGTCGATGCGAACGCCCGGTTCATCCCGGAGCTCACCCACCTCGAGGCGATCGAGCGTGGGCTCAAGGTGATGGACACCACGGCCCTCTCGCTCTGCATGGATAATCGCGTCCCGATTCACGTCTTCGAGCTCGCCGAGGGCAATATCGTGCGCGTTGCTTCGGGGGAGCGGATCGGCACCATCGTCACGACACGAGAGGGGGCATGAGATGACGGCGATCACGAGAGGGGCATGAGATGACGGCGATCGAGGATTTCCTCGTCGATTGCGAACTGCGGATGGACAAGTCGATCACGGCGACGCGCGTCGAGTTCAACAGCGTCCGCACAGGCCGTGCTTCGGCCGCGCTGCTCGATCGGATCACGATCGACTACTACGGGACGCCGACACCGTTGAGCAACATGGCCACGATCTCCGCGCCCGAGGCGCGGCTTCTCTCGATCCAGCCGTACGACGCATCGCAGATCAGGGCGATCGAGAAGGCGATTCAGGAGTCCGACCTCGGTCTGACCCCGTCGAACGACGGCAAGCTGATTCGCCTCCCGATCCCGTCGCTGACCGAGGAGCGCCGCAAGGAGCTCGTCAAGGTCATTCGACGGTACGCCGAGGACGGGAAGGTCGCCATCCGCAACGTGCGTCGTGATGTGATGAAGCATCTCGAAGAGCTCGTTCGCGACGGAGCGGTCGGAGACGACGAGGAACGACGTGCCGAGACGCAGGTGCAGAAGCTCACTGACGACCACGTCAAGAAGCTCGATGACCTCCTCAAGCACAAAGAGGCCGAGATCATGGAGGTCTAGCGGCCTCCTTTCCACCGTGAGCACACGAGCAGAGAACGGTACGTCAGCGCTCCACCGGGGAGCCGCGCAGGCGCAGACCGTGGCGATCATCATGGACGGGAACGGCCGCTGGGCGGCGGCGAATGGCCGAACGGTGGCCGACGGACATCGCGAGGGTGCGCGTGCTCTCCGGCGAACCGTCGAGGCAGCGATCGACCAGGGGCTCTCGACGCTTGTCGTGTACGCCTTCTCGACCGAGAACTGGTCGCGGCCGGCCGACGAGGTCGCTGCACTGATGGAGATTCTCGGCGAGACAATCGAGCGTGAGCTCCCCGATCTCGGCAAGCAGGGCGTGAGAACCCGGTTTCTAGGTCGTCGCGACCGTCTGCCAGAGCACCTCCGAACGGCGATGGGGGAGCTCGAGCGCTCGACGTCCCATCTCGACGTGCTCCAGCTCTGGGTCGCGTTCGACTACGGCGGTCGTGCCGAGATCGTCGACGCCGCCCGGCGCTGTGTGGAGGACGGCCTCGCGCCGGACCAGATCGACGAGGCGGCGATCGCTGCTCGTCTCAACGCGCCCGAGCTGCCCGAGATAGACCTGCTGGTTCGCACCTCCGGCGAGTTCCGGATCTCGAATTTCATGTTGTGGGAGACCGCGTACGCAGAGTTCGTCTTCACCGAGACGCTCTGGCCCGACTTCGGCGCCCTAGACCTCCGTGCGGCTCTCGACGCCTTCTCCGCGCGCGATCGGCGCTACGGCGGAAGATGACCCCCGTCCTCTCACGCATCGTTGTCGCGCTCGTGCTACTCCCCGTCGTGCTGGGTGTCGTGTGGCTCGGGGGCTGGTGGCTCTTCGCGCTCGCAGCTGTGGGCGGCCTCATCGCGCTGCACGAGCTCTACACGATGGGACGCGGCCTTCGGCCCATCGTGCTCGGGGGGTATGTCGGCCTGTTGCTCACGCTCGTCGGCGCCGAGACGGGGAGCATCGCCTGGATGGTCGGCGGGTTCTTCTCGACGATCCTGGTCGCGTTCGTCATCTTCGGGTTCTCCGACGCGCGACCGTCCGCGACCGCTGCGATCTCGCTCACCCTTCTGGGCGTGGTGTGGATCGGCGGGGGCATCTCCGCGCTCGTTCTGCTCCGCGATATCCCCGAGAACGGCCGCCTCGTCATCTTCACGGTGCTCATCGCGGTTTTCGCCGACGACACGGCCGCATATGCCGTCGGCCGGGCGATCGGGCGCCACAAGATGGCTCCGAGGATCTCACCCGGCAAGTCGTGGGAGGGCTTCGTGGGTGGCACGATCGCTGCGATGGCGGTGGCGTTCTTCGCCATGTACGACCAGGGGTTCCTCACCGATCTCGAGGCCCTGGGCCTGGGCGCGGCCGTCGCACTCGCCTCGACAATGGGCGACCTGTTCGAGTCGGCCGTCAAACGCGACCTCGGCGTGAAGGATTCGGGACGAATACTCGCCGGACACGGCGGCGTGCTCGATCGCGTCGACTCCCTCCTCTGGGCTGGCCCGGCAGCCTTCTATGTGACCCTGGCGTTGACGTGACTCGCCGCGCGACTGGCACGCTATGCCTGTGACGCGCGTCGCTCTCCTCGGTGCAACGGGTTCGATCGGCCGCCAGGCGATCGAGATCATCGCCGGTCGGGACGATCTCGAGCTCTGCGGCGTGATGTCCGGCTCTCAGCCGCTCGACGCTCTCGCCGCCGAGCATGGGGTCGCGCACACGCAGGTGGGCGGGTCGGCCGTATCGCTTCTCGAGGCATGCGTGCCGGACATCGTCCTGAATGCGATCGTCGGCTTTGCCGGCGTCGAGGCGACGCTCTGGGCACTCGAGCACGGAGTCACGCTCGCGCTCGCCAACAAGGAGAGCCTCGTCGCAGCGGGGGAGCTCGCGGTCGCGACGCACCGCAAAGGTGGAGGTCTGCTGCTACCGGTCGACAGCGAGCACTCCGCGCTCTTCCAGTGCCTCGAGGGCCGCGCACCGGACACGGTGGACGCACTCGTGCTCACCGCCTCGGGTGGGCCGTTCCGTGGACGTCGGGCCGACGAGCTCGAGACGGTCACGGTCGACGAGACCCTCGCTCATCCAACCTGGTCGATGGGACGCAAGATCAGCGTCGACTCGGCAACGCTCGCGAACAAGGGCCTCGAGTTGATCGAGGCCCACTGGCTATTTGGCGTCCCGTACGGGAAGATCGACGTCGTCGTGCACCCGCGATCGATAGTCCACTCGCTCGTCCGCTTGCGCGATGGGGCGCTGCTCGCGCATCTCGGCACCCCCGACATGCGCGTTCCGATCTCGTTCGCGCTCGGCTACCCGCATCGTCCGGCCGTCGCCGTGGAGCCTCTCGACTTCTCGGCGACCCTCGACCTGCACTTCGAGCCGGTCGACGAGGAGACGTTTCCGCTCCTCCCGCTCGCCCGGGCGGCTGGCGAGCGAGGCGGCACTGTCCCATGCGCCTACAACGCGGCGAACGAGATCGCGGTGGCCGCGTTCCTGGAAGGGCGGATCCGGTTCCTCGAGATCGCGGAGACCGTGACCGACGCCCTCGATCGCATAGACGGCGCCGCCGCACGGGACATCGATGATCTCATCGAGGCAGACGCCGAGGCACGACGGATCGCCGAGCAGAGGCTCGTACCGGCATGAGCATCCTCATCTCGGTCGTGGGGCTCGGGTTCCTCATTTTCATCCACGAGCTCGGTCATTTTTCTGCCTCGCTCGCGCTGGGCATGCGGCCGCGGAAGTTCTACATCGGCTTCCCGCCGGCGATCGTCAAGCGAAACCACAAGGGGATCGAGTACGGGATCGGCATGGTTCCGCTCGGCGGCTTCGTGAAGATCCCGGGCATGCACCGCCCGGCGCCGGCCGACGTCGACCAGGCGCTAGGGCGCGCCGTCGAGGAGGCACCGGAGCTCGAGAGCTCGACCGATCGCCTGCGCCGTACGCTCGCGGCCGGCGACCACGAGGCGGCGCGCGAAGCCCTTGCCCGGCTCTCGGAGAGCACCGCCAGGGCGGAGCTCAGCGCGCCAGTTGCCCGTCAGGTCGGGCGGGGGTCGTCGATATAGGAGATGCGCTGGGTCCGGACGCCTACTGGCGTGCCGCGACGTGGCGGCGCGTGCTCGCGATCTTTGCAGGGCCGGCAGCCAACATCCTGTTCGCCATTGTCATCTTCGCAGCGCTGTACATGACCTCCGGCGGGAAGGCGACGACGACGGTCGAGGGCATCCGTGCGGACACGGCGGCGGCTGCGATCGGGCTCATGGCGGGAGACCGGATCGTCTCGATCAACGGCATGCAGATGACCGGCTCCTTGATCCCGCGCACGGTCAGTGCGTCCGATGGAAAGCCACTGACGCTCGTTGTCGTTCGCGACGGGAAAAGCGTGACGCTCGGCCCGCGTGCCGCAGACAGCGACGCAGGGGTCTACCGGCTCGGCTTCCTACTTGCGGGAGAGGGCCTCTCACCGGTGGAGGCAACACGGGAGTCGCTCGCGACGACGGGACGTGTGTCTCAGGACATCTTCAGCTCGCTCGGCAACCTCGTCACCGGGGACGGCCGCAAGGACATCTCCAGCCCGGTCGGAATCGTCCAGGGGTCGTCCGACGCGGCAAAGCAGTCGACGAACAGCTTCCTCTGGGTGTTGGGGTTGATCTCTCTCTCGATCGCGCTGCTCAACCTGTTGCCGTTCCTGCCGCTCGACGGCGGCCACATCGTCTTCGCCGTCGTCGAGGGAGTGAGCGGTCGGACGGTCGCCCGCGGGATCTACGAGCGTGTCTCGATCGTCGGCATCGGGCTCGTGTTGTTGCTGTTCGTGATCGGGCTCACCAACGACATCGGCCGGTTGTCGTAGAGACCGACGACCTAGTCGAGGGTCGTCCGGAACACCTCCGGCAGTGAGAGCGCCACGTCGAGCCTCCCGTGATACTCGGCGCGCGTGACCTCGAACGCTCCGAGCGAGCGCAGATGCGGCGTCAGCCACTGGACGTCGAGCAACCGTGGGCCGCCTGCTGCCTCGAGCCGTAGGATGAGCTCGAGGAGCGCGGCTTTCGAGGCCCCCGAGCGCCGGTGGAACTTGGACTCGGCGGCGAAGAGCCCGCCGATCGCGATTCCGTAGAGGCCACCCGCGAGCCCCTCCTCGTCCCACGCCTCGATCGAGTGGGCCCAGCCGAGACGGTGGAGCTCCGAGTAGGCGTCGACGAACGAGTGGTCGATCCAACCGTGCGGGCGAGCCGGATCAGCGCAACCGCGAATCACGTCCCGGAAAGCCGTGTCGACGGTGACCTCGTACCCTCGTGCCGCGCGCCGCAGCGACCGTGAGGCGGTGAAGCCGACCACGGGAATGATTGCGCGCCTCGGCGGCGACCACCAGACGAGATCGCCCTCGATGCGCATCGGAAAGATGCCCAGCCTGTACGCGCTGAGGATCGTCCCCGGCGCGAGGTCTGCACCGAAGGCCCAGGCATCGTGTGGATGGGCCTCCGGCGGGCGCGACAGCGCCCAGGGAGTGGGAGGGGGCTCGAGCGGCATGTCTCTACACTTCTTCCGGATGGGAAGTCTTGCTCAGATCCGCGTCGGCGGCGTGACCATCGGTGGCGGCGCTCCTGTCGTCGTCCAGTCGATGACACTGACGAAGACCCACGACGTCGAGGCGACGACCGCCCAGATCGCCGCCCTCGTGTCGGCCGGGTGCGAGGTCGTGCGCTGCGCCGTGCCCAAGATCGAGGATGCCGACGCGCTCGCAAAGATTGTCCGCTTCTCGCCGATCCCGGTGATCGCGGACATCCACTTCAACGCGTCACTTGCACTGCGCGCGATCGACGCGGGTGTCGCTGCGGTGCGCATCAACCCCGGGAACATCGGTGGACCCGACAAGGTCGAGCTCGTCGTGAAGGCCGCCAGGAAGGCGGGCGTCGCGATGCGGATCGGCGCCAACTCCGGCTCGCTCCCCGCGCATCTCGCCGATCTGGCGCAGAAGGATCAGGCCGAGGCGCTGGTCGCCGCGGCGCTCGAGGAGGTGGAGATCCTCGAGCGACTCGACTATCGCGACTTCAAGATCTCGGTCAAGGCCACGCACGTGCCGACGATGATCCGTGCCTACCGGATGCTTGCTGCAAGGGTGCCGTACCCGTTGCACCTCGGCGTCACCGAGGCCGGGACTCCGTTCGCGGGCGCGATCAAGAGCGCAATCGGGATCGGCTCTCTGCTCGCCGATGGCATCGGCGACACGTTCCGTGTCTCGCTGACGGCCGATCCCGTCAAGGAGGTCGAGGTTGCTTGGGAGATTCTCAAGGCGCTCGGGCTGCGCGAGCGCGGCCCGGTGATGATCGCCTGCCCGTCGTGCGGTCGCGACAACGTCGGCGTCGAGAGCCTCGCTGTCGTCGTCGAGGAGCGGCTAAAGGCGTATCCGGAGGCGTTCGAGGTCGCGGTGATGGGCTGCGCAGTGAACGGCCCTGGCGAAGCGGGTGATGCCGACTTCGGCATCGCGGGTGGGCGCGACGTCGGGTTCCTCTACGCGCACGGTCGAGTGCTGAGGAAGGTTTCGTCCGACATCCTCATCGACGAGCTCTTCCACGAGATCGACCGTTGGATCGAAGACGGCATGCAGCGGCCGAAACGGTTGAGGATGGCGAAGCCTGCGGCGCTCGCCATGGCCGAGGCCTCGCTCATCCCGCTTGACTGAGACCGCCGTTGCCAGCTTCGGTAACCTGATGCGGATGGTCCGGCGGCAATCAGAGTTGTTCCTTCCGACGCTGCGTGACGATCCGGCGGATGCGGATGCGATCTCGCACAAGCTCCTCGTCCGGGCCGGGTTGATCCGACAGGTGAGCGCAGGCCTCTGGAGCTTTCTCCCGGCCGGCTGGCGCACGCACGAGAAGATCGTCCAGATCGTCCGTGAGGAGATGGATGCGATCGGCGGCCAGGAGATGTTCATGCCGGTGATCACCCCGGCCGAACTGTGGGAGAAGACGGGGCGTAGCCGCATCCCCGAGCTGTTCCGGCTCCACGACCGTGCCGGACGCGACTTCACTGCTCGCGATGACGCACGAGGAGACGGTCACCTTTCACTTCTCGGAGCTCGGCTCGTACCGGGATCTGCCGAAGATCCTCTACCACTTCCAGACGAAGGGCCGCGACGAGCCCCGTCCGCGCGGCGGCCTACTCCGGGTGCGCGAGTTCGTGATGAAGGACGCCTACTCGTTCGACCGTGACGAGGCCGGGCTCGAGATCAGCTTCCAGAAGCACGCGACGCGCCTACGAGAAGATCTTCGATCGCTGTGAGCTCGAGGTCTTCGCCGTACAGGCGGAGTCCGGGAATGATGGGTGGCAGCGAGTCGATCGACTACCTCGCTCCGTCCGGCTCGGGTGAGAACACCCTCGTGACGTGTGCAAACGGTGATTACGCGGCCGATCTCGAGATCGCGTGCGGAATTCCCAGGGCACCGACGTTCCCGGATCGGACTCGACGCACCGTCCGAGGTCGCGACGCCCGGTATCACGACGATCGACGACCTTGCGGAGTTCCTGGGCATCGATGCTGCCGCGACGTCCAAGGCGATGCCCGTGACGAAGGACGACGGCACCGTCATTCTCGGTCTCATCCGTGGCGATGACCGCCTCGAGGAGGCGAAGCTCGCGGCCGCCCTCGGAAGTGCCTTTCGCCCTTCGACCGAAGAAGAGATCCGGGCGGCGTTCGGTGCCGATCCGGGCTCGCTCGGTCCGGTCGGATTCACCGGCGAGATCGTCGCCGACGATGCTCTCCGTGACGGTCAGTTCGTGGCAGGTGCCAACCGAACCGGCTGGCACCTGCGCGGCGTCGAGCACGGGCGGGACTTCACCGCGCGCTTCGCGGACATCCGGCAGCCGATCGAGGACGACGGGTGCCCGAACTGCGGTGGACGGCTCGGCTTCCAGACCGCGATCGAGGTCGGGCACATCTTCAAGCTCGGCACGAAGTACTCGGCGGCGCTCGGAGCGACCTTCCTCGACGAGGAGGGTGTCGAGAGACCGGTGCTCATGGGGTCGTACGGCATCGGCCCGGGTCGCATCATGGCCGCGTCGGTGGAGCAGCGCCATGACGACAACGGCATCGTCTGGCCCCGGTCCATCGCTCCGTACGATGCGCACGTTCTCGCACTGCACGGCTCGGCAGCCGAGGTGCTCGAGCCGGCGATCGAGGTGGCCGACCTCCTGGCTGCAGGAGGTCTCGACGTCCTGCTCGACGACCGGGCTCAGCGCCCGGGCGAGAAGTTCGCCGACGCGGACCTGCTCGGCGTCCCGATCAGGATCACGGTCGGCAAGAAAACACTGGACGACGGGGCGGTCGACGTGCGCATCCGGGCAACCGGCGCCGACGACCGTGTCCCGCGTGAAACCGTTCTCACCTGGATAGAGGAGCTCTAGTGGCAAAGCGGCGTGCGTACTCGGATGATGGTCTCGGCCCGACGATGGAGCGGCTCATGTCGGAGACGGGACTGACCTACCGGGCGCTGGCGGAGAAGACCGATCTCTCTGCCGGCTACCTGAATCACATCGTGCACGGCAACCGGCCGGTGCCCTCGAACGACGTCCTCGCCCGTCTGGCAGAGGCCTTCGGCGTCAAGCCCGAGCACTTCCGCGAGTACCGCATCCGTGCGATCACGGACAAGCTCGAGCAGATGCCCGATCTGGTCGACCGGCTGTACAAGAAGCTCGGCTGACACCGGCGCGTCTCGCGAAGCGCGTCGTCACAAACGCGCTGGCGAGCCCGAAGGCGCGACGAAGGTCGATCCTCACACGAGTCGACCGGTTCGCCGCTCCGGGATGCCCGCTAGTCGCGGGGCGCGGCGCAGCCTGGTAAGCGCGCTAGTCTGGGAGGCGAGGGCATGCCACCCCGTGGTTTCCCTCCGTGCCCCGCATCGGCTCGAAACCGCCGCTTTCGCCGATGCCAATCCCCTCTGCTCCCCCTGATTCCCCGCCAGCCCGTTGCCACAGAGTTGCCACAACTCGGATGAGAGGACGCTGCCGCAGGCTAGAACTTCGATGTGCGCGGTGGCGCGAGGCTGTTACAGACCGACTCGCAAATCGGCAACCTCGCGAGCGAGGTCGTCGAGCAGCGTCAGCGGATCAGCCAGAGCAGCGGTCACAGCCGCCACCCCGCGAACGTCGACACCGCGAGCACGGCCGCGACGACGAACGCGACCGCGATCGCGGCGAACATGAGGAGCTCGAGAAGCCGGTCGCTCACGCCGCCCGCCGGGTCGAAGAAATGTGGTCCTGTTGCTGGGCTGCGAAGGTGCCGATAGGGCGTTCATGGCCAGCCACGTCTCTCTTATCGCAGCGCTCGTTGCCGCAGTCAGCGGCTGGGGACTGATTCACCACGCACGCGCGCTGATGCACAACGGCGAAACGCTCGCGGACGGCGGCGGCTGGACCGCGATCATCCTGACCGAGACGATGATTTCGTTGGGTGCCGCAGCGTTCGCGATCTCTGCCTGACGGCTCGGTCACGCCGTCACATCCACGTCGCCAGTGTCCCCCGACAGGGGGACTGTCGTCGAAGCACCGGGTGTCGATCTCTGAAACATGCCTGCGATTCCCTGGCTGGCCACCGTTCCTCTCGACCGGCCCTCGTCCTTCGGAACCTTCAGCGAACCGGCGTCGGACCCCGAGGCGCTGGTGGGCTGGGCCGTCATCGACCGTGAGGCTCTGCCCGGCCTCGCGAACTGGCTCGAATGGCGTCGCGAGTCCTGGGTAACCCCCAGCAACTGACGTAGACCCGACCCGAGCGAAAGCCGGTCGCCGTCGAAGCGGTCACCCTCACCCCTGTCGAGCGAGCCGCCCACCTCGAAGTGCCGGTCGGCTTCCCCGACACCCTCGTCGAGCTCCGCCGAGCACTCGCACGAGACCACCCCGACAGGCAGTAGGCGTACAGTGTGACTATGAAGATGATCTCCACCGGCCGAATCAACGACGCCGCCACGAAGTACGGAGAGCACGCCCCGATGGCAACCGTCTGTTGCAACGCATGCCGCACGTGCGTGCAGACGAACCTGATCGCCCTTGCCACCGCAGCCGTTCTCGGAGTCGCCGCGGCCATCGTCCGCATGTTCCGGCGAGACCCACAGCACTAGCCCGCTCACGTATCGCGCTCCCGCGCGGCCCGCCGCTTCTCGCGCCGCCGCTCCATCTTCCGAGCCTCCTCCGCCGCATACCTCTGAGATCCGGGGCGCACCGCTAGACAGCGGACACCCGCAGGGTGTACAACCTGTCGTGGCGCTGGCGGCACGGCGTGGAAGGAGTGACGAGGGGACGGGTTCGCGGCACTTAGGTCACTCCTTCCGCCGCTACCAACGGTCGTATCGCGCGCGGGCCAGGGGGCGTCCAGGTGTCCGGAAACGACGGCCGCGTTCTCGTGGACCTGCTCCTCCGGATCGGCCGCGACGCAGACCTCGCGCTCGCACATCGCATCGAACGCGGCTATTCGCGCCAAGTGCAACTGTTCGCCCTCTCGCCCGAGGAAGCGGATCTGCTGCTCGGCGTGCTCGACGAGCCACGGACGTCCGGTCTCGTGGTGCTTCGCGGCGTGCTCGCCCGAGACCACCGCGACCGGCACTACTAGCTCAACGGTCACTGAGTTGACTCGGCGAACGGCGCCAACGCGGAGAACGACCGCGTTTACCAAGGCCGCCGCGATGACATTTGCGATGGAACGTCGCATTCGCCACGAAATAGGTCTAGCGTGGCAGGTGTGCGTTTGTTCGGCGTCGCCGTATCCGACATCAACTACCGCGTCCTCGTTGCGGCGCTGAACACGGGCGGAACTCCCGCTGAACTCGAACTCTCTGAGCGTATGTCCGGCGCGGTCACATTCCACGCACCGATGACGGCACTCACACCCGCCGACCGCGACACGCTCCTTAGGAACCTCCCCAAGCCGGTGCCGACCGGACTCGCCGAGCTGAACCGAGCCCTCTCGAGCGACCAGCGTGCGCGCAGGTAGCGCCGCGATCCACCGATCGGTCTCTTGGAACTCCGCGGTGCCCTCGCCCGGGACCATCGAGATCGCACCTGATCCGATCGCGAACAGTTCGCTGCCGGTCTTGACATGGAGGTTGCTGATGGCAGAGAGTCCGCGGTGATGCGATGGAACCGACCCGGTGGCGGCTACCCATTTCCGCGGATGCGACCCTGAACCGGAATCGTCATGTGGGGCTACCACTGCACCGGGGCGCATTGATCCTGGCCGACTACGGGCGAGCCCCCTCATGGCTAGTCAACTACATGGCGCAGCCCCAGTTGCCGCGACCTGGCGGCAAGTTGACCGCCGTCCTCACGCTCGTCGGGGTGGGCGTCTACCTGGCGAACCGTCGGGAAACACGATCTAACGAAGTACGCAGCGGTTAGTCCCGGGTCACGCGAGAGGACGAGAAATAGCACCAGTTGGAACACAGCGCTTGCCACACGCTTGCCACAAGCCCCAAATCGCCTTCGCCGCCGAACCGAACGAACCGGATCAGGGATGCCCGCTAGGATGATGCGGTCGCGGGGCGTGGCGCAGCCTGGTTAGCGCGCTAGTCTGGGGGACTAGAGGTCCCGAGTTCGAATCTCGGCGCCCCGACCTAGGAAACAAGCGAGATTGCGGCCTTCGGGCCGCTCTCCGTTTTGGAAAGACGGGCCAATAGTGGGCCAAACGAATGACTGATCACGAGCGGCGCAACCGAATCCGGATCGTGCTCGGCGCGATAGGCGAGACATGCAGGATCCCGTCAGTCCCTGGTGGCCGGATGGCGGGGCGTGCCGCCTATGCCCACCTTGTCCACCTGCGAGACCTGTATGACGGCGTGGCGCTCCTGATGGACAGAGCGCAGGCACACGGAGCATGGGTATTGGGTCGCTCGATGTTCGAGACATCCCTCATGTTGGGCGCACTTGAGGATGAAGATTCGCGCGACGCGATCGTGCACCGCTGGTTTCTTGATTCGAACGTACGGTCTCGCGGCTTTGTCAAGGCACTCGCGGAGGCAGGCATCGACGCCGATATCGGGGGACTAGAGCAACTCCTATCCGACGATGAGCGAAGGTTGAACGCGGCACGAGACGAAATGAACGTCAAGAACCTGCCGCAGGCGCTGCAGCCTGAGACCGAGGCTGCACACCAGGGGCGCCGAGAGGACATCCCAAACTACCGGACGGCGCACGCCTTCACACATGGCGCTTACAGCGCGTTGAAGTACCGCATCACGAACCTCCCTGGGACATACAGCTAGGCGGCGGAGTCCGTTGGCTGTTGTGGGTCGTCCCCTTCGGGTTGGGCGGGTTCATCGTCGCCGCTGAGGGAGTCGTGATCGACGATTGCGAGGTGTCCGGGCGGGGCAGTCAGTGCGTCGGGGTGGATCTTGAGTCGTGGGCGTAGTAGGCCGAGCGTCTTGCGACGAACCCAGTATTCGAGGACGTTGCCTTCGGCGTCGAAAGTTGCGTCCGTGATATAGCCCATTTCTCGCCCCTCGCTGCTAAGAACGGGACGATCATGTAGACGGCGCTCGGCGAGAAGTCCAAGCACGAACTCGTCGGCAGCCGCGACGTGGAGATGTGCCAGCGCCTCTACTGCAAGCGTGTCGCTGTCGAACGAAACCACGGCACTCGCCCGGAAATACACCGACAGCTCGCGAACAGGATGGGAAACCATGACCACTGCCGCGACCCTGTGGCGGACGGGGTCGATCAGAATGCGGTTGGGCGGTCCGAGGTTGCGGCCCTCCGCCATCGCGACCACATCCTTCTTCAGTAGTCGGGTGAGCCTAGTTGCCACGAGCCATGAACCTCATCGTGCCCGGAGACTACATCGAACTCGACGAGACCCGGTCACCCGACAGGCACACGGAAACCACTCGCCCTGTGCTCTCTTCCTCGCCGACAGACCTTACCCAGCTGTTTCTCGGCCAAAGCAACTCGGAGCCTTGCGATCCTCGCCTACCTGCATACAACTAGAAGTGCGGGCGGGAGTGCCGCGATCCCTGTGGGTTCGCGCCGAATGGCAAGGTCAGCCGCTCCCGCCCGCCATCGTCCTCAACCGCCCGGACTAGCGAACCCCAGCTGCCAGCACTCCAGGAAGAACACCAGCGACTCGTGAGCGCCACAGCGAATTGCAGCCGGTGAACCCGAGGGCCTCAGCCCTGGGCCGACATCGCCCGCGCGGGCACCCGTCGTCCTGCAAGGAGTCGTGAGGCTCTCTGTTGTTCAGCTTCCTGTTGTTCTCGAAGTTCCGCGAGCACTGCCCTGCGTTGTCTCGTTCCGACTTTCGGCCGCGCCGTTCGGGGGGCCGGTAGATTCATCAGCTTCCTTGCACGGGCCTCTTCGGCGCGGAATTTCTCAAGCGCCTCCAGGTGGCGACCGAGCAGCCGCGAATCTCGCTTTCGATAGCCGAACCGGTATCGACCAGCAACACCCTGTTTAAATGCGAGGCGCGCGTACATGTAAATGCCTGGGATCGGTAGGATTAGCGCTTGGCCGAGTGAGTAGACGGGGTAGATGGCCATCCGCCACGAACGCACCTGCCAGTTACAAAGAAGCGTGAGTCCCGCGTAGAGAATCCATACGAGAGCAAGTCCTTGCAGAGCCACGACCCAGTTGCTATACGCAGCGAAGCCATCCAGCTTTACAACCATTCCGAACCAGAAAAGAACCACGTAATAAAAGCTGAGAATCGGCAAGTGGAATATGTTCTTGTCGAAATTGACAACGGTGAAGGAGAACATTCCACCCCACCACAGCATTCGTTGCTTGAACAGTGATCTCCATGTGTTTGGGGCGTCGGTTTGAACTCGGAGATCGAGATGACGGATGCGCATCTGCAGTGCGAGTGCGATTCGACCCATTTCGATGTCCTCAGACACCATAGCCTTGTTGTGTTTAGACAGAATCGCACGCAATGCGGAGGTTCGCGCAATGTGGCAGGCACCGGATGTGAGCCACGGACGATAGTGACGGGAAAGCATCGCCATTCGATACTCAAGCGCCTGGAACGACTCGCACGAAGTTTTCGGATTACGCACGATGACTTTGCACGAGCATAAGTCTGCGCCGTCCTTCCGCATGGACTCCACATACCGGGAGACGTCGTCCAACGGTTCGGTATCAGCATCCATTCGCATCACGAAGGTCGTCGATACGCGTGACAACACAAGATCGGTCAACAACGCAGGAGTCGGGAAACGCGGTCGACCGTAGGGATCAACCTGAACACACGCCACTCGCCACCCGTTCGCTTGGAGTTCCTTCGCAAAAACCTTCATTTCGAGAGGCGTGGTCTCCAGGGCGATCAGAATGTGAGGCTTCAACCTGGTCAGTGCACGCTGTTGCGACTCATCGAAGTACCGGGGACTCCCGTACACGGGGATGACAATCGTGAAGTCCTCACACCCCGCCTCGGCGGCCCCCAGCACTCTGCGCTTGGAATGAGAGAGCACGTTCTGGCAGTCGAACAGGATGAGCCCGACACCAAGCGCAAGAACCCACAAGGACATCGGCTAAGGCGCACTTGAGATCGCGGCTTTACTCGCCCAGTCACGGAGCACGGACTCGTCGTCCGTCCACGGCAGAACCGACGTGGCTGGGGCAGCTATCGCACCGCCGAGGCACTTGCCGAGAACGAACTCGACTGTTTTCGTGAAAGGCGCTGGTGGCTCTGGCGGCTGCTGGCCACCGAATTGGACATCAACACCCGGCCACCAACTCTCGTCCGGCCCACACTCGACGGATGACACGATCTCAGATGTCGCCCCCACAGGAACGTAGACGTCCTTGTCTTTCTTGAAAAAGGGCACAAAGGTCAGCGAGACGACCACAGTGACGACCGACCCCTTCGCCATAACGCTTCCCCCGAACACGGAACCACCCTTCCTTTCCCCTATGTGGCATTCCGGCCCTCCAACCTACCGGCGTGAAACCGCGATGTACACGCAGTACTGGCACAGCAACGGCGCAAATTGCGGATTTCTGCCGGAACGAAAGCTCGTACATGGACGGTCCAGTTGGTGGCAGCCCGATGATGGCTCGCGCTCGAAGTGGCTGGGAGCCGCGTCCGCCTGTGTTGGCTGACGCGATTACTCCGTGCTCAAACAATCGTCGGCCGGGGCCGCGTTTTGCGACAGGCACGAGGCGGAGGCCTCAGAGAACGGCGGGTCCCTCCTCGTGGGGGCGTGCGGAACGCGACCCACGTTCGCAGGTCGCGGCGTCGCAGTGCGCGGTCAGCTTGCCGCTGGCTTCAACTGCGGCTTGCAGGCATTTAGCGCGGCCTTGAGCGCTGCGCGTACCGACGGGTCACGGAAATTGCGGCGCGAGCTGGAGCCGAGGGTGGTGCGGGAGAACCCGTTCTCTGCCATACACGCCTTGAATGCCGCAATCTGGGCTGCTGTCGGCAGCGTGAACCGATGGCGATCGCGGTTGGGATGGTTGCCGGCTGGGCGCATGGGAAGCAGGTTGCGGCAGGCGTCGAACGCGTTCTTCCACTCGGTCGAACGGCTCGCCGAGATCGGACCCGACGGCTTGTGTTCCTTCATGCAGGCGGCGAATGGCGCAAACGGACGGGTGTTCGGCGGACTGGATTCGGCCATGGCAGCCGATGTGGCGGCAAAGGAAGCCATCGACAACAGCGCACCGACTATCGCAATCCTCCTCATCGTGCACGGAAATGTAGCCGGATTCCGGGAGATGTTCTAGCCACAACCGAGCCAATCCCTCGATCGAGGGATCCCACCGGCACGGCCGCGGCTGTGGCGCTTCTCGTCGTGGTCGACGCAAAGGCGGTGCAGATAACCCGGTGCCGGGAGCTCATATCCGAGCCACGGAGATACCCACCACTCCTGGCGATACAGAGACGCTCGGCACAAGCTCGCACCATAGGCGGGATTCGGCGCGCGACGCTCGGAGGCACGAACCCTCATTCGAGGGATATGGATTCCCCAAAAGGGTGATTACGCTCAGACCAGTTCGAGGGATTTCATCGCGTCCACGAAACCCATTCTTGGCAACGTGGAGAGGAGGGGCCATGCCCAAGTTGTTAGGTCGGAGTCGCTCCGCGGCCAAGAAGGGCGAAGGCGCATCGGGCGTGACGAGATCATCCGGGAACGACGAGCATGCTGTCGATCCGCCGCCCGTCGACTTCGCCCAAGTCGGCGAGCAGGTAGCAACGGTACTCGAGGCGGCCACCGCGGCCGCTGAGAAGATGAGGTTGGAAGCGGACGCATATGCGAGCGAGACTCGGAACGCGGCGGATGTGAAGGCATCGGCCATCCTTGCCCAGGCAAGGAAGGTAGCCGCGGCGGAAGAGAGTTCTGCTCGCGATTTGCGACGTTCGCTCGACGAAGGCGTTGTTCGCACGGAGGATCGCTTGAAACTACTAATAGCTGGCCTGTACGAGCTCGCCACCGGTCTCGAGGGGCTCGTTGCGAGAGAATCACGCGAGAACGGCTGGGAACGGGGATAACGGAACGTTAGAGGAGATGCTGGCCGCCTACAGCGCGACTCCCGCGCCGACGCAGGAAGGCGGCACAAGCTGAGGGACGGCGAAGTCGAGCAGTTGGCCGTTCCTATGCAGAAGCTCTCTGTCGCGTTGGAGCGCCTGCTCGACCCACTCGCTCCGTCTGAGGGCAGCGGCTCCGGCGCGCGATCCGACTTGGAGGCGAATGTCGCTAACGCCCTCTCGGCGGGTCGGGAGACCGGCCCGGGCCGTGACACCCGCCTCGCTCGTTTTGCAACTGGGTTCCGAAGGCTTCGTTGGCGGCCGGCAGACTTCGTCTACCAGCTCCGCAGGAGCCGTGTGAGGCGCCATCGCTTCGCAAGAGCCGTCGCGACGACGATCCTGATCGTGGCTGCTTCGTCCGGCCTCTCCATTCTCCTGGTCGTCCTGTTGACGCGCTCGGCCTAGACGGATCCGGGAGTCTGTTCCATGGCAACAACATGGCAACGGCGAGCGGGGAAGGGAATCGAGAGGAACTGCGGAGAACGCACTCTGAAAGGAGTGGTGATGCCGAGCCGTTGCGACGCCTCTAGGTGAATCCAGGCGAGCCAAGCGCTCGCCCCGCAGACTCGCGCGCCAACTAGGCTGCGGCACGCCCCGCGACCGCTACATCCCAGCGGGTATGCGGATCATAGGGTCGTATCCCCCTGCACTCGAGCGCCTCGGGGCCGAAATGGCAACGGCTAGGGTGCCCACGGCCGTTGACGGCGTAGACTCTGCGCTCCGCTCCAAAGGCGGCTAAGGTGCGAGCCGACCGGTCCTGTCTGATCCCCTCGGTGCGCCTCATTTCGATTTCGCCGCAGGCTTCCATCAGTAGGTAACCGCGGCACCCGGATTCGAGTGTTCAGTCGGTGGGCGCGTCGACCTCGATCACGTCCTGGGTTATCCGTAGGAGGTCCAACACAGTGCCGTGTTCTACTTCCGCTCCGTCCTCGTCTTGCACCGCAGCTAATTCCGCCAGAACCGACCCGATGTACGCGAAAGCGATGATGAGATGGATGATCTCCGCTTCGGTTTTTCCGTTGAGGCGCTCGCTGAATGCCTGTCCGACGAACTCGTCTCGTGGTTTGCCCTCGGGGTGAGAGCTCGACCCGATGAAGACGGCGAGGAGTTCGAAGGCAAGGGATCGGGCAGCAACCGACTCGGAAGATCTGTCGTCGATCGTAAACTCGCCTGGCACGCTCGACACTCTTGCGGAGTTGACCCCAAAAGGGAAGCAGCATCTCCGAGAGTCGGTGCGGATACCTAACAACTACGACAGGTGCAGCACTTGCCCTTGGCGGTGCTGCGAAACACACGAGCACGCACTGTCATTGTGATGACTAGCCCAAAACGCCTCGGCGAGAACGGTATCGGTAGTGGACGGAGAGAGGGCGAGGCCGGCCGGCGCGCCGAACGAACTCTTGGCCGCTCCTTCGCGTCCCGTTCGTATGCCGTCCATCGAGCGCCATGGATGTCATGGATGTCATGTGCGCCTCGGTCGGTGGACGTTGCGCGTATGCCGCGCGTATGAACTAGGCTCCAATCAGGGTAACTTCCTGCAGTTCGCTACAAGCTAGAAAGCGTTCATTTGCAGGCAGTTTCAACGTGCTGCAGTTTGCTTCATGTTGCCTGTAGGGACTAGAGGTCCCGAGTTCGAATCTCGGCGCCCCGATCATCGAAAGCCCTGCTCAGGCAGGGTTTTTCGGTTCAGGGATGAGCGAATACGACTCAACGACCCAGACGGGGCTGAGCTTGAGTCGTGCAGTTACCGCGGGGTGGTCGCGTGTGGTCAAGCGCGTGACGTCGTGACGGGGGTAGGACCCGGTACCCCTCGGCGTGCTCGGCGCTACGCGCCGTGACGGGTCTCCGCCCACCGGGCAGACGGCACTTGGCGGGGTAGGTCGGTGCAGCTCTGCGTGACGCTAGTCCCTAGAGGATGGACTCGATCTGGGAGTGGTGCGTTTCTCGGACGGGCTGCTTTTGTGCTGTTCCGGGGGTGGGGCTGGACCGGTGGGCGTAAGGCGAGTCGGCCAGTGCGACGGTAAACGCTTTGACGACGGCGGAGTCGAATTGGGTGCCGGCACAGTGGTGGAGCTCTGCGATGGCGTCTTCGGAGGACATCGCCGACTGGTACGGGCGATTGCTCGCCATCGCGTCGTAGGCGTCGACGACGGCGACGATGCGGGAGCAGATCGGGATCTGGTCGCCCCGGAGCCCGTCGGGGTAGCCAGTACCGTCCATTCTTTCGTGGGTCGATCGGACGATCGGTGCGACGTCTCCGAGTGCCGGTGCAGCGGCGACGATTCGTTCGCCGATCTCGCTGTGGCGTTGCATGTATCGGCGCTCCTGAGGGTCGAGCGGACCGGGCTTGTTGAGGATCGAGTCCGGGATCGCCGACTTCCCGACGTCGTGGAGATCGCCCGCGAGCCGGGCGCGCTCGACCTGGTCGGCCTGCAGCCCGAGCATGGTTGCGGTGCTCGAGGCGAGGTCAGCGACGTGCCCGCCATGGGTGGCGAGCTCCCCGTCCCTTTCCGCGAGGACCTGGAGGAGAACATCTGTGACCTCGGTGCGGGCATCGCTGCGCTGGGTTCGCTTGTTCGTGTAGAGGTTCTGGTCTGCGACGTGGAGCGCCTGTTCGAGGGTCACTCCTGCGGCGACGAAGGTGGAGCCCATCGAGCAGCCGATCCTGAAGCCTTCCCCGCGCTCGGTGAGTGCTGCCTGGCAGGCCTTGAGCAACCGTGCCGCGGACGGTGATGGGGTAGTGATGACGAACTCGTCGCCGCCGATCCGGTACGCGTCACCGCTCTCGCGGACAGCGGCCGTGAGTCGGTGACCGAGCCGCGCCAAAAGGGCGTCGCCGGCCGGGTGACCGAACGCGTCGTTGTAGGCCTTGAAACCGTCGAGATCGAAGATCCCGATCGTGACGGTTTGTTGAGGGCCGAGGTTGCTGATCGTCCGTCCCATGTCGGCGAACAGCTTGCGCCGGTTCCCGAGGTCTGTGAGCGCATCGGTCATCGACACCTCATCGCTGCGCCTCCGTGCCCGCATCAAGCGCCAGAATACGATCGAGAACCCGGTCAACAGGAACACGATCGCCAGTAGCGATCCAAACGTCGCCACCGTTCGCGCCCGGGCAGCTTCCTGTCCATAGTGGAGATCAGCCAGGTTCAACTCCGTGTTCAACTGACCCTGGACACCTGTCGGTTGCTGGGCCTTGCCAAACTCGAGGGCCGCCTCGGTCGACTCGCCGTTCGCAATCAGGACCGAGAGTCGATCGGCGAGTGCGTAGAACCGCTTCGTCAGAAGAGCGATCTTCGCTGGCGCGTCGCTGTGTCCGATGGCAGCGAGGGCTGCGACCGAGGCGTCAACCGGCCCTTGTGCCGCAGCGAGGCGAACCTCCGTCTCCGCGGGCGACGGCGTAGGCCCCCCGGCTGTGGCCGGCTCGAACGCAACCGCGATCACGTCTCCCTGCTGGGTGCGCATCTCCGCGATCACGACCTGCGCGCGACGCGTCTCGTCAACCGTGCGCTCGAACTGGAACACCGCTCCGAACGCGACAAGACCGAGCAGCCAGATTCCCACGACCAACAGCGATGCCCGCCCATACCCGACCACCGCCCGCAAAAGACGCGCGACATGTCCAAAGAGCCGCCGGTCGTCGCCCGGCAGGGCGGCTTCCGACGAGCGAGACGAACTGCGAAACCGCAGACGCTGCATAACACGGCCCTTCTGAGCCATACATGAGGGCCTCCGAACGGACAACGCCGCCGGCACCTGGAGACACAACCACCCACAACGGCAGCCGCGCAGCCCATTCACAACCACCATCGACCAAAACCTCCACACTCGCATCACCCGGACGGGTGACAGCCCAGGCTCAAGCGCCCACAGTGGCTGTCCCAAAGCGAGGCACGATCCCTATTTGGGCATGTCCGTCGCGCAGCAGCGTGGTCGTGCTCGAGACATTCGTGGCCGCTGCTGGTGGCGGCTACGCGGAGGCGCTCGGTGGCGCCGAGATGCCTGCGCCGGTTCGGCCGGCTACTGGGAAGACAACGGGCCGCCTGCGCCGAGCGTGAGCTGGACGATTAGCTGCGACCCGCCTGAAGGAACCCACCCAGGTCCCGCCACGGCATGCGACACCCTCAACGCAGCAGAGATGTCGTTGTTCGAACCAGTGGCGGAAGGCGTCCGCTGTACCGAGACCTTCGGCGGACCAGAGCGCGTCAACGTCAAAGGCACGCTGCACGGCAAGCCTATCAAGGCGACGTTCACCCGCCAAAACGGCTGCGAGATCAAACGCTGGAACGCACTCGGAGGACTCATCCCGAACGGCACCTAACGACTGCCGCCGCACCGTCTTCCGTCAGGCAGTCAAGGGCTTTCGTGCGCCATTTGAATGAGCCGCAGACCTTGTCTGCTTATTAACCGAGAATACCCTGGCTGGGGGCTTGAGGAGTGTTATCGGTTGTCGATACGTGTAGGAAACGGGCTGCTCAGCTGTTGTTCAGCTGAGGCCGGGAAGCGCTTTCTCTCGGCCACCGAGGCGTTGGGTGCACGCGCTGCTTGGAGCCCCGAAAGACGGATTGAGAACAGGGACATTCTGGTTTCGCCAACCATGTCCTCGAGGAGGCATGACGTCCGATGATCAAGGACATTCCACACTTCAAGCTGCTCGTCGCCTTGGTTGCGGCGACGGCGGTCGCCATCAGGGGAATTGTCGGGGCGATGCTGGGAGCAGATGCCCCGGCAGGCAAGAACTCGGACACCTCACGACAAGCATTCAGATCTTCATCGGCTGATGTCGCCTCTCCGTTGGAGTTAGCGATTCAGCAGGAGCAAGACCTGCTACGACGACCGCATCCGGGCGTCACACAACCTCTGAGCACCTAGATCGTGAAAGCCAAAGCTGAGTGCCGCGCAGCGCCCAAATCGGGCACCACTGCTTCTGATGGCGTCGCCGAGGACGGGCGGCCGTCCGCCCCTGGCACACGCCAAGACGACGCTCAGGCAAGCTCGCGTCGCGACGCCAGCGGTTGGCTCGGCCGCTACGTCGGTCTCGTTATCGCCGGCATCTCCATCGGTGGCGCACTCCTGCTGTGGTTCGTCGTGTCGGCGCGCGAGCTGTCGGTGGAGCAATCGCCGCAGTCGAGGGCGCTGTTCGGCTTCTGGCGTGTCTTCTACGACACCCAGGCGCCGGCCCTCAGCGTCGTGATCGGTGCCGTCGGTCTCGGTCTGCTGTTCGCGGCCGGCGTGGCCATCGTCGAACGGGTCGTCATCGACCGATCCCGCCGCTCGTCCGACGCCAAGGTGAAGTTGCTCGCACCCAAGCTCGTGATGGCAGAGACCCGCGGCGTGTTCGGCGGCCCAGTGACGGTCACTGTCCTCATCCCCGCCCACAACGAGGCGGTCTCCATCGGCGCGACGCTCGACTCCCTCGGCGCCCAGGACCCGGCGCCAAACCGCATCATCGTCGTGGCCGACAACTGCACCGACGCGACCGCGCCGATCGCGCGAGCGCACGGGGCGGAGGTGCTCGTCACCGTGGGCAACATCCACAAGAAGGCCGGAGCAATCAACCAGGCACTGCGCGGGCTCGTCGACGGAATGGGAGACAACGATGTCGTCATGTGCATGGACGCCGACACCGTGCTCGACGACGGCTTCCTGGCCGCGGGCATCCAGCGGTTCACGAGCGACCGCGCGCTCATGGCGATCGGTGGGCTCTTCTACGGCGAAGACGGCCACGGTCTCCTCGGCCAGCTCCAACGAAACGAGTACGTCCGCTACTCCCGGGAGATCCGGCGCCGGCGAGGGCGCGTCTTCGTGTTGACCGGCACCGCCTCGATGTTTCGCGCGCGAGCACTGCGGACAGTCGCCGAGAACCGAGGTGGGCTTCTGCCGGGAGTGCCCGGTGATGTCTACGACACAGCGGCGCTCACCGAGGACAACGAGTTGACGCTGGCCATCAAGTCGCTCGGGGGACTGATGGCCTCCCCGAATGGTTGCCGAGTGGTCACCGAGATCATGCCCGCGTGGCGCAACCTGTGGACCCAGCGACTCCGCTGGCAGCGAGGTGCCCTGGAGAACCTGGGTGCCTACGGCCCGGCTCCGACCATCCTTCGCTACTGGGCCCAACAGCTCGGCATCGGCTACTCGGTCATCGCACTCAGCTCCTTCTGGGTACTCGTCTTCGTCACCGTGTTCGCCACCGACCAGTGGGTGTGGTTTCCCTTCTGGATCGGGATCGGGACCCTGTTCGTCCTCGATCGGGTCGTCAGCGCCTGGAGCGGCGGCTGGAAGGCCCGTCTGCTTGCCGCGCTCCTGTTCCCCGAGCTCCTGTACGACGTGTATCTCGATGTCGTATACGTCAAGGGCATCTTCGACATCACGTTCGCCCGGGACGCCCAGTGGGGTCACGTGGACCACGCGCCGCGGGTCCCGGCCGAAACGAGCGGGAACGAGTCGCGCGAACGCGTCGAGGTGAACTGATGACCGGCATCGCGTTCGTCGGGGGCATCGTGCTCCCCGAGAGCATCATGCACAGCCAATGGTTCGCAGCGCTGAGCATGTTCGTGGCCGTCAACACGGTGCTCTACCTGACCCTCGCTGTCATCAAGCTGCTCCCGAAGGTCTACCTGAGCGACTGGATGGTGCAACGCAACCGGCGCGCGGAGAGCCGCAGCATCTACCCCGACTCCTAGTGCGGCGCTTCGGTGACGCGCGGTCTAGGAGGAAGCCGGAGCGGGACATCCATCCCCGGCGCTCGACGCGCTCGGGTTCGTGGTCGTGCGGCGCGGATTCGCGCCAATGGTCGACACCTCGACGGCCGGGCCACCCAGACGCCGACCCGGGCCAAACGGCGGCCCACGATCGATGGCTGCGGTGCGTCCGCCACTTCGACTAGGAGTCGGTCGCCGGCCGCAACTAATCCAACTGGGCTTCGGATGCGTGCGCGCCCGAATTGCTGGCAGTCACGCTTCGAGCAGGCCCACGCTGCGCCGCATACTCTGACGCTGCCGAGCCTGATACGGCCAACACCGCCGCTGGGTTCGCCGCACGCCAACGCTGCCCGTGCTCAGAAAAGCACGCACGGCAGACCGGATGCCGACCCGAAGGCAAAGCGGCATCCACGCGAAACTCATCCGTCAGCATCCTCCGCCGACAACCGGAACACCACGCCAACGCCACGTCATCGAACACGAAATCAGGCATCACACCACCGTCCGCACGTCATCACGAAAGTGGTCTCCTACCGCGAAGCCGGGACTTTCCAGGGTGCGTTCCGGTGTTCTCGAGCGCACCCCTCCCCTGGGGGTACAGCCTCTCCCGCAGGCATCGTCGGTTGGACACCCTCGGTGGTGCGGGTGGGGCCAGAGGGGAGCCACAGTTGTCCGCCCCGAGCTCTAACCCTCCGCTCGACCCACCCGCACTCAAAGTTGTAGGCAGGCGGACTGGAAACGCAAGGGGTCTCCGTAGGCTCAGGGAGGCGAGGCGTCGGCTACTTCACCGGCCGCTCGTCTCCAAACTAGACCGGGCGATCGACTGGCCGCCGCCGCCGTGCAGGCACGACCGGAGCCGAACTCCTCGACGGGTCTTGGAACTCGGGCGACGCGCTCGCTCTCGCCGTCAACACGGTGCGGCACCCGACGGCTGAATGTCTCGTCCTCGGGGCTGGCCGCCGCCTCCGATGTGCCTTCACGGTCCCGTGAACCTGGTCTGAGTGGGTCGAGACCCGGGATCACCTCGACTACCTGGCCGGCCCGGGAGTGGAGTATCCTCCAGCGAGATCTATTTGGACGGCCCACTGCCACCGACGTGATTTCGGGAGTCCCCAGGACATGGCTGAGACCGACCCTCACGACCTACAGGTAGATCTCGATCAGGATCAGGCGTTACACGACCTGGATCAAGCCGTCGGCGATCGCGAGCAGGCAGTCGCAGACAATGAGCAAGCCCGGGCCGAAGAGGGGTTACGAGTAGCGAGCGACGAGGCAGGGGGAGAAGGACGTCTTGGTTTCGAACAAGCGCGACGTGACTCACACCAGGATCGACTCGATGAGGAACAGAGCGCCCGCGACGGTCACCAGGATCACATCGATCGCCAGCAGCTCGACCTGGACGGCGGGACGACGGATCCCCCTGCCCACCGGCCACGCTACGAGCGGGCTGAAGCAGCAATCCGTCGGGCCACGGCGGCGAGCGAGCGCGCCGACGCCGCACTGGAACGTGCCACGGAAGCGCTCCGGCGGGCCAAGGCCGCCGACGAACACGATGCATAGCCGGACCGGTGCCTCAGCGGAGACGGCCCCGCAGGTGTCAGACGACGGATATCAGTTGCGCAGCGTTCTGCTCGAGCTCTCTCGTCCCGGCAGGTCAGGGATGTGCCGGTACGACTCGGCCGGCAGCGTCCTCTCGTAGACCTTTCTCTTGTTGAGCGCCGGTGCTAGCGCTCGAGTTGGGCAGCGCGGGCCGGCATCCGGTTTCACGCACCTCGAGGAAGGCGGCGGGGAGATCTCCGACCGGCGATTGCTGCTCCGGTGCAGTCCGAACTGTATCGAGACCGACCGCTTAGTGACGGCTCGATTGTGAGCAGAGGAGGCCGGCGGATCCCCGGTGACGGCGCCTACACTTGGTGGATGCGGCGCTACCACCTCACCACCTTCGGCTGTCAGATGAACAGCCACGACTCCGAGCGCATCAAGGGGATGCTCGAGTCGCTCGGGCTCGGCGAGGCGACCTCGAAAGAGGACGCGGACATCGTCGTCTTCAACACCTGCACGATCCGCGAGAAGCCCGACACGAAGCTCTCCGCGTACCTTGGAGACGCGGGCGCGAGGAAGCGAGAGAATCCCGATCTCGTAATCGCCGTCGGTGGGTGCTTCGCCGAAGCGCAGCAGGAGCGGATCTTCGATCTCTACCCGCAGGTCGACGTCGCATTCGGTCCCGGCTCGATCCCGCATCTCGGCGACTGGGTCGGCGTGGGGGGTGAGGGGGTCGATCGCGGCCGCTTCGGGACCCACGAGCACTTTGCAGGTCATCTCCCGCAGCACCGCGAGCGGTCCGCCCACGCGTGGGTTCAGGTGTCCATGGGATGCAACTCCACCTGCTCCTACTGCATCGTCCCCGCCGTCCGCGGACGCGAGCAGAGCCGCCGACCAGGGGACATCGTTGCCGAGGTGACCCGTCTCGCGCACGACGGCGTCCGCGAGATCACGCTCCTCGGCCAGAACGTCAACTCGTGGGGACGCGACCTGGCGCCGGACATCCGCACCGAGTTCGGTGAGCTTCTGCGCGCCTGCGACGCCGTGGACGGGATCGAGCGCATTCGCTTCACGAGCCCACACCCGAAGGACTTCCGCGAGCCGGTGATCGCTGCGATGGCCGAGTGCGACGCTGTCTGCGAGCACATCCACCTGCCGCTGCAGTCGGGCTCGACGCGCATCCTCAAGGCGATGCGGCGCACCTACTCGCGCGAGCGCTACCTGGCGCTCGCTGCTCGGCTGCGGAAGGCTATCCCGGATCTCGCGCTCGGCACCGACGTCATCGTGGGCTTCCCGGGGGAGACGGAGGACGATTTCGCGGAGACGCTCGCCGTTGTCGAGGAGGTGCGCTACGACAGCGCGTTCACCTTCATCTACTCGCCGCGCAGGGGCACTGACGCCGCCACCATGCAGGATCAGGTTCCCGAGCCCGTGAAGCACGAGCGACTCGAGCGGCTGGTGGATGTCGTGCAGCGGATCGCTGCCGAGCGGAATGCCGAGCGGGTCGGCCGTATCGAACAGGTGCTCGTCGAGGGACCGAGCCGCACCGACGAGTCACTGCTTCGCGGACGGACGAGGCGGAACACGACGGTGGTGTTCTCCGGCAGCGGTGAGCCGGGAGATCTCCTCGATGTCGCGATCGACGGATCGACGTCGACGACGCTTCGCGGCTCCGTCGCCTCTGCAGTTCCAGCCTGACTGGTTGCCCGCGATGTTCCCGGTGATCGCCGTCTTCGGCCCCACCGCTTCGGGGAAGACCGCGGTTGCCGAGCGCGTGGCAGACCGGCTCGGTAGCGAGGTTATCTCGTGCGACGCGATGCAGGTATATCGCGGTCTTCCGATTCTTACGAACCAGCCGTCGCGCCCGACCGAGCTCGTCGGGATCCGCGATCTGACCGAGGAGATGTCGTTGGGCGCGTACGCCACGCTCGCGCACGCCGCGATCGACGCGCTGGTCGAGCGTCGAGGTGCCGCCGTCGTCAGCGGTGGAACCGGTCTCTACCTGCGTGCCGCGCTCGCCGACCTCGATGTGCCACCGCCGCCCGGCGAGGGCGTGCGGGATCGTGTCCAGCACGAGGTCGACCGGGACCCGGACGGAGCACACGAACGACTTGCCGGCCTCGATCCGCGTGCTGCGGTGGCCGTCCACGCGAACGACAGGCGGCGCCTCGTGCGGGCACTCGAGCTGGCCGAGGCCGGCGCATCGCTCGTGCCCGACGACGACCGGCTCTGGGCGAGCGCCACGCGCCTGCCGACGGTCATCGTCGGGCTCGACGTCCCCTCCGACGAGCTCGAGCGGCGGATCGTGGCCCGCACCGAAGCGATGTTCGAGCGGGGAGTGGTCGCGGAGGTCCGGGTGGCCCTCGCCGAAGGCGTGTCCCGGACGGCCGCGAAGGCCCTCGGTCTGGATGAGATCGCGACGCTGAGCGAGGATGCGGCGCGAGAGCGCATCGTCATTCGCACGCGGCAGTACGCTGCCTACCAGCGGAAGTGGATGCGGCGGATCCCCGGTCTCGTCACCGTCGACGGTACGCGTCCGCCGGACGAGATCGCCACCGCAGTTCTCACCGCTGCCTCCGCTCGTCCCTGACGACCGGGGCGCTCACGTTCTCGTCCTCGTGGCAGCCGTCCTCCCATGGGGATGTCGGTTCGTGGCCCGGCGCGTTACGGTTGCGCCATGGAGTTCTCCAAATGGCACGCGCTCGGGAACAGCTATCTCGTCGTCGAGCAGCCCGATGCCGGCGAGATGACGGCAGGACGCGTACGCCGGCTCTGCTCCGTCGACACCGGCATCGGCTCGGACGGCGTGCTCGAGATCACGCGCCGAGACGGCACGTACGCGGCGGTCACGATCTGGAATCCGGACGGCTCGACCGCCGAGATGTCCGGGAACGGCGTCCGGATAGCGGCGCGCTGGCTCGCCGCGGAGACGGGCGCAGCGGAGGTGACGATCGAGACGGGCGGGCGGACAGTCTCCGCCAGGATGCTGGACGCGCTGCATGTCGACATGGACGTGGGAGACGTCACGATCGGGTCGACCGAATCCCTGGACGGGATCGAGCTGACGACCGCGTCGGTGGGTAACCCACATGCCGTCGTGCGGCTCGACGATCCGAGTCGCGACGATCTTCTGCGCCTCGGCCCGCGAATCGAGAACCATTCCCGATTCCCCGACCGCACGAACGTGCAGCTCGTGCGCGTCGACGGCCGTCACGATCTGACGGTGCTCGTCTGGGAGCGGGGAGCGGGCGAGACGAGCGCCTCCGGCTCGTCGTCCGTCGCTGCTGCCGCGGTGGCTGTGGAGCATGGGTGGTGCGACAGCCCCGTTACCGTTCATCTGCCCGGCGGCGACCTGCAGGTCGCGATCGCCGACGGCCAGGCGTCGCTGATCGGGCCTGCCGAGCGCATCGCCTGGGGCACGACGATTCCGTAGGACGGTGCGGCGCTACGGGCTGACGGTCAGCTCGCCGATCGGCACGCCGAGGCGCTCGAGCTCGATCTCGAACCGGCCCGGCACCGAGGCGGTGAACGCGATCTTCGCGACGCCGTCCTCGATCTCGGCGGAGCGGTCATACCCGTGGAGGTGCACCTCGTCCGCGACGTCGGAGCGCACGACGAGCACGACCCTGTCGCCCTTCGTCACCCTCGTCCGCTCGATGCCCCCCTTCGGCGCACCGTCCACGACGACGATCGTCACCGTGGTGGATTCGCGGCCGAGGGTGTCGTGTCGGTCGTGTGTGGCGGAGGTCGTCTCGTCCGTGACCGTGCCGATCGGACTCGTCACCTCGGCCGCCGTCGTTGCTCCCGCAGGCCGTCGCCGTGACAGCGACAACCGCGAGTACGACGAGCAGCGCTCGCAGGGCGGGGGACGCCACGGTCAGACCGCGATCTCGAACTCGCGCAACACGTCGTTGAGCGAGGTCTTGAGGTCGGTCGATGCGTTTCGCTCGCCAACGATCAGCGCACACTGGAGACCGTAGGTCCCGGCTGCGAACTCCTTCTGTCGCACGCCCGGGAGCACCACCTTGCGCGGCGGGACCTCACCGCGATACTCGACCGGCTCGGGGCCGGTCACGTCGATGATCGGGATCGACGCCGAGAGGACGACGTTCGGTGCGATCACCGCCCCTGCACCGATCCGGACACCCTCGACGATCACGGCGCGCGAGCCGATGAAGGCCCCGTCCTCGATGATCACGGGTGACGCCTGGGGCGGCTCGAGCACGCCTCCGATGCCGACGCCGCCGGCGAGGTGGACATCCGCACCGACCTGCGCGCACGACCCGACCGTTGCCCAGGTGTCGACCATCGTGCGGGGGCCGACCCAGGCTCCGATGTTGACGTAGCCGGGCATGAGAACGCAGCCCTCGGAGAGGAACGATCCGTAGCGCGCGACGCCCGGCGGAACGACACGCACGCCGCGGTCTGCGTAATCCGACTTGACCGGAATCTTGTCGAGGAACTGGAGACCTCCGATGTCCATCGGCTCGACCTTGCGGACACGGAAGTAGAGCAGGATCGCCTTCTTGACCCACTCGTTCACCTGCCAGCCCCCGTCGACCGGCTCGGCGACACGCACCTCGCCCGCGTCGAGCAGAGCGATCGCCTGCTCTATCTCCGGGCCGTCGAGCGCGCCCGAGTCCCACATCTCCTCGATTCGTCGTGCGAGCTCCATCGCCTTTGATTCTCGCGGATCCGCCGCATCCGTGGCGGAGGAACTGCTCAGAGCGCCTGCTCCAGTATCGCGACCGCCCGCTCACACTCGTCGAGCGTGGGCACGAGCGCGAAGCGGACGTACCCCTCGCCGGACGGCCCAAGGAAGGATCCGGGAGCAACGATCAGTCCGTGATCGAGGAGGCGGGTTGCCATCGCTTCGGATGTCTCACCGCGCGGAATCGCGACCCAGAGGTACATCGTTGCCGGGCCTCCTGCATTGCGTAGTCCGACGCGTCCGAACAGGTCGAGGAAGAGGGCGCGCTTGGCGGCGTACACGGCCCGCGCCCGTTCCACGTGCTCCTCGTCACCCCAGGCCACAACCGACGCGCGCTGGACGAACTCCTGTGGCGCTGTCCCGACGTTCGGCCGGAACTGCTTCAGTGCCGCGACGAGGGCCGGATCGCCGGCGACGAATCCCGAGCGGTAGCCCGTCATCGACGATCGCTTCGACAGCGTGTTGAAGACGGCGACGTTCGTCCAGTCACCGACCTGAAGCGCCGAGACGGGAGGCTCGTCGAACCACAGCTCCGTGTAGGCCTCGTCGGAGGCGAGGACGAAATCGTGCTCGCGTGCGAGCGCGGCCAGCCGCTCGTAGAACGCGAGTGGAGCGGTGGCACCCGTCGGATTGTTCGGGTAGTTGACCCAGAGGAGTGCGGTGCGGCGCCACGTCTCGCGAGGCACCGCGTCGAGATCGGGGAGAAACCCGTTCCTCTCGAGGAGTGGAAGCTCCTCGATCCGTGCCCCGGAGAACTGCGCCCCGCGAACGCCGACCGGATACCCGGGCTCCGTCAGGACGACCGTGTCACGGCCTCCGGCGATGTCGAGCACGACCTGCGCAAAGGAGAAGATCGCCTCCTTCGAGCCAAGCGTCGGGATGACGTGTATCGCTGGATCGAGCGTGACGCCGAACCGCCGTCGCACCCAACCGGCGACCGCCTCGCGAAGCTCGGGCAACCCGACGGCGGCGGGATACCCCATCCGCTCGCGGACGCCGTCTCGTAGCGCCTGGATGATGCGCGGGTCGGTCGGCTCGCGGGGATCGCCCATGCCGAAGTCGATTACCTCGAGACCCGCGTCGCGCCGCGCGGCAGCAGCATGGTTCAGCCGCACGAACGGATACGTCGCCTGGCTCGTGAGAATGGGGGAGACTGGCACGGGCTATCCGGTCGAGAGGAACCGCGACAGTGTCTCGTAGGCGGCCACGAGCGCGTCGATCTCGACGCGCTCGTCCCTCCTGTGTGCGTAGCGCGTTGCACCCGGCCCGAAGTTGATCGCGTCGATGCCGCGCGTCGTGAAGTCCGCCACGTTCGTCCATGCCTGCTTCGGCTCGAACGTCAGGTCGCCGGCGGCTCGCAGCGCCCGTACGAGCGGGGTGTCGGTGACGACCGTGGCCGGGGGCGAGTCGGCCGTGATCTCGAGCTCCGCGCCCGCGGGCGTAAGCGAGCGGAGGTACTCGGCGGCGCTCTCGGGCGAGCGATCGGGCGCGTAGCGGAAGTTGAGGGTCGCGACGGCCCGGTCAGGGATCACGTTCGAGGCGATTCCACCCTCCATCTGCGTGATCGAGGCGACCTCGTAGAACGGCAGTCCGCCGACGATCGCCTCGCGCCGTTCGAGGTCCGCGAGCGGACCCAGGCCGAGAATGGCCTTGGAGATCGCGTTCTCGGCCGTCCACGGCCTCGCTGAATGCCCGCTGACGCCGGAAAACGTGATCCGGGCGTTCATGTTGCCGAGACAGCCGGCCTGGAGGGTCAGGTCGGTCGGCTCGAGCAGGATTGCGAGATCGGCGGCGGAAACGAGCCGAGATCGTTCGAACAGGTCGGGCAGCGGGCTGAACTGTGCGGGCAGCTCCTCCTTGCCGAAGAGCAGCAGGGCAACATCGATCGGCCCCGGCTCACCAAGCGCGAGGTCTCGCACGATCTCGAGCGCGACGGCGACGCCGCCCTTCATATCGGTGGCGCCACACCCGTGGACGGCGCCGGCCTCGATCCGGCCCGGAACGTTGTCCTGTGCCGGCACGGTGTCGTAGTGGCCGACGAGCACGACGAGCGGAACGCCCTCCCGCCTCGGTCGCGCAAACACGAACGCATCCTCGGCCGCGTACTCCGGCTCGAAGGTCGACGGGACGAGCGAAAGCACGTGGGCGCGCACCGCCGCCTCGTGGAGGCTCTCCGACGGAATGTCGACGAGCTCGAGCGTTCGCTCGGCAAGCCGCTGCGCCAGGGCTGTCATGACGCGAGCGTACCGGCATACTCTGTCCATCACGAAACGTTCCGACACCCCGGAAGGGCTCGAGCCCGAGAAGGGGCTCCTGCTAGCCGTGCTCCCCAGAGGGGCCGATGCCGACGATGAGCTCGGCGAGCTTCGCGAGCTCACCCGCACGGCGCTCGTCGTGCCGGTCGAGGAGCTCGTGCAACAGCGGAGTCGTCCCGACCAGAAGACGTACGTCGGCAAGGGCAAGCTGGAAGAGCTGAAGACGTTGTATGCCGACTGTGGCGCGGACGTGCTCATCGTCGATGACGAGCTCGATCCGACGCAACAGCGCGCCCTCGAGGACGCGCTCTCGACGCGCGTCGTCGATCGAACGCAGCTGATCCTCGACATCTTCGCGCAGCATGCGATCAGCGCCGAGGGCAAGCTCCAGGTCGAGCTCGCGCAGCTCGAGTACAACCTGCCGCGGATGCGCGGGATGTGGAAGCACCTCGAGCGGCTCGGCGGCGGCGTCGGCACCCGCGGCCCCGGCGAGTCTCAGCTCGAGAGCGATCGCCGCATGGCGCGCCATCGCATCACGGTGCTCCGGAACCGGCTCAAGGGGCTTCAGGCTCAGCGTGGCGTCCGACGGAAGGAGCGCAAGCGGGCCGAGGTGCCGACGGTAGCGCTCGCGGGATACACGAACGTGGGCAAGTCGACGCTTCTGAACGCCCTCACCGGCGCCGACGTCTCGGTCGAGAACCGTCTCTTCGAGACGCTCGATCCGACGACGCGCGGGTTCGACTTCGACGGCAAGCGCTACCTCGTGACCGACACCGTCGGCTTCATCCGGCGTCTACCGACCCAGCTCGTTCAGGGCTTTGCCTCCACACTCGAGGAGACTCTCGTCGCCGACCTGATCCTGCACGTGGTCGACGCCTCGCTGCCGGAAGACCGCATGCGGGAGCAGATCACCGCCGTCGATGCTGTCCTCACCGAGATCGGAGGCGACGACCTACCGATCACGCTCGTGATGAACAAGATCGACCGGCTCGACCCGCTCGGGCAACGTCGAATCGGGAACCGCTTTCCCGAAGCACTGCACGTTTCGGCCGTCACCGGCGAGGGGCTCGACGAGCTCCGCGAGCGGGTCGCAACGCTCTTCGCCGACCGTTACGAGGACGTGCGGTTGCTCGTGCCGTACGACGACGGCACCGCGCTCTCCGCCCTCTACGGGCTCGGCGCTCCGATCGACGAGCGGCTCGACACCGACGAGGGCGTCCTGATCCGGGCGAAGCTGTCGCACCGGGATAGCCGACGATTCGCACGCTACCTCGTCGCAGGAGACGACCTGGGGTCCGCCGCGACGACATGATCGAGCTGCGTGTCACGAAACTCCGCGACGACGCGGTTCTCCCGGCGCGTGCGCACGACACGGACGCGGGTCTCGATCTGAGCGCCTGCGAGGAGCTGACAATCGGCCCGGGCGAGCGGGCGCTCGTGCCGACCGGGCTCGCGGTGGAGATTCCGGAGGGTCATGCCGGGCTCGTCGCGCCGCGCTCGGGGCTCGCGCTTCGCCACGGGATCTCGATCGTCAACGCGCCGGGTGTGATCGACGCGGGCTATCGCGGCGAGATCCAGGTGATCCTGCTCAACACGGATGCGGTCGAGGCGTTCACGGTCGAGCAGGGCATGCGCATCGCCCAGCTCCTCGTGATGCCCGTGACGCCCGTGACGATCGTCGAGGCCGCCGACCTCGCCACGACCGTACGGGGCAGCGGCGGTTTCGGCTCGTCGGGGCTCCGGTGATTCGCTCGTGAGACCGGAGCCGCGCATCCGCGTCTCGGCGATCCTTCGGTGGAACGGGAGGATCCTGCTCTGTCGGCACGAGAAGCGCGGGCGCGACAACTGGCTGCTGCCGGGTGGGGGAGTGCGGAGCGGCGAGACGCTCACCGAGGCGCTCGAGCGAGAGCTCGGCGAGGAGACGGGACTGATCCACGGAGGGGACGAGATCCCGGTCGAAGGCCCCGTCGTCATCGTCGACTCGATCTCTCCGGAGCGAAGTCTCTGGTCGAAGCACGTCGTCCACATCGTCTTTGCCGGCGAGTTGACGGGCTCGCTCGCGGACGTCGTCTCGAACGACGCAGCGGTACGTGGGCACCGGCTGTTCGACCTCGACGAGCTCGAGGGATTGTCGCTGCACCCGCCGATCGCCCGTTTCCTGCGCCGCTTCCAGCCCGGTGACGCGTGCGTGTATCTCGGATCGTTGTGGGCGCCATAGAGCGCTCGCTCGCCTGGGAGGGGTGTTTCAACGTCCGCGACCTCGGCGGGCTCGAGACGGCGTCAGGGGACCGCACGCGGCACGGTGCGATCGTGAGGGGCGACAACATTCGGAACCTCACGCCGTCGGGTTGGCAGGCCGCTATCGACCACGGCGTGCGCCGTGCCGTCGACCTGCGTTTCGAAGCCGAGCGGGACGGCGAGCCCGCGCCCCCGCCGGGGATCGACGTCGTCGGTGTCTCGCTCTTCGGCACGCGTGACCCTGTCGTCGAGGGTCGCATCGCCGAGCGTCTGATGGGGATGGACGACACGGGCGCGGCTCACGCCGGCTTCTACATTCGCACCCTCGAGCAACGCCCTGAGACCGTGGCGGCGGCGGTCTCCGCGGTAGCAGCGGCGGCGCCCGATGAAGGCGTCGTCATCCATTGCTTTGCGGGGAAGGACCGCACCGGCATCGTCTCGGCCCTCGTCCTCGCCGTCGCGGGCGTCCGAGGCGACGCGATCGCACAGGACTACGCCGACAGTGCCGCGAACATGCCGCACCTGTTCGACGAGTGGATCGCCGCAGCGACTGATGAGCAAGGCCGCGAGCTCCGGCGTCGACTTGCCGCAGCGGAGCTTTCGACGATGCGCCTGGTGCTCGAATGGCTCCACGACGCGGGCGGCGCCTCGGCGTATCTCGGTGAGGCCGGGGTGTCGGACGCCGAGCTGGAGCGCATCCGCGAGCGGCTTCTCGGCTCGTAGGGCTGCCTACCCGGAGCGGCCGCCGCGCGAGCGCGCACGCTCGGCCGACACGGCGTGGGCGACGCGCTCGAGCTCGTCGTCGAGCGGCTCGAGCCCGCCCTTGACCCCCGCGTGCTCGAGCGCTCGGGAGATCAGCCAGTCCGCCAGGACAGGGTTGCGTGGGAGAAGAGGCCCGTGGAGGTACGTCCCGATCGCATGCACGGCTCGGCAGCCCTCGAATCCGCTGCTGCCATCGTTCCCGTGCCCGGCTACCACTCGTCCAAGCGGAATCGCGCCCTGGTCGAGCAGCGTCCGCCCGGCGTGGTTCTCGAAGCCCGCGACGGTCGTCGTAACCCCGTCGAGATCGACGTCGAGGAGCACGTCCCCGATCAGGCGCCGGTCGCCCGCGACGGTTTCGAGCGGGAAGACTCCCGCGCCCGGCATCCAGGAGCCGTCGCGCCCTCGGTAGCCGCGCCCGAGGAGCTGATACCCGCCGCACACCGCGAGGAGCGCCGTCCCGTCCGCCACGGCGTCGCGAAGGCCATCGCCGCGGGCCGCCAGGTCGGGCGCTATCAGCGCCTGCTCGCGATCCTGGCCGCCTCCGACGTAGATCAGGTCGAAGTCACCCGGCGCGAACGGGTCGCCGGGCGAGACCGGCGCGATCTCGAGCTCGTGGCCGCGAAGGCCGGCCCTGCGCTCGAACACCGCAATGTTGCCGCGATCGGCGTAGATATTGAGATAGCCCGGATAGAGGTGTGCGACACGGATCTTCACGAGGCCTCCTCCCAGAACGGGCGCACGAGGCCGCGCGAGACGGCAATCGCACGAAGATCGAGCATGGCCGTGTACGTCGGCAGCACGCCGAGCGCTGTCCCGGGAGCCGTCAGCTCGAGGCCGCGATCGAGCGCCTGTCGCAGATCGGGAATCACCTCGAGCTGCGACGGATCGAAGCCGGCATAGGTGAATCGCAGCGCGAGCTCGGCTGCCCGCTCACCGCTGACGACGATCTGCTCGGCATGCTCGAGCAGCGGCTCGAAATCGACATCCCAGATCCAGGAGACGTCCCGACCGTCGGCGATGCGGTCGTTCAGCGCGATCAGCAATGTCGCGGGGACGCCGCCTTCCTCGAGCGTCCGTACCGCCTCGTTCGCGCCCGCCGGATTCTTGATCAGTAGCAGCAGGATCTCGCGATCGCCCACAGCGATGCGCTCGAAGCGGCCGAACGCGGCGTTGAAGGCCTCGAGACCGCTCACGATCTCGTCGAGCGACGGCATCGAGCGCAAGGGCCGTCGCGGCCGCCGAAAGCGCGTTGTAGACGTTGTAGAGACCGGGCAGCGGTAGCCGAACGCGCGCGGTGCCGGCCGGGGTGACGAGATCGAAGGCGGTGGCGTCGAGCGCCTGGACGTCGATCGCCCGTGCTGCAACATCGAGCGGTGGCCTCCCGTGGCCGCACGCGGGACAGCGGTAGTCGCCGAGATGGCCGACGTACGCTGCTGCGTAGGTGTACGGCGTGCCGCAGCGGACGCAGTACTTGGAGTCCGCCGCGTGCTGGAGGCGAGTCCGGGCGAGACGCGGGTCGTCGACGCCGTACCGTAGCGACCGGGAATGACCCTCGGCGAGATCGGCGACGAGAGGATCGTCGGCGTTGACGATGAGCTGCGAGGCGGGGGAGAGCGTTGCCACGGATGCTCGCCAGCGCTCGGCGATGTGCTCCAGCTCTCCGTAGCGATCGAGCTGGTCGCGGAAGAGATTCGCGAGCGCGACGACACGCGGTCGAACTCGCTGCATCACCTCCGGAAGCGCGAACTCGTCGACCTCGAGCAACGCCAGCTCGGCATCCGGAGCCGAGAGCAGGGTGGATGCAATACCCGAGGCGAGATTCGCGCCCGAGTTGTTCCACGCCAGGCGATACCGGCGCCCGAGGATCCGCGCCAGCATGGCGCACGTCGTCGTCTTGCCGTTCGTGGCGGAGACGACCGCAGCACCCGAGGGCAGCCGCGCCGCAAGCGCGTCGATCGCCGCCGGATCGATCTTCCAGAGCAGCTTTCCGGGCAGCGTCGTGCCTCCGCCGCGCCCGGCGGCACGCGACACCCGTCCGACGAGGCGGGCGGCGGAGGTTTCGACCGTGAGGCGCATACCCATCGGCTTCCGAGCGTACCCAGAGCTGCCGAAACGGTCGCGCTCTGGGGTACTTGCAAATATCGCAGAATGATCTACAGTGATTGCATATGTCCAGGCCCCGTCGCCGACATCCGGCACTCGCCGGGATCGACGAGGCGGCTCTCGCAGAGTTTCGCGCAGGCATCAGACGGCGCTACAGCGACGAGCAGATCCTCGAGGAGCTGCGCGCGAGCGCGGAGCGTCTCGGCCGTTCCCCGACGATGCGAGAGTTCGCGGCCGATCCGGAGGCGGGGGTGCATCCCCAGACCGTGATCGAGCACTTCGGCACCTGGAACGCGGCGAAGCGCGCCGCCGGGCTGACCCCACGAAGGTTCATCAGCCGCGACGAGCTCGTCGAGCAGCTGCGCGAGCTGGGCCGTGAGCTCGGTCGAACGCCGACCGCGCGTGATCTCGACGCGAACCGCAAGCGGATGGCGTCAAAGTCTCTCATCTGGCATACGTTCGGCTCGCTCACCGCCGCGCTTCGCGAGGCAGGGTTCGACGTGCCGGTCGGAGACGAGAAGCTCGAGCGCGCGGTCGAACACGGCGCCGTACTGGCGCGTGAGCTCGGTCGTCTCCCGAAGATGGCCGACTGGAAGAGCGCACGGAGCCGTCGGCCGGAGCTGCAGTCCGAGTGGCAGGTCTACCGGCTCGTCGACATCGACACAGGCCCGTGGGCGGCGTTCCAGTTCCTCGTCCGCGAGCGCCTGCGCGACGAAGGGGTCACTGTCCACCCCGACGGCTCGCTGTAATCCGTTGACGACCGGGAAGGACAGCTCCGCCGCTATGCGACGAGGGCTGCGAGCTTCGCGAGGCAGGCAATGCCTTCGTGCGGGGTTGCGATCGGCTGTGTCGTCTTGCGGTTCCGACACGACGTGTCGGGTCGGAACCGTGTCTCCGTGACGATCTTGCCGTCGTCGATGAGCAGCAACCGTCCCTCCGAGACCTCGTGCTTGCGCAGCGTGAGCCGAAGCGCGCCCTCGACCACCTCGAGCGCCGACTTCGTCGACGCGAAGAAGAGCTCGCGCCGTGCGCGCCCGATCCAGAGCGGCCGCGCGACACCGCGTGCGAGCGAGAGCCCGCGTGGGACACGCTCGTCGAGCCAGGCCGTCGCCATCGTCCCGCGCAACTCCTCGAGCATCGCGCGGTCGGCGCCACGCTTCTCCACGAGAGCAAAAATTGCCTCCGAATCGACCGTCATGCCCGGCTCCGCGTGGTGCAGGCCGTGGGTGACGAAGAGCTCCTCGTCGTTGTCGATGACACCGTTGTGGATCCCCACGACCGAGCCGTGCCGGATCGGATGGTTGTTGGCCAGGAGCGTCGGGTGGCCCTTGGTGAAATCGCGGACATGGACGAGAGCCTCGGCGACGTGCGCCGGTAGCTCGACCGCGTCGAGGAGCTCGGTCGCCCCGGTGCGCTGCTTGTGGACCACGACGGACGGCGTGCCACCGCGATAGGCGTATCCGGCTGCGTCAGCGCCTCGTTCGGCGATGCCTGCGAGAAGTGCCTGAGCTGCGAGCGTCCGATCGACGCACGAATCCGTAGCGAGGCTGTATCCCGCGATCCCGCACATCAGAGGATTCGATCACCCGACTCGGACATCGTGTGGTGAAGGTAGCGCCGGCAGATGAGATTTCTGTACGCACTTCGCATGGAAAATCCTCCCCTGGGCACGAATGCCTCAAGTGGGGGAGGCATGGCGCCGATACGTGCGTCATGGAAGGCAACCTTGCCGAGCCGCTCTTCGATTCCGTCGTCGACGACGGGCCGAAGGATGCGGCCGAGACGGCGACCCAGGATCCGCTCAAGCTGTACGTGCGTCAGATCGGCAACGGGCGACTCCTGACCCACGCCGAGGAGCGAGAGCTTGCGCGGCGCAAGGACCTCGGTGACGAGGAGGCAAAGCGCAGGCTGATCGAGTGCAACCTTCGGCTCGTGATGTCGATCACGCGGCACTACACCCGTGCGGGCGTCCCGCTGCTCGATCTCATCCAGGAGGGCAACCTCGGCCTGATCCGCGCCGTCGAGAAGTTCGACTACACCCTTGGCTACAAGCTCTCGACGTACGCGACCTGGTGGATTCGCCAGGCGGTCTCGCGAGCCCTGGCCGAACAGGGGCGGACGATTCGCCTCCCCGTGCACGTCGCCGACCAGGTTCGACGTGTCACCCGTGCCCGGCGCACGCTGGGCCAGAAGCTCAACCGCGACCCGACAGTCGACGAGATCGCTCTCGAGGCGGACTTCACGCCCACGAAGGTTCAGACCCTGCTCGAGCTCGTGCAGGATCATGTCTCGCTCGATACACCGGTTGGCGACGGGGAGAGCGTGATGAGCGATCTGATCGAAGACGAGAACGCCCTCGCGCCCGAGTCCGAAACGTCCGAGAGCCTCCGGTCGTCGGAGCTTGCCGAGGCGATGCTGCGCCTGAACCCACGCCAGCAACGCGTTCTGACCGAGCGTTTCGGTCTGGACGGTGGCCGGCCAAAGACGCTCGAGGAGGTGGGGGAGTCGCTCGGGATCACGCGCGAGCGTGTACGCCAGCTCGAGACACGCGCGCTGCGCGAGCTCCGCTCGGTCGCTCCTGCACTCGAGCTCTATCTCCGGACGTAGGAGCGCCGGCAACCGGACGGACGCTGCCTCCTGGCAGTGCCGCCTACATCACGGACTGCATCTCGCGCTGACCCGCGAGCCGGCGCAGAGAGTCGATCTCGATCTGGCGTACACGCTCGCGCGTGAGTCCGAGATGCCGGCCGATCTCCTCGAGCGTCTTCGGCTCGATTCCACCAAGGCCGTAGCGGAGCGTGACCACCTCGCGCTCGCGGTCGGGGAGCGAGCAGAGCGCCGCCTGCAGGGCCTGGCTGCGCAGCTCGAGCTCCACGGTCTCCTCCGGGAGCAGCTCGTCGCCGGCGACGAAATCACCGAGGACGGCGTCTCCCGCGTCACCGACCGGCGCATCGAGACTCGCCGAAGCACGTGCTGCGGCCTTGACCTCGAGCACCTGCTGCACGGTCAGGTTGGCCTCGTCTGCAATCTCCTCGTCCGTCGGCTCACGCCCGAGGACCGTCCAGAGCGTGCGGTCGGCGCGGTTGATCTTCTGAAGTCGCTCGACGATGTGCACCGGCATCCGGATCGTCCGCGCCTTGTCGGCCAGGGCTCGGGCGACCGCCTGCCGAATCCACCAGGTCGCGTAGGTCGAGAACTTGAAGCCGCGGCGCCAGTCGAACTTCTCGACCGCCCGGATCAACCCGAGCGTGCCCTCCTGAATCAGGTCGAGAAACGGGAGGCCCTGGTTGCGGTAGTTCTTCGCGATCGAGATGACGAGCCTCAGGTTCGACTGGATCATTGTCTGCTTGGCGACGAGATCCCCGCGCTCGACGCGCTTGGCAAGAGCGACCTCCTGCGCCGCCGTCAACAGCGTGTGGCGGCCGGCCTCGCGCAAGAACAGCTGCAGCGCGTCCGTCGTCGATTCCGCTGTGGCCACCGGTGCGGTAGGCGAGGGTTCGGTCAGTACGGGTAGATCGACCACCTCGATGCCCCGCTTGTCGAGCTCGCGCAGCAGCGCATCGTGCTCGAGCGGCGCGAGCTCGTGGGTCTCGACGATGTCAGCGAGCTCGCTGCACCTGGATCGAGCCGGCGTGCTCGCTCGCCTCGATGAGGGCCTTGACGTCATCCTGCGCCAGCAGTGTCTCGATGTCGATCGTCGTCATTTATCGGGCAGTCATGAGCGGTCTTACACTCTCCCATCTTCGACCCCCCGTTGTCCAGAGGCCAGACGTGCAATTCCCCGACGGGACCTACGCGTGGGAGCCAGACACAGACTCGTGCACCAGCAGAACGGAACACTCCGCTCGGTGGGCGACACGCTCGCTGACGCTCCCGAGCGCCCGCACGCCGTGCAGTCCCCTCGAGCCGACGACGATCAGATCTGCGTGAAGGGACCGGTCGAGAAGCGCCACAACCGGATGGCCCGGGTCCCACGTGTCCACACGCGCCGTCCAGCTGCCCTCTCTGTCGAGCTCGCATTCCGTCGGTAGCCGATTCCACCCTCACCGCGGAGCCAAGCCGGGCCGCCAGGTCATCTGCCACGGCCAGAGCAGCAAGTGAGAACCCGGAGCCGTCCACGCCGACCACGATCCGCGCTGGCTCCCAGCGCGCACCGCCGCCTTGACGGCGCGCCAGCAGTATCGACTGAGCGGCATCGTGGAGAAGCGTTGTTGCCGTCTCTCCAGCCATGATGCCCAGGAAACGGCTACTGCCGCGCCCACCGAGTGCGAGCAGGGTCGCGTCGTGCTCTGCACAGGCAATCCGCAGGACGGTCTTGGCGTCGCCTCTCGCGATCGTCGCTCGACCGTTCCGTCGATCGGTCATCATCAGCGCTGCTGCCGCACATGCCTTCTCCGCCTCGTCGTCCAACTGAGCCGAGACACGACTCATGTTGAAACCCGCATGGGTCGCGATGCTGGTATCGAGAGCCGTTACGGCGACCACGTCCGTCGCCGGGGAGGCCAACGCCAGAGTCTGACGCAGTGCCTCAAAGCCGAACTCGGTGCCGTCGACACCGACGACGACGCGATCGAAGATTCCCATGGCTCAAGGGTCGCCGACGCCGTCGCTGCGACGCATCCGGGGCGTCGCTGATCTGGGCGCGTACTTTTCGCGAGGGCCATCCCGACGTGCAGCGCACTCCCGAGTCGAATGCACGATAACCGGTGTTATGTCAAGTTGATGCTTTCGGGACGCAGAGATGGTCGTCTCCCCCGACCGCTCGCGCCTCAGAAACGGGCGAGAAAGTCGAGGAGAGCAGCGGTGACGGCCCCCGGCTCCTCGTAGAGCATCATGTGCGCACTTCGCGCGAAGACGACCTCTTCGCACTGCGGCAGGATCTCCGTGAGCTCGTGTGCCGACGACGCAAGCGTCGTACGGTCGTGGGCGCCGCTCAAGACGAGCGTCGGCGTCGAGACGGAGACCAGCTCGTCACGGAGGTCGACCATGCCGTATTCGCCGCCGGCGGCGAAATGCCGGAGTACTTCGGGGCGATAGACGACGCGGTCGGCCTCGACCAGCTCGGCGACGAGCGGCCCCGTGGGCTCGGCGACGTGAAACGGCATCTGGTCTGCAAGCAACTGGCGCGCGTCGTCTTCCGTCGCGACGGTCGCTTCGCGCGCCCACGACGCAGCCACCTGCTCACGGAGCCCCTCAGGTTCGAACCGCGCAAGCTCGCGCTCGACGTTCGCGAGCGCAGCAGGCTCGGCGATCGTCCCCATCAGGACGTACGCGGTCGCGCTCCCGTGACGCACCATGTGACTCTGCGCGACGAACGAGCCGAACGACCACCCCATGACGACGACGTTTTCGAGCGCGAGTGCCTCGATCAGCGCCTGCAGGTCGTCGGCCATCTGCGGCACGGTCCAGCGGTCGGGATCACCGGCATCCGAACGACCGTTCGCCCGGTGATCGGGCGCGAGCACGCGAAAACCGGCCGCCGCGACGGCGTCGAGCCCGGGGAACCAGACCGATCCATCGAGCCCCGGCCCGCCATGGAGGGCCACGATCGGCCTCCCCTCCCCCTGTTCGTGCACGTAGAGCTCGACGTCGCCGACCGGCACGCGCATCAGAATGTTGCGTCCCTGATTCCGCTCGCGATCACGAGCAGGATGAAGACGGCGAGCGCGACGCGGTAGACGACAAAGACCGTGTAGTTGTGTCGCCTGACGTAGCCGAGAAGCCAGCTGATCGCCAGCAGGCCGCTGCCGGCGGACGCGATCGTGCCGACGACGAACGGGCCGACCCACCCGTCGGGCAACTCGCCCTTGATGACATCCGTGTAGCCCTTGAGCAGCACCGCGCCCAGAACGATCGGCACGAGGAGCAGGAACGAGAGTCGGGCGGCCGCGTCCCTCGTCAGGCCGAGGAGTCGGCCTGCGCTGATCGTGATCCCGGACCGTGAGACGCCGGGTGCGAGGGCGAGGGTCTGTGCCAGACCGATCAGGAGGCCCTGCTTGAGCGTCGTCTCCCCCACGTCCATACGCTCGGGTCTCCGGTCGGCCCAGTAGAGGACGAGCCCGAATACGCCCATCAGTATCGCGATCTGCCATGGCTCGCCCAGGCGCGTCTCGATCACGCTCTGTCCCGCGGCTCCGATGATCGCTGCAGGGATGCTCGCGACCACGATCAACCAGCCGATCCGAGCGTCCTCGGTCTCCACCGCGCGACGGCGAATGCTCCCGAGCCATGCGAGGAGGTACCCGATCAGTTCGTGCCAGAAGTAGGCAACGACGGCGACGAGCGTCCCGAGATGGAGGGCGACGTCGAACGTCTTGTTGAACTCCTCGTGCTCTGCCAGATACGTCCAGTCTCCAAGCCAGGGGACAACGATGAGGTGTCCCGACGAGGAGATCGGGAGCAACTCGGTGAATCCCTGCACGAACCCGAGGACGAGTGCCTGGCTATCGGGAAAGGTGTCGGCCTGCTCGCCCCACCCGAGCAGCGTCAGCACGACGGCGACCGCTATCAGCGCCGCCGCGCTTCCGTAGACGACCGTGCGGCGCATGGCGAGATCGTAGACCAGACGCGCCAGACGCGCCGAGCCAAGGAATTTCTCCGGAAATTGCGACCTTCTCGGCAGCCGTTCGCTTGACGCCTGAGGGATGACCCTCTAGTTTCGTTCTTGCACCGAGCACGGGGCGCGAGTAGGTCGAAGCTCAGCACGGAGGCCGTACGCGGAAGCGGAAGGTCAACGGGCCGAGTGGACGAAAGCGCAACCGGCTCGGTGAATTTTTTTGGTCCGATGCCAACGCGCCCGATCGAGCCGGTTCGGGGCACGGTCGTCCTTCTACCCGGCTATTGTCAATCTCATGCACCTTCGCATGCCGAGCATCGACCGCGGCGTTCAGTCGTTCCTGTGGGCGCTCCTGTTCTTCGTCGTGATGTATTTCGGGATGGTCGCGCTCGACGTCCACAAGGGGACTGCGCTGATCGTCTCGCTCGTCAGCTCGTTCCTCATCTTCCTGTTCGTCCGCACGCGCGGATAGGGCTCGCTAGCGGCGGCTGTGCGCGAGCAGACTCGTGACGAGTCGCCGAGCAAGCGTCGGACCGAGTGCCTCGTCGAGTCTCTGGCGGGCAGGCACCCGGTGCTCCGCTGTCCCGAGCGAGAGGCAGTGGCGGAGGAGGAGCGCCGTGGCATCGGCCCTCCTGGCTTCTCGCGAGAGTGTCGCGTCCATGTCCTTCTTCATCGGCATGCCTCCTCATACACAATGATCCCTCCACCCAGGGAAGAGGGACCCGCAGAGCCCTCACACTGATACCGATCAGATCGGACGGACTGCCGGAATGCCGTCTTACGGGTAGGTGATCAGCGCGTGGACGTCCGTGTCGCCTACACGGTCACGCCCGTTCAGGAACGCAAGCTCGATCAGGAACAACGCTCCCACCACCTGACCGCCGAGCTGGTTGACGAGCTCGATCTTGGCCCTGGCGGTCCCGCCCGTCGCGAGAACGTCGTCGAGAACGATCACTCGTGCGTTCTCCCCGATCGCGTCGACGTGCACCTGGAGCGCGTCCGTCCCGTACTCGAGCTCGTAGACGGCCTCCACCGTGGCCCACGGCAGCTTTCCGGGCTTGCGCGCGGTGACGAAGCCGCACCCGAGTGCGTACGCCAGCGCTCCGCCGAAGATGAAACCACGCGCTTCGGCTCCGAGAATCACGTCAGGCGTTCTTGGTCCCGCCCAGGCCGCAAGTCGGTCGATCGATTCGCGGAACGCCACCGGATCGGCCAGCAGCGGCATCACGTCCTTGAACAGGATGCCCTCGGTGGGAAAGTCCGGAACGTCGCGGATGTACGTGCTCAGGTCGATCTCGGTCACCGATCGGCCACCTCTTTGAGATCGCGGGTGAGCAGCAGCTGCGCCAGCTCCTGCGCGGCCGCCGCGAGCGTCTCGAGGTCCTCGAGTGCTGCGGCTCTGCCGCTCCGCGTTTCGCGATCGCAGAGCCGGGGCAACGACCTGCTCGAGCAGCGCCGATTGGCGGCCCGCTGCGGTACGGAAGGCTCGGAGGTGCCGTGCGTCGATCCCGTGTCGCGCGATCCGCGCACACGCGAGCGCGATATCTGCTTCGCTCTCGCGGTAGAGCCGATCGCCGGCCTCGACGCGAGGGGCGAGCAGGCTGAACTCCTCGAGTTGTCGTGCGAACTCGGCCGAGATGCCCGCGCGCTCGCACAGCTCTGCCATGTCGATCTCGTCTTCCTCGCCCCTGAGACCGGCGGCTCGCCTCTTTGCCCGATCGGCGGTCGGAGCGCGCAGCTCCTCGCGGATAACGCGGAGGGGCAGGAACTCGTCGCGTTGGAGCCGCAGGATCATCGTCAGGCGTTCGACATCGCTTTCGGAGAAGAGCCTGTAGCCGCCTCGGGTGCGGCTCGGCTGCAGGAGGCCCTGATCCTCGAGATAGCGGATCTTGGAGATCGAGATGTCCGGAAACTCGTCCCGAAGGCGTTCACAGACGGCGCCGATCGTGTGAAGGTGCGCGGTCGGGCTGGTCTCGGGTGTCGTCGTCATCGGCGGAGAAGGAAGGTCATTCGATACTTGCCGATCTGCACCTCGTCGTCGTCTTCGAGCACGGTGCTCTCGATCCGGTGCTTGTTCACGAACGTGCCGTTGAGACTCCCGAGATCGCGGATCGTGTAGGCGCCGCCCTCGCGCACGAGCTCGGCGTGGCGCCGCGAGACGGTGACGTCGTCGAGAAAGACGGCGCACTCGGGCGAGCGGCCGATCAGGGCCGTCTCTCCGATCGACTCGAAGCTCTCCCCGGCTCTCCCGCCGCCCGAGCGCACGACGAGCGCGGGGCCGGCCGGCGGCTCGGATGGGCCGTCGATCTCGTCAGGACCGAGGCTCAGAGTCGTCTCACCAACGCTCTCCCGCAGCAGGAGCGCACCACACCGTGAGCAGTACGACGCCGCCTCAGGGCTCTGAAAGCCACACTCCGGGCAGTAGATGTGGCTCATCTGCCTCCGCCGAGAATCGAGCCGAGATCGTCGGCGTCGACGTGCTCCTCGCCTCGGAGACGCTTCGCACGCTCCGCGCCGACGATGTCGATCTGGGCATGGATCACGCGGCGGTTGAGGGAGATATCGTCTTCCTCCTGCTCCAGGCATCGAATCTCGGCCCAGAGGTCGTCGTCGTTCATCGTCGCGAGGTCGGGGAGCGGCGCAAGGTCTCCCTCCGCCGGCAGTTCGCCGGTCCCTTCGTAGATCGGCCGATCGAGCGACGTCGGCATGTGCGCCTCGAAGCGCCCCGAGGCGACCTGCGCCTTCAGGCGGGCGGTGCGCTCGGCCCTGAGAATGTCGATCCTCCCGTGGAGGAGCCGGCGACGCTTCGATACGGCGTCCTCAGCCTCCTCGAGTTGCGCGCGCAATCCAGCCAGCGCGTCGTCGGAGAGCGGCAGCAGGTCGGGGAGCGGTTCCACGGTTCGCCTTTCCGGTCGGGAGAGCGTGTGGTGCGAAAACCAGCGTAGCTAAGGGGTCGACCTCAACTTGAGGCTTTGTGCCCTCGCAATGGATTTCGCCCCGCGGCCCCGTCTCCCTGCATAGCGATCGCCCGTGCGGAGGGTCCGTCGCCGGCCTCTCAGTTCCGGATCGCGCGCCCCGCCATCGAGGATGTACTGCACCGCCGCGACGACCGCGAGCGCGAGGCTGATCCAGAAGCAGACGATCGGCCAGGTCGTGCCTTCGCTCGTGACGAGGGTGAACCCGATCGACGCGTAGAGGCCCCAGGTCGCGATCTTCCCGAGCCGCGACACCTCGAGCTCGTAGTCCTTCGGAACGACGAACCGATAGCCCCCGACGAGGATGACGTCGCGCAACAGGATGATGAGGGCGACCCAGGGCAGCCGATCGAGCGCGACGAGCATCACGACCGCCGTGTCGATCATCAGCCGGTCGGCGAGTGGGTCTGCGACCTTCCCGAACTGCGACTCGACGTGCCAGCGCCGCGCCAGATAGCCATCCAGTTGATCCGTGAACGGCGGCGAGGCCGAAGACGATGCCGGCCGGCCAGCTCGGCCCGGCGCGCTCGTCGAGCAACAGCCAGATGAAGACGGGAATCGCGGCGAACCGAAGGAGCGTGAGGGCATTCGGGATCTGTCGCAGCGGAGCGGAGACGGTGCCGGTGGCCATTTCGGAAGAGTAGAGGCTCGGCGCGCCCGGACGTCTGTCTGTCTCGGAGTGCTAGCGTCGGGAACGCATGAGCGCTAGTCTCTCGATCCCCGGATTCGTCAACAGCCACAGCCACGCGTTTCAGCGAGCGCTGCGCGGACGTGCCGCCGGAACCGACTTCTGGGCCTGGCGAGACGAGATGCTCGAGGAGGCGAACCGGGCGACACCCGCGTCGGTGCGGGCGAACTATGCGTTGGTGTATGAAGAGATGCGTGCTGCCGGGTTCACGGCCGTCGGCGAGTTCCATTATCTCGGGGTCGCCGAGGCGCTCGCCGCGACCGAGGCTGCGGCGGAGGCGGGCATCGAGATCGTGCTGCTTCACGTCGCCTACGAACGGGGTGGTCTCGAGCGGATGCGCCAGCCGACGGTCGCGGACTACCTGAACGAGATCGAATCCCTCCGGGCGGCAGGGGTGGCCGTCGGCGTTGCGCCCCACTCCGTGCGCGCCTGCTCGCGCGACTGGCTGGAGGAGATCGGAGCGCTACGCGGCCTCGGAGGGCCTGCCGCTCCACATCCACGCGGACGAGCAGCCGCGCGAGATCCAGGAGTGTCTCGAGGAGCACGACTGTCGCCCGATCGAGCTCCTCGCGGACGCCGGTTGTCTCACGCCGAACACGACGATCATCCACGCTACGCACGCGGACGAGGCCGAGCTCGACCACGTCGCGGCTGCAGGGGCGCGGATCTGTGCGTGCCCGACGACCGAGGCCGACCTCGGTGACGGCTTCCTCCCGGTCGCCGGTGTCCGCTCCCGGGAGATTCCTCTGTGCATCGGGTCCGACTCGAACATGCGGATCGATCCGTTCGAGGAGCTCCGGGAGCTCGAGGGCATCGGCCGCCGCCAGACGGGGACGCGGAACGTCATGCCGACCCCCGAGCTCCTCGCGATCGGGTCGAGCGAAGGTGCTGCGGCGCTTCACCTGACGGAATGGAAGTCGATCGACATCGACCTCGGCCATCGCTCGCTCTCGGGAGTTGCACCGGAGCACGTACCGGCCGCGCTCATCGCGGGTTGCGGCGCCGATGTCGTCCTGGCGGGGGTCGGCGTCATGACGCCGGTGAACGCCACCGAGGAGACGTTCGATCACGATGTGATCGCGCGATCCGTCGATCTGCCTGTCCTTGTCGACTTCTGGGCGGAGTGGTGCACACCCTGTCACGCGCTCGCACCGGTGATCGAGGCGGCGATCGCGGATCGCGCGGGCACGATCGCTCTGGTCAAGGTCGACGTCGATGCGAACCCGGGTCTCTCGCAGACCTATTCCGTCAGCGGCATCCCGGCCGTCAAGGCCTTCCGCGACGGGCGCGTTGATCGCGGAATTCACCGGCGCCCGCTCGCGCCCCTCGATCGATCTCTTCCTCGACGAGCTGCTCGCGCCTCCACGAGCAGACACGCTTGTCGAGGAGCTCCGAGCTGCAGGCGAGCTTCCCGAGGTCGTCGCAAGCCTCGATGCCGACGACGTCGAGGGCGCGCTTGCGTTCATCGTCGAGGCCGTCCCGGGAGCCGACACCGTCCAACGCGAACGCCTGCGTGAGGTTGCCGTCGCGCTGTTCGACCGGCTCGGCGCGGACGACCCTCTCGCCTCCGCCTACCGGCGGCGACTCGCAGCCGCGCTGTACTAGTCGCCCATGCGGGCGCGATAGCGGCCGACCCACATCGCCGTTCGGTCGAGGTACGCCCTCTGCGCGGGGAGGCCGACGAGGCCATAGGCGCCGTCATAGGAAGCGTAGGATGAGCCAACGGCGCGAGCTGGCTCGATCTGCGTGCCCTCGTGCCACTCGTTGTAGCTCGTGATGGTGACGATCGACGGACGAGCGCGAAGGGCGCCCCGCCACATCCCGTCATACCGCGCCCCTCGCTCACGGCTGCGCCTACGAGGATCGCCCGTCGCACGAAAGGCGTCGTAGCCCGGGCCGACCGACGGGGCGCAGAGGAGCCCGAGCTTCAGAGCCGACGAGCACATGCGCGGGAACGACGAGCCGTCGTAGATGTATACGTCATACGTGTAGAGCCCGGCGAACCCCCCGGCGAGGGCCTTGCCCGGCAGGCTGGTGTTGGCAAACAGCCGCACGCCTGGAAGTCGTTGGTTGAGCGTTTGCCACTCGGAGTCGGCGGTCGCGGTGGAGTCGTACATGTAGAAGTCCCTGATGCCCGCATCGACGAACGCTCTGAGCTCGGGCTCGAGTTGAGATGGCGTCCGGCCGGCGTAGGGCTCGACGTGCAGCGCGACACGCAACCCCGCATCCCGTGCGGCGCGGGAAACAGCGGGAAGCCGCGCGGACTCCGCCGAGGCCCGTCCCCACCAGGAAACGATGACCGTCTGCACCCCGGCGTCTGCGATCTCGCGCATCTGGGTTCGTACGACCGCAAGATCCGTTGACGAATACGCACCCCGCACGGGCATCCACCCCGATGCGATCTGCTTCGGAGGGTGGTTCCCGTGTTGCTGCCAGTGCTGCCAGCCTCCGTCCCGCGCCTCGGTGCCGTACCACGGGTAGTAGAAGATCGCGACCTCGCCCGCCCCGGTGTCCTCGGGCAGCCCGCGCGCGAAGGTGCCCGAGCCGGCGCCACCGGCGGCGAGCGCCGCGGCCACCGTTGCCGCCGTCAATATTCCGATGATCCGCCGCACCGCTTCGCCGACCCTAATACCTCCGCGGCTCGGAATGGAAGTGGCAAGGCGTACGCGGTTACAGGTGCGCCCGAGCCTTCCCGGCTGGCCTCCCGACGCGACTAGGCGTCCGCCTCGTCGTCGTAGGAGCGCTCGTGCTTCCGATCGTAGTAGTACGCGACCAGCAGCAGGATGCCGACGATGATCGCCGTGCCCGCGATCAGCCCGTACCGGTACACGAGCCGGTCGAACAGGATGAAGCCGAGCAGTCCCGCGACGCAGATGCCCACGATCGCACCCACCAGCTTCAGGTAGAACGACTTGCCCAGTTCCATCATCTCTCCCTTTGCTCGATCATCGGGTAGCCGAATGACCGCCCATGAGGACAGCGGCCGGCGGCTCGGGTCATTGTGGACTGCGAATGTACCGTGCGCGGCCGACGGCGACCAGACGATCAGGCTCGTCCCAGGCGGCGATCTCCACATCGGCCGTGCCCAGCGTCCGTCCGGCGTTGAGGCATCGGGCGACGACACGGTGTGGCGCCGGAGCGGCAAGGCGCAGAAAGTCGCAGCGAAGGTCGACCGCGATCCACCCTCCGGGGCTTGCATGCTCGACCGCGTACCAGCCGGCGGTGTCGACACAGGTCGCGAGCGTCCCGCCGTGAAGGAACGGCCGGGGGATCGAACCACCGAGCGCGCACGCCGGTGGATCGAGCCGCAAGATGACGGCGTCAGGGAGCAACTCGACGGCGATGAGGCCGATGGCGGCATCGAGCGGTGACGGTGGGTCGGAGAGAAGGTCGCTCACGGCCGGCTTCAGTGCGCGATCTCGATAGCGCGGCTCTCGCGAATCACGATGACCTTGACCTGACCCGGGTATTCGAGCTGATCTTCGATCTGGCGTGCGATCTCGTGGGAGAGCAACGCCGCCGCATCGTCGTCGACCTCAGTCGGCTCGACGATGACGCGGATCTCGCGGCCTGCCTGGAGCGCGTACGCCTTGGCTGACGCCCTGCTTCGCGGTTGCGATCTCCTCGAGCGAGGTAAGTCGCTTGATGTAGTGCTCGAGGCTCTCGCCACGCGCGCCGGGGCGAGAGGCCGAGATTGCATCCGCTGAGATCAACAACACCGCCTCGACGGTCTGGGGCTGCACCTCGTAGTGATGCGCCTCGATCGCGTGGACGACGCCCTCGGTCTCGCCATAGCGTCGCGCGAGCATGGCCGAGACGGCCGCGTGCGTTCCTTCGACCTCGTGGGTCATCGCCTTCCCGATGTCGTGCAGCAGAGCCGCCCGCCGGGCCGTCTTGACGGATGCCCCGAGCTCGGCGGCCATGATTCCTGCCAGATGGACGACCTCCAGGGTGTGCTTGAGAACGTTCTGGCCGTAGCTCGTCCGATATCGGAGGCGGCCGAGGATGTTGACGAGCTCCTCGTGCAGCTCGCCGCAGTTCGCCTCGAAGACGGCCTGCTCGCCGGCAAGGCGAACGTGATCCTCGAGCTCGGCCTTCGAGAGGTAGTACATCTCCTCGATCCGGGCAGGATGGATCCTGCCGTCCTCGATCAACTTCTCCAGCGTCATGCGCGCGAGCTCGCGGCGAAGCCCGTCGAACGACGAGAGGACGACAGCGTGTGGAGTGTCGTCGATGATGAAGTCGACCCCTGTCAGATGCTCGAGGGCGCGGATGTTGCGCCCCTCCCGACCGATGATCCGCCCCTTCATGTCGTCGGAGGCGAGCTCGACGACGCTCACGGTCGTCTCGGCGGTATGGCTCGCTGCGACGCGCTGGAGCGCATCGGCAACGAGCGCCCGCGCCTTGCGCTTCGCGTCGATTCGCGCCTCCTCCTCGAGCTGGCGCACCGTTCGCGCAAGCTCGTGGCGGACGAGATCCTCTGATCGCTCGAGAAGCTGCGTTCGCGCCTCACCGAGCGTCAGGCCACCGACGCGCTCGAGCTCACGCAGCATCTCGTCGTTGCCGACCTTGAGCTGCTCCTGAAGCTGCCTGGTATGGACCTCCCGATCGGCGACACCTTGCTCACGACGCGTCAGCTCTTCTCGCTTCGCTTCGAGCTCCGTCTCCTGCTGCTGCACGCGTGCCTCCGACTTCGCGCTCTGCACGCGTGCCTCCTGGGCCTCCCGCTCGAGGTCGGCCCTGAGCTGGACGGCCTGCTCGCGTGCCTCGATCTGGGCTTCCCGTCGCATCGTCTCGGCCTCGCGCTCGGCATCGGCGATGAGCGAGCGCCGCTGATCCTCCGCAAGTCGCAGCCGGGAGGAGCTCACCGTGCGGAGCCACACCCATAGCCCAGCGGCGCCGACTGCGATTCCGATCAGAGCTGCGACGACTGTGAGCATGGACGCTCCCGGTAGGGGTTGTCCCGCGGCTCCTGCCGCGGTCGCTCACATCCGGACACCGCCTGCACGGGCGATCTCCCGGTCAACCGTTCGTGCAGCGCGCTCTATCTCGGACGGGCTTCCCTCCGCGCGGGTGCGCTCGTTGCGAAGCTCGTTGTGGTCATATCGTCGGAGGTCATCGGAACAGCCGGTTCGGGAATGCGTCTGTGCAGGTGAAATGCTCGGATGAAGCCTCCCTACTCTATCGCGTCGGAGGACATGTCCGCAATGAGCGACTCGAGCGTCTCCTCCGAGAATCCCTTCGCCGCCAGATGGCGCGCCGTTGCGACCGTTCGGCCGCGGGTGTCGACGATCCGCGCGGCCCGCTCCGACTCGGGCTCGAGCAGGGCGAGAGCCCCGCGGATCTCGTCGGCCGGCACGCCCCGGCGGTCGAGGTCGGCCGCGATCATGGCGTCGCCCGCGCCGCGGCCGGCGAGGACGGTCGCGCGGTCCCGTGCGAGGCGCTCGTCGTCGACGAGCCCGGCACGCTGGGCCGCAGCGAGCGTCTCGCGGCGCACGCGCGGGGCCGTACCCCGCTCGGCCAGCCGCTGATCGAGCGACGCGACCGTGTGGTCGCGGGCACGAAGGGCCCGCAGAGCCTGGCTTCGGGCCTCCAGCCGCCGCAGCTCTCGCCCGATTAATCGCGCCGTCGGCCGATCGACCCGGCGCCCCACCGCGAGCCCGGCGACGAGCACCGCCTCGGCCGGGATGACGCGCCAGGGACGCCCGTCGAGCTCGACCTCGACGCGTGCGTTTCCCCGCGCCCGAAGGCGCGTGACGAGTGGCGGAGCTCCTGCGTCACCACCGCCGTCAGGGAACCGAGAGGTCGGAGAGACCGTCGTCGCCACGGCGCTCCCGCCTCCTCTCGCCTCTGCTCGCGTCTCTCGCTAGCTCTCGACCGGCACCCTCTCGGTGACGGCCTCCTCGTCCTCGATGGGCGTCACGTCGACGGCCGTCGCGCCGTCCGCCTGAGGCAACAGGCGCGCCGAGACGACCTGCTCCGGGGGCGCTTCCGCCTGAATGCGCGCGAGGATCTGCTGGACGATATCGGGATGCTCACCGAGGAACGCCGTTGCGTTCTGGCGTCCCTGACCGAGCCGCTCGTCACCGAAGCTGAAGTACGAGCCGGCCTTCTGGACGACTTTCCGCTCGATCCCGACGTCGAGGACCGTTCCCTCCCATGAGATCCCGTTGCCGTAGATGATGTCGAACTCCGCCTGCTTGAACGGCGGCGCCACCTTGTTCTTGACGACCTTGACGCGGACGCGGTTGCCGTACGCCTCGGCGCCGTCCTTGAGCGTCTCGATCCGCCGGATGTCGAGGCGGACGGACGAGTAGAACTTGAGCGCCCGGCCACCGGGTGTCGTCTCGGGCGAACCGAACATGACCCCGATCTTCTCGCGAAGCTGGTTCGTGAAGAGGCAGATCGTGTCGGTGCGGTTCAGGGTGCCGGCGAGCTTGCGCAACGCCTGACTCATGAGGCGCGCCTGCAGTCCGACGTGACTGTCCCCCATCTCTCCTTCGATCTCGGCCTTCGGCGTGAGCGCGGCGACGGAATCGATCGCGACGACGTCGACCGCGCCCGAGCGGACGAGCAGCTCGCAGATCTCGAGGCCCTGCTCGCCGGTATCGGGCTGCGAGACGAGGAGATCGTCGATGTTGACGCCGATACGACGAGCGTACTGCGGATCCATCGCGTGCTCGGCATCGATGAACGCACAGATCCCACCGCGCCGCTGGGCCTCGGCGATGACGTGGTAGACGAGCGTCGTCTTGCCCGACGACTCCGGACCGAACACCTCCACGACCCGGCCGCGAGGCAATCCCCCGATCCCGAGCGCCATGTCGAGAGACAGGGAACCGGTCGACACCGCCCCGATGGCCACCTGGGCCTGGTCGCTCATGCGCATGACCGAGCCCTTGCCGAACTGTCGCTCGATCTGGCCGAGCGCGACGTCGAGCGCTTCCTCGCGTTTCATCCCGTTTCTCCTTCTCGTCGTTCCAACTGGTTTCGTCCCTCTAGATAAGCACGTCCGTCGGACGTAATGCAAACATATGTTCGTGTCGGGTCTCTGCTACTCCTCCTGCGCACCGACGCTACCGCGACCCGCGTCACGAAAGGGTGTCGGGACCGTGCCGCAAGTGCAACGGGCCGATGCGCCGTGCAGCATCTGCCGTGCGAGCTACAGGTTGCGTCGAAGCAGATGCAAGGCCGCGACAGCAGACCGCGACCGGATCAGATCGCGTCCACCGGGAAGCTCCATCCGGAGCGGTATCTCGCCCATCGGGTTGGAGACGTGCAGGAAGACGAGGCCGACCGGCTTGTCTAGCGTGCCTCCGCCGGGGCCGGCGATCCCGGTCACCGATACGGCGACGTCGACCCCGAGACGCGCCCGCGCACCCTGGGCCATGGCGGCTGCGACCTCCGCCGACACCGCGCCGTGCTGCTCGAGGAGCGCGACCGGCACGCCGAGCATCTGCTCCTTGACGTCGTTCTCGTACGCGACGATTCCCCCGCGGAACGAGTCGCTTGCGCCGGGCACGGACGTCAATCGACCAGCGACGAGCCCGCCCGTGCACGACTCCGCTGTCCCGAGCGTCCACGCACGCGCCCGGCACGCCTCGAGGACGAGCTCCTGAACCGACCGCTCGTCCCGCCCGAAGAGAAAGCCCTCCAGCGGCTGGAGGAACGCCTCGCTCGAGCGCGTCGGCCCGCGCCTCCGCCCCCGGCTCGACGATCACGTCGACGTGGATCTCGAAGTCACGGGCACAGATCGTGACCTCCATCCCGTCACCGTCGCCCCCCGCCTCTGCGAGGGCGCGTGCGACGAGCGACTCGCTGACGCCGTAGAAGCGGAGCACGCGACGGCTCGGCCTCGTCGTGCGCGCGAGGAGCTCGACGAATGGAGCGGATTCGATGGCGCGCGGCCAGAGGTGCTTCAACTCGCCCGGAGGGCCGGGCAGGACGACGACGACACACGAGCCCGTGTCGAGCACGACTCCGGGCGCGGTCCCCGCGATGCCGAGGGAGAGCGCCCCGGCCGGCAGCGTCGCCTGCTTGCGAACGCCGGGAGCGAAGTCTGCGTAGTCCCGCTTCATGCGCTCCGCAAAGCGACGCGATATCTGCTCGATCTCGAGCTCGAGCGCCGGATCGACCTGGAGAGCTCGCCCCGCAGCTCGAGCGACGAGCTCGATCGTCCGATCGTCATGCGTCGGGCCGAGCCCACCCGAGACGAGACACACGTCGCTTCGCATCCCGTCACGAAGAGCGGCCTCGAGATCGTCCGCATCGTCGCCGACGATCGTGATCCGTGACGGCTGGAGCCCGAGGCGGAGCGCCTCCTGTGCGTAGAACGGGCCGTTGAGATCGGTGCGCTCGCCGCGCACGAGCTCGCTTCCCGTGACGACGATAGCCGCGCGAGGTCGGCTCAAGAGGCGCGAGGAATCGTCAGCCGCCCACTCGGCGGCACCTGCACACGAGACCCGGCGACCCGCACGACGACGTTCTTCGGCGAGGTGAGCGTGATCGTCAGCTTCTGCCGGGCGAACCGCTTCACCTGGCCGCGCTCGAGCGTGCCGCGGTACAACGCGTTGCCGCCCGGGGCCGCCTGTACCTCCATGAACGAGGCTCCCCGCGTCGCGGTGATCGACACGCCGCGCGAGATCGCTGCCGCGGTCGAACGCGCCGGGACGTTGACGCCCTGAACCTTCGGCTCGGCCGTGTCGCCGAACTTCCAGGCCGCGATCACGAGAGCGGTGAGGAGGATCATCGCCGTCACAGCGACGACGACGAGCCGGGACTCGCGTTGGTGTCGCTGTCGCCTCGGCGCCGTCGGAACCCGGCGCGGACGGAGTGGGCGCTCCTCCTCGCCGGCAACGTACCGCGAGTTGTACTCGTCGACGTAGAGCTGCCCGTCGAGCCCGAGCGACTCCGCGTACGTGCGCAGGAATCCCTTGATGTAGGTGTGCCCTGGAAGTTGCTCGAACTGCTCCGCCTCGAGAGCGCGCAGGTACTTCGCGCGCACCTTGGTCCTGAACTCCATCTCGGTGAAGTCGAACCCCTGGCGCGTGCGGGCCTCGCGCAGGCTTGAGCCGATCTCGAACACGGAGACGGAGAGTACCGACCTGCGCCCGTCTCCGTCGACCCCCGGACCGCCGCTACGGCCCGCAGACGAGAGTCACCGCCGCGTCGCACCACTCCGGAGCCACGCCCGAACGCTGTCCTCGCAGAAGGCGACCTCGACCGCCGTCGCCTCGATGCGCGCGAAGTCGGCCCCGGTCAGTCCGGCGGCCTCTAGCTCACGCACCTCGCCGCTCAGCGTCGTTGAGATCGTGATCGGGTTGTCGTCCCCGAGAACGACGTCGCACCCGACCTCGAGAAAGCGGTGAATCGGATGCTGGGCGACCGATGAGGCGGCACCGGTGAGCACGTTCGACGTCGCGCAGACCTCGAGACACATTCCGTGGTCGACGCTCCACGCGAGCATCTCGTCATCGGCCCCGAGCCGGGTCCCGTGCCCGATCCGGCGAACGCCGAGCGTCTCGTAGGCATCCCGGATATTGCTCGCGGGGCCAGCCTCGGCAACGTGAGCTGTCAGGCCGAGCCCGGCCGCCGCGGCGCACTCGAACGGGCGCACGTACGGTCCCAGATCGGGAAAGAGCAACTCGTCTCCCGCGACGTCGAATCCGACGACCCCCTCCCCGGCGCGACGGGCCGCTGCGCGCGCCACCGCGATGTTGTCCTCCTGACCGTGGTGGCGGAGCACGCAGACGACCACACCGGCTTCGATACCGGACTCGCCGACACCGTCGGCGACGCCCTCGCAGACGGCCCCGATGACCGCATCGACATCGAATCCTGGCCGGACGTGGGTCAGTGGGCCGAACCGCAGCTCGCAGAAGCGCGAGCCTCCTGCCGCGGCGTCGACGACCGCCTCGCGCGCCACCCGCGCGAGGGCGGCGTGCGAACCGAGCAGAGGATACGCGGCGGCGACGTGAGTGAGAAAGACGGTCAGATCGCTGGGCACCCGCATGACGAGCGCCTCGTCCCAGCTGCTCGCGGGCGGCGCCACACCGAGAGCGGCCGCGAGCTCCATGGCGGTTTCGAGACGGACGCAACCTTCGAGATGCGTGTGGAGGTTGATCGTGACCATCTCAGAGACCGAGCCGGTGAACCGCCTCCAGCGCGACGTCGATGCTGTTCTCCCAGCCGGTGTGCAACCGCGTGTTGGGCTTGCCGTACACCACGTCGCCGGTCGCGAGATTCGCCGAGACCGCGCAGACCATGCCGGCCCGGAGCCCTCTCTGGCGCGCGACGACGAACAGCGCGGAGCTCTCCATCTCGACGTTGAGCATGCCGACCCGGGAAAGGTTCGCGATCCACTCGGGCGTCTCGGCGTAGAACGCGTCATCCGTCGCGTTGAGTCCCGCGTGTGACGCGAACCCCTGAGCTGCACCGAATTCGTCGGCGACGGTCCTGAGCATCATCGTCAGCTCGAAGTCGGGCACCGCCGGGTATCCCGGCGGGACGTAGGCAGCCGTCGTGCCGTCGTTCCGCAGCGACCCCTCACTGACGATCAGGTCGCCGACCCCGATATGCGGTTGGAGCGCAGCCGTGCTGCCGACCCGGATGAATACCCGGCCGCCGACACGCGCGAGCTCCTCGACGCCGATCGCCGTCGACGGACAGCCCATTCCACTCGAGCAGACCGTGATCAGGCGCCCCTTGTACGTGCCGTTCATCGTGCGGTACTCCCGCTTGTGCGCAACCTCGACCGCATCGTCGAGTCGATCCGCGATGAGCTGCACGCGGAACGGATCGCCCGGCATGAGGACGATGTCGCTGATCTCGCCCTCGGACACACCGACGTGGTACTGCGGGCCGGTCAGGCCGATCGTTTCCTTGTCGACGAACTCGGTCATCGCGCTCGAACCTCCCGTGTTGGCTTCCAGTTCTATCCGTCCAGATACGTGAGCACGCCGTAGACCGCGACGGCGATCGCCGCGGAGCTCCCCATGCAGATCCCCAGGATGCCGAGCGCGCGCGCCACGGCGGCGCCCCGGCGCCCTCCTGCCTGACCGAGGGCGGCGTCGTTTCGCTCTCGTACTCTGCGTGCCCGCACGACCGCCCACCAGCCGAGACCCAACGCAATCGGGATCGCGAACCCGGCGTGCAGGAGGTCGTACGACGCCGAGTAGCGCGTCGCGCCGACAGCGACCGGGAGCGTCGCGACGGAGAGGACACCGAGCACGATGGCCCAGCCGGGCTTCGGAAGTTCGCCTGCCACGAGTCGTTACTGCTTCTGGTAGGGCCGGCCGACCGCTGCCGGCGGCCTGGAGCGACCGATGACGCCGGCGACAGCGATGAGCGTGAGGACGTACGGGAGCGCCTGGAAGAGCACCGACGCCGACTGCGAGTACTCGGGCAGGCGCTGAGCGAGGGCGCTCGAGAAGCCGAACAGCAGGCAGGCTGCCATGGCACCGTACGGGCGCCAGTTCCCGAAGATCAGATGCTGCGAGGGCGATGAAACCGCGACCGGCGGTCATGTTCTCCCCGAACGAGTTGACGAAGCCGATCGAGAGGTAGGCGCCGCCGGCGGCCGCGAGCATGCCGGATGCGACGACCGCCGAGTAGCGGACCGCGTAGACGTTGATGCCCACGGTGTCCGCTGCGCGCGGATGCTCACCGACGGAGCGGATCCGGAGCCCGATCGGGGTCTTGAACATCACGATCGAGGAGACGACGACGAGAAGGAACGCCAACCAGATCATCAGGTTGAGCTGCGAGAAGATCGGTCCGAGGAACGGCACGCCCTTGAGGAACGTCAGGTGGACGTCCGGGATGCTCGGGATGTTGTTCGAAGCCGTTCCCTCGAGGCCGTAGATGTCGATGTAGAGGTACCCCGTCAGCCCGAGCGCGAGGAAGTTGATCGCGGTGCCCCCGAGGATCTGGTCCGCGCGGAGAGTGATCGCGAAGAACGCGTAGAGCAACGCCGCCGCACCACCCGAGAGAATCCCGATGAGGAGGCCCAGCGATCCAGTTGTCCGTCTTGTCGGCCGCGAGGATCGCGAAGAAGGCGCCCATCAGCATCATTCCCTCGAGGCCGATGTTCACGACCCCCGAACGCTCCGAGAACATGCCGCCGATCGCCGCGAAGATGAGCGGGGTGGCGTAGCGGAGCGTCGCGGCGAAGAGCGCCGACCAGACGACGACGGATTCGAGCTTGCCGATGCTGGAGAGCGTGGCGAGGTACGCGACGACGAACCCGAAGCACGCCGGAGGCGATCGCAAACCCGCCGAATCGCCGCTCGCCGCGGATAGCCACGCCGATGCCGAGCATGATCGCGACCAGGCAGAGCACGAGGCTCCAGGCCCACGACCGTGCGGCGATAGCGGTGGCAGTGCCACCCATGCCCCCGCGAGGCCGAGGACGATTCCGATCCAGGCGATCGTCCGGAAGCCGTGCGGCAGCCGGCGAGTCGTCGCCGGAGGCGGCGGGAGGCGTGGCGTTCGGCTCCGTCACGACGCTCATCCCGCGGCCGGCTTTCGACGTCGGGCGCGGCGCAGGATCGTCAGGACGATGATGTCCGCCCCGACGAAGAGGACGACGAGACCCTGGATGAGGAGCGTCAGGTTCGAGGCGAGCTCGCGGCTGGAAGATGCTCGGGTCGAGATTGCGCGTCGACGTGCCGTTCACGAGACCGGCGAAGAGCAGCGCCGAGAACCCGACGCCGACGGCGGTGTTCCGCCCGAGAAGCGCGACCGCAATGCCGACGAACCCGATCTGCGACGCCGTGATGTCGTTCGTCGCGATCTGGAACTGCCAGCCGAGCACGTCGAGCGCGCCGGCGAGGCCGGCGAACGTTCCGGAGATCGCCATCGCGAGGAAGTAGTTGCGCGCAGACGCTGATGCCGCCGTAGCGCGATGCCTCGGGGTTGAAGCCGACGGCCTTGACGCCGTAGCCAAGAGTCGTCCGGTTGAGGATGATCCAGTAGACGAAGAGCGCGGCGATCGCGATGAAGATGCCGATCGAGAGCCCCTGGAAGTCCGGGTCTCCCCAGAACACCGGGAGCTTCGCGCTGTCGTCGATCGTGTTCGAGATCGGGATGGCGGCCTGCTGGTCGTTCTGCAACGGCCCGCCGAGGCCGAACAGGAACTTACCCACCCAGATCGCGACCCAGTTGAGCATGATCGTCGAGATCACCTCGTGCGCCCCGACCGTTGCCTTGAGGAAGCCGGCAATGCCCGCCCAGGCCGCGCCGGCCACCATCGCGACGACGATCGCCATCATGATGTGAAGGAAGGGGTTGAGGCCGGAGAACGACGTTCCGATCCAGATCGCGAAGAACGAGCCGACGAGGTACTGGCCCTGGCCGCCGATGTTGAACATGCCGCAGCGGAAGGCGAACGCGACCGCGAGGCCCGTCAGGATCAACGGCGTCGTGATCAGCAGCGTCTGCTGGAAGTTGAGCGCAGCCGTGACGCGGTCGGCCCCCGTCACCCACGGAAGGAGCCAGTTCAGCCCCGAGCCGTCGAAGATCGCCTTGTACGTCGTGAGCGGGTTCTTGCCCGTTGTGACCAGCACGACGAGGCCGCCGACGAAGAACGCGAGCAGCGCCGTCAGGACCGGTGCGAGGATCCCTTCCGCCTTCTGCGCGATCGCGTACCGCTCGACGATCGAGGCGCCGACCTGAGGGCCCATCCCGCTCGGGTCCTCGGGTGGCTCGTCCTTCGCGGCAGGCCCCTGCGTCTCGTCGCTCACGCGGCTGCCCCTGTCTTCCGTCCGCCGCCGGTCATCAGGATCCCGAGCTCCTCTTCGGTCGCTGTCGGCGGCAGCTCTCCGACGATCTCTCCCTCGTAGAAGACGAGGATGCGATCCGAGAGCGAGAGGATCTCCTCGAGCTCGAGCGAGACGAGCAGGATCCCGCGCCCTTCGTCGCGCTCCTCGATCAGCCTGCGATGGACGAACTCGATCGCGCCGACGTCGAGCCCGCGGGTCGGCTGGGCAGCGATCAGGACGCGCGGGTTCCTGTCTATCTCACGCGCGAGCACGACTTTCTGCTGGTTGCCCCCGGAGAGGCCGCCGGCCGGGGTCTGGGGGCCGCCACCGCGTACGTCGAATTCCGGCACGAGACGCGCTGCTCGCTCGGCGAGCCTGCGGGGGAACAACCAGCCGAACCGCGAGTCCGGCGGGCTGCGATAGTCGTGGAGCGCCAGGTTCTCGGCGATCGAGAACTCGAGCACGAGCCCGCGGCGCTGACGATCCTCCGGGACGTGACCGAGACCGGCGTGGTAGTGATCGAGCGCCGTGCTATCGGTGACATCGTGCCCGTCCAGCCGGACCGTGCCGGCGCTCGTCGGCAGGAGACCGGCGAGGGCGTCGATCAGCTCGGTCTGGCCATTGCCGTCGATCCCCGCGATCCCGACGATCTCGCCGGCCCTGACATCGAAGGAGACGTCGCGCACTTTCTCGATGCCACGATCGTCGAACGCGTGCAGGCCCTTCGACCTGGAGGAGCGGCTCGCCCGGCTTGCCGGGCTCTTTCTCGACGCGCAGCAGGACGTCTCGGCCCACCATGAGATGCGCCAGGCTCTCCTCGGTCGCGCCCTCGGTATCGAGCGTCTCGATCATCTTCCCGCGCCTGAGCACCGTGATCCGGTCTGCGATCTCGAGCACCTCGTTGAGCTTGTGCGTGATGAAGATGACGGACTTGCCCTGCGCCGTGAGGCTGCGGATGATGGCGAACAGCTCCTGCGCCTCCTGTGGCGTCAGCACGGCGGTCGGCTCGTCGAGCACCAGAATCTCGGCCCCGCGGTAGAGGGCCTTCAGGATCTCGACCCGTTGCTGCTGGCCGACCGTGATGTCCTCGATCAGCGCGTGCGGGTCGACCGACGAGGCCGTACCGCTCCGAGATCTCGCGAACGCGCTGCTCGGCGGCGCCCACGTCGAGCAGGATCTTGCGATGCGTCGGCTCGACGGCCAGGACGATGTTCTCGGCCACCGTCATGACCGGGATCAGCATGAAGTGCTGATGCACCATCCCGACGCCGCGGTCGATCGATGCGCGTGGCGAGCCGAGCTCCACCGGGGTGCCCTTGATCAGAATCTCGCCCTCGTCCGGCCGGTACAGGCCGTAGAGGACGTTCATCAGCGTCGACTTGCCGGCACCGTTCTCGCCGAGCAGTGCGTGCACCTCGCCCTCGCGGAGATCGATGCTGACGGCGTCGTTGGCAACGAAACCCGAAAAGCGCTTCGTGATTCCGCGCATCTCGAGAACGGTAGGCGCGTCGCTCATCGGCGAGACGATACTACCCAGGCAGCGGCGGCTGTCATTCGAGAGCAACGACAGAGGGCGGGCCGCATCGGCCCGCCCTCTGTGTCGATCAGTGCCTTGCCGGTGCTACTTCTTCGGCGGCTTGATCTTGCCGGCTGCGATCAGTTCCGACGTCGCCTTCAGCTTCGCGATGATCTTCAGGCGGTTCGGGGCCTTGCTGCTGACGCGACCGAAGCCGACGCCGCCGTTCTTGACGGTGAAGAGCGAATCGGCTCCACCGACGAACGTGCCCTTCTTGACATCCTGGACCATCCGGAAGACGCCGAGGTCGACCTTCTTCAGGGCGCTCGTGAGCACGTGCGGCCCGAGGAAGCCCTGGTCGGTGTCGACGCCGATGCCCCAGACGCCCTTCTCCTTGGCTGCGGCGAGTGCGCCGAGGCCGCAGTTGCCTGCTGCCTGGAACACCGCACCGGAACCGGCGGCGATCTGGTTCAGAGCGATCTCCTTGCACTTCGCCTGATCGACGAAGTCCTCGGAGTATGCGGTCAGGACCTTGATGCCCTTCTTCGTCTTCTTCGCGCCGGCCTTGAAGCCCGCGAGGTAGGCGACGACGGCCGGAACGGCCTGGCCACCAACGGCGCTGACCGTGTTCGTCTTCGACGCCATCGCCGCGGCGACACCCATCAGATAGCCGGACTCGTTCTCGGAGAAGAGGGCGCCACGCAGGTTCTGCGGGTCACTCTTCATCCAGCTCTGGCTGTAGTCGATGATCCCGAACGACGTGTCCGGGAACTTCTTCGCGGCCTTCTCGATGTCCCCACCCATCAGGAACCCACACACCACAACCGGGTTGTACCCACCGCGAGCCGCAGCAGAGAGGTTCGGGATGTAGTCGGCGGACGACTTCGAGATGAAGACGCGCGGCGTGATCTTGAGGTTCTTCGCGGCCGTCTTCACGCCCTTGGCGCACAGATCGTTGAACCCCTTGTCGCCGAGACCACCGATATCGGTGATCACCGCGGCCTTGGTCGTGTCGGACTTCTTCGCGGAAGCGGCGAAGCCGCCCGTCGTGATAGCGAGCGCGAGGACCGCGATGAGCGCGATCGAAGCACCGGCGATCGATTTGCGTACTGGCACATTCCCTCCTTGGGGACGCTGGTGGTTCACTGCTTTCTCGTTGTGCTTTCTCGTCGTGCGAGCGTTTCAACTCGTTAGACGAGAATTTTCGACCGATGTTTGACGCCGAATTCGTGCCGCCCCGGCGTCGCGCGTGGCTAGCTTAACGCTGTCGCGGTCGAATTGCACGTCTGGCCAAAAATGACGCGGTCACGCGCTTTGCGACGCGGTCGCAGAAGCTATCGGCCTGCCGTCCTCCCGGGCACAGAAAGGGCGGCTCCGTTCGAGCCGCCCTCCTGATCACCCACCGATGGCGTCTTCGCCTACTTCTTGGGAGGAGTGACTTCCCCGTCCGCAATCTGCTTCGAGACCGGCTGTCAGCTCTTCGATGATCGCGTCCCGATTCGTCGCCGCAGTGCTGACCTCGGCGAACCCGACGCCGTCGTTCGCGAGCGTGAAGAGCGAGTCTTCGCCGCCGACGAAGTTCCCGTCCTTGACGTCCTTCACCATCTGGAAGACGCCGAGGTCGACCTTCTTCAGGGCGCTCGTGAGCACGTGCGGCCCGAGGAAGCCCTGGTCGGTGTCGACGCCGATGCCCCAGACGCCCTTCTCCTTGGCTGCGGCGAGTGCGCCGAGGCCGCAGTTGCCTGCTGCCTGGAACACCGCACCGGAACCGGCGGCGATCTGGTTCAGAGCGATCTCCTTGCACTTCGCCTGATCGACGAAGTCCTCGGAGTATGCGGTCAGGACCTTGATGCCCTTCTTCGTCTTCTTCGCGCCGGCCTTGAAGCCCGCGAGGTAGGCGACGACGGCCGGAACGGCCTGGCCGCCAACAGCGCTGACCGTGTTCGTCTTCGACGCCATCGCCGCGGCGACACCCATCAGGTAGCCGGACTCGTTCTCCGAGAAGAGGGCGCCACGCAGGTTCTGCGGGTCACTCTTCATCCAGCTCTGGCTGTAGTCGATGATCCCGAACGACGTGTCCGGGAACTGATTGGCCGCCTTCTCGATGTCCCCACCCATCAGGAACCCACACACCACAACCGGGTTGTACCCACCGCGAGCCGCAGTCAGAGAGGTTCGGGATGTAGTCGGCGGCCGACTTCGAGATGAAGATGCGCGGCGTGATGCCCAGGTCTGGCACCGCCGTCCGCACACCCTTGGCGCACAGATCGTTGAACCCCTTGTCGCCGAGACCACCGATATCGGTGATCACCGCGGCCTTGGTGGCTTCGGACTTCTTCGCGGAGCCTCCGCAGCCGCCCGCGATGATGGCGAGCGCGACGACGACGACCGAGAGCCCTTGGATCGATTTCCGTACTGGCACATTGCCTCCCTTGAGGGCAGTTGTGGTGCACGGTTCTCGTGTCTTGAGAACGGGCGATCTCGTGAGGAGATGCGTCTCAGCGGCCATTGTTTGGGGCCGCGGCCCCCGGGACTCCGTTGCCGGCGAGGGCTAGTCGCGCGTGACGAGAGTCGCGAGTTGCGACTCCTCGATCAGCACGCGGCGAGGTTTCGAGCCCTCGTACTCCGAGATCACTCCGCGCCGCTCGAGCATGTCGATCAAGCGACCTGCGCGAGTATAGCCGACGCGAAGTCGGCGCTGAATGAGCGACACCGACGCCGTCTGGGACATCACCACGATCTCGGTCGCCTTGTCGAGCAACGGATCCTCGTCGGGGTCGAACTCTCCCCCGCCCCCGTCGGCCATCTCGTCGGCGAATGTCTCGGGCGTTTCGAGCAGGCTCTCGTCGAGAACCTGGCCCCGCTGCCGACGACACTGCTCGACCACCATCGCAACCTCCTCCTCCGCGACGTACGCGCCCTGAACGCGCTGCATCCGCGACGTGCCGAGCGGCTTGAAGAGCATGTCGCCCTGGCCGAGAAGGCTCTCGGCGCCCGAAGTGTCGAGGATGACGCGGGAGTCCGTCTGGCTCGAGACGGCGAAGGCGATCCGCGAGGGAACGTTGGCCTTGATCATCCCGGTGATCACGTCGACGGACGGGCGCTGCGTCGCGAGCACGAGGTGGATGCCGACGGCGCGCGATTTCTGTGCGAGGCGGATGATCGCGTCCTCGACGGCCTGGGGGGACACCATCATGAGGTCTGCGAGCTCGTCGATGACGACGAGCAGGTACGGCAGCGGCTCCTCTCCACGCGCCCGGAACGTCCGATTCGCCTCTGGAAGGTTGCGGGCGCGAATGATCGAGAGGCGCTCGTAACGGCGCTCCATCTCGGCAACGACGTTCTGGAGGACGGCCGATGCCTCCTTCGGATTCGAGACGACCGGCGTGAGCAGGTGCGGGATCGACTCGTAGTAGTTGAGCTCGATCCGCTTCGGGTCGATCAGGATCATGCGCACCTCGTCCGGCGTCGAGCGGAGGAGGATCGACGTGAGGAGCGTGTTGATGCAGCCCGACTTACCGGAGCCCGTCGTGCCCGCGATGAGCAGATGGGGCATCCGGGCGAGGTCGGTCCAGACGGCGTTCCCCGAGATGTCCTTTCCGAGCCAGACCGAGAGCGGGCTCGCCTGTCCCGGCATGTCACCGAAGATGTCGCCGAGCGTGACGAGCTTCGGCGAGAGGTTCGGCACCTCGACGCCGACTGCCTGCTTGCCGGGGATCGGAGCGAGGATCCGGATCTCGGTCGTCGCGAGCGCGTACGAGAGGTCGTCCTTGAGCCCCGCGACCTTCGAGACCTTCGTACCCGGTGCGAGCTGGAGCTCGTAGCGGATCACGCGCGGCCCGGCGATCTGACCGACGATCGTCGCGTCGACGCCGAAGTGCGACAGTGTCTGCACGAGCTGCTCGGCAGTTCTCGCGCTCGCGACACCGTTGTCCCCCTTCACCGCGGGTGACGGCTTCAGGAGCGATCGGTCGGGGAGCCGGTACTCGGCGCCCGCGGCACTGTCGAACTCGATCTCCTCGTAGACATCTCCCGCCGTGACGGCGTCAGGCGCGTCGTTCTCCGAATGCATCACGAGCTGGGGCGACTCGGCGGACGTCGGCACGGGCTCGATCACGTCGGGGTAGCTGGCGGCGGCGTCGACGAGCGACGGTGGCCGCTGGAACTCGACGTCATCGTCGTCGAGATCCGCCCCGCCGCCGAAATCGCTCAGGTCGAAGCCGTCGAACGACCGTCGAGCCGCTCCGCCCGCCCGTCGCACCGCGCCGCCGGATGTCCGCAGCACCGCGCCCGCAGATCCGCCGGTGAATAGCAGCGTGCCGGCGATGAAGAGCGCAAGGCCGACGATGAGGACACCTGTCTCACCGACGACGTTTGCCAGGCCACCGGCGAGCGCACCGCCGATTGCTCCGCCCTCGTCGCGTCCGAGCGCGAGCATGAGGCCGAACGCGCCGAGGACGAGACCCGTACGGAACGGCTTGATGTCGACCAGCTTGCTCCGGACGAGCATGAGCCCGCCGATCCCGAGCAGCGCAAGAGGGATCACGTACGAAGCGGCGCCGAACGCGCCATGGAGTCCGTTCGCCGTCTCCTCTCCCACCGCGCCACCGTCCCAGCCGAGCCAGAGCAGCGTCGCGAGAAACACACCGACCGCAACCATCCCGAGTCCCCACAGCTCGGGATGGTGGTGCGATCGGGTCCTGGTCGGCCTCTTGCGCGTGCGTGCCGGCGCTCGGGGCTTGGCTTGAGCGCGCGCTGCGGGCTTCTTGCGGGTACGAGGCATTGGGCTTGCAGCTTCTGCGGCGGCGTCCCGTATCCTCCGCGCATGCCCATCGTGATCGGAATCGCCGTCGCGGGTGCGCTCGGCGCAGTCGCCCGCTACGGGCTCGACGAGCTGATCGGCAGGCGGACCGGCGCGTTCCCGTGGGGCATCTTCGTCGTCAACGTCACGGGGGCGTTCCTGATCGGATTCGCCGTCGAGGCGCTCGAGCCGCGCTTCGAGGACTCGTGGGTGCGCGCCGCCGTCGTCACGGGGTTCCTCGGCGCCTACACGACATTCTCGACCTTCTCGCTCGACACGTACCGGTTGCTCGAGGAGGGGCGCACGACCCAGGCCGGCCTCAACGCGTTCGGAACGCTCGCGGCCGGGCTCATTGCGGTTTGGCTCGGCCTCATGGTCGGGCGCACGCTCTGAGAGCGACCCCGGGGAGAGACTGAAGTCTCTCCCCGCTAGATCCCGTCCACAGCACGCATGCGCGCTTCCTCGATGATCTGCTCCGCATCGGCCCGGTTCCCGAAGCCGCGCGTCTCGGTCTTGCCCTCCTCGAGGTCCTTGTAGACCTGGAAGAAGTGCTCGATCTCGTCGCGAAACTCGGGCGGGATGTCGTGGATGTCACTGACCCTCATCCAAGCCGGATCCTTTAGCGGCACGCAGATCACCTTCTCGTCCGGGCCTTTCTCGTCCGTCATGTGGAACAGCCCGACGACCCGAACGCGGATCCGGCAACCCGGGAACGTCGGCTCGCCCACGAGCACGAGCGCGTCGAGCGGGTCGCCGTCCTCTCCGAGAGTGCCCTCGATGAACCCGTAGTCGGCCGGGTAGCTCATCGACGTGAAGAGCCTGCGGTCGAGGACGATGCCGCCGAGCTCCTCGTCGAGCTCGTACTTGTTGCGAGAGCCCGAGGGGACCTCGACGTACACCACGACGCCACTCACCCGAGCGTCGCAATCCGCTCGATGAGGAGCTCGAAGAAGCCGTCCGTGTCGAGCCTGACCCCGACGTGTGCGTTCGGCTCTCGCTCGGTACGCCTCCACAGGTCGACGACCGTCCGGCCGCGGCAGAGCTCCGACTCGAGCTCGACCTCGACGTTGCACTCGACCGTGGTTACGAGCTCCGGCCGGATCACCTGGGCCAGTGCGACCGCGTCGTGGATCGGAGCGCCCTCCCAGCCATAGGTTTCGCGGTGGAAGACGATGAAGAACTCGATCAGCTCGGAGACGAAGGCCCCGACCGTCCCCGCCGTGCGTAGTCGCTCTTGCACCACGGGGGTCGTCACCGCAAGATGCGTGACGTCGATCCCGACCATCGTCGTGTCGATGCCGGAGTGGAAGACCGCCTGCGCCGCCTCGGGATCCGCCCAGATGTTGAACTCCGCCGCCGGCGTCTGGTTTCCCTCGGCGATCGCTCCGCCCATGAGGACGATTCGGCGCACGTTCGCGCCTCCCGTGCGCTCGAGGAGCAACGCAACATTCGTCAGTGGGCCGGTGGGAACGAGCGTCACCGGTTCTTTGCTCGCCGCGACCGTGTCCGCCATGAATGTGACGGCGTCGTCGTCGACGACGACCCTCTTCGGGGGAGGCAGCGTCGGCCCGTCGAGGCCGGTCTCACCGTGAACGTGAGAGGCGACGATGAGCTCGCGCCTGAGTGGACCGTCCGCCCCCGCTGCCACCGGTATGTCCGCACGGCCGACGAGATCGAGAACGCGTAAGGCGTTCGCGGTCGTCTTCTCGAGGGTCTGGTTCCCGAACACCGTCGTCACACCGAGAAGCTCGACCTCGGGGCTCGCAAGCGCGAGGAGGAGCGCGATCGCGTCGTCGTGCCCCGGGTCGCAGTCGAGGATGATCGGCGTTCTTGGCAACGATGCACTCATCGCGTAAGTATCACCGCTCGGGGCACGCGGACTTCGTGTTGATTCAACACAAAGTGCTAGCGGCCCAGGATCGCGTCGATTTCCCGGGCGGTCGGGAGTGACGGTTGGGCGCCTACGCGAGAGGCTGCGAGCGCGCCAGCGGCACAGGACCGGGCCAGCGCGTCGTCGTGATCCCGGCCCTCGAGCATCGAGACGACGAGGCATGCAGCGAACGCGTCACCGGCAGCGGTCCCGTCGACGGCGTCGACCCGCGGCGGTGTCGCGCGTGCGATCTCCGCTCCGTCCTCGAGCAGCACGGCTCCCTCCGCTCCAAGCGTCAGCGCGACGAGACCGTCCGATCGGGCGAGCGAATCGAGCTCGAAGCGGTTGACGATCGCCAGATCGGGGTCGACCGCGATCCGTCGAGCGGGCGCGGCGTTGAGGCAGAACATGCCAGTCGACTGCTCCCACGCGGCGAGGACGGCAGCGTCGGGGATCTCCTGCTGGCAGAGCACGGCATCCGATGGGGGTAGCTCGAACGCGCCCAGGCGTGCATTGGCTCCAGGTGAGACGACGATCGTCGTCTCACCTGCGGCATCGACCGTTATCAGCGCGATGCCCGTTGGCTCGTCGTCGATCTGAAGGTCGAGCTCGACACCGGCCTGACGAAGGCCGGCGAGTGCCTCCTCCGCGAACGCATCCCGGCCCACCGCCGCAACCATCCGGACCTGCGCGCCGAGGCGCGCGCAGGCGACCGCCTGGTTTGCCCCCTTGCCGCCTGGAAAGCGCTCGAGCGTGGCACCGCTGACGGTCTCGCCCGGGCGTGGCAGCCTCTCGGAGCGCGCGACGAGGTCGAGATTCACCGAGCCTACGACCGTGATCTTCACTGGCATCGGGAGAGGGTAACTCCGGACAGGCGGGCGGGACGGGTGCAGCCCTACGCAGCGAGGGCGCGAAGGTCGTCGACGGTCGAGCCGAGCAGCGTGTCGCGGAGGTCGAAGAGCCCGGCCCAGAGCGATGACCGGTCAGGGGAGCTCTCGAGGCGCGCTGCATCCGCGAGCCCCTCGAGAGCGCGGACGAGCACCGCGAGCTCGAGGTAGGCCGACGCGACACGGTTCGGACAGGCATGAACACCCGCCCGGTCGAGAACGGGTCGCCACTCGACGAGCTCGCCCGCGCCCGGGCCGCCGTACCAGGAGCGCCCCTCGGCCCGCTCGGGCTCGAGCTCGAGAAGGTAGCGCGAGAGAGGGCCGTCGAGGCCGGCGAGCGCCGTCTCGACCCTGTCCGCCGCATGACGAAGCGCGGCCTCCCTCCCACCCGGCGTCGCGGGTACGGCCTCGCCGCGGTTCCACCTCTCGAGTAGTCGACAGAACGCGAGCGCAGACGCCTCGCACGCGCGAAGCTGCTGGGTGAGGCGACGGGCAGAACGCTCGGTTGCCGCGTATTCGCGGATCACGTCTCCCCAGGCGGGTTGAGGTGGCGCAAGCGCCATGCTTCTAGACCTCGATGACGACGGGGAGGATCATCGGGCGTCGCCGCGTGCGGCTGTACACGAGCTTGGCGATCGCGTCATGCATGTGCTCCTGGAGCAGCTTGATCTCGGTGATGCCGTCCTCGGCAAGCTCGTCGGCGACGCGGTCCGCCTCGTCGCGAAGGTCGTCGAGTAGCTCCTCGTCGTCACCGAACCCCCGCGCGATCAACTCGGGTGGGGCAATCTCACCGCCGTCGGAGAGGGCGACGGTCGTAACGACGATCAGGACGCCGTCCTCGGAGAGCCGCCGGCGGTCGCGCAGCGCGACGTCCTGCACGTCGCCGACGCCGAGGCCGTCCACGAAGGTGACGCCCGCATCGATGCGGTCGACGATCCCGACACCGCGCGGCGTCAACTCGACGACCGAGCCGTTCTCGGCGATCACTATCGCGGACGCCGGTATCCCCGCGTCACGCCCGAGCCGCGCGTGTGCCGCGAGCATGCGGTACTCGCCGTGGATCGGCATCAGGGCCTTCGGACGCACGAGCGAGAGGAGAGTGCGCAGTTCCTCCGAGCACGCATGACCCGAGACGTGCACGGTCGCGATCTCCTCGTGGAGGACCTCGGCCCCGAGACGCGATAGCCGGTTGATCGAATCGTGGACGCGAAGCTCGTTCCCAGGAACCGGCTTCGCCGAGATGATCACCGTGTCGCCTCGCTCGACATCGACGTTCTGATGGTCGCCATACGCGATGCGCGTGAGGGCCGACATCGGCTCTCCCTGGCTGCCGGTGCAAAGGATCATCACGCGCTCGGGTGGCAGATCCATCGCCTCCTTCGGCGAGACGATCGAGCCCTCCGGGAGCTCGACGTAGCCGAGGTTGCGTGCAATCCCCATGTTCTTCCGCATCGACCTGCCGACGAGCGCAACCTTACGGTCGTTCGCAATCGCCACCTCGGCCGCCTGCTGCATCCGGTGGATGTTCGAGGCAAAGCTCGCGACGAGAATCCGCCCCTTACGGGTGGGAATCAGCTGACGGAACGCCTCTCCCACGAGGCGCTCGGAGCCCGTCATGCCCGGCCTCTCCGCGTTCGTCGAGTCGCCGAGGAGCAGGTCGACGCCCCGATTCCCCATCGACGCGAGCTTGCCGACGTCGGTCTTGAGGCCGTCGACCGGCGTATGGTCGAGCTTCCAGTCTCCGGTGTGAAGAACGCGTCCAGCGGCGCTCTCGATCACGATCGCGACACAGTCTGGAATCGAGTGGGCCATGCGAATGAACTCGAGCTTGAACGGGCCGATCTGGACGCCGTCGCCGTCCGGATTCGCTTCGCTGAGCTTCGTCGAGGCCCCGAGCTTGTGCTCGTCGAGCTTCGATTTCACCATCGCGAGCGTCAGCTTCGTCGCGATCACCTCGCCGACCTCGATCTCGCGGAGAACGTACGGCAGCGCGCCGACGTGATCCTCGTGGCCGTGCGTGAGGACGACGGCGAGCAGCGGCGTTCCCTCGAGGTACGAGAAGTCTGGGAGGACGAGGTCGACGCCGAGATGCTCGTCGCGCGGAAACGCGAGACCCGCATCGATGAGGATCCGCTGGCCGTCGAGCTCGTAGAGGGTCATGTTCTTGCCGACCTCGCCGAGCCCACCGAGCGGAATGATCCGGAGCGTGTCACTCATCGTGGCGCAGTGTACGGGTAGGCGGCGACGGGCTCGACGCCGCCGTCTCGGCGACAGCCAAAATCAGGCTGCGATCGGCTGGAGCAAGCCGAGCCGCTCGAGGCAGGCTCGCACGGCGGTCGTCTCGTCGGCGGTCGCTTCGACGAGCGGCAGGCGGAAGCCCCCGACCCGATGACCGAGGAGATTCAAGGCGGTCTTGATCGCGATCGGGTTCGTCTGGACACGCAGGAGATCGATCGACGGGACGAGCTGGTCGTTCAACGCCCGCGCACCCGAGATATCGCCGTCGCGATACCGAGTGATCATCTCGCGCAGCTGCGGACCGACGACGTGAGCGACGACGCTGATCCCGCCGACCCCACCGATTTCGAGGAAGGGAAGGATCGTGTCGTCGTCGCCGGCGTACAGATCGAGCCCTTCCGCGACGACGTGGCGTGCCGCGTCGAGTGAAGGCTTCGACTGCTTGACGGCGCGAACGTTCGGGATCGCCGCGAGCGCCGAGATCGTCTCGGGCGCCGCATCGACGACAACCCGGCTCGGAATGTCGTAAAAGACGATCGGTCGGTCGGTCGCCGCGGCGATCGCCTCCACGTGCGCGACGATTCCTCGTTGCGGCGGCTTGTTGTAGTACGGCGTGACGACGAGGAACCCATCGACGCCGATGTCGTGTGCGCGGTGCGTGAGGTGCACAGAATGTGCCGTGGCATACGTCCCGGTACCCGCGATCACCGAGCAGGCGCCACCGACCTCGTCGACCGCGGCCGCGTAGAGCGTAAACCGCTCGTCGTCCGAGAGGGTCGGCGCCTCTCCCGTGGTTCCCGTGACGACGATGCCGTCCGACCCGTTGTCGACGAGATAGCGGCAGAGGGCGCGGAACGACTCGATATCGACCGTCGCCGTCGGGCCTGAAAGGCGTCACGATCGCGGTGATCAGCTCGCCGAGCATCCACTCATTGTACCCCGAGGCGCCGATCTGCGACTCTGAACGCACACCGTCGACAATTGGTCACTACCAGGGAGGCACGGGATGTTGAAGGAGTTCAAGGACTTCCTCGTGAAGGGCAACATCGTCGACCTCGCGGTCGCCTTCGTGATGGGGCTCGCGTTCGCGGCCGTCGTGACCTCGCTCGTGAACGACCTCGTCATGCCGATCATCGCGATGATCATCGGCAAGCCGGATTTCGGCGATCTCACGTTCACGATCAACGATGCGGTCTTCCGCTACGGGGCGTTCATCACCGCGGTGATCTCGTTCGTGGCGGTAGCTGCAGCGGTGTTCGTCTTCGTGGTCAAGCCGATGCAGATCGTGATGGCGAGGGCGAAGGCGGAGGAAGAGGCCGGCGTCTCCGACGAGGAGCGGCGCCATCAGGAGCTGCTCGCGGCGCTCCGCACCAGGTCGTCGTAGGGACGTGGCCCCGCGCCTACAGCAGCTTGTCGAGCCCGACCGTAAGCCCGTGTGGCAGCCCGGGAACGCGGTCGAGAGCGAGGAGCACTCCCGGCACGAATGCCTCGCGGGAGGTCGTGTCGTGGCGGATCGTCAACGTCTCCCCCAGGCCGCCGAGGATCACCTCCTGGTGTGCGACGAGCCCGGGAAGGCGCACCGAGTGGATCGGCACGTTTCCCCCCATCCCCGCGGCCGTCGCCTTCGCGGTGCCAGAGGGAGCGTCGAGCTTCGTGTCCGCGTGAAGCTCGATGATCTCCGCGCGCGGGAACGAGCGCGCCGCCTCGCCGGCGAAGCGCATCATCAACACCGCACCGAGCGCAAAGTTCGGCGCTATGAAGCACTGGGTCTTCCGCTCGCGCGCAACCCGATCGAGCTCTGTCAGATCGTTGTCGTCGAGGCCCGTCGTTCCGATCACGCACGGGACACCCGCGGCGAGCGTCGCCATTGCGTTGCCGAGCACCGATGCCGGCGTCGTGAAGTCGATCGGCGGCGTCGATCCCGCCGAGATCGACGGGCTCATCGGCCTCGACACCCCGAACGTCGTGCCCTGCCGCGGCAAGCGCATTCATCAGCACGGTGCCGACCTTCCCTTCGCGCCCGAAGACGAGCACCCTCATGCGGCGCGGGCGACCGTCGCGGGGTCGAGGCGCTGCACCGCTGCGCGGAAGCGTCTCTCGCTCGGGCCGATGCCGGCCGCAGAGAGGCGCTCGGGTGCGTAGAGCGCGCGGGCGAGAGCTGCCACGTCGTCCTCCGTGACCGCTTCGATCCGCCGTTCGGTTTCCTCGATCGCGACGATCTCCGATCCGGTTACCGTCGCCTTCCCGAGGCGACTCATCCGGGCCGACGTCGACTCGAGCGAGAGCAGAAGACGCCCCTTCATGTTCTCCTTCGCACGGTCGAGCTCACCGTCACGGAGGTTGCCCGCTCCGACGTCACGAAGCTCGGCGGCAATCACGTCGAGGCACTCACGCAGGTTTTCCTCACGGGTGCCGACGTAGATCCCGACCTGGCCGGCGTCGAGGTACTGCGAGCCGTAGGTGTAGACGGAATATGCCATCCCGCGCTTCTCGCGAATCTCCTGAAACAGCCGCGACGACGCCGAGCCGCCGAGGATGGCGTCGAGGAGCGCCGAGGCATATCTGCGGGGATCGTCTCGGCGGATGCCGGGTCCGGCGAGGCAGACATGGTATTGCTCGGTGTTCTTCCGCAGAAATCGACGGCCCGGCACCGTGGTCCTGGCCGCGGGCTTGCGCCGAAGGGCCGAGGCAGGCGCGTGCGCCCCCTTGCGGCTCGCCTTCAGAGCGGCGACGATCCGGTCGTGGTCGACGTTTCCCGCCGCGGCGAGAACGACGTTCCGACCGGTGTAGGCGCGGGCGTGATATCCGAGCAGCGAGCGTCGCGAGATCGATGCGATCACGTCGGCGCGGCCGATCACGGGCCGACCGAGCGGATGTTCCCCGAAGACTGCCTCGGCGGCGAGGTCGTGGACGAGATCCTGCGGGTTGTCGTCGACCATCGCGATCTCCTCGAGCACCACCTCGCGCTCGGAGTCGATGTCGTCGAACGAGGGAGCGAAAACCATGTCTGCCATCACGTCGAGGGCTACGTCGACGTGATCGTCCGGGACGCGCGTGTAGACGACCGTCGTCTCGCGCGATGTGGCGGCGTTGAGCTCGCCTCCCATCGTGTCGAACAGCTCGGCGATGCGCACCGCGTCGTACCTTGCCGTCCCCTTGAAGAGGAGATGCTCGATGAAGTGCGACACACCCGCCTTCGAGGGCGGCTCGTCACGCGATCCGGCGCCGATCCACAGCCCGAGCGACGCCGAGCGGACGCCCTCGATGCGCTCCGTGATCACACGCTCGCCGCCGCGGAGGGTGGTCATCCTGTGCTGGTCCATGCGCTGCAGCCTACTCGTAGAGCCCGTCGGGGCACGGAGCGTGACGGCGCGTGCGGCGCCGCGACCCGATGATCACTCGGTAGCTCGACTGCCTCTCAAGCCGCGGCGACCCAGAGCATCGGATCACCGCTTCCGAGGTCGGTGATGCCGGCGTCGTGTAGTGCCCCGCACACGAGCGTCCGCCGGTGTGCGGCGAACGTGAGAACGTGAGCGACCATCCCTCCGTAGGTGAAGATCTGCGGCGGGCTGCACGCGGCGTCGACGAATGTCTCGTCGAAGCGCCCTTCGTTGCCGATCGCCCGCACGCGATCGACGAAACCCGGCCCCGCCGTTGAAAGCGCAGTGCGCAGCTCGGCGATGGTCTGGCTGCGCTCGGCTCCGAAGTCGTATGGCTCGCTCTCCATGACCGCTTCCCACATGGCGACCTGCCCGACGAGTCGAGCTAGGAGCGAGCGGAGGGTCGGGTCGTCGTCGATCCCCTCGACGGGCAGATCGATCGTCCCGTCGAGAACGGCGTCGGGTAGTCGCTCCGCGCGGGTCAGCATCTCCGAGACGAGCCAGACGTGATGTTCGACCATGCGGGTGAGAAGGTCCATGCCGGTCACCTTTCTGTCGGCCGGGATGCGAAGGCCCCCGGGTGGGTGGAAGTGGACGTCGCTCGCCGCTGCGAGCCGGAAGCCCGAGGGCCTGCGCCGCCATCTCGACGGAGCGTCGCCATAGGCCTGCGTGAACGCCCTGGTGAACGCCTCATGCGAGGCGTAGCCGGCGTCGAGCGCTACGGGTAGCACCTCGTCGCCGGTCGTGATGAGTCGGTGCGCGGCCCGCTCGAGGAGCACGCGCCTGCGAAAGGCGGCCGGAGGCTCACCCGCCGCAGCAGACACGAGCCGGTCGAAGTGAAACCGGGATAGATGAGCCCGCGCCGCAAACTCATCGCCCGAAGTGCGATGGTCGTCGAGCGAATCGGCCAGGAATTCGAGAAAGCTTGCGAAGGCATCACCGGCGTGCATGCTTCGATCGTGCCAGTAGACGGAATCGCGTTGCTTGATCGTTCTTGCGCGATCCGCGGGTCGCGACCGGGTTGAACGACCCGGTTCAGTCGACGAGGCCGAGACGCGGTTCAGGTCGACGTCGAGCCCCGACACGAGCCGATTCCATAGTGCGCCTCGACGCGCCGTGACGCGACTACCCGACGGTCGTCAAGAACGCCTGAACCCGCTCGCCGAGGAGTATTGCAGCGCCTTCGTCGTAGTCCGGCACGCTGCTGTCCGCGAAGAGATGACCATCGCCCGGATAGAGGAACAGCTCCGCGCCGTCCGTTGACTCGACGAGCTCGCGCGCAGCTGGGAGGTCCTCGAGCGCCCACTCGTCGCCGTCCATGAGATGGATCTGAAGCGGCACGCCGGACGGCCATGCGCCGCCGAACTCGGAGGCCGAAATCGCAGCGCTGAAAAGGAGTGCACCCCGTGCGCCCGGGCGTGTCTGGGCCAGCATCTGCGCGGGCATCACCCCGAGCGAGAAACCGGCGTATACGAGCGACTCCGGCAACGATTCAGCGGAGAGCCGCCCGCGGTCTGCAATCGTCCCGAAACCGACTCGCTTGGCGTAGTCGACGCCCTCTGAGAGGTCGGTGAACGTGTTCCCGTCGTATAGGTCCGGTGTGTGGACGACGTTCCCCGCCGCACGCAGGTCGTCCGCGAACGCGAGAAAGCCTGTCGTCTGACCCAGCGCATGATGGAAGAGCAGGACTTCGGCCACAAGGAATGTCTATCACGGAACGGATTCGACGGTCTCCCAGAGCGTGCGGTCGCCGAGCATTCCCGAGGCGTCGTGTCCTCTCGACCGTCGAACCTGCAAGACTGGGAACTCTTCGAACAGCTTGTCCACCAGAGACGACGCCCTCGGCGATACCGGGCCGGGCCATCGCTTGTGCACCGTGGCGTCGTGGGGAGGTGCGTGCGCACATGAGATCGTCGCGAGTTCTGTTGGTCACGATTCTGGCAACGGGCGGCTTCTATATCGCCGGCTTCATCGCTCTCGGGAGCGGGTACCCGACCGCCGAGTCGACCGGCACGGAGATCGTTCAATGGTTCACAGACAACGGCTCGAACGCCCGCATCTACGCGTGGACGGCAGCGTTCGTGTCGCTCGGTCTCGGGATCTTCGGTGGCCTCGTATCTGCGCTGATCCCTCGGCCCCATCGGTACATCTTCCTGGCCGGCGTGCTCGGATTCGCCATCACAGCACAAGTTCAGGCCTGGTTCTGGGCGGGGCTGGCGCTCCATCCGGAAGGTCTCGACCCCGGAGCCGCTCGCACCATCTTCGACATACCCAACTACTGGGGGCCGCTCGTCAACGGATCGACGACGACGATGGCGGTGGCGGTCGCGGCACTCGGGTTGGGAGCATCGCCGCTCATTCCGCGGTGGCTCATGTGGTTGAGCGTCATCTTCTTCGTCGAGCAGGCCGTGGAGACCGTCACGGTCTTCGGGAAGTCCGGATTCCTCGCACCGAACGGCCCGATGAACGTCTATCTCGGTGGAGTGATCGGGTTCGCGTGGACCGGAGGGCTCGTCTACTGGGCGATGAAGCGGATGGACAGCACATGACGCGATACCTGATCTCGTTCGATGCCCACGCGATGGACCACGTATCCCGAAAGGACAGGCCCGCCGTGTCAGGACCTCGCACGAGGTGGTACATGAAGCCATGGATTCCGGCGGTTGGCCTTCGGCGGCGGACTGGAGGACCAGAGAGCAAGCGTCGTGACCACCGACGGGACGGTGACCGACGGCTCGTGCCCGGAGACTTTCGGCTGGCTCTGTATCGCCGACGTGCCCTTGCGCGAAGAGGCGCTCGTTCGGGCTGCCAAGAACGCCGCCGCCTGCCGCTGCGCGCAAGAAGTCCGGGAGTTCATGCCCGACATGGCCGTCGGGACCTGACCGGGCTAAGAGACACGGCTGCACGCCGTACGGGCGGGATGCGGGATTTGAGTCACGATTGTGCGTCCCACGGTCAGCGGTACGGTCTCCTTCCATGAAGACGGACTACTTCGGCGAAGAGGTCGCGGAGAGGTACGACGGCGGTCCGATGTTCAGCCCGGACGTTCTCGGCCCGACGGTCGACTTCCTCGCTGCGCTCGCAGGCGACGGCACGGCGGTCGAGTTCGGTATCGGTACCGGTCGAGTGGCGCTGCCGCTCGCACAAAGTGGTGTTCGCGTCCACGGCATCGACCTCTCGGAAGCGATGGTCGCGAGGCTCCGCCAGAAGCCGGGCGCCGAGCAGGTCATCGACGGCGATCGGCGACTTCGCGACAACCCGCGTCGACGGGACGTTCTCTCTCGTCTACCTCGTCTTCAACACGATCTGCAACCTGACCAAGCAAGACGACCAGGTCGCGTGCTTCCAGAACGCCGCAGACCATCTGGAGTCAGGCGGCGTGTTCGTGATCGAGGTGTTTACGCCCGACCTGCAACGTCTCCCGCCCGCCGAACGCTTCCACCCGTTCGAGGTCAGTCCTGATCACATCGGCCTGGACGAGTACGACGTTGCCAACCAGGGGCTCGTCTCCCACCATCTCTGGCCGGAGGGCGACGGTTGGCGCAAATCCTCGATCCCCTTCCGCTACGCGTGGCCGGCAGAGCTCGACCTCATGGCCCGCCTGGCCGGGATGCAGCTACGCGAGCGTTGGGAGGACTGGGACCGCTCGCCGTTCACGAGCGAGAGCCGCAAGCACGTGTCCGTCTGGCAGCGAGCAGGTTCGTAGCACGTCGGTAGCGAAGCTCAACTCGCGTGCGCCGGCGTCCGGGAGTGCCCGTGAAGCGTGACGCTGGATCTGGCAGGAACCGCATGGGTTTCGTTGGCGCGGCCGTCTCTACTAGCGTGCGGATCGGAAGACGTTCTCGCCTCTGCACCAACGACCCCCGGAGGCCGCATGAAGCTTCTGCTCACGTCCGCTGGCATCAAGAACCCGAGCATCGAGAAAGCGCTGGTCGACCTCCTGGGCAAGCCGATCAGCGAGGCCAGCGCCCTCTGCATTCCCACCGCGATGTACGGGCACCCGTGGGTCGGGCCGGGCGTGAAGGCATGGCAGTTCATCAGCGGGCAGGAGCCCCGCTGCCCCATGTGCGAATTGGGGTGGAAGTCGTTGGGAGTGCTCGAGTTGACGGCGCTCCCCAGCATCGACGAGGAGCGGTGGGTGCCCCTGGTTCAGGAGACCGATGTCCTGCTGGTCTCAGGTGGCGATGCCCTGTATCTGCGCCACTGGATGCGGCGAGTCCGGACTGGCGGACCTCCTGCCATCGCTGGACGAGACGGTCTGGGTGGGACTGAGCGCCGGGAGCATGGTCATGACCCCCAGGATCGGAGAGGACTTCGTCGGCTGGAAGCCGCCCTCCGGCGGCGACAGCGCGCTCGGAGTCGTCGACTTCTCGATCTTCCCGCACCTGGATAACGAGGATCTGCCGCAGAACACGATGGCCGGTGCAGAACGATGGGCCGCCGGCCTGTCGGGTCCGGCGTACGCGATCGACGACGAGACCGCCATCAAGGTGGTCGACGGCAACGTCGAGGTCGTCTCCGAGGGGGACTGGAAACTGCTCAGGCCCTGAGACAGAGGGCCGGTCGAGTGCACGGCAATGTTCCCCTACCCCTGGGTCGTTCTCCCGCGGGCGAGACCCTGGTCAGAGCCCGAAGGCTCTGACCGCCTCCAACGAGGCGAGGGGGAGAGACTTCAGTCTCTCCTCAGGGGTGACCGCCGTCGCCTGCGCCAGCGTTGGGGAATGATGCTCCTATGACTGTCAAGTCATGAGCGGCTCGCTGTTGAGGACGCGGTAGAGGTGGCGGGCGAGGTAGCGCTTGAGGAGGCGGACGGCGTCTCGGCTGGTCTTGCCTTCGGCGACGCGGCGGGCGATGTAAGCCTTGGTGGTCGGGTCGTGCAGGCGGCGGTGGAGGATCACGGTGTGCAGTGCTCGGTTGAGTTGTCGGTCGCCGCCGCGGCTGAGCCGCTGCCGGGTCGTCTGGCCTGAAGAGGCGGGGATCGGTGCGGCGCCGGCGAGCCGAGCGAACGCTGCTTCGGAGCGGACGCGGCCTTTGTGTGACCAGCTGACGATCAGCTGGGCTGCGACGATCGGGCCGACACCAGGCTCGTCGAGCAGCCGTGGGGCGAGCGCGCGCACGTGGGCGAGGATCTCCGTTTGTAGCTCTGCTGCTTCCTCGGTCGCTGCCTGGATACGCCGAGCGAGGGTGCGCAGCACGAGCGTCGCGGCGAGCTCGTCCGGGGTCCGCGTGCTCGAGCGGCGCAAGCAGCCGACAGCGCTCGACTAGCCGCGTCTGCGATAGGCCTCGTAGCTCCTGGCGGAGCTGATCGGGTGCGGTCACGATCACGCTGCGCAGCTGCACGAGCGCCAGCCTTCGAACGTCCACCGCACTGCTACGAGCGAGCAGCAGGAGCCGCAGCGCTTCCTGGCGTTGCCCCGCTTTCGGTGACGCGAGCTCGTCGCCGCTCAGCGTCGCGCGGGCAGCGCGGATCGCGTCGAGCCCATCGTCCTTGCCGCGCAGCCGCCGCTCGTTGCGCGGTGCACGGCCGGCCTCGAGCACCCTCTCACCGCGACCGCTGAGGTGACGGGCGAGCCCGGCACCGTAATGACCTGCGCCCTCGACCGCCCACACACGCCGCCCGCCGGCGTGCTCAGCAGCCCACCGATACGCCTGACCGTAGCCGCGAGCCGTCGTCGCCACCGACCGCTGCGCCACAACCGCACCCGTCGACGCGACCACAACCGCAAGCACATGCTCGTCGCGATGCGTGTCGACACCAACCACGTAATCCACCTGATCTGCAAGCATCACTTCTGATCCTCCGAATTCGACTCGTAGGGTCCGGTGACGCCGGTCTGAGTGCAGGGAAACCGCAACGGCAAGACTGTGATGAGTCACACCCCCACAAGGGTGGACAAGCTCCTGATCAAGCCAACAGCGGGCGCCAGACCGGCGCCGCCCTGCCACCCGGACGAATCATTAGGAAAGGCACACCCCACGGCGGCCAGTCACCCGACGAGTCACAAGCAGCAGCACGACACCAGGCTGGCAACAACCCCAGACAGACCAGCCCGCCGAGTCTCACAGACACCCGAAGAGCGCCGAGTCTGCGCGTCTACTCCGTGGGGTGGCTCGCGTAGAGGTCTCCGGCGAGGTACTTGAGGCCGGTGTCGATCAGGAGGGTGACCACTCTTCCCCCAGTGCCGAGTCGAGCGGCGAGTCGTCGCGCTGCGACGAGATTGGCACCGGATGTCTGTCCGGCGAAGATGCCTTCCTGCCGTGCGAGAGCGCGCGCTGCGGTGAACGCCTCCTCATCGCTGACTGCCTCGATGCTTTCCGCGAGGTCGAGGCGCACGCCCGGCGGCAGGAAGCCGACGCCGATTCCCTCGAGCCGGTGGCCGCCGACTTCGCCGCCCGAGAGGTTGCGCGAACTCGCAGGCTCGACGGCGACACAACAGACGGACGGATTGTGGTCGGCAAGGATCTCTGCGACGCCGGAGAACGCCCCGCCGGTGCCGACGCCCATCGCGAACCCGTCGACCTCGCCCAGTTGGTCGACGATCTCACGGCCGAGCCCGTGATAGCCGGTGCGATTGCCGGGATTCACGAACTGCTCGGACCACCACGTCTCAGGTTCCGCAGCCAGCTCCGCGATGCGCTCCTTGAAGCGGTCGAACAGCGCGGGCGTGACTCTTCCTCCCTCGCTCTCCAGCACCTCCACGTCCGCACCGAAGGCGCGCATCGTCTGCGTCTTCTCCTGCGCGAAGCAGTCTGCAGTGACAAATCGAGCAAGGTAGCCCTTAGCTGCACACACCATGGCCAGTGAGCTACCGGTGCTTCCTCCCGTGTACTCAACCACACGCATCCCCGGCCGCAGGATCCCTGCCTGCTCGGCGTGGGCGATCATCCCGACCGCCATCCGGTCCTTCATGCTGCCGGTGGGGTTTGCGCCCTCCCATTTCGCCCAGACCTCGGCACCACCCTCGGCTCTACTGATACCAGCCGCACTATCGGTGTGTTCCCTATGCACTCGAGCCCGGCACTCACCCAGCCAATTAAACATGACAGCCGGGAGGAAGCACGCCTCTCGCCTGCGCGAGCGCCGGAATGCTCCCCGAAACCGTGAATGCCTCTGTTGCTGTGGGTAAGTCCGACTCGCCGAGGAGCGAAGCGACGAGGGCGCGGGTCTGCGCGTTGAGCGCGGGAACCCTCGGTAACCGACCCCGCTTGCGCCAGCGTTCGGTACCGTCATATGAACGTCGTCGTTCGTTGAGTGGACTCCCCCTGGTTGCATATGTAATGCTTGCTTGGTCTGCGGAGGCCTCTCACTGTTGGGAGAGGGTCGGCCGGGTATCGGTCGTGTGGCGTGTCTGAGCGCCCTTCGGAAACTGCGAGCCTCGGTAGGGGTCTGTCCCCGAGTTACGCCTGCGGTTCGCTCGTTCGGAAGGGGAGAGCGTGAGGATTCGCTGGATCATCGGGGCTGTGGTCGTGCTCGTCTCACTCGTCTTTGCGGTCACCGCGTGTCGTGGCGAGGGTGACTCGGCAGCATCGGCGGAAACCGAGACGGCTGTGACAGACGAGACCGCTGCCGACGAGTCCACTGTGACAGACGAGACCGCCTCGCAGGACGCGACCGTAGACACCGAGACGACGGAACCCGAGGCTGAGACGAGCGATAACTCTGCCACCACCGGCCCGGCGCCGGCGCCGGCACGGCATGCTCGAACTTGACGACGGCCGCACGTTCGCGATCACGGTCACCGAATGCTCGTTTCAGCCCGAGAGTTCCGATTCGCCAGCGGCTGGCTCGATCGAGGTCAAGGGAACGAGTGACCAGGGTTCGACGTTCGACATGACCCAGTTCTTCTTGAACGGGAAGTGGTCACAGAGTGACGCCGGTATCGAGTTCCCCAACAGCGACCAGATCTACGTGCTCGTCTCCTCGAGATCGGAGGGGCCGAACCGGCGGCAGTGGACGGAAAGACGATTCGCTGGACGCAGACATTCAAGGAACTCGACGAGTCGGCAAACGCGCACGTATACACAGGCAAAGGAACACTCAGCATCACCTGCAAATAGGACTCCCAAGTCTCCAAAGACGACGCTCCTGCAGCGGAGTGGCCCGGGTCACGCACCCAAAGGTAGAGCGATCACGCCCCACAGCGAAGCCTGGTCCCATCGCCTGCGCCAGTGTCACGATGCCCCGACGGCTCCAGAACGATCGGAGAACGGCACCGGGGAGGCAGCCAGCTGCCTCCCCGGTGAGCTCCGATCCGCGCGCTTGCTACCGGCGGTCGCGACCGCCACGGCCGCCACGGTCCTCGCGCGGTGGGCGCGGCTCACGCGGCGGGGCGTCCTTCGCCCGCTCGATCAGCACGTCGGGCATGACGAGCCCGCCGTCCTCGTGCTTGGCGACGAGCTTGAGGCCGATCCGACCCCTGTCCTTGTCGACCTCCTGCACGATCACGTCGACGATGTCGCCGCGTGCCATCACGTCCTCGATGTGCGCGACGCGCCCCGGGCCGACGTTCGAGACGTGGAGCAGGCCGTCCGTGCCCTTCTTGAGCTCGACGAAGGCGCCGAACTCGGTCGTCTTGACGACCTTCCCGGTGTAGGTGTCCCCCACCTCCGGTGACTTCGTCAGGGCGGTGATCGCTGCGACCGCTGCATCGCCCTTCGTGCCTTCGGTCGCGTAGACGAGGATCGTGCCATCTTCACCGATGTCGATCTGCACGTCGTAGTCGGCCTCGAGGCCACGGATCGTCTCGCCACCCTTGCCGATCACCATGCCGATGAACTCGGGGTTGATCTGCACCGACGAGATGCGCGGAGCGTGGTCTGCGAGCTGGGCCCGCGGCTCGGCGATCGCCTCGGCCATCTTGGCGAGGATCTCCGTCCGCGCCCGCTTCGCCTGCTGCAGCGCATCGCGCATGATCTCCTGGGTGACGCCGGTGATCTTGATGTCCATCTGCAGCGCCGTGATCCCGTCCTCGGTGCCTGCGACCTTGAAGTCCATGTCACCGAGGTGATCCTCGGCTCCCTGGATATCGGTGAGGATGACGTAGTCGTCGCCCTCCTTGACGAGGCCCATGGCGATGCCGGAGACCGGAGCCTTGATCGGAACGCCGGCGTCCATCATCGACATCGTCGAGCCGCAGACGGATCCCATCGACGACGAGCCGTTCGACTCGAGCGTCTCCGAGACGAGGCGGATCGTGTACGGGAACTCCTCTGGCCCCGGGACGACGGCCTCGAGTGCCCTCTGCGCGAGCGCCCCGTGACCGATGTCGCGGCGCTTCGGCCCCCGCATGAACCCGGTCTCACCGACCGAGTATGGCGGGAAGTTGTAGTGGTGGATGTAATGGCGATCCTGCTCCAGTGAGAGGTCGTCTATCCGCTGACCTTCCTTCGCGGTACCGAGCGTGCAGAGCGTGAGGATCTGCGTCTCGCCACGCGTGAACAGGCCGGAGCCGTGCGTCCGCGGCGCGAAACCGACCTCGACGTTGATCGGCCGGATCTCCTCCGTGCCACGACCGTCGGGTCGGCGCTTGTCGACGGCGATCTTCTTCCGCACGAGGTCCTTGTAGACCGCGTCCGCTGCCTTCTTGACCCACGACTTCGTGACACCGTCCTTACCGTTCGACTCTCCATCTCCGGACGGGAACGGCAGCTGCACGCCATCGATGACGCGGTCGTAGAGGTTCGAGCGCTTGCGCGACTTGAGGTACTTGGAGTCCTGCTCCGCGTCCGTCAGCTCACGCAGGTCTGCCTCGAACTGCTCGCGGACCGGGCCTTCGACGGCGACGAGCCGCTGCTTGTCCAGAATGAGTGCAAGACCAGCGCGGGTCTGCATCTCCTGCACCATGTCGCCCTCGGTCGACTCGAGCGTGATCTCGGGGCACGTGGCCGCGACGATCTCGTCGATGATCGCGCCGGCAGCGCTGAGGCCCTGGGCCTGGATGCGCTGCCAGATCGCGTCGCCATGCGACGCCTCGAGCTCGGCCGTAAGGGCCGTATCGACCCACTTCGGCTTGCCGACCTGCTCGCGCAGATCGTCGATCACGTCGCAGATGCGCTTGATCTCGCCGTGGGCGAGCTCGAACGCGGCCAGCATCGTGTCTTCCGGCACCTGGTCTGCACCGGCCTCGATCATCGTCAGGGCATCACGCGTACCGACGACGATCAGGTCCAGATCGGAGTCCTCATCCGCCTCGATCAGCGTGGGGTTGACGACGAGCTCGCCGTCGATACGCGCCACGCGCACCGCCCCGACCGGGCCGAGGAACGGCAGCGGCGAGATGGCGAGTGCGGCGGAGGCACCGTTGATGCAGAGAATGTCGTGCCCGTGGACCATGTCCGCGGAGAGGACGGTGCAGATCACCTGCACCTCGTTGCGGAAGCCCTTCGGCCAGAGAGGCCGGATCGGGCGATCGATCATCCGCGCGGTCAGGGTCGCCCGTTCGGACGCCTTGCCCTCGCGCTTGAAGAAGCCACCGGGAATCTTCCCGGCGGCGTACATCCGCTCCTCGACGTCGATCGTCAGCGGGAAGAAGTCCGCATCGGGGCGGGCCTCCTGCCGACCGACGGCTGTTGCGAGGATCATCGTGTCGCCGGAGCGGACGACGACCGCGCCGTCGGCCTGCTTCGCGACCTTGCCGGTCTCGAACGTGATCTCCTGACCACCGATCTCGACCGACACCGTGGCTTGACGCCCGGTTGCGATGCTCATATGTGTTGTTCCTTCCTTCTTCTGTTTCGGAAGGTGGAAGTTTGAGCCAACCGTGCTCCCGGGCACGGCTCGATCAAACACCCACCTTCCGCCGGTGGGACGTGCGCCTCGGTCGTCGACCTAGCGGCGCAGGCCCAGTTCCTTGATGAGGGCGCGATAGCCCTCGAGGTCGTTCTTCTGCATGTACGTGAGGAACCGACGACGGCGCCCAACGAGCTTCAACAGACCACGACGCGAGTGGTGATCCTTCCCATGGGTGCGAAGGTGCTCCGTGAGGTCGTTGATCCGACGGGTCAGCATCGCGACCTGTACCTCGGGCGAGCCCGTGTCGGTCGACGTGCGGCCATGCTTGTCGATCAGTTCCTGCTTGACTTCCTTGGTGAGGGGCATACGTCCTCCTTGTGTCGAGGTTCCACACTCCAAGCACGGCGTGAAGGAAGACACGGCCGGCCGAGAGAGGGTCCGGCGGGATGGTAGCACCCATGCGGGTTTCCATCGCATGACCGAGCCGGTGGAGACTCACGGCCCCTTCGACTAGGGTCGCGTCATGCGGGTCGTCGTCATGGAGGACTACCAGGGTGTCGTCGAACGATCTTCGGTGCTTCTCCGACGTGTCCGCTCGGTTCGGATCATGAGATCGCTCGTCCGAACACGGCCCCCTGTCGACCTCGCCGATCGCGCTGCGCAGATCGGTGACGCCGAGGCGGTCGTCTTGATCCGCGAGAGAACGCCGATCGACGCCCCGCCTGCTCGATCTCCTCCCCCATCTCCGCCTGATCTGCCAGACCGGTCGTGGGGTACCGCACATCGACGTCGACGCGTGCACCGAGCGCGGCGTCGTCGTAAGCACCGGAGGAGGGTCGCCTCACGCGTCCGGCGGAGCTCACCCTGGCGCTTATCCTCTCCTCGGCTCGGCGAATCGTCGAGGACGTGGTCGCGCTGCGTTCGGGTACGTGGCAGACGACGGTCGGCATCGAGCTCCATGGCCGAACCCTCGGGATCGTCGGCTACGGGACGATCGGCGCGCTCGTCGCCCGCTACGGTCGCGCACTCGGGATGACCGTGCTCGCATGGGGACGCGCGGCGTCGCTCGAACGCGCACGAGCCGACGGCATCGAGGTGGATCCCGATCTCGATGCGCTCTTCCAGCGGTCGGATGTCGTGAGCCTGCACCTGAAGCTCTCGCCCGAGACACGCGGGATCGTCACACAACGACTCCTCGCCTCGATGAAGAGCGATGCGCTGCTCGTCAACACGGCGCGCGCGGGGTTGATCGAGCTCGGAGCGCTCGATGCTGCCCTCACCGCCGGCACGCCTGCACGCGCAGCGATCGACGTCTTCGACGAGGAGCCGGCGGCCGCCGACCCGCTGCTCCGACACCCGCTGCTCCTCGCGACCCCGCACCTCGGGTACGTCACGTGGGAGACGTACGAGAGCTACTTCGTGCAGGCGTTCGCCCAGATCGACGCCTTCGCGCTCGGGGAGCCGCACCAGGTACTCAATCCCGGGGCGCTCCTGCGCGGAACGTAGGGCGCTACGACTCAGCCGGTCAGCGGCCGGACGGCCGAGCGTGTCGCCTCGACGTCACGCCCGATCTGGGCGACGAGCTCCGCTTCCGATGCGAAGGCCTGCTCCTCGCGAAGCCGTGCCCACACCTCGACGACCAGTCGCTTGCCGTACAGGTCGCCGTCGAAATCGAGCAGGAACGGTTCGATGCGCCGCTCCGTGCCACCGTAGTGCGGGTTGGTGCCGATCGAGACCGCGGCGCGGTGATCGAGCGCGGCGCCGGCGTAGATCCCGTACCGGGGGCAGATCACCTGCGGATCGATGGCGAGATTCGCCGTCGGGTAGCCGAGCGTGCCACCACGCTGATCACCCGAGACCACGACGCCGTCCAGCTCGTACGGGCGCCCGAGCATGGCTGCCGCCGCGCCGACATCGCCCTCGTGGAGCGCCGATCGGATCGCCGAGGAGGAGACCTCCGGGACCATCTCGACCGCGAGGATCTCGAATCCGAGACGCTCCAGGAGCTCGAGGTCGCCGCGACGGCGAGCGCCGAAGCGGAAGTTCTCCCCTGCCGCGATCGCTTCCGCGCCGATCGCCCGCAGATACCTCTCCGCAAACACCTCGGGCTCGAGCGCCATCAACTCGGGTGTGAACGACGCGATCAGTGTCGACTCGGCCCCGGCTGCCGCGAGGAGCTCGAGCCGACGCTCGAGCGTCGTGATCAACTCGACGTGGTTCCCGAGCGCGATCCGTGGATGTGGATCGAACGTGATCACCGTCGGCGCCAGTCCCGTGTCGATGGCCGCACCGACGACGGCGCGATGCCCGCGGTGGACGCCGTCGAACGTCCCGATCGCAACGGCGCGCGGCTGGCGCTCGAGTTGCCCGGGCGCGTGCGCGATCCGCATTACCCGATTCCCTCCGAATCGAGCGAATCGCTGCTCGGGATCGCAGGAGTTGCACGGCCTGCTCGGACACCGGCAGGATCCGGCCCTGCCGGTGTTCGGCCGTCGGCTTGTGACGCCTCCGCCATCCGGCCTGCTGCAGATATCGCGGTCGCCGATCGACGCCGGTCTGCGTCGGCCCGCGCCCGGCGATCGGCGTCCGCCTCGGCGAGCGTCATTCCTATCCTGCCGAGGGCGTCCTCGAGCAGCAACACCCGGTCTGCATCCGCCTCGGCGACGTTGAACGGCCCGACTTCCGTTCGTCGGAGCGAAGCGCAGTGGCCTCCGAGCGCGTCCGCTATGGAGCGGATGTACGTCCCGGAGCTGACGGAGGCGTCGAGGGTGGCGATTCCGTCCGTATACGCGATGACGTCGAGCGCGTCGACCCGCGAGCGGCGCAGCGGCATGTCTACGACGATGCCCTTGCGGTGCAGCCGGTAAGCACGCTCACCGCCGATCTTCACAGCCGAGGCCGTCGGTATCGGCAGCTCGACGTCACCGCGGAGGCCCACGAGCGACGCCTCGAGTTCGTCGCGATCTGGTGGATCCCGCTCCTCGAGGAGTTCTCCCTCCGGATCTCCCGTCGTCGTCCGCCGCGAGAGATCGACGTCCACGAGATAGCGCTTTGACAGCCCGACGAAGCATGACGCCATCGTAGTTGCCCTTCCGGACAACAAGAGGAGGAGGCCGGTTGCGAACGGATCGAGTGTCCCGGCGTGCCCGGTCTTCGCGCGTGTCTTCGCGCGCACGTCTGCAAGAACGGCAAACGAGGAAGGGCCGGCAGGCTTGTCGACGAGAATCACGCCGGTCGGCTCGAGCCCTTTCGGAATCGCCATCGTCGAGGCCCTCAGCGAGGCGGGGCCTCGAGCACCGCGTACTCACCGAGGATGAACGCGATCACCTCGTCGAGAGGTAGGTCGCTCGAGAAGCCCGCCGCCTGCCGGTGTCCGCCGCCGTTCGACTTCCGAGCGATGGCCGAGACGTCGACGCGCTCGCTCGATGAACGCAGCGAGACCTTCCGTCGAGGGCCGCTGTCTCGTGGAGGCTCCCTGATGAGGGCAGCGAGCTCGACGCCTTCGACGCCGCGGAGAACGTCGATGATCCCCTCTGAGTAGGGCTCGAGGGCACCGACCTCGCCGAAGTCGTCGCGCACGATGTACGAGATCACGACGCGACCGTCGGCGTGGAGCTCGGCCCGCTCGAGTGCGCGGGCGAGGAGCCTCATCTTCGGGAACGGCATCGACTCGTATACCGCCTGGAAGACGCGCTGGGGATCAGCCCCCGCCTCCAGGAGATCGGCCGCGAGCTGGAGCGACTTCGGCGTCGTGTTCGTGTACTGGAAGCGGCCGGTGTCGGTGACGAGACCCGTGTAGAGCGCCTCCGCGATGTCAGATGTCAACGGCACCCCCAGCGCAGAGAACACATCGGCCAGAACTTCTGCCGTCGACGAGGCGCCGTCGACGACGAGGTTCACGGCGCCGAACCGGCTGTTGTCGTGGTGGTGGTCGATGTTGAGCACGAGCGACGCGTCGAGAAGACGCGCATCTGTGAGGCGCGTCGCCTGCGCGCAGTCGACCGCAACGAGAACGCGGGTCGTCAGATCATCCGGCACCTCGGTAAGGAGCCCCGTCCCCACGAGGTCGAGGAACGCGTACTCGGCCGGCAGTGGCCCGTCGCCGACGACGACCATCGCGCTCTCCTTCCCGATCTCGACGAGCGCGAGGTGCATGGCGAGGAGCGATCCGAGGGCATCGCCGTCAGGGTTCTCGTGCGAGGTGACGAGAAAGCGCTCGTTCGAGCGCAACGCCTCGACGACTGCGGCGAGATCAGCTGTCGTCGTCATCGCCACTCACATCCGCCGGGCCGGGGTCGAGATCGTCGATCAGCTTGGACATGCGCACACCATCCTCGACTGACGGATCGTATTGGAAGATCAGCTGCGGCGTCCGCCGCAGCCGAAGATCGTGATTGACGCGCGCCTGCAGGATGCCCGCGGCGCTCTCGAGGGCGGTGAGCGTCGCCGCCCGCTGCTTCGAGCCACCGTAGACACTCAGCCAGACCGTCGCCTGGGCGAGATCGGAAGTCGTGACGACCCCTGTCACGGTGACGAACCCGATCCGGGGATCCTTCAACGACGGGATCGTCTCGGAGACGACCGCCCTGATCGCCTCGTCGACGCGTCGCATCCGCGGGGATCGCGAAGGGTTTCTAGTCATCGAAGCTCACGAGGTCGCGTTCATGTGAGAGAAGCTCGAACTCCTGCGCTGCGAGCCAGCGCTCGGCCGTGTCGAGCAGGCGCTCCGCCTCGGCGGCCTCACGTGCGACGCAGGCAAGGGTCAGCCGAGAACGCTGCCACACGTCGTGGTGGTCGACCTCTGCGATCGAGCACGAGACGCGATTCGCAAGCTGCGCCTTGACAGACCGCAGCACCATGCGCTTCTCCTTCAGCGAATGGCTCTCGGGAAGGTGGATCTCGAACGTGTAGATGCCGATGAAGCCCGTCGCCACGGTCCTATTGAAGCGATCCCGCGGGACGTCGTTGCGGCTGACGGCCGGAACGGCCAGCCGGATCACTCGTCGTCGTCGTCGGCGGCGTCCGTGGCCGATGCCTCGGGCGACTCGGCGGCGGGCACGCGAGCTGCTTCGGCAAGATCCGTCCGCTCGACCTGCTTGGTCTCGTACGCCTCGAGAATGTCACCCTCCTTGAGGTCGTTGTACCCGTCGAGCAGGATTCCGCACTCGAATCCCTCGGTGACCTCGCGAGCATCGTCCTTGAAGCGCTTGAGTTGCGCGATCGACGTGTCGTAGATCTCGGTGCCGTCGCGCACGACCCGCACCTGCGCGTTCCGGCGGATCGTCCCCGTCGTGACCATGCAGCCGGCAATCGTGCCGAGGCGCGAGACCTTGAACAGAGCGCGCACTTCGGCCTCACCCATCGTCTCCTCCGTCTGGACCGGGGAGAGCATGCCGACGAGCGCCTGCTGGATTTCGTCGGTCAGCTGGTAGATGACGCGATAGGTGCGGATGTCGACTCCCTCGCGGTCGGCGAGCGCTCGCGCCTCCGCACTCGGACGCACGTTGAAGCCGATCACGAGAGCGTTCGACGCCGACGCAAGGTTGATGTCGTTCTCCGTGATGCCGCCGACACCCGTATGAATCACGTTGACGCGCACCTCGGAATGCTGGATCTTGCCGAGCTCGCCGAGCAGAGCCTCGACCGAGCCCTGGACGTCGCCCTTCAGGACGATGTTCAGATCCTGGACGACACCCTCCTGCATCTGTGTGAAGAGGCTCTCGAGCGAGACGCCGCGCTTCGAGCGCTGCGCGAGCTGCTCGCGGCGGAGACGCCCGGCGCGCTTCTGAGCGAGATCCTTCGCGAGGCGCTCGTGCTCGACGACGCGGGCGAGCTCGCCGGCGGGAGGTGGACGATCGAAGCCCAGGATCTCGACGGGCTCGCCCGGCCCTGCCTCCTTCACCTTCTCGCCCTTGTAGTCGTACAGTGCGCGCACCTTTCCTGATGCGTCGCCCGCCACGATCGCATCGCCGACGCGCAGAGTGCCGCGGTGCACGAGCATCGTCGCCACAGGGCCACGGCCCACGTCGAGGCGGGATTCGATGATCGGGCCCGATGCTTCGGCGGTCGGATTGGCCCGGAGGTCGAGCTCGGCATCGGCAACCAGCAAGAGCTTCTCGAGCAGTTCGTCCAGATTGAGCCTCTGCTTGGCCGAGACCTCTGCGAACTGCGTCGTGCCACCCCACTCCTCGGGCTGCAGCCCTTCGGTTGCGAGCTCGGAGCGAACGCGATCGAGATTGGCGTTCGGAACGTCGATCTTGTTGACGGCGACCACGATCGGAACCCCTGCGGCGCGCGCATGCGAGATGGATTCGCGTGTCTGCGGCATCACACCGTCGTCGGCCGCGACGACGAGAATCGCGATGTCGGTGACCTTCGCACCACGTGCGCGCATTGCCGTGAACGCCTCGTGACCCGGAGTATCGAGGAACGTGATCCGGCGCCCATCGAGCACCGCCTGGTACGCACCGATGTGCTGAGTGATACCCCCTGCCTCGGTATCGACGACGGATGTCTCGCGGATCGCATCGAGGAGCGTGGTCTTGCCATGGTCGACATGACCCATGATCGTCACGACCGGCGGGCGGGCGGCGAGGTCGGCCTCGGCGTCCTCGAACACCTCGGGCTCGGAGTCGTCATCAGCGGCGTGCTTGATCACGACCTCGCGCTCAACCTCGGTCGCGATCAGGACGACCGAGTCGTCGCTGAGCGACTGCGTGATGGTGACCATCTCGCCGAGCCCCATCATGATCTTGATGATCTGGGCGACCGTGATGCCGAGCGCTGCAGAGAGATCCTTGACGCTCACGCCCGACGGGACGGTGACAGGACCAGTCGGTGCAGCGACCGGCTGCTGACGCGCCTGCGTTTCCTGCGAGGCGCCGCGATCGCGTGCCTGGCGGCCGTCCCGGCCGCGCGTATTACCGCCGTCGATGACCACGCGGCGTTTGCGCCCGGAAGGGCCGCCACGCGGGCGAATCGGGCGACTCGGCTTGTTGGGTTCGTCAGCCATCAGCTCTCAGTGTAGTGGCGCTCGAGTTGGGGATCGACGAGCACGGTGCGGCGAAGCACTCGATTGAAGCCGCGCGAGGCTCTTGCCCGCTCGAAGCAGACGAGACGGCGGCACGTGTAGGCGCCCCTGCCGGGCACCGAGCGTCCGGCCGTGAGTCGTCCCTCGACGGCTCCGAAGCGCAGTAACTCGGACTGTGGCGCCTTGCGGCCACAGCCAACGCATGTCCTCTCCGGCGAGGCGGTCATGTTGCAGAAGACTCGTCCTCCTCGGCGATCTCGGCGATCTCGCTCACGACGGCCGCGATCTCCTCCGCGGCGACCTCGACAGCGGCCTCCTCGATCGCGTCCTCGAGGGCGACCGCTTCGTCGCTCGTGATCTCACCGGCGAGCACGGCATCCTCGACGATTGCGTCGAGCACTGCCTCCGCCTCGGCGACCTCGAGCACGACCTCGGCGACAACCTCGTCCACGACGTCGGCGACAATGTCGTCGAGCTCGTCGGCGGCGTCATCCTCGGGAAGTGACGCCGGAGGCGCCGTCCCGTGCAGCTCCTGGTGCGCCGGCACACCACAGTAGTGCGATCCCGGCAGGGCTGCATTCGGGCACCGCTTGCCGTTCGAGAGCATTGCGGCACAGCGCCCGGAGAACTCCTGCGTGTCGTCCTCGCCCGCGTACGCGGCCTCCGCCTCGGCTTTCGCGAACTCCGTGTCCGACTGGATGTCGACCTTCCATCCCGTCAGACGCGCAGCCAGGCGAGCGTTCAGTCCTTCCTTGCCGATGGCCAGGGCAAGCTGGTCGTCGGGGACGACAACCGTCGCCTCACGCGTGTCGTCGTCGATGTAGACCTCGCGCACACGAGCCGGCGAAAGCGCCTTCGCGACGAACCGTGCCGGCTCGGAGTTCCACGGGATGATGTCGATCTTCTCCCCCCGGAGCTCGGAGACGACCATGCGCACACGCGAGCCTCGCGGGCCGACGCACGCGCCGACGGGGTCGACGCCCTGCGTATGCGACTCGACAGCGATCTTGGAGCGATACCCGGGCTCACGGGCAACGCCGCGGATCTCCACGAGACCGTCCGCAATCTCCGGAACCTCGAGCTCGAACAGCGTCTTGATGAGCTCCGGATCGCGCCTCGAGAGAATCACCTGCGGCCCCTTCGTGCCGGATCGGACCTCGGTGATGACGGCCTTGATCCGGGACCCCTGCTCATAGCGCTCGCCGTCGACCTGCTCCGAGCGTGGGAGCAGCGCCTCGACGCGGCCGAGGTCGACGAGCACGTTGTTCCTGTCCCCTGCTTGCTGGACGATGCCGGTGACGACCTCACCCTGACGATCGATGTACTCGTCGTACATCATCATGCGCTCCGCCTCGCGGATGCGCTGCTGGATGACCTGCTTCGCGGTCATGGCAGCGATGCGACCAAAGCCTTCGGGCGTTGCATCGGCGCGCACCATCAGCTCCTCCGGGACCTGCGCCCAGTCGAGCTCGAGGTCGGCGTCGGTGATCAGCGTGTGCTGCCGCTCGCCGGTCTCTTCCTCGATCCTCTCGAGCTCGTCGATGGCGGCTTCACGGGCCTCGTCGACCAGACGCTCTTCGAGGTCGGCCGGAATCTCGATCGAGAAGACCCTGAAGTCTCCCTCCTCGTCGAGAATCACCTCGGCGTGCCGGGACGCACCCGGTGTCTTCTTGTACGCGGCAAGGAGCGCGTCCTCGAGTGCGGCGACGAGCGTGCCGGCCTCGATGCCCTTCTCGCGCTCGATGGTGCGAATGCCTTCCATGATTTCCTGGGTCATGTCGTCACCTATCCCTCATCGATCAGGTTGCCCCGGACGATTGCGTCGTACGGGATGTCGAGCTCACTGTCGCCGTCGGCGATCCGGAGACTCCGTTCGGACGCGGCCACGACCGGGCCACGAAACTTCTTCTTGCCCGAGATCTCAGCGGCAGTACGGATCTGAACGTCACGGCCGATCGCGGCACGGAAGTGCTCGGGACGGCGGAGCGGGCGGTCGAGGCCCGGCGACGAGACGTCGATCGTGAACGAGCCGCGATAGTCCGAGAGGATCTCCGTCACGCGGGTGCAAAGCGCGTGATCGACACCGGCCGAATGATCGACGTACACGCAGAACCGACTCGGTGAGAGCAACTCGACGGCGAGCACCTCGACGCCCGGGACCGCGCGCTCGACCACCGGGACGATGTCCCGGGAGAGCATTCGTTCGGTCGCGAGCATGTCGGCCACCCTGTCTCCTGGTTCGTTCGAGAAGGCGCTTCCTCAAACACGTTTCCTCAACAAAAATGGGCGCCCATGCGCCCATTTCGTCAAGCCTTGAAATGCGGTACGTGAAGGATAGCACCGGTACGAGCTACGGGAGGCGCGGTCGTCGGGCACGATTGCGGCGACCAACTCGAGGAACGTCTGTCGATGCCACAACGCCTCCGCGGTGACCGCCGCGCTCCGTCCGTACGAGCTGAGAGCATCGCCACGATCCCGGGCGCGCGATCGAAACTCGACAGGATCCCTCAACAAGGGGAGCCAAGCTGCCGATAGGCACAGCATGGAAGCAGCTCGGAACCCGTGGCCAGCGCTCGGGACCCTTCTCGTACGCGACGGTGCGGTCACACCTGAGCAACTCGAGATCGCGCTCCTGGAGAAACGCCTCAAGCCAGAGCTCCGTCTGGGCGAAATCCTCGTCACGAACGGTTTTGCGTCGCGCCTCCAGGTCACGCGGGTCCTGGCAGAGCAGCACGACCTCGACTTCGTCGAGCTCGACATCGCGTCGATAGAGCTCGACGCCGCTCTGCTTCTACCGGAGCCACTCGCGCGGCGTTACGGGGCGATCCCGATCAAGATCGACGAGGAAGGGTACGTGGTCGTGGCTGTCTCCGACCCGACGAACGTGATCTTCTCCGACGATCTTCGGCTTGCACTCGGGATGCCGGTTCGCGTGTGCGTGGCGGCTCCGGAGGCGATCGACGCCGCGATCACGAAGTTGAACGACAACGCGACGATCGACATCGAGGACGTCGTCACGACCGCCGCCGAGAGCGAGGACGACGCGACGGTTCTCGATCTGAACCATGACACCCCGGCAGTCGTGTTCATCAACCGCGCGATATCGAAAGCTCTCGACCTCGGTGCGTCAGACATCCACTTCACGCCACAACAGCGGCGGCTACACGTGCGGGTGCGCGTCGACGGTGTCATGCGAGACCTGACATCGATCGCGGGGACGCAAGGCACGGCGGTAGCGAGCCGACTCAAGATCATGGGTGGCCTCGACATCGCGGAGCGTCGAGCCCCCCAGGATGGACGCGTGTCGATCAAGAGGGACGGAGAAGCCGTCGACGTCCGGATCGCGATCCTGCCGACGACCCATGGCGAGAAGGTAACGCTGCGCATCCTTTCGCAGGGAGAGGCGCCCGACTCGCTCGACGCGCTCGGGATGTGGCCACGCAGCCGCGCCGCGCTGGAGCGTGCCATCGCACAACCCTTCGGAGCCATCGCCGTCGTGGGTCCGACGGGGTCGGGCAAGACGACGACGCTCTACACGTGCTTGCAGGTTCTGAACACGCCGGACCGCCAGCTCACGACGATCGAGGACCCGGTCGAGTATCGCGCGGCAGGGCTCGACCAGATCGAGGTGAATCCGCGCGCAGGGCTGAGCTTCGCCAACGGCCTCAGAACCGTTCTGCGCTCGGATCCCGATGTGATCCTCGTCGGCGAGATTCGCGACGAGGAGACCGCACAGATCGCGTTTCGCGCTGCCATGACGGGACACCTCGTGCTCACGACGCTCCACGCGCAGACCGCGGCGTCGGCGATCGAGCGCCTGAGAGACATGAACATCGAGGCGAGCATCCTTGCCACGTCCATCAACTGCCTTATCGGGCAGCGTCTCGTCCGACGTGTCTGCACCACGTGCTCCGAGCCCGCGGAGCCGGATCCCGAGACGATGTCGGCGATCGGAATTCCCGCAAGCTTCGGAGACCTCCGTCTCTGCAAGGCGGTCGGCTGCGACGAATGCGGAGGAACGGGATATCGAGGCCGCGTGCCACTCTTCGAGGTGATGACCATGACGGACGAGATCGCGTATCTCATCGGCGCCCCGACACGAGAGATCGAGGCCATGGCCATCTCCCAGGGGATGCTCACCCTCCGCGAGGACGGCCTTCGGCTCGCGGTGGCCGGAGTCACGACGCTGGAGGAGGTCCGGCGGGTCGCCGGCGATGCTGTGAGCTGAAAGGCGGATCGCCGCCCTCGGCGTCAACCTCGATGCATGCAACGTTCCCACCGTGAACGGGGACTGGCCGTCGCGAGAGTGGTGGGTCAGCGCCCCCCGAAATGATGAGCGCGCGGCAGTGACGCACCGACATCGAGGTCGGCAACGCTGCGGGCGAGCGAGGAAAGGGTCTCGATCGACGAGACGAGGATGTTCCGGTTCTCCCCCACGCTCTCGTAGCGGCCACGCGCGAGCAACAACGACTCGTTACGAACGATTGCCCGGTATTGCTCGTACACGTCTTTCGGGACGATCAGATTCACCTGACCGCACTCGTCCTCGAGCAACATGAACACGATGCCGTTGGCCGTCGAGGGCCGCTGCCGCGCGATCGCAAGGCCGGCGTAGGCCACGTGCGACCGATGCGCGGCTCGATGCAGCTCGTCGCTCCGCAGTGTGCCACCCGGCAGATGCGGCCGCAGGAGCTGGAAGGGGTGGATGCCGACCGATAACCCTGTCAGTCGATAGTCGGCTGCCATTCGCTCCCAGCGCGTCAAATCCCGCAGTTCCGGAGTCGCCGCCGTCGGATCGAGCGAGAGCGTCAGCTGCTTGGCCGTGCCCCGTGTGCCGGGGACGGAGGTGGGCCGGGTGGCAAGACCGAGCTCCCAGAGAAGATCCCGCCGTTTGGGGCCGAAGCCGTCGCACGCCCCCCCTTCGACGAGGGCCACGAGGCCCTCCTTCGAGAGCGAGGTGCGCCGCGCGAGATCACCGACGCCCTGGTAGGGCCCATTCGCGATCCGTTCCGCCACCAGGGCCGCAGCATCGTCCTTTCCCACCGACTGGAGGTATGCGAGGCCGACTCGCACGGCCTGCTGAGGTTGTGTCGAATCAACACAACGTTCGGTGGCCGGGACGAGCGAGCACTCGGCCTCGCTCAGGTTCACGTCGGGTGGGCATACCTCCACCCCGCGCCGCTGGGCGTCGCGAACGAGGCTTGCCGGCGGGTAGAAGCCCATCGGCTGTGCGTTCAGCAGCGAACAGAGGAACTCGGCCGGATAGTGATGCCGCAGCCATTGCGACTGGTAGGCGAGCAACCCGAACGCAGCGGCATGGGACTTCGGGAAGCCAAAGCCCGAGAAGCCGACGAGCTTGTCGTAGACGAGATCTGCGGCCTTCTCGGTGACTCCGTTGCGCATGGCGCCCTCGATGAAGCGCACCCGATGGGATTCGAGTGCTTCCCGGCTGCGCTTGCGACTCATCGCTCGGCGCAATCCCTCTGCCTCCCCCACCGTGAATCCCGCGAGCGCGATTGCGACGTCGAGCACCTGATCCTGGAAGACGACGACACCGAGCGTCGAGCGGAGCGGCTCTCGCAGCAGCTCGTGGTCGACGCGATAGACGAACGCCGGGTCCTCGCGCAGCCGTCGCCGGTTGTCGATGTAGGGGTGCACTGCCTTGCCCTGGATCGGGCCGGGACGCACGAGCGCGACCTGCACGGTGAGGTCATCGATCGTCTCCGGCTTCGTGCGCAGCAGGCTCTGCATCTGGGCGCGACTCTCGATCTGGAAGGTGCCGACCGTGTCCGCACGCTGGATCTCCCCGAACACGTCTGCGTCGTCGAGCGGGATTCGCGACAGGTCGATCGGCGAGCCGTACGCCCTGGCGATGCTCTCGACGCACTCTTCGACGGCCGAGAGCATCCCCAGGCCGAGCAGGTCGATCTTGAGGAATCCCGCATCGGCGCAGGAGTCCTTGTCCCACTGGCAGAGCTGGCGCCCCGCCATCGCAGCCGGTTGAACCGGGACGAGATCGATGAGCGGCCGTGTCGAGATGACCATTCCGCCCGGATGCTGGGAGATGTGTCGCGGCAGGCCGGCGATCTCTCCGGTGAGAAACTGGAATGCCCGCCATCGCTTCGAGACGAGCTTGCGCTCGGCGTCGGGTAGGCAATCGACCTCCTCGGCGATCCGAGAGGCACTCCAACCGTCGGTCAGCCGTGAAAGCCGCTCGAGATCCGCCTGGGGCAATCCGAGTGCCTTGCCGACGTCGCGGATCGCACCCCGCGAGCGATAGGTGGCAAAGCTCGCAACGAGTGCGGCGTGCTCGTTGCCGTACCGCTCCGTCACGGCGACGATCAGCTTCTCGCGGATGTCTCGCGGAAAGTCGAGGTCGATGTCCGGCACGGAGGCCAGCTCACGATTGAGGAACCGGCCGAGTGAGAGCTCGTTCGCGACCGGGTCGACGTGTGAGAGACCTGTCAGATAGCAGACGATCGAGCCGACCGAGCTACCCCGCCCACGGCCGGGCGGCAGGAAGCGGCGAGGCGAATCGCGCCCGCGGACACGGGAAGCACACTCGCGCGCCAGCTCGAGCACCTCCCAGTGGAGCAAGAAGAACCCGGCGAGCCCGAGCTCGTCGATGAGCGCCAGTTCCGTGTCGAGACGGGCTCTCGCCCGGGTGAGCAACCCCCGATTCCGTGGTGGGTAGCGATCGGCGAACGCGTCGTTGCAGATCGCGGCCAGCCGCCGGATCGCCGGATCGACGCCGTCGGAGAAGTCCGGATAGCGGTAGCCGAGCTCCTGGGTGAGGTCGAACTGAAGGCGCTCTGCGATCTCGACCGTGCGTGCTGCGGCAAGCGGATCGAACCCCGCAAAGCGCTCGGAAGCTTCGGCCGGAGCACGGAGAACGCTCTCCCGATTGCCGCGCCGCTCCTGCTCGCAGCCGTCGAGTGAGGTACGACAGCGAATCGCGACGAGCGTGTCCTGGAGGAGTGTGCGTCGCGGCGAGTGGGCGTGGATATTGCCGGTCGCGACCGCGTGGACGCCCAGGTGCTCCGCAAGATCGCGGAGGGCTGTGTTGCGACGAACGTCGCCGCGCTCGAATGGCCGCTGCAGCTCGACGAGGAAGTGCTCTCTGCCGAACACGCGCGCGAGGCCGGCGACCGCGTTCGGGTTGCGTGTGGCCAGACCAACGCGGGCGCAGCCAGAGAGACAGACGAGACCTTCCGCATGCTCCTCGACGAACGACTGGGCCACGGACGGTGCGAGCGGCTCGCGATCCTCGCGACCCTCTCGCCGGGTGCCGGCGTGCGCTTCGGTGAGAATGCGGCACAGGTTGGCGTAGCCTCGACTCGTCTCGACGAGCAACGTCACGTGTGAGCCGTCAGCGAGCGTCACCTCTGCGCCGGTGATCGGCCTCACGCCGAGGGCCTTCGCGGCATGAGCGAACTCGAGCGAGCCGCAGACGCCGTCGTGGTCGGTGAGAGCGAGAGCTGGGTAGCCGAGCTCCGCGGCCCGTGCTGCCAGCTCCTCGGGCAGCGAGGCTCCGTCGAGGAACGAGTACGACGAGTGACAGTGGAGCTCGACGTACTCAGAGCCCATATGCTCTACCTCCATGGCACCGCGCCTCGAGCCCGCCGAGACGCTCGTCGCCGGAACGGATGCCGGCGTCGAGTTGCTCGCCGACCACGCACACCTGGCTTTCTCGGCCTCGCGCTTTGCGGCAGGTGCCGGTCCAACACCACCGCCCCACATCCACGCCGGGCACGCGGAGGTGTTCTACGTCCTCGATGGGACGCTCCGCATCCTGCTCGAGGAGGGCGAGGCCGTTGCCGGCCGCGGCACGTGGGTCGTCGTGCCTCCCGGCGTGGTCCACACGTTTCGCACCGACGGGACGACACGGTTTCTGGATCTCCATGCGCCGTCGTGCGGTTACGGGCCCTTCGTGCGCACGCTCTCTGCGGCAGCGAGCGATGAAGAGCTCGCGCGTGCGCGTGCGGCCTTCGACCAGCAGGCGCCTTCCGCGTCGGGCGGAGGCGGCTCGATCGTGAGTTCCCGCGGCGGCTTGGACGGGGAGCTGATCGCCGACCAGTCGCAGCGACGCGTGAGGCTTCTCGTGGACACCGAGCACCTTGCCGTGACGGAGTCGACCTACGGGCCCGGACGGCGCGGCCCCGATCCGCATGTCCATCACGACCACACCGACGCATTCCTCGTGACCGAGGGGGCACTGCTGCTCACCTTCACCGACGGAACGCTTCGTGCCCCGGCCGGGACCTTCGTCCTCGTCCCTCCCGACGTCGTCCACTCGTTTGAGAACGCCGACGAAACACCTGCGCGTTTCTTCAATTTCCATGCGCCGTCGTGCGGCTTCGGGGAATACCTCCGGGGGCGGAACCACGGCTTCGACCAGCACGAACCACCCCCTGACGGTGGCTCGGACCCGGCGAGCGTCGTCGCTTGCTCTCTCGGGATCTGACGGAAAGCGCCGAGGCCGATGTCGAATCGCTCCGGGATCGAGCGCTACGAGGACATCGTCGACGCGATCTGCGCCTGGCACGACGACACGCGAGCCGGGAAGGTTTTCGGGATGCCGTGCATGAAGCGCTCCGGGAAGGTCGTGTTCGGGCTCTCGCGCACGGGGATGGTGTTCAAGCTGACCGAGCCGAATGTCCATCGACGTGCCGCGGCGTTGCCCGGCGCGCATCTCTTCGACCCGTCCGGCCGGGGAGAGGCGTTCCGACAATGGGTCGTCGTGCCGCCCTCGCAGGCGGACGAATGGGAGGCGCTCGCCTACGAGGCCCTCGGCCAGGATCACGGAGTGCCACCGGAGTCGCTCGAGGCAACGAGAGACGAAACCCCGGGGTGAGGCTGAAGTCTCTCCCCTACCCTGACGCGCCTGCACACTCCTACCCCCGCTGCGTGAACCAGCAGCCACGCTCCCGATCGCGATAGACGCACACGTTCTGGCCCGACTCGAGCACGACCTCGAAGTAGCGCCGGTCGACCGGCTCCTCCGTCCACCAGCGGTCGACGACGCGCCACTCCTCGCGCACGAACGTGACCTGCTCGCGATTGACGACACAGGGAGTGCCGTCGACACCGTTCTCGACGAGCGCCGGGCGCGGAGCGTTGAGGCGCCCCGCCGTCGCACGTGACAGCGCATGCGGCCGGCTGGCCCATGATCCGCCGACGGCGCTCACGGTGCCAAACCGGGGGAAGCCCGGACGACAGGCTGAAGCCTGTCGCCACCACAGCCGCCCCCCGTCACATGTCGCGGGGTACGACGAGCGCGCGCGTTTCCGGAATACGCGACCACGGCGCCACCTCCACCACTGCGCACACCGAGCCCGAGCCGGTGCTGGCCCGCACCTGCTGCAGCCCTTCACGCAATCGTCCACTCATCTCCTCTCCCTCCGGAGGCACGAGCGCAAGCTGGTTACCGACGTGGTCGGCAAGCTCTACCGCCTCCAGCCGGAGCTCCAACACCGGTCCCGGAAGCTCGAGCAGCTTGGGACCGAGCGCCGACCGCAACCGACCGCGATCGGCGGTCGCCTCGCGCAGCGTCGTCGCACGCCGCCACGAGCCTCCACCCACGAGCCGGGCCGACACCGCCACCTTCCGTAACGGCCGCCCTGCCCGCTCCGGCCGGGCGAGAAGCCGATCGAGCAGCGCGCCGAAGGCTCGACGTAACGTCAACTCGTTCGCGACCGCCTCGGGGAAGGAGAGGGCCTCGACCAGCTCTGCCGCAGGCGATCGCCCGCGCACGCGGGGTTGCGCATTCTGACGCCCCCCGCCTGCGAGGCTCCACGCCCGCTTCCCCTCCGGCCCCAGCCGCTCCTCGACGGCGCCGCCGGGTAGCGACGCCAGCTCGCCGAGCCGACGTACCCCGAGCCCTTCGAGCTCGGCGTACCGGTTCGACGGAAGCGGCAACAGCGAGAGGGGGAGCGGCTCCAGGAAGCCCTGCTCCTCCTTCCCCTCGACGATCACTGCCTGTCCGGGTCGTGCCACGCTCGCGGCCGCCAGAGCGACGAAGCGGCGCGCCCCCACACCTGCGCGTGGGTCCCAGGCAGCTCCAACGGCGGCGAGCGCCCTGGCAAGTGCCGGCTCCACTCCTCCGTAGAGCCGTTCTACCCCGTCGGTCTGGAACGTAACGAGACCCGGCTCGGTGGATTCGACGGCAAAGCCTGCCCCTTCGAGCCGTCGCAGCACCCCCTCCCACTCCCGCTCGACCGCAGTCGGATCCTGCTCGATCAGCACGAGCTCCGGGCAGGTAGCAAGTGCCTCCCCCATCCGCATCCCGGCCTGCACGCCAGCCGCCTCGGCAGCCGCCGTGACGGGGCCGACGAGCGCCTCTCTTCCCGGCTCCGGTGCGAGCGCCGCCGGCACGAGTGCGAGCCTCGGCCGGGAGCGCAACGCGGCCCGCAGCGCAAATCCGGGGATGAGGAGACAGGCGATCACTGAACTCCCAGTTGTACACGAACATATGTTCGTGTGTCAAGATGTCGGCACGAGGCAGGGGCTCAGGACACCCGAGATCGGCTCGTCGAGCGGTATCTGGTCAGAGCCGCAACGCGCGGAAGCACTCGGTCACGTACGGCAACTCGACCACCCCGTCGGCCTCGTGCTCCTCGAAGATCCGCTCCACCCTGTCGAGCACCGGAGCGCGTTCCTCGGGCGTCAGCGCGGCGCAATAGCTCCGGGACAGCACGAGGTCGACGAGCCCCGCACGGTCGAGCCGCTGCACGTGTGGGAATGCCGCACGCTGCACCGGTTCGAACAACCCGCTCGCGGCGATCGGGGCAGCGGCATCTCGTTCCTCGAAACCCTCGGTCGCAAGCACTTCCTCGCTCAGCTGGGCGACCCATGGCTCCCGCTCGTCGCGCGTGTTCCAGACCAGGGCAATCGAGCCACCCGGCCGCAGCACCCGTGCGATCTCGCGCAGCGCCGGGCCGTGATCGAACCAGTGGAACGCCTGGGCGCAGACGACGACATCGGCACTCGCGTCCGGAAGCGGAATCGCCTCTGCCCCACCCTCCAGAGCCCGCGCGCCAGGCACCGCCTCCTCGAGCCGCGCGAGCATCTCCGGCAGAGGCTCGACCGCGGTCACGCGGTGGCCGAGCGCGACAAGCGAGCGCGTGAGCTTGCCCGTGCCCGCGCCGAGATCGACGACATCGAGTGGGCCGTCGCCTACGAGCCACCTCACCGCAGCGTCCGGGTAGTCGGGACGCGATCGCTCGTAGGCGTCGGCTACCCCCGCAAACGACCTGGCACGACTCCGTCTTTCCTGCGGGTCGATCGTCATTTCCGGAAACCTACTCAACGCCCCGGCGACGCCGGAACGCCTCGACCGCAGTCGCATGATCGATGATCGGTGTGGGATACGTGGGCGCCAGCAGTCCCGGCTGCGCCATTGCCCGGGAGGGCACGTCCGCGAGCTCGGGCACGTAGCGCCGGACGTAGTCGCCGTCGGGATCGAGCTTCTTCAACTGTGCAGTCGGGTTGTAGATGCGGTTCGGGCGCGTATCGACGCCGGTTCCGGCCACCCACTGCCAGTTACCGATGTTCTGCGCAATGTCGCCGTCAAGCAGTAGGTCGAAGAAGTGCCTCGCCCCCTCGCGCCAGTCGATCCCGAGATCCTTGACGAGGAACGAGGCCGCGACCATGCGGGCCCGGTTGTGCATCCATCCCTCCAAACGCAGCTGCCGCATGCCTGCGTCGACGAGGGGGTACCCCGTCAGGCCTTCTTTCCAGGCTGCGAGACCGTCGGGGTCGTCGAGCCAGCGATCGCCACGTGGTCGCAGGTCGTCGACCTGGATGCGCGGCTGCGCGAAGAGGATCTGCGCATAGAAGTCCCGCCAACAGAGCTGGCGCACGAACGCGTCGCCCCCGTGCTCCCGCGCACGGACGGCGAGCGCCCGTGCCGAGATGCAGCCGAAGTGCAGGTACGGCGAGAGCCGTGACGTCGCGTCCGCCGCGACGGCGTCGTGCCCGCCCGAGCCGTAACCGTCGAGTCGCGCTCGTAGCCAGGCGCTCGCCCGCTCGACGCCGGCCGTCTCTCCTCCGGCCATCCTTTGTGTTGATTCAACACAAAGGTCGGTCGAGGGGGCCACGGCGGTCGGGGATTCGGGCACGGCGCCGCGCGCGGCTGCGGGAAGGCGCAGCGTGCGCGGGGTCGGCTCGGGCGTGCCGAACGGCACCTGCGACCAGGCGCGATGATAGGGAGAGAAGACCTGATAGTGGTCGTTGCCCGTCGGCGTCACCTCACCGGCCGGGACGACGAAGGTGCCGTCGACGAGGCGGAGATCGAGCTCGGCGCCGAGCCGCTTCTCGCGCGCGACCGCGTACGGGCTGACGTCCGCGCTCGCGAAGACGGTGGTCGCTCCCGCCTCCCGGGCCGCGCGGACGGTCTCGGCGACGACGTCGCCGGAGCGGACGTCGAGCGCGCCGCCGATCGTGCGGAGCGAGGCGTCGAGATCTGCCAGTGCCTCCAGGAGAAACGAGCGGCGGTTCGCGGCAGCGCCGTAGCGCGTGCTCCCGATGCCCTCGTCGAGCACGAAGAGCGGCAGCACGGTCTCCGATTCCTCGACCGCACGCGCAAGTGCCGGATTGTCGTGAACGCGGAGATCGCGGGTGAAGAGGACGACCGCGACACGCACGTGAACCGCGCCTACAGGGTGATCTCGGCGGCGACGCCGTGCATGCCGCTGAGGCGCGGGACGACGTCGAGGATGCTCTCGCGGGCGCAGTATGGGATGTCCGCTTCGAGCTCGGGGCCGTGGTTGATCAGGTTGCGGCCGCTGCGGGAGGCACGGAACGCCTCGAGGGCGGTTGGGTAGGAGGCGGCCAGCCGCGCTGCGGCCTCCGCAGCGTCGCTCCGGTCATCGCCGAGCTGCTCGACGATCCGACCGGCGACGTAGCTGTCGTCGAGTGCGAACGACCCCTTCACCCCCGCACAGAAGATCGCCACGTCGTCCCCGTGCGCCCTCGCGGCTTCGGTCACGACCCCGAGGTTGAGGAGCGATGCGATCAGCACCCGCTCGCACCGCTCGGCCGCCGTCACGATGGCGCGCGTGCCGTTCGTCGTGGACATGGCCAGCGTGGGCGTGCGCACCGTGAGGTACTCGCGCGGCGAGTTTCCGAGGTCGAACCCCTCGATCAAGACACCCAGGCGCTCCCCGCCGAGCGTGACGCCTCCAAGGGACGCGAGCGCTCGCGCGTCCTCCACCTCGGCGGCACAGAGAACGCGGGTGTATCCGGATGCGAGAGCCTGGCAGATCGTCGACGTCGCCCGGATGACGTCGATCACGACCCCGGTCGGCGCGGCCGCAAGATCGTCGGGAGTGAAAGCGACGTGAACGTGCACGTCGCTACGCTAGCCGTCCATGTCGGACACGCCGCACTGCTACCGCCACCCGGGCCGCGAGACACTCGTCTCATGCTCGGAGTGCGGGCGACCGATCTGCCAGGACTGCATGACGTTCGCTCCCGTCGGGATTCGCTGCCCGGATCATGCGAACATCGGTGCGGTCAAGCAGACGCCTGCGCGCACCGTGCAGACGATGCAGCGCCGGACGCGCTCCGTGGCCGCCCCGGCGACGATGGTGTTGATCGCGATCAACGTCGTCGTCTACGCGATCACCGCCTCCCAGGGAGGCGGGATCAACCTGCCGGGCGGCCAGCTCTTCTCCGACTGGGCCTTGCAGGGCGCGATCATCTCGACGGGTGAGTGGTGGCGGCTCGTGACCGCCATGTTCCTGCACGGCAGCCTGATGCATCTCGCCTTCAACATGCTCGCGCTCTTCTGGCTCGGCAGGATCATCGAGGATGCGCTCGGAACCCCCCGGTTCCTGCTCGTATACGTCGTCTCCGGCCTTGCCGGTTCGGCAGGTGCTCTCTGGTTCAGCTCGGCGTTCGCCGTCACGGTCGGCGCCTCGGGTGCGATCTTCGGCCTGATCGGCGCGTTGCTCATCCTCGAATACCTTGCGACCGGCTCCTTCATGGGGCAGGCGATGATCCTGATCCTCGTCAACTTCGCCTTCACCTTCGCCGTTCCGGGGATCTCCAAGGGCGGCCACATCGGCGGCCTGATCGGAGGCATTGTCGCGACCTACGCGCTGATGCGATATCGGCAGGGGCCGCGTCAGAAGATCGGCATCCTCGTGGCGGTCGGGGTCGGTGTGGCCAGCCTCGTGCTCGCGTACGTGCGCGTTCAGAGCTACGTGCTCTAGAGCTCAGGCAACGGGCCGCACGACGAGCGCGACACCGTCGATGCGAGCGACCTCGACCGTCACGCCCTCGGCGATCGCCTGCTCGTTCTCGGCGCGCGCACTCCAGTGCTCCGTCCCGACCCGGACCTGTCCGCGCTGGCCTGGCCCCTCCTCGATTGCGACGACGATGACAGCGCGCTTGCCGAGCACCGTTTCGGCGTTCGACGGGACGAGCGGCGTGTTTCGCATCATCCGGCGCAGCGGCTTGCGCGTCAGGAGCAGCGTCGCGACCGAGACGACGGCGAAAAGGGCGAACTGAAGGCCGACGCTCGCGCCGAGCAACCCCGCGATCCCAGCCACGAGAGCACCGAGTGCCGGGTACAACGCGACGAACGTGAGGGTCGCGACCTCGATCCCGATGAACACGAGCGCGATGACGAGCCAGATGACCGCCGCGGTCATGCGGTCAGGAAGTCCCGGAGCCCGGCCCGTGGGACTCGGCTGCGTCCTTGCCCGTCTGGAAGCCGCCGCCGAGCGCCGCGACGGCGCCCATCGTGGCCATCGCATCCGACGGGATCAACATCAGCTTCATCGCCTGGCCGTCGGCCACCCGGGGCAGGTTCTGGATGTACTGGTAGCTGAGCAGATCCGGCGACGGATCGCCGTCGTGGATTGCCTTGAACACCTGTCTCGTCGCCTCCGCTTCGCCCTCCGCGTTCAGGATCGCCGCCTGCTTCGCCGCCTCGGCCGTCAGGATCGTCGCCTGCCGGGCACCTTCGGCGGTGAGGATCGCGGCCTGCTTCTCGCCCTCGGCAGTCGTGATCTGAGCCTGCTTCACGCCCTCGGCGTTGATGATCACCGCGCGGCGTTCGCGCTCGGCCCGCATCTGCTTCTCCATCGCCTCCTGGATCGACGAAGGTGGGTCGATCGACTTGAGCTCGATCCGGTTCACGCGAAGGCCCCAGCGCTCGGTCGCCTCGTCGAGCACGATCCGCAGATCGGCATTGATCTTGTCGCGCGACGTGAGTGCGTCCTCGAGCGAGAGCGACCCGATCACGTTGCGGAGCGTCGTGACCGTGAGCTGCTCGATCGCGAAGAGGAGATTGGCGACCTGGTACCTCGCGCGAAAGGCGTCGGTAACCGTGAAGTAGAAGACCGTGTCGATCGAGATCGTCACGTTGTCCTCGGTGATCACGGGTTGCGGCGGGAATGCAACCACCTGCTCTCGCATGTCGACGAGCGGCCCGAGGCGATCGAAGAACGGTACGAGGAAATGGAGGCCTGGATCGAGCGTGCGCTGGAAGCGCCCGAGGCGCTCCACGAGACCGGTGTTGCCCTGCGGCACGATCCGGACGGTCTTTGCGAGCGCGATCAGCACGATCAGGCCGATCCCGACGCCGATCACGAGGGTGGCTACCGAGGCAACGCTCATAGGCCGATGCTACTCGCGTCCCCGGACGAGGAGACCCCTGGCGACCGACCGAAGTCTCGCCCCTACCACCGGCGGGGCTAGCCGCCGATGACGAGCGCCGTAACGCCGGAGTCCGCGAGTGCGGCCTGCGCTGCGGCGAGGCGTGCGATGGGGACGCGGTAGGGCGAGCAGCTGACGTAGTCGAGGCCTATGCGATGGCAGAAGGCGACCGAACGCGGCTCGCCACCGTGCTCACCACAGATGCCCATCTTGAGCTCCGGCTTGACGCCACGGCCGCGCTCGATTGCGATGCGCATCAGGTCGCCGACACCGTCCTGGTCGAGCACCTCGAACGGGTTCTGCTCGAGAATTCCGTGCTCGAGGTAGTACGTGAGAAACTTGCCCTCGGCGTCGTCGCGCGAGAACCCGAGCGCCGTCTGCGTCAGGTCGTTCGTCCCGAACGAGCAGAAGTCGGCCACCTCGGCGATCTCGTCCGCGCGGATGCAGGCGCGCGGCAACTCGATCATCGTCCCGCAGAGGTACGCGACCGACGGCACCTCGGCCGCGATCTCCTCGGTCAACGTGCGCAGCCGGGCGAGCTCCTCGCGAAAGCCGACGAGGGGATGCATGATCTCGACGAGCGGCGCCGCGCCCGCCCGCGCCTCGACGGCAGCGGCCGCCCGCACGATCGCGCGCACCTGCATCTCGTAGATCTCCGGGAACTGGAGCCCGAGCCGGCAACCGCGCGTCCCGAGCATCGGGTTCGCCTCGTGGAGCTCGAAGATGCGCTTGCGCATCGCGTCGCTCGTCGCCTCCTCGGGCGCCGGGAGGAACTCGTGGAGCGGCGGATCGAGCAGACGGATCGTGACCGGGAACCCCGCCATCGCCTCGAAGATCCCCTCGAAGTCCGCCTGCTGGACGGGCAGCAGGCGGTCGAGCGCCGTGCGCCGCTCCGCCTCGTTCGTCGCCAGAATCATCTCCTGGACGATCGGCAGCCGGTCGGGCGCCATGAACATGTGCTCTGTCCGGCAGAGCCCGATTCCCATCGCGCCGAACTCCCGTGCCTTGGCCGCATCCTCAGGCGTGTCGGCGTTCGCGCGCACGCTCAGGCGACTGAGCTCGTCGGCCCAGCCGAGAATCGTGCCGAAATTGTCGTCGATCGCCGGCGGGACGAGACGCACCGGCCCGACGATGACGCGTCCCGTGCCACCGTCGATCGTGATCACGTCCCCCACACTGAGCGCGAGCTCGCCGAGCCTGATCGTGCCCGCCTTGACGTCGATCGAGAGCCCCTCGCACGCCGTCACGCACGGCTTGCCCATCCCACGAGCGACAACCGCAGCGTGCGACGTGAGCCCACCGTGCGCGGTGAGCACGCCCCGTGCCTCGATGAGCCCGTGGATGTCATCCGGCGACGTCTCCCAGCGCACGAGAATCACGTCGTCGCCGGCCTTCCCACGCGCCTCGGCCGTATCAGCGTCGAGCACGATCTGTCCGGAAGCAGCACCCGGCGAGGCGTTCAGCCCTCTCGCCGCGACCTCGACCTCGACCGTCGGATCGAGCATCGGATGCAGCAGCTGCTCGAGCTGGTCGATATCGGTGCGGGCCACGGCCTCGCCGCGGCTGATCAGCCCCTCATCGGCCATCTCGACCGCGATTCGCAGGGCAGCCGTCGCTGTTCGCTTTCCTGTCCGTGTCTGCAGGAGGAACAGCTTGCCGTCCTCCACCGTGAACTCGATGTCCTGCATGTCGCGGTAGTGGGCCTCGAGCAGCTCGAACGCCGCCGTCAACTCGACATAGGCCTCGGGCAGACGCTCGTGCATCGCAGCGATCGGCTCGGGCGTACGCGTCCCGGCGACGACGTCCTCTCCCTGGGCGTTGACGAGAAACTCGCCGTAGTACCGCGCCTCGCCTGTGGACGGGTTGCGCGTGAAGCACACCCCGGTGCCGGAGCCCTCGCCCTTGTTGCCGAAGACCATCTGCACGACGTTGACGGCCGTCCCGATGTCGTCCGGAATGCCGTAGAGACCGCGGTAGACGGTGGCGCGCGGCGCATCCCACGAATCGAAGACGGCCCGGTACGCACGCCGGAGCTGCTCGCGCGGATCCTGGGGGAAGCCGTCTCCGACCTCCTCCTCGTAGATCTGCTGGAACGTCGAGATCAGCTCGCGGAGATCGTCGGCCCCGAGGTCGAGATCGCCCGTGACGCCGCGCGCCGTCTTGAGATCTGCGATCGCGCTCTCGAAACGATGCCCGTCGACTCCGTCCACGACCTCCCCGTACATCTGGATCAGGCGCCGGTACGAGTCGTACGCGAAGCGCGAGTTACCCGTCGCGTTGGCCTGACCCTCGACCGCGACGTCGTTCAACCCCAGATTGAGGATCGTGTCCATCATCCCCGGCATCGAAACCGCCGCTCCCGATCGGACCGAGACGAGCAGCGGATCGGACGGATCCCCGAACTTCTTGCCGGATTGCCGCTCGAGCGCAGCGATGTGCTCGCCGACCTCGTCGTCGAGCCCCTCCGGCACGACCTTGCCGCTCTCCATGTAGGCGCGACAGGCATCGGTCGTGATCGTGAACCCGGCCGGAACCGGGACCCCGAGCGCCGTCATCTCGGCCAGCCCGACTCCCTTGCCCCCCAGGAGCTCCCGCCCACCCGGGGCCTCCTCGGAATAGTCGTAGACGTAGCGCACGCCGCGATCCTCGCACAAGCCGCCACCACGCGACGTGGTACCGGCCCCGGTTCCCTCTGTCCAGTCGGGGCAGTGGGGCGATCTGCGACAATGTGGCGCGTGCGTGGACACGTCGTTGCGATGGGTGGTGGGGGCTTCCTCGCAGGTGATCTCGCCTCCCCGCTGGACGACCTGCTCCTCGCGTTGGCCCCTCGCCACCGACCCCACGTCGTCTTCCTGCCGACCGCGGTCGGGGACGCCGACCGGGCCGTCGATGCCTTCCACGAGGCGTTCTCGCGGCGTGCGTGCGATCCCGAGACCGTGAGGCTCTTCGGAATCCCAGACCGTCCCGCGGAGCGCGTAGCAGCCGCCGACGCGGTGGTCGTCGCCGGCGGGAACACCGCCAACCTACTCGCACTCTGGCGGTTGCATGGCGTCGACGTCGCGCTCCGAGACTCGTGGGAGCGCGGTGCAGTCCTCGGCGGTGTCTCCGCTGGGGCGAACTGCTGGTTCGAGGCGTGTGTTACCGACTCGTTCTCCGTCGAGCTGGACGGGCTCGCGGACGGCCTCGGTCTCCTTCCCGGCAGCTTCTGCCCCCATTTTGACGGCGAGGAGCGCCGGCGACCGGTCTATACCCGGCTCGTTGCCGAGGGATTCCGACCCGGGATCGCCTGTGACGACGGAGCGGCCGCCGTCTACGAGGGCACGGAGCTTCGCGAGATCGTGAGCGACCGCGCGCGCGCCGGAGGGTACCGCGTCACGACCGAGGGTATCGAGGTGCTCGAGACGCGTCTGCTGTCGTGAGGAAGGTCTCCGTCATCGCCTCCGCGAGCGGAAACGGCAAGACGACGGTGGGCCGGGAGCTCGCCCGCCGGACTCGGCGTGCCGTTCGTCGAGCTCGATGCGCTCGTTCACGGGCCGGACTGGCGCGAGACGCCCGACGACGAGCTTCGTCGGCTGCTCGAGCCGGTGCTCGCCGGAGACGGCTGGGTCATCGACGGTGGCTACTGGGGCAAGATCGGCGACCTCGTGCTCGGTCAGGCAGACGCCGTCGTCTGGCTCGACCTCCCCCTGTACGTGTGGCTCCCTCGACTCATGCGCCGTACGCTACGTCGGATCCGCGGCCGGGAGGAGATGTGGAACGGGAATCGCGAGAGTCTGAAGGGGGCCGTGTGGGGGCGTGACGCGCTCATCCCGTACGCGCTCCGGGCCCACTATCGGCACCGCCGGGCCGATCCCGTCAAGCTGGCACGCTTCCCCGTCGTGCGCCTCCGCAGCCAGGCGGAGATCGACCGGTTTCTCAGCGACGCCGTCGCGACCTGAACTCCGCCGTCCACGCGGCCGCCCGAAGGCCGATCCAGACCGGCGTCAGGATCACGTAGAACAGCACCACCGCGACGCCGAGAATGACGGCCCAGAGCGTCCAGAAACGGAGCGGCACCCAACCCTTGTCCTCGAGTGTTCGTCCTTCCGCGCGCCACACGCTCCGACCGCTCACGCCTTCAGCCGCCGCTCGCGTTGCCTGTCCGCCACGAGCTTGATGACGCGCATCGCCGTCTCCTCGACGGAGAGGTCCGAGACGTCGAGCACCGGACAGGCGAGTCGTCGGTGGATCGCGGTCGCCTCGTCGAGCTCCTCGTAGACGTCGAGGAGGCCGGCGTACCGCTTCTTCGGGCCGCCCATGGTCGCGACCCGGTTGAGGCGGATCTCGGAGAGCCGCTCCGCCTCGATCGTCAGCCCGACGATCTTGGCGGGATCGATCTCGAACAGAGCGGCCGGCGGCTTGATCCCCTTGACGATCGGCACGTTGGCCGCCTTGTGCCCCAGATACCCGAGGTAGATCGACAGCGGCGTCTTCGACGTGCGCGAGACCCCGACGAGGACGACGTCTGCCTCGTCGAGCCCGCTCCCCACGCCGTCGTCGTACTTGACGGCGAACTCGATCGCCTCGATGCGCTTGAAGTACGTCTGGTCGAGCGGCGGACGCGCGCCCGGCGTCATGCGCGCCGCCGCGCCCGAGACGCGGGCGATCGAATCGATGGGATGGCCGAGCAGGTCGCAGTAGTGCACCCGGGCGCGCCGGCACAGCTGGCGCATCGCCTCCCGGAGAGCGGGCTCGACGAGCGTGTAGACCATCACGGCGGGACGACCGCGCGCGGTCGCCACCGCGAGCTGCAGGTCGTCGACGGATTCCACGCGGGGGTGCCGGATCTCGCTGAAGACCTGCTCGGGGAACTGCGCCTCGAGCGCGAGCACGAGGCGCGCTGCGGTCTCGCCCGTGGAGTCCGAGACGATGTGCAGCTCGACCGGTGTCTGTTCCGTCGTCACGGGCGGGAGGGTATCCGGTGTGATGCAGCGGTGGATTACGATCGCTGGAGTGTCGGGCCCGAATCTCCCTGTGTCGCTGCACGAGATCGAAGCGGCGGCGCATCGGCTCGACGGGGTCGCCGTCCACACTCCACTCCTACGCCTGCCGGGACACGAAGACGTGTACATCAAGCCGGAGAGCCTCCAGCACACCGGCTCGTTCAAGTTCCGCGGTGCCTACAACGCTCTCGCTTCGACACCGTTCTCGACGATCGAGCGTGGTGTCGTGGCGGACTCGAGCGGCAATCACGCACAGGGTGTCGCGGCAGCGGCGGCGCTGCACGGCGTCCCGGCGACGATCGTGATGCCGGCGAACGCTGCTCCGATCAAGGTCGCGCGAACGGCCGCGTTGGGGGGCCGAGATCGTCCGCTGCGCCGACTCGACGGACGAGCGGAAGAGGCTGGCGGCGGCCATCCGCGACGAGCGCTCGCTCGAGTACATCCCGCCGTTCGACGACGTACGGATCATCGCCGGCCAGGGCACTGTCGGCCTCGAGATCGCACGAGTCGCTGCCGGAGGTCGCGACCGTCATCGTCTGCATCGGCGGCGGCGGACTCGTCTCGGGTGTCGCAACGGCCGTCAAGGCGCTCTGCCCGAATGCCCGGATCGTGGGAGTCGAGCCCGAGCTCGCGGCCGATGCACAGGAGTCGCTCCGGGAGGGCCGCATCGTCAGCTGGCCGGCTGCAGACGTGACGCGCACGATCTGTGACGGCGTACGCACGCAGGAGATCGGAGAGCTCAACTTCGCCGTCATCTCGATGCTCGTCGACGAGATCGTGACCGTGTCGGACGGGGCCGTCATCGAGGCGATGCGCTCGCTCGCACTCGAGGCGAAGCTCGTCGTCGAGCCGACGGGCGCGCTCACCCTTGCGGCGCTGCGGTCAGGCGCTGTAATGGCGGACGGGCCGACGGTGCTCGTCGTCTCGGGCGGCAATGTCGATCCGGCATTCGCCGCCAGCGTCATCGCCGCCGGCTGAGCTCGGACTGCAAACGCGCAACGGAAGTCCCCTGCTGCTTGTGTTGATTCAACGCAAGCTCCCTAGCGCCACCCCGCGATGGGCAACGCCCGGCCGCCCGTCAACGCGAGCAGGTCTTCCGGCGCGAGCTCGATCTCGAGCCCGCGCCGGCCGGCACTGACGTGGATCGTCTCGAACGCGAGTGCAGACTCGTCGAGGACGGTAGGAAGCCGTTTCCGCTGGCCGAGTGCGCTGATCCCACCGGCGACGTAGCCCGTCGTACGCTCGGCGACCCTGGGGTCGGCGAGCGACGATCGCTTGCCGAGCGCTCTCAGATCGAGCTGCGCAGCGACCGGCACGATCGCGACGGTGAGGGTGCCGTCGACGTCGGCGACGAGCGTCTTGAAGACGCGCGCGGGGTCGACACCGAGCTTCTCGGCCGCCTCGAATCCGTATGACGCGTTGCTCGCTTCGTGCTCGTATTCATGCACGGTGAACGCGATACCGGCTCGCTCTGCCGCAGCAATCGCGGGCGTGCCCTTTCCTGCCACCGTGGCCTAGCGAGTGCGTCGAGCGCGGTCCGTGCGAACACGGCGATCCCATCGCGGAGCGCCGCCTCGTCGATGTCGAATCGCGGATGATGGTGGGGAAACGTCGTCTCCAGATCCTCGTTGCCCGATCCGACCCAGAAGAAAGCCGACGGGGCAACCTCGCAGTAGGCGGAGAAGTCTTCGCCACCCATGACCGGCGGAAACTCGACGAGCGAGCTCTCGCCGAGCTCTGCCACGACCGCCTGCCGAACGGCAGCCGATGCCTCGAAGTCGTTCACGACCGGGTCGTAGCCGATCTCGAACTCGAAAGCGTAGGTCGCGCGATGTGCCGAGGTGACCCCGGCAATCACGCGCTCCATGGCGTCTCGCACCTCGGCCCGTCGAGCCGTCGACAGCGTCCGCACCGTGCCTCCGAGGCGCACCGAACCGGGGATCACGTTGCGGGCGACTCCCGCAGAGAGGGTCGTCACCGAGACGACGACGGAATCGAACGGATCGGTCTCGCGCGCAACGATCTGCTGCAGGTTCGTGATCACCTGCGCCGCGACGACGACCGGATCGACGGTCTCGTGTGGGTTCGCTCCGTGCCCACCCTGCCCGACGATGTCGAGCGTGAACAGGTCCGCCGCGGCCATCACGGGGCCGGCGACCGACGAGACCTTTCCGGTCTCGAGGCCGGAGAGGAGATGCACGCCCGTCACGAGGGCAGCCCCTTCGATCACGCCCGAGTCGACAACACCACGGGCTCCGCCCGGCGGAAGCTCCTCGGCGTGCTGAAAGACGAATCGGACCTCGCCGGTGATCTCGTCGCGCCGCTCGCAGAGGAGCTGCGCGGCACCGAGGAGCATCGCGGTGTGCCCGTCGTGGCCGCACGCGTGCATCACGCCCGGTCGTGTCGAGACGTACGGCACCTCGTTCTCCTCGTGAATCGGAAGTGCATCCATGTCCGCGCGGAGCACGACGACCTTCCCGGGCTGCCGGCCATGCAGTCGCGCGACCACGGAGGTTCCGGCCGGCCGCTCGATCTCGAGCCCCTCGAACGACCGCAGCGTCTGCTCGACGAAAGCCGACGTCTCGTGCTCCTCGAACGACAGCTCGGGGTTCGCATGCAGGTGCCGACGCCATGCGATCGCGCGCGCTTCGAGGTCGTCCGAGACGAGGCGAGACGTCGGTGCGGTGGTCGTCATCGCCACGGAAGCTACCGGGAACACCGGCGGTTGCGCGCGGGTATGGTCAGGCGCATGGCCGACGCTGTCACGATGGACAAGATCGTCTCGCTCTGCAAGCGACGCGGGTTCGTCTTTCCGTCGTCCGAGATCTACGGGGGCCTCGGTTCCTCGTACGACTACGGGCACTACGGCGTCCTGCTGAAGGACAACATCAAGCAGCGGTGGATGTCGGCGATGGTGCAGGAGCGGGACGACATCGTGGCTCTCGACTCGTCGATCATCCTCCACCCGGAGGTCTGGAGGGCGTCCGGTCATGTCGGCGGCTTCTCGGATCCTCTCGTCGACTGCAAGTTCTGCAAGAAGCGCTATCGCGCGGATCATCTCGAGGACTCCCAGTGCGGTCAGCGGCCGAGCAAGCGGCCGGGCGAGACCTCGGACTGCGACCTCACCGAGGCCCGTCAGTTCAACCTCATGTTCGAGACCCGTGTCGGTGCGCTCGAGGAGACGGGTGTGCCGGTCTACCTCCGACCGGAGACGGCCCAGGGAATCTTCATCAACTTCAAGAACGTCGCGGGCATCGCGCGACGCAAGCCACCGTTCGGGATCGCCCAGATCGGAAAGTCCTTCCGGAACGAGATCACTCCCGGCAACTTCATCTTCCGCACGCTCGAGTTCGAGCAGATGGAGATGGAGTTCTTCGTTCCTCCGGACGATGCCGACGAGTGGTATCGCTACTGGGTCGACGAGCGCTACGCGTGGCATCGCCGGTACGGGATCAGGGAGAGCCACCTGCGGATCCGCCCGCACGATGCGGATGAGCTGTCCCACTACTCGAGCGGCACGAGCGACCTCGAATACCTCTTCCCGATCGGTTGGTCCGAGCTCGAAGGGATCGCGAACCGGGGCTCGTTCGATCTCACCGCGCATACGAACGCCTCGGGGACGAAGCTCGAGTGGGTCGAGCAGGACGGCGGACGCTATACGCCGCACGTGATCGAGCCGGCCCTCGGCGTCAACCGGTCGATGCTCGCGTTCCTCGTCGACGCTTACGACGAGGAGGTCGTCGGCGAGCGCGAGCGCACGGTGCTTCGCCTGCACCCGCAGCTCGCGCCCGTGAAGGCGGCGGTACTGCCGCTGATCGGAAAGAGCGAGGACATGACCGGGCGGGCACGGAAGCTCTACGAGGAGCTACGCCAGGTGATCTCGGTCGAATACGACGACGGCGGCCAGATCGGGCGCCGTTACCGCCGCCACGACGAGATCGGGACGCCGTACGCGCTGACGATCGACGATCAGACGCTCGAGGACGAGACGATCACGATCCGCGAGCGTGACTCCCTCGCCCAGGAGCGGATCTCGATCGCTCGCGCGCGCGAGCATGTGCTCGACCGCCTGGCCGAGCCGTGGGCCTCGCCCAAGGCTGATACGACCTAGACGTGTCGGCGGGGAGAGACGTCGGCCTCTCCTCGGGGTCACTGCCTTCGCCTGGCGACGATCAGCGTTGCGGCCAGCGCTCCATCGCCCTGCCGTCGGGCAGCGCGAATCCGGCCTTCGGTAGAGCCGGTGCATATCGCGAGTGTGTAGCAACCACTTCGTCTGCGCGCACGGCCCGACGTCGACCGTGAACCGAACGAGCTCGAGCCCGAGGCCACGCCCCCGGAACCCGTCGAGCACGTAGACGTCCGCGAGATAGGACACGGTCCGGAGATCGGACACCGTGCGCGTGAAGCCGATCTGGTCTCCGTCCGGGGCATAGAGTCCGACCACCCGCGCGGCGGTCTCGATGAGCTCGTCGATCAGCTGACGGTCACGTCCTTCGGCCCAGTACGACGTCGAGAGAAACTCGTGCACGGCAATACGATCGATGCGATCACGATCGTCGTCGACGAGGAATCCCCCGGCCAGAGCACGCTCCATCCCGACCATCCTGCCCGTCGGCGGGCACGTTCGCTCCGGTACCGTCGTGATCGTGGGAAGGGTAGGGATCATGCTCGGCGTGGCGCTGCCGCTTGCCGCCGCCGACCTCCTGGTGAAAGCGCGCCTTCAGACGCCGCTCTGGGCCTTCCACGAGCGGTCGCTCGGCTGGCTCGCCCTTTCGGCGGGGCTCTTCGTCGCCGTCCTCTTCGTCACCCGCGTCCCCTCGGCACTCGTGGCACCCGCCGCCGGGCTCCTCGCTGCCGGCCTGCTCGGGAACAGCTTGTCTGCGGCCTGGAACGACATGGAGGTCCCGAACCCGCTGGTCGTGACCGGAGGCCGCAGCGTCGTCGCCTTCAACCTGGCGGACATCTTTGCGCTCACGGGCATCTTCGCGCTCCTCCTCGTGATCAGCGCCTGGCTGATCAGAAATCGTGAGCTGATCCCTCCTCCGGCCGAGGTCCGTGCGAGCCGGGGTAGAGCATTCGGAAGGATGTTCGAGTGAGCGTGAGCCGGTAGTTGGACATTATCTCGACATGACGACCGGGCCATCGAGTACCATGAGGGAATGTCGATGAGCACGGAGCCGCTGTTCGTCCCCGCACTGGCTTCGCTCGACGGGCTCGTGCCCCACGGCGGCCTCCTCACGCCGGAGGAGCTCGAGGACGTCGCCGCGCACGTCGCAGAACGCGCCGACCTCTGGGAGCCGCTCGTCCATGCCGACGTGTCGCACCGCCGGTACGAGCTCGTCTACGAGGACGAGCGGATGGACGCGTGGGTGCTCTCCTGGATGCCAGGTCAAGGAACAGGGTTCCACGATCACTACATCTCCGGCGTCGGGCTCTGCGTGGCGCGTGGCTGTGTGCGTGAGGACCTGATGGTGTACGGCTCCGAGCCGCAGTCGCGGGAACTCTGCGCCGGTGAGACGCGCTGCGGCGGCCCCGGGTACATCCACCGCGTGAGCTACGCAGACGGTCTGCCTGCCGTGACCGTCCACGTCTATTCGCCCCGGCTCGACTGGGTCGGTCAGTACCGACTCGACGCCGAGGGCGTGATGCAGCGCGAGGTGCGGCCGGGCCGCAACGAGCTGACCGAACAGCTCGTCGCCGACGGTGCGCTCCACAACGTGCTCGAGCGCTTCTAGAGCCGCGTCGGGCGTCGCCCGCCCCGGTACGCACCGTCAGGAGGCGCGGATCGCCCGGCTACGAGGTGGTGACCGTCTTGAGCCTGAACCCGCCGTGGTGCTCGTACGAGGCCGTCACGATCGCATGCGCATCTCGCTGCGCGCGCTCGTCGAGGCCCGCGGTCGCTGCGGCAGCGATCGGCGAGTGAAGAAGGAGCCTCATCCCATGGACGCCTCCGGGTGACATGGCGATGCCCCCCGGATCGCAAGCACCACATGCTCCGCCGCCGGACGACGGGAGGAACGCCACGAGCGGCTCGTCCGATCCACACTCCACGCAGGTCTCGAGGTGCGGCATGTACCCGGAGACCCACAGGAGCTTGAGCTGAAACGAGAGCACGACCGGATCGAGGGCCGCGCGCGATCCGCGCTGCAGCGGCACGTCGTCCAGCGCGTCGAGGAACCGCGTCAGCGCCGTGAACGCCTTCTCGTTGGCCTCTTGCTCGGTGAAGAGCTTCAGCATCGCCTCGAGGCCGATCATCCCGACCTGGAGACGGTACGGCTCCGAGCGGATCCGGTCGTGGGAGCGGAGGAGAGATGCACCCGTGACCGTATCGAGGTCGCCTCGCCCCTGGTGCAACACGAGCTCGACGTGGGAGAACGGCTCCAGACGACCGCCGAAGCGTGACTTCGTCTTGCGGACACCCTTGGCGACGGCGCCGACGCGTCCTCGGTCCTGGGTGTACACGTGCAGGACGCGGTCGGCCTCGCCGAGGCGGAAGGAACGCAGCACGACCGCTTCGGATGTCGTCGAACGGGCCATGGCTCCAGTGTACGAGCGGCCATGGCCGGAGCGGGCGCGACGCCTCGTCAAGGCGCGGGGAATATCCCGGTAGATGCAGGCGTTTATCCTCTCCAGTGCCTGAAATCGTCCTCTACACGACCGCGTGGTGCGGCTACTGCATCCGCGCGAAGGCGCTCCTCGATGCTCTCGACCTGCGATACGACGAGATCTCACTCGACGACGATCCATCGTTCCGGCAGCGTGTATACGACCTCGGCCGGCGGTGGACGGTTCCCCTCGTCGTGATCGACGGTGAGGCCGTTGGTGGCTACGACGAGCTCTCCGCGCTCAACCGATCGGGCGCGCTCGCCGAGCGGTTCGCGGCGTAGTCCCGCCGGGAAGCGTCACCGGCAAGAGTCGCGAACATGATCGATTGCGGTCAGTCAGCGGTCGATGGCGGGATGACCTGACATGAGGCGCAGTACGTCGTCGTCCGCCCACCGACGACGATGCGAACGAGCGGTGCCCCGCAGCGATCGCAAGGCTCTCCCCCGCGTCCGTACGCCCGAAACTCGTCCTGCATCGAGCCGTAGCTCCCGTCCGGCTGGGAGTAGTCGCGGAGCGTCGATCCCTGACGCGCAATCGCCTTCCGCAAGACACTCCGGATCGCACGGTGGAGCGAGGCGAGCTCTGCCGGCTGCAGGCTGCCCGCCGGTCGAAGCGGATGGAGGCGGCTGATCCAGAGCGCCTCGTCGACGTAGATGTTGCCGAGCCCCGCGATCCTGCGCTGATCGAGCAACGCGGACTTCAGAGGCGCTCGCCGGCCATCGAGCTGTCGCCCGAGGCGGACCGCCGTCAGCGGGCCGAGCGGCTCTGGCCCGAGGCGCGCTTCGAGATACGGCCGAAGGTCGCCGTCCTCGAAGAGCTCCCACGTCCCGAAGCGACGGACATCACGGTAAGCGACGTCCGATCCATTGTCTAATCTGAGAACAGCACGGGTATGAGGGTCGTCGACCAGCTGCCCTCGATCCGCGACACGCAGCGAACCCGTCATCCGGAGGTGCACGAGCAGAGACCGACCAGATTCGAACCACACAATCAAATACTTGCCACGGCGACCGACCTCCGCCACGCGTTCCCCGACGAGCGCGTCGGCGACGACGGTCGGGTCGAACGGCCGCACGAGGCGTGGATCGCGGATCTCCACCCGCTCGAAACCGCGCGCCCACGAGGGCCGGCATGAGAGCCCGGCGAACGGTCTCGACCTCGGGGAGCTCCGGCACGTGTGCAGTCTACGGACGGACGTGCACCGGCCTTTCTGACCCCTACGGGCCGAACCGTTGGGCGTTCTTGCCCGGCCGACCGAGGTTCAGGTGATGACTTCGAGCACGATGCCGCGCGTGGGAGGCGCCTCGTCGGCGATCACATAGGCGCCGAGAACCGCAGCAGCGGCCGCCTCGGCCGAGGCGTCGTCCCGCGCGTGGATCTCGGCAAGGTCGTCTCCCGCCAGCACGGCGTCGCCCCGCTTGGCGAAGCAGAGCACCCCCACGGCCGGGTCGACCGTGTCGGCCTTCGACCGGCGCCCTGCACCGAGCTCGAGAGCGGCGACTCCGACGATGTGAGCTCCCAGCCGCCGAACGATGCCGCTGCTCGGCGCCGGCACGGCACGTCTCACCGGAGCCTCGGGCAAAGCCCGCGGATCGGGGTCGCCACCCTGCGCGCGGATCCAGCGCTCGTACGTCGCGTATGCGGATCCGTCGGCAACTGCGGCCTCGGCCCGACGGCGACCCTCGTCGATGCCGATGCCGAGATCCGAGTAGGCGAGCAGGTGCGCGCACGAATCGAGCACGAGCTCGGTGAAGTCCGAGGGGCCTTCGCCGCGGACCGTGTCGATCGCCTCGCGAATCTCGAGCGCGTTCCCGACCGCACGACCGAGAGGCTGGTCCATATCGGTGAGCAGGCACGTCACCTCCCTGCCGGCACGCCGACCGAGCTCGATCATCTCCTCCGCGAGAACTCTGGCCTCCTCGACCGTTCTCATGAACGCCCCGTCCCCGACCTTGACGTCCAGCACGATCGCGTCCGCCCCCGCCGCCAGCTTCTTGGACATGATCGACGACGCGATCAGGGGCGGAATGTCAACGGTCGCCGTCACGTCGCGGAGGGCGTAGAGCTTCTTGTCGGCGGGCACGAGGTTTGCGCTCTGGCCGACGATCGCCACACCGATCTCGTGAACCTGCGCCACCATCTCCTCGGTCGTGAGCTCGACCCGAAATCCGGGGATCGATTCGAGCTTGTCGAGAGTCCCACCCGTATGTCCGAGACCGCGACCGCTCATCTTTCCGAACGGCACGCCACAGGCGGCGACGATCGGCCCGACCGCGATCGACGTCTTGTCGCCCACGCCACCCGTCGAGTGCTTGTCCACGACCTTCCGCCCGAGCGCCGCCCCGATGTCGAGCGTCTCGCCGGAACGGACCATCGCGTCGGTCAGGGCAAATGTCTCGGCCGAGGTGAGCCCCTTGAAATAGACGGCCATACACCACGCGGCCATCTGGTAGTCGGGCACCTCGTCGCGCGCGTAGGCGAGCACGAACTCGCCGAGCTCGGCATCCGAAAGCGCCTCGCCGTTCCGCGTCCGCTCGATCAGGTCGGCCGGGCGCACGAATCCCTACCTTCCCTGCCGGCATCCGAAGACCTGTCGACGATGCTCACGGGCCAAGGATACGCAGCTCGACGTCTCCAGGACGACCGGCCGCTCACGCCCGGGCCGCGGCGAGCGATCGCCAAGGACGTGCGCCGCAGCCAGACCGTCAAGCCGCCTCCGCCACGAATACGGTGCACCGGCGGGTCGCGACGAGCGGCTCTGCGAGCGCCGGAACGGCGTCGGCCAGGTGCTTGTGGGCGATCGACGAGCCGACATAGCCGCGAACGGCTTCAGCATCGAACTCGATCGGGCTCACGATCTCCCGTCGGCTCACGATCGCGAAATGGCGACGGAGCAGTTCCTCACCGTCCTCCGAGAAGAAATGGCGCGCCTCGGTGCCCTTGTCCCGGCCAACGAGTGCCCAGAGCTCCTCCAGGTGCCGCACGCTGTTCGTCGCGGCGACGAGTCTCCCTCCCGCGCGGAGCACACGTACGAGCTCCGCGAGTGCTAGGTCGATGTCGGGCGCGTGGTACAGCATCCAGTTCGCAACAACGCAATCGAACGCCCCATCGGCGAACGGCAGCGCGGCGACATCTCCCACGCTGGCGTCGAGACCGCGTTCCCGGGCCAGCTCGACCATCCGCGGCGACAGATCCACGGCAACGACCTCCGGCGTCACCTCGTCCCGGACCCGCGCTGCGAATTCTCCCCAGCCGCAACCGACCTCGAGCAACGTCCGGGGGCTTACTTCGGCGACGGCCTCGAACGCGACCTGGCGCGCGTCCGGGCCGGCGAGGCCCTGGTACACGGAGGCGCGCGCAGCGAGGCCGCTTCGCTCGCATACTCCGCGCGAACGATCTCCGGGTCGTCCAGGCTCACGGATCGAGAATCGACGAGCCGGGAGCGCCCTTGCCCGGGTGCTTCGCACCGAGCCACGCACAGACCGTCGCACCGACGTCGCCGAACTCTCCACCCTCGTGGATGCGCCCCGCAGCGTTGCGGCCCGCCGCGTACGCGAGCAGCATCGCGTGCTCGCGCGAGTGGTCGCTCGACGGCGTCGTCGGATCGCACCCGTGATCCGACGTGATGATGAGGAGATCCCCATCCCGAAGGGTCTCGAGGATATCCGGCAACCGCCGGTCGAAATCCTGGAGGCAGCGGTGGAAGTTCACCGGGTCATTCCGGTGACCCCACAGCTGGTCGGTCTCGACGAGGTTCGTGAAGACGAAACCCTCGTCGATGTTCTCGAGCAGCTCGATCGTGCGGTTGATCCCGTCGACGTTCGACTTCGTCGGGAACGACTCGTCGATGTCGCAACCGGCGAAGATGTCCGAGATCTTGCCGACCCCGTACGTCGTGTGACCGGCGGCGCGGATCGCGCTCAGGTAGTTCGGGCGCCGCGGCTCGAGCGAGAAATCGTGGCGGTTGGGAGTGCGCTCGTACCTTCCCGGGACCCCGACGAACGGGCGCGCGATCACGCGGCCGACGGCATGCTTCCCCGTCAGGATCTCGCGGGCGGCCCGGCAGGCGTCGTAGAGCTCCTCGAGCGGGATCGTCTCCTCGTGCGCCGCGATCTGGAACACGGAGTCCGCCGACGTGTAGACGATCCACTTCCCGGTCTTCTGGTGCTCCTCGCCGTACTCGAGGATCACCTCCGTCCCCGAGGCCGGCTGGTTGCACAGAACGCCACGCGCGGTCCGGTTCATGAACGGGTCGATCACCTCGTCCGGGAAGCCGTACGGGTACGTCGGGAACGCGACCGCCGTGACGACGCCCATCAGCTCCCAGTGCCCCGCAGTCGTGTCCTTGCCCTTCGAACGCTCGAGTAGCCGTCCCGCGACCGCGGGCGCCCCGGGCTGCGGCGGGCAGCCCTCGAGCGGCTCGACGTTTCCGAGCCCCAGCGCCTCGAGATTGGGCAGGTCGAGACCCCCGACGGCGCGAGCAACGTTTCCCAGCGTGTCCGAGCCCTCATCCCCCCACTCGGCAGCATCCGGTAGCGCACCTGCACCGACGGCATCGAGCACGATCACACAGGCCCGCGGCATGACGGTAGTCTACGTGCGTCATGCGAACCGTTCTCGGACTGATCGAGCTGGTGTTCTACGTCTGCTCGATCCTCGCGCTCTCCGCCGGCGTCACGTACCTCGTGGTCAGGATCTCGCCGATGAAGACGGCGAAGTCGCAGCCCGACAAGAGCTGACCGGCCACCGCGCGGCCGCAGACGACCGAGCCGAGAGCCTTGCCACGGACTCGCCGGGATGAGTGACGGTCGAAGCGGGATCGACCTCTACTGGCTTCCCCTCGGCGCAGGCGGTCACTCGGTGCGGCTCAACGGACGCATCTACGAAGCGGCCGCGGCTTTCGCTCAGCGACGGCCCGCTCGAGATCTCTACCACTCGGCCCTCGTCGTGCACGCGCAGAGCGGGCCGGTCGTGATCGAGGTAACTCCGGTCGGCCGTGGTGAGGGAACGACGCGTGGAGCCGTGGCATCCGGAGCAGTCGGAAGCCGCCTCCTGCGCCGGCTGCGGCTCTTCCGCTACGAGGTGCGCCGCTGGCCGAACGGCGTCATCCCCGACGTCGCCGAAGCCGTGGACAGCCCGGTGCGACTCACGGACGACCCGACGATCGCGCGAGCGGGCGCTCGCCCTGGCACCGGACGTCCCGATGCTGGTCTGGGGGCGTGACGAGGCGCGAACGGGCGACATGTGGAACTCCAACTCGGTGATCTCGTGGCTCCTCACCCGCGCAGGCCTGCCGGCCGCCTCGATCGAGCCGCCGGGAAAGCGGTCGCGCGCCCGGCTGGCACGCCGGCATCGTGGTCGCACACCGCGCCGCTTCTCGGTGAGACACACCGTCACGCGTCACCCGTCACACCGCGGGCATACTTCGAGCGTGACCCTGATCGAGAAACTCGCGGATCGCGCCGGCGGCGTTGCGTGTGACGACTTCGTGTTGGTCGAATGGACAGCCGAGATCGGCGACCACTGGATCGCACCGCTCCACGTCCATCATGCAGACGACGAAGCGTGGTACGTCCTCGACGGGACGCTCGGATTTCGGCTTGGCGACGAGGTGATCTCCGCGGCGGCGGGCTCAGTCGTCATGGCTCCGCGTGGCACGCCCCACACGTACTGGAACGCCGGCAAGGTCGAGGCGCGTTACATCCTCGTGATGAGCACCCGGATCGCGCACTTGATCGAGGCGATCCACGCACCAGGCGCCGATGTCCGAGCACTCTTCGCTGCCCACGACTCCGAGCTCCTTCCCTCGGACTGAGCAATGTTCGCATTCATACTCCCTTGGCGGTCGCTCGTGGGCTGATGAGCGGAGCGGCCCCGTTGGTCGATAGCGCACCAATACCGGCAAGACGGTCGAAGTAGAGAGGTGGGGGGACCCGTGGCGGACCTTGGTGGCGGCGTCTACGTGTCGCGCGTGGACAGCGAGGAGTTCGAGGCGGACGACGAGATCGGTGGGTTCACGCACATGCTGTTCGAGGACGGCGAGACGATGGCCGGAATCTGGAAGCCCGGCTCGGATGTCGACGGATGGCCGAAGACCGAGCAGCTGCACGCCCGCGAGACGATTGTCGTGCTGGAAGGCTCGGTACGCATCGAGATTCAGGATGGACCAAACCTCGACCTCGGTGTCGGTGACTTGGCGTCGATGCCGAAGAACGCCATCACGACGTGGGATCCATCGCCCGACTTCAAGGAGATCTGGATCTACTCCTGACGAACCCAGGAGGGACGGGACGCTTTTGCCGTGCTGGGCGTACCCGGGACCGTCGACCGGGCGACGCTCTGCGGTCTACGATCGAGGTCGTGGCGGTGAGACTCCGGGATGCAGGCCCCGACGATCGCGAAAGACTGCGGGGGCTACTCGCCGACTACCTGTTCGAATTCGACGGGCGCACAGAGGAGTATCCCTACCTCGATCTGTACTGGTCGGAGCCGGAGCGACTCCCCTTCCTGATCGAGTCGGGGGCCGCGGTCGCGGGCCTCTGCCTGGTCCGCGTCCGCGATGGCGGTTGGGGCATCGCCGAGTTCACGGTCGTACCCGGCGAGCGCCGGACCGGTGTCGGGCGCGCCGCGGTCGAGGCAGTCGCTGAGCGAGCGCAGCTCGAGGGAGCGTCGTTCCTCGAGGCGAAAGTCCATCCCGGCAATCGCGAGGCGCGGCGGTTCTGGCTCGCCGTCGGGTTCCGTGAAGTCGAGCGTTCTGATGCGGGAGCAACGGTGACACGACGCGCCCTGTAGGCGGACCGTGACGACGCGATCGCCGGCAGGCCGTGAGCTCACCTCTCGGATATCGTCGGGCTCGTGTATGCCACACCTCAGGTCAACATCTACTCGGAGAACGTCGGCCGAGCCGTGGGGTTTTATCGCCTCTGCGGATTCGAGGAGTCGTTCCGCACACCATGCGAGGGGCCGCCGATCCATGTCGAGCTCGTCCTGGACGGGTTCAAGCTCGGCATCGCGTCTGTCGCCTCGGCGGTCTCGGATCACGGTCTCGATCTCGACTTGAGCAGCCCCGGCCGCGGGATGGAGATCGTGCTGTGGACCGACGACGCCGACACCGCGTTCGCGCGACTCGTCGAAGCGGGGGCGCGAGCCTTATCCGAACCACACGACTGGTTGGGAGGCACGCTCCGAGTAGCTTGGGTCGCCGACCCCGACGACAACCCGATCGAGCTGGTCGAACGTCGGGCCTGAGTACTACGATCCCAGCATGAATCCGGATCCGGCAAAGCGGTAGTTGCGACCGCGGCTGATGCCGCGTTCCTGAGCATCGCGACGAGGCCGAGGGCCTTCGCCGCTGCATACCACCAGCTACTTCGGAGGATCAACGATGACACGAGAGAACCTCTTCTCCGGCCCGTGGGACGGAGATTCCAACACGGATGGCACACGGCGCCGGGTCTTCTGGCGGCCTGACAACGCTCGGCTCGGGGCGACCCTTCACGAACTCGCACCCGGGACGCCGGAGGGCCGGATACACATGCACTTCGGAGCCGAGGAGATGTTCTTCGTCCTCAGCGGCCGTCCGTCGTTGCGGAGTCCGACCGGAGAAGAAACGCTAGCTCCCGGAGACGTCGTGTTCTGCCCGGAGGGACGGGCCGGGCTTCACACGTTCAGCAACCCGACCGCCGAACCGGCCGTGATCCTCGGCACCAGTGCTGGGAGCTTCCCCGACGTGGTCGCCTATCCCGAGCACGGCTATGCATGGGTGGCGACCCGCGACCCCGATCCCGATCTTCTCGCGAAGGGGGGCGATCCCGGCATCATCGCCAGGTTCGAGATCCCGACCGAGTAGACGACTCGCAAGACGTGGCAGACGATGCTCGACCCGCGGCGGTAGCAACACCGGCGCGGGTCGAGCATCCTCCAAGGGAGACACCACGCATCTGTACCGGCGAACCAGCCCCGGGAAGGTCAGAGAGGAGCGCACGATGAGCAACGAACAGGCACCCGAGACGAACGGCGTGACGACGGAGGTACTTGCAACGGTCGACCTTGGCCCGGAGATCGAGGGGATGGCAGGGCGCCAACTTCGAATGCGGATGGTGACGATCGAGCCCGGCGGCGTCTTCGGCCCGGTTCACGACCACAAGGACAGACCGGGGATCGTGTACGTCCTGCATGGAACGATCACCGACCATCGAGACGGGGTCGCGAAGGACTACGGGCCGGGAGCGGGCTGGCCGGAGGACAGGAACACGACACACTGGCTCGAGAACAGAGGAGCGATACCGGCGGTGGAGATCTCCGTCGACATCGTCCGGAACGACTGAGCTCGGGACTGAGAGAGACTTCTCTATGAGGAGGGCCTGGTGTCAGGGCGGCTTGGGGGCCGCGGTTGGTGGTGGGTTGAGCGGCGCTCATTTCTCTATCGCTCCCTCGGTGGGGGGACAAGGCTTATGGGTGTGTCCGCTCCGGTGGCGCAATTCAGTCGTGGGCCGTCTATGCGGCCAAAGTCTCTGCGGCGCCTACCGGGCAAACGGCTGGTTTCGGTTGAGCATGTGCCAGATCGCTTCGCTGAGGCGGCGGGCGAGGTCGATCTGTGCGACTTTGGGGCCTCGTTGTCTGCCGAGCCGGGTTTTGGTGCGCTGGTAGCGGTCGTTGTAGGCGGGATGTTTGCAGGCGTGGGTCGTTGCCTCAACGAGGGCCCAGCGGAGGTATTGGGGCCGCCTCTGGTGATCGGGCCGCGTCGGTCCGAGTTCCCGATTGGTAGACGCGGGGGCAGAGGCCGGTGTAGCCGGCCAGTTTCTTGGGGGACGCGAAACGGCTGATCTCGCCGAGCTCGGCCGCGATCGTGTAGCCGAGTACCCAGCCGATCCCGGGCACGGTCGTCAGAAGCGGCACATACGCATGGTCGGCGCCCAGCGTGCGGAGTTCCCGTTCGATCTCGTCGATCTCACGCGCGAGGTCGTCGAGCAGATGCAGGCTCGTCTGGACAGTTGCCGCCCACGGGTCGGGAAGCCGCATCCGCTCGAGCCGCTCGCGGCCCTGGCGGCCAAACAGATCCGAGACCGGGCAGGGCACTCCGTGCGTGACAAGCGTCTGGTGGACCCGGTTCTTCAACGAGACCCGGTGGCGAACCAGATGCAGCCGGAAACGGGCCCGCTCGCGGGCGCCCCGCACGCCGGGGTCGGGAAGCCAGATCGCCGGCACCAACCCCCTGTGAGCGAGCTCAGCCAACACCCTGGCGTCGATCTTGTCGGTCTTGCACGCCACCGGCGCGAACCCCCGCACCTTGGCAGCGTCCGCGACCAACACCTCCCAGCCATGCCGCTCGAGCTCGTCGTGCACAAACCGAGCGCCATTCATCGATTCCACCGCCGCCACCACCGGCACCCCATGAACCGCGACCCGACGAGCCAGCCCGGCCAGCGCATCCGCGTCCGCTCCGACCGCCCCCACCTCCACCACACAACCCGCCCGATCAAGCAGATGAAAATCGATCCGCTTGCGACTCAGATCCAATCCGCAGTACAACATGACAAGGGCCTCCCTTCGTCTCCAATGAGGACGCTACGGAGCATGCCTCCGTGGGAGGCCCTCCTTCATCGCATTCAGTCTCTCCCGGTCAGGGGCGGTACTGCTCCTCGAGTTCGACGACCGGACTCGGATACCGGCTCGAGAGCCGTTCCAGAAGTGGTTCGCGTGCGTCTTCAGCGTTGTTGCGAGCGCGGCGACAGTTGTCGGGATCGAGCACGGTCGCCCGCGCGGGCCGAGGATGAGCCCCTTCCAGTCGGTGCCACGAGAAAGGCGAACTGCTGATTGCTGTCGACCGTGATCGAGTCGTTCGAAACGTCGCGGGACCCTGTCCTCGCGAGCATGATCATCGGATTCCTCCCTCCCCTGGGATTCGCGTCGAGCTCACTGGCACGTGACACAACCGACCGTCGCGTGTCTCCCCGGGGTCGCTCACCGTCACCTGTGCCGGGGAAAGCACCCCCGCGGGCATAATCAAGCGAGATGAGCGACCAGGAACCGACCCCGACGATTGCGTGGCCCGGCTGCATCGCCGCCGTCACATTGTTCGTTGAGGATCTGGACGGTGCGAAGCGCTTCTACCAGGACGTGTTCGACCTGCCCGTGTTCTTCGAGGACGAGAACTCTTCCGTGTTCAAGTTCGGCGACACCCTCATCAACCTCCTCCGAATCAGCGAGGCGCCCGACCTGGTCGCACCGGCCCCGGTGGCACCCGCAGAGGCTGGAGTCCGCTCTCAGTTCACGCTCGGCGTCGAGGACGTCGACGCCACCTGCGACCGACTCCGGGAACGAGGCGTCGAACTGCTCAACGGGCCGATCGACAGACCCTGGGGAATCCGCACCGCGAGCTTCCGCGACCCCGGTGGACACATCTGGGAGATCGCGCACTAGAATGTCGCGGCTGCGCGGTCGCTACGTCGGCACGATCCCCGGTGCCGTCCCAGGATCGCCCGTCAGCCAGTCGAGGCGCAGTGGCGGCTCGCCGATGTCCTCTATCCGATGCGGCAGCTCCGGTGGCACGCGCACCACCTCACCCGGCCGGACGATCCGCATCTGACGTTCACCGAGGAAGAACAACGCTTCGCCATCCTCGACGGCGACCACGCGCTGGCCCGGCCGCGGCCGCAGCTCGTCGAGCAGCTCGCGCGGGCGAACCTTGAGGTAGACCCCCGTCAGAAGCTCGTCCTCGGTGGCACGCGCGTCGAACCACGCCTCCGCTGCCGGCGGAATGCCGTGCTCCCGTAGGCCGCCGAGAATCGCCCGGTCGTCATCGCCGTTCGCGCTGACCAGCTCGAGCACGTCCTCGGGGTAGACCCGTAGGCGCGCCAGGCAGCTGTGGTCGAGCGGGCAACCGAACGGCGGCGCATCCGTGTCGCCGCTGAGCCGCGCCCGCGCCTTGTCGAACAGGCGCGGGAGGTACGCGTACCCCTCGAGCTCGTCTGCGAAGTCCCGAACGGCCGCCATCCCAGGGCACGCTACCGGGTGCCGCCCCCATCGTTCGCGGGCACGGGGCTGCACAGGGCCGCGAGCTCGCTACAGCGCGTCGGCGAGCGGCACGTAGTCGAGGCCGTGCGCATGGGCTACCGCCTCGTAGGTCACCCGGCCGCCGATGACGTTCACGCCCTTCGCGAGCGCGGGATCGCTCCAGGATCGCTCCGGCGACGCTCCTGTCGGCAAGCGCCTCGACGTACGGCAGTGTCACGTTCGTCAGCGCCTTCGTCGCCGTGACCGGGACCGCGCCCGGCATGTTCGCGACGCAGTAGTGAACGATCCCGTCGACCTCGAAGACCGGGTCGTCATGCGTCGTCGCGTGCGAGGTCTCGAAGCATCCACCCTGATCGATCGCGACATCGACGAGAACGGAGCCCGGTCGCATCAGCGCGAGCATCTCGCGCGTGACGAGCTTTGGAGCGACAGCACCGGGAACGAGCACGGCACCGATGACCATGTCCGCGTCCGTCAGGACCTCTTCGATCTGGAGTCGATTCGACATCGCGAGGGTGACCCGCCCGTCGAGTGCGATCTCGAGCTCCCGCATGCGCTCCACGGACTTGTCGAGCACCCACACGTCTGCCTGCATGCCGAGAGCGATGATCGCCGCATTGAGCCCGACGACACCTCCCCCGAGGATGACGACGCGGGCCGGTGGTACGCCGGGCACGCCCCCGAGCAGGATTCCCCGGCCACCGTGGGCCTTCTCGAGCGACCAGGCGCCCATCTGCGGCGCGAGCCGGCCCGCAACCTCACTCATCGGTGCGAGGAGCGGAAGATGCCGATCGGCGGTCTCGACCGTCTCGTAGGCGATCGCGGTGATCCCCGAGTCGACCAGGGCGTGCGTCAACGGGGCGTCGGCTGCGATATGAAGATACGTGAAGAGCGTCAGGCCCTCGCGGAGCCGGACGTACTCCTCGGCGATAGGCTCCTTGACCTTGAGCAGCAGGTCGGCCCCGGCCCAGACGTCATCCACCGACTCGATCTTCGCGCCGACGGCCTCGTACGCCACATCGGCGAAACCGGAGCCAACCCCGGCCCCCTGCTCGACCAGCACGTCATGACCACGCCTCACGAGCTCGAGAGCGCCGGCGGGCGTCAGGGCGACGCGATACTCACGCTTCTTGATCTCCCGTGCAACTCCGATCCGCATCGCCGCGGGACGATAGCGGAACGCGTGGCGGTACCGGCGATCCCTCGCCGATCTTCAGGCGCCGGCGAGTCGCTCGACGAGGCGCCGCTCGTCGGGGCCAAACGGCTCTCCGGAGCCGGCAGTCGCGTTCTCGATCGCCCTCTCGGGCCTCGAGGTCGCCGGAATCACGAGATCGACGCGTGGATCGGCGAGGCACCATTTCAGCAGCGCCTGCGCCCAGGTCTCGACGCCGAAGGCATGCAGCGGCCGGAGCGCCTCCGCTGCCGGCCCGGGTCGCAACGTCGTGTCCCTCGCGCCTCCGAGCGGCCGCATCACGATCACGGCCAGTCCGAGCTCCTCCGCGAGAGGGAGGATCCTTCGCTCGCACTCGCGTTCGAGAGGATTGAGCGGAACCTGGATGCAGTCGAGCTCCCCTGTCCGCATCGCGGCCTCGAAGTCCTCGGCCGCGGCCGCATCGTAGTGCGTGACCCCGATGCGGTCGATCCGGCCGGCGTCGCGCTCCGCCTCCATCCACGAGAGGTGCTCCCTCCAGGCCACGAGGTTGTGGACCTGCTGGATCTCGACCCTGCCGAAGAACCGGAGTTGCGCCTCGTACTGGCGCCTGCCCTCCTCGACCGACTCTGCCCAGATCTTCGTCGCCACGACCCCACGTTCCCGACGGCCGCGCAACGCTTCGCCGAGCGATTCCTCTGCAGGACCGTACATCGGGGACGAGTCGAAGACCGTCGTCCCAGCGTCCAGCGCCGCCGAGACGACGTCGGCTGCGAGAGAAAGTTCGGCGAGGAACGTCTGGTACGTCCCGAGACCGACGACCGGCCCCAGACGGCGCTCCTCGATCACCGCACGAGTGCGCGTGCGTGGCGGCCGGCGGCGAACGCCGATGCGAAAAACCACGGGTCATCCCTTGGTCCACGGCCCATGTGCCGCAGGGGAAGGCCGGCGCACGCTTCCTGCCAGTCGTCGACGTCGATCTCCGAGACGGCTCCGAGCTCCGCGTCCGGGCCGAGCCCGAGCGGCCAGGCGATCTCGCGTGGGCCGAGGATGAGGCGGAGTGCCGATCGGGTGTGGTGGGACACGCCGCGATGACGCTCACGCGCGTCGGCACCCGAATAGCGGACGGCGACAACCGCACGGCCGCCGAGCGCCGCAGTGACGTTTGCCGCCTCGGCCACCGACAGGCCACCGTGACCGAACGTGGAGCCCGTGCCGACGACACCGGGACCGATCCCGCAGACGACCATGTCGAAGCCGCGCGCCTTTGCCCAGACGAGCGCGGCGGCAGCCGTCACCGCCTGTACGTCCCCATCGAGGCACGGTGAGACGGCCACTGCCGTTTCGACCAGCCGCCTCGTCTTCAGCGTTCGCACCGTGTCGGAGAAGGCAACGGGCAACGCGCCGCCCGGCAAGCTGCACGTACGCGACGCGCACGCCGGCCCCGATTCCGGCAACGACCGGTGCGAGTTGGCTATGGAGCCCACAGCAGACGACGGGCATCCCGGCGAGCCCATCGGCCAGCTTGTCGTGCTCCTCGACGCACGGGGCCGCGGCCTGAGCGGGCGTGTACGGGAGCGTCATCACGTGCGCGCCCGGTGGTGGTACGCAGGCCGAGCCCACGCGTCATGTTGGCGTAGAGCACGTCGAAGCCGCCCGAGCCGAGCTCGAGGTCCCTCGCCTGCGTGTTCACGAGCACGGTGTCGCCGACCTCCACCGGGCCGGTCTGGCGCGGGTAGGCGACGCACTCGGTGCCGTCCACGGTGCAGCGAATGAGATCGTCGAGGCGCTGTGTGACGGCGTTCACCGTGCCCCAGCGCAAGGTCAGTGCCATCTCAGGGCTCCCGTGCCGCCTCGATGATCCCGAGCGTCACCTCGACCATGCCGTCGAGGTCGGCGACGGCAATCCGCTCGTCGGGCGTGTGGATATCGATCATCCCGTTGCCGAGGTTGACGCAGGGCAGGCCGCGCTCGTTGAAGACATTCGCGTCCGCCCCGCCTCCAGAAAAAGCTGTCACGGGCGTGTAGCCGGCGCGCCGAAGCCCGTCGGCGGCCAGCAGAACCGCCGGCTCGTCGTCGGCGAAGGCGTAGCCGCGATAGTTCTCCTCGATCTCGGTCTCGGCGGTGCAGTCCGACGTGCTCGCGGCGAACCCGATCGCGTCGAGCATCTCCTGCAGGAGACTGGCGAGCGTCTTCGGGTCGCGCGAACGCGCCTCGGCCTCGAACGAGCACCACTCGGGAACGATGTTGCGCGCCGTGCCTCCGGAGATCACGCCGACGTTCGCGCTCGACCGGTCGTCGATCCGTCCGAGTCGCATGTCGGCGATCGCGCGCGCCGCCGCGAAGATCGCGTTCCGCCCGTCCTCGGGATACATTCCGGCGTGCGCTGCCCGGCCGTGCATTCGAGCGCGGATCGAGCTCTGGGACGGCGCCCCGAGGATGATCTCGCCGATCGGGGCCGCCTGGTCGTAGACGTAACCGAGCTGCGCGTCGAGCCGCGTGTGATCGAACGCGTACGCCCCGAGCAGCCCGACCTCCTCCTTCGGCGTGAAGAGCAACTCCACCCCTGCATGGGGCCGACGCTCGGCGACGAGCCGTCGCACAGCAGCGAGCATCACTGCGACCGCGGCCTTGTCGTCCGCGCCGAGAATCGTTCCCCCCGGCGTTCCTGACGATTCCGTCCTCGAGCACGGGCTCGATCGCGCCATCGGGGGGCACGGTGTCGAGGTGCGCGCACAGGAAGAGCGGCGTGCCCCGCCCGGTCGCGCCGGGAACGCGCGCGAGGATGTTGCCCATCGTCGAGCCGACGGTCGCACCCGCGCCGTCCTCGTCCCAGGCGAGGCCGATCGCCTCGAGCTCGGCGATGACCCGATCGGCGACCGCCCGCTCCTGCCCCGGCGGGCTCGGGATCGCGGCCAGATCGAGAAAGAGACCGGTGACGTCGGTCAGCGAACGGCCTCGACAGCGACGTCGCTACGCGCGCGAGCCCGCTCGAGCGCCGCAGCGACAAAGCCTCTGAAGAGTGGTGCCGGGCGGGTCGGACGCGACTTGAACTCCGGGTGGAACTGGCTCGCGACGAACCACGGATGATCGGGAAGCTCGATGATCTCGACGAGACGCCCCTCCTGGAACGTGCCCGAGATGACGAGCCCGCCCGCAACGAGCTGATCGCGGAACTGGTTGTTGACCTCGTATCGGTGCCGGTGCCGCTCCTGCACGGTCGACTCGCCGTACAGCTCCCACGTACGCGTCCCCTCGCCGAGCTCGACCGCCTGGGCGCCGAGGCGCATCGTGCCGCCGAGGTCCTCGATCTCCTTCTGCTCCGGAAGTAGGTCGATGACGGGGTACGGCGTCTCCGGGTCCATCTCGGTGGAGTTCGCTCCTTCGAGCCCGATCACGTGCCGTGCGAACTCGGACACCGCGACGTGCATTCCGAGGCAGATGCCGAGATACGGAATTCCCTGCTCGCGCGCGACACGACATGCGAGGATCTTGCCCTCCCAGCCCCGCGAGCCGAAACCGCCGGGTACGAGGACGCCGTCGGCAGTCTCGAGCTCCTCGACCGCCTCCTCGTACGCCATGTTCTCGGAGTCGAACCAGCGAACGTCGACCTTCGCGCCCTGGTGCATGCCAGCGTGCTTCAGCGCCTCGTGGACGGAGAGGTAGGCGTCGTGCAGCTTGATGTACTTCCCGACGAGCGCGATCTCGATGTTCTCGCGTCGCTTGATGATGAGGTCGGTTAGGTCTTTCCACTCGCCGAGGACGGCGGGCGGAGCATCGAGGCCGAGTCGCGTGCAGACGAGCTCGTCGAGCCCTTCGCTCTGGAGTCGCTCGGGCACGAGGTAGACGTCGGGGACGTCCGGCGAGCCGATCACGGCCTTCGCGTCGACGTCGGCGAAGAGCGCGATCTTCTCGCGAATCTCGTCGGAGAGCTCCTCGTGCGAGCGGCAGACGACGATGTCCGGATGGATACCGATACGCCTGAGCTCGTTCACCGAGTGCTGGGTCGGCTTCGTCTTCAGCTCACCCGCCGCCTCGATGAAGGGCACCAGGGTGACGTGCAGGTAGAGCACGTTCTCGGGCCCGACCTCCCGTCGGAACTGGCGGATCGCCTCGAGGAACGGCAGCGACTCGATGTCGCCTACCGTGCCGCCGATCTCGGAGATGACGACGTCGGTCGGCTGGGCGCTCGCACCGCGGCGGATGCGCGCCTTGATCTCGTTCGTGATGTGCGGGATCACCTGCACCGTCGCTCCGAGGAAATCGCCCTTCCGCTCCTTGCGTAGCACCGTCTCCCAGATCGCGCCCGCACTGTGGCTCGAATTGCGAGAGAGGTTCTCGTCGATGAACCGCTCGTAGTGACCGAGATCGAGGTCGGTCTCGGCGCCGTCCTCGGTGACGAAGACCTCACCGTGCTGGAACGGGCTCATCGTGCCCGGATCGACGTTGAGGTACGGGTCGAACTTCTGCGCCTGGACACGCAGCCCACGGGACTTGAGGAGGCGCCCGAGCGACGCGGCGACGATCCCCTTTCCGAGCGCGGAGACGACGCCACCCGTGACGAAGACGTACTTGGTCTGATGCTCTCTCATGCCGGCCTGCCGAGCCGATCGATCTCACGGAGGACCGGCGTCGACTCGATCAGCGCGCCGAGCGAGGAGCGCTCGCCCGCGACGGTCAGGAGAGAGAGCGCTCCGATCGCGCTCCACCGTCTCCATCCCGTGAGCCTCTCCACGGAAGAGAAACCTAGCACGGCTCCGAGAGCGTTCGATCCGGCATCCCCCAACATCGCCATCTCATTGAGATCGTAGGGCGCGAGGAGGACGGCCACGCCGACCGCCTTCGTCGGCGCTCTGCCGATGAGAAGCGACCCGAGCGCGAACGCCTTCAGCGCCCGTCCGGGGCGCGTATCGAGCTGGTTGACAGCGTTCGCGGCGAGCCCGACGAGGAGGGCGCCGGAGACCGACCGTGTCCGCACGAGCGCATAGAGAGGGATGCCGACGAGCTTCAGTTTCCCGGTCGTGAAGCCGCCGCCGAGATGTGCTCTGAAGCCCCGCTCCGGGCCGCTCCAGAGATCGTCGGCAAGCCCTATCGCCGCGACGGGAAGGACGGACGGCACGGCAACACCGACGGTCGCGCCGACGAGCGGTAGGCGCAGCCCGCGGTGATTGACGGCCTAGTGGCCCGCACGCGATGACGATCTCGACGAGCTGCCTGCCCCGGTGGACGAATCCCCGAACGTCACGCCCCGTGGCGCGGTGCTCCAGCTCGAGGTCGATCTCGTCGATCGTCAGGCCCGCTCGAGTGGCGTCGATCGTCATCCGTGTCTCGACCCCGAAGCCCATCGCCACGGGGAACACCGCCTCGCGCGCGGCCTGTGAGAGCCATCGTTGCCCCGAGAGCGGCTCGCGTGCGGCGAAGCCGGAGCGGATCGCAATGAGCGCCCGGGCGGCACGCTTGGCGAGCCCGAACCCTCCCCCCTTCCGCGCCTTGAACACCGCGACCGAGAGATCGGCATCGGTCGCGGTGAGCGCGCGCACGTCACCGATCAGATCGGCATCACAGAGGAGAAGCGGCCCTGGTTCGAGCTCGCGTTCGGCGAGCGTCAGTGCCTGACCCTTCCCGCGCCGTTCGAGCGCGATCACGCGGGCGCCCGCCGCGCGCGCCACCTCGGATGTCCGGTCGCGCGAGCCGTCGTCGGCGACGACCAGGCGCGCCCGCGGAAACCAGGCGCCGAGCGCTTCGATCGTCGCCCCGATCCGCTCCTCCTCGTCCCGCGCTGCGACAAGGATCGTGAGGCGAGAATCGCTCACCCCTGTGACGGGAGAGGCGTGATCGGCGGCAGGATCCCGTCAACGGCGGTCGCCTCGAGGCCGTAGCTCCCCGGCGCCGCCCCTCCGAGCAACAGGATCAGGGCGAGCCGCCCGGGCGAGGTGTCGACGGAGTCGACCGTCGAGAGCCTTGCCAGCGCAAACGCGGAGATCGCGCTTGTCCCGGCATCGGACGACTCGACGCCGACGGCCGGCACACCCGAGCGCGCCAGTCCGGCATACACCCCTGCGAGGAACGCCTTGGTCGCGCCGCGTTGAGGCTCGGCGGTGCGAACGACGACGACCGCGTCGACCGGTGGTGTGGATCGACCCTTGCGCTCGAGCACGATCGCTTCTCCGAGCGCGTCCCAGAGAGGAGTTTCCTCGCCTTCCACGAGCTCGGTAGCGAGCCCCTCGCCGAGATCGCCCAGTCTGGCAACGCCCTGCACCTGGCGGAGAGCCGGCTGGCGTCTGAGAATCTCCTCCACGCCCGCGGTGTCGAGCGGAGCGCGGATCGACCGTGTGCGAACGACGGTGCCACCGGCGTCCGTGATGCCTTTCCGGATCGCGAACGCCGTGCCGCCGTCGATCGGGCCGACAAAGAGCACGGCGACGGTCTTCCCCTTGAGCCTGCCGGGAGCGACCGCCGGATAGGTCTCGTCGGCGAATCGGCGCAGGGCGTCCCCGACTCGCGCAGCCGAGTCGAGCGATCCTTGCGCGTCGCCGACCTCACGCTGTAGATCGGCGATCTGGCTCGTCAGGTTGTCGCGCTCGGCGTCGTTGACGAACCCCTTGCCCGAGAGCCCGACGCCGACCAGGATGCCGATCACGAGCGCGACGAAGACCGCCGTTAGCGACGCGACGTGGTAGCGGAGATCGAACACGACAGGCAGTGTAGGGCGTGCAGCCGCGGCCGTCCGCCGGCGTTCGATCAGAGGCCGAGGGCGTTGCCGAACGAGCGGCCGAGCGACTGGATCACGTTGCGGAGCGCCGGCGAGACGAGCACTGCGACAGCGATCGCACCGACGCCCGCCGCGACGAAGGTCACGAGGGGCCAGATCCCGACGCGCTGGAGAGACGAGCCTCGAGACGCCCTTCGCATCCACGAGCACCTCGCCCACCTTGAGCCTCGTGACGAACGTCGAGGCCATTCCGGCGCGGTTCCGCTCGAGGAACTCGACGAGGTTGAAGTGCGTTCCGACCGCGACGATGAGCTCGGCGCCGCGCTCGTGCGCGAGGAGGAGCGCGATATCCTCGCTGATCCCCGGCGCGGCGACGACCGCGAACGTGAGCTCGAGCTCGCTGTAAGCGCTCGGACCCGGGAGCCCGGCCGTCCGGATAGGCGTGGACGAGGAGCTCTGCGCCGGAACGAAGCGCGCTGTCACTGACCGAGTCGAAATCACCGACGATGACGTCCGGCCGGAGGCCGATCTCGCGCAGAGGCGTCGGCGCCCCCGTCGACCGCAACGAGCACCGGCTTGAAGTTCCTGATGTACGGCCGGACGATTCGGAGGTCGCTCTTGTAGCCCGGGCCGCGGGCGACCACGACCGCGTGGCGGTTTCGGAACTTCGTCCGGAGCGGCGGGAACTCGATTCCCTGAGCGAGCATGCGCCCCTCGTCGCGGAGGTGCTGCAACGTGTTGTCCGCGAACGCCTCGAGCGCAGCGGTGACCCGGGCCTGCTGGTCGGCCAGAACGAGCACGAGCGCCGGCTCGGTGAGCTCGATGCCGTCCGTGAGACACGTGCCGTTGCGCCAGAGCGAGCCTCCCCGAACGGTCACCGTCTCGCCGTCCGAGACCTGAGCGAAGAGATCGGCCCCTGGCGCGTCCACGAGGCAGACTCCGCCGCGCACGAGCTCGAGCGGACCGGGATTCGGGAATCGCCCAGAGTTCGACGAGGAGACGTTCACCACTGCACGCACGCCCGACTCGACGAGCTCCTCCGCCGAGACACGGTCGAGGTCGACATGATCGATGATGGCGAGGTCGCCGGGCTGAAGGCGCTTGACGAGATCTTTCGTGCGCCTCCCGAGCCGCGCCGTGCCGACGATCTCGCTCACGAACGCTGCTCCGCGGCGATCACGGCAAGGAACTCCTCGCCTCCGAGCATGCGCTCGAGCTCGGCTCGTCGCTCGGTCGCCGAGAGCGCCTCGATCCGTGTGTGCGTCGGATCACCGGGCACCTTCTCGACGCGGAAATGCGTCTCAGCGATGCTCGCGATCTGGGGAAGGTGCGTGATCGTGATGACCTGTGCGCTCTCCGCGAGACGCGCAAGCGTCTCGCCGACCGCGTGGGCCGTGACGCCTCCGATCCCCGCGTCGATCTCGTCGAATACGAGAGTCTCCCCACCCGCGACCACGGCGAGAGCGAGCGCAACACGGGAGAGCTCGCCACCCGATGCCGTCTCCGCAACCGGCCCGAGCGGCAGGCCCGGATTCGGGCGAATCCGGAAGACCGTCTCGTCGCTACCGCTCGGCCCCGGGTCCCGTTCCCGCAATTCGACCTGGAACTCGCCCTCCCCCATGCCGACGCCGCGAAGGTTCTCGGCGACCGCGTCGGAGAACGCTCCTGCAGCAGCCTCCCGTGCGTCGTGCAGGGCAGCCGCGACGAGACCGAACCGCTCCTCGGCGTGCTCGAGTGCTGCTGCAGCCGCCTGGAGGGGGTCGACGCCCGCATCGGTCGCCTCGAGCTCCGCGACGGCAGCATCGCGCTGGTCGAGGAGCTCGTCGGTCGTCTGCGCGGCGAACCGACGCCGTGCGTCCGCGATCAGGTCGAGGCGCTCCTCGACGATCTCCACCCGTTCCGGGTCGGTCTCGAGGGACGCGACGAACCGGTGCAGGTCGGCCCCGACCTCCTGCAGACGGTGCACGAGATCGCGGAGCTCGGCGGCGATCGACTCGAGCTCTGGCGCGATCGGGACGAGAGGCGCGAGCGTGCGCTCGGCGACGGCGGCCAGCGACGCTGCACCATCGCCGTCGTCGGGAGCGACCGCCGCCGTCGCCGCAGACGCACCCGCAGCGAGTTCGGCAGCGTGGCGCATCCGCTCGCGCTCGGCGCGCAGCAGCGCCTCCTCCCCACGCTCGATGGTCTCGGTGCGCTCGACGAGCTCACGGAGCGCCGCAAGCCGCGCTTCCTCGGCTCCCGCGTCGCGCAGGATCTCGGCCTGACGCTTTCGTGCCGCGGTCAGAGCACGCCACGCCTCGCCCGCATCGCGCCTGCGAGCGGCCTGCTCCTCGCCGATGAACGCATCGAGAACATCGAGCTGATAAGCAGGGCGCGCGAGGCGACGCTGCTCGAACTGCCCCGACATCGCGATCAGCCGCTCGGTCACTGCCGCAAGGTCTTCACGCGCGATCGCACGCCCCCACGCGTACGCCCGTGTACGCCCGTCTGCGAACACGCGGCGGGCGAGCACGACTCCCGGCTCGTCCTCCGGCCGGAGCTCTACGAGAGCGTCGAGGTCGGCGTCGTCGAAGAAGCGGTCTCCCACGTCGAACTCCGCTTCGACATACGCCTCCTTCGCCGCCGGCCCAACCGCCGCCGCATCACCCTTGACGCCGAGGAGAAGGCCGATTGCCTGCGCGAAGATCGTCTTCCCGGCGCCCGTCTCGCCGCTGAGCACGTTGAGACCCGGCCCGAGCTCGAGCTCGGCCTCGCGAATGAGGACCAGGTTTTCGATCCGGAGCCGTCGCAGCATCCTGAAGATGGTAGACCGGACGCGCGCCGCGCACACGTGGCCGGGACAGCCACGACCTCACGCGTCCGGTCAGGAGCTGCCGAAGCTCTGGCGGTAGCGCCTGACGAACGTCGCCTCGGGCAGCGTGCCGAGCAACGAGCGCACCGCACCGAGACCGATCGAGACGTGATCTCCCGGGCGGCAGTCGGCGATCCTGTGGCCGTCCACGAGAACGGCGCATTCGACGGCCGCCGTTCGATTCCAGACACGAAGCTCACGACCGCGCGGGACGACGAACGGGCGTGCACGGAGATCATGTGGTGCGACGAACGTCAGGGCCATTGCATCGAGCCCCCACATCAGCACCGGGCCGCCGTTCGAGAGGTTGTAGGCCGTCGACCCCGACGGCGTGGAGCAGATCAGGCCGTCGCAGGGCACGCGGCCGAAATCCTCGCCGCCGACCGACCACTCGATCTCCACCATGCGGCCGAGCTCGCCGCTCGTCACGACGGCGTCGTTCAGCGCAACGAACCGCTCTCCACCGGTCTCGACCTCGAGCGTGGCGAGCTCTACGACCTCGAGCTCACCTGCAAACACCCGGGTGACACCGGCTTCGAGCTGGTCGCGTGGGATCGCGCTGAGAAAGCCGACGCGACCGAAGTTGACCCCGATCACCGGAATCCCGGTGCCGAGGAACCGCTGCAGGGCCCGAAGCATCGTGCCGTCTCCTCCCAGCGCGATCGCAAGCTCCACCTCACCTGGCGCGATCTCCTGGTCGCCTACGAAGACGAGCTCGACGCCTTCACGGCGTGCGACCTCCTCCAGTTGTGCGACCGCCGTTCCGAGCGCCTCCGGACGGCCGTGCAGAACGACGGCCGCGCGCTCGACGCGGTTACCCGACGGCATCGTCGATCCAGCGTTCGAGCTCATGGGTGTCGGTCGGCTCCGGACTGTCGATCAGGTGGACGAGGAACTCCCGGTTTCCCTTCGGGCCGGGTAGACCCGAGTCTACGAGGCCGACGACCCGGGAGCCCCAGCCAACCGCGGCCGTGCAGACGTCGAGCAGGACACGCCGTCGCACGGCCGGATCGCGGACGACACCCTTGGGCGTGTCGGCCCGCCCTGCCTCGAACTGCGGCTTCACGAGCACGAGTGTCTGCCAGCCGGGCGCCGCAAGCCGCAACGACGGCGGAAGAGCTGTCTTTACCGAGATGAACGAGACGTCGCACACGATCAACGCGGGCGCGAACGGAAGGCTCGTGAGGTTGCGCGCGTTGACCCGCTCGAGCACGACGACGCGCTCGTCGGCTCGCAGGCGCGGATGCAGCTGGCCGTAGCCGACATCGAGGGCGATGACCCGTGCCGCGCCGTTCTGGAGGAGGCAGTCCGTGAAGCCGCCTGTCGAGGCGCCGACGTCGAGGCAGTCCATGCCCGCGGGATCGACGCGGAGGACGTCGAGCGCATGCGCGAGCTTCTCGCCTCCGCGCGAGACGAACCGGGGCGGCCGCTCGACCTCGAGCTCGACCGACTCGTCGAGCTGGGTACCCGGCTTGTCGTAGCCCTGCACGAGGCCCGCGATGACGAGTGCCTGGGCCTGGCTGCGGCTCTCGGCAAGACCGCGTTCCACGAGCAGCACGTCGAGTCGCTTCTTCACGCACAGAGAGTAGAGGGAAGGCTCGTGCTACACCTGCTGCGTGGCGCTGCGGGTCGATCCGACGTGACCGACGAGACCTATCTCGCCGTCGACGAGACGATCTGCGTCGGTGCGTTCACGCTCGTCGTGCGACGTCCGGTCGATCCAGACGGCCTGATCGACGAGACGAGGTTCGAGACCGACGAGTTCCTCCCGTACTGGGCCGACCTGTGGCCGTCCGGGGTCGTGCTCGCGCGCCAGGTCGCCGACCTCGACCTCCGGGGAAAGCGCGTGCTCGAGCTCGGGTGCGGTCTGGGCCTGCCGTCGCTCGCAGCCGCTCTCGTGGGCGCGGAGGTGCGTGCGACCGACTGGGCCGTGGAAAGCATCGATCTGCTCCGGGGGAACGCTGCAGCGAACGGCCTGGACGTCGATGCCGCGGTCCTGGACTGGTTTTCGCCGGGCCGCGTCGGTCGATTGGCCTTCGACCTGGTCCTCGCCGCCGACGTCCTCTACGAGGAACGCAACGCGAGCCCTCTGCTGTCGCTCCTCGCGACGACCGTCGCGCCGGGCGGCGAAGCGTTGATCGCCGATCCGGGCCGCCGACACGCCGCCGCGTTCTTCTCGCGCGCAGAGGCGGCGGGCTGGGAGGTCGAGCACACCAAGGTGCCGGCCGTTCCCGCGCGGCGGAATCACACGGCTCTACAGACCGCGAGGCTGACCGTCTGGTCAGTCGACGGCCTTACACCGTGCGGACGACGAGCGCGTCGACGAGCTCGGCGAGCACCGTCGTGTCGGCGGGGATCGCGGCGAGGGCTCGATGCGCGCGCCCGGCCGCGTCACGGGCGATCTCGCGAGCCGCGTCGACACCCAGCCGTGCCGCATACCCGTCGCCGTCGAGGACATCGTCGACGGCCTGGAACAGCAGGCCGAGCTCTTCGCCGAACGCACGCCACGATGCCTGTTCAGCGTCCGGCACTCCTGCCGCCCGGAGCCCGAGCCCGACGGAAGCGGCGAACAACCTCCCTGTCTTGAGCCGGTGCAGCTCGGCGAGGTCGGTATCGGCACCGGTGATGTCGAGATACTGGCCGCCGATCATGCCGAGAGTGGCATCGACGAGCTCGCGCGCGGGCGCGGGCGTCGGATACGTGAGGACGAGACGGAACGCCTCCGCGAGCAGAGCGTCGCCCGCGAGAAGCGCAACGCCCTCGCCGAAGGCGACGTGCGCGCTCGGTCGTCCGCGCCGCTCGTCGTCATCATCGAGGGCAGGTAGATCGTCGTGTACGAGCGAGAAGGCGTGGACGAGCTCGAGGGCCGCCGCGGCAGGGAGCGCCTCCCCCGGCTCGGCACCCGCCGCCTGGGCGGTGGCGAGACAGATGATGGCCCTGATCCGCTTTCCGCCCTCGAGCGCGTACCGCATCGAATCCTGCTGGGAACCGAGCGCCGGCAGGAGCTCGAGCCCGCCGACGTACCCCTCGATCAGCTCGTGAAGCTCTTCAGGCGCCTGCATCGGCGCTCGCGCGGGCCCGCTGCACTTCGGCCTCGATCTGCTTCGCCAGCTCCGCGATCTCGGCGAGATCGTCGACGGCGGCGTCCACGTCACCCGCCTCGGCGAGCTGCTCGAGATTGTCGAGCCGGGCGCGCAACCGCTCGGCGAGCTCCTGCGCCCGTCCGAGGCTCTCGTTCGCACTCATGCTGCATCCTCGCGTTGGATCCGACCGAGGATCCCGTTCACTAGCCGGGCTGCATCCTCGGTCGCGTAGCGCTTCGCGAGCACGACGGCTTCGTTGATCGCCACTTCTGCCGGCACGGTTCCCTCCTCGAGCTCGTAGATCCCGATCCGCAAGACGTTGCGCTCGAGCGTACCGAGCCGATCGGCCGCCCACGCGTCCGAGGCGGCCGTGATGCGCTCGTCGAGTGCAGGCGCTCGCTCGGCGATCGCCTCGGCGAGGCCGAGCGCGAAGTCGTCGGGCGTACCGTCGTAAAGCGATGCGAGCGGTTGGCCGGTGAGGTCCCACTGGTACAGAAGAAACAGCGCGGTGCGGCGCGACTGACGCCGACCAACCTTCGCCACGGTCACGAGAGGGCCTCGAAGGTGACGTCCACCCGCGTCGGCAAGCCCGTCGAGTCGGTGACGGAATCGGCGACGGAGCGCTGCACCGACTCGCCGATCTGCACGAGCAATGCGCCTGCTGGTGCCTCGACGCCGAGCTCGATGCGGACACCGTCCTCTGTCACGATGATGCTCGGCCGCCGCCGCGAACGCCGGACATGGACGCGCTCGACCGCCTCCGCCGAGCGTGTGACGAGCGATGCGAGGGCCTGTGCGGTGAGCTCGACACGCCCGAGCGGACCGCTGACGATGAAGCCCTCCTGGCTCATACGGGCAGAAGTGACGGCAGGCGGCCTTCCATCTCGGCAAGGTAGCTGGTCGAGTAGTCGCCTCCCCGGAACGTCTGGGAGTCGAGGATGTCGATCGCGAGCTCGCGCGTGGTCGGGATGCCGTCGATCTCGAGCTCCCCGAGCGCGCGGATCGCACGCCTGATGGCGGCATCCCGCGTGTCGTCGCGCACGATCAGCTTCGCGATCATCGAATCGTAGAACGGGGGGATCGAGTCACCCTCGACGACGGCAGTGTCGACCCGCACGCCGGGGCCGAGCGGCGGTCTGAAGCGGGTGACGATCCCGGGCGCCGGCGCGAAGTCGCGCCGAGGATCCTCGGCATTGATCCTGATCTCGATCGCATGTCCCGACCGCGGCGCACGACCGGTCACCGGGAGCCGCTCACCGGAAGCGATCCTGACCTGCTCGCGGACGATGTCGATTCCCGTCGTCATCTCGGTCACGGGATGCTCGACCTGCAGCCGGCAGTTGACCTCGATGAACGACGGCGAGCCGTCCGGGCCGAGCAGGAACTCGAACGTCCCCGCGTTGACGTAACCAAGCTGCCTGCACGCACGCTCGACGGACATCTCCATCGCCTCGCGGGTCTCGGGAGTGAGCGCGGCGGAGGGCGACTCCTCGATCAGCTTCTGGTGGCGGCGCTGGATGGAGCACTCGCGCTCCCCCAACGTCAACACGCCTCCGTGCCCGTCGCAGAGCACCTGGATCTCGACGTGCCGGGCAGGTACGAGCGCCTTCTCCAGGTACATCGACCCATCGCCGAATGCGGCTTCGGCCTCTGCGCTCGCGGCACCGTAGGCCGCGTCGAGCTCCGCCGGCTCCTCGACGACCCGCATGCCCTTGCCACCGCCGCCTGCCGTCGCCTTGAGGAGGACGGGAAATCCGATCTCGGCGGCAGCGACGCGGATCTCCGCCAACGTCGCGACTCCTTCCGTTCCGGACACGAGCGGCACTCCGGCGGCCCGCATCTCGGCCTTGGCGCGCGCCTTGTCGCCCGTCTTCTCCATGACGTCCGCCGGCGGACCGATGAACACGAGATCGTTCTCGACGCAGGCGCGGACGAAGGCGGGGTTCTCCGAGAGGAATCCGAAACCCGGATGCACGGCCTCGCAACCGGTCGTCTCCGCGGCAGCGACGACGTTGGGAATCCGGAGGTAGCTGTCCGTCGCGGACGGGGGGCCGATGCACACGGCCCGGTCGGCGAGCCGCACGTGCAACGCGTCACGGTCGGCAGTGGAATAGACCGCGACTGCTTCGACGTCGAGCTCGTGCAGCGCACGGATGATGCGCACCGCGATCTCACCCCGGTTCGCAACGAGGACGCGAGAGAACATCGTCAGACGATCGGCTGAACGTCGACCGGATCGAGCTCGAAGAGCAGCTGGCCGAACTCGACAGGCTGGCCACTCTCGACGTGGATCGCGCGGACACGGCCATCGTGCTCGGCCTTGAGCTCGTTGAAGAGCTTCATCGCCTCGAGCAGGCAGAGCGTCTGCCCCACGGTGACGATGTCGCCGACCTCGACGTACGCCGGGCTTCCCGGCGAGGCCGAACGGTAGAAGACGCCGACCATCGGTGATTCGACCTGTACTCCGACGCTGGACGGCCGCGGCAGCTCGGGCTCGAGGTCTCCGCGAGCACGGCGTGCGAGGCCGCCGACGCCGCGACCTCGTCGGCGCGTCGCACCGACACTCGCATGCCCTCGTCCTCGATCTCGATCTCGCCGACACCGGACTCCTGGACGATCTTGACCAGCTCCCTGATGCGCTCCCCGCGCGTCGCGTCCACGTCACCGCGGAGCAGCGACGATTCCCGCGAATGCCGCTGTCGGATCGACCGCAGGAGCGCCTCGGCCTCGTCGCCGAACATTGCGAGCAGGACGAGGTCTTCCTCGCTCGCCGCGAGCCCTTCGGCCGCCTCGCGAACATCCTCGGCGCTCGGCGGGTCCTCGTCCAGCCTGCCGCCGGACGCACGCACGAGAGCGACGACGCGCGTCACCGAGTCCTCGATCGGGACGGGTGTCGTGCCGTAGCTCCCCTCGACCAGCATGCGGAACTCGTCCAACACGGTGCCGTAACGGCGGGCAGAGAGGATGTTGAGCAGCGCCTGCGAGGCGAGGATCTGGCCGATCGGGGCAGCGAGTGGCGGCCAGCCCGACTCGGCTCGGATCCGCGCGACCTCGACAAGCGCGTCGAGCAGCCGATCGCCCGCAGCATGGGCGCGCAGGTGGACGTCGAGTGCGGCGACGAGCCCTGCCGGCACGTCGTACTCGGCGGCGCGAACGGCGATCCGTGGTGCCACGGGCGCAACGGGCTCGTCGCCGATGTGCTCGTCGACCATGTCCGCAGCAGTCCAGAGATGCGCTGTGTCGACGCCGGTCTCGCGGCCGAGACCGTGCAGTGCATCGACGAGAGACTCGCCGGATACCCGATGCAGCGTCAGTGCCAGCGGATAGACGGCAGTTGCGATCAGATCTGCGCCGACACGCGTCGCGACGACGGCGTTCAGAAGCCCGGTTCCCGCGGCACCTTGCACGAACAGCCCGACCGGAAGCCCCGTCGTCTCGCCGATCCGCTCGACGAGCTCCTCCGTCAGATGCGGCAGTAGAGCGTCTGTCGGGTCGTTGAGGATGACCCGCGACGCGCCGAGCTCCGGAATCTGCTTGGCGCGCTCGACGAGAGCGTCGAGCTCTCCGGCGCGCCCGCTGCTGTAGACGAGTCCGACGTGGAACTCCTTGCCCGCCCCGACGATCGCCTTCCCCGCCTCCTTCAGGTTCGTGACGTCGTTCAGCGGGTCGTGCAGGCGGAAGACGTCGATGCCGTTCTCGGCCGCGCAGGCGATGAACCGCCGGACGATGTCCTCCGAGACTGGCTTCGAGCCGACGAGGAAGCGGCCACGCAGCGCAAGACCGAGCGGCGTCGTCGGTACGCGCATCGATCGCCCGGATGCGCTCCCACGGGCTCTCGACCGCGCGCCGCACGGCGGAGTCGAAGACACCGCCGCCCGAGACCTCGAGGTACGCGAACCCCGCCTGGTCGAGAACCTCGGCGATCCGGAGGACGTCACCCGTCGGCATCTTGCCGGCGAGCGGCTCCTGCGAAAGCAGGCGAATCGTGGTGTCGACGAGTTTCGGCATCTCGGGATCAGACCTTAGCGTGCCGCGGGGAGGGAACCCGGAACAGAGACCGAGGTCTCTCCCCGGAGGGAAGCGGCATCGCCGCCGGGCTTTACTGCTGCGCGCGGGAGATGTAGCGACCCTCGGTGGGGTCGACCTTGATCCGGTCGCCCACGTTGACGAAGAGCGGCACCTGCACGACTGCGCCCGTCTCCAGCGTCGCCGGCTTGGTCACGTTCGAGACCGTATCGCCCTTGACGCCCGGCTCGGTCTCGGCCACGGCCAGCTCGACCGACGACGGAAGCTGGATCGCGGTGGGCTTGCCGTTCACCGCAAGGATCTGCACGATCGACGAAGGCAGGATGTAGGAGAGCTCCTCCTCGACGTCCGACCGGGGTAGCGCGAACTGCTCGAACGTCTGCTCGTCCATGAAATGCGCCTCGGTGCCGTCGTCATAGAGGAACTGGACGTTCTTGG
>CAWBYH010000010.1:0-138617 GCA_963792995.1 uncultured Thermoleophilia bacterium | reverse complement strand
GAGCAGGAGCCGGCGTGGCCACCCGGGACGGCTCATGGCGAGTCCGCCCTCTTCTACGGGCACCTTGTCGGAGAGCTGGTCCGCCGTGTCGACGGCCGGTCGCTCGGTCGCTTTCTGCACGACGAGATCTGCAGGCCGATGTCACTGGACTTCGCTGTCGGTCTCTCCGGCACAGACCACGACCGTGCGGTGGAGCTGACCGGGCTCGATGAGGCGTTCCGACAGGCGAACGCCTCGACGAGGCCGGAGCTCTATCGCCGAGCGGTCGGGAACCCACCGGGGGCGCAGTCCCCCGATGTGGCCAACGGGCGCGCATGGCGGGCGGCCGAAATTCCAGCCGTCAACGGGCACGGCAGCGCACGCGGCATCGCCGGCCTCTATGCCGCACTTCTCGCAGGCGAGCTCCTGTCACCGGGCATGCTGGCCGAGGCGACGAGCACGCAGTGCTCGGGTCGCGATCAGGTCTTCGGGCACGAGAACGCCTGGGGATTGGGGTTCAGCGTCGACGAGGACGGCTTCGGGATGGGCGGGCTCGGCGGTAGCTACGCGGGCGCCTCGACGAGAGGCGGATATGCATTCGCGTTCCTCACCGGCTCGATGGGAGACGGGTCGGCAGGGCTCAAAGTCGAGAACGCGTTCCGGTCGTGTGCGGGGTTGCCAGACGTAGATTCCGACTAGGCGTTCCCGCGCGCGCCGGGTTCGGAAACTTTCCCGGCGGCAGCACGTCCACACCAATGCGCACACTGTCGTCACGGTCGCACGGGTCCCGGCAATGCACCTGGGAGGTCGAACATGAAGACGGGCAAGGTCCTTCGCCACTCCGTGAGCATCGACGAGGAGGAGGTGTTCGGCCTCATCCACAAGCCCGTCGAGGTGCTGGAGCTCCAGCCGAGCCGCTTCACGGGCCGCGTCGCCTCGTGGGCCGAGCATGCGGAACGTCGTTATGGCGACTCGATCACCCCGATGATCACCTACCTCGAGAACGGCCCACACCGCGTTTCGTGGATTCGCCACGAGGGTGAGGACTGGCGCTCGGGCGAGCGCTTCTGCACCTACCACGTCGTGTGCGACTGCATGGCCGGGGTCGAGGGGAACTCGCCGCGGGAATCGGTCGACGCGATCCTTGGCTGCGCCGCGGTGCGCCACGCGCTCCAGAGACGAGCAGCGTTCGTCGACCACACCTATCGAACGTGCGAGATCCTCGCCGCGCTCCGAGATCCCGACACCGGCGACTTCGAGCAGCCGAACGCCTTCCACAAGTTCGCCGTCAAGACGATCGGCAACCTTCTCGAGCTCGACGCGCGGCATCCGGACGAATGGCCGGGCAACGTGCTCAGCGGCGAGCACCGCGTCAGCGTGCTGGCGACACTCTTCCAACTCCACCCCGAGGTGGTGAAGTGGTACGGCAGGCTGCTCGAGGAGAGCGGCGTGATCGAGGACTTCGACGGCGAGATCCTGACGTTCCGCCCCGAAGCGCTCGCTGCGTAGCGACGGCGCGGGCACCGGACTACAGTGCTCGCCGTGTCACACGAACACGACAAGAAGGCGCACGGCGGCCACGACTGGGCGGAGCGAGGCGCGCGCCTCGAGCTCGAGGGCGAGGTCGCGATCCCGCTGCAGCACGAGGCGATCGACGCGATCGCCTCGCACGTCGCGCCGCCCGACGACATCCGGGTCGTGCTCGACCTCGGGAGTGGCCCCGGGGTCGCCTCGGTCGCCCTGGCCGAGAAGTTCCCGCTCGCAGCGGTCACGGCGGTGGACGCATCCGGGCCGCTGCTCGATCTCGCAACCGCCCGTGCCAGCCGCTTTGGGGTGAGCGAGCGGATCTCGACGACGATCGCCGACCTCGACCGGCCTCTCGACGGAGTCGCGGCGGCAGGCACGGTCGACGTCGTCTGGGCGTCGATGGTCCTCCACCACCTCGCCGCGCTGCCTCGAATGCTCGTCGACGTGGCTGGCCTCCTGAGCCCCGACGGCCTCCTCGCGATCGTGGAGTTCGGCTCCCGGAGCGGCCCCCTCCCTGCCGGGTTCGACACCGGCCGCGACGGCTTCGCCGCGCGCCTCGCCGCGGCTCGGCGCGCGGCGATCGAGGATCACCTACCTCCGGGAGCGTTGTCTCTCGACTGGCCGGCCCTCCTCGACGACGCTGGCTACGACGTTCTCGAACAGCGCGAGCTCGTGCTCGAGCTACCCGCACCGCTCGAAGACGCACCGCGACGGCTCGTCCATCAGCAACTGGCGGGGAGCGCCCGGATGGCCGAGGGGCGCCTGGACGAGGCCGACCTCGAGCACCTGTCGGCGCTCGTCGACGCCGACGACCCGCGCTGTGTTCTGCTCCGCGACGACCTCTCCTTCGAGGTCTCGCGCACGTTCATCCTCGCTCGTCGCCGCTGAACGTCGACGGCCGGCCCTGTGAGCCCGGCACTTCGCGAACAGCGCTCGCGTTCGGGGACGGAGACCCTCCCGCGAACCGGGCCGGTACGATTTCCGCTGGGCTGTCGAGCTGCCCCTCAGGTCTGCGCGGGGCGCCGAGGGGCCGGTGATCGCCGACGAGAGGGATGTCTTTGGGTCGCAAACACGGTGTTCGCACTTCGGAGGGCCTGCCCCCGCCGTGGCTTCGTTCGGAGCGAACGTTGCCGCGATTGGTACTCCGGCCGCTCGAGCGCTACCTGAAGCTCGAGGCCGGTAGTGCCTCGCTGCTGTTCGCCGCAGCAGTGGTGGCACTCGTGTGGATAAACGGGTGGCCCGGAGGGTACGAGCGCGTCTGGACGAGGAGCGTCACCATCGACTTCGGGCCGCTGCTGCTCGAAGAAGACCTACGGCACGTGATCAACGACCTGCTGATGGCGGTCTTCTTCTACGTCGTCGCGCTCGAGGTGAAGCGCGAGATGGTCTTTGGCTCGCTGCGCGACCGACGATCGGCTGCTGTGCCCATCGCCGCGGCGCTCGGGACGATGGTGGGCGCCGCCCTGACCTACGTCGCCGTCAACCTGATCGGAGACGGCGACCTTCGTGGCTGGGCAATCCCGATCGCGACCGACATCGCCTTTGCGATCGGGGTCCTCGGCCTCGTCGGACGGCGGGTGCCGAAGGAGCTGCGCGCGTTCATGCTGACCCTGGCCGTCGTCGACGACCTCGGCACGATCGTGGTGATCGGCGTCTTCTTCTCGAAGGGCATCTCGCTCGGCTGGCTTGTCGCAGCCGTTGCGGTCACGATCGTCGTGATCGTGGCCCAGCGCGTCGGGGTGCGCTCACTCGTTCCGTACGTTCTCCTCGCGGGGGCGCTGTGGCTGACGGTATTCGAGTCGGGCCTGCACGCGACCATTGCCGGCGTGGTGCTCGGCTTTCTCACGCCTGCCGTGGCGTTCTACTCACCACAGAAGACAGCCGAGTTCCTCGGCGCGCGCCTGACCGAGACTGCGAGCCCTGACCGAGAGCTCGACGAGGCAACGCTTCTCGAGACCGCGAGGGTTGCGAAGGAAGCCGTGACACCGCTGGCGCGACTGGAGGAAAGCGTGCATCCGTGGAGCGCCTATCTGATCTTGCCGCTGTTCGCTCTCGCGAACGCCGGAGTCGAGGTCTCGCGCGACGCGTTCGCCGACGCACTGACCGGGCCGGTCGGCCTAGGCATCCTCATCGGCCTCGTCGTGGGTGCTCCGCTCGGAGGCCTGCTGTTCGCGTGGGGGATCGTCCGATTCGGCCCGGCCCGCATGCCTGACGGCCTCGATTGGCCGGCGATCGGGGGTGTCGCACCACTCAAGGGAATCGGCTTCACGATCGCCATCTTCATCTCCGTCCTCGCGTTCGACGACGCACAGCTACAGGAGCAGGCCAAGCTTGCAGTCCTGGCCGCATCCGCCACAGCTGCGGCGATTGGCCTCGTCCTCCTACACGTGCGGCCCGCCATCGTCGGCCGGAGGACGAAGGAGCACTGCTAGGATTCCATTGACCGAAGGGCAGTATCCCCGAACGGGTGCCATCGTCATTCCGGCCCACACGTAGGCCCGGTGGCATCGGCCGCTGACGCGGCGGGAGAGACCTTCGTCGACCGACAATCGGCCCGACGAAGGAGAGCTGCATGGAACTCGAACTGTGGATGTGGGGAGCGTTCGGCGTGTTCGTCGTCGCGATGCTCTGTGTCGACCTCGTCGCCTTCGGCGGTCGTGGGCAAGAGATCTCGATTCGCCGCGCGGCCGGCTGGAGCATCGGTTGGACCGTCCTCGGGCTTGCCTTCGGCTTCCTCGTCTGGTGGTGGCAGGGGAGCGCTCCCGCGGAGGAGTACCTCGCGGGCTTCCTGATCGAGAAGTCGCTCTCGATCGACAACCTCTTCGTGTTCGCCCTCATCTTCAGCTACTTCGCCGTCCCCGCAGCCCAACAACGGCGGGTGATCTTCTGGGGCATCGTCGGTGCGATCGTCCTCCGCGCGCTCTTCATCCTCGCAGGGGCCGCCCTGCTCGATACCTTCCACTATGCGATCTACGTCTTCGGGGCGTTCCTCGTCCTCACCGGGATTCGCATGGCGCGCCACTCCACCGTGGAGATCCACCCGGAGCGAAACCCGGTGCTGAGGCTGCTCGGCCGCGTCCTACCGATGACCGCCGCCTACCACGGCGATCGGCTCACCGTGCGCGAGAACGGCCGCCGCCTGGCCACCCCGTTGACGGCCGCGCTCGTCCTCGTCGCGACCTTCGACGTCGTCTTCGCGGTCGACTCGATTCCGGCAATCTTCGCGATCACTCGCGACACGTTCATCGTCTACGCCGCGAACGCCTTCTCGTTGCTCGGCCTCGCCGCGCTCTACTTCGTCCTCGCCGGGGTGCTGGACCGCTTCCGCTACCTGAACGTGGGACTGGCAGCCGTGCTCATCTTCGTCGGCCTGAAGATGACGCTCTCGGACGTCTACAAGGTGTCCGCGCTCGTCTCCCTGGCCTCGATCGGCGTGCTCCTCGCTGTCGCGATCGGGGCATCGATCATGCGCCCGGCACCCGGTGGGAGGGCCCCAGCGAGCGAGCCCTCCCAGCCGTGAGCTAGGCCCGGCGCTACCCGCGCGACAGCGTCCGGCAGGTCGAAACACCGGCGCTCCGAGGCTTGCACGAGTGCCGCGTTCCGACTCATTGCGCCGGCAGGACATGTGGTCACACGGCTTGACCCCACTCGCGTCGCGGGCCGGGACTAGCCAGAAAGCCCGTGAACGACGCAATCAGGATCTTCCGGGAGAGACGTGCAGATAGCCCTTGACTCAGACACGGTTGTCTGATTTATTATCTACGACACTACTGTCTGAGATAGAAGGGATCGATTCGAATGCATCACAAGCGGCACAGCTCATCGCACGACCCGCACCACTCGACCGATACGCCAGAGGCGAAGGCGCCGCGATCGCGCCTCGTCCTGCTCGGCATCCTGCTCGTCGCCCAGCTCATGGTGATCCTCGACATCACCGCCGTGAACATCGCGCTGCCGACGCTCGCTGCCGATCTGCGACTCACCGGCTCGACGGTCAGCTGGACGATCACGAGCTACTCGCTCGTCTTCGGCAGCCTGCTCCTCTTCGGCGGTCGACTCGCCGATCTCGTGGGACGGAGAAGGCTGTTCCTGACTGGCCTCGGCGTATTCACCGTGTCGTCGGTCGCCTCCGCACTGGCAGGTACGGCGGCGGCCCTGTTCACCGCACGGGCAGGGCAGGGTTTCGGCGCCGCGATGCTCTCGCCGGCGGCGCTCTCCATCATCATGTCGGCTTTCAACGGCAACCAGCGGGCCAAGGCGCTCGCGGCGTGGGGTGCTGTCGGCGGCGCGGGCGCAGCGATCGGCGTCCTCGTCGGAGGCATCCTCACGGAGGTCGCGGACTGGCGCCTGATCTTCTACGTCAACATTCCGGTCGCGATCGGCCTCGCAATCGTGGCTCTGAAGGTGATCCCGGGCGACGCCGCCAGGCCGCTCTGGCGCGGTCTCGACGCACCGGGTGCCCTTCTCGGCACGGCCAGCCTCGCGACGCTCGTCTACACGATCACGCAGGCGGATCGGGCCGGATGGGGCTCGTCACAGACCGGTGGCCTCGCCGGCCTCGGGATCGTCGGCCTGGTCGCCTTCGCTGCCTGGGAACGCCGGACGGAGAAGCCGTTGCTGCGGGTCGAGCGTCTCGCAGACCGTGCCGTCGGCGGCGGGCTGTTCTTGATGATCGTCGCTGCGAGCTCGATCTTCGGTCTGTTCCTGCTCTGCTCGCTCTACCTGCAGAACGTGCTCGGCACCGGCCCGCTCGAGACCGGCCTCGCGTTCATCCCGCTCGCGCTCGCCGCCGGGGTCGGGGCGCACGGCGCGGGCCACGTCGTCGGACGTCACGGCGTACGGATGCCCCTCGCTGCGGCATTTCTCATCGCTGCGGTCGGTATGGCGCTGCTCGCCCACGTCACCGAGAACGGCACCTACGTCCGCAACGTCCTGCCGGGCATGCTCGTCGCCGGATTCGGCCTTGGGGTCGCCGTCGTCTCCGTCTCGATCGCGATCCTGACCGGTTCGCGCGAAGACGAGTCGGGGATGATCTCCGGCCTCAACTCGACCGGACACGAGATCGGTGGCACGATCGGGATCGCCGTCTTCTCCACGATCGCAGCCGGTGCCACCGGAGCACTCGGAGGCGCCCACGCCGCTGCCGGGATCTCTCACGCCTTCGTGGCGGCCGGAGTCCTCACTAGTGTCGCAAGCCTGGTCGCGTTCGCGATCCTTCCGCACGCACGCGACTTCGTGCCGAAGCTCCGCCTCAACCCCCAGACGATGCCGGTTCACTGAGATGGTAAGAAAGACGACTCCCGCCCCGGCGCCTCGCCGCCGCCGCAGCGACGCCGACCGCAGCGTCGCCGCAATCCTCGCCGCTGCGCTCGAGGCGCTGGCGAGCGATCCCGACGCCAGCATGGCCGAGATCGCCCGTCGGGCGGGAGTCGTCCGCGCCACGATCTACGTCCACTTTCCGACGCGCGAGTCCCTCCTCGATGCCGTGATGGAGCACGCCGTCGCGGAAGTCGCTCAGGCGGCAAACGATGCGGAGCCGCAGCGCGGCGAGGCGAAGGAGGCGCTCGAGCGCGTGCTGCGCGCCACCTGGCAGCAGCTCGACCGGTTCCAGGCCTTGCTCACGATCAACACGGCCCGGCTCTCGCCTGCGGAGCTGCACCGGCGCCACCTCCCCGTCCTCGAGCACTTCGTGCCGCTGATCGAACGGGGCCAGAAGTCGGGTGACTTCCGGCGCGACCTCCCGGTCACCTGGCATCTCGCCGTGATCCGGGCACTCGCCCACACTGCGAGCTTCGAGCTCCAGGCAGGCCGAATCACGGAGACCGATGTCGAAGACGCACTGCTCACGACCGTCCTCGCTGCGATCGGCCAACCGATCGCAGCGAGCTGAGCGAGCCCCGGAGCGACGACCGTTGCACCTGGAACGACGGCGTCGCGGCGAATGTGGTTGAGTCGGCGCTCGTGCCTACGGTTCGGGTCCTTTGATCGGCTTCGGCGATAGAACGCGGGAGTCCATGGGCGCTCTCGCGAGCGTGTTCCGCAACCCGGGCCTGAGGCGGCTCCAGCTCGCGTTCGCCGGTTCCGTCGTGGGCGACTGGGCATACGCCGTCGGCGTCGCCGTGTACGCCTACGACCAGGGGGGGCCGACGGCGGTCGGCGTCCTCGGCGTCGTCCGGTACGTGCTGATGGCGCTCATCGGCCCGTTCACGGCGACGATCGGAGATCGACTGCCGCGCCGCTGGGTGATGATCGGAACGGACCTCTTCCGGGCCGCGCTCGTGCTTGGAGGCGCTGCCGTCGTCGCGCTCGACGGGCCGGCGCTCGCCGTCTACGTGCTCGCCACGGTGACCTCGATCTCGTCGACGGCGTTTCGTCCCGCGCAGGCGGCGCTGCTCCCGACGCTCGCCCGCAACCCGAGCGAGCTGACGGCGGCCAACGTCGCCTCCAGCACGATCGAGAGCGTCGGCTTCTTCCTAGGCCCCGCTCTCGGCGGCCTCCTCCTCGTCGTAGCCGGCATCCCGACGCTCTACGTGCTGAACGCAGCCACCTTCGTCTGGTCGGCGGTGCTCGTGTTCGGCATTCGCTCCATTGCCCCCGCAACGCCCGAACCGCAGGACGAGACCGAGGCCGAGGGAAGTCAAGCGCCCGGCTTCATGCATGAGGTGCTCGCGGGTTTCTCCACGATCGTCGGCGACCGGTCGCTTCGGCTCCTCGTCGGCCTCTACTGCGCGCAGACAGTCGTCGCCGGAGCATCCCTCGTCTTCACGGTGGCGATCGCGCTCGACATGCTGGATCTCGGCGATCCGGGCGTGGGACTCCTGGACGCCTTCCTCGGAATCGGGGGCATCGTGGGAGGCTTCATCGCTCTCACGCTTGCCCAACGCGGAAGGTTGGCGAGCGACTTCGGGCTCGGCGTGATCATGTGGTCGGCGCCGTTGCTGCTCATCGCCGCCTGGCCGACGCTGACGGCCGCAATCGTCGCGATGATCCTGATCGGGCTCGCGAACTCGATCGTGGACGTCTCTGCCTACACGATTCTCCAGCGGGTCGTCCCGAACGAGGTGATGGCGCGTGTCTTCGGATCGATGGAGAGCGCGGTCATAGGAGCGATGGCAATCGGCGCGCTGTTGATGCCGCTGTTCATCGCGTCGATCGGCCTGCGAGCAGGTCTCGCGGTGATCGGCGCAGCTGTCACGGTCGCGGTGTTCTTCAGCTGGCGCGGCCTCGGCCGAATCGATCGCACGGTTCTCGCGCCTGCGGGCATCGGGCTTCTGCGCACCGTCGAGATCTTCCGGTCGCTGCCCGAGCCGATCATCGAGCGCCTCGCACGGGCGCTCGTCCCAGCAACGGCCGCCGCGGGCGACGTCGTGATCCGCGAGGGTGATCAGGGAGACGTCGTCTACGTGATCGAGAGCGGGGCCGTCGACGTGACGAAGGACGGAGCGCTCATCGCTCGTCTCGGGCCTGGCGACGTCTTCGGCGAGATCGCCCTGCTCCGCGCCGTGCCCCGAACGGCCACCGTGACGGCTACCTCTGATGCGGTCTTCCAGACGCTCGACCGCGACGTCTTCCTCCCGGCGGTCACGGGCGATCGCGACGCCCACGAGGTTGCCGAGACCGGGATCACCACCCGGCTGGCGATGCTGTAGCGCGCACGTCGCCGGGAATCCAACGCCAACGCGATGTGGAGGGTTCGCGTCGCTCTTGCCCCGAGGGGGGCATGAGCGACGCAACTCCTTTACGAGGTGACTGCGGGCCGGGAGAGGATCGGTGCGTCCCGCTTGAACCCCTTCACGGCGCAGTAGACGCCGAGAGAGAGCTCCCAGATGAACTCCGGGATCGTTGCGAGTGCCTGAACCGTGCCGCCTGCGTCCCACACGTCGAACAGCACCCCGATCCCCGAAAGGATGATGAGCGGCCCTCCGATCAGCCCCAGCATCGCCATTCCCCTCGGTACGAGGCGGGATCTGTACATCAGGTAGCCGAGGATGAGCCCGTTTCCCCAGCCGACGACGAAGCCCGGGCCGAGAAGGAACGTCCAGTCCTTGAGCGCTGCGAGCGAGACCGCCAATGCCGAGGCACTCGGGTCGTCCTGCCGGAGACTCACGATTCCGAGCACGAAGAGGATCCCGGCGGCGATGAACACCGATTCCATCACCCGTGCGGTGACGTAACCGATCGAGAGAATCTCGTTCTGGCGCCTGACGATCGGGTACAGAACGACGGCTGTCCCGACGTTCGCGATGATCAGCAGGAGCTCGAGCAGGACCCCGAGATAGATCTTGCCGTCGTGTCCGCCGCCGGAGATATAGGCGGCCGGATCGTCGAGAACGGGTTGATACAGGGCCAGCGCCGGTATCGACGTGACGAACGTGATGATGAACAGCACCCCGAAGATCCGGGCATTCCTCTGGTCTTCAGCCATCACTCACTCCCTCCGCGGCCCGGAGCGAGCCCGGGCCAGATTGGCAATGTCGGCATACGGCGTCTCGTGTAGTCGGATCGACTCCTCAGCCGTATGCGGGGAGCATGCGACAACCTAGCGGCAAGCACCAACGTTCGTTGCCGTTTTTGGGAAAGCGGCTAGTCGACGGCGTTCTTGCTCTTCGGTGCGACGCGCACCCGGATCGGCTCGCCTCCGCTCCCGTGCACGCTGAGGATCTCGACCGGCTCGTCCTCCGCCGGGCCGAACCAGTGCGGGAGCCGCGTGTCGAACTCGGCCGCCTCGCCCGGCCCTATCGTGATGTCGTGCTCGGCAAGGATCAGGCGTAGCCGCCCGGACAGGACGAGGAGCCACTCGTAGCCGTGGTGCGTGCGAAGCTCCGGCTCGCCGGACTCGGGCGGAATGACGACCTTCCACGCGTGCCCGCCGGCCTGCTGCGTCAGCGGAACGACCACCCGGCCGTTGCGGGAGTGTGGCCTGAGTCGAAGTCGGGGGTCGCCGATCTCGGGCGCGCCCACGAGGTCGTCCAGAGGCACGCGGTGGGCATTGGCGATCGGCAGTAGGAGCTCGAGGCTCGGCTTTCGCTGGCCGGACTCGAGCCGGGAGAGCGTGCTCTTCGAGATGCCGGTCGTAGCAGCGAGGGCGGTCAACGTGACCCCCCGCTGGTTTCGAAGCCGCCTCAGCCGTGGGCCGACCCCGGCGAGCACTGCGGCAATGGACGTCGCGACTTCCATCGGGCGATTCTCGACGTGGTTCCCGGAAATAGCAACAGATCTTGCCGTCCGGGCGATCGCAAGGCATCGTCGATCCATGACCGAATTCGACGTGATCGTCATTGGAGGTGGTGCCGCAGGTCTCTCGGCCGCGCTCGTGCTGACGCGCGCCCGCCGAACCGTCCTCGTCGTCGACTCCGGGAGGCCGCGCAACGCGCCCGCCGCACACATGCACGGTTTCCTCTCACGCGACGGGATGCCGCCCGCAGAGCTCCTTGCGATCGGGCGAAACGAGGTCGAGGGCTACGGCGGCACGATCCTCTCCGACACGGTGACGGGCATCGGGAACGGAGGGAGCGCCGGCTTCCGCGTCGAGCTGGGGAACGGGCGCCTCGTCCGCGCGCGCCGGCTGCTCGTGGCGACCGGTCTGCGCGATGAGATCCCGGACGTCCCCGGCCTCTGGGATCGCTGGGGCCGGGACGTTCTTCACTGTCCCTACTGCCACGGTTTCGAGGTTCGAGACGCGACACTCGCGGTGCTAGGCGACTCGGCGTTTGCCGTCCAGTACGCGTTGATCGTCCGGCAGTGGACCGACGACCTCACCTATGTCGCGCCGTGTGGGAGCCTTTCTGCCGGCGAACGCGAACGGTTGGAGGCACGGGCGGTCACGATCGTGGAAGGCGAGGCGCGCGGCCTCGTCGTTCGCGGAGACCGCCTCGAGGCGGTCGAGATGGCCGACGGCCGCGTCGTTCGTTGTGCAGCCCTGTTCGTGCCACCGCGGTTCGTACCGAACAGCGACCTGCTCGTCGCTCTTGGCTGCGAGGTCGACGACGACGGCTGGCCAACCACCACGGCCAACGGGCTCACGAGCGCCCCCGGAGTATGGGTCGCCGGCAACATCGGGAACCCCCGCGCGCAGGTCATCACCGCTGCAGGCGAGGGATCAGCCGCCGCCATCGCGATCAACGCCGACCTCGTCGAGGACGACGTCGGCCGGGCGGTTCGAGCCGCCCGGGAGAGCTGAGACCACACCGATGACAACGAGAAGGAACACAGAGTTGAAGACCAAGGCGATCCGACCGGCACCGGAACCGACCCCGAGGCGCATCCCCCCGCCGGGCAAGCACCAGCTTGCCTTCATGATCTGGCTCTGCGTCCTCCCCACCCTGACCGTGCTCAACCTCGTGCTCGGCGAGTGGCTCATGGGGCTGTCACCGGTCGTTCGCACCCTCGTGCTCGCCACCATCGCAGTGCCGATCGTGATCTACGGTCCGATGCCGTACCTGCACCGCCTCCGCGCGCGGCTTCTGATGAACGCCCGTACTGCGCGAGCTGACGACAGCGGGTGAGATTCCGAGACAGGTGGTACCCTCCGTGTAGTGCCGTAAAACGATCGGCGCTGGCTAGCTCGTGCGGGTGCCGCATTGATCGGCCCCGTGACACTCCCATCCTCAGCGAATCGGGTGGTCCTGTTCCTTCGTCTGCCTGTGCTTCGGGCGGCGAGCAGCAGAGTCCGCCCCGCAAGCGCGGGGAAGCCACCAATGAGAGGGAGTTCCCATGGGTATCGCAGTCAGCCTTCTGATGATCGCGGCCGGCGCCATCATGGTGTGGGCGGTCGACGCGACTGTTTCCGGTATCAACATCGACGCGGTCGGCGTCATCCTGATGGTGATCGGCCTCGTAGGGCTCGTGCTCTCGATCATCTTCTGGTCGACCTGGGGCGGCTTCCGCAACGCCGACAGGCCGGGCAGCGGCACGACAGTCGTCAAGCAGTGACCATTCCCACGATCCCCTTCACCGGGGAGAAGCGAGGCCCTATGTCCATCTGGCTCCTGATCCTGATCATCGTCGTCGTCGCCCTCCTGATGGGCGGTGGCTTCGGCTACCGCCGGCGCGGATAGCACCGGTCGCCCCGATCCGTTCGTGACGGTCGTCAGCACCGACCGTCACGCCAGCCCACGAACGAGGAGAACAGGATGACCGGTACCACCGACGAGATCAGCGGCAGAACGAAAGAGGCGGTCGGCGTTCTCACCGACGACAGGGAACTGCGACGCGAAGGCAAGACCGAGCAGGCCGCAGCCACCTCGAAGAGCAAGCTCGACAGTGCCAACGACTGGGCGAAAGACAGGATCGACGACATCAAAAGTAAGCTGAGCAGGAACTGATCGCGAGACGCCGGGGCCGTGCTCGGGGACCCGAGCACGGCCCCCGCAACCCTGCCGTGGACGAACCTCGGCGGCGCTTCATCAACAAGACAGGCGTCTGGGGGCCGAACGACGAGCCGGTCTCGAGCACGAACTGCGCCTGTTTGAGCGCGTTGTCTGTCCTGTACTGCTGCCGTCAGCGATGGTGGCTCCGCCGGGCACCTAGCCAACGACGAGCGATGCCGAGATCGACTTCGCAGTCACCGACGGGAACTCCCCGCCGTAGCCAACCGTGTTCTCGGCCACGACCCTGTACATGGCCACCGCTCTCGGATCGTAGGTCGCTGGATCGGCCAGGCTGCGATTGCCGTGGACGTTCGCCTGGTTGAGGGGCGAGACGTCCGTCCCAACGTCGGTCCAGGTCGTTCCGTTTTTCGACTTCTGGAGGACGAACGCCGTCTCGGTGATCGAGTTGTCCTTCCAGCTGATGGTCACGTGCTTCCGGTTGCCGCTGCCGGTCACCGAGGAGGCGAGCGTGCCCGCCTTGATCGGCGCCACGACGACCGAGACCGGACGCATCATGTCCATCTCCTCGTGGGAGAGGATGTGGCAGTGGAAGACATACTCCCACCCGAAGTTGACGACGCGGTTCGTGATCACCGCCGACGGATTCCCGTTCGGGTCGACGCTGTTGAACATCGACGTGTCGCCTGCGGGCATCATCGGGTTGAGTAACCGCACGCTGTTCGGGATCTCGAACGGCAGCTTGGGCAAGATCGGTCGCAGGGCGATGATCGTGTCCTCGAGCGGGCTCACCCGCACGGTGTCCTTCCAGCCGAGCTCACTCGCCTCGGTCGGGATGATGATGTTGTCCCAGGTGACGCGGTTGATCACCTGCACGTCGAAGAGGTGGAAGTGGATCGGGTGCGTATCCACCCCGTTGTGGGTGATCTTCCAGATCTGCGTTCCGTCCGTGCCCGACGAGATCGGCGTCACGTTGACGTCTCCGACTGGCAGTCCGCTGGCGTCGATCAACTCTGTCTGGGGGTTGACGAACGGATACAGGATGACCGTCTGTGCACCCGGAGTAGCCGGAACTGCCTCAAGGCCGAGGTTGGCGGTCATCCTCCCGAATTCGTCGAACGATGCGGCGTTCATCTCGTCGTGGAGCGCCTTCGGCTCGAGCGGGATCCAGAGCTTCTTGCCGTTCAGCGTGTCGAACGCGAACGGGTCGCCGCCCGCTTGCGAGATCCTGACGAGACCGTCGCACTTCGCGTATGGCGAGGTCGCGCAGTTGCCGCTCTTCGCAAAACGCGTGCCGTACGCCGAGTTGTAGGCCGCCTGCCCGACGATGATCGGGTGCTGGCCGGACTCGAATACACCGGAGCCGTTCGCATGGTGCCGGAACGCGCTCCGCAGCGCCGCTAGGTCGAACGCAGGAGCGACATCGGTGTCAGAGACGTGCACCTGCATCACCGTGCGAGTGTTCGGCCCGTACCCGGGCAAGGGGCTCGGGGCGCAAGCGGGCGTCAGGTCAGGCCCGTCCGTGTAGTAGTCGTAGCACGCGACGCGGGCCGGGAACGCTGCGGGCGCGTCGTTGTAGAGAATCAGTGTCTGGCCTGCGAACCTCGAGAAGTCGACGATCACGTCGGCTCTCTCCGCGGGGGCAAGAAGGAGCGAGTGCAAGTCGACGTTGCCGACATCGAAGCGCGTTGGGTCGGTTATGAACGTGATCGGCTGGTTCTTCACGACCGTCGGGGCCGGGAGGAACCCTCCCTCGCTTCCGATCTGGATCCAATCCGGTCCTTCCGGGCTCACCGCCGTGTCGGGTGTCGGGAAGACGTTCGGGTCGGTCTGCGCGGCACGGACCTCGGCCGGCTTCAACGCAACCTCACTCATCGTCCCCGTGCTCGGGTCGGCCACGTACCACTGCAGATTCCAGAAGCGGTCGTTGGCCGCGTTCAGAATCCGGAACCGATACGATTTCGGCGCGACCGTCGTGGTCGGGTACGCCGTTCCGTTGACGACCGGCGTGTCGTTGAACTGCTCCATCCCCGTCGAGATGTTGGGGGTGCCCGGGATCAGCTTCGGCTCGCAGTACGGGTCGGTCCGATACTGCCATGTCGACGGATCGTCGAGATTGCAGGCAGCGGCGTAGTAGGGGTTGGCGATCGGGCCGTGCGGCGGGCTTGCGGGCGGCCAGAACCAGGGCCCGTACATCCAGCGGCCGAACGAGCTCGTGCCACTCGGGTCGCCGGGGTTCTGCGCGGGCATGTACACGTGGTGGTACCAGAGGTTTCCTTCCCCGCCCCACCGGCTCTCGTTCCAGGTCGGGTCCTGCTGGGCCATGTGCTCCCTGTCCGGGACGAACGTCTTGTCCTGGATGGTCAGCGGGATCTGGTCGGACGGGATCGTCGCGTCCGCGATCAGCTTCTTCTCCGTCGGGTCACTGATCAGGTAGCCGCCGACCTCGCCTGCGTACACGTTGAGGCGAGTGATCCCCCACGCATGATCGTGGTACCAGAGGAGGCGTGCGCTCTGTTGATTCGTGTAGTAGAAGGTCTGGCAACCGCTCTTTGCGGCCGAGCAGTCGGGCACGTTCGCGGGCTTCGCCGCCCCGACCATGTCCGGAACGTTCTGCACGCTGACGCCGCGCGGCCACGGCGTGCCCTCCTTTGCCGGAGTGATCCACTGGTGGGGCGTCCCGTCGCTGATCCACGGCGTGACACCGCCGTGCAGGTGAAGTGTCGCGCGATTGTCCTTGTAGCAGTCGGCCCCCTTTGGATAGGCGGTGCATGCCGGGTTACGCACGGCGTCGAGAACGGAGCCGGTGTCCTTCGGGGCACTCATCTTCATCGGCCCCATACCGGAGCCCATCATGCTCGAGTCGGTCGGCAGAAACAGGTCGCCGGCCGCGCCCGCGGGGAGGAGGTTGTAGAAGACGACCCGAACCGGCCTGTCCTTCGTTGCCGTGACCACCGGGCCGAGATAGTGCGGGTCGTCGACGCCGTAAGCCTGAGAGCCGTCAGGCATCAAGGTGGGCGTCGACGTGCCGTTGAGCAGGTCGTTCCTGAGCGCGACCTTCTTCCCCGGCACGACCCCCGTCGAGAGCTGCACGTACTCGCGGAGCAGCGTTCCCGCCGCCGGCAGGCTCGAGCTCATCCGTTCGCGATGCTGGACGAGCGCGATGACGTAGTAGTCCGCGTTCGCGAACGTCTTCGTGTCGGCCTGCGCGATCGGCATGTACTGGCCGAGGTTGTTCTTTCGAGCCTCGGTGAGGCCCGGCAGCGTGTCGACGAACTTCTTGATGCCGTTTCCCGTGACGTACCCGGCGCCGCTGGTCACGAGGATGAGACGGCTGATCGTGCCGAAATTCGTCGTGGCAGTCGCGAGAGCCCCGGTGCCCTTCGTGGCTGCAGCGTCGTCGATTGTCACCGTCGGCGCCGAGGTGTATCCGGCTCCCGGGGTGTCGACAACGACCGACTGGAGCTTCAGCGTGGTCAGCGCGCTGACCTCGGTGAACGTGCCCGGGTCGTGTGCGATCGGGTCGAACTGCGTTCCGTCGCGGACGACGATATCCGGTGCGGCCGTGTAGCCGGAGCCGGGATCGTCGACAACCACCCCAATGATCGTCAGCGTGGCGCCGGCCTTCGCAGGCTTGCATGCGAACTCCTTACAGAGGACGTGCGCCTGAGCCTGAGTCCCATCACGAGCGTCCGGCAGGTCGAAGTCGACCGTCGGGAAGGTGTATCCATTCCCTGCGTTCAACAGAGCGACGGCCCCGACGCCTCCAAGCGCGTGGGCCGTACCATTCGTGGTGGCGCCCCCGCCGGCGATCGCGACGGCCGGTCGGCCGTACTTCGAGCCGCCCTGGCCCAGCGTGATCGCCGAGACACCGCCCGACGACTGAACCTCGGCGAGGCCCGCCGCTCCGGTGCCCGCGCCGGTGATCGTCACGCTCGCAGTCGTGTATCCACTTCCCGGGTTCGTTAGCGTGAGGCCCGTGACCGCTCCGTTCGCCCCCACCTGGGCGATTCCGGTCGCACCGCTGCCGCCACCGTTGACAATCACCTGCGCATCCGCGCTTGTCGCCGGACTGTTCGCCCAGTTGGGATAGGGCCCGAAGTAGTGCGGGATCTTCGCGGAGTCCGTGGGCTGGCCGGACGCCGCGAGACCGAGCGCCGGCAAGCAGGACACCCCGACAAGCAGAGCCGCCCAGATCGACGGCCGCTGGAGGCGACCTCCAAGCCCGACGAGCGTCCGGCGCGCAGGAAACCTCATGACGATCCTTCCCGTTACGAGCGTGTCAGCGGCGCCAACGCACCACCGAAGCCTGCTCCGTCCTGACCGGGGGCGGGTCCTGCACCGCGCCCCACAAATTACGAATCATCGTGGGGGGTCAACACTCCTATCGACAAGCCACACGCCAAACGTGATAGCCCGAACGGGTCTAGCTGCCGGCGGACAATTCCCGAACGCCGGCGCAGGCGATATTTCTGAAACGTCGGATCGTCAGCATCTCGAGACCTTCTTCGATCGAGTTGATCGGAGGTGGCATCGACGGAGAGCCAGTAGTGAACCCGAGCTCCAGGTCTCGCGTGGTCGGTTGACGTCCTCATCCACGAGTCGATCCACATCGGTCGCGCGACCACCGACGAGGCGTTGACCGAGGCCTGCGCCCGTACCGGCCTCCCCGTCGAGCCGCACCGCCTCTACGGGCTCGCCTATCACACCGCTGACCTGGCGCGACTCAGCGCGGGAGCAACATGGTTCAGACGCACCCAGGGATGCGCGTACCTGGGCGGGACCTGCCCTCCACCGCCGGCGCCCTAGGCGGTCACGGTGACCGGCACGCCCGGGCCGACGATCATCACGAGCCAGCGCATCGCCGCGCTGCCGAGTCGCACGCAGCCGTGGGATGCGGCTGTCCCGAGCGTGCCGCCGATCTGGCCGCGCCCGTGGATCGCGATCTGGCCGGGACCGCCCTCGAACACCTGATAGACGCCGGAGCGGGCACTCAGGGCCAGCGCAAAGGGAGATCCCGCGGCGTTCGAGGGCAGGGCCACGGCCTCCTCGACAAAGAACTCGCCTCGTGGTGTCGGTGTCGAGGGTCGCCCGACGACGGCGCGGAACGTACGGACGATGCGCCCGTGGCGGTAGACCGTCACGCGCCTCAGAGTCGGATTGACGACGAGGTGAACGTCGGTCGCCCGCGTTCGCGTGCCTGCCCGCTCGATCCACCCACGCCCTCCGTTCGGCCGGCCCGGAAGCCTCACCCGCAGCCACGACCGTCCGGCCCGGTCGATCGCGTGGCCGACGACCGGAAGAACGGTTCGCTGATGCGTGATCGGTCGCAGTGCGGCAATCATCCGCAGCCGCGTCCGAGCCTCGCCGCGGCGCCACCAACGCCGCGTGTCGCGTAAGGAGCGCGGCCGTCTCCTGGGACGCCTGAACCTTCGCCGCCACCAGCGAAACGGCGGAAGTGCTGCCCGCCGCATTCGCGGCAAGCAGCCCGACCACTGCGAGTTGTGCCAGCACCCCAATCACCTAGCCGGTAAAGCCCGGTGTTCCCCGAGCCGGCGTCGCGTTACCACGCGATCGCCGAAGCGATGCCGCAGCTGCCTTCTGCGCGCTGCTGCTTTCTTCGCCGCAGACTTGGCGGCCGCCACCCGTGCGGCAGTCTTCCTCGCGGCCTCGACCTGCGCGGCAGTCGCAGCCGTAGACGCAACCGGAGTCGCCGCTCGTGTGGTATCGGTGGTGACGGACGGCGTCGTATCGGGAACGACCGGCGTCGTTTCAGTGACGACGGGCGTCGTGTCGGCCGGTGGTGTAACGGCGCAGACCGGCTTGATGATCGTGTCGTTGATCAACGTCACGGCGCCCGCACCTGATGCCTGTTCACCTGCGAGGAGGCGACCGTCGACTGTGACAGAGGCGCCGAGACTGATCGACGTGTGAGCCAAGATCGTGCCACGGAACGTTGATCCGGCCCCTAGCGTGGCAGATGTTCCGACCTTCCAGAACACGTTGCACGACTGAGCGGAGCGAATCATCACGACGTTGCCCGTACCTCCGGTGATCAGGGTGCCCGTGCCGTCCGCCGTCTGAAAGATGAAGACGGCATCCGGATCGTTACCCGCATCGAGCGTCAACGTCCCTGTCATGCCGAATGTCCCGGAGGCCGAGCTGTACACCCCCGGCGCCAGCGTCTGCCCCGCCAACTCTGTCGCGATCTCGGTCGGCGTCTGCCCTGCGGCGACGTCATACGCATTCGTCAACGCGGCCTTCGCCAACTGCGTGGCAGAGTCGTTCGGGTCCGGATCGACGTGGTTCGCACCCGTTTGGGTGACGCAGTTGGCGCCAGGACATGCGGCCCATCCCGTCTGGGAAGAGGTTGGGGACGAACCCGAGTCGCCACCGATGGTGGTCGCACCCGTGTTCGTGATCCCGGATCCTGCAAGCACCGCGAATTGGGCCGCGGTACCGAGCGGCACGCCTGTGGCGGCGGCACCCAATGCACTGACGACGGTCAGCGATACGAGCGCGACCGCGAGCGCGGAGAGCCCGACCAACGTCAGGCGCTTTGGAGATCTCATGACGATCCTTCCCGTTACGAGCGTGTCAGCGGCGCCAACGCACCACCGAAGCCTGCTCCGTCCTGACCGGGGGCGGATCCTGCACCGCGCCCCACAAATTACGAATCATCGTGGGGGGTCAACAATCCCATCGACAAGCCACACGCCAAACGTGATACCCCGAACGGGTCTCGCGAGCTCGAGCGACGGAACGCGACGACAACCAGAGGAAAGGAGCACCGATTGGAGGAGCGATCCCCAGCCAACGCCAGTGACAGCCACTGCGGGCACCTTGAGCCTGGGCGCTCACCCGTTCGGGTGATACGAGTGTGGCGGTCTTGTGCCGATGGTGGTTGTGAATGGGCTGCGCGGCTGCCTTTGCGGGTGGTTGTGTCTCCGAGTGCCGGCGGCATTGTCCGTTCGGAGGCCCTGATGTATGGCTCAGAAGGGCCGTGCGTATGCAGCGTCTACGGTTTCGCAGTTCGTTTCGCTCGTCGGAGGCCGCGGCCGGACCGCGCGACGACCGCCGGCTCTTTCGACATGTCCCCCGTCTTGCGCGGGCGGAGGTCGGGTATGGGCGGGCATCGGTGTTGGTCGTGGGGATCTGGCTGCTCGGTCTTGTCGCGTTCGGAGCGGTGTTCCAGTTCGAGCGGACGGTTGACGAGACGCGTCGCGCGCAGGTCGTGATCGCGGAGATGCGCAACCAGCAGGGAGACGTGATCTCGGTTGCGTTCGAACCGGCCACAGGCGCCGGGAGCGCTACTCCGTCGCCCGCTGAGACGAGAGCTCGTCTCCGCGCAGCACAGGGGCCGGTTGACGCCTCGGTCGCAGCCCTCGCTGCCATCGGACACAGCGACGCACCAGCGAAGATCGCTCTTCTGACGAAGCGATTCTACGCACTCGCCGATCGGCTCTCGGTACTGGTTGGGAACGGCGAGTCGACCGAGGCGGCCCTGGAGTTTGGCAAGGCTCAGCAACCGGCTGGTGTCCAGGGGCAGTTGAACACGGCGTTGAACCTGGCTGATCTCCACTACGGACAGGAAGCTGCCCGAGCGCGAACGGTGGCGACATTTGGGTCGCTGCTGGCGATCGTGTTCCTCTTGATCGCATTCTCGATCGCATTTCAGCGCTCGGTCAGGGCACGGAGGCGCAGCGATGAGGTGGCCATGACCGATGCGCTCACAGACCTCGGGAACCGGCGCAAGCTGTTCGCCGACATGGGACGGACGACCAGCAACCTCGGCCCTCAACAGACCGTCACGATCGGGATCTTCGATCTCGACGGTTTCAAGGCCTACAACGACGCGTTCGGTCACCCGGCCGGCGACGCGCTTCTGACACGCCTCGGGCACCGACTCACGGCCGCGATCGGCGAGAACGGCAACGCCTACCGGATCGGCGGCGACGAGTTCGTCATCACCACCTCAACACCATCCGCGACACGATTGCTCAAGACCGCCCAGGCAGCACTCAGCGAGCGCGGGGAAGGCTTCAGGATCGGCTGCTCGGTCGGCTCCACCTCCTTGGTCCGGGGAGTGACGCTCGAGCAAGCGCTCCACGTTGCCGACCAGGCCCTGTACGTCAGCAAGCGAACCCGGCGCAGCGATGCCCGCACCGAGGTCAAGGACGTTCTCCTCCAAGTCCTCGCTGAACGGGACGGGGAGCTCGCCACCCACGTCGGGCACGTCGCCGACCTCGCCTGGCGCACCGCAACCATGCTCGGGCTGCCGACAGACCAAGTCGAGCGCGCCCGGCTCGCGGGCGATCTCCACGACGTTGGGAAGTCGGCGATCCCGGACTCGATCCTCGACAAGCCCGGCCCGCTCGACCGTCAGGAGCGCCGGTACATGCAACGCCACAGCGAGATCGGCGAACGAATCGTCGCTGCTGCGCCGGCACTCGGAGACGTCGCGCCGATCATCCGATCGACCCACGAGAGGGTGGATGGCACCGGCTACCCCGACGGGCTCCAGGGCGACCAGATCCCGATCTGCTCCCGCATCGTCGCCGTCGTCGACGCCTACGACGCGATGGCGAGCGACCGCCCGTACCAGTCGGCGATGACCGCCGAAGACGCCATCTCAGAGCTCTACCACTGTGCCGGCACCCAATTCGACCCCGCCGTCGTCAAAGCGTTTACGGTCGCGCTGGCCGACTCGCCCTACGCCCACCAGTCCAACCCCACCCCCGGAACAGCACCCAAGCAGCCCGTCCGAGAAACACGCCACTCCCAAATCGAGACCGTCCGCTAGGGATTAGCGGCACGTAGAGCAGTTCCGACTACCCCGCGAAGTGCGGTCTGCCCGGTGGGCGGTGGCCAGTCACGGCGCGTAGCGCCGAACCCTTGCCAGGTTGACGGCGTGAGCGCAGAGCGCAGAGCGAGTCGCGTTCAGGCAGGGCTGTGCGTTCAGTCTGGCCGCCTGGGCCGGGCGCGCAGCATTCGTCTTCTCCTCTTGTACTCCCAAACCCGGCTCGTCAGGACTCCGGGGGCTGTCCGGGAGTGCTAGTCGGTGCCGCGTGGTGCGCTGGGTGCCGGTGGCCCGAGCTGTTCGGGTGGCTGCGGTCGGGCAGCCAGATCGGGCGAGGCGGTCCGAGTCCGATTCTTGCAGCCGGGCGTTCCCAAGCTCCGTTGTCTCATCCGTAGACGCACTCGCTACTCGACCCCATGCCCGCAGGAAGAGCTCGAGATGATGCGCGTCGAGATCACCGCCGCTGCTCATCGTGGTACCGCGAGTCCGAGGGTTGAGAAATTGTGATGAATAGTGCATAATCTCTTGGTCGGCGCGGGCGTCGCGCTGGTACTCGGCTAAGAGGGTTGCTATGTGGCAGCATGCGGCTGCTGTTCGGGCACCGTCGTGTGTGGTGCTTCTTGCGTGGATCTCTGCGCGTGCGTCTCGGGACGCCGCGTGATGGTCGAGGCCAGGGTCGAAGTCGAGTTCGAGCCGGCGCAGCTTCGGGTCTTGATTGCGAACGAGAAGCCAGAGCATCTCGAGCTTCTTGCCAAGACGCTGACAGAGTTGGGTCACAGTGTGATCGCACGCGAGGTCGCTGTCGCGGATGTTGCCGGCGCCACCGCTCGCGAGCTTCCGGACGTGGCGTTCGTCGGGCTGGGGCATTCGGCAGCGCATGCTCTGGACTTGATTGGCCAGATCGTCCACGAGGCCGCCTGCCCCGTCATCGCATTGCTCTCAACCGAGAATGACGCGTACGTGCGCGAAGCCGCCAAGCGTGGGATCTTCGCCACGGTCTTCTACGAGGACCCGAACGAGCTTCGCAGTGCGATCGAGATAGCGCTCCGTCGGTTCGACGACTATCACGAGCTCCAGCTCGCGTTTGCGCGCCGCGCTGCCATCGAGCAGGCAAAGGGAATCCTCATGTCGCGTAACGCCATCAGCGCCGATCAGGCGTTTGCGAGTCTCCGTGACCACTCCGGTCGCACAGGTACAAAGCTCGTCGATGTTGCTGCCGCCGTGATCGAGACTCACGGGATGCTGCTCCCGTCGATCCCGGCCGAAAAGCCACCTCTCGGCGCATCACCCTGATCGCTCGGCCGGCAGCGCGAAGACGACAAGGCGGTACCTGGCCGAGAACCGCGGCGTGCAGGTCGTGAGGATCACACGTTCGTATCCGTGCTCGTTGGTGATGCTCCAGTCGTGGGGAGCCACGATGCGCGACCCTGTGACGATGTAGAGGTGTCGAACGTGTCGTGAGATGATCACGATTCGGTCGCCTTTGGACAGTGCGTCGAGCGACCAGAACGGGCGGGAATGGGTCGTACGGTGGCCCGCGATCGCGATGGTGTGTGGTTCCCCCGGACGCGCGCTGCCGGGGTAGAACGCGGGGCCGGCATCTATGCGCGTTCCGATCTGATCATTGAGGTGGAGGCGAGGGATGACTAGCCGGGCGGCCGCTGGGGTACCGCCGGGCGCGGCGGCGTTGCTCGAGGCGGCCAGGATCAACGCATATGCGATAGCCGCAACGACGGCTGTTCTCCCTCGAAGCCACGGGAGCTCACTCGTGGTCGGCAGAGCGGGGGACTCGTTGGCCTCACGTGACCCCTTCTGATTCCTGTGGAATCCGTCGGTCGAACCGGCATCGGGGTCGTTCTGCATCGTGATGCGCTTCATCGCGTGAAGGGCAGGTCGATCGTCTGCCTGGAGGCCCTGACGCCAACCCATGTCGCCGTCGAGATCCTGATCCTGGCTGACGGAGCGGCTCTCCTGGCACGAGCGCAGGCAGGCTTGCCAGGCACTCTCGCCCCGGCACAGCTGATCGCTCGTGGGATTCGGGACGCAACAGGGACGTTGTGCGTCGACGATGTTCGTGTCTCTACTGCAGGCATCGCCGGTGTCTCGCCCGAACCCGGATTCGCCGGCGGCGACGCGGGGGGTGCCTGCGGTTCAGCGGCGTTCACGACAACGGGAGCGACCTCCACGACGGGTGCAGGCGCCGATGTGGGGGCAGGCGCGGGTGCCAGGGCGGGCGCGAGAGCAGGCGCGAGAGCAGGCGCGAGAGCAGGTGCGAGAGCAGGTGCCGGTTGAACGACGGGCGCGGGTTGGACGGAAGGTGCAGCGCACTTGAGGCTCGTGCTCACGCGAGAGCCTCCGCCTCCGTCAGCTGCCCATGAAGCTTCGGCAGAGGCCTCGTGGTTCCCTTCGATCGGGTTGACGAGAAGGTGACTGTCCGAGGGCCCTTTGACGATGAACGTGCCGCTGGCGGTGGTGTGGCCGTCGATCCCTATCGAATAGTTGATTCGCGACTCACCGGACGGGAACTTCGTGAAGTTGAAGGTCACCTTGGCGCAGTCGATCGAGATGCTTCCGATGTGTGCTTGGGCCGTTGCTGCGACCATCAAGGCCAGCAGTGCGACGCACAACACGATGACTGGACCGCCAACTCTGACGGTTCTGGCGAGAATTGGATCGAGCGTCCTGTTGGGCTGCATCGTGATCTCCTCATCCACTTTGGTCGTTGACGGAGCAGGCGACTGATAGCCGTTCCGACCCAAGTGCTTGAGGGTGGATCTGACCGGAGCTAGTGCATTGACTCCGGTTCGATGCGCTTTTGCGAGGCCGTATCGTGTTGGCCCGCGCCACCCGTATCGGCACGACGCGCAAAAACTTGAGCGGCAATCCACTGAGCCGGTTCACTCAGGGGTTTGGTGGAGGCAAGGGCTCGTGGTAGCGAGCGGCCGACGCGGTTCCCTGACCGACCACGGCTATCGTGGCCCAACCAGGGTTGGAGTCGATCAATGTCCGATCCTCTTCGTTCTTGCGGTCGGCGCTACTCCCTCGAGCAAGGGTTTAGGAAACGCGCGGCAGTGCCGATGCTCAGTTCGCTCGGAGTAGACCTCGAATCCGTGCGAGAGCTCGTCTCGGGACCCAATCATCAGGTTCCGTGTGTGATCCACCCTCAAGCATTTGGGTCGGAACGACGTTCCAGCCGCCGAGGCTCCCTCCGGTCGGCCGCCCGAGTTATCGAGGAGGATCTACAAAATGACCATTCGTACAGCCGCAGCGCCGCGTGACGGAGCGAGCCTGAACGCTGCTCGATCGGTCCGTCCACACCATGCTTTCTCGGCCCTGACAGGCCGGTGGCCGGACAGTCTGCAGAAGTCATGAGACCCGGCCAGACGAATCGTTGGAGAGGCCCGGCGCCCGAGCTCCAGAGTTCCTGGATCGCGGCGGATGCGCCGACGCGAGCCCGGGACGAGATGATGCAGGCCCTAACACTTCCCGTCGGCCTCGTCGTTCGTGGGGACGTAGTCGCCGTTGGCCAGCGGTTCTATGGCGTTGACGCTCCCGTCACGAGGCAGGACCGGTTCGAGTTTCCACTCGTGACGCTCCGGAACCTCGAGACGGGAGCGTCGGCTGCGATCGAGTTTCGCAATGGCCAACCCGTTTCCGTGCTCCGCCTCACGGCAACCACGCTGTGGTTCGACTGATGATGCGACTTCGAGCCTTCGACCTTCCTCGCAACCGCGATCGTCGGCCAACGAAAGGGCTTTGATGAGGAATAGACCGACATCGGTTATCGCAGGGGACGAAGGTTTACCTGCCGTCGCAGCTGCGCGAAGTGGCTCCAACGACGGCCTCGAATCATCCATGCCGTCGTTCCGGCTCAGCGCGTCTGACGTAGACGCTCTCAGCGATCTCTTCTCCGAGCGCCACGTAGACACCGAACGAAGCGGACTCGGACGCCCGGACGTGAGAGCCGCGCGCACTGCGGCGAGCAGGATGCCCTATGAGTAGATAGCAGGATGCCCTATGAGTAGACCTGCGGCTGGAATGCCCGCGAGGACCGGGACTTCGCCTTGCGTGGGGGGCGGAGTTTGCGGATAGTTTGGCCTGGTTCGAGTTGTATCCGCCCGTCACATCTCGTACCGTGTAGCTGACGTCACTCAGACGTCGCGGCCCAGGCGGAACGTGCTCTACTCGGACCATCGTGCTCGCTGTGTTCCCGCCTCCGCCGGAGCCACTGTGAGATTGGACTCCGATGAGCGATCGCGGTGAAGTGGACGAGTTTGCACGGAGGTCTTCCGCAACTGAGCAAGGGGCCGAGGATCGGACACATCAAGGCGCCGACCAGTCGGCGGCCGACCTCGACCAGACCCACGCCGACGCCGACCAGTCGGCGGCCGACGCGGACCAGGCCGCCTCAGACAGTGATCAGAGGCTGGCGGATCGGGATCAGCACGCCTCTGACAGGGATCAAGCTGTGGCCGATTCGGAGCAAACGCACAGTCTCGGGTTAAGGTCGCCGGAGGAGCTGGAGGCGCTCGAAGCGTCACGAGCCGAGCGTGAAGCCGCAACACAAGAACGCGAACTCACGGCGGCCGTCAGAGCAAGAATGACGGGGAGGCGGCAGCTCACTGCCGAGATGAGGGATGAGATTGCCCGCGCCAGAGACCTCACCGCCGCGGCGCGGGATCGGACAGCTTGGGCGCGCGACAGGGCAGCGGACGCGCGCGATCGCGCTGCCGAAACCCGCGAGCGGCACGCGGCCGTGGTACACGATGTCGACGAGGCCGTTGGCACGCTGCGCACGATCCGCGTGTCAGGTGCTTCGACCAGGGCCCAGTCGGCGCACGAGCGCGCGGCCGCCGCCGAGGACAGGGAGGCGGCGGCTCTCGACCGCCAGCAGGCGGCGGCTGACCGGGGCGACGCCGGCCTCGACGAGCTGACCGGTGTCTTTCGCCGCGGGACCGGCGAGCTAGCCCTCACCCACGAGATCGAACGCGCACGGCGGTCCGGCCACCCGTTGGTCCTTGCCGTGATCGATGTCGACGGCCTCAAGGCCGTCAACGACATCGACGGACATGCTGCAGGCGACGCACTCCTGCGCGCCGTCCCAACGGCGATCACCGTCACACTGCGCTCCTACGACGTGACCGTGCGCTGGGGCGGCGACGAGTTCGTCTGCGCCCTCCCGGACATGACAAGGGGAAAGGCCGGCGACCGCATCGAACAGATCCAAGCCGAGCTCGAGGTTCTACGACCGGGGGCAACGATCAGCGCCGGCCTCGCCGAGCTCCGCGCTGGCGACACCCTCGACTCCCTCATCGGCCGGGCCGACTCTGCACTCTACGACGCCAGGGCGGGCCGCAGGAGCGCCGTCGAGTCCGGAGCTGCCCCGATCGGAGGTGAGTGAAACGGGAGACCGCGTCATCTGTCCGGTGTGCAGCGGAATCGGGCAGGTCGACGCGCCCGGGCAGACCGTGGATCAGCATCTACGTGATCGTGCCCGGGCTGCGAACGACCGTGATCACAGGGCAGACGGTCGGAAACAGGCCGCATCCGGGTCACATCCGACAGGGAGCGTTCACGACCAACCCGGCATCGGCGAGGCGGCAGGCGATTCTGAGGAGGCAGCTCTCCTCGAGGATGAAGCGGCTCGGTCGAGGTTCGACACTCCCGAGGATCGTGACCACGCAGCCGATCTCCGGGATCGCGGCGCTGAGGGTCGCGATCTCCAGGCGCGAATGCGAGAAGTGCTCCACGATGACACACAGGGAGCCGAGGACATCCTGTTGCGGGCCGGACGGGATCGCGCAAAGGCCGCGGATGATCGCGCCAGGGCGGCAGCGGATCGCACCAGAGCGGCCGCTGAACGGGAAGAGGCGGCCCGCGTCCGCGCCGACGCCGTCCAGGCCCAGACCGTGGCCCGGCGCGAGGCCCAACACAGCCTCGTGCTCGCGGCGTCGGACGAGGTGACGGGCGCTCTGACGCGCAGGTTCGGGCTCACCGGCGTCGGGCACGAGCTCGATCGCGCCAGCAGGACATGCGGCAGGCTGGTACTCGCCGCCATCGAGGTCGACCACGTCGAAGGAGTTGAGCAGGCCCGCGACCGGCCCGGCGTGGACCAGCTCCTGCGCCATGTCGGCGACGGTTTGAGAGCGAACATCCGCTCCTATGACCTGATCGTGCGATACCGCGATGACACGTTTCTCTGCGCGATGCCGGGCATCACCCTGAGAGCAGCAACGAAGCGACTGAGGACCGTCGCCGCCGTGCTCACCTCAGCCGGCACGCAGCACGCGATCACGTTCGGCGTCGCCGAGTACGAACGCACCGACGAGTTCGCCGACCTCCTCGCCCGCGCCAACACCGATCTCCTGGCGGCCCGGAGCGCCAGCGGACGAGGATAACTCGGTCCTCCCAGAGGAAAGAAAACCCTCCTGAGCGGGGCTTTAGTGTGAAGCCGACGCGCGGACTCGAACCGCGGACCCCTTCATTACGAGTGATGCTGGACGGAAATCAATGGCTCGGCCGAGACACCATAAACGGCTTGAATAGGTCACTCTGTGTGACGGGCAGGGTCGCCTCGTGCCCGCTTCCGACAGCCTCGTAGACCCCTGGTAGACCCCCGATGCACGTACCGCGCGGCAGCCGTCGAACCGCTCACCTGAGTTCTCGTGCTGGCCACCTCCACAAGACGAACTTGCACGTCGTTCGAGGCAAGCGTGACGCTGCGCGGTGCCGGGCTCGTACAAGTAGACACAATGCCTGCGCAGCGAACACTGACGCCTTCTCCATTCCTGATCGCGGAAGAAGTCGCAGTCCGCCTCCGCTGCTCCCTTCGCAGCATCCATGAACTGACCCGTACAAAGGCAATCCCTCATCGGAAATTTGCTGGCGCTCGCAGGTGTCTCTTCCGGGAGGACGAGCTCCTTGCGTGGGAGGACGGCGCCGATCTGGAAGTCGTCCCATTGCCCCGCGGGGGACGAGTCGTACGGCCGGTTCGCCCAACGTACGTTCAGTAGCCCGCTTACGGGTAGCGGCGGATTGACTATCCCCGGGCGCCGCGTCGTCTATCGAGGGGAGAGCATCGGACTCGGACTACTGACGCTCCTTGAGCGCGTCGATCGGATCAGGCTTCCCACGCACACGAACTACGGCACGGCTGTGGCGAAACTACGGCAATTTGGCTGATGTCGGTTCGCGCCTTCCTTTCTAGCGTCAGGGAACTCGACAGAAGGAGGCGCGATGAACGGAATGGGTAAGGCGCTCGTCTCAGTGACGATCATCATCGGTGCGACGGCCGCCGTCGCGAGCGCGATGCAGCTTGCGCAGTGGTCGGCAGCGTCGAAGATCGACACGGTCGACGGCAACAACAGCGAGTTGAACACGCCGTCGCAGGACGGCTGCCCGATCCAATCGCCTGACGGGCTGAGCCTCTACATCGCCTCGAACCGTCCGGGCGGTAAAGGTGGGCTCGACATCTGGGTGGCCACTCGAACGACAACGGGAGCACCGTGGGGAGCCCCCCAGAACATCGGTGAGCCGATCAACTCCGCCGCGGACGACTTCTGCCCGACGCCGGTCGGAAAGAGCGGTCTGTTCTTCGTGAGCAGGGAATCACTCCCGGGAGCATGCGGGCAGGGCGACATCTACTTCACGCACCGCAACGGAGCAGGGGTCATGGGCGGAACCGGAGCGGCTGCTCTGCTCCCCGGACGGCCCGAACTCGGCGCTCGACGAGCAAGGCCCGTCGTGGGTGGACGTCAGCAACAGGCTGCGTGGGCCGAAGCACCTCTACTTCTCGCGCAGCTCGGTCTCGCCGAGCGTTGCGGGGGAGATCTTCATGAGTTCGAGGCAGGAAGGGGCCCGCTTCGGGCCTGCGATCGCCGTGGCAGAGCTGAACGATGCCACGGCAAACGACATCCAGCCCAACGTCCGCGCAGACGGGCTCGAAGTCGTCCTCAGCTCGAACCGCGCCGGGACGCTCGGCGGCCAGGACCTCTGGGTCGCGACGCGGGGATCGCTCGACGCGACGTGGTCGGCGCCGGTCAACCTCGGTCCGGCCGTCAACACGGCCGCATCCGAGTCGCGTCCGTCGCTTTCGAAGGACGGCAAGCAGCTCCTGTTCGGCCGCTCACCCGGGCCCGAGGGAGGCAGCGACGTCTACGTGTCCGGCCGCGAAGGCTGACGATCGGCGACGGCTGAACAGCAAGCGGAGGCGCCGGTGGCTTTACCGGCCGGCGCCTCCTAGACTCCGCGGAATGAGGAGAAGCGAGCCCGTGCTCGGTCGTGAACGCGAACTCGATGAACTCGGTCAGGTCTTCTCCCGTACGAGTGAAGGTGAGGGGGGCCTGTTGCTGCTGGTTGGCGAGGCCGGCGTCGGCAAGACGCGGTTGGCCGAGGCCGCCGTTGCCACCGGGCAACTCGACTGCCTCCGCGGGGTCGCCGCAGAGCGTGGCGCCCCGCCGTACGCGCCTCTCGCGGCGGTGCTCCGCCAGTACCTTCACCGCGATCCCGCTGCGCTCTTTGGCCCGCATCCGCTCGCCAACCATCTACGCGTGCTCTTGCCCGAGCTCGGGCAGCCGCCCGACGTGACCGATCGTGAAACGCTCTTCGAAGCGCTTCGGCGAGCCTTCGAGACTATTTCAGCGCGCCATGCGACCGTCGTCTTCCTCGATGATCTGCAGTGGGCGGACGCGGCGACCCTCGAGCTGCTGCCGTCGCTCGCCGAAGTCGCGGAAGCATGGCCGCTCCTCGTGCTCGGCGCCTACCGAAGCGACGAGATCCCACGCGGCCATCCGTTGCGACGGTTGCGGGCCGACCTCCGTCGAGCACGCCGGCTCGCCGAGCTGAGCGTGGAGCCGCTCGATCCGGAGGCGACCGCCCGAATTGCCGGGCGGGTTCTCGGCGCGGAGCCCGGCCCCTCGCTTCAAGCGGCGCTCTACGACCGCACCCATGGCGTGCCGTTCTTCGTGGAGGAAGTGGCGGCCGCGCTCAAGGCGGGGAGCCGCCTCCGATCCGGAGCCCATGGCCTCGAGCTGGACGAGGGATCCGGCGTGCCGATCCCCGAAACGTTGCGAGACACGCTCCGGGTCAGGGCCGAGGGCCTGTCGGACGAGGCGCAGGCCACCCTGGAGGCTGCCGCCGTGGTCGGCGTCCAGGTCGAGCTCGACCTGCTCGTCCAGCTCGGCTGCGACACTGGCCTGGACGAGGTTCTCGACCGTGGTCTGCTCCGCGAGGTCGGGCCGGACGTGGCCGCCTTCCGCCACGACCTCGTGCGTGAGGCGCTGTACGCGGACACGCATTGGCCGAGGCGTCGCTCCCTGCACCGTGAGCTCGGTCGCCTCCTGGAAGCGCGGGGTGCGGACCCGCGCCTTGCGGCCGGCCACTGGCTGGCCGGCGGCGATCCGGGCCGCGCGCGGCCGCTACTCGTCGAGGCCGCCCGCCGGTCGTGCGAGGTGCACGCGTACCGGGATGCGGCCGCCGCAGCCCGGACAGCGCTCGAGCTCTGGCCCGAGGGAGAGGACGAGTCGGAGCGGCTCGCCGTTCTCGAGCAGCTCGGCCGCTGTGCCCAGGCCTGCGGCGAGCTCAGCGAGGCCCGCCGCGCCTGGGAGGAGGTCGCCGAAAGCCTTGACCGCGCGGCGGACCGGCCGCGTCGGGCGGAGGTATTGCGGGGCCTCGCGACCGTGTATGCGCTAGAGGGCGACCGCGGCCGGGAGGCAACCGCGCGTCAGGAGGCTGCGGAGGCGTTCGAAGACGACGGGCGTCACGCCGACGCCGCGGCCGAGTGGCTCCTGGTTGCCGAGGCGCTCTGGGTAGACGATCGGATCGGCACGGAGCGCGCGTGCGAGCGGGCTCTGGAGGCTGCGCGCCGCGCCGAGAGAGAGGACCTGCAGTCGGGATGTCTGAGCCTCCAAGGGTTCGTGGCCGGCCGCATGGGCCGCCGCGAGGAAGGATTCGCGCTCATGCGCTCCGGCCTGTCGCTCGCGCTCGCCGGCAACCACGTCCAGCAAGCAGTGGACGCCTACTGGGCGCTGGGCGCGGCCGCGAACGACTGGGGTGACTATCCGGCCGCGCAGACCGCCTTCGACGATGCCCTCGGGTACTGCAAGGCGAACGAGCTCCCCGAGCAGGAACACTTCTGCCTCAGCTGCCTGATCGTGGTACTCGGCAACGCCGGCGAGTGGACGCGCGCCGAGCAACTCACGCGCGACCTGCTCAATCGGGCTTCCCTCGCAGAACCGAGCAGAGCGCACGCCCTCCTGACAGTCGGGCTCATCGACGCCGCACGAGGCGTGACCAAGCGCGCCCGGCGGCTCCTGGGCCAAGCGCACGCGATCGCACGAGAGGTCGGGATGCGACGAAAGCGCGAAGGCGAGCCACTTCGGCCTCGCATTCGTGGACGAGCTGGACGGTACGGCAAGCCCGCACTGGCACGAGCTGACGACCGAGCCAGTCGAGCAAGTCTCCGCATCGCGGCCCCGGGGACTGCGGCTTGCCTCTACCTTCGCCGCACGTCGGGCCGACACGATCCTGCTCAACGCCTGCGCCGAGGCGGCCGCCTCCTACGCCTCGCGCTTCGGCGGCGCCGACGCGCTCGCATCGTTCGCGCACACGCTCGGAGAGCTGGCACTCGCCCAAACGCCAGCCGGTCGTCGCGGCCGAGCAGTTCGCTATCGCGCTCGAGCGCCTGGGCGAGCTCGAGGCGCCCTTCGAGCGCGCACTCACCCAGGCACGCGCCGGGACCGCGCTCATCGCCGCAGGCGAGCGTGAACTGGGAGTGGAGCGACTCGCCAGTGCCTACCACACGTTCAGGAAGCTCGGCGCTCGCCCGTTCGCGAACCGTGCCGCCGCGGACCTCGAGGCCGCCGGTGAGCACGTCGACATGCGCCTTGGCCGCCGCGCCGCCCGTGATCTGAAGCAGGGCGGCCTGACACGGAGAGAGCTCGAGATCCTACGCCTGGTCGCGGTAGGACGCACCAACCGGGAGATCGCCCACCAGCTCTTCCTCAGCCCACGCACGGTCGACATGCACGTCCGCAACATGCTCGCCAAGCTTCGTTGCCGGTCGAGAACCGGAAGCCACCGGCCGGGCACACGAACTCGGGTTGCTCGAGCCCGTCGTGTCGCGACCGTAGCCGGGCCGAGAAAGCTGCGCCGCGACTTAAGTACGAACCGGAGAAGCGCCCCGAAGGAGTCCGCACTACGCCTCCGGCCACTACGCCGCGTTCTTCTACGACCCAAGGACCGAAAGACAAACGAGCAGCGCGAGCAGGATTGCCGCCGAACGCGCCGCACACCGACCCCAAACGCCAACCCCGTAGACCCCTGGTAGACCCCTGCCACGACGAAGGCCGCCCGATTCGGGCGGCCAACGCCGACAAAACCCCTGCAAATCAGCGAAGCCGACGCGCGGACTCGAACCGTGGACCCCTTCATTACGAGTGAAGTGCTCTACCAGCTGAGCTACGTCGGCGCGGCTTGGATACTAGCCGCTTGGGGCGAGCCGGTCTCGGCTCGCCCCCTCGCGTCGGGTGGCCCCCGGGTTATCCTGCGGGGTCAGTCGCCGAGGACATCCAGGGCTGCGTGAGGTCGTTTGAAGGGCGGGACGACGTAGATGCCGGCGACAGTTTCACGGATCTGCTCCACGAGCTCGCGGGCGAGTTCGAGCCCAACGGCAGGTGCGTCGGCGCCGGCCTGCTCGAGCCGGTCGAGGATGTGCTCGGGGACGGAGATGCCCGGAACCTCGTTGTGCAACCGCAAGGCGAGTGCATGGCTCGACAGGGGCCAGATGCCGGCGAGGATCGGGATCGGCAGCTCGCCCCCGTAGTGGTCGAGGAGGGGGTCGAGCTGGACCGCGTCGAAAAGAGCCTGCGTCATGGCAAACCGGGCGCCGGCCGCGAGCTTCTGCTCGAAGCGGTCGAGCTCGAGCGGCAAGTCGTCTGCCGTGGGGTTGACCGCGACGCCGACGAAGAACGAGGTCGGCTGGTCGATCGCCTTGCCGATGTAGTCGACGCCCTGGTTGAGCCGCGCGAGCAGATGGACGAGACCGATCGAGTCGACCTCGTAGACGCCGCGGTTCCCCGGGTAGTCGCCGACCTGCGGTGGGTCGCCGGTGACGGCGAGGATGTTGCGCACGCCTTCGGCATGGGCGCCGAGGAGAACGCCTTCGAGGCCCATCACGGTGGTGTCCCTTGGCGTCACGTGGGGGATCGTCTCGATCCCTACCTCGCGCTGGATCGCGACGGACGCCATGAGCGCATTCATGCGGGCGCGCGCCATAGGATTGTCGTTCACGTCGACGAAGCCGACCTGCCCCGATGCCTTGAGGAAGCCGGCGACCTCGATCATCGCAGCGCTCGTGCCTCCCTTCGGCGGGTCGAGCTCGACGCTGACGACCCACTCCTCCTTCCGTAGCGCCCGTTCCAGCTGCGTCTCCCCCGCGATGCGCGCCTCGCCGCCGAGGCGCGCAGGCTCGCCGCGCTCGAAGGTGAGCCGCGGACGCCGGTGCTCGTCGAACGCCTTCCGGATCGCCTCGATCTGGGCCGGTGTCGTGCCGCAGCAGCCTCCGACGATCCGCGCACCGAGCTCTGTCGCCTGGGCGGCGAACTCCGCGAAGTAGTCCGGTGTCGAGTGGGGATAGGTGACGCGGCCGCCGGAGATGCTCGCGAGACCGACATTCGGGAGCGCGGCGAGCGGCAGCGACGAGCCGCTCATCGCGGCCAACGCGACGAGCGCGCCGTGGGGGCCGGCGCCGTGGTTTGCGCCGACCGCTGCCACACCCAGCCCCGCAAGCCGCGCTGCTGCCTCTGCAGCTGTGACGCCACCCGAGGTCTCGGCGTCCTCGTCGAAGGAGAGGAGCGCCACGATCGGGAGCGACGACACCCCCTGCACCGCCTGGACGGCGGCGGCGAGCTCGTCGAGGTCGAAGAACGTCTCGAGCATGAAGAGGTCGACGCCACGACCCTCGAGGATCCGCGGCCTGCTCGGCGTACAGCGGGCCGTGCTCGTCCGTGTCGCGCATCTCGAGCTCGCCGAGTGGGCCGATGGCGCCGCCGATGAGCACGTCCTGCCCCGAGACCTCCCGAGCCTCGCGTGCAAGGCGGACGCCCACCGAGTTGATCTGCTCGAACTCGTCCTCGAGCTGGTGCTTGCCGAGCTTGCGGCGGCTCGCACCGAAGGTGTTCGTCTCGATGAGCTCGGCGCCGGCGCGAATGTAGCTCGCGTGCACGGCGACGACGCTCTCGGGCGCGCGGATGTTCGCCTCCTCCGGGCACCGGAGGCCGGGGACGGCGCCGGCGAGGAGCGCGCCGAGGCCACCGTCGGCGACGATGGGCGGGCCGCTGCGAAGGCGCTCGAGGAGATCAGCCATGGCTCCCGCCCACCGGCAGGCACGGCCGGTTCAGAGGTTCGGACGTAGCCATCGTTCGGCCTCCTCGAGGGTCATCTGCTTCCGGGTCGCGTAATCGTGAAGCTGATCCTGACCGATCCTGCCGATCGCGAAGTAGCGGGCAGCCGGGTGCGCGAAGTAGAGGCCGCTGACCGCAGCGGCGGGCGTCATCGCGCACGACTCGGTCAGCTCGAGACCGGCACGGCCGGCATCGAGAAGGCCGAACAGCGTCCTCTTCTCCGAGTGGTCGGGGCAGGCGGGATAGCCGAACGCGGGTCGGATGCCCCGGTAGCGCTCCGCGACGATGTCGTCCCTGGCGAGCTCCTCATCGGGTGCGTACCAGCTCGTGCGCACCTGCCCGTGGAGCCATTCGGCGAACGCCTCCGCGAGCCGGTCGGCCAGTGCCTTGACGATGATGGCGCTGTAGTCGTCATGTCGGTCTTCGTAGTCGCGGGCGAGCGCCTCGGCGCCGTGGATCGCCACCGCGAACGCACCGACATGGTCGGCGAGGCCGGTGTCGGCGGGAGCGACGAAGTCTGCGAGGGAGCGATTGGGCCGCGAGTCGCCGTAGTCGGCCTGCTGGCGCAGCATCGGGAAACGCTCTCCTCCGGCGAGGGCGATGTCGTCCTGCTCCGCGGCTGCCGACCAGAAGCCGTAGACACCACGGGCGCGAAGCAACTCGTCGGCCTCGATCCCGTCGAGCAGCGCAGTGGCGGCGGCATAGAGGTCGCGCGCGACGGGGCCTTGCCTCGGATCGTCGAGGATGGCGGGGAAGCGCCCCTTCAGCTCCCAGGCGTGGAAGAAGAACGTCCAGTCGATGCTGTCCCGCAGCTCGCCGATCGTGGGCGCGATCTCACGGGAGCCGAGAAACGGCGGCGGCACGACATCGTCGGCACTGCCAGTCGATCGGCGTCCGGTTTGCTCGCGCGCCCGCAATAGACAGCCGGGGCTTTCGCTGCTTCTCCTCGTGAAGCGTGCGGAGGCGTTGCTGGTCGGCGCGGTTGTCAGCGTCGAGCGCGGCGCGGCGCTCGGGATCGAGAAGGTCGTTGAGGACCCCGACGACGCGGGAGGCGTCGAGGACGTGGACTGTCGGCTGGTCGTAGCCGGGTGCGATCTTGACGGCGGTGTGCTGACGCGACGTCGTGGCACCGCCGATCAGCAACGGCAGGGTGAGCTTGCGGCGCTTCATCTCCGCCGCCAGTCCGACCATCTCGTCCAGCGAGGGCGTGATCAGACCCGAGGCACCGACGGCGTCGCAACCTTCTTCGATCGCGGTGTCGAGAAGGGTGTCGGCGGGAACCATGACGCCGAGGTCGATCACGCGGTAGCCATTGCATGCCAGAACGACCCCGACGATGTTCTTGCCGATGTCGTGCACGTCACCCTTGACCGTGGCAAGCACGATCGTGCCCGCCTGGGCGCTTCCCGTCTCCTCGGCCTCCATGAACGGCTGCAGGTAGGCGACCGCACGTTTCATCACGCGGGCGCTCTTGACGACCTGAGGCAGGAACATCTTCCCGTCGCCGAACAGGTCGCCCACGATCTTCATCCCGTCCATCAGCGGCCCCTCGATCACCTGCAGCGGCCGCTCGGCCTCGAGTCGCGCCTCCTCGGTGTCCGCCTCGATGTGGTCGACGATGCCGTGCACGAGCGCGTACGAGAGGCGCTCGGCGACGCTCGCGTCGCGCCAGGCGAGGTCGACCTCGCGCCTCGTCGCATCACCGGTGACGGTGCCTGCGAAGGCAACGAGTCGCTCGGTCGCATCGGGACGGCGGGCGAAGATCACGTCCTCGACGTGCGCGAGCAGATCAGCCGGGATGTCCTGGTAGACCGCGAGCTGGCCCGCGTTGACGATCGCCATGTCGAGACCGGCGTGAATCGCGTGATAGAGGAAGGCCGCGTGCATCGCCTCCCGCACGACGTCGTTGCCGCGGAACGCGAACGAGAGGTTGGAGACGCCGCCGCTCGTCAGCGAGCCGGGGCAGCGCTCCTTGATCAGCGGCAGCGCCTCGATGAAGCTCCGGGCGAACAGGTCGTGCTCCTCGATCCCCGTGGCGACGGCGAGGATGTTCGGGTCGAAGACGATGTCCTCGGGGGCAAACCCCGCCTCGCCGGTGAGGAGGTCGTAGGCGCGGCCGCAGATCGCCACCTTGCGCTCCACCGACTCGGCCTGACCCTGCTCGTCGAACGCCATCACGACCACCCCGGCGCCGAAGCGCCTCACCTCCCGCGCCCTCGCGAGGAACTCCTCCTCCCCCTCCTTCAACGAGATCGAGTTGACGACGCCCTTCCCCTGCACGCACCGGAGGCCGGCCTGGATCACCGTCCACTTCGAGGAGTCGATCATCACCGGAACCCGCGCGATCTCCGGCTCGGTCGCGATCAGGTTCAGGAACCGCGTCATCGCGGCCTCCGAGTCCAGCATTCCCTCGTCCATGTTCACGTCGAGCAGGTTCGCGCCGCCGCGAACCTGCTCGAGCGCCACGTCGACCGCGCCCGTGTAGTCGTCGGCCTCGACGAGCCGGCGAAACCGCGCCGAACCGGTGACGTTCGTCCGCTCCCCGATCATCACGAACCCGGTGTCAGGCCCGACGCTGAACGGCTCGAGGCCGGCCCACCGGGGCGCCGCACGACGAGCGGGCACCTCGCGCGGGGGCAGCCCGGCGACAGCAGCGGCGATCGCCGCGATGTGCTCCGGTGTCGTGCCGCAGCACCCCCCGACGCCGTTGACGAGCCCGCTCTCGGCGAACTCCCGCAGCAGTGCCGCCGTCTCGCCGGGCGTCTCGTCATACCCGCCGAATGCGTTCGGCAACCCGGCGTTCGGATACGACCAGACGGGAACATCTGCGACGCGCGAGAGCTCGGCGAGCCACGGGCGCATCTCCGTCCCGCCGAGCGAGCAGTTGATCGCCACCGCCAGGAGACCGGCATGCTCGACCGACGCCCAGAACGCCTCCACCGTCTGCCCGGACAGCGTCCGGCCGCTGCGATCGACGACCGTCAACGACACGACGAGCGGCAACCCCGGCGCGACATCGCCCGCCGCGACGAGCGCGGCCTTCGCGTTCAGCGTGTCGAACACCGTCTCGATCAGCAACAGGTCGACGCCGCCCTCGACGAGGCCACGGATCTGCTCCGCATACGCGTCACACACCTGATCGAACGACGCCGCCCTGTGCGACGGGTCATCGACCCGCGCCGACATCGACAGCGTCACGTTGAGCGGGCCGACCGACCCCGCCACGAAACGGGGCCGCTCGGGCGTCGACGCGGCATCACACGCGGCCCGCGCCAGGCGTGCGCCTTCGACGTTCATCTCGTAGACGGCGTCCTCGAGCCCATAGTCCGCCTGACCGATCCGGGTTGCCGTGAACGTGTTCGTCGACGTCACATCGGCGCCGGCAGCGAGGTACGCATCGTGGATCCCCGCGACGACGTCCGGGCGCGTCAGGTTCAACAGATCGGGATCTCCCGTCAGGTCGCCGGGATGGTCGGCGAACCGCGGCCCGCGATAGTCCTCCGGCCGAAGCCCGCTCTGCTGCAGCATCGTGCCCCACGCCCCATCGAGGACGAGGATCCGGTCTTCCATCAAGCCTCAGCAAGGCACCTGCCCGATCCAAACCCGCACTCCCTCCGGCCACACGCCTTACGCAGCCGACCGGGAGCCCGAAGGGGGCACTCGCGGGCTGTTTAGGCGTTTTTTACCCTGGTCGCCAAGCCGCCTCAAAGCTCTCCAGGCAACACCACGCTACCACGGCACCGGGGAGAACGGTGGAATCCCGGGCGCGGCCGCCGGCTCGCCCCGCTGCTGCCGGCAGCGCCGCTACGCGGTGCGCGTGTAGGCGATCTCCCAGGCCGACGCCCACGTCGCGCCGGCGTCGATCGAGCGCTCCCAGAGCCACCGGAAGCTGTCCGCTTCGATCTCGCAGAACACCATCCGCAGCTCGATCGGGGCACCCTCGCGGACGACGGTCGTTCGGAGAACGAACGTCTCCTCCTTCGCTGCCGCCCCGGAGTGCGAAGTAGCCACCCTGGTCGTCGACCCACGTCTGCCGCCACAGGTCTGCGTCGGCGTCGAACACGGACACGCTGAAGCCGGTCAGCTCCATCGACGGTCGCCCCTCGAACCGTTCCACGATCACCTTGCCGCCGAACTCGCGCGTGAGCGTGTTCGTCCCCTCGCCGCCCTCCCAGCGGGCGTGCCAGGAGCCAAGCCAGAAGTCGAGCTCGGTGCCGTTCATCGCCGCATCCTCTCGCACGACGAGGAGGCGATCAAGGACCCGCCGGGATGATCACGCGGACGGTCAGCCCCGTCCCACCGTTCGCACCGACGTTCGCAACCGTCGCCGACCCCCCGTGCGATTCGGCGATCGCCGCCGTGATCGCGAGACCGAGCCCCGCACCGCCGACGTCGCGCGAGCGAGAGGCGTCGCCCCGGTAGAACCGCTCGAACGCGTGCGCGAGCTGTTCGTCGGAGAGACCCGAGCCGGTGTCGGTCACCTCCACCACGGCCTCGTCCGCCTCCCGGGCGACGCGCACCGTCGCCGGGGCTCCGGCCCGCGTATGGGCACGCACGTTCGCGAGTAGGTTGTCGAGGATCTGGCGCAGCCGCTCGCTGTCACCTTCGACTTCGACGGGTGTCGGCGCGTCCAGCGCGATCTCCCTGTCGGGATCGAGCATCCTCGCCGCCTCGACCGCATCACGCGCGACCTCGTCGAGCGCTACGGGGCTGCGCTCGAGCGGCCGCCCTTGATCGAGTCGCGCGAGCAGCAGCAGGTCGTCGACGAGCAGACCCATTCGCCGGGACTCGCGCTGGATGCCCGTCATCGCACGCTCGAGGTCGTCCGGCCGCTCTCGGGCCCCGCGATCGAAGAGCTCCGCGTACGCGCGCACGGCCGCGAGCGGCGTGCGGAGCTCGTGGGACGCGTCGGCGACGAAGCGCCGGAGACGCTGCTCGGAGGCGGTGCGCTCGTCGAACGCCTCCTCGATCTGGCCGAGCATCGTGTTCAGCGCTCCGCCGAGCCGGCCGACCTCCGTGCGGGGATCGTCGTTGTCGACGCGCTGCGAGAGATCGCCGCCTGCGATCGCGGCGGCGGTCACCTCGATTCGGCCGAGGGGGCGCAGGCCGACGCGAACGAGCCACAGGCCGAGGAGGAGGGTCGCGAGCAGCACGGATGCGGCAACGACGATCTCGACGAGGAGGAGCTGATGGAGCGTGTCGTTGGCATCGTTCAGCGGCGCCGCGACGAGGAGAAGCTGACCCTGAGGGCCGAGCTGGCCGATCGCGAGCCGGAACTGGGTGCCACCCTCCACGGCCGACACCGTGAACGGCGCACCACCCGCTCCGGTAGCACGCGCCTTCTCCACCGAGAGGTCGGGTTGCGGCAGAGGAGTCTCGCCCTGACGTGTCCCGACCGGAGCCCAGCGAATGTCGCCGTCCGTGTCCAGCAGGCCGATGTAGATCCCCGGGTTCGCGGCGCCGAGCGCATCGAATCCACCGGGGCCGAAGCGGCCACGCTCGAATGTCCGCGTAGCCGCAACCGCGCCGCGATCGACGCGATCGACGAGGAAGGAACGCAATGAGGCATAGGTGACGATGCCGGCGACGATCAGGCCGACCGCGGTCAGCGAGACGACGACGCTCAGTAGGCGGGCTCTCAGGGACATGGAGCCAACCCCGAGGACGGGCGGATGTCCGCCAACGCGAAACCCCGAGGAGAGACTGAACTCTCTCCCCCTCGCCCGAGCGGTGGCAGCACCGGTCCTACCCCTCGCGCAGCGCGTAGCCGACGAGCCGCACGGTCTGGATCAGCGGTGGGCCGAGCGGGTCGAGCTTCTTTCGCAGATAGCTGATGTAGGTCTCGACGACGTTCGCGTCGCCGCCGAAGTCGTAGTGCCACACGTTGTCCAGAATCTGGCGCTTCGTCAGCACCCGTCGCGGATTCAGCATGAGGAAGCGGAGCAGCTCGAACTCGGTGCGCGTCAGCTCGACCTGGTCCTCCCCCCGCCAGACCTCCCGCGTCTCCTCGTCGAGCGAGAGATCGGCGAAGCGCAATCCGCTCTCGGCCGCGTCGGCGTCGCCGCGCGTCCGACGCAGGACCGACTGCACCCGGGCCACGATCTCGGCCAGGCTGAACGGCTTCGTCACGTAGTCGTCGGCAAGAGCGAGGCCTGCGACCTTGTCCTCCGTCGCATCCTTCGCCGTGAGAAAGATGACGGGCACGCGGTGGTTGCCGTCGCGCAGACGGCGGGCGATGGAGAAGCCATCGAGATCCGGCAGCATCACGTCGAGCACGATCAGGTCGGGCCGGAACTCGTCGATCGCGAGCTCCGCTGCTCGACCAGCGCCGACCTCCATCGTCTCGTAGCCCTCGTAGCGGAGAGCGGTCGCGACGGCGTCCGTGATCGACGCCTCGTCATCGACGATGAGCACCCGTGCGATGCTCGTAGGAAGGGCTGCGGTCTCGGCCATCGGTCGTAGAGTGCCATGCGATTCTGTGCGCCGCCTGTGGAGCGCCTGTGGACGCACGAGGAGGAGCTCAGGCGCCGAGCGCCACCGGGAGGACGACCTCGACCACGTCGCCGACCCTGACGACCCCCGGCCGGATGACGTCGGCATTGAGCGCGATCCGGCCGCGGAACCTGCGGCCGATGTCCTTCAGCACCTCGGGGTCGCGCTCGAGCGTGTCGGGGTCGACTGTGGTCATCGGGCATCGAGCCCTCAGCGAGTCGAGCGAGATCACGACGTCGCCGATGTGGAGCTCGGCGCCCTCCCACGTGCGCTCGGCGAGACCCTCGACTCCCCCGATGACGATGTTCGGGCGCAGCCGCCGGACGTCGCGGCCGAACGCCGCCACCGCGCCGTCGGTGGCGACGAGCAGCGGGAGGATGTCGAATCGCTCGAGCCCGTCGTACGCCTCGAGCTCGGCGTCGTCGCCCGCAGCCTCACGCACGAGCGCAAGCGCCTGGGGCGACTCCCACGCGTGACCGTCTACGAGTGGGCGACCAGAGGAGTCGAGCGACCCGTGGAGCCCGAGGAGGCGGTGCTGGCGACGCGACGTGCGGACACCCTCCGGGCCTCGAACGTGGACGATCCGGTCTCCGGGAATCCCGTTGGCAGTGATCTCGGCCGTCTCGATCCGCTCGCCCGCCAGCGACTTCACCGGGTAGCGCCAGAGCTGCTCGACGAAGAGGCTCACTGCGCCGCCTCGACGAGCACTGCGGCCGCCTCTCTGGCGGCGTCGATCGGCTCGGGAGAGGAGAGGACTGCCGCCTCGACCATCGCGCCGTCGAGCAACACGGCGATCATGCGCCCGAGGCGGTCGGGAAGCGCGTAGCCGCCCGCGGTCGCAAGAGAGACGAGATAGGTCACGAGGCTCTGCTTGTGCGCGGCAACGATCTCCCGATGTGGTGTCGTCGATCTCTGCTGCCTCCGCGGCCGAGTTGACGAACGCGCAGCCGCGATAGCCCGGCGTCGCCGCCCATTCCGCTATCGCGTCGAACGTCGCGAGGAGGGGCTCCCGACCGGCCGCTGCGCGGCTATCGACCGAGCCCGTGAACCAGTCCATCCAGGTGGCATGCCGATCGCGCAGCCAGGCGGCGACGAGCTCGCTCTTCGACGGATAGAGGTGGTAGATGCGGCGCAGCGAGACACCCGAGTCGTCGCGGATGTCGGCCATGCCGACTCCGGCGATTCCGCGCGCGTAGAAGACGTCGTTTGCCGAGCGGAGCACTGCCGCCCGCGCGGTCTCGTCGTCGATCGTGGCGGCGGGACTCATCGGAGGGGGATCCCGCTGTCGTCACCGTCGGTCCGTGGGCCGTGGATCCGACGCTCGGACGCCGCGATCGCGACGTCGTTGATGCTCGCCTCGCGCCGCTTCATCAGACCCTCCGCGTCGAACTCCCAAAGTTCGTTGCCGTACGAGCGAAACCAGGCGCCGGCCGCGTCGTGCCACTCGTACTGGAAGCGCACGGCGATCCGGTCGCCGTCGAACGCCCACAGGTCCTTGCGGAGGACGTAGTCGAGCTCCCGCTCCCACTTGCGCTCGAGGAAGGCCTGGATCTCGTCGCGGCCGTTGACGAACTCGTCACGGTTGCGCCAGACCGAGTCGACGGTGTACGCCGCGGCGACGCGCTCCGGGTCGCGCGTGTTCCAGGCGGCCTCGGCGGCGAGAACCTTCTGACGGGCGGTCTCGGGGGTGAACGGGGGAACAGGTGGGCGGGTCGGCATGGCGGCTCCAGGTGAGAACGACAATTCTCATTGTATGAGAACAACCATTCTCATGTCAAGTGTCCTTCCCTACGGCCCCTCAGGCGAAGGCGCGGCGCAGCTGCACGAAGAGCGCGTCGAGCCAGAGGCCCGGATTGACGTTGAACTCCTCGGCCGACCGCCACGATCTGCGCACGAGGGCTGCCGCCCGCTCGGGACCGCGACCGAGGTCGCGTGCCACATCCTCTCGGAGGTCGTTCAGGTGGTCGGCGTGAACGACGGTCGCCTCCGCGCCGCTCGCGACGACGACGAGATCCCTGTACCACGCGGACAGCTCCTCCAGCTGCGCGAGCATCTCCTCGCGCTCGGCACCGCGCTGCACGCGCCTGACCCGCTGCTCCGCCTCCTTCGGTGTCAGGTCGAGTCCGTCGACCACGGTCTCCTCGGCCTCCTTCGCCGCCGCTCCGGAGAGCCCGATCGCCTCCATGAGCGTTGCCGCGGCATCGGTCGACCGGAAGCCCGGGTCGAGGTACGGCCCGCGTGCGGCAGCGATGATCGCGCTGCGACGAGCGCGGACATCCGGGTCGATCAGGCGGGCGGCGCGGTCGAGGCGGCCGGCGGCGACACGCGCGATCGCCGTCGCCTCGTTCTCGGAGAGGTCGGGGGCATGGTCATCGAGCCACGCCCGCACCGCACGCTGCGACAGGCGCCGGAACGCGACGAGCTGACAGCGGGACCGGATCGTCTCCGGGATCGGACCGAGCTCGTCGGCGACGAGAACGATCGTCGCGTAGAGAGGCGGCTCCTCGAGGTCCTTCAGCAGCGCATCGGCCGCGTCGTCGTTGAGGCGATGCGCCCCGAGGAGGAGGTAGACGCGCCGATCGGCCTCGAACGGTCGCAGGTGCAGATCGTGGTGAAGCTCGCGGATAACGTCGATCCGGATCATGTCGCCGAGCGGTTCGACCACCTTCAGGTCGGGATGCGTGCGCTCGACGACACGCCGCGAGTCACCGAGGAGCGCACCGGCGAACGCGAACGCGGCGCGCTCCTTCCCGACCCCGGCCGGGCCGTGGAACAGAAAGGCATGCGCACTCCCCATCGGCGAGCGCCGACGAGAGGAGCCGTTTTGCCTCTGCCTGTTCAGGAATCGCGTCGAATGGCTCCATGGATCTCCTCGGCGAGCACATCGGGCGGGGCTGTCCCGTCGACGGTCAGGTACCGCTCGGGGAACAGGGTCGCCAGCTGCCTGTACGCCGCGGCGACCCGGGCGTGGAAGCCGTCGTCCTCCCGCTCGATCCTGTCGCGCTCGCCGCTCATGCGCCTTGCGGCGCTCCCGGCCTCGATCTCCAGCAGGATCGTCCGGTCGGGCATGAGGCCGCCGACGGCTGCCAGGTTGAGCTCGAGCACCCGCTCGAGCCCGAGCCCGCGGGCGATTCCCTGATAGGCGACCGACGAATCGACGTAGCGGTCGCACAGGACTGCGGCGCCGCGGGCGAGCGCCGGACGGATCAGCTCCTCGACGTGCTGGGCGCGTGAGGCGGCGAGGAGCGCTGCCTCGGCCCACGGCGCCACATCGCCACCGTGGAGGACGAGATTCCGGATCTCCTCGCCGAGCGGGGTACCGCCGGGCTCGCGGGTGACGACCACCTCGTAGCCGTCCGCCTCCAGGCGCGCCGCGAGCAGCGTGAGCTGGGTCGTCTTGCCGGAGCCGTCGAGCCCCTCGAAGGTGATGAACATCAAGCAGTAGACTACGACGATGTCGGTCATCGTCACCGGGGGAGCAGGATTCATCGGCTCCCACGTCGTCGAGGCGCTCCTCGCCCGCGGTGACGATGTCCACGTCGTCGACGACCTCTCGACGGGCTCGCGAGCGAACGTCCCCGCTGCGGCAACGCTCCACGTCCATGACATCCGCGAGCCGCTCGATACGATCGCACGCGAGACACGAGCACGGGCGATAGTCCACCTCGCGGCCCAAGCAGACGTTCGCGTCTCGGTGGACGAACCTGCGCGTGACGCCGCGATCAACGTGGTGGGAACCGTCAACGTGCTCGAAGCGGCCCGACTCGCCGGCGCGCGGGTCGTCTTCGCCTCGACCGGCGGAGCGATCTACGGCGAGTGCGAGCGGCCGGCACGCGAGGACGACCCGTGCCTTCCTCTCTCGCCGTACGGTGCGGCGAAGCTCGCGGGCGAGGGCTACCTCGGCGCCTTCGCCCGGCTCTACGGTGTGCCCCACGTCGCTCTGCGTTTCGGGAACGTCTACGGCCCGCGTCAGAACCCGCACGGGGAGGCCGGCGTCGTCGCGATCTTCCTCGGGCGACTCCAGAGTGGCGAGCCCTGCCGCATCTTCGGCGACGGTTCGCAGGCTCGCGACTACGTCTTCGCCGGAGACGTGGCCCGCGCGACGCTCGCCGCGCTCGCGAGCGATGTCGACGGCGTGTTCAACATCGGCACCGGGATCGCGACGACCGTGCTCGACCTCTACGCGATCTGCCGCTCGGTCGCCGGATCCGACGCCGAGCCGGTGCACGAGGCGGAGCGACAGGGCGAGCTCGGACGAAGCGTTCTCGCAACCGAGCGCGCAGCCGAGGTCATCGGGTTCCGAGCCGCTACGGCTCTGACGGCGGGCGTTGCCGCCACCTGGGCCGCGCTGCCGCCCCCGTCGTAGCCCAGCGGAGACGCAGAGGAAGAAGGAGCAAGACGTTCGTGGGCGAAGGTTTGGCCCGTGGATGTCTCCTTCCATCACAACGAGCAGCTCGTGCGGCCGTGGCGCCTCGCGGCATTCGCCGCAGCCGCGATCGCAGTGGTCGAACTGATCGTTCTCGTCGTCGTCGGGGGAGCGCTCATCGCAAAGGCGTCGACCGCCAGCTCGGCCAAGCCCGCCCACAAGGCGACGATCGCGAAGACGGAGGTAGCGAAGAGCGCTGCGAAGACCTCCGCGGCGAAGAGCTCCCGCCGCCGACCTGAAGCGCTCACGTGTCTCGGTGCTCGTCCTCAACGGCGGCACGCGCCAGGGAGCCGCGGCCGCGACCGCTTCCCGCATTGCGAGCCACGGCTACCGGATCGGCGGCGTCGCGAACGCGCCGAGCTCGGACTTCACGCGTACGCTCGTCATGTACCGCCGCGGATTCGAGGGTGAGGGCCGTCGCCTCGCTCGCGATCTCGGGATCGGGATCGTCGGCCCGCTCGATGGGCTCCGCGCCGCGCAGCTCCACGGAGCGCACGCGGTCGTCGTCATCGGCGGATAAGCGTGCCGGAACCGGTCCCGGGGCCTACGACGGCGTCGGGCCGCAGGCGGGGTTCTCGCTGTCGTTGACGGCATCCCGCGCGCGATCGAGTTCGCTGCCGCGGTAGAAGAGACTGCTCTTCGGGTCGAGCGTGTACGCCGCGTTGAGCGCGACGTAGGCACCGCACAGGTCTCCGCTGATGTACCGGTGCAGCCCGAGCGCATACCAGGTGGCAGGGTTCTCGGGTTGGAGCCGCGTCGCGCGAACGTAGAACGCGTCGGCTGCGGGGTCGTCGTCACGACCGATCGCAACGGTCGCGCGGGCATAGAGCGGCTCGGGTGAGAGACGATCGAATCGCTGCGCGCGCCGGGCCGCCGAGTCGGCGGCACTCAACCGGTGCTCGCTTGCCGCCTTGTAGGACTCCTCTACCGATCGGCTGGACAGCGCAGGCGCGACGAGGACCCACACGGCGGCCAGCGCAGCCACGAAGACGCCCGCCGTGACGAGACCGCCCGGGCGAGCGGCGGCAGGCCGGCCCGCCCCGAGCAGCACCGCCACGACGAGCATCGTCGGCGCGGCGACGGCAAGGAAGTCGAGATCGAGGTCGACGAGAGCGTGGAGCGCGAAGGCGAGCGGCAGCGCGAGGAGACCGACCGCGGCTGCACGCTCGTCTCCGTCGAGGCGACGAAGTGCTGCCACGATGCCGCCCGCGACGCCGCCCACGAACACGAGGCCGAGCAGGAACGCGGGAAGGCCGGTGTCCGAGAGGAGCTGCAAGGGAACGCTGTGCGGCGCGCTGACGTTCTGCGCACTGTCCCGCACGCGCTTGCGCGCGATCTCGAACGTCGACGCGCCCGTGCCGCCCGCCGGATTGGCGCGGAAGATCTCCCATGCCTCTCCCCACCAGACGGTGCGGTTGTTCGTCTCGAGCTGGCCGAGACGCCCGGGTCCGTTGACGACCTCTCCGGAGCTCCTCAGCTGGTCGCCGGCCCAGGTGACGGGGTTCCCGACCGCGGCAACGAGGCCGAGAAGGCCGACCACGAGCAGCAAGCCGGCGGCACCGAGGAGGCCACGGACGACGGTCCGACGCCGGGTGGCGACGAGTCGGCCGACGGGCACGTTAGAGACGACGCCGAGCGCGATCGCTGCACCAACGAGCGTCAGCACGCCGAGGGCGGCGCCGTTCGAGGCGCGGGCCGCCGACGCCACGCCGTCCTCGACGAGAGCAGGCCGGGTGAACGCCCACCCGGCGACGAGCAGGCCAGGAGCGCAGGCGAGGAGGACGAGCAGCGCCGCCTCGACCCGATCCTCGGTCAGCGCGAGGACGAGGGCGAGGACGGCAAGGCCGGCGACGAGGCCCGCACGGGACTGGGTGAGCAGGATCACGAGGGTCGCGAGGTAGAGCAGGAGCGTCCCGAGACGCACGGCCGTAGCGGTCGCGCATGGAGGACGCGAGCCACAGTCCGAGCCCGAGCGCGGCGTCGGCCAGCAACGCGAGCGCGTTCCAGTACCCGATCGATCCTCGCAGGCGCGAAACGCGCCCGGCATCGTCGGGGCCGAGCGCCGGCACGGCCTTGCCGAGGAGCGCCCAGCAGAGCGCTGCACCGAGCGCCGCGGCGAGAACGAGCGCGACGCCCCGCACCGGGACGCCCCGGGAGAACCGCCGCCGCAAGGCCGACGACACCGAAGGCGAGGAGCGCGAGGCTTTTCCCCAGAGCGTCGAAGGAGCGGTCGCCTGCGATCGACCACCAGACGCTGAGACCCGCCCACGCCGTGACGGCGCCTGCAGCCGTGACGGCAACGAGACCCGGCCGATCGAGGCGTGGCATGTCGACGACGCCGCGTCCCCAGCCGACGAGAACCAGTGCCGCCGCGACCGCGGCGGCCGTTCCGAGTCGCGCCACGGAGCCGACCCCGGATGCGCCGCCGTCGAAGAGCGCCCACACGAGGAGCACACCGACCGAACCGAGGATCGCGTTGGCGACCCCGGATCGCGTCGAGCTCGGAGCCGCGTCCATGGCGCGCCACGGTACCACCACCCTTGGTCTGGTCCCCCGCCCGGCAAGGCTTACAATTCGTTTACCCTCCGCACACCACCGCCTCAATGGCAGCCGACACACTTGCAAGACTTTCGGCTTCCCCGCGTCGCACGCAACGTGATTCGACTCCCCCATCCCCATCGTGCCCTGCTGCTCGGCCTTGCGGTCCTGGGCCTCGTGATGCTCTCGAGCGTCCTCACCGAGACCGCGTCCGCGAGATCGTGTTCGCAGCAGGTAATCGACGACTGGTTCGACGACGGCCGCGTCGACAAGATCTATCCGCTCCCCTGTTACACGCAGGCGATCAAGTCGCTCCCGTCGGACCTGTTGATCTACGGCAACGCCGAGGACGAGATCGGTCGCGCCCTCGCCTTCGCCAAGCAGGGAAAGCCCGACCCCGGCGGGGCCAGTCCCCACCCCGACGACGCCCGTCCCGACGGAGACGACCTCGACTACGGGCGCGACGGGCACATCTACCGCGGTCGGAACGGACTCGGACGTCCAGACGGATACCACACAGACACAGTCGCTCGAGACGGAGACGGCGGCGCAACCGATACGTCCGGCCCGTCGTCGGTCCCGATCCCGCTGCTCGTGCTGGGCGGCCTCGCGGTCGTGCTGCTCGCGGCCGGATCCGCCGGCTATCTCCGGCGCCGCAAAGACGGCGGCGGACCGGGCGACGGCCCTGCAGCACCGCCCGTCTCGTAGCCTCCTGACGCCCTGAACCGGTAAGCTACGTCGACCGGCTGGGTCGTCCATTTTCCTGCAAATTGCATGAAAATGACGAAAAATGGGTGCCGTCCGACGCACCTCCTAGCATCCCGAATCCCTCCCAGCGTCGCACCACGCGGGACGGAGGACACTTTTCCCTCGATCGACGGACGGCCGGGAGGCAGGCATGGCAACCACGAAGGCAACACCAGTGTCGGAGACGACCGAAACGACGACGCCCGCGACGGATGACTACGCGAACGCAGTCGTCGACGACAGCGCGAGCATCACGCCGCAGCGGTTCTTCACGATCCCCGGCCGCGACCCGTTCGACGAGATCGAATGGGAGTCGCGCCACGCCCTGATCCCCGGGCAAGGACGGCCCGGCGTTCGATCAGAAGGACGTCGAGTTTCCCCGCTTCTGGTCGCAGACCGCGACGAACATCGTCGCCCAGAAGTACTTCCGGGGCCGCATGACCTCGCCGGACCGCGAGCGATCCGTCAAGCAGATGATCGGTCGCGTCGTCGACACGATCGGCGGGTGGGGTCGCCAGGGTGGCTACTTCGCGACGACCGACGAGGCGGACACGTTCGAGGCCGAGCTGAAGGCGATCCTCGTCAACCAGATCGCGTCGTTCAACTCGCCGGTGTGGTTCAACGTGGGCTTCGAAGAGAAGCCGCAGTGCTCGGCGTGCTTCATCCTCTCGATCGACGACTCGATGGACTCGATTCTCGACTGGATCCGCCGCGAGGGCGTCATCTTCCGCGGCGGCTCGGGCTCCGGAATCAACCTCTCGCGCCTGCGCTCGTCGCACGAGCAGCTGTCGAAGGGCGGCTACGCCTCCGGCCCGGTGTCGTTCATGCGCGGCGCCGATGCCTCGGCCGGCACGATCAAGTCGGGCGGCAAGACCCGGCGCGCGGCGAAGATGGTCGTGCTCGACATCGACCACCCGGACGTCGACGAGTTCATCTGGTGCAAGGCGAAGGAGGAGCGGAAGGCACGCGTCCTCGAGCAGGCGGGCTACGACATGTCGCTCGACTCGCCCGACTGGGGCTCGATCCAGTACCAGAACGCGAACAACTCGGTGCGCGTCACCGACGCGTTCATGGAGGCGGTCGTCGAGGCCAAGGAGTGGAACCTCACCGCCCGCACCGACAGCTCGGTCGTCCGCACGGTCGACGCGCGGTCGCTGCTGAAGGACATCGCCGAGGCCTCGTGGCAGTGCGCCGACCCGGGCGTGCAGTACGACACGACGATCAACGCATGGCACACGAGTCCGAACACGGGCCGGATCAACGCGTCGAACCCGTGCTCCGAGTACATGCACGTCGACGACTCGGCCTGCAACCTCTCGTCGCTCAACCTGATGAAGTTCCGCAAGGAGGACGGCGAGTTCGACGTGCCGATGTTCGAGCACGCGGTCGACGTGATGTTCCTCGCGCAGGAGATCATCGTCGGCTACTCGTCCTACCCGACGCCGGAGATCGGGCGCAACGCGCTCAAGTTCCGCCAGCTCGGGCTCGGCTACGCGAACCTCGGCGCGCTGCTGATGGCACGCGGCCTGCCGTACGACTCCGACGAGGGGCGTGCCTACGCTGCGGCGATCACGGCGATCATGACCGGGCGGGGCTACCGCAAGTCGGCCGAGGTCGCGAAGCGGATGGGACCGCACGCGGGCTACGCCGAGAACGCAGCCGCGATGCTCGGCGTGATCTCGAAGCACCGCGCCGCCGTCGGGAACATCCAGCACACCGAGTCCGTGCCGGCCGACATGCTTTCCGCCGCCCGCAAGGCGTGGGACGACGCGCTCGACCTGGGCGAGGTGGCGGGCTTCCGCAACGCGCAGGCGACGGTGCTCGCGCCGACCGGGACGATCAGCTTCATGATGGATTGCGACACGACGGGGGTCGAGCCAGACTTCTCGCTCGTCAAGTCGAAGAAGCTCGTCGGTGGCGGCGAGCTGACGATCGTCAACAAGACGGTGCCGATGGCGCTCGGCGAGCTCGGCTACGCAACCCGCGAGGTCGAGGAGATCGTGGCGTTCATCGACGAGCGGGGCAGCGTGATCGGCGCACCGCACCTGAAGAACGAGCACTACCCGGTGTTCGACTGCGCGATCGGTGAGCGCGCGATTCACTACATGGGGCACGTGAAGATGATGGGTGCCGTGCAGCCGTTCATCTCGGGCGCGATCTCGAAGACGGTGAACCTGCCCGAGGAGACGTCGGTCGACGAGGTCTCGCAGCTGCTGATCGAGGCGTGGCAGCTGGGCGTCAAGGCGATCGCGATCTATCGCGACAACTGCAAGGTGGCGCAGCCGCTCTCCGGCTCGAAGGACACGTCCGAGGAGGGCCGGATCGCACAGATCCACGCGCTCGGCGGTGTTGTCGCAGCCCCGAAGCGGCGCCGGCTGCCGGACGACCGCACCGAGGTCGGCCGCAAGTTCAAGGTCGGCGAGTACGAGGGCTACATCCACGTCGGCCTGTTCGAGGACGGGACGCCGGGCGACATCTTCGTGGACATCGCGAAGGAGGGCACGACGCTCGCCGGCCTGATGAACTCGTTCATGATCTCGGTCTCGCTCGGCCTCCAGTACGGGGTGCCGCTCGAGGTGTACGTCTCGAAGTTCAGCCACATGCGCTTCGAGCCGAGCGGGATGACGAACGACGCCGACATCCGGATCGCGAAGTCGATCGTCGACTACATCTTCCGCTGGATGGGCAAGAAGTTCCTCACGTCCGACCAGCAGGAGGAGGCCGGCATCCTCACGCCCGAGGTGAAGGCGCGCCTCGCAGCCGCCTACGCCGCCGGCGAGGCGACCGCGCAGGTGCACGACGCGCCGCCCCCCGGCCAGACGGCGCTGTTCAACAGCTGGGAGGACGCCGTCGAGTGCTCGAAGTGCGGCGGTCGCATGGTGCGCACCGGCAGCTGCTACACGTGCCGCGACTGCGGCACGAATACCGGATGTAGCTGACTGACTGACGGACGACGACGACGACGACGACGCTGACGGATCGGGCTGCTCTCGCGGGTAGCCCGATCCGTTCGATGTTCTGCCGGGCGAGTCGCGGTGGTGGCGTGAACAGGACATTGAAGCCGCTCGACGCGCCGACGTGGCACATCTCTCGACCCGGGATCATCGGAAGACCCCGTCCTCTCACTTCCCCGCCCGGGTTATGGCTCTGCTGTCCGACGATGCCCTCTTAGCACTCCGAGCCGCCCAAAAGGAGGAGCTCCACTGGCTCTGTCTCCGCCGTTGGGCGCGCTATTCGATCCGATCGACCTGCTGCGTCGGGAACGCGTGCGACGCCTCGAGAGCGAACACGAAGGGCCTGGGACGGCAGGGGCACTGATCGTGAGTCGGTTGACCGATCTCCCACAGCACCCGAGGAGACTTCCTCGATAGCGGGAACACGAACCCCCACGGGGTGGGATTGCGGTCTGCCCCGCCGGCCGCCGCAGCTCTTCTCATCGCTGGACGACGACCGGCTCCGCGAGCTTCTGCGCACGACGAAGAGCGTCGACGACGACGTGTCCCTGCGCAGGCAGATCGTCTGGGCGCGCCTGAAGGCGTTCGACGGAGAGATCACCCGTCGTTCCGACGGATGAAGCCGCGACGAGACCTCCGCCACGTCAGCCGATTGCGACCATCCGCTCGATCGCGAGGCGCGCCCTCGCCGCGACGTCGTCAGGCACCGTGACGACGTGCTTGCCGTCCCGGAGGCTGTCGCGAAGCTTCTCGAGTGTCGTCATCTTCATGAACCGGCACACCGCTCGCTCGGACACGGCCTCGAACGTCTTCCCCGGCGCATCCTTGCGGAGTCGGTGGAGGATCCCCGTCTCGGTCGCGATCAGGAAGCGGCTCTTCGGCGAGCTCTGGGCGAACTTGACCATCCCCTCGGTGGAGAGGATGTGCGTCCTGTCGTTCCCGAACGCCATGCACTGGCTCGCACACCCGCATTCGGGGTGGACGAGCAGCTCGGCGTCAGGCGCCTCGTCCTGCCAGCGCTCGATATCGGCCGGCCGGATCCCGGCATGGACGTGGCACTCACCGAGCCAGATACGAAGCGACCTGCCGGTGACCTTCTCGAGCCAGAGACCCAGGTACATATCAGGGAGAAACAGGATCTCCTGGTCGGCGGGAATCGCCTCGATGACCGCCTTCGCGTTCCCGGACGTACAGCAGTAGTCGCTCTCCGCCTTCACGTCGGCCGTCGTGTTCACGTAGGAGACGACGACCGCACCGGGGTTCTCGGCCTTCCACGCACGAAGTTGATCGCCGGTGATCGAGTCCGCGAGCGAGCACCCGGCGTCGAGATCCGGCAGCAGAACCGTCTTCTCGGGCGAGAGGATCACCGCCGTCTCGGCCATGAAGTGGACGCCGCAGAACGCGATCACGTCCGCATCGGTCGCGGCGGCCTCACGGGAGAGACCGAGCGAGTCGCCGACGTAGTCGGCAACATCCTGCACCTCGGGCAGCTGGTAGTTGTGCGCGAGGATGACCGCGTTGCGGTCGCGTGCGAGCGCGCGAATCTCCTCGTGTAGACCGGTGGCAGCGGCGACTGTCATGTGACCTCCAGGGAGACGTCGAGTGAACGAGCAGAGTGGGTGATCGCGCCGACCGAGATCTCGTCGACGCCGGTCTCGGCGACCGCACGAACAGAGTCGAGGTTGACGCCGCCCGACGCCTCGAGCCTGGCCCGCCCCCCGACGAGGCCCACCGCCTCGCGAAGCTCGGCGACCGACATGTTGTCGAGCAGCAGCGCGTCGGCACCTGCGTCGATCGCCTCCCGCACCTGATCGAGCGTGTCGCACTCGACCTCGACGGGAAGTGCCGTCACGGCACGGAGACGGGAAACGGCGTCGGCGATCGACGGCGACGCGACGAGGTGGTTGTCCTTGACGAGCACGCCGTCATAGAGCCCGAAGCGGTGGTTGCCGCCGCCGCCGCTGACGACCGCGTGCTTCTCGAGGGAGCGGAGCCCGGGCGTCGTCTTGCGCGTATCACGAATGACGACCCCTGTCCCCGCGACGGCGTCCACATAGCGTCGGGTCGACGTCGCGATGCCAGAGAGGCGCCCGACGAGGTTGAGGGCGGTTCGCTCGCCGGTGAGGAGCGCCCGCGTGCCGGCTTCGACACGGAGCAACGCGTGAGGAGCATCCGCAACGACGTCACCGTCGTCCGCCAGGCGCTCGAACACCGACGAAGGGTCCAGGATGCTGAACGCCGCCTCGGCGGCGTCGAGACCGCAGACGACGCCCGGTTCCTTCAGGAGAATCGTCGCGCGCGAGCGCGCTCCTTCGGGGACGATGGCGTCGGTGGTGACGTCTCCTGCCCCGACGTCCTCGGCGAGCGCCGCCTCGACGACCCGCCTGACCGCCTCCGTCGTCACGCCCAGGCCTCGAGCGCCGGGTCGGCGCCACGCCGGAGGACGACGTGGCGCGCGAACGCCGGATCGGCGAGCGGAAAGTCCGTGCGGAAGTGGCAACCCCGGCTCTCCTCCCGGATCAGGGCCGACCCTGCCACGAGCCGGACGAGCTCGTTGTCGGCCGTCGCGAGACGGGCGAGCCCCTCGGCCTCGCGGAAGAGCCCGCATTCGCGCCAGACGTCCTCGCGCATCCGGCCGCTCACCCGGCCGTGCGACTCGACTGCACGCGCGGAAGCGTGGCTCGCCGGGAGCGCGGGCTCCTCGAGAGCAGCGAGTGCGGCGCGGCGGCCGAAGACGAGGCATTCGAGAAGTGAGTTCGACGCCAACCGGTTGGCCCCGTGCACGCCCGTCGCCGCGCACTCGCCCGCCGCGAGCAACGACGGGACCTCGGTGCGGCCGGAAAGGTCGGTGACGACGCCCCCGATCGAGTAGTGCGCCGCGGGCGAGACAGGCACCGCCTCGATCGCAGGGTCGAAGCCGTGCTCCCCGATCGAGCCCATCAGGCTGGGGAAGCGGTCTCGGTCGATCGCCCGCATGTCGAGCAGCGCGGTCCCGCGCGACGCGATCGCTCTCGCGACCACGTCGCGCGGTGCGAGCTCGTCGGTGAAACGCTCCCCACGATCGTCCAGCAGGAGCGCTCCCTCTCCGCGTAGAGCCTCCGACAGCAACACCGACGTCCCGACAAGCGCCGTCGGATGGAACTGCACCAGCTCGAGGTCGGCGATCGCCGCCCCGGCGAGATACGCCGCAACAACACCGTCGCCGACCGATCCGGGCGGATTCGTCGTCCGTGACCAGAGCGACGTCAACCCACCCGTGGCGAGCAGCGTCGCACGGGCGGCGATCGGCCCGATCGAGGTCGAGATCCCGACGACCCTGTCGCCGAGCAGCCGCAGGCCGCGCATTCCGACCCGTTCGACGATCTCGATTCGCGGGTGCGCGAGAGCTCGTTGCGCGAGGAGGCGCGTGACGCGATCGCCCGTCGCGGCGCCGCCGGCGTGAACGACCCGCCTTCGGGCGTGGCCGCCCTCGAGCGACAGGTCGCCGTCGAACTCGACGCCGAGATGCTCGAGGTCACGGATCCGGGCCGGAGCTTCGACCGTGAGCACGTCGACCGCAGTCGGACGGCACAGCCCCCTCCCTGCCTCGAGCGTGTCCACGGCATGAAGCGCGGGGCTGTCGTCGTCCCCGACCGCCGCCGCGATCCCACCCTGGGCAAGCGAGCTCGCCGACCCGAGCAGCGGCGTCTTCGAGACCACGAGCACGCGAGCCTCGGCAGCAGCACACAGGGCAGCGAAGAGGCCCGCAACCCCGCCGCCGACAACCACCAGGTCGACGGGATCAAGCGGTAGCGGGGAGCGGGAATTCTGAGTCACAAGGGTTTGTCCACGAGGTTTTTGTCTATAAGTCTAAAACTCGATTCATTCTAGCGAACCGGCCGTGAGTGCCGAGTGGGGTACGGAGAGGCGTCGGCCTGCACGGAGCCGGGGAAAGCCGGGGCAGCGGCGGCAAGAACGGCGGCTGAGCGCCGGCGCCGGCGCCGGTCATGGTTCTGCGACGGTCGTCCCCGGCTCGCGATGGGTGGTGACATCGTCCGGGACGTACAGGCTGAGAAACGCGGTGCTCACGCAGCGATATCCACGGGTGCGCCGACGAGATCGAGGCCGCGGAAGGACGCGTGTGCGTAGGGGTGCTCGAAGACGTCGAGCGCCTCCGACGCGGTCACGACGAGCTCGAAGGAATCGGCTTTCTCGTCGAGCACGACCACGGCGAGCGCGTCGTCGACCGGGCACCAGACGAGGAACACGTCGATCCCGTTCGTCGAGCGGTACGCGAGCTCGCGGCGAGCCGGGAGGGAATGGACGGCGGACATTGACTGACCTCCTTCATACGGGTTGGTTGCTTGCCGCAATCTCCCATCGAAGCGTCTGCAACGCAGTCCGGTCGGCGCGAGTTCGGAGGTACGGCTGACACCACTCTTTGCGCACCGCCGGCGAACGCCGGCGGCGGGGCTGCAAAGCTACGTGCCCGCGGAGAGGGCGGCGGCGTCTCTCAGGTACTGGTGCACGAAGGCAATCGCCATGCTGCCCTCGCCCACCGCAGCCGCGACGCGCTTTACCGGGCCGAGACGGACATCGCCGCAGGCGAAGATCCCGGGAACGCTCGTCTCGAGAAGATACGGGTCGCGGTCGAGTCGCCAGTTGCGGGAGGCGACCTCGGGCCCGGTCAGCACGTACCCTCGCGTGTCGAGTGCGACCTCGGGAGGCAGCCACGAGGTCTCGGCATCGGCGCCGATGAAGATGAACACCCCACCGGACTCGAGCCGGCCGGTCTCGCCCGTCGCGCGGTTGCGAACGTCGATCGCCTCGAGCGCTCCATCGCCGTGAGCAGCAGTCACCTCGGTCTCGAAAAGCACGTGAATGTTCTTGCGCGTCTCGATCTGGTCGACCAGGTACCGGGACATGCTCTTCGCGACCGTCTCGCCGCGATAGAGGATCGTCACGCTACGCGCATGTGTGGAGAAGAACATTGCCGCCTGACCGGCCGAGTTCCCGGCGCCGATGACGTGGACGTCGAGGCCATGCGTGTTCGACGCTTCACTGCGTGCGGCACCGTAGAAGATCCCCTTTCCCGCTAGACGGTCGAAGCCCTCGATCTGGAGCTGCCGCCAGGCAACGCCGCATGCAAGGATGATCGTCCTCGTCTGGAGGACATCGCCTCCGTCGAGGTGAACCTGATGGGTCTCCGCATCGATGCGGCTGATCGACCGGGTCACGAGGATCTCGGCGCCAAGTCGACGCGCCTGCTGCAACGCCTTCGCCGACAGCTCCTCACCCGACACGCCGGTCGGGAAGCCAAGGTAGTTCTCGATCCGCGACGACGTTCCCGCCTGCCCGCCGGGTGCCTCGCGCTCGACGACGATCGTGCGCAGCCCTTCCGAGGCTCCGTACACGGCGGCCGCGAGGCCGGCCGGCCCCGCTCCGACGACAACCGTGTCGTACTCGGCAGCGATCGGTTCCGTCGCTATCTCGAGCATTTCCGCGACCCTGCGCAGCGTCGGCTTGAGCACGGTCTTACCGTTGACGATCCGGAACGCCGGACAGTCTCCCTCATCGGGGAGTGGACCCAACCACTGCCCCGCCTCGGGAGGGACGTCCGGCTGGAACCAGCGGAACCGGATCTGGTTGCGGGTGAGGAAGCGTCGGAGCTCTCCACACGCCGGGTCCGAGCGCCGCCCGAGCACGATCGCGCGGAACGGAGTCGGCGCTGAAGCGAGCGCCTGGAGCCCTCTCGGGCCACCGATCCGCTCACTCGCGAGCAGTCCGACATGCGTCGCAACCTCGGGCACGATGGCGGCGAGGGCGTGGTAGTCCTGCGGCTCGACCCGGATCACCCGGGCTTCGTCGACCGCACGGAAGCCCGCGGGATGAGGCGTTCCGAGCGTAATCGAGATCTCCCCAAGAAGGTCTCCGGGCTCGCGCGTCCCGATCACACGATCCTTGCCGTCGACAACCTTGACGGCTTCGATGTGACCCTCGAGAAGGGCAAACAGCGCCGGCGGGTCGCCGTCGTGTACCGCGAACTCGCCGGGGCTGAGCGAGATGTCCGCGCAGACGCGGCACAGCCAGTCGAGGTCGGCGGCGTCGAGGCTCGCGAACGCCGGGACAGCCGCGATCTCGTCAGGCGTCAGCATGGTGCGCACGCTACTGCGTCGTTGCATACCGTGCCACGCCCATCCCCCGATCGGCGGACGCGTCGGCGGCCCCGTAGACTTCCGGCACCACCTGCCCTCGCGAATCCGTGTCCGTTCGACGCCCGAAGGGAGCTGCCGTGACCGTGTCTGCAAGCGAGCGCTATCCGAAGCAGTTCGCGAACGTGCACGGAAAGCGGATGGCCTACGTCGAGACGGGCGACGGCGACCCGATCGTCTTCCTACACGGGAACCCGACATCGTCCTATCTCTGGCGGAACGTCATTCCCCACGTCGGGCAGCTCGGTCGGTGCATCGCACCAGACCTGATCGGGATGGGCGATTCCGACAAGCTCGACGACGCAGGCGCGGGCAGCTACCGGTTCGTCGAGCACCGGCTCTACCTCGATGCTCTGCTCGAGACGCTGGACGTTCGCGATCGCGTCACGTTGGTCGTGCACGATTGGGGCTCGGCGCTCGGGTTCGACTGGGCAAACCGCCACCGCGACTCCGTTCACGGGCTCGCGTACATGGAGGCGCTCGTGCGCCCCGTGACGTGGAACGAGTTGCCGGACAGCTGCGCGGTCGCGTGTTCGAAGGCTTCCGCTCACCCGCCGGCGAGGAGATGGTGCTGACGAAGAACATCTTCGTCGAGCGCGTTCTGCCCGCGTCCGTGCTTCGCGCAGCTCACCGAGGCGGAGATGGACGTCTACCGTCGGCCCTACCTCGAGCCTGGCGAAAGCCGACGCCCCACGCTCACGTGGCCACGCGAGATCCCGATCGACGGCGAGCCTGCGGACGTCGTCGCGATCGTCGACGCCTACGCAACGTGGCTGCAAGAAGCCGACGTCCCGAAGCTGTTCGTCGATGCCGACCCGGGCTCGATTCTGACGGGAGCGCAGCGCGAGTTCTGCCTCTCCTGGCCAAACCAGACGACGGTCACGGTGCCGGGTCTTCACTTCATCCAGGAGGACGCACCCGACCTGATCGGCTCCGCGATCGCGGACTGGCTGCACACTCTTCGCTGAGGGCGGCGCGGCTTTCGCCCCGATGGGAAACGTGGGAGGATGACAGTCCGCATGCCTACGGCGAGACCGACCGAACCGAGCGTAGCCGACGCGATCGTCGTCGGCGCTGGTCTTGCCGGCCTCGTCGCCACCGCAGAGCTTGCCGCGGCCGGGAGACGCGTGATCCTCGTCGACCAGGAGCCGGAGCAGTCGCTCGGCGGTCAGGCGTTCTGGTCGTTCGGAGGCCTCTTTCTCGTCGACAGCCCCGAGCAGCGCCGGATGCGGATCAGGGATTCTCCGGAGCTCGCATGGCAGGACTGGCTGGGCACGGCCGGCTTCGACCGGCCCGAGGACGAGTGGCCACGACGCTGGGCCGAGGCGTACGTCGACTGGGCGGCGGGCGAGAAGCGGCCGTGGCTCCACGAGAAGGGCGTCCGTTTCCTCCCGAACGTGGGCTGGGCGGAGCGAGGAGGACAGCTCGCAAACGGCCCGGGGAACTCGGTGCCGCGCTTCCACGTCACCTGGGGGACGGGACCCGGGCTGCTCGAGCCGTTCATCCACCTCGTCCGCGAGGCCCAGCGCACCGGGCTCGTCGAGTTTCGCTTCCGACATCGGGTCGACTGGTTGACCGCCGCAAATGGCGCGATCACCGGGGTCGCGGGCGTCGTGCTCGCGCCCGACTCCTGCGAGCGCGGCCGCTCGAGCTCACGCGAGGCAGTGGGCGAGTTCGAGCTCGAGGCCGGAGCCGTGATCGTGAGCTCGGGCGGGATCGGCGGCAACGAGGAGCTCGTTCGACGTAGCTGGCCCGCACGGCTGGGCTCGCCGCCGAGCCGGATGCTCTCCGGCGTCCCGGCACACGTCGACGGGCGGATGATCGAGATCGCGGAGACCGCCGGAGGGAATGGTGATCAACCCGGATCGGATGTGGCACTACACCGAGGGGATCGAGAACTGGGACCCGATCTGGCCGCGCCACGGCATTCGCATCCTCCCCGGCCCGTCGTCCCTCTGGCTCGACGCGACCGGCCGACGGCTACCGGCACCGCTCTTCCCCGGTTTCGACACTCTCGGCACGCTGCAGCACATCATGGGCACCGGGCACGAGCACACCTGGTTCGTGCTCACGCAGAAGATCATCGAGAAGGAGTTCGCGCTCTCGGGATCCGAACAGAATCCCGACATCACGAGCAAGTCGGTACGCACGGTGCTGAAGGCGCGTGTCGCGAAGGGAGCCCCGGCGCCCGTCGAGGCGTTCAAGTCCAACGGAGCGGATTTCGTCGTCGAGTCCGACCTGGCCGCGCTCGTCGACGGCATGAATGCGCTGACGGAGGAACCGCTTCTCTCGTTCGAGCAGGTCGAGCGAGAGATTCTCGCGCGCGATCGGGAGATCGCGAACAGCTTCTCCAAGGACATGCAGCTCGTGGCCGTCCGCGCAGCCCGCAAGTACTTCGCGGACCGGGTGACGCGAGTTGCCTCACCCCACCGACTGCTCGACCCGAAGGCCGGCCCGCTCATCGCTGTCCGCCTTCATCTCCTGACCCGGAAGACGCTCGGCGGCCTACAAACCGACCTCTCGAGCCGCGTTCTCACCGCCGACGGCAGCCCGCTACCAGGCCTCTACGCCGCCGGTGAGGCCGCCGGCTTCGGCGGCGGCGGCATGCACGGATACCGATCCCTGGAGGGAACGTTCCTCGGCGGCTGCCTCTTCTCGGGTCGGAGCGCCGGCCGGGCGGCAGCAGACGCGGCCGGCTGAGGTATCTCCTCCGGCGGGGGCTCGACCGGTGCCGTTCGCAGGAGGGTCGTGAGCTCCGACATCGCCTCGACCCAGTGGCCACACTCGACGACAGCCGTCGAGATGGCGTCGCAGGTGGATACGCCCGAGCTCGTCGAGCTCCCCGTCCAGCTCGAGCGAGGCGCGCAGCCGCGCGTCCTCGCAGAGGCCAAGGCGCTTGCGCGGACGCCGCGCGGTCATCAGAGGGACGTCTCGGGGTCGAGGAGGATCCCGACCAGCACGAGCACGATGCCGGCCCCCACCAGCAGGCCGGCCGCCGAGGCGTCCTCGGTCGTGCTTCTCGATCCGTCCGGAGCAGCGAGCCTCCGCTCGCGCGTGCGCTTCGACGGATACCGCATGCCGCTGACCGCGCCCGCGACGAAGACGAGCGAGCCGACGAGCAGGAGCCCGCCGGACGCGCCCCTCGTCCCGGACATCCCGGCGGCGACCCCGACGAGCACGCCGGCCAGCGCGGCCGCCGCACCGAGCGCGAGGATGCCGACGACGATCGTCCGGAGGCCGCGAGCGATCACGGCATCACCCCGTTCGCAGAAGAGATCAGTGCAGGCTCTGGATCCGCACCCGGCGCGACGCCCTCCGGTGCGCGCATCTCGTCAGGGGTCAGCGGCCAGCGCTCGAGCGGGAAGTGGCAGGCGGTCTCGCGCGCAGACGGCGGTGCGATCCGGAGGAGCTGCGGATCCTCGGTAGCGCAGAGATCCTGCGCCCGGGGACAGCGAGGATGGAAGCGACAGGCGCCCGGAGGATCGATCGGATTCGGGATGTCGCCCGCGAGCACGAGCTTCTCCCGGTTGCGGCCGAGCCGCGGGTTCGCGATCGGGACGGCCGAGAGCAGCGCCCCGGTGTACGGGTGGCGCGGTGAGGCGTACAGCTCCTTCGAGTCGGCGAGCTCGACGAGCTTGCCGAGGTACATCACGGCCACGCGGTCCGAGATGTGCCGGACGACACTGAGATCGTGCGCGATGAACACGTACGTGAGCCCGAACTCGGCCTGAAGGTCGCTGAGCAGGTTGAGGATCTGGGCCTGCACCGAAACGTCGAGCGCCGAGACCGGCTCGTCACACACGACGAGCCGCGGGCCGGCTGCGAGCGCGCGAGCGATACCGATGCGCTGCCTCTGCCCGCCCGAGAACTCGTGCGGGAAGCGGTTGTAGTGCTCCGCGTTGAGACCGACGACCTCGAGGAGCTCCTGAACTCGGCGCTTCCGCTCCCTCTCCGTGCCGACGTCGTGCACGATGAGTGGTTCGGCCACGATGAAGCCGACCCGCTTGCGGGGATTGAGTGATGCATACGGATCCTGAAAGATCATGGTCACCTGCCGCCTGAACGCGAACAGCTCGGGGCCCGAGAGGCTCGCGACGTCCTGCCCGTCGAACCGCACGCTGCCGCTCGTCGGGGTGAGCAGGTTCGTGATCACCCGGGCGAGGGTCGACTTGCCGCAGCCCGACTCGCCGACGATCCCGAGCGTCTCGCCACGGCGGACGTCGAGCGAGACGCCGTCGACGGCCTTCACCGTCGCGACCTCCTTCTTGAAGACGATTCCCTCCGTGATCGGGAAGTGCTTCGTCAGCTGATCGATCTCGAGCAACACGTCGGTCATGCCGCCTCCGGGGCAAGGCCCAGCTCGAGCGTCACCCTCGCCGACTCCTCGAGCTTGAACCGCTCGTCGAGGAGGCAGGCGTCGAGATGGCCGGGGTCGAAGCTCTGCACGGTCGCCGCCGGCAGCTCCGACCTGCAGCGGTCGAAGGCGAAGGCACATCGCGGTCGAAACCGGCAGCCGCGCGGAGGGCGCAGCAACGACGGTGGCTGACCCTGAATCTGCATGAGCCGGTCGAGCGTGACGTCGACGCGAGGTAGCGACCCCAGGAGCCCCCACGTGTACGGGTGCAGTGGGTGCTCGAACAGCTCGAGCACCGGCGCCTGCTCTACGACGCGCGCCGCGTACATCACCACGATGTCGTCCGCGGTCTCGGCGACGACGCCGAGGTCGTGCGTGATCAGGACGACGGCCGTTCCCCGCTCTGCCTGGAGCTCGCTGATCAGGTCCAGGATCTGCGCCTGCGTCGTCACGTCGAGCGCGGTCGTCGGCTCGTCCGCTATCAACAGCGCCGGCTCGTTGATGAGCGCCATCGCGATCATCACGCGCTGGCGCATCCCGCCGGAGAACTGATGCGGATAGTCGTCCACACGCCTTGCCGCCCTGGGGATCCCGACTTCCTCGAGGCCGGCGATCGCGAGCTCCCGCGCGCGCCGCGCGCTGATGTCGCGGTGCAACGTCACCGCTTCGACGAGCTGGTCACCGACGCTCAGAACCGGGTTCAGCGACGTCATCGGGTCCTGGAAGATCATCGAGATCTCCTTGCCGCGCAGCGAACGCAGGCGAGAGCTCGAGGCCTCGAGGAGGTTCTCGCCTCGGAATGACGCCGCCCCCGTCGACACCGAGACGTACTTCTTCGTCTGCTGCAGGAACCCGACCATTCCCTCGCCGGGATCGGAGCCTTCCCGCACGCCTGAGACGCCCTGGCTTCGGGTTGAGGCCGAGGATCGACATCATCGTCACGCTCTTCCCCGAGCCCGACTCGCCGACGACGCCGAGGGTCTTCCCTGCCTCGACGCTGAACGACACGCCGTCGACCGCGCGGACGACACCGTCGTCCGTCTTGAAGTACGTCCTCAGGTCGCGAACCTCGAGCAGCGGAACGCCATCCGGCTCGTCGCTGCGCATCGATCCGTTCGCGCTTCCCGTCATGCGAGCCGGATCCTCGGGTCGATCATGGCGTAGGCCACGTCGACGATGACGTTGAAGAGGATGATCGCGAGCGTCGCGAAGACGACGACGCCCTGCATCGTCGGCAGGTCGAGGCTGAGGACGCTGTTCAGGGCGAGGCGCCCGAGACCGGGAAGGTTGAAGATCGCCTCGGTGAAGATCGCACCTCCGAGCGCGACGCCGATGTCGAGCCCGAGCATCGTCACGACCGGCAGCAACGCGTTCCGGAGGACGTGCCGTCGGATCACGAGCGCCTCCGGGGCGCCCTTCGCACGTGCGGTGCGAACGTAGTCCTCGCCGAGCGTGTCCATCACGTTCGCCCGGATCATGCGGGCATAGCTCGCAGCGAACAGGATCGCGAACGTCAGCCACGGCAGGATGAGGTGATACGCCCAGTCCGTCGGGCCGCCGCAGGACGCGCCCTCCGGTGGGTTGAAGACATCGCAATAGCCTGCGTTCGGAGTCCAACCGAGGCGGAAGCCGATGAAGTACTGGAGCAAGAGGCCGATCCAGACAACGGGCGCAGATATCCCGACGAGGATGAAGATCATCGTTCCTCTGTCGAGTAACGACCGGGGCCGGAGGGCAGAGATGATCCCGATCGGGAGCGCGATCATCATCCACAAGATCGCGCCGCCGACGACGAGCGCGGCGGTCACCGGCACCGCCTCACCGACCATCTCGTTCACGGAGCGGCGATTCGTGTACGAGCGGCCGAGCGACTGCTCGACGACGAGGCGCTTCAGGAACAACGCGTACTGCTCGTGTAGTGGGCGGTCGAGCCCGAGCTGGTGCGAGACCCGGACGACGTCCTCCGCCGTGGCGGACTTCCCGGCTGCGAGGCGCGCCGGGTCCGCCGGGAGAACGAAGAACAGTGCATAGGTGATCAGCGTCACCCCGACGAAGAGGACGCCGGCCCAGAGAAGTCGTCTGACGAGGTAGCTGAGCACGTGAGGCCGCCTTGGTCGAAGAGGGAAGGAGGGGCGGCCCGACGGCCGCCCCTCCCTGGGACGCACCTACTTGAGGCAGATCACATTCAGGAGCGGACCGCTCCCCTGGGACTCGTTGATCGTCAGGCACCCGACGCGCGCGGACATGAAGTTGCGGTCGTTGGAGTTGACGATCGGCGCCCACGGGGGGTCGTTCTTCATCATCGAGGCGTCGAGCTGAGCGTACGCGGCGCCCCGCTTCGACCCGGTCAGCAGCGACGCTGACGTCATCTGCTGGTTGTACTTCTTCACGTTGAAGTACGCGTAGTTGTTGTGCTGCGACTGCGTGACCTGGCTCCCGTCGAGCAGGATGTTCACGAAGTCGTACGGATCCGAGTAATCGGCTCCCCACCGCTCGACCGTGAGGTCGAAGGTGGCAGTCTTCGGATTACCGGCATTCGTGAACTGCTGCGCCCGCGGAAGCAGCCTGATCTCGGCGTCGAGACCGATCTGCTTCAGGTTGTACTGGATCAGCTGCGCCTGGAGCGGAGCGGTGCCCGAGTTCGACGACCACAGCACGGCCTTGCCGTCACGGAGGTTGCCGGCGGCGAGCTTCTTCGCCTGCTTTGCCGAGCCAGCCGTGATCTTGATCGGATAGGTGTGCTGTGGCTTGTAACCGAGCATCCCGGGCGGCAGGATCTGCCCCGTCCGCTTGCCGTAGAGATACCCGCCCTGGGCCGAGAAGGCCTGACGGTCGACAGCCCAGTTGACGGCCTTCGCGAGTCCGGGGTTGTCCTTGAACAGCGGCCGCGAGCGGTTCATCGCGACGTAACGGATGTCGAGAAGCGGCCGCACCTGCACGCGACCGTCCTTCTTGTTGAGCCCGTACTTCGTGACGACGTTCTTCCACTCCGTCGCGGGGATCCCGCCGGATGCGTAGTCCGTCGTGCCCTTCTCGACGTTCTGGTACTCGACCGTGACGTCATTGCCGACGTTCACCTGGATCGTGTCGGCGTTCGCCGCTCGCGTGCCCTTGTAGTTCGGGTTGCGCTTGAGCGTGATCGAGCGGCCCGGCGTCCGAGACGAGAAGTAGTACGGCCCGCACGATGCGTACTCGTTGATCCCGTTCGCATCGATCTGCGTCGCGAGCTTGCTGTCGATGGCCTGAAGGAACGGCATCGTCATCCGGGCGAGGAGGTCGGGCGACGCCCTGGTTAACCGGATGACGAGCCTGTTCCCCTTCGCGGTAACCCCCGAGACCGTGCTCGCCTTGCCATCGATCACGGCCTGGGCTCCCTGGATGATGTCGAGGAACTGAATTCCCGTCGACTGCATCCTCGGGTTCGCGAATCTGTTGAATGCGTGGACGAAGCTCTGTGCTGTGACCGGCTGTCCGTTCGAGAAGCGGAAGCCGGAGCGGATCGTGAACGTATAGGTCTTACCGTCCTTCGAGATGATCGGGAGCCCGGCAGCAACCTCGGGCGTCACCACTGCTCCCGGCGCACCCTCCTTGTCGGGCCAGTTCATGAGCTTGCAGGCCGTGGCGGCCTCGAGCTTCCACGTCTCCCCGTAGTACGAGAGCTGCGGGTCGATGTAGTCGACGTCCGTCGTCATCTCGACGACGATCGTCCCTCCCTTCTTCGCTGCGGGAGCGGCGGCCGCAGCGGAGGCGGAGAGGAGGATGACGCCGAAGACGGCCATCATCACCCCGAGGAACCGTTTGCCTGTCATCGAGTGTCCTTTCGGTCGAGCTGTCGGTTGGTGGAGCGAGCCCTGCTGACCGGGCGCGGGGTCGCGAGCCGGGCGCCGCTCATCGCGAGCCCCTCGGGTCGAATGCGTCGCGCAGCCCGTCGCCGAGCAGGTTGAAGGCGAGCGTCGTCAGGAGCAGTGCGATCCCCGGCCACACCATCAGGAGTGGCCTCGACGTGTAGTACTGCGGCGCGTCGGCGAGAAGGTTGCCCCAACTCGCCGTCGGCAGCTGGATGCCGAGCCCGAGGAACGAGAGGCCCGGCCTCGGCGAGAATGAATGCGGCAACGTTGAGCGTCGCGAGGACGGTCAGCGGGCCGATCAGGTGCGGAAAGATGTGCGAGCGGATGATCCGCGAGTTGCTCGACCCGACCATGCGTGCCGCCTCGACGAACTCCTTCTCACGGAGCGACAACGCGAGGCCGCGCATCACGCGCGCCGAGTAGAACCAGCCGAGAAGACCGAAGACGAGTATCAACGTGAACACGCCCTCGCCCATGAACCCGAACGTCACCTTGTTCAGCCGCGTGCCGAGTGTGGCGGCGAGCGTGATCACGAAGAGGAGGTACGGGAAGGCCATGGTCAGCTCGACCATCCGGGAGATCGTCGTGTCGGCCCAGCCGCGGTAGAAGCCCGCGACGGCACCTGCCATCGTTCCGAGCAGCAGCGAGAGGAGCGTCGCCCCGATGCCGACCTCGAGCGACACCTGGGCGCCGTAGAGCAGTCGGAGGAACTCGTCGCGCGCGAGCGTCGAGTCCGACCCGAGTACGAAGAGCTGCTCGTCGATCGCGCCGTCCTCGGTGAGCTGGCCGACGTGCGTCCAGGGCCCGGCCGGCAGCTGATCGGAGTCGAGCCCACCCGAGACGAGGAACGGCTCGTTGGGGCCGTGGCCGAGGAAATGCGACGCGAGCGGCGCACCGGCGAATGCGACGAGAAACAGCAGGACGATGAAGACTCCTCCCGCGAGCGCGAACCGGTCGCGCTTCAGCCTCAGCCAGACGGAGGCCCAGTAGTCGCGGGCCTCGATCTGCACGTCCGCGTCGTCGTCGAACCCGTCGTCGATCCCGTCCGGGTACGGAATCGCCGCAGGGCCAGGCAAGCGCCCCTCGTACTCCGGCAACGCGCCGTCCGCGACGTGGCTCACCGGGGAACCACCGTGGAGGCACGGGGAACCCAGTTGTCGACGACCCAACGGATGTTGCCCGCGGTGCCGACTCTGCGCAGCTGGAGGAAGAAGACCTGCGCCCTCACGCGCGCGTCCTTGCGCGGCACGAGGGCCACCTCGAGCAGGGCGCTCTTCGTGTACGAGGCGTCGATCTTGTACGGCGCGACCTCGAGCTCGTCGATCGGATACGGGACGACCGGGTTCTCGCCCGTGACCCATTCGGCCCGGGTGAGGCCGCCTCGTAGATTCGGCCCGACGAGCGACCACGCCTCGTCGAGGTGCTCGCGCGCGACCGCCGTCTGGATGAAGCGGATTGCCACCCTGCGCGCGTCGTCCGGAAGCGGCGCCTTCACGAGCTTCTCGGGAACCTCCGCCGGAACGCTACTCAGATGCGACGGCGGGGCGTTCGTGTTCGGCCAGAAGAGGACGACGAGGCCGACCGCGGCGATGAGCGACGCCGGCGAGTGCGGCCCACGCGAGGCGCCTCCTCCGGCGGGGGCTGTCGAGTAGCGCCCCGACGGATGCGAGTACGCCCTGACTCGGGCGCGGGTCGAGCGAGCGTGTGTGGGTCTCGGTGGGCAAGAGTCTTGAATGGACGGCGTTGGCGTCGCGGCGAGAGTTCGCTGCGACGTGTCGTATCTACACGCGTCCGTGCCCGGAAACCAAGGAAAGGTCGAGAAGTTCGACGTTTCCCGGAGGGCTCGTTCGATGCCCCATCGTTCGGCCGGGATCGGGGGCGAGGTGCGCTAGGCGTGCGCGGGGGGAGCGTCCGGACCGCGCCACGACGGCTGTCCGGATTGCTGCCGTCGCTCGCCACTACTCAGCTCGCCGAGCTGGGACTCCGCGTGGGCGAGCAGGCGAATGACAGCTCGCCCGTGGCCGACGACGATGCGCCCGGCCGGTGTGACGAGAATCGAGCGCGAGCCGCTGCTGCGAACGACGAGAGACATGCCGACGGCGACCTCGAGCTGGGCGATCTGATGGCTGATCGTCGAGCGCGAGTACCCGAGGCGCCGGGCTGCGCCGACGAAACTCCCCTCCTCGGCGACGGCGACGAGCGCGAGCAGCGAGCGGACCTGAAGGCCGAGCCAGCGGGATTTCTCGAACGGCCGCGGCTCGACTTCCCTCTCGTGTGCTTCATGAGCGAGTGCTCTGGTGCGTGCCTGGTCGGCGCGTTCCTGCGCGACCTGAGCAACCCAGCCGCGCCGGAGGGTGTCATCGAGCAAGCGGCTCACCTCCCCGTGTGGCTGCCGCCGCTGCGCGCGGCCGCGCGGACTGCGAGCGGTTCATGCGAGAGCTCCGGAGATTCCAGCGGACATGGATGCGCGGTTAGACGACAGATCTCGGAAAATGTTTGCAGCGGGTAAGGATGGAGGCTCGTACGTAAGGATTCGATGAGGGCGGCCAACCTCTTCGCGGACGGCGCGTCTCTTGAGTCATGCGCGCTGAAGACGTCACTGTCGGGGGAGAAGTGGTCTACCTGCTCGCCGAGCTCCGCTCGAGCGAGCTGGGGCCGGTCCACGAGATCGGCTCGCGGGCACGTGTGCTCGAGGCCGACGGCGACCGGCTCACGCTCGCCGTCGGCTACGGCCGCTTCGAGAGCGTCGTCAGCTGCTCGCGCGCCGAGGTGGCGTCGCAGCGGCGCTCGCTCTCGGCGCGCCGCACGCTCCGGGCCGACCGCTGGTCGGTCGCGTAGAGCTCGAAGCTCGAGCGGCGCGCGACCGGAGACCCCGAGGAGAGACTGAGGTCTCTCGCCTCCTCAGACAGACGTTCCGCCGGCCTGCGCGGCAAGACGCTGGGCCAGCACGGCCATCACCTTGCGCTCGATGGCCCGGTTCTCGTCGAGCACACGCCGGAAGTCGCCGCGCATCAGGATGAGGCAGCGCAGCGGCGTCGACGCCGTGACCGTCGCGGTTCGTCGCACCTCCGTGAGCAGCGCGATCTCGCCCACGAAGTCGGGGGCATCGCGCGTTGCGACGTGCTCGCCACCGCGCGTCACCTCCACCGTGCCGTCGACGAGCACGAAGAACTCGCGGCCGAGCGTGTCCTCCTTGCACAGGACCGTGCCCGCGGGAACCTTCAGGTCCTCGGTCACACGCGCCAGCTCGACGAGCTCCTTCTTCGATAGGCCCTCGAAGAGGGGTGCCGCTCGGAGCGCATCGGCCTTCGTGCTCTGGGTGAGCCCGCCCACGGTGCCAGTCTACAACCGTCCCGGTCGCCACCTGCAAGACTCCGGTCGTGGAGGCCGAAACGCGTTACGCGAAGAGCGGCGAGCTCAACATCGCCTATCAGGTGCTGGGCGACGGGCCGATCGACTTCGTGTTCACGCCCGGCTACATGTCGCACCTGGAACAGAACCAGTGGTGGCCTGCGTACAGGGGCTTCCTCGAGCGGATGGCCTCGTTCTCGCGCCTGCTCGTGTTCGACCGGCGAGGGACGGGCCTCTCGGACCGGATCCTCACGCTCGGCTCGTTCGAGGAGATGATGGACGACATCCGTGCGGTGATGGATGCGGCGGGCTCGGAGCGGGCCGCGCTGCTCGGCGGAGCCGAGGGCGGCCCGATCTGCGCGCTCTTCGCCGCAACGTTCCCGGAGCGGACGTCGGCGCTCGTCCTCGTCGGGTCCTACGCACGACGAACGTGGGCACCCGACTATCCGTGGGGCCTCGAGGAGGATGCTCAGAAGCGGATTCTCGAGGGGTACGAGACGAACTGGGGCAAGAAGGGCTTCGGGCTCAGCACGCTCGCACCCTCGGCCGCCGGAGACGAGCGGTTTGCAGAGTGGGCCGCGCAGGCCTGCCGGTTCGGCGGCACGCCGTCGTCGGCCCGGGCGTGGTTCCAGGTCACGATGGAGATCGACATCCGCGACGTGCTGCCCGCGATCCGGGTGCCCACGCTCGTCGTGCAGCTCTCGGGCGACAGGGTGATTCCGCCGGAGGCGGGTCGCTACCTCGCAACGCACATCCCCGGCGCGAAGTACGTCGTGCTGGACGGCATCGACCACCTCCCGGTCACCGCAGGAGCCGAGGCCGTTGTCGACGAGATCGAGGAGTTCCTGACGGGCTCGCGTAGCACCAGGGAGGCGGATCGCGTGCTTGCGACCGTCCTCTTCACCGACATCGTCGCCTCCACCGAACGCGCGGCCGAGCTCGGCGACCGCGACTGGACGTCGCTGCTCGCCGAGCACCACGCGCTCGTGCGGGGCGAGCTGGAGCGGTTCCGAGGCAAGGAGATCCGGATCTCCGGTGACGGCTTCCTGGCCACGTTCGACGGTCCCGCGCGTGCGGTCCGATGCGCATGCGCCATCCGCGACGGAGTCCGGGCGCTCGGGCTCGAGATCCGAGCGGGCCTGCACACCGGCGAGATCGAGCTCGCGGAGACCGGCGTCGAGGGCCTTGCCGTCCATCTCGGCGCCCGGATCTCGGCGCTCGCCGCCGCCGACGAGGTTCTTGTCTCGAGCACGGTGAAGGATCTCGTCGTCGGCTCCGGGATCGAGTTCGTGGATCGGGGCTCGTTCGAGCTCAAGGGCGTGCCGGGCGAATGGCGGGTCCACGTCGTCGTCGCAGCTTGACGGCCGGGACACCTCCGTTCGCTATATTATTTGCGCGCTCAACCATTTGTCTCATGGAACTCGGCCTCTACACCTTCGCGGAGCTGACACCCGACCCGGCGACGGGGCGAGCGATCTCCCCTGCAGTGCGTCTGCGCAACCTCGTCGAGGAGGCGCGTCTGGCCGACGAGGTGGGGCTCGACGTGTTCGCGGTCGGAGAGCACCACCGGCCCGACTTCGCCGTCTCGGCTCCTGTCGTCGCACTCGCCGCGATTGCGGAGCGAACCGCGAGAATCCGGTTGAGCAGCGCGGTCACGGTGTTGAGCTCGGACGACCCCGTGCGGGTGTTTCAGCAGTTCGCAACCCTGGATCTGCTGTCCGGTGGGCGCGCCGAGATCATGGCCGGCCGAGGCTCTTTCATCGAGTCCTTCCCCCTGTTCGGCTACGACCTCGCCGACTACGACGAGCTGTTCGCGGAGAAGCTCGATCTCCTCCTGCGGCTCCGGGAAGAGGAGCTCGTGAGCTGGTCCGGCCGTCTCCGGGCACCACTCGACGGCGCCGGGATCTACCCGAGGCCTACACAAGATCCCCTGCCCGTCTGGGTGGCGGTCGGCGGGAACCCGGCGTCGGCGGCGCGCGCCGGCGCTCTCGGGCTGCCTATGGCGCTCGCGATCATCGGAGGCATGCCAGAGCGGTTCGCTCCGTTCGCCGAGATCCACCGCCGCGCAGCACTCGATACCGACCACGCCGTTCCCGCGTTGAGCATCAACTCTCACGGGTTCATCGCCGCCACCTCGCAGGAAGCATCCGATGCCTCGTGGCCCCAGTTCAGCGCGATGATGACGAAGATCGGACGTGAGCGCGGTTGGCCGCCGATGACCCGCGACGACTTTGAAGCGTCGCGCACCCTGCGCGGAGCCAACGCCGTCGGGAGCCCACAGGAGGTCGCCGAGAAGATCCTCTTCCAGCACGAGATCTTCGGCCACCAGCGGTTCCTGCTCTACCTGAGCAGCTTCGACCATGCCCAGACGATGCGGGCGATCGAGCTCTACGGGACGGAGGTCGCTCCGGTCGTGCGCGCAGAGGTAGCACGGCGACTATCGAATTCCGTGGTCGTGTGACCGACGTCGTCCCCGACTATCTCGCGCTCGGCCTGCGGCTCGGCAGGCACGTCGACGGCCTCGTCGACGCCTACTACGGCCCACCCGAGATCGCTGCAGCGGTCGCCGCCGAGGATCCGGTCGCACCCGAGGAGCTCGTCGCGGACGCCGACGCACTCGCGGCCGCTCTCGCGGCGTCCGACCTCGACCCGCAGCGGCAGGGCTGGCTCGGGGACCAGCTCCGGGGCATCCGCACCTACGCGGCCGTCCTTGCCGGCGAGGAGATCTCGTACTCGGACGAGGTCGAGGGCTGCTACGGCGTGCGACCGGCATCGATCGACGAGGGAACCTATCGCGCAGCTCACGATCGCCTCGAGGAGTTGCTCCCGGGCGACGGCTCGCTCCGCGACCGCTACGACGGGTGGCGCACCGGCCGCAGGATCGCCTCGGGGCGGATGATTCCTGCGCTTACCGCCATCGCCGGCCTCCTGCGCGCGCGGACCGAGCAGCTCCTCGATCTCCCGGCGGGCGAGAGCGTGGTTCTCGAGGAGGTGCGCGACGAGCCGTGGTGGGCGTTCAACTACTACCTCGGCGACCTCCGCAGCCGTGTCGTCGTCAATGCCGACACGCTGACCACGCCGCTCGATCTCGTCATGCTTGCCGCCCACGAGGTGTATCCGGGTCATCACACCGAGCATGCCGTCAAGGAGCAGCTGCTGATCCGCGACGCGGGCCGGCTGGAGGAGGCGATCCAGCTCGTCCCGACGCCGCAGGCAGTTCTCAGCGAGGGCATCGCCGAGACCGGCCTCGATCTGCTGCTCGACGCAGAGCTCCGGCTGGAGCTCGAAGAGCTCTTCGCGTCACACGGGCTCGTGGAGGACATCGGCCTCGCGCTCGAGGTCGGCCGGGCACGCCGGCCGATCGGCGGGCTCAGCGTCGACGCAGCCCTCATCGTCCACGAGCATGGAGGCACCATCGAGGAGGCGAAGGCGTTCGTCGAGCGATGGGGGCTGCGCACGCCGGAGCAGGCTGCGCAGTCGGTTCGGTTCGTCACCGACCCGACGTGGCGTGCGTACGCGATCACCTACTCCGCCGGCCAGGATCTGTGCGAGGCGTACGTCGCCGGCGACCCGGCACGCTTCAGGACGCTCCTGACCGAGCAGGTTCGCGTCGCAGATCTGCTGGCCGCTCGACCCTGAGGACTACGCCGCAGCGCGCGGCGGGCCGAGCCACGCGTCGGCGATGCTCGCGACGTGCCGATGGTCCGTGCCGCAGCAGCCACCGAGCACGACGACGTCCGGGAGTCGCTCACCGAGCTCGAGATAGCGGTGCGCAAGATCGACGGGGTCACCGGCGTCGAGCGTCTCCGACTCGTCGAGCTCCGCATGGCTCAGGGCCGACGCGTTCGCACGAATACCGCGGATGCGATGCCAGGGCCCGGGCTCGTCGAGCGTCGCGAGGAAGTGCGTCGGGTGCGCGCAATTGATCATGAAGTAGGCGGCCGCCTCATCCGTCTCTCTGTCGACCTGCTCGATCGCAGCCGCTAGCGGCTGCCCGCTCGGCAGCCGGCCGTCCGTCTCGACCGTGAACGAGACGACGACGGGCATGCCGACCGAGGTCGCGGCACGGACGATCCCGATCGCCTCCTCGGCGTAGGTGATCGTCAGCCCGGTGATCAGGTCGGCCGCGGTCTCCGCGATGATGCCGGCCTGCCACGCATGGAACTTCTCTGCCTGCTCGGAGGTGAGATGATCGTCCGGGTCGTAGGCGTCACCCTCCGGGCCGATCGGCGCGCTGATCACGATCGGCTGCCCTGGTCGCTCTTCGGCGGCCCGGAGCTCGTCGGCGAAAGCGACACAGCGGCGATTCGCCTCGGCGAGCTCGTCGAGGGAGTAGCCGAGCTGCGCTCCCCAGGCGGGGTTCGCGCGCCACGTGTTGGCCTCCAGGACGAATCCCGTCCCGTAGCGCCTCGCCGCCTCGAGATACGGCTCGAAATAGCGCCGCATCGCAGCCCGACCCTCCTCGTGCTCGAGAAGCGGGAAGGTCGCGAAGCACGGCAGATCGATGCCGCCCAGGAAGATCAGCGTTGTCTCCATGCCGCCGTCGCACAGGAGAAGCCGACCATCGAGCTGCGGCAACGAGTCTCGGTAGCCCACGATGGCTCGATCGTAGGGCATCGGCCCCGAGCCGACAAGGCCGTCGTACACTCGCAGCATGCGTGAGCACGATCTCGAGCTGCTCGAGCTGCCTGCCGTCCTCGCCCGCCTCGCTGCTGCCACGGCGAGCGATCCCGGCGCGGCGCTGGCCGAGCGGCTGCGGCCGTCGGCTGACGTGGACGAGGTCTATCTGCTCCACGCGCGGACGACCGAGGCGATCTCGCTGATCGAGGCGTCGGCCGAGCCCGAGCTCGGCGGCGCCACCGACGTGACCGAGGCGGCAGAGCTCGCCGCGCGCGGGAGCACGCTCGATACGCGAACGCTGATGCAGGTCGGGCGCACGATCCACGCGGGCGTCACGGCGCGCCGCGCGCTCACCGACTACGGCGAGATCCCGGCATTGACCGAGGTCATGGCCGGCGTCGACCCGTCGCTGCTGTCGATCGCCGAGGAAGTCGGGAGGACGGTCGAGGAGGACGGATCCGACCTTCGCGACACCGCCTCACCCGACCTTCGGAGACTCCGGCGCGAGCTACGCGAGGGTCGCGGGCGCCTGGCCGAGCGCCTCCGCAAGATCGCCCGCGACCCCGCACTCGCCGAGTACCTGCAGGACGACTTCGTCACCGAGCGCGGCGGCCGCCCCGTGCTCGCGCTGCGTGCGTCGGCTCGCGGTCGCGTCCCCGGCATCGTCCACGATTCCTCCGGGTCGGGGCAGACGCTCTTCGTCGAGCCGCTATCCGCCGTGGACGACTCGAATCGCTTGCGGGAGGCCGAGGTGGCCGAGCGCGACGAGGTGACCCGGATCCTGCGTAACCTCTCGTCCCTCGTCGGCGCTCAGGATGCGGCGATCGGTGAGCTCGTCGCCGCAACCGCGAGCCTCGACCTGGCACTTGCCTGCGGACGACTCTCGCGCGCCTGGCGCGGTGCGGTCGTGTCGGTCGGCGGTAGCGTCGTCCTGCGCGGCGCGCGCCATCCCCTTCTCGATGCGGCGACAGCGGTCGCGATCGACCTCGAACTGGGCGAGCTCAGCGCCCTCGTCATCAGCGGGCCGAACACCGGTGGCAAGACGGTGGCCCTGAAGACGCTCGGCCTTGCCGCCGCCCTCCACCAGTGCGGGCTCCGCCCACCGGCACTCGAGGCAGCGCTTCCCGTGTTCGACGCGATCCTCGTCGATATCGGTGACGAGCAGTCGATCGCGATGAGCCTCTCGACGTTCTCTGCGCACGTGCGCAACCTCGTCGGGATCCTCGAGCACGCGACGCAGGCATCGCTCGTCCTCCTCGACGAGATCGCGGCCGGCACCGATCCGGTCGAGGGCGCCGCACTCGCCGAGGCACTGCTCGATTCCCTGGCCGGCCAGGCCCGGCTGACCGTGACCACGAGCCATTACGCCGAGCTCAAGGAATGGGCGAGCGCCACGGAGGGCGCCGCGAACGCGGCGACCGGGATCGATCCCGAGACCCACGAGCCGCTGTACGCCGTCGCCCTCGGCAGGCCAGGGACATCGCACGCGTTGCAGACGGCGGAGCGACTCGGTCTCGACGCTGCAATCGTCGCAGCTGCCCGGAGCAGGGTCGCGCCCGAGCGGCTTCAGGTGACGGAGCTCGTCGCCGAGGCCGAGGCCGCAGCGCGCGAGGCACAGACGGAGCTCGACGCCGCAGCCGCCGCACGTCAGGAAGCCGAGGCAGCGCGCGCCAGAGCACAGCGCGCCGCAGAAGGGTTGCAGGACGAGATCGAGCAGGTGCGCACCTCGGCATCTGCCGAGCGTCAGCGGGCTCTGGCGCAGGCCGAAGCCGAGCTCGCGGCAGTACGGGCCGAGCTCGAGGAGCTGCGCGCCGACATCCGTTCAGCGCGAAAGCTCGAGCGCGAGCGAGGTCGGGCAACGACGCCGACCGCGCAAAGGAAGGAGGCCGAGCGCGACCGCAAGCTCGGCGCAGCCTCCGACCGTGCCGTTCGCGCTGCACGTTCCCTCTCACGCCTCGACGAGCCGCTCGCGCTCACGGCGCCTCTCGCGGTCGGCGATCCGGTCGTCGCGGCGGACATCGGCGTTCGAGGCACGATCGCCGAGATCGTCGGGGACGAGGCGACCGTCCTCGGCCGCGGCGGCCTCAGGGTGCGCGTTCCCGTCGAGCGTCTCCTCCCCGATCGTCACGCCGAGCCGACGGACGATCCCGCCGGTCCTGCCGTGACCGTCCGCGCGATGATCCAGAACGACCTTCCCGACGAGATCGACCTGCGCGGGCGCACCGCCCAGGAGGCGCGGGAGGCCGTTCGCGACCTGATCGACCAGGCCGCGCTCGCCGGTCGGGTCGAGGTACGGGTGATCCACGGTCGCGGCACGGGAGCCGTACGGAAGGCCGTGCGCGACGAGCTGGCGAAGCACCCGCTCGTCGACGGCCAGGAGTCGGACTCGGCCGACGGGGCGACCGTCGTGCGGCTCGGCGGCAGCTAGTCCGCCGCGGCCCGATGGAGGAGAGGCGCGAGCGCCTCTCGCTCCTCGGCCGACCAGAGGCGCCCGAGGGCGACCCCGGCGGCCTCCTCGGCCGTCGCTCCGGCTTCGCCCGCAAGCTCGGCCCCTCGCGGTGTCAACACCACGAGGGCGAGGCGCGCGTCGCCCGGGTTCGACTCTCGCGTGACGAGGCCGATGCGCTCGAGCGGGGCGAGCTGCCGCGCGATACCGGAGGTCGTGACAGCGAGCCGACGGGCGAGCTCGACCCGACGGAGCGTGTGCGACGGCTCGGCCTTCAGCTCGAGGAGCACTGCCAGGTCGTTGAGCCCGAGGCCGTGATGACCTCCGATGACGTTGTCGATGTCCCGCACGACGAGCGTCCGCGCGCGGGTGAGGTCGAGAGCGAGATTCAAGTTAGTTGACATGTCATCAATATATCATTGATCTCGCATCTTACAGATGAGGGAGGAGAACCTCGAGGTGCCCGTCCGAAGGGGAAGCTCGGGATCGCGCACGTCGAAACGCCGCATGACATCCACTGCTGCCCCTATCCTGAAAGGTTCGTGTCTGTCGCCGAGTCTCTCACCCTGGACGCCGTTCCCGCGCGCGCAACGCTCGAGGTCCTGTGGCAGCAGGATGTCAGCGCGACCGTGCTCACCCGCGACGGCAACGGGGCGCTGTCCGCCGGCGATCTCTCCGTCGGGATCCCCGCCGTCTCGGATCTGGCAGAGCTTGGCCACGGCGCGAGCGCACGCCGCGTCGGTCTCGAGGAGCTGATCCAGCTCGCGTCCTCGCCGCCCGCCGGGCTCGAGCTGGGAGGGTCCGCCCGCACGACATTCGCGCTCATCGAGCTGGCCGCACGCTCGGTCGCGGAGGGCCTGCTCCACCCCCAGCTCCAGCACGGCGGACGAACGTGGCTCGCGTACTGGGGCGCGACGATCGACGAATCGGTGCAGGCGGCGCTCGATGCGATCGCTGCCGCGTTACCGGCGGTCTGCGCCGACGCGTTCGACGGCGACCCCGCTGCGCTCGCGCACGACCTCTATGCCTGCGCCGTCGATCAGATCGCGCGGGACAGGCTCGCGGCGGCCGGCGTGCGACTCGGCAACCGTCTCATGCGGACTCGGCCCTCCGCACCGGAAGTCTTCCTCGACGGCCTGACGTCGGCAGACCCCGAGCTTCCACTGCACGCCGGGCTCGGGGCGCTCGAGCGGCGACTCACCGACTGGGTCGACCAGGGGCTCGAACGCCGCTCGAGCGCGCCCTGGCTCCTCAGCCTTCACCTCGACGAGCAGGAGGTCGACGACACCCACGCCTCGTCCGCGCTCATCCTCGAGCTCTGGCTCCAGGCGGCAGACGATCCGACCCTCGCGCTCCCGGTCTCGCTGCTCCAGGACGGTGGCGAGGCGATCTTCGGGTTCCTGCGCGCCGCCGACCCTCGCATCGCGCTGCAGCGACAGCTCGGCTTGATCGAGCCGGTGCTGGCCGCCGGCGGGATCGCCTTCGACCCCGTCACACCGACGTCGATCGAGCTGAGTGACGACGACGTGCGGTTCGTTCTCCGCACCGCCATCCCACGGCTCGAGGAGATCGGGGTTCCGATCCTGCTGCCACGGAACTGGGTCACTTCACAGAGCAAGCTCCGGGTCAACCTCACGGCAACGAGCGTGCCGAATCGTTCGAGCGGCCTCCTCGGAACCGAGGCGCTGGCGCAGTTCGACTGGAAGCTCGCGATCGGCGACACGACGCTGACCGAGGAGGAGCTCGTCGAGCTCGCGGCCGCGAAGGAGCCGCTGATCAGGGTTCAAGGGCGGTGGCACGCGCTCAAGCGGTCCGAGGTCGAGCGCGCGTTGACATTCCTCGACCGGCGCCGCGAAGGCTCGGTCGTCGACCTCGTCCGCGCGGTCTCGGGGATCGACGTCGAGGACGCGGGCCTCGAGCTCGGCGAGGTGACGATCGACGACCGCCTCGGGGCGCTCCTGTCCGGCGACGACGAGCGCACCTTCGAGGCGCTCGATACGCCGTCCTCGATGACGCTACCCCTGTTCCCGTTCCAGGCACGTGGTCACGGCTGGCTGCGCCTGCTCGGCGACCTCGGCATCGGCGCGATCCTCGCGGACGACATGGGTCTCGGCAAGACCGTGCAGGCGATCGCGATGCTGGCCTCCGAGCGCGAGCAGTTCGGCAACGATGCGTTCGGCCCCACGCTCGTCGTCTGTCCCATGAGCGTCACGCGTCAGTGGGCGCGCGAGATCGAGCGATTCGCTCCCACGCTTCGCGTCCACCTGCATCACGGCGGCGAGCGGCTGAGTGGCGACGAGCTCGCCCGGGTCGCGCTCGCGAGTGACGTCGTGATCACGTCGTACGACATCGCGACCCGCGACGTCGACGCGCTCGCCGGCGTCGCGTGGGACCGGCTGATCCTCGACGAGGCCCAGGACGTCAAGAATCCGGCGACGAAGCGGGCCCGTGCGATCCGCCGCCTGAACGCGCGTCGCACCCTGGCGATGACCGGCACCCCGATCGAGAACCGTCTCGACGAGCTGTGGGCGATCATGGACATCGTCAACCCGGGGCTGCTCGGCTCGCGCGAGCGATTTCAGCGGACGTTTGCACGACCGATCGAGGCCCGTCGCGACGCACGCGCGCTCGAACGCTTGCGGGCGATGGTGCAGCCGTTCATCCTTCGCCGTTCGAAGGACAGCCCGGAGGTCGAGCTCGAGCTGCCAGAGATAACCGTGACGAAGGAGTACTGCCGCCTCACGCTCGAGCAGGCCTCCCTCTACCGCGCCACGGTCGACCGCTGGATGCCGCGCATCGAGGAGCACGAGCGGAGCTTCGGGCGCCGCGGCGCGGTCCTCGCCATGCTGAGCCAGCTGAAGCAGGTCTGCAACCACCCCGAGATGGTGCTCGCCACCGGCAGGCCGCTTGCCGGGCGGTCGGGAAAGCTCGAGCGGCTCGTCGAGCTTCTCGAGGCGATGCCCGCCGACGACAAGGCGCTCGTCTTCACGCAGTACCCGGGCTTCGACCGCCTCGTCCCCCACCTCGGGAGGCGCCTCGGTCGGGAGATCGGCTTCTTCCACGGTGGCCTGCAGGCACGGCAGCGCGACGAGCTCGTCGCCGCCTTCTCCGACCCGGCAGGGCCGTCGGTGCTCGTGATCTCGATCAGGGCCGGCGGACGCGGTCTCAACCTCCCCGCCGCAAACCACGTCTTCCACTTCGACCGCTGGTGGAACCCGGCCGTCGAGCAGCAGGCAACCGACCGCGCCTACAGGTTCGGTCAGCACAAGGACGTCTTCGTCCACAGCCTGATCTGCACGGCAACGCTCGAGGAGCGCATCGACGAGCTGCTCGATTCGAAGCGCGATCTCGCGGAGCAGGTCGTGGCAGGGCGCGCCGACGACTGGCTTGGCGAGCTCGATCTCGATGCGATCCGCGCCGCCGTTGCGCTCTCCCCCGCCGCGATCGAGGAGGCGGCATGACGATGCTGAACGAGGGTCGTCCCGTCTTCGTCGAGACCGAGGCGGAGCGGATCGGAAGCGGGCCGTGGGCGCGCTGGGTGGCGACTGCCGTCGTGCCCGACGAGGGCTCTCCGCGAGCCGAGCGTGGCCGCGTGCTCGCACGCACCGGCCACGTGCACACCGTCGAGGTCGCGAGGGGTGAGATCACCGCGCGCGTGATCGGCTCGAGCGGCGGCGAGTACCACGTCGGCCTGGCCGCGGACCCGGTTCCGCCGCGCGTGTGGGCGGCGATCATTCGCACACCGCGCGCCAGGGCGCTCTTCGAGCCGGCGGCCGCGGGCCGTGAGCAATCCCTGCAACTCGAGCACGTCATGACCGTCGACTGGGAAGAGCCACTGATCCCTCCGGGACGGTCGATTCGACGGTCGTGCACCTGCCCCGACTTCGATCGCGCCGGGGCATGCAAGCACGTCATTGCGCTTGCCTACGTCATCGCCGATGCGATCGATCAGAGCCCGGCGTTGCTGCTCGAATGGCGCGGCTGCAACGCGGAGGAGCCGGCAGAGACTCCGGGCGAGCGCCCCCGCCCGGCGGCAGACGCCTGGAGCGCCGGCCCGCTGCCTGCCATCGGCGCTGCGCGACCACTGCCCGTCGGATCCGTGCTCAAGCGTCTCGGGCCGAGCGGCCTCGTGGTCGACGGCGATCGATCTGCGCGACGCGCTCGAGCCAGCCTACGCGGCATTTTCCCAGACGCCCGCGTAGGGCGAAACGGCGAAAGGCGCAGAAGCGCCCTTCGCCGTTCGGTGCTCGAATCGACTACGCGAGAGCAAGCGCACGCCGGCGTCGTGCTCGAAGAAGACGAGCTGTCTGCCGGAGGTGCATCGCCGGGCGGAGGGCCGAAGCCCATCTTGCCGTCAGGTCCGCCGGGGCCGCCGTGGCCGTGATGGCCCGGGCCGCCGGGGCCACCCGCGCCGAAGCCGGGGAACGTGGCCGCCGCGATCCGCGCCTTCATTTCCGTCGCCTGGGCATCCGTGATCTTGCCGTCCTTCAGCGCCTGGTCGACCCGGGCCGTTGCCTGCGCCTTGGCGACCGTGCTGAACGCGGCGTTGAGCTTTGCGACCGTGGTGCCGAGCTCCTTGGCTACGCCGTCGGCCGTTGCCAGGCGCATCGCCGGGACGCTGCCATCCGCGAGAGCATCGGTCAGCGTTCCGGCCTCCGCTGCGGTGATCTCGTCGGCGGCGAGGGCCGACGCGATATTGGCCTTCGCTGCCGCTTTCACTGCCGCATCGAGTTTCGCCGCCGTCGTGCCGAGGTTCTTGGCGACCGCGGCTTCGAACGTCGCCCTACCCGTGATGTGGGCCGCGACCTGCTTCAGGTCCTTCCCACTTCCGCTCGTCGCCGCGATCGCCGAGCCGACGCCGACCATCAGGGCCAGCGCCGCGATCGATGCGAACAGCATGCGTACCTTCGTGAGCTTCATGATCCGGTCTCCTTTCAGGAGATGTCGAGGTATGCACATGCAAGCGCCGGCGACTGGGAGCACCCTGTGGTCGAGCTACGAGCTGCGTGGGAGTCGCGAGGCGGCGTCCGTGCGCCGGAAGGAAGTGCCGAGCTAACGGAGGCTCAGTGCGAGCTGGACGTCGCCCAGATGTTGACGCGGCCGTCGGGTGCAACGCGATCGATCTCGTGGAGCTCCTCGTCCGTGAACGCGAGACCGTCGAGGGCTCCGACGTTCTGCTCGAGCTGAGCCACGCTGCTCGCGCCGATGAGGGTCGACGTGACGCGCGGTCGCGCAGCGTCCACGCGAGCGCCATCTGGGCGAGAGTCTGACCCCTCTCCGCGGCAACGGCCTGCAATGCACGCACCTTCTCGAGCACCTCGTCGGTGATCGTGCTCGGCGCGAGGGAGTCGTCACGGCTTGCGCGCGAGCCCTCCGGGATCCCGCCGAGGTAGCGGTCGGTCAGGAGGCCCTGCGCGAGCGGCGAGAAGGTGATGCAACCAACGCCGAGCTGCCCGAGCGCGTCGAGCAGATCCGGCTCGATCCAGCGGTTGAGGAGGGAGTACGACGGCTGGTGGATCAGGAGCGGCGTGCCGAGATCCCGCAGGATGGCGGCCGCCTCGCGTGTCTTCTCCGCCGAGTAGGAAGAGATCCCGACGTACAGGGCCTTGCCCTGGCGCACCGCCGAGTCGAGCGCGCCCATCGTCTCCTCGAGAGGCGTGGTCGGGTCCAGACGATGAGAGTAGAAGATGTCGACGTACTCGAGGCCGAGGCGCGCGAGGCTCTGGTCGAGGCTCGCGAGCAGGTACTTGCGCGAGCCCCCGTCGCCGTACGGTCCCGGCCACATGTCGTACCCGGCCTTCGTCGAGACGATGAGCTCGTCGCGATATGGAGCGAGATCCTCGCGCAGCAGCCGGCCGAAGTTCTCCTCCGCCGAGCCGTACGGCGGCCCGTAGTTGTTCGCGAGATCGAAGTGCGTGATCCCGAGATCGAACGCGCGACGCACGATCGCCCGTCCGGTCTCGATCGGACGATCACCTCCGAAGTTGTGCCAGAGGCCGAGCGAGATCGCGGGCAACGACAGCCCGCTCGTGCCACACCGTCGGAACGGGAAGCTCGCCATAGCGATCCTCGGCTGCGACGTATGACATGGCGGGAGCACCTCCTCGGGGACGAACGCCGAACCTATCTGATCCACCGCGCACCCGGGTCGAGAAGACGTTCCCGTAGGATCGCTCGCATGGAGCAGCGCGTTCTCGGTGGCAGCGGCGTGTCGATCACCCGCATCATCCTCGGCTGCGGAAACTTCGGTGGCATCGGATCGTCACCGGCCTTCTTCGGGCAGGGAACATCGAAGGACGACGCCTTTCGGCTCATGGATACCGCCTGGGATCGCGGCATCACCAGCTTCGACACGGCCGATGCCTACGGAGGCGGCCGCAGCGAGAGCTTCATCGGCGAGTGGCTGCAAACGAAGGACGCGACTGTCCGCGATCGCATCGTGATCGCGACGAAGACGTTCAACCCCATGGACGAGGGCGATGACCACGGCCTCGGACGGGGCCGCATCCATCGGCAACTCGACGCGAGCCTCGAGCGCCTCGGCGTCGAGCGCGTCGCGCTGTATCTCGCCCATGACTTCGACGCGGGGACGCCGCAGGAGGAGACGCTCCAGGCGTTCGACGACGCGATTCGCGCAGGGAAGATCGGTGCGGTGGGCGCCTCCAACTTCGACGCCGAGCAGCTCGCAGAGGCCCTCGAGCTCTCGATGCTCGAGGGGCTACCACGCTACGAATGGGTCCAGAACGGGTTCTCGCTGCTCGATCAAACCGACGCCGAGACGCGTCTTCCCGCTCCTGCGCCAGCACGGGCTCGGATACACGCCGTTCAGTCCGCTCGCCGGAGGCTGGCTGACCGGCAAGTACCGCCGCGGCGAAGCGCCGCCGCCGGGATCGCGCATGACGCTCCGGCCCGAGCCATATTCGGGGTACACGTCGGATCAGGTCTTCGATGCGTTGGAGGAGCTGGAGCGACTCGCGCTCGAGCGCGGGACGTCCATGGCTGGCCTCGCGCTCGCCTGGGCACTCGCGATCCCCGGGCTGACCGCCGTCGTGATCGGTCCCGGCCGCGCAGATCACCTCGCCCCCGCGTTCGAGGCTCTCACCATCTCGCTCTCCGACGAGGAGCGCGACCATCTGACGGAGGTGTTCTCGTGAGCGTTCTCATCCTCTCCGAACAGGACGTCCGCGAGGTCCTCGACATGGAGTCCTGCATCGCCGCGATGGAGGATGTTCTCGCGCGACTGGCGCGGGGAGAGCTCACCAACCCCCTTCGCTCGCTGATGATGCCGCCCGGCCCGGCCGCGATGGGTCTGATGCCGGCACACGCCTCCGGAGCGAACTCGGTCTTCTCGTTGAAGGAGATCGTCGTCGTCCCCGACAATCCCGGTCGCGGCCTCGATCCGCACCAGGGCTCGGTCATCCTCCACGACGGGACGACCGGTCAGCTGAGTGCCGTGGTCAACGCATCGCCGATCACGGAGATCAGGACGGCCGCCGTCTCCGGGGCCGCGACGAAGCTGCTGGCACGCCCCGGATCGCGCATCGTCGCCGTGATCGGCTCGGGCATCCAGGGCCGGTCGCACGTCGACGCGATGCAGACCGTTCTCGACGACCCGATCATCCGGATCTGGAGCCGCAACCCGTCCCACGCCGAGGCGCTCGCGCTCGAGACTCATTCACTCGTCGCCTCGTCGGTCGAGGAGGCGCTTGCCGGTGCCGACGTCGTCTGCACCACGACCTCGGCGAGCGAGCCGGTCGTCGAGCGGCGCTGGCTCGCCCCCGGCGCACACATCAATGCGGCCGGTGCCTTCCCGAACGGGAAGGCGCGGGAGCTCAGCTCCGAAACGGTGGGAGCGGCACGGTTCTTCGTCGACCGGCGCGAATCGACGATGCACGAGTCCGGAGACTTCCTCGTCGCAGCCGCCGAGCTCGGGCTGGGCGCGGAGCACATCGTGGCCGAGCTGGGCGAGCTGCTGAACGGCACCGCAGAGGGTCGACGGAGCGAGCACGATCTGACGGTCTTCAAGTCGATGGGGATCGCGGCGGAAGACCTCGCCGCGGCCCAGCTCTGCGTCGCGCGCGCTCGCGAGCGCGGAATCGGCGTCGAGGTCGAGTTCTGATCCCGCTCGCCGAGATCGAGGCTGCCCGCGATCGGATCGCCGACGTCGCAGTCCGCACGCCGCTCATCCGACTCCAGGCCACGGAGTCTCCGGCGGAGATCTGGCTCAAGCTCGAGAGCCTCCAACCCATCGGCTCGTTCAAGATCCGTGGCGCCGCAAACGCCATCCGCAGCGCCCCCGACGCGGCGATCGCGGGCGGAGTGCTGACGACGAGCGCCGGCAACATGGCCCAGGGTGTCGCCTGGATCGCGCGCGAGGAAGGAGTGCCCGCAACCGTCGTCGCGCCCGATCACGCTCCACAGACGAAGCTCGATGCGATCGAACGACTCGGCGGCAGCGTGATCAAGGTGCCGTTCGAACGCTGGTGGCAGACGATGGAAGACGGCGCCTACCCGGGTGTCGAGGGCTACTTCGTCCACCCCGTGCTCGACGACGCAGTCATGGCCGGAAACGGAACGATCGGGCTGGAGCTGGTCGAGGATCTCGACGGGATCGACACGGTGCTGGTTCCCTGGGGCGGCGGTGGGCTCACCACCGGGATCGCGAGCGCGCTCGCCGCGCTGAGCCCCGCCACACGCGTTCTCGCGTGCGAGCCCGAAACCGGAGCGCCTTTTGCCGCGTCCTTCGCGGCCGGGGAACCCACGCCCGTCGACTACACGGCGTCGTTCGTCGACGGAGCCGGGGGCAAGGCACTCCTCCCCGCCATGTGGGAGCGAGCAAAGCCGCTCGTGTCGGGCGCCGTCACGCTCACCCTGGAGGAGACCGCGTCGGCGGTGCGGCTCCTCGTCGACCGCGCGTCGATCGTCGCCGAGGGCGCCGGTGCGCTCGCGGTCGCAGCTGCCCTTTCGGGACGGGCGGGCTCCGGTCGAATCGTGTGCATCGTGTCGGGAGGCAACATCGACGCGACCCGGCTCGCCGCGATCCTCGAGCGTCGCGAAATCCACTAGGCAAAGCGGCACAACGTCCAGTTCGACGTCCGCCTCACGTTAGGGATCCCGTCAAGTCCGGCGTATCCGGCGGAGCACGCAGCGTCGTGCGCTTCCCGACCCGCGCTCGAGGTTCTCTGCGCGAGAATGGGACGATGCGCTCGATCTCACTCGTCGCACTCAGGCGCCTCTCCATCCGCGCCCAGGCGTACGCGACGCGCTCCCGCACGGGCACGACGCGTGAGGTCGAGGCCGCAGTCCGTAGCCTCTCGTGCGTTCAGCTCGACTCCATCTCGGCCGTCGAGCGCAGCCACCGCATCGCACTGACGTCGCGCGTCGGCACCTACCGACCCGGCACCATCGACCGACTGCTCGCGCGAGGGCGTGTGTTCGAGTACTGGGCGCACGAGGCGTGCCTGCTGCCGATCGAGGACTGGCCGCTCTTCGTCGCGCAGATGCAGAAAGGTGGACGCGGGTGGTACGGCGACGTCGCCGACACGCATCCCCACCTCGCCGAGGAGATCCTGGCGGAGATCCGTTCGCGAGGCCCACTCGGCTCGCGTCACTTCGAAGGGACGAGTGAGGGCGGAATGTGGAACTGGAAGCCGGCGAAGGCGATGCTCGACCGGCTCTGGAACCACGGCGACCTCGTCATCGCAGGGCGCCAGGGGTTCCAGCGACTCTATGACCTCCCGGAGCGTGTAATCCCGCCGGAGATTCTCGCTGCGCCGATCCCCGACGAGAGCAAGCGGTTGCGTGCCTTCGCGCTGAAGGCCGTCAACGCACGAGGGGCGCTGACCGAGGCAGGCATCGTCGAGCACTGGCGGTTGCGGGGCGGCGTTGCCCGGATTCGCCCCGTCGTCGACGAGCTCGTCGTGGAGGGCCGCCTCGAGCGCCTCGCGGTCGAGGACGGGGGGCCGCCCGTTGTCGTGCCGGCGCACGTCGACCTCGATCCTCCCGCACCGACGGCCGTCGCGTTGCTCTCGCCGTTCGACAACCTCCTCTGGGATCGTCCCTTCGCCCGGCGCGTCCTCGGCTTCGACCACCTGATCGAGGTCTACAAGAAGCAGCACGAGCGGCAGTACGGCTACTACGTCCTGCCGTTCCTTCGCGGCGACCGGATCGTCGGCCGGGCCGACCTGAAATCCGAGCGCGGGAGCGGCGAGCTCGTCGTCAAGGCGTTCCATCGTGAGCCCGGCACCCGCGCCTCGGGCGCGCTCGACGACGCACTCGACCGCGCGCTCGACCGGCTACGCCGCTCCTGCGGCCTCGAGTCGGTGCGGCGCTGAGCGTCCCGCGACTACCATCCGAACATGGACTTCGAGACGCGCGCGATTCACGTGGGACAGGAGCCGGATCCGGCGACGGGAGCGGTGACGACGCCTATCTACCAGACCTCCACCTACGCGCAGGAGGCGGTCGGTGTGCACAAGGGCTACGACTACGCGCGCGTCGCGAACCCCACGCGGACGGCGCTCGAGGAGTGCCTCGCGTCGCTGGAAGGAGCGGACTTCGGGCACGCGTTCTCGTCGGGACTCGGGGCCGCGACGACGATCATGCACCTCGTCGACCCGGGCGAGCGACTCGTCTGCGTGAACGACGTCTACGGAGGCATGTACCGCATGTTCTCCCAGGTCTACGAGCCGAAGGGCTACGCCTTCGACTATCTCACGCCCGAGGAGGTCTCGACGAACCTTGCGGCGCACCTCGACGAGCGCACGCGCATCGTCTGGATCGAGTCGCCCACGAACCCGCTCCTCAACATCGTCGACATCCGCGCCGCGGCCGACGCGGCGCATGCCGCCGGCGCGCTGCTCGTCGTCGACAACACCTTCGCGACCCCGTATCTCCAGCAGCCGCTCGAGCTCGGCGCCGACATCGTCGTGCACTCGACCACGAAGTACCTCGGCGGGCATTCCGACGTCGTGGGTGGCTTCGCGGGCACGAGCGACACGACGATCTCCGAGCGCCTCCGCTTCCTGCAGAAGTCGCTCGGCGCCGTGCCGGGGCCGTTCGACGCGTGGCTCGTGCTGCGTGGCTTGAAGACGCTAGCCGTCCGCATGCGCCAGCATTGCGAGAATGCGCGCGCAGTGGTCGGATTCCTCCAGGAGCACCCGGCCGTCACCGACGTGCTCTATCCGGGCCTCCCGGGACACCCGGGACACGAGCTCGCAGCCCGGCAGATGCGCGACTTCGGCGGCATGGTCTCGTTCCTCCTCGAGTCCGAGGAGGAAGCCGTCGCAATGGTTGCGAGAACGAACGTCTGGACGCTCGCCGAGAGCCTCGGCGGCGTCGAGAGCCTGATCGAGCATCCGTTCCGGATGACCCACGCGGCGACGGCCGACGGCCCGTTCGCCTCGCCGAGAAACCTCGTGCGACTCTCCGTTGGGATCGAGTCGGCCGAGGACCTCGTCGAGGACCTGGCGCAGGCGCTCGCGCCTGTCCTGACTGCATAGGCGGCGCCCGACGCGCTCAGCGCAAGCGCTCGATGCGCACGGCCGTGCCGTAGGCGCAGATCTCCGTCCACGTTCGACCGAGCTCGGACGTGTCGAAACGGAAGGCAAGGATCGCGTTGGCCCCTCGTGCCTCGGCCTCGGCGACGACTCGCCGGATCGCCTCCTCTCGCCCCTCGGCAAGCATCTTGGTCATTCCGGCAAGCTCGCCGCCGAACAGGGACTTCAGGCTCGCGCCGATCTGGGAGCCGAGGTGCCGCGAGCGTACGGTCAGCCCGAAGACCTCACCGAATACCTCCTTCACCTCGTGGCCGGCGACGTCGTTGGTGGTGGCTATCAGCATTGCTCTCCCGGGGTCGGATAGGTTCAGAGTATGACCGACCTCAGCCCGATCGACCTTCACCACCAGGGCATCCCTCACAGCGTCGGCTGCTATGTCGTCGAGACGGACGACGGTCTTGCACTCTTCGACTGCGGACCGACCACGGCACTCCCGGCACTCCGCGCCGGCCTCGCGGAGCGCGGCCTGGAGCTGGGAGACATCCGGCACCTCCTCCTGTCGCACATCCACTTCGACCATGCCGGCGCCACGGGGACACTCGTGCGCGAATTCCCTTCCCTCGCAGGTTCACGTGTCGCCGATCGGGGCGCCGCACCTGATCGATCCGACGCGGCTCGAGGCCAGCGCCCGGCGCCTCTACGGTGAGGCGTTCGACGACCTCTGGGGCGAGCTCGTCCCCGTGCCCGAGGCGAATGTGAGAATAGTCGGCGAGCGGGTCGTGGGGCTTGCCTGCTTCCCGAGCCCCGGTCACGCACGTCACCACGTCTCGATGCTGCACGACGACGGCACCCTCTACGCAGGGGACTCGCTCGGTGTCCGCATCGCGCCGGCGCGCTTCGTCCTCGTACCGACTCCGCCACCGGACATCGACCTCGAGGCATGGGAAGAGACGCTCGTCGAGACGGAGCGCCGCACGCCCGCACGGGTCGCGCTCACCCACTTCGGGGTGTTCGATGACATTCCCGAGCACCTGAGCAGGCTCCGGCACACGCTTCACGTGTGGTCCGAGCGGGTGGGCCACGGCATGGACGAGGCGACCTTCGTCGCCGCCGCCCGCGCCGACTGCCTCGCCTCGGACCCGGACCAGGTCGAAAATTACGATGGGGCGGCCCCGTACTCACAATGTTTCCTCGGCCTCGAGCGCTACTGGCGCAAGCGGCGTGAGGTCGGTTGACCGGAGCGCTCGCACCGCTACGAGAGCGGAACTTTCGGCTCCTCTTCCTCGGCCGCGTCGTCTCCTTCGCCGGCTCGGCGATGGCTCCCATCGCCCTCGCATTCGCTGTACTCGAGCTCGACGGCAGCGCCACGGATCTCGGCCTCGTCCTCGCGGTCGCGATCCTGCCGCAGGTCTTCTTCTTGCTTATCGGCGGCGTCATCGCCGATCGATTCCCGCGCCACCTCGTCATGGTCGGCTCGAACCTCGCAGCCGGTGCGGCACAGGCCGTCACTGCCTACCTCCTTCTCACCGGCAGGGCCGCGATCTGGCAGCTCGCGGTCGTCGGGTTCGTCAGGGCCGTCACGAGCTCGTTCTTCTTTCCCGCCGTGCAGGGAATCGTGCCGCAGACGGTGCCGGCCGAGCAGCTCCAGCCGGCGAACGCGTTGCTCCGGCTCGCCCTCAACACGACGAACATCGGCGGCGCAGCCCTCGGCGGCCTGCTGGTCGCCGTCGCAGGCCCGGGCTGGGCAATCGGCTTCGACGCTCTGACCTACGTCGCCGCGGCGGCGATCCTCCTCCCGATGCACGTCCGCGCTCCTGCGCGCGACGACAATACGAGCTTCATCCGGGAGCTCGCCGACGGCTGGCGTGAGTTCAGCTCACGTCGGTGGCTCTGGATCGTCGTGCTCGGGTTCGCATTTGCGAACGCTGCGTGGGCCTCGGGGCTCAACGTCCTCGGACCGGTCGTCGCCGAGGATTCCCTCGGTGGTGCGTCCGTCTGGGGTCTCGTCCTCGCCGCAACCGGGATCGGCCTCGTGCTCGGCGGCCTGGTGGCACTGCAGCTCCGCCCGGCGCGGCCACTGCTCGTCGGCGTCACCGCGATCACGCTGATCGTGCCGCCGCTCGTGCTGCTCGCGATCGAGGCGCCGTGGCCCCTGATCGCGGCCGCCGCTCTCGTCTCCGGGATCGGCGTCGAGCTCTTCGCCGTCTTCTGGGATACGTCCCTCCAGACTCACGTTCCGAACGAGGTTCTGTCGCGGGTGTCGGCGTGGGATGCGATCGGGTCGCTCGTCCTCATTCCTGCCGCCTACGCCGTCATCGGCCCGGTCGCCGACGCGATCGGGATCGAGGAGACGCTCTGGCTCTGCGCGGGCATCGCGTTCGTTTCGATCACGGCGCAGCTGCTGTCGCGCGAGGTCCGGGAGCTGCCGCGCCTCCCGTAGGATTGGCGCCAGGATGACACGGGAGGAACGGGTCTCGTTGGCTGCGTACCGGTGCCTGTATGCGGATGCCGTGGAGCTCGACGGGGTGACCGTCCTCCGTGCCGACGCCGCTCCCGGCTCGGCCATGCTGAACCGGATCGTCGGTCTCGGCGTCGAGACGCCGGCGACCGAGGAGGCACTCGACGCCGCGCTCGCGGCCATGGGCGACGACGTCGATTGCTATGTCGTCGTGACGCCCGAAGCTCGACCGGGGGAGTTCCCGGATTGGCTCCGCGACCGGCACCTCGAGCCGGGATGGGGCTGGATGTCGTTTCGCCGCGGCCCCGAGGATTCACCGGAGAGACCGACCTCGCTCACGCTGCAACGTGTCGGCGTTGACGAGGCCGAGGCGTTCGGTCGAATCGTCGCAACCGGATACGGACTACCCGAGCCGGCGATCGGTTGGGCAGCCCGCGCGCACACCCTCGGCTGGGACTGCTGGCTCGCCCTCGACGGCGAGGTGCCGGTGGCGGCAGCGGGCCTGTTCGTTTCCGAGGGGGTCGGCTATCTCGGGTTCGCTGCGACGCTGCCCGAGCATCGTCGCACGGGAGGACAGGGAGCGCTGCTCGGAGAACGGATCCGGCACGCCCGCACGCGCGGCTGCGACGTGCTCGTCACCGAGACCGGCGAGCGACGCGACGGGCTTCCCTCGAACTCGTACCGCAACATCCTGCGCGCGGGATTCACCGAGGTCGCCGTGAGGGCGAACTGGCTCCGGCCGGCCCGGGTTACGCAAACCCCGTGACGAGCCAGCGACGTCGCCGGAAGCGCGCGCCCATGAACACGAGGCGTGTGACGATCAGGACGGTCAGAGCCGCCCAGACGCCGCGAATCCCCCAATCCGCCCACATCGTCAGGGCCAGAGCGGCAGTGAACACGGCGAACGCGACCACCATCGACAGCGCCAGATAGAAGCCGTCGCTCGCGCCGATCAGGATCCCGTCCAGTGCGAAAACCGCCCCGTTGAGCGGCTGCATCAGCGCGAAGAGGGGCCAGATCAACGCACATTGCGCGAGCACCGCCGGATCGGAGGTGAATACTCGAGGGATCAGGTCTCCGAGCCCGAGGAAGAGGAATGCAAATCCCGCACCGATCAGGACGGAGAGCCCGATCATGCGGATGCTCGCCGCGTAGGCGGTCTCGGGCCGCGCTGCGCCGAGCTCCTGGCCGACGATGATCTGGCCCGCGATCGCGACCGCGTCGAGGATGAGCGCGAGGAGGACCCAGAGCTGGAACGCAACCTGGTGGGCCGCGAGGGGCGCGTCGCCGAGTCGGGCGACGACGACACCGGCGAGCACGAACGACGCGAGGAGCGCGGTAGTACGGATGAAGATGAACTTGCCGAGCGACAGGAGTCGTCGTGCAAGCTCGGATCGGATCCCGGCATTCGCAAGGCCGACCCGGCGAAGGATCGCGACGCCCATCGCGAGCCCCATCGCGGTCTGGGCGACCACCGTCCCCCACGCCGAGCCTTCGATCCCCAGGTCGAGGCCGTAGACGAGCACGATCTCGAGAATCACGTTGATGACGTTCCCGGCGATGATGATCACGAGCGGCGTGCGCAGATCCGAGACGCCGCGCAGGTAGCCCTGGCCACCGATCGCGAGGAACGCCGACGGGATCCCGAGTGCGGCGATGCGCAGGTACGTCACGGCGTACGTCGCCGTCTGCTCCTCGGCGCCGATGACCGAGACGATCGGCTGCGCGAGCACGGCAACGCCGCCTGCGACGAGGCAACCGAAGCCCAGCGAGAGCCAGAGGCATTGCGCACCGAGGCGGGAGGCGGTCAGGACCTGCCCGGCTCCGACGGCCCTCGCGACCTGGGCGGTCGTTCCGTACTGGAGGAAGTTGAACATCGCGAGCACCGAGAGGACCGTCGCGGCGAGGCCGAGCGCTGCGAGTTGCGAGCGGCCCAGGTGGCCGACGACGGCGGTGTCGACGAGGACGTAGAGCGGCTCGGCCGCAAGCGCGCCGAGCGCCGGAATCGCGAGACGAACGATCCGACGGTCGTACTCGGAGCGGAGCCGCAAAGCCTCTAGGTCGCCCGGCGGACGACGTGCGAGCCCGACGACTGAGCAATCGCCTTGATCACGATCTCGTCCAGGTTCACGTGCAGCGGCCTCGTGAGGGCGAACATCACGCAGTCGGCGACCTCGTCCGGTGTGACGGGGTCGAGACCCTCGTAGACCTTGTCCGCTGCCGCCTGATCGCCCTTGAATCGCACCACGGAGAACTCCGTCTCGACGAGCCCGGCGTCGACGGTCGTGATCCGGATAGGCCGCCCGAGGAGATCCTCGCGGAGGGCGTAGGAGAAACCGCGAACGGCAAACTTGGACGCGATGTACGAGGCGCCGCCCGGGTATGCCTGGCGCCCGGCGATCGAGCCCATGAACACGATGTGCCCCTCGTCGCGGATGTGCGGCAACACGAGGCGCGTGATCCTCAGCACGCCGTCGACGTTCGTGTGGACGACGCGCTCCTCGTCCTCGGCGGTGGACTCGGTGAACGGCGCCCGGCCGAGCGCGAGGCCGGCGTTGTTGAAGAGGATGTCGACGCCGCCGAGGGCGGCCACGGCCGATTCGACGAAGACCGTCGAGCTCGCCTCGTCGGTGACATCGAGCTCGAGCGCGACGTCGGCGTCGACCCGCTCCACACGCCGTGCCCCGGCCGCGACCGTCACGCCCGCCTCGCGGAGCTTGCGGACGGTCGACGCACCGATACCCGAGGACGCCCCGGTGACGATCGCGGTCTTGCCGGTGAGGTTCATGGGCGGAGCCTATCGGGGCAGCTCGCGTCGGAGCAGGGGAGAGACTTCAGTCTCTCCTCAGGGTTGCTCGGGCGCGAACCTCCGGGGAGAGACCGACGTCTCTCCCCGGAGCCACGCGCTACCCGGATATCTCGACGCGATCCAGCGTGACCGGGGTCAGCGGCCGGTCGCGGCCGTCCCGCTCGACGAGCGAGATGCGATCCACGACGTCCTGCCCGGAGGTCAGCTGACCGAAGACCGTGTGCTTGCCGTCCAGCCACGGCGTCGCCTCGGCCGTGACGATGAAGAACTGCGAGCCGTTTGTATTCGGCCCCGAGTTCGCCATCGCGAGCGCGCCCTTGACGACCTTGTGGTCGTTGAACTCGTCCTCGAACGAGTACCCGGGGCCACCGGTGCCGATGCCCTGTGGGCAGCCGCCCTGGATCATGAAGTCGGGGATCACCCGGTGGAAGATGAGCCCGTCGTAGAAGCCCTCGCCGGCGAGCCTCGTGAAGTTCTCGACGGTCTTGGGCGCATCTTCGGGAAAGAGCTCGATCTCGATCGAGCCCTCGCTTGTATGGAGCGTTGCCTGTGTCATGTCGCGACGCTAGCAGGCGATGCGCGCGCTTAACGACGGTTGAACATGCGCACCGCGCGAACGTGCCACACTTTTGCCGTGACCACGGCCCCCCTGACGAGCCTGCCCACCGGAGAAGCCTCCGAGGAGCTCGCCCGCTCGTGGCGCCGCCTCACTCGCGTCGCAACCGTCGTCGCCGTGATGACGGCCCCCGCGCTGTTCGTCTGGTTCTCGCAGCAGAACGGATGGAGCTGGTGGACATCGCTCCTCGCCGCCCTCGGCATCGTCATCGTCTTCCGCGGCTTCGCCGATCTGGTCTTCCGCAAGCTGATCCCGTGGCCCAGCCTCTTCGGCGTCGAGAGCGCGGCACTGCGCGAAGCCGACGTCGTCGGCCGTCGTCGCGCATGGTTCTGGCGCTTCTGGTTCAAGGTCGCGCTCCTGTTCGTCATCGCAGTCACGATCACCTGGCTCTTCGTCGGCGGCACCTGGTTCGACGCGATCGGCACGATGTGGGGGGCGATCGGGAGCCTGCTGACCAACCCGACACTGTGGGTTCAGGCCGTCTTCGTGTTCTTCCTCTTCTTCGCGAACTTCGCGATCATGTTCGGCCCCCTGCTGATGATGAACCTCTCGCAGATGCAGTCGTTCGAGCCGGGTGATGCCGAATGGGGCGTGAAGCTCGAGGACGTCCGCGGCCAGACCGAGGCGAAGGAGGAGGTGCGCCGCGTCGTCGACATCTGGCAATCCGGTGACCACTTCGAGCGTGCGGGCGGCAAGCGCGAGCGAGGGCTCCTGCTCTTCGGCGCGCCCGGCACCGGCAAGACGATGCTCGCCAAGGCGATCGCCACCGGCTTCAACTCCCCCTTCATCTCGATGCCCGGGTCGGGCTTCGCGGCCACGTTCATCGGGATCGACGCGATCGTCGTCCGCGTTCTCGCTCGTCGCGCCAAGAAGCTCGCGCGCAAATGGGGCGGCCAGTGCATCGTGTTCATCGACGAGATCGACGCCGTCGGGATGCGGCGCCAGTCGCTTGGCGGTGCGCGCTCGCAGAGCTTCGAGCCGCTCCAGTCGGGGAACGCCGAGGAGCTCCTCTTCTTCGGCCCGCTCGGCGCCCGCGACCCGTCCGGCGACCTGATCGTGGAGACACGTGCGTGGCGTGACCGGCTCTTCGACTCACGCGCCCCGCAGCCGATGGGCGTCTCCGGCTTCCAGCTGCGAATGGCGAGCGTCTTCAACTTCATGTTCCCCGGGGGAATGGGCGGCATGGGTGGAGGCATGGCCCTCAATCAGCTGCTCGTCGTGATGGACGGGATCGACAACCCGCCGTTCATGCGGCGCTTCTCGACGAGCAAGCTCAACACGTTGCTCGACGCGAGCTTCATCGTCCCGCGATCGGTCGGGAAGGTGAAGCTCCGCCTGCCGGCAGCCCGCCCACGCAACGACCAGATCTACTTCATCGGCGCAACGAACGTGCCGATCGACCGGCTCGACCCGGCCCTGATTCGCCCCGGCCGGATGGGACGCCACGTCTGGTTCCGGACGCCGAGCAAGCAGGACCGCCTCGACATCCTCGACCTCTACATCGGCAAGGTCTCGCACGACGACGAGCTCGATTCCCCCACCCGCCGCGACGAGATCGCGCGGATCATGAGCGGCTACTCGCCCGCGATGATCGAGCAGGCGATCTCGATGGCGCTGACGATCGCCCACCACACCGGAAACCAGGGGTTCGGCTGGGACGATCTCGTCGAGGCCGTGACGACCCTCGATGCCGGCACGGCAAGCGGCTCCGAGTACATCCCGATGGAGCGGCGCGCGGTCGCGATCCACGAGGCAGGGCACGCGGTCGCCGGGCACGTCTACCTCACCGGCCGCGAGTCGACCCGGCTGACGATCAAGAAGCGCGGCGACCAGGGAGTCGGCGGCCACCACTGGATGATCGAGAAGGAGGAGCGGCTCTTCTCGTTCCAGCACGAGATGTTTCACGACATCGTCTGGGGTCTCGGCGCGATGGCGGCAGAGCGTGTCATCTACGGTGAGAACTCGAACGGGGTGGGCGGCGACGTTGCGGGTGTCACCGCGCGGGCCGCGCTCATGGTGGGCCGCGCCGCCATGGGCCCGCAGCCGTTCTACGTCTCGCCGAGGAACGGCGAAGGAGAGGAGCAGGCTCGCAAGGACGTGCTCGACCGGTTCGAGAAGATCGGCCTCCAGATCATGGCGCGCGCCGGTGGCGGCGGCGCATTCGACGCCGACCCGATCGCCGGTGTGCTCGGCGATCCCGCGAAGCGGACGGTAGCCGCACAGATCCTCGGCCAGGCGTACGTGACCGCACACAACCTCGCGATCGCGAACCGCGCCGGGATCGAGGCCATCGCCGACGCGCTCGAGAGCAAGCTCGAGATCATGGGCGACGAGTTGCTGCTGCTCCTCGAATCGGCCAGGATCACGATCCCGGAGCTCGACTTCGCCGACGAGGCCGTCTGGCCACCGCTCGAGTTCTCCGCGGCGGTCGGCCGCGGCCCACAAGCGCTCCCCGCAGGCCCGGCGATGGATTCACGGTCATGAGCGGGGCGCAGAGCACCTCCACCGACGGAGCCGCCGAGTTCATCGATGCGGAGCCTGCCCGGCCCGTCGGGCGTCCGTCCCCCTCGCGGAGCGACCGTGCGCGCAGCGCCGCGTACCGCATGCGCTTCACCATCATCTACGTGGGCCTCGCACTTGCCGCCGGTATCGCCGTCGGCGCATTCGTCGTCCAGTCCACGCGGCCCGATCCCGCCCCTCAGGCGAAATGGTCTACCTGGGAGCCGACGGGAAGCGATATCGCACAGGCCCGCCAGATCGCCGATCAGGTCGCGAAGCGCTACCGGCTCTCCGACGGGCAGCAGGCGGTGGCAGCGATCGTCAGCCCGCCGAAGATCTCGAGCGCCGAGGGCGACGTCCCCGTGAGCACGATCGCCATTCGCCCGGACACGTCGACCGGAAAGAACGAAGAGAGTGCCGTCGACATCATCCCGGCGACGAACAGCCTCCAGTACGTCCTCTGCGGGCTGGGATCGGGATGCTCGATCGCCTCCGGCAAGGCGTCGAACGCGCGCCACGCACTCCTCCGGCGCGAGGCACTCGAGCTCGCGCTCTACACGTTCAAGTACGTGGACGGCGTCGACTCCGTCTCGGTGTTCCTGCCGCCGCGACCCAACGACCAGACTGCTGCACCGACCTCGGTGTTCCTGAAGAAGAGCGATCTGAGCTCCCAGCTCGGGAAGCCCCTCACGACGTCGATCGCGCCGAAGACCCCGACCGTTGGGACGATGTCCCCGCAGGAGACCCAGCTCGTCGACCGGCTCACGCTCCCGCGTCTCTACTCGTTCAACGTCCAGCAGGCACAGGACGGGAGCGCGGTCATCGTTTACGACCCGATTGTCCTCGGCACCTGATCCGAGAATCCTCGCCGCGAAGACGCGTCTCGACCGTCTCGACTGGTGGCCGACGCCCGTTCGGATCGATCACGTGCGACTCGTCATCGCGCCCTGGTTCTTCCGGATACCGGGGCTGCGCCGCTTCGACGGCTACGCCTTTCACCGCCTCATCCTCCTCCGTTCCCCGGACGCGTCGGACGACCTCGTCACGCACGAGCTCTGCCACGTCTGGCAGATGCAGCACCGACCGATCAGGATGCCGTTGAGCTACCTCGGGACAGGATACGCCGCGAACCACTACGAGCGGCAGGCACGCGCGGCCGCCTCCGCACACCTCTCAGCGGGTCGTGAGCAGGATCCGGTTCCCTGAGGGATCGGCGATCTCGGCCGAGCCGTCCCCGAGCCCGCCCGCCGCGACCGAGGACATGACAGCCGTGAGCGCTTCGTCGTTCGGTAGCGCGACCGTGAACCGACGAAGCCCGAGGGCTCCGGGCGGCGGTGCGGGGGCGCCCTGACCGGCCCACGTGTTCAGTCCGATGTGGTGGTGGTAGCCGCCGGCCGACACGAACAAGCGCACCCGGGTAGCGCGTCACGATCGGGTCGAACCCGAGCGTGCCGACATACAGGGCCGCGGCAGCGGGAATGTCGGAGACCTGGAGATGAACGTGGCCGATCCGCGTTCCGGCAACCATTCCCTCGCCGCTGTCTCCCGCGGCGACTTCTGCGAGAACGCTGTCGAGGTCGAGCGGGAGCGTCGCCATCTTCAGCTCACCAGCGTCGTGCTCCCATTCCTCGCGCGGCCGGTCGCGGTAGATCTCGATCCCGTTCCCCTCCGGGTCGTCGAGATAGAGCGCCTCGGACACGAGATGGTCGGATGCGCCCGTGAACCGGTATCCGGCGCTCGTTACCCGGTGCACGGAGCGGGCAAGCTCGTCCCGTGTCGGCAGGAGGAGCGCGAGGTGAAACAATCCCGTCGTCCCCGGCGGGCGCCGCGGCGCCTCGGGCCGATGAACGAGCGCCACGAGCGGTAGCTCGTCGCCCGGCACGCCAAGCTCGACCGCGTCGGGCGTGCGTCGAAGCTCTCTGAGGCCGATCGCCTCGCAGTAGAAGGCCGTCTGCGCGTCGAGGTCGGCAACCGCGAGCTCCACGGTCCCGATCGCGGTGCGCGGATCGATTGTCACAGCGGCCGCACGGAGTCGCCGACGCGGACGACACCGGGCCGTTCCACGCTTCCCCAGACACCCATCGGTAAGGGCTCGCCGCTCCCGGGCGGCCGGTAGCCGCCCAGGACCCGGAGCGTGTCGAGGTCGGGGACCCCCGTGTCGGGATCATGGGTCGTCACCGCGCAGCGGCCGACGACCTCGTGAACCTTGACGACGGCCTCGCCGACAGCGACTGCGCGGCCGAGCCACGAATCCTCCTCGTGGGGCTCGACGCCAACGATCGTGAACAGCATTCGGAAGCGACGGCCGTCGACCCGAGCGACCCCGGCCTCCCGTGCAAGACGTTCGAGCGACTCCGCGGAGACGAGGGAGACGCTTCCTGCGGCGCCACGATCGGAGCCTGCACCCGGCTCGTCCGAACGCACGAGCCGGAGGGGAAGGCCGGCGATATCCGAGAGCGCCTCCGAGAACGGCCCGGTGACGAGCCGACCACCGGCCGGGCGCCCGAAGAAGTTCGTCTCGACCGCATCCCCGAGCACGACCTGCCCCTCGACCGAGCGGCCGTCCGGAAGCCGGAGCGCAAGCACGGAACCCGCTCGGTCACTCGTCGCCGCGACCTGGACGAGCGAACCGGCGACCTTCCCGTTGACGAGCCGTCCGTCCGCGCCGATCAGGTGGAAGCGCCGGTTGTCCCGGACGCCGTTGAGCTCGAGGTCGACCTCGTCGTGGAACGCGAGCGCGAGCCCCTTGACGGGAGAGTATGCAATCTCGGTGACCGTCGCGGCGCCCATCGACGCAGACTAGCGTCGGACCGCCTACCCCATCTCGATCTCGGGAGGCAGACCCAGTCGCCCCATCTCACGGAGATGAAGGAAGTGCGACCGCAGTGCGCGCGCGAGAGACGGGTGAAACGAGTAGCGCACATCGTGCTTGAGGCAGTTGCGCCGCACGATCTCGGCGATCTTCGGGTAGTGGGTGTGCGGCACCTTCGGGAACAGGTGATGCTCGATCTGGAAGTTGAGGCCGCCGAGCATCCAGGTGATGACCGGGTTACGCGGGCAGAAGTCGACTGTTGTCTCGACCTCGTGCACGGCCCAGATCCGCCGCTCGGCTCGGAGCTCGTCTGCCGAAGCGAACGACGCCTCCTCGACGCAATGCGCGAGCTGGAATGTCGTCGCCATGATCAGGCTCGTGACCATCGTGAAGATGATGTACGCCCCGAGGACGCCCCACCACGGGTAGACGAGCATCGGGAGCACGAGCGCCCAGGTGATGAAGAATGCCTTGCCCGCCACGATCCCGACGAGCGTCCAGCCGCGCGGCCGCCGCAGCGTGCTGGTACCGACCGAGCCACGCTGGAAGGCGGCGAGATCCCCGACCGTCTGCCAACGAAGGCCCATGAGCGTGTACATCGGCCAGATGTAGTACTGCTGGAAGCGATACCAGGGGCGTGCCGGCTGAGAAGGGGTGAAGCGGGCGAGCGGCACCTGGGTCGCATCGTCGTCGAATCCGTCGACGTTGGTGTAGGTGTGGTGGGCGACGTTGTGCTTGACCCGCCACGCGTAGCTCGAGAAGCCGAGCAAGGAGTCGGTCGACCAGCCGACCAGGTGGTTCCAGCGCCGGCGCTTGAAGTAGGCGCCGTGATTCGCGTCGTGCTGGACGCAGAACGCGGTCAGCATCGCCCCCGCAACGAGGCCGAGGAGACCGAGTGCCATGACGAAGATGCCCGGGCTCGCGAAGATCAGCACCGCCCACGACACGGCGGTCAACGCCAGCGCGATCGGCGCCTTCGCATAGAGCTGGACTGCGCCCTTGAGCCGCGTGCTCCCGCGCGCGAGATACTGCTCGACCTCCCGACGGGTCTCTTCGATGAACGCCCCGCCGTTGTCGAAGCTGAGCTTCGTTGCGGCTGCCGCCATGATCGCCTCCCTCTGCGAACGGATAGGGAGAGCGCAGAGGGCGCCGCCGAAGTCCGGTCTTCGTGTGCTACCACGGTAGCGGACGTGCGTCGAGCGAACGGCCCATCTCCCCGATCAGCCGCTGAGGCCGGCTCGCATGAGATCCCCGAGATCCCGAACGACCCGATCTGCGCCGTGCGCCAGCATGGCTTCCTCGCGTCCGCTTCGCTCGACCCCGACGATGAAGCCGAATCCCGCCGACCGCGCGGCACTCACGCCGACGAGGTCATGGACGAAGGCCGCGGTTCGCTCGGGCGCGACCCCGAGCAGGCGCGTGGCGGCGAGAAACGTATCCGGCTCCGGAAGACGCCGGAGCCCCTCAGCACTCATCGACTCGCCGTCCACGATCGCTTCGAGGAGGGGAGCGAGCCCTGACAGATCGAGCATCGCGTTCGTGTTCTCGCTGACGGACACCACAGCACTCCGAAGGGCTGCGTGCCGCGCCGCCGCGAGGTACCGTCGCGCGCCACCGAATGCGGAGACGCCCTGCCGCATCAGGAGCGACGAGAGCGCGTCCGCCTTTCGATTGGCGAGCCCGTGGACGGTCTCCGCTCCGGGTGGGTCGGCCGCGTCACCGGCAGCGAGGCTGATCCCACGACTCCCGAGGAACTCCCTGACCCCCTCCAGACGTGGGCGCCCGTCGATGTACGTCTCGTAGTCGCCCCGCGGGTCGAACGGGATCACCTCGCGACGCGTGAGCGACGACCGATGGAGGAGGAACGGATCGAACGTCTCCGACCAGGCAGCACGATGCATCGCCGCGCTGTTGGCGAGAACGCCGTCGAGCTCGAACACACACGCTTGCAGGGACGACGGCAACCCGAGCATCTGTGGGCTGATCGGACCGAAGAAGAGGTGTGGCGGCGGCGTGACGAGGTGCTCCGTGGCGAAGCGCCGGAGCAGGGTGAGCGTCCTGCCTTCCTCTGCGACAAGGTTCTGGCGTCGCCCGCCGAGCTCGCCCGGCGGCAGGTCGGGCGCAGCTGCACGGAGCGCCGCATCGGCCGCATCGAACGCTGCCTGCCAGTGGAGGGTGAGGCGTGCGAGGCCGTAGTCAGACCCGAGCCGCGCCGGCCGGAACCCTGGGTCGTCCGGGGACATCCGAAGGCAAGCGTAGCGCGGCCCCGGACTGGATCGTGTTCTGCGCGCTTCGGTGGGGGATGCTTGACACGTGACCCTTTGGTCACGTAATATGGCTCGATGGACGACGTCTTCCGGGCACTCGCCGATCCGACGCGCCGGCACCTGCTCGACGCGCTCTACCGAGAGGACGGACAGTCGCTCACGGCGCTGACCGAGCGCTTTTCGATGACCCGCTTCGGAGTGATGAAGCACCTCAAGATCCTCGAGCAGGCTGGTCTCGTCGTGACACGAAAGCGCGGCCGGGAAAAGCAGCACTTCCTCAATCCGGTCCCGATCAGGCTCGTCCACGACCGCTGGGTGAGCAAATACGCGGAGCCCTGGGCAGCAGGGCTCGTCGACCTGAAAAACCGAATGGAGATGACGATGGAAAAGGTGTTCGAGATCTACATCCGCACCACCCCCGAGCGCCTCTGGGAGGCGATCACCGACCCGGCGCAGCGCAGCCGGTACACGTTCGGTGCCAGGGTCGACTCCGAGATGACACCCGGCTCGCCCTACCGGATGAGCGCCCGCGAAGGCAGCGTCCCCCTGGGCGAAGGCGAGAATCTCGAGGTCGACCCTCCGCACCGCCTGGTTCAGTCGATGACGGCGCTCTGGAGCGACGAGGTGAAGAGCGAGGGAACGTCGAGGATCACCTGGGAGATCGAGCCCGTCGGTGAGGACTCGTGTCGACTCACCGTGACGCACGACCAGCTGCGTGAGGGGGCAAATGCGGAGATCTACGGCGGCTGGCCGATGATCCTCTCCGGCCTCAAGACGTGGCTCGAGACGGGCGAGGTGCTGACAACGCCGGGTTCGCTGCGCTACACGTGACGTGCGAGCGCCCTCGTCGCGGCGCTCTCGACGCCTGTTCGCACTGGCTGGAGGGAGGGCGCGCGGGTCGCGCGCCCTCCCTCCCGTCACGTCATGCCTTGATCGCAACGGCCTCCGTGTACGCCGCCGGGATCGCGACCGCGCCGCCGGTCCCGAGCCGGTCGAACCTCCGGGCGAGCGCGACGAGGTCGTCCTCGAGCGCGCGTCGCGCGTCCCGACCGTCGAGCGCCGTGAACGCCTTCAGCGTCGGGCCGTACCACGTGCGGAAGAAGTCCACGAACTCCTCCGCCGAGCGGAACCGGAACGTGAAGTCCCGCTCGGTGACCTGGAGCGACGAGATCTCGTTTCCGAGCAGGTCACGGAGGTACGTCTCACTACCCCAGAGCATCGGCGACGGCACGCCTGCGGGCGGCGGCACGTGCCGTGCGATCGTCCGGAACAGCTCGCCGACGAACCCGTCCGGCGTCCAGCTCGCGAGGGCGATCGTGCCGCCGGGCTTGCTGACGCGCAGGAGCTCCGAGGCCGCCTTCGCGTGGTCAGGGGCGAACATCACCCCGTAGACGGAGGTGACGGCGTCGAAGGAGCTGTCGGTGAACGGAAGCGCTTCGGCGTCGCCTTCGAGCAGTGCCACGTCGAGCCCTTCAGCCGCCGCTCGCTCGCGGCCGCGCTCGAGAAGGCTCGGCACGTAGTCGACGCCGATCGCCTCGCAACCGCAGGCGTGCGGCTGCGATCGCGGCGTTGCCGCTCCCGGTTGCGACGTCGAGGACCTGCCACCCCGCCTGCAGGTCGGCGGTGTCACAGAGATGCTCCGCGGCAAGCACGATCCGGGCCGCGACGACGTGAAAGTCGCCGCTCGCCCAGGCCTGCTGCTGCCGTTGCTTGACCGCCACCAGGTCCGGGGCGGGTGCGTCAATCGTGCTCGTCATGTCGTTCCTTTCGTCTGTCGTTGACCGGCCGTGGCCGGGATGTCGTGACGTCCGGAGCTCCGAGGGCCGATCTCGCCCATGGGCACCTGGTCACGTCCTCGACAGTAGGGCGGCGCACCGCCGCCGGAAACTGCTGAAAGCCCTGGTCTTTTCGAGCTACGACCCTGGGGTATCAGCCTCGGGTGCACGCCACCCCAGGATCGGCGCGAGCTCACCGCGGGACCGGATCCCGAGCTTCGCGTACGTGTTCGAGAGGTGAAACTCGACGGTCTTGACGGTGACGACCATTTCCCGCGCGATCTGCTTGTTCGCGAGCCCGCGGGCCGCAAGCTCGGCGACCCGATGCTCTGCCGGGGTCAGGCGTCCCTCGGGCGTCGGGCGACGAGCCCCGACGCGGGCGAGCTCCGAACGAGCCGCCTCCGCCCAGCCAGGCGAGCCCAGCTCGTCGAAGGCAGAGGCAGCCTCCTCCAGTGTCTCGCGGGCGAGACCCCACTTCCTGAACCTGCGCTGGGCGCGCCCGAGGCAGAGGAGCGTCCGGGCGCGGTCAGGCGCGAGACCGAGCTCGGCGTAGTCTCGGGCCGCCTGCTCGAGCGCCGCGACAGCCTGCTCGTCGTACGTGTCCGCGAGCGCCACGATCGCACCGCACCGACGCGCGGTGATCCGACCCCACGGATGCTCCTGCTCCTCGGCGCGCGCTGAGAGCACGGCCGTCACGCGTTCAGCCTCCGGAAGCTCTCCCAGCTCGACGAGCGCCTCGACGAGATCGGCTGCCACCGGAAAGGCACCCGGGTCTCGGACTCCCTCGCGCTCGGTGTGCTCCCAGACAGCGCGGAGCTGCACGGTCGCCTCGCCGGGGTCACGGCCCAGGAGATCGAGCATCCCGAGTGCCCGGCGGGTCTCGAGCAGATCCCAGCGCACGCCGGTCTCCTCGGCCCGCGCCATCGCCTCCGTCGCCCACCGTCTCGCCTCCCTGGCCCGGCCCCGGCCCACCGCCAGCAATGCGCGACACCGTTCGTACATCGGCCAGAGCAGCAGCTCACGGTCGGACGACTCGGCCCATTCGTCCAGCCTCCGCTCCGCGGCATCCCAGTCGCCGGCGCGCAACTCCAGCTCGCAGACGTGCAGGCGGAGGAGCGCGTACGACGACGGCTCACCGCGTTCGTCGGCGGCAGCGAGCATTTCGAGAAGAACATGGCGCCCGTCGCTCAACGCGCCTCGCCACACGAGCCGCTGGGCCGCGACACGCTCGGGCGACGCGGCGAGGTAGGCATGGACGACGGACGGAGCATGGAAGCGGTCGCAGAGATCGTCAATCGGGCTTCCGCCGAGGCTCCGCGCCCAGCCGAGTGCGTAGAGGGCTGCTCGACGCACGTCTCTGTCGGCGCTCCCGGCGGCAGACAGGGCTTCGAGAGCCGCCGCCTCGGCGGCCGGGATGCCCGTGACCCGCACGCCTGCGTCGTTTGCGGCCATCTCGGCCAGCACGGCCGCTCTCGCCATCGCGTCGTCGCCGGTCTCGGCGAGCGCCCGCTCGAGGAACCGCCGAATCTCCTCGTTGCCGGTCACCTGACCGCTCGCGAGCAGAAGGCACGCGCGCACGCGGAGCGCACCGGGGGGAAGCGAGCCGAGAGCGGGCAGGAGCAGGTCGGTGAGTCGCTGCTTCTCGCCTGCCACCTCGAGGTAGCCCGCGAGCTGGAGAATTCGGAAGGCGCGCTCCGGGTCGTTGGCCGGGGTGAGGTGGAGCGCACGATCGGCGAACTCGACCGCGGTCTCGGATGCTCCGCGCGCGGCGGCCGGCGGCCGCGGCGGCCGAGACCCTGGCGGCGAGGGTCGAGTCCGGACGGGCTGCTGCGAGCGCAAGGTGCCAGGTACCGAGCTCGCCGTCCCCGACGGCCGCGGCGAGCCGGCGATGGATCTCCCGACATTCGGCGGCGGGTGCCCGCCCGACGACCGCGGCAGCAAGGAGCGGGTGCGAAGCACGCACGTGATCGCCGCTGACGACGAGAACACCCGTCTGGACGGCAACGTCGAGCGCGGCGGGGTCGGCCAGGCTCGCAAGCTGACCCACCCTGAGGTCGGGGCTCAACGCGACGGTCAGCAGCAGCCGTCGCACGTCCTTCGGCAGGCGGTCGACCCGCAGACCGAGGAGATCTTCGACCGCGTCGGGCACGGGAATGTCCTCCCCGATCCCCGGCGGGCCGTCGTCGACGAGCTTGCGGCCGACCTCGAGCGCGAACAGGGGGTTCCCGAGAGTCGCGTCGTAGATTCGGCGGAGCAGCTGTCGCGAGACGTTCAACCCGAGGCGGTCGCGCAGGACGCGGCCGATCGCCCCGACGCCCAGAGGCGCGAGATCGAGCCGCTCGACCCCGCGCGGTTCGAGCGCCTGCTCGAGCGGTGATGCGGGACCCGGTCGCCGGGCGAGGAGAAAGCCGACCTGATCCGCTGCGAGCCGCCGGGCTGCGAACGTCAGCGCCGAGGCCGAGGACGCGTCGAGCCACTGGATATCGTCCAGCGCCACGAGGATCTTGTCTCGGCCCGCCAGATGACGCAGCGCATTGAGCAGGCCGACGCCGACAGCGTGGGTCTCGGGAGCGTGCCCGTCGGACGCGGCCCGCAGAAGCGCGACGTCGAGCGCGTGAAGCTGTGGAACCGGGAGACTCGCGAGCTCCTCCGACTCGACCCCGTCGAACAGGTCGATCAACGACGAGAAGGCCAGTCGCGCCTCCGCGTCACTCGGCCGTGCCACGAGGACACGCGCGCCTCGTTGCCGGGCAGACTCCACTCCGCACTCCCAGAGCGTCGTCTTGCCGATACCGGGGCCTCCGACCAGCACGATGCCGCCCTGCAGCGGATCGGCCTCCAGGAACGCGACAAGACCCGCGAGCTCCGACTCGCGTCCGACGACCTCTGAACCGAGGTCGGGCGTCGCCCTCGCCACACCTGTCGTTTCGATCGTGCCCTCCGCGTCGCCTCCTCAATACCACACGCGTTCAAGCCCCGCCGGGATTCGTGGGCGCCCGGGAGGGAGCCGGGCGGCACCAGCGCCTGCCCTGTCGTTCGAGGTCGGAGTACGGCAGCGACTACGATGGTGAGATGGGCCTGCTCTTGCGACCGCCGGGTTCGGGCGGCTGTGGTCGCGCCGCCCCGGTTGCATGGACGTCGTGCAGGCCCGCTCCGGCAGGCAGACGCGCGGCGCTCGGGATGCCCGCATGAAGACGATCCTGATCGTAGGCGCCGGCAACTACCAGATGGCGGTGATCCGCCGGGCGAAGGAGCTCGGACTTCGAGTCGTCGCCGCCGACCGGAACGCGGACGCAACCGCCTTCCGCTTCGCAGACGTCACGCGCGTCGTCGACTTCGTCGACGCCGACGCCCTCCTGGAGGACGTGCGCGACCTCGGAATCGACGGCATCACGACGGTGCAGGCAGAGAGAGCCGTGCCGATCATCGCTCGCGTGGCAGAGGCCCTCGGCTTGCCGGGCATCGGCGTCGAGACCGCAGAGAAGATGACCAACAAGGTGAAGATGCGTGAAGCGCTCGCCGAGGCATCGCTGCCGCAGCCGCGGTTCGCTCACCTGCGGACGACGGACGAGAGCGCGGATGCGCTGGAGGAGATCGGGCTGCCGGCTGTGCTCAAGCCCGCAGACGCGAGCGGGCAGAGCGGTGTCTACCGGATTACCTCGGAGGCCGAGCTCACGACCCACTTGCCCGAGACGATCGCTGCCTCGCCGTCCGGCGTCGCGATCCTCGAGGAGTACGTCGAGGGGACCGAGATGAACGGGATCGTGATCATGGTCGACGGCGAGGCACGCTCGATCATGCTCTGTGACCGTCTGCGGCCGCCCGGCTCAAGCTTCGGCGTCAGCTGGATTCACCTCTACCCTCCGGGCGTCGAAGGGCCACAGCTCGAGGAGGCGAAGCGCGTCGCGGCGGGTGCGGCGAAGGCCCTCGGGCTCCGCACCGGCATCGCCTTCCCGCAGCTACTCGCAACGCCGGATGGTCGCATCGTCGTCGTCGAATGCGCGGCGCGGATCGGTGGCCTGATGGGAGAGCACCTGCGCCACGCACTCGGCGTCGACATCCTCGAGGTGCAGCTTCGCATGGCGCTCGGGGAGGACGTGCCGGAGGCGTTGCTCGAGCGACAGCACGATCGCCCGACGGCCGTGCGCTTCCTGACCGCCGAGCCCGGCGTGCTGCCCACCGGGCGCGTCACCCGGGTCGGTTCGCTCGAACCGGTGCTGGCCTCTCCGGGTGTCGTCGAGGCGGCGGCGTACATCAAGGAGGGCGACATCCTGCGACCGGTGATGCGCATCTCGGATCGGCGAGGCTGGGTCATCGCAGTCGGCGAGAACGTCGCGGCGGCGCTCGACCGAGCCGATGCCGGAGCGGCGCTGTTCGAGGTCGAGGTCGAACCGGAGGGAGGCTAGTGGCGGCGGCGGGCGACGCGGCCGGCGGCGGTTGCTCGTTCTCGCTCGACCACTACCGGGAGCTGCTCGAGGCGGCAAAGACCGGCGGCTACACGTTCGCCGGCTTCGATCGGCCTCCGACGGAGGGCGACCTCATCATCCGTCACGACGTCGACCTCTCGCTCCAGGCCGCCCTGCAAATGGCAGAGGTGGAGGCAGACGTCGGGGCGTGGTCGACCTGGTTCCTGATGACGCGTTCGGTCTTCTACAACCTGGCCTCGATCGAGGGCAAGGACGCCATTGCCCGGCTCCGCGAGCTCGGTGGACGAATCGGCCACCACGCCGTCTGGCCCCGCATCGATCTCGACGAACGGTTCGAGCCGGTCGTCGCGTGGCACAACCCCGACCTCGAGTACCTGACGGATCCCGTTGAAGGCGTGGTCAACGCCATGAGCGCACCCTGGTTCGACCGAGAGCACTTCCGGTCGGACTCCAACCATCGCTGGGGCTTTCGGGGGAATGAGCACGCGTGCCCGCACGACGAGCTCGCGCGCGGGGAGCTCGACTGGCTCCATCTCATGATCCACCCGGCGATCTGGGTGTACGAGGGAACGACGATGCGCGAGACGATGGAGTCGTTCGTCGAGGCGGAGAGCGTTCACCGGTTCGACTTCATCGGCCTCGACCGGATCGACCTCTCCTGAGCCCCCGCCTCGTGCCTCGGACGACCTAGAGGAACCCGTCGCTATAGCGCCACGGGCCTGGCTCGAAGCGGATGCCGCGCTTCCGGCAGAACTCGCGGACCGACTCGAGGGCGACGCCGCCCACGCCGTGGACCCGGCGCCCGAGGAGATCGAGGACCGCGCAGCCGGCCGGCGGATCGCCGTCGACAGCGAGCGTCAGCACGACGGTCTCGCCGTCACCCGCCTGAACCGACGTCGCGCCTAGCCGCTCGCAGAAGAGGATGCGAGCCGGTCCCTCGGCGCCGGTGACCACCGCAAAGCCCTCCAGTCCCTGATCGTCCAGGTCCTCCGTCTCGACGCCGCGGAGCATGATGAGCTGCCGCAGCTCCTTCATCATCTGGCGGGCGAGAGCAACCTGTCGGGAGCGCTCGGGAGCACGGCTCGCAGCCCCGGTGACACGGGCCGGCACCCCGATCGCGAGAGAACGCGGCTTGATGTCGGAGACGACGTAGGAGTTCGAGGCGATGATCGATTCGAGCCCGACCCGGCAGCCCGCATAGACGACGGCTCCCACCCCGACCTGTGCCCGATCTTCGAGCACGATCCCGGCAAAGCGGTTCTCGAACCCCTCGAGCAGCGAGTGGCCGACGTTGTGGGTGAGCAGTATCGACCGCATCGTCACGAACGCCTCCCGACCGATCAGGACGGGACGGCAGACGTTGATGAACGCCTCGTCGCCGATGAAGCCGAGGTCGCCGATCACGAACGTCGCCCACGGATCACCCGCACCGCCGCCGCCGATGAGGATCCGGTCGCCAGTCCAGGTCCCGGCGCCGATGAAGGCACGGCGACACGTCAGCTGGAACGAGGCGCCGAGCAGGGCGAGCTCTCCCGCGGCGAAGATCTCGTGGCACCGAATCCTGCTGCCGTCTCCGATCGTGACACCGTCGCCGAGAACGATCCGGGGGGCGACGATGATGGTGCCCGCTCCGAGAGTCACGCCGTTGCCGACGCTCGCGCCGTGCGTGCGATACGCATCGAGCTTCTCCTCGGAGGGCAACGCTCCGAACGCCGCAGGGTCCGCCGCGAGCGTGGCGAGGAAGGCCGGATCGACGATGCCCTCCTGCTCGTCCACGTCGAACACGGCGGCAGCGTCACGTTCTCGGTCGACAGGCCGGCGAAGACGAGGTCGTCGTCGTCGTCACCGGTGTCCTCCTGAGCGGCCGCGCGAAATGCTTCGATGTCGTCGACGGTGATGAACCCCGACTTCTCGATCAGGTCGAGATCGATGCCGTACTGCTCGGCGAGCTCGGCGGCCTTCCGCGTGACGGAGCGCTGCCCGGCCGGCGACGCTGCAGAGGGGCGGCCGCAGGCGCAACCGACGTCGTCTTCGCATCGGCGTCCGCGAGGTCGGCATCGCTCTCTGCGACGAGTGCGACCGAGCCGCCGATCTCCACCTCGTCGCCGGCGCGCGCGAGCCAGATCAGGGTGCCGTCGCCGGGTGCTTCCAGGTCGAACGACGCCTTGGAGGTTTCCACCGCGCAGACGGCCTGCCCCTTCCGGACATCCTCCCTGTCGCCGACGAGCCACTCGACGAGAAGGGCCGAGTCGCTGTTCGCATCGTCTCGGGTGAGAACGATCTCGAGCATTCCCTCAGCTCCTCACGCCGGCCGACTCGATGACCGCGGCGATCACGTCGTGACTGCCGGGCAGCATGTCGTCCTCGAGCGCTCTTGCGGTGGGCACGATTCCGTCTCGCGCGGCGACCCGGCGGATCGGGCCTCGAAGGTCGCGCCAGGCGCGCTCCTGCACGCGTGCGGCGATCTCCGCGCCGACACCGCCCGTGCGCGTGCCCTCCTCGACGGTCACGAGCGAGCCGGTGCGCGCGATCGAATCGAACACGGGCTCGAGGTCGAGGGGGAGAAGCTGCGAGAGCGCAACGACCTCGGTGAAGATCTCGTGCTCGAGAATGAGCTCCCTCGCCGCGTCGAGCGTCGGCGGCAGCATGCCTCCATAGGTGACGATCGTCGCCTCGCCGCCGTCGAAGTCGTTGCCCGAGAACGTCAGCGCGGGATAGCGGCCTCCGCTCTCGATACAGCTGAACTCGTCGACCCGGCCGCCCACGGGACGGCGGTTCGGGCGTCCGTAGAGGAGCTTGTTCTCGATGAAGAAGACCGGTTGGTCGTCCGCGACCGCCTCGCCCAGCATCTCCCCGAGGGCGTGACACTCGCTCGGCGCGACGACGGTGATGCCGGGCACGCCGAGGAGGAGCTTCTCGAGTGACTGGCTGTGCGTCGGGCCGTAGCCCCGCCCGCCTCCCATCGGCGTCCTGACGACGAGGGGCACGCTCGCCTTGCCGTCGAACATCTCGGGGAACTTCGCGATGCCGTTGACGATCTGGTCGAACCCGAGCGTGATGAAGTCCCCGAACATGACCTCGAGGATCGGCCGGTACCCGCGTAGCGCGAGACCGCCGGCGATGCCGAACAGCGCCGGCTCGCTGATCGGGGTGGTGAGCACCCGCTCGGGCCAGCGCGTGCTCAGACCGGCCGCGATCTTGAACGCGCCTCCGTAGGGGTCCAGCACGTCCTCGCCGAGAAGGTACACGTCGTCGCGCTCCTCGAAGATCCCGTGGAGGGCCTCGTTCAGCACCTGGGCGCAGCGGGCGCTCACGGTGTCCCCTGCTCCGGCGCGGCAACGGGGGCGTCGAGCGTCTCTGCGACGGCGGCCGCGAGTCGCGCCTCGCACGACTCCTCGATCGCGGTGCGAGCTGCTGGATCGAGGCGGGCTCCGACGATCGCGAGCGGATCGCGCTCGCGTCGCGCCGCAATCTCCTCGGGATCGCGGAAGTCGTCCCCCTTGCTGTGAGGGCTGAACCTGTAGGTGTCGATCACGAGGAAGAACGGACCGCCGGTGCTGCGGACGTGTGCGACGGCGGCGTCGGCGGCGTCCCGGATCTCGGTCACGTCCGTCGAGTCGAGACGCGCGGTGGGGACACCGAAGGCCGCGGCGCGCGCCTCGACGTCGCCCGCGATCTGAAGCGCCGAGGGGGTCGTCTGTGCGTAGCCGTTGTGCTCGACGACGACGAGCAGCGGCAGGCGCCAGAGGGAGGCGATGTTGAGGCTCTCGTACAGCACCCCCTGGCCGAGCGTGCCGTCGCCGACGAAGACCGTCGTCACCGCTCCCGCACCGCGCTCCCGCTCGGCGAGCGCGATCCCGGTCGCGAGCGGCACCGTGCTGCCGAGGATCCCGTTCGAATAGAAGTTGTCGGTGCAGAGGTGCTGACTCCCGCCCTTGCCGCCGCAGACCCCACCCTCGCGCCCGAGTATCTCGCGCAGGAGGCCGTCGACGTCGCCGGTGAACGCCAGATAGTGACCGTGACAGCGGTGATTGCTGACGATCACGTCGCGCTCGGCGTCGAGGCACGAGACGACCCCGATCGCATCCGCTTCCTGGCCGATGCACGTGTGGGTCGTGCCGGAGATCTTGCCGGCGCCGAAGAGATCGATGAGCGTCTCCTCGAACCGCCGGATCAGGAACATGTCCGCGAACAGCCCCTCGAGGGCCGGGGTCGACCCGGTTTCATGCTCGGTGATCAATTGACCTCGGATTCCGATGGTGGCCCACCTCACTTCCCGTCATGTCCCGGCACTGCCCTGCCGCGCCCGGAAGTGCATCTCGTGCTCGCGCCCGACACCTCCGGGACAGATCCCAACCCCACCTCGCGTCCGGCATCGTGTCGAAAAGCCTAAAGATATCCGAGGTCGGCGAGACGCGACTCGACAACGGCCGCCTCCTCGTCGCTGACCTCGACGTGATCGACCTGTTCGATCTCCGCGTAGAGGCGCTCACGGAGCTCCGGCGGTACCTCGTCCGGTCTGCTGTGCCTCTCGCGCGGGTCGAGGTCGAGCCGGTAGGCCTCTTCCTCCCCTGATTCGAGGTGGACGACCAGCTTCCACGGCGGTGCGCGGAGCGCGAGCTGGGATACGCGCCCCGCATCCGTGCCGACGATCCAGACCGGCCCTCCTTCACCCACTCCGGTCTCCAGAGGCGACCGGAGCGTAGAGCCGTCGACGCCCTCGAGCGGGGCGCCGGCGTAGTCGAGCAGCGTTGGCGTGAGATCGACGAGGCTCACCTGGGCGTCGACGACACCCGGATTGACGTGTCCCGGCGCCGAGACGATCAGCGGCACCTCCGCGATCTCGTCGTAGAGCGCGGCGCCGTGCATGTGGAATGTGCCCTTGACGGCGGTCTTGTCGGCGAAGCGCTCGCCCCAGGACTCGCCGTGATCGCTGAGGAACACGAGCATCGTGTCGTCCTTCAGGCCGAGAGCCTCGAGCTCCTCGAGAAAGCCGGCGAGAACGACCTCGGACGATCGCTCGACGGCCTGCGCGTACATCTCGCGGAGGGCTCCGAGCTTGCTCGCGCTGTCCGACTGGATGCCCTGGACGATCTCCTCCTTCGCCGCGAGCCACTCCTTCCGCAGCGCGTGGTCGATGTCGTACGGCATGTGGGTCGCCCAGGAGTGGAACCAGAGGACGAACGGCTCGTTCCGATGGGCGCGCAGCCACTCGACGACACCGTCGAGCGTGTCGCTCGAGCCGGCGACGTTCGCGTCCGGGAACCCTTTGAACAGGTAGTTGTCGTCGAACACGAAGCTTCCCGTCGTGTAGCCGTTCGCGGCGGCCACGGAGAACAGCGTCGGCAGGCCCGGGTCGAGCGGAGCGTCCCAGTGCAGGTAGCCGTGATTGTGCGGGTAGAGGCCGGTGACCATCGACGCCGTCGACGGGCACGTCCACGGGGCCGGGGTGATCGCCTGATCGAAGCGCACCCCACCGCGAGCGAGCTCGTCGATCGTCGGCGTGCGGATGCGGCGCGCCCCGTAGCAACCAACGTGGTCCGTTCGCAGCGCGTCCGAGACGTAGACGATGAAGTTCACGCAGTTGCTCCGAGCTCGTCACGGAGGCTCGAGCCACGCATGTCGTCAGGGACCGCAAGCCCGAGCAGCTCGAGAACGGTGGGAGCGATGTCGAGAAGGTGCGCGTCGCGGGTGCCGCGGGCGGTCACTCCGGCCCCGGCGGCGATCCAGAGCCCGTCCTGTGCATGATTCGCGTCGTCCGGGCCGGTGTCGTTCTCGAACGTGTGCACGCCTTCCTCGCCGCCCACCGTCCCCACCGACCGCCAGAGCAGATCGCCGAAGATCACGATCAGATCGGGCGCGACGCCTCCGACGTGGTCGTACAGCCCTTCGGGCTTGTAGACGTGGGTGTCCATCGGGCGGCCCTCGTCGTCCGGAATCGCCGCCAGGCGCTCCGCGAGCTCGTCGCGCACGCGCTCGTAATCCTCCGGCGCCACGGTGCCGTTCGGCTCGCGTCCCGCGACGTTGAGATAGACCCGCGCGTAGTAGCCGCCCTCCCCCCAGGCGGTCGTCTGGCCCCACTCGATCCCGACCGCGCGCGGTGAGGTAACACCGTCCGGCTCGGCCGTGAGGGTGAGCAGCCCTTCCTGGCGCAACCACTCGTTGATGCGGATGCCGCCGTCCAGGCGCTTCGCGCCGTGGTCGGAGACGACGAGGATCAGCGTCTCGTCGTCCGCGTGCCGGAGGAGGCGCCCGATCAGTGTGTCGAGGTGCTTGTGGTAGGCGAGGATCGCATCCTCGTACGGGCTCCCGGCCTCGTGCTTGCGGTGCTCGGCGTCCATGTACTTCCAGAAGCCGTGATGGATCCGGTCGGAGCCCATCTCGACCATCGCGAACAGCTCCCAGGGACGCGTCTCGAGCAGGTGCTCGGCGAGCTGGAAGCGCCGGTCGGTCATCTCGTAGATCTGGCGCAGCAGGCCGTCCTTGTCCTCGGTACGGAAGTCCGTGCAGTCGAACAGGTACTCGCCCACCGTCTCGGCTACCTCCTCGCGCAGCGCGGGCGGGTACGTGTAGCGGCTCGCGACGGAGGGGGTGAGGAAGCAGCTGACGAGGACGCCGCGGAGCGGCCGGGGCGGGTAGGTACCCGGAACGCCGATGACGATCGAGCTGCGGCCGGCACGACCGAGAAGATCCCAGAGCCGGTCCGCCTTGATCGACGATCCGTCCGCGATGAAGTTGCCGTCGTAGGTGTGGTCGCTCCGGTTACGGAAGCCGTAGATCCCGAGGTCGCCGGGAGTGCGGCTCGACATCATGCAGGACCACGCGGGCATCGTGATCGGCGGCACGACCGACGTGAGCCGCCCCGAGACGCCGCCGTCCATCAGGCGTGCGAGGTTCGGGAGCTCGTCACGCCAGCGGTCGAGAACGAGTGACGGCTCCGCACAGTCGAGGCCGATCACCATCACTCGGCTTGCTGCCGCTTCCACCATCGACAAAAAATCCTAGCCGACTTCCACGAACGTGGTATTCAGCGGTCATACGCCGTCCAGATCGGTCGATAGTCGACGCGCACCTTTCGGGTGTACGCCGTGGCGTCGCAGGCGGCGGGTGTCGCCGTTCGTTTCGATTTCCAGGGCTAGGAGAGGAGCGGCGTGGCTCAGTCAGCGGTCACGGTGACTCCGGTCGCCTTTACGGTTCCGTTCGTCTCCGTTGCACCCTGTACGACGACGGTTTCTCCGGGCCGTATCGATGATGCTTTCGTTGTCACGGTGCGGTCGACGGCGAGGCCCCGAGGAGGGATCGATCACCCTGCTCACCAAGAGCGAACTACGACGTTGTCGGTCGGGCCGGGAACGCGACGGAGCTAGACGAGCTCGTTCGGACGCAACATCCGGAGCTCATCTGAGCGCTGCCCCGTGCCATGTGAGGGTCGTAGCCGACGCCACCCGTGCCCGATCCAGCTAGCGCCGTCGCGGGAATCGCCTGCGCCGCCGCTGCAGCAACAACAGCTCTGTACGGGCTCATATCGTCTTCCTTGCGTAAAGAGCCCCGGCCGGAAGGACGGCCGAAGCTCCTCTTGTCAGCAGTGCGAGATCGTTGCGTCCTGGTTCCCGCGCCAGTACCGTTGCCGTCGCAACGTGCGGCAACTCTCCGTGTCGCCGTCTCATCATCCGTGCAAGTTCTGAGTGCCAGCTGGGAGTTGTGTAAGAGCTCGCCTGGATCGCATGCGTGGCGTGGCACGGGCAGGTAGGTTCGGTGCGATGCGGATCGCTCCGGCGCTCACCATCCTTGGGTTGGCCGCAGCCGGTCTGCTGGCGCTGAACGCGGGGGCGACGACCGATGCGAAGCCTGTACCGAAGCGCGAGGTGCAGCTGAAGCTGGTGGGGAAGTTCGACTTCCCCGATTACCTCACGTCGCCTCCGGGCGACACGAGAAGGCTGTTCGTGGTCGAGAAGGCGGGCCGAATCCGGGTGGTGCTGAACGGCCGCAAGCTCGCTACCCCCTTTCTCGACATCTCCTCCGAGGTGGCGCCGGGAAACGAGCCAGGCCTGCTGTCGCTGGCGTTCAGTCCGGGCTATGCACGGAACGGGTTGTTCTACATCTACTTCGCCGGGACCGACGAGCACACCCACCTGCTCGAGTTTCGCCGCTCGGCCTCGAATCCGAACAAGGCCGATCTGACGACACGACGAGAGGTTCTGTCGTTCGTGCATCGCTCCGGCGAGCATTTCGGTGGTCTGCTGCTGTTCGGCCCAGGCGCGAAGCTCTACCTCAGCACCGGAGACGGCGGTCTCAACGAGTGGCAGGACAAGATGCGCGCTCAGCGGCTGAACGATCCCAATGGCAAGATCCTGCGTGTCAACCCGACGACAGGCGCGACGCGCGTCGTCGCCCGCGGCCTTCGGAACCCGTGGCGCTACACGATCGACCCGAAGACCGGTGGTCTGTACGTCGGTGATGTCGGAGAGTTCGTCCGCGAGTCGATCAAGTACGCTCCGGCCGCCAACGTTCAGGGAACCAACTTCGGTTGGCCGTGCTTCGAGGGAAACCTGCCGTCGACGAAGTTCCCCGCCAGCATGTGCCCTGGCCGGACACTGCCGCTCTACGAGTACGCCCGCGAAGGAGGCAACTGCTCAGTCGTCGCGGGCGTGGTCGTCCACGATCCGAGGCTCCCGCTGCTCGGCGGCCGCTTCCTCTACGCCGACTACTGCCTTGGCGAGGTGACCGTCCTCCGTGTAAAGAAAGGGAAGCTCGCAAGCAGGCGCTCGCTTCACATCTACGAACCCGGCATCGAATCCTTCGGCACCGACGCCCTCGAGCGCGTCTACATCACACTTGCCTCAGGAGCGGTCTACCGGCTCGACCCGGCGAAAGCAGGATCAGCGAAGAGCGCCGCCGCTCCGGCCACCGGCAAAGAGATCTTCCTCGCGTCCGGCTGCGGCACCTGCCACGGGCTCGCCGCCGCCAACACGGTTGGGACATATGGGCCTAACCTCGACACCGCCAAACCGTCACGCGACCTCGTCATCCAACGAGTCACCTGGGGCAAAGGCCTGATGCCCTCCTTCAAAGGCAGACTCACAAGCCGGCAGATCAACACCGTCGCGGACTTCCTCACCAAACGCTGAGCACCGTCCCGCCACGGCAACCCACGACCTCAAGGGTGCCCCGATGTGTCCACGGACGGAGGAGTAGGCAAAGCCGAGTTCCGGTAGCTACGTAGCGTTGTAGCCTCAGCTGGGAACTTGACCGAAAGTCACAAGGCGGCGAATCACGTGCGCTCCGCCCACCCTCCCCCGCGTGCGATGAGCCTCTCCGCGCACGTGATGCTCTGGGGCAATAGCCCCCGGTGGGTTGTCGCGTTACCAGCGTCGTTCCTCGAGGTACGCCAACCGACGCCCTCCTGAAGCAGTGCTCGGCCTGCGCCGCGTTCGCCTCCGACGTCGGCGCCCTTACATCCCCGCTCCGCCGCCGGCCGATGCTTCCAATCCCGCTCACCACTGCCCCGTATAAGTAGACCGGCTACTCCTCCCTAACACCACAACCGCCTCCCGCTCAGCCCTGGCCGGTTGCCTCTCGCCGGGTGTGTTTGGGGGGTCTATAGTCGGATTGCCTCGAGTTCGGCGGGTGGGACGTCCGGCCTGACTGCGGGGAATTCCCCTCGCTGGAGTGGGCGTCGTACCTTGACGTAGCGAGCCGCGAAGTAGGAGCCGACGACGAGGATTGCGGCGATGAGCTGCAGGCTGAGTGTCTCCAAGGTTGGGACGACCTCGAACCAACGTGCGAGCCAGTCTGGGAGCGTGATTCCGAGTGGTGTGGTCGGGATCCAGCCGAGGTCTTGCAGGGTGCGGGCGCTGCCTCCGACCATCACCACGAGAACGACTCCGAGCATGATGCCCGTGACGACGAGCATGCGCCGGTAGGGCAGCTTCTGCTGGAGGAAGAACGTGACGACTCCGACGGCGGCCGTGCCGGCGAGGCCGATCGCGACTCCTTCGAGGACGGCGGGCGTCCCGGCTTGGAGCTGGAGCGTTTGCAGGAACAGGACAACCTCGAAGCCCTCACGATAGACGCTCGAGAACCCGAGCAGGACGAGCGCAAGAGCTTGCCCAGCCAGGAAGCCACCCTCCGCCGACCTAGCCAGCGCGCGCTTCCGCTGGTCGTTGCGCTTCCCGATCCACTGTGTCCAGTAGACCTTGTGGAAGAACCAGTTCATCACGACGAGCAGCACACCGATCGCGAGCAGGCCCGTGATCGCCAGGAGCTCGTCGGCATACGCGGAGAACTGCGCCAGGATCGCTTGCGCCAGGAACCACGTCGCCACGGTCGCCCCGAACGCTGCGACAGCACCGGTCACAACCGGCTTGCGCAGCCGCCGTTGCGCCCCGAGCATCGATGCCGTGACCGCCGCGAAGATCAGGATCGCCTCCAATCCCTCTCGGAAGACGATCACGGCGCTGTTTACGACCACGACCGCGTGCGATTGGGAAGACGTTGCCTCGGTCGGGTTCGGCGAACCGCTCTGCGCGACAACGCCGATTCCCGCGATCACGGCCATGATCGTGAACGCCGCGAGAATCCAGAGCCCCCACGTGGCCCAGAATCGCTTGTCTCGGCGGGTCGGCTTCGCTGCCATGCGCGGAAACCTACCAGAACGTTGTAAGGCTAACCTTACAACGATCGCCGAAGTGGCCGACCGTCGCCGCAAGCATTGCCGGATGCTCACAGCGCGCGCCGATCTCCGCGAATCCGCATGACGAGACCCTTCGTCGGCGCGCGTACAGGCTATCCGATGAGCCTGGCCCAGATGTTGTCGAGGAGTCGTCCCGTTTCGGGCCACAGCATGATGGTCCCGCCGAAGTTGAGGACGCCCGCTGAGAAGACTCGAGCGCCGGCGGGCGTCTCGTAGTACGTCATTTCTGCGGAGCGGCCAGGCCCGAAGAGGTCGGGAATCCGGGCGAGGACTTCGACACCCGCGGGAGACCGTGGTGTTGTGGCGTCGATCTCGATTCCGTATCGGCCAAACTGGGCGCCGGGTGTGAGGCCCGTCTTCGAAAAGGCCCAGCCCGCTGCCTCGCTGTCGCCCACGACGTACGGTTGTTGTCGTTCGCCGCTGTCGTTCGCGAGGTATTGCGCCCCGAGAAGCGCAGCCTCGGGCCTGCCCTGGTCGCGCCATTGACCGATGAGCTCGGCCTGGCTCCCTGAGCGATTGACCCGCCGGAAGAAGTTGTTCGCCGAGAGGAACATCAGCCGGCCGCCGAGGTCGCGGTAGCCCTGGACGAGGTCGAAGAGCCGCTTCGTGACATACTCCGTGTGACCCGGGAACACGATCAGGTCGTAAGCCGAGCGCAACGCCTCCCGCGAGGCGAAGCGGTCGATGTCTTCGTCCGCGTACATGTCGACCTCGTGACCCCGCGACGCGAGCCAGTGAAGGAACTGGACGTCGTAGCTTCGGTAACGCTCCGGCACGCCCCGGTGGAGATGCGGCCGAGTCAGGTCGATCCGCTTGCGCGTCCACAACGAGTACCAGCTGTCACCGAACCCATCACCGTCTCGGTCGTAATAGTTGTACGCCTGCCACGTGGTCGTCGGCAACACGACGGCGACACGTTGCACGGGCGTCGGAGGGCGCAGGATCAGCGGCGCGAACCCGAGGTACCCGGAGGGTCCCTCGAGGCGCGCCGCGTAGAGGCCACTCGTCTGGGTGTCGATCGCGACCGAGATGTTGGTCAGCCGGCCGCGCCTGCGGCTCAGATCGATGCGCTGCGGCTCGCTGACCGGGATTCCTCGGATCTCGGAGTTGCTGTTGGTCGGCCCCTCCTCCGGCCCGCAACGAAGGAGCGTCATCTGCAGCCACGGAGCGTCCGTCTGCACAGCCAACGGCACGGATGAGCCCAGCACAGCGCTGCGCTTCGTGAACGTCGCCTCCACCTCGAGCACGCGGACGACCGCCGAGCCCAACACCGGGGCCGGCAACGTCTCCAGCTGACGCAGCCTCAGGATGTACGAGCCCGGCTGCAGCGAGGGCTTCGGCGACCACCTGATCTTGTTCCTCCCTGCGACGAGCGAGATCGGTGTCCTTTCGAGGACCTTCACGCCAACCCGATTCCGACTGACGACCTCGAACGTCGCATCCAGCCGGCGTTCCGCAACCACGTCGACGATCGCCCCAGCCCGACCGCCGCCGCTGCGAGGGCTGATCGTCGCAAAGCCCAGCCGATCACCTGGAAAAGCCCGCGATCCATTACGGACACTCACCCGTCGAATCGCGTTCGACGACGCCGGGGCCGCACGGGCCCGCCCGCCCCCGAGCAGAACCCCGACGGCCGCGGCTGCCCTCGCCAGCAGTCGCCTACGGCTCAGGCCCAACGCCGACCGATCGCCCCGAACGAAATCATCTGAGCATTGATACCCGAGACAGCAGACCTCCCGTGCAAATGCGCTCCATGGCCCGAACCCTTGATAGCGCGCCGGAAAGCGGCTAGCCCCGAGACCTGGTAGCAGGTGCGTCGGTGCAATTGCGTCCGTGCAATAGAGAGGTGACGCCCCGGCAGGAATCGAACTTGCGCACGCGATTCGAGGAATCCACTGCCTTCAATCACGCTAATAGTCGATCCCACCACACCGGGGTTGCCACGTGAAACCAGCTCGTGACTTCGTCATCATCGAACCCCGTTCTCGCTTCGGGATCGAACCAGGCATGGCAGCGCGTCGATTGGCAAACCTCAGAATTGGGCAAAAACAGGGCAAGAGCGTGGTCACGAGTTCTCTAGCCCCCGAGCGAAGGGCGCAAACGGCTTGCACAGGTAGGATCCGAGCCGCCGCCCCCATCGACTAGCGGCCTAGGTCACCACCCTTTCAAGGTGGCAGCACGGGTTCGAATCCCGTTGGGGGCATACAAGGCGCGCAAGGTCTCCGCGCCGGGTAGGCACGCGCGTTCGGACGCGTTAGGCGAGCACATGCGGCCGCACTCCTTGAACCCTCTGCCCTGAGATCGTCACCGCTCAGTCCTTCGGGGGCGTGATTTTGCCGCTCGCGATCTTTGCTGAGGCCTCATCGAGGGCATTGATCAAGGCATCCCGGCCGGGCGCGCTCGAACTCACTTTCCCGTATCCAACGCCGCCATTCGCGATGTCGAAGATGACGCTCTTACCTCCCGAGAACCTGCCGTCGATCACGCTCTCGATGGTGTCGTAAACAGCTTTGTCGACCTTCTTCGTTGCGCTCGTGAGGATATGAGTGCCGAGGAACGACTGGTCGCTGTCGACGCCGATCCCCCACCGGCCCGGCTCCTTGGCAGTCTGCAGAGCGCCGAGTCCGCAACCACCCGCTGCGGCGAAGACGACGTCTGAGCGCCGTGCAATCTGGTTCAACGCGAGCTCCTTGCACTTCGCCTGATCGACGAAGTCCTGCGAATATGCCGAGAGAACGAGCACGTCAGGTCGCGTTGCCTTCGCACCGGCCTTGAAACCGGCGAGGAACGCCACGACGGCGGGAACAGCCTGGCCGCCGACGGAGCTCACGACACCGCTCTCCGAAACGGTCGCGGCCGCCACCCCGGCGAGGTATCCGGCCTCCTGCTCGGCAAAGATGAGGCCGACTGCGTTCTGGGGCTTCCCCGTGAGCGCCTCCCACGGATAGTCGATGATCCCGAACTGCGTGTCGGGGAACCGCTCGGCGGCGCTCGCGACCGCATCACCCATCAGAAAGCCGTTGCCGATCACCACGTCATAGCCGTCGCGCGCTGCCGTGGACAGGTTGGGAACATAGTCGGCCGACGAGTTCGAGATCAGCACGCGACCCTCGACACCGAGATCCTGCTCGGCCCGCAGCAAACCCTCGTTCGCGAGCGCATTGAAGCCGTGGTCGTTCAAGCCACCGATGTCCGTCACGACCGCAACACGGAGGGACGCCTGATCGCTGCCTCCGCCCTCATCGCCACACCCGGACGCTGCCAGAACAAGGACCGTCAGTGCGAACGCGGCTGCGCACGAGATATTCGAGCACGAGATATTCGAGCACGAGATATTCGATCTGACCCCAAGGAACATGCCGACCTCATACCACCGCGCGGCGGATCCCAAACGGCAAGAATCCCAAACGGCAATGGGCCGGACAGGCGAGGGGCTGGCCGCCGGCACCCTCTGACTCGCGTGAGGGATACCGCATATTGCGTCGCTTGTCGTCGCGAGCGAGACGCGCCCGCTCGATCGGGGCGGTACACCGGCGGTTTCGACAGTCCAGGTCAAGGGTAGGAGAACCCCGTCGCCATTTCGACTCACCAACCCGATGTGCGAGAAAGCGAGAAAGGAGATCTCTCGATGACCACGAAGCGCGAACGAATGGAGCACGAGGGCGGCGACCTCGTCAACAGAGCGGAGAATGCTCTCGAGAACGCCGCGAGTTGGGCCGCCGATCGGCTCGGGCGCCGGGAACCTGCGGGCGCAGAGCCCGATCCGCCGAGCGTTCCGCGTCGTACCCCGGCCCCGGTGCAGGGAGACGCGGGCGCTCGAGCAGCCGGAAGCGTGGAAGACGACATCACCGACGAAAGACCTGCCGTGTAGACCACCCAGGCGCTGGTCGCATGCCTCGAGTCTCTGAAGCGATCCAGGTATCGCCCGCGCGTCTGAATCCGGAACGGGAGTGTTATGAGCACAGCTCCGTCACCTCCAGATCACGATGACGGCACAGTAGTTCTCACGCAAGAGATCAAGGACGAGGCAGCACGTCTGGCAGCGCATCCAGTGGCGGAATTGCAGCGACTCGAGAATCTCGCCGCCGACGGTGAGAGCCCGGCGACGCCGCTCCTCGTGATCGTCGCGGTCACTGCCGTCGTCGCCCTTCTCGCGACTCTCGCGATCGCCGTTGCGCTGCTCGCATACCACGCCGGGTAAGCGAGCGTTGATTCGCCTGAGCCTACAACCCGCCCTGCCTGACCCCGGCTCGAACGTGACCTGAGCAGCGCCGAGGTTTCACAACTGCTGCCGCGGGGCATGAAATCGGCGAGAAGAGATCCACCGCACCCGAGAGAGGAGCAGGCTCATGTCGCCGCCGCCTCGTATGGCGTCGAGAAAGGATCGAGCAAGCGCGCCGGTTCGAGCACACGAAGCACCTCCGAGCTCGAGAGTGGCTGCTCCGTGGACAGGGCCGAGGAGATCGCTGCCCGCACCGTCAACGCGGTGCGATTCCGGCACCGTGAGTGGAATGAGGCGGCGTGGCTGTTCGAAGGAGAACATCTCGTCCGGGCACCGCGGGGCGCCGCGCTGGCACCGAAGCTCAGCGCCCGGCTGCACAACAAGAGCCCCGCTCTGCGCCATGGGCCGCGGAGCCGACGGTGGCTCGAGGATGTGGAGACAGGCGCTCGCGCAGGCGGTCGAGAGGAAGCGGACGTGAGAAAGAACGGCGAGGCAGCCGTCGGCGAGGAGGGTGAGGTCGCCGGGGGCGGGCGGAACATCCTTCTCGTGAGCACCGTGCCCGGCGCCCACGAGAAGGTCCGAGGCAGCATCAGCCGGGCGAGCTCGGTGAAGGTTGTCGTCCCCGTTGTGCGCCAGGGTTTCCTGGACTGGCTCGCGAATGATGAGCAGGCATTCGCAGAGGCGAAGGAGATCGCCGAGGAGACTGCCGGCGAGCTTCCGGCGGAGACGGTCGAGGCGGTGGCGGGTGAAGCAGAGGTCGGGCTCGCGATTCGCGATGCGCTGGCCACGTTCCCTGCAGACGAGATCGTGGTCGTGCTGGCGGAAGAGGATGAATCCCGCGCCTCCGAGGCGATGCGACCCGACCGCTCGTTCGACGGTGTGCCCCTACGATCAATCTACGTTGGCTCGGATCGCGCGGATGGTGACGCCGAGCGGGCGCTACCGCAGGCGGACGCGCGGGCGTCGGGCCGCGCCCACCGCCGACCGCATGTTGATGTCGCCCTTCTCGTATGGACGGCTGTGTCCATCGTCGTAATCGCCGCCATCGCCACTGTCTCGGGGTACCTCGTGCACCTCTACCACGAAGCGGCGCAGGGCTCTGAACGTGCGTGGCCGACGAACGGGGGTACGACGTTCAACCAGCGTTATGCGCCTCTCGACCAGATCACGGCGGAGAACGTCGATGGGCTCAAGGGAGTCTGGAGGACCGATCTCGGCTCGGCAAAGGAAGCGAAGTATTCGGCCGAGGGGCAGCCCATCGTCGAGGACGGCGTCATCTACATTCCGACCGGCAACGATGACGTGTTCGCCGTCGACGCGGCGAGCGGGAAGATCAAGTGGAAGTACGCCGCAGGAATCTCCCAGAAGATCAGCACGGTGTGCTGCGGCTGGCTCAGCCGCGGCGTCGCCCTCGGAGAGGGGAAAGTGTTCATCGGGCAGCTGGACGGAAATCTCGTCGCGCTCGACCAGCGCACCGGCAAGGTCGATTGGAAGACGGCCGTCGGAGACTGGCGGAAGGGGTACACCATCACCGCGGCGCCGCTCTACTACGACGGCAAGGTCGTCACCGGCGTCTCCGGGGGAGAGTTCGGGATCCGCGGACGCGTTCAGGCCTACGACGCGAGAACCGGGAAGCTTGTCTGGCAGTTCCACACGATCCCGGGACCAGGAGATAAGGGGCACGACACCTGGCCGGCGAACGACGACGCCTGGATGCACGGTGGCGCACCCGTGTGGCAGACGCCGGCTCTCGACCCCGAGCTCGGACTGATCTACTTCTCGACCGGTAATGCCTCGCCCGACCTCGACGGCAGCGGACGTGCAGGAGACAACCTCTTTGCCGCGTCGATCGTCGCGCTCGACGCTAACACGGGAGCCTACCGCTGGCATTTCCAGCAGGTTCACCACGACATCTGGGACTACGACAGCCCGAGCCCTGTCGTCCTGTTCGACGCGACCTACGGCGGCAAAGAGCGCAAGGCGCTTGCGCAGACGAGCAAAACGGGGTGGACCTACGTCGTCGACCGGGAGACCGGCAAGCCGCTGCTTCCCACCCCGGAGACGAAGGTGCCGCAAGACCCGACCCAGAAGACGTCCGGAACGCAGCCGATCCCCTCGTACGACCCGTTCATACCGCACGAGATCACCGACGCGGACGTCGCGAAGATCCGCAAGCTCACCAAGGAGGACGGCAATGGCAAGACACCGGAGGTCTTGGCAGGGCGGATATTCGAGCCGTTCGGGAAGGAGATCAGGGTCATCGCCCCGGGACCTCAGGGCGGAGTCAACTGGCAGCCGACGAGCTATAACCCAAAGACGGGGCTGATCTACATCTGTGCGCAGCGGGCCGTCTCCGGGTACACGCGGAGCGGAATAGAGGCTCCCAAAGAGCCCGGGAAGTCCGCGCTCGGCAGCGTCTTCACAACGACCGGCTTCGGCTCTCAGACCGGGTACTTCGGTGCCTGGGACCCGACGACGGGGAAGATCGCGTGGCAGAAGAGGTGGCCCGAGTCGTGCTACTCAGGCACCGTCACGACCGGAGGCGGGCTGGTCTTCGTGGGCCGAAACAACGGCGAGCTGCAGGCGTACGGGGCTGCCGACGGGAAGCTTCACTGGAGCTTCCAGACGGGCGCCGGCGCGAACTCCACAGTGACCGTGTTCGAGCGCGACGGCAAGGAGCAGATCGCATTTCTCGCCGGGGGCAATGCGCTCGCGGCGACTGCCCACGGAGCCAACCTTTGGTTGTTCTCGCTCGACGGCAACCTCGGTCCGGTCGAGGCGGGAAGCGGTGGAGCTGGAGTCGAGCACACGGGCGATTCGTCGCAGGATGGCGGAGCCGGCAAGCCCGATCCTGTAGCCGGCATGCAGGTGTTCGAGAGCAACTGCTCCGGCTGCCACGGTCTCAGCGGCAAAGGCGGCAACGGCGGGCCTTCTCTCGTGTCGAAGCGCGCTCGCCAAAAGGTTGTCTCGCAGGTGACAAACGGTGGCGGCGGCATGCCGGCTTTTGGCGACACGCTGAGCAAAGCTCAGATCGCCGACGTCTCCGCGTACGTCACGGAGACGATAGAAGGCGGGTCGAAGTAGGAGCCAAGCGGATAGTGGATAGCGTCGTCGGAGGCAAGGTGCCGCGCCGCGCCGGCGATCGTCGGGATTCTTCGGCCGGGGATCACCGAGCCGTTTGAGGAAGCTCGGTGGTACCTGGTCGGTCGGAGCTGAGGAGGCAAAGGCATGGGCCCAGGTTGGGCGATCTCGATCATCTCGATCATCATCGTCGCCGCCATCGCATGGCGCATTCACAACTCACGGTAGCCATCGTGCAATCCGCGCAACGCGCGTAGCTCAGCAACGACCGGTGGTTTCCGTCGGACGCCTGCTCGAGCTGTGGCGCCGACCGACGTCTCGCGGGTCAATCCGTTCCGGGCGCTCCAGTCACGCTCGAGCGCGGCGCCGAACAACTCCGCCGGCGCGGCGCTCAGGCCCTCCGGCTCCCTCGTGGCAGGCATGACCGCCACGCGGAGGTCCACAACGCTACCTATGAGCGATGAACGCGTCATCCGCTTTCGCCCACGTGCGATCCTCAGTGTGATCGGGGTGGTGCTTGCCGTCGCGGCCGCTCTGGAGGTTCTCTGGGTCACGCGCTCCGCGATCATCTGGATCCTGATCGCCTGCTTCGTCGCCATGGCACTCAACCCGGCCGTCGAAGTTCTCGTTGGTCGGGGGCTTGAGCCGTGGGCTAGCTGTCGGCATCGTGTTCACCGGTGCGATTCTCGTCATCGTCGGGATCGCAGCGACGTTTGTTCCGACGCTGGTCCGCGAGGTCAACGATCTCGCGGATGCGGTTCCCGGCTACATCGACGACCTCACCCGGGGACGAGGCAGGCTCGGGTTTCTCGAGCGCGACTACCAGATCGTCGAAAAGGCACGGGAAGCGATCGAGAAGAGCGGCGTCGGCGGAGTCCTCGGCCTCTCGAACACGGCGCTGAGCTTGACGAAGAGCATTCTCAATGCCGTGATCGCCGTCGTCACGATCGCCTTCCTGACGCTGTTCATGCTGCTCGAAGGCCCGGTCTGGGTGGAGAGGTTCTACAGGCTTCTCGACGAGAAGTCCCAGCCGCGCTGGCGCAAGGTGGGCTCTGACATCTACCGGACCGTTGGCGGCTACGTCACCGGGAACCTCGCGATCAGCCTCATCGCAGGCGTCGTTTCGACCGCCGTGCTTCTCGGGCTCGGGGTGCCGTACGCGGTCGCCCTCGGGCTGATCGTGGCATTTGCTCGACCTGATTCCTCTCGCGGGGGCCACGATCGCGGCGATCATCGTGAGCGCGGTCGGCTTCCTGCATTCCACAACCGCGGGCATCGTGCTCATGATCTTCTTCATCCTCTACCAGCAGTTCGAGAACCACGTGCTCCAGCCGCTCGTATACAGCCGCACCGTCCGGCTCTCACCCCTCGTCGTGGTCGTCGCGGTCCTTGTGGGGGCCGAGGTTGGCGGGCGTCATCGGCGCCCTCGGTGCGATCCCGCTCGCCGGATCGATTCAGGTGATCCTGGCGGACTGGTGGGCCCACAGGCCGGCAGGTCGGCCATGACAACCTACTTGGCCCACCAACCTCGCATCTGCCGTCTGAGTAGAAGTCATCGTCCGCCGTTAACGTCGAAGCTGCGAGCCCGCCGGCAGTCGGGATGTGCCCGGCCGCTCGTCGGCGGCCGATGGCTGATCGGCAACGTCGGCCCTCACGCCGACACGGGCGAGGAGCCGCGTCACGCCGTACCGGTCTGCCTATCGTGAACGACGAGCACGTCGCAGGTCGCCGAGCGCGCGACGGCTCCGCTGACACTTCCGGCGACGAGACGCTCGAAGAATCCCGGTTCGTTCGTCCCGACGACGATCAGGTCAGCATTCCGATCGGCCGCCACGTCGAGGATCGCGTGCTCCGCAACCCCTCTCCGCGATACGACCTCGCAGGTTGCGCCGAGATCCTCGAGAGCGTTCCTCGCGCGCTCGATCCAGGCTTCCCGTGCCGTCTCATGATCGATCGGGTCGGTAGGGAGAAGCGGCAGTGCGTCGGCCATCCCGAGTGCTGCTGATCCCGACAAGGGAACCTCCTCGACTACGACGACCACGATCGCACTGCCGAATGCGGCCGCGATCTCTGCCGACCGCGCGAGCACACGCTCCCCGACAGCCGAGCCGTCATACCCCACGACGATGGTCCCGATCATAGGTTTCTCATACCCCGACCGCTGGCAGCCGTAACCCGCCTCCAGCTTGATGCGCTTCCTCGGTCAGCGACTGTTGTTGTGCCAGTTCCTCGTCCAGCCAGGCGAAGACGTCGTGGCCGCTGATCCTGGCCGCCATTGTGCGGAGCCTCTGCTTCCGGTCGTGCTCGCCGAGCTCGAGCGCGAGGCTGAGCGTCCCCACGAGCCCTTCGAGGTCGAACGGGTTGCAGGGCAGTGCTTCCGGGAGTTCCTCGATCGCGCCGGCGAACTCGCTGAGGACGAGCACACCTTCGCCCCCCGTTGCCGCCTGTACCGTCACGTATTCCTTGGAGACCAGGTTCATTCCGTCCTGCAAGGGCGTCAAGAGGCAGACGTCTGCCAGGCGATAGTACGCAACGAGCCTGCTCGGCGTCACCCCCCGGAGGAGATAGTGGACGGGAACGTCGCCGCCGGGCTCCGTGAATCGGCCGTTGATCCGGCCAACCAGCTCCTCGACGGTCGACCGAAGCTCACGATACTCCCGCACCTCGCCCCTGCTCGGGACCGCGATCTGGATGAACGCAAGCTCCCTGCGGAGCTCCGGCCGGATCTCGAGCAGCAGCTCGATCGCGCGGAGGCGTTCCGGGATCCCCTTCGTGTAGTCGAGACGGTCGACCCCGAGGATGACTCTTCGACCTTCGAACTGCCTGCGCAAGACCCTCAGAGCACGCTCGACCTCGCGTGAGCCTGCCCGTGTACCGAAATCCGCGGCATCGATCGAGATCGGATGGGCCGTCACCTCGATGCGCCGACCGTCGCGCGTTCGCACGGTCGTCCCGCTGAGCTCGACGTCATCGAGAAGACGCGCGCACGTCCTGAGAAAGTTGTCGCGATAGCCGGTCGTGTGGAACGAGACGACATCGGCTCCCAACAATCCCTCGAGGATCTGGGCACGCCAGGGCAGGCGCGCGAACACCTCGCTCGGCGGGAACGGGACATGGAGGAAGAAGCGGATCCTCGCACTCGATCCAGACTTCCGGAGCAACTCGGGCAACAGCATCAGATGGAAGTCGTGCACCCAGCGGAGCCCCGGCTCGGCTGGATCGTCCGCTTCGAGGAACCTGTGGTTGACCGCGCGATAGGCATCCCACCACCGGCGATCGAATGTCGGTTGCTCGACGAGTGAGTGAAGCAAGGGCCACAGTGTTCGATTCGCGAAGCCGTGATAGTACGTGTCGACCTCGCGTCTGGTCAGCGAAATAGGGCGGAGATCGACCTCCACACCTGGTACGCGGCGCGGCACCTCCGAGCCTCCGTCCCACCCCACCCACGCTCCCTTGCAACGTGCTACAGCTGGACGCAATGCGGTCCCGAGCCCACCTTCGGACAGCACCCAGCCGGATCGCGTGCGCCTGACCGGAAGCCTGTTAGCAAAGGCGATGACCGCCCGACGGTCTCGTACAGCTCCGGCTTCATCCATCCGAGGAGAGTTACCCGCGCCGCGAGGGCGACAAACGACGCCGGCTCGTTTCCGCCGGCGCGGTTCCGGGAACGATGTCCTCGACATGATCAGCTCGAGAGAAAGCTGATCAGCTCGAGAAGGGAGTCATCGACCGATGCCAGACACTCCATCACCCCGCCCTCCCGACCCCTCGCCGAGTCCTGACCCGGTCCCTGCCCCGCAGCCGCCCCCGGGATCTCCCAACCCTGGGCCGATGGCACGTCAGGCCCTCGAGAGCGGGCGCATCACCGCAACGGTCGAGCGCGAAGAGCACGGCCGACGGACGTCCCTGATCCGTCGGGGTCTTGCCGTCGGTGCCGTGCCGGTCTAGGTCGCCGGCCGGCGGGACATCAGCCGCCCGACCTGCTGCGAATCACAGGGGAGCCGCGTCGTTGGCGAGATCCTCCGCCACCCGGGCGGCCGGGCCACGTTTCTCGACCACCCAGTAGCTCTCGTGTCGTTCCAGCACGTCTTCCAGAGAGAGATCGACGTGGCCACCGTCGGGGCCGACGAGGAACCTGGTTCCGTCGGAACGCACGGACCGGTACTCGTCCGCGGTGAGCTCGACGACCAGCGAGCACCCGGCCTGAAAGCACTCACAGATGAAACGCTCGCGGGTCGGGGCGGTGTCGCCGATCCCCGAGAGCACGTGGAGACGCTCGTTCACCTGCCGGAACATGTGCTCGTTCCGGGTGGCACGCTCGGTTCGTGGCTCCGGTTCCAAGGCTCGAGTCTATATCGCCTCGGGCGAGGAGCGACGAAAGCCGCCGATCCCGGCGACAGACGGTTGGGCGACAGACGGTTGGGCGACAGACGGTTGCAAGCGTTCTGTATCGCCGCCAGCGGGAGACGTTTGCGTCTTCGGTCGCCGTGGGTACTCCTGGCAATACCAACGACATCACCCCGGCGTCTCCGGGGTGCGCGATCGAACCAGGAGGACCCCAATGACACCGAGAGCAGTACGATTCACGCTCCTCCCCGTTGCCGCGATCATCGGCGCCGCCGCTCTGCTTGCGGGTTCACTGACCGGGTCGAGCACTGCCGCGAGCGCGGTGAAGCCCAGCAACGGCTCTCCACCGACGATCTCGGGTGCCGCCGAGGAGGGGAAGACGCTGACGGCGTCGCGAGGCACGTGGACGGGGACCGATCCGATCACGTACTCGTTCGCCTGGAGGCGCTGCGACGCGGACGGTGGAAGCTGCGCGACGATCAGCGGCGCGAAGTCCAACACGTACGCGCTCAAGGCGGTCGACGCGGGGAACACGTTGCGTGTCGCAGTGACGGCGAAGAACGCGGACGGTTCGACGACAGCATCGTCTGTGCCGACGGCGGTCGTCAAGCCGGCCACCGCGCCGCCTCCGTCGAACGGGTGCGGGAAACCGAGCAACGGGACGATCTCGATCGGAGATGTATCGCCTCCGGCTCATCTCGTGATCGATCAGAACCAGGCTTCGCCGTCGACGATCACGTTCGGCACCGACGTCGTCACTGCCCGCTTCCATGTCTCGGCGTGCGGTGCGAGCGTCCAGGGGGCGCTCGTCTACACGACCGCCGTTCCGTACAACCAGTTCTCGATCCCGAACGAGCAGCAGACCGGCGCCGACGGTTGGGCGACACTCGAGTTCCGCCGGCTCGGCGGCTTCCCCGCAACGCAGCAGCAGCAGCTGCTCGTCATGTTCGTGCGCGCCCGGAAAGCGAGCGACCCCGTCCTCGCCGGCATCTCCGCGCGGCGCCTCGTCTCGTTCCGCGTCGCACGCTGACGGGGAGTCCTGGGATCGTGACGTTCGACCGCATCGTGTCGAACGTCACGATTCCGGCCCGGAGAGCCGTAGCGACGCGCGCCGTGGGGTGCGGGATCGGCCGACAGACGAACTGAACGGTTTGCCAGGCGGGCGTCGTAGGTATAGGACCCAGTGTGGTGGAACGAGATGCCCTTGACGTTCGGGTAAACGCGGTCGGGTTCCTCCGTCCGCGGACCCGCGGCATTGTCGTGGCGATCGCGTTGGGGATCCTTGCTGCCGCGATCGGCGTTCTCGTCGCCGCGTTCGTCGACGCGTTGACCGACGACGTCGTCTACGCCCCCCTGATCGGTGCGGTCGTCGTGGCCATCTGGGCGGGCGGCGGGATCGCGGGGATCGCGGCGGTTGCGACAGGGTGGCCGCTCGCGCTCTGGATACTGGCACCGCCGGGCTACGCGCTCGATGCGGCCCACGGGGCACTCGTACCGTGGGCCGCGTCGCTCGCAACGGCAATCGTGATCGGGTCGGTCGCGTTCGCCATGCGCCGCCGCCACGAGCGTACGGCTGACGTGGCCGATCAGCTCGAACGCTCGTACGAGCGCGTCGAGCGCCTCCAGGAGCTCGCCGCGCTGCTCTCGGCGGCGCTCACACCGGAGCAGGTCGCCGGTGTCATGGTCGAGCGCGTCCCCGCCACGATCGGCGCACGCGGAGGAGCGCTCGGTCTCCTCGAAGGAGGCGAGCTCGTGATCGTCGATCCCGACGGAGCTCGGGGCCAGACGATTCCGCCACGATCTCGACTCCCGCTCACCCTGCGTGCCCCGATCGTGCAAGCGGCCCGGGAGGGTCGCCCCGCCTGGGCCCAACGCCGGCGCGAGTTCGTCTCGGAGTTCCCCGACGGGGCCGCACTCGCAAGCCACGCGTCCGGAGCCCTCGCCGTGCCGGTCTTCGTTGGCGACCGACTCGTCGGCGCGATGGGATTCCCATTCGACCACCCCGATGCGGTCTCCGAGGAGGTGCGCACCATGGCTCGAATTGCTGCCGAGCTCGGCGGCCAGGCACTCGAGCGCGCGGCGCTGTATGCCCAGGAGAGCGCTTCACGGGAGTCGCTCGACCGGATCCTCGCCGTCGCTCCGCGGTTCCTGCGGGCTTCAAAGGAAGAGTCGCTCGTGGCGGCAGTGTGCAACGAGGCGCGCCGCACGTTCGGCTGCGACATCGCGCAGATCTGGATTCCGGTCGACGGGCGGGAGATAGAGGTGGCCTGGCGCGTTCCGGCCAGTCCGATCCTACCGCCGGGGACGCGAATCGCTCTCGACGACTTTCCGGGCATGCACGAAACCCTGAGCGCCCTCGTCCCGATGTTCGTCCCGAACGCGCAGGAGCACACCCGAGGAGATGCGTTACGACATGCGCGGGAGCTCGGCCTCTTCTCGTCACTCCGGGTTCCGATTGTGATCGGCGGCCAGTTCGAGCGCATTCTCGTGCTCCAGTGGGAGCGGGTGATACCCGAGCCGTCTCCGTCGACGATGGCCGTCATCCGTCGCTTCGCAGACCAGGCGGGCCTGGCGATCGAGCAGGCCGACAGACGTCGAGCGCAGGAGCTCACGCGCGCGCTGCAGATCGTGACCGAGGCCCTCGCGGTCGCCGCGACACCCGAGGAAGTGGGCCGCGCGATCGTACGCCAGGGCGCGGAAGCTCTCGGTGCCGACACGGCGACCGTCTATGGGATCCGAGAAGACGAGGACACCCTCGAATTGGTGGCCAGCAGGGGCTATTCCTCGAACCTCCGGAATGGCCCGCCGACGGTCATCCCGATGGGCGACGACGCATCCCCCGTGACACGTGCCGTTCGCGAACGTGGCAGGGTCATCTGGACGGCAGAGCAGGACGAGGTCTCCGATTCGCCGCCTGCGGTGGACGGTGCGGAGGAGTCCTGCGTCGCATTGCCTTTGTTCGTAGCCGGCCGGATCGTCGGGGCGATGTCGGTCGGCACGTTCGACGAGCCCGAGGACGCGTTCGATCACAGCACGCTCGTCGCACTCGCCCGCCAAGCTGCTCAGGCACTCGACCGCGCCCAGCTGTTCGAGCGAGAGCAGAGGTCTGCCGATCGGCTGCGCAAGCTCCAGGCGGTGACAGCCGGGCTTTCCAGCGCCGTCTGGACGAGGGATGTCTGTCGAACGTGCCTGAGTCATGCGGCCGCAGGCGTCAGCTCCGATCAAGGGCTTATCGTGCTGCGTCAAACGGACGCGGCCAGCCCGACGATCTTCGCGACGATCGGATTGGGGCACTCACCGAGTGCCGTTCCCGAGGGCGCTGTCGCACCCATCGCTGCGTGCATGAGGAGCGGTCGTCCGGCGGCGGCGGAGAGCGGATGGCTCGCTCTGCCACTCGGGAGCGGCGCGCTCGCACTCCGGCTCCCCGACGACGGGCCACTCGACGCGCGCGATCAGGAATGGCTTCTGACGCTCTCGAGTCAGGGGACGCAGGCGCTGGATCGCGCGGGCCGGTACGAGGCGGAACGCGGGATCGCCGAGACGCTGCAACGGAGCATGCTCCCCGACCGTCTGCCGAACGTTCACGGAGCCGAGTTCGCTGCGCGGTACCTCCCGGGCACAGACGGTGTGGACGTCGGTGGTGACTGGTATGACGCGATCGTGCTCGAGGACGGCCGGGTCGGGCTTGTGATCGGAGATGTCGTCGGCAAGGGCGTGCTGGCGGCGTCGCTGATGGGTCAGTTGCGTAACGCGTTGCGCGCGTTCGCATCCGAATACACGGACCCTGACCTCGTCGTCTCACGGTTGCGCAAGCTCGTCGCCGGCGCCCACGAGGTTCCCTTCGCGACGCTCGCCTATCTCGTCGTCGACACCGATCGTCGGCGCGTCCGGTACGTCCTCGCCGGCCATCCTCCACCGCTCGTGCTGCAGCCGGACGGGACGACGTCGTTCCTGGAGGGGGGACGCGGTCTGCCGATCGGGGTGGACGGGCTCGTACCGTTAGAGGCCGGTGAGGCCGAGTTCGACGCAGGGTCAGCGATCGTCCTCTTCACCGACGGGCTCGTCGAGCGGAGGGACAGGCCGCTGGATGACGGGATGCACATGCTCGCCGAGGCCGCGCGACGGGTGGAGGGCGACCCCGAGGACCTCGTCGACGGCCTCGTGGGGGCAATGCTCGACGCCGATGATCGCCCCGACGACGTGGCGGTCGTCGTCGTCCGCTTCTCGGGCTCGCTGGTGGACGACCTCGATCTCGCCGTCCCCGCCACACAGGACGGCCTTGTCCAGATGCGCCAAGCGCTCCGTGACTGGCTGGCGGCCGGGCCTGTGGGCGCCGCCGCGGCCTCGGATGTCGTTCTCGCCGTGTGGGAGGCCGGCGCGAATGCGATCGAGCACGCGGAGCTCCCGAGCGAGCCCACGTTCGGCCTCGTCGCGAGGCTCGATGATGCGGCCCGACTCAAGGTCGAGGTGCGTGATTCCGGCAGGTGGAATACGACGAACGGCTCGGGCACCGACCGCGGGCTCGGGCTCGGGCTGATGCGGTCGCTGATGGACGACGTGACCGTGCGCCCGTCCCCGACGGGAACGACCGTGGTGCTCGAGCGCCGGATGTCACTCGAGGGCGACGTTTGATCGGCCGCGAGGGAGGGTAGGGCAGGGGAATGCACGGCGAGCGAAGCGCTTTGGAGAGGCATCGCCTTCGGGTGGAGGTGCGACGCGCGGAGGGCGACTTCGCCATCGTCGCTCTACAGGGTGAGGCAGACCTCCACACCGCGCCGATCCTCCGGGACGGGCTCGAAGAGGCCATCGAGTCGGACGACAAAGTCGTCGTCGTCGACCTCTCCGGCGTCTCGTTCGTCGACTCGATGATGCTCAGCGTCCTGCTCGGCGCCTCACGCCGGGCCCACCAGCGGGGCACGGAGGTGCGGATCGTGGTCGACGATCCACACGTTCGTCGGATCTTCGAGCTGACGCTACTCGACCGCATCCTCCCGCTCTACGTCGATCTCGCCGCCGCGCTCGAGGGCGGGGAGTCGTCGGGAGCGTAGGTGAGGGCCTCGTCGAGCGTCGCGAAGACCGGGATGACGCGATCGAGCGCCGCGACCTCGAGCACGCGCCGAACGGGTTGCGAGGGAGCGGCGAGCGAGAATGCACCTCCGGCCTCCCTGGCCAGTCGCTCCGCACGCACGAGTGAGCGCAGCGCGGAGGAGTCGATGAAGGTGCAGTCGTTGAGGACGACCACCGTTCGGTCGGACGTCACCCGCAGTTCGGTGTCGAAGGCAGCGACGGTCGAGAGGTCCAATTCACCGACGACGTGGATTATGGTCGCGTCCCCGTTCGACTCGGCCGTCAACACGAGGTTCGGTTGCGACGGCACGGGGAAAGTGTAGCGCGAACGATGATCACCTCTCCACCGCTCGCGGGTACGCGATACGCTCCTCCGACGGACCGGATTCTCCTCACCGTACCCAGCGGTCCTCGCGGATCGGGAGTCGTCTCGCTCGTTCTCGGGGGCCTCGGCGCACGCCTGGATCTTCCGGTCGACCGCGTGGACGAACTGACGCTCGCGGCGACAACCGTCGCCCGCTCGCCGCTCGCGGAGAGCCTCGAGCTCGAGGTCGAGGTGCACGAGGATCGCCTCCTGCTGCGCGTCGGCCCGCTCGAGAGCGGCACCAGCGCCGATCCAGGCCGCAGACTGATCATCGAGCGGTTGGTCGACGGTGTTGCCACGCATTCCCGCGACGGGCACGAATGGGTCGAGCTGGAACTCCTCCGCAGGGTCGCGGGGTGACACACGTGCTCGATCGCCGAGCCCACATCGACCTCATCGAGGCGTATCGTGTCCATGGCGACGACGCGGCACGCGATCGCCTCGTCGAGGAGATGATGCCGCTCGTCCAGTCACTCGCCCGCAGGTACGCGGGAAGGGGGGAGCCGCTCGACGACCTCGTGCAGGTGGGAGCGATCGGCCTGATCAAGGCGATCGATCGATTCGACCTCGACCGCGGCGTCGAGCTCTCGACCTATGCGGTGCCCACGATCGTCGGCGAGATCAGGCGCCATTTCCGCGATCGCTCGTGGAGCGTGCACGTTCCCCGGCGGATGAAGGAGCTGTCGCTTCGTGTCTCGCGCCTCGTCGACGACCTGTCTGCCGAGCTCGGCCACGCGCCGACGGTCGCCGAGATTGCGGCGGCGGCGGGTGTCGAGGAGGAAGACGTCGTCGAGGCGCTCGAAACGGCGCGGGCACATACGCCCACCTCACTCGCGATGCCGGTCGACGCAAGCGGTGAGATGACGCTCATGGACGTCCTCGGAGAAGACGAAGCAGGCTACGAGGCCCTCGAGCGGGGCTCGATCGTGCACACGGGGCTGGAGTCGCTCGACGAGCGCGAGCGCAAGATCATCGTGCTCCGCTTTCTCCACGGACGCACGCAGTCGGAGATCGCCGGCGAGCTCGGGATCTCGCAGATGCACGTGTCGAGGCTCCTCCGTGGGGCACTCGCGGCTATGCGCGGTCGTCTCGACGACGGGGACGGGTTCCCGCTGTGAGCACCGGATCGTCAGTGACACTCGTCTTTCCGGCTCGGGCCGAATATCTCCTTCTGGCGCGGCTCGCGCTGACCGGGTTGACGCGACTCGCTCCCGCCGACGAGGAAGCAGTCGCCGACCTCCGACTCGCGGTCACGGAGGCGGCCGCGAACGTCTGCCGACACGCCTATCCCGACGGGGACGGCAATGTGAGGGTCGAACTCCGACTGACGCCCGACGATCGGGTCGAGGTGACGGTGGAGGACGACGGGCCGGGCTTCGACGAGGATGCTGTCTCGGACTGGCAGCCCGACGCGCTCGCCGATCGCGGCATGGGGCTCGCGATCATTCGCGCGGTCGCCGACGACGTCGAGCTCAGTCGTGGGGACGGGAGCGGATCGCGGCTGCGGTTCACGCGATCGTTGCACTGATCGCGGCACCTCTGTCCGGAAAGAACTCGATAACGGTGTCGAGACCCGTCAACTCGAAGATCCTGGCCGCACTGCCTCGCGGAGCGACGAGCCACAGATCTCCGTTGCGCTCCCGAAGCCGCCGGAGGGCGGCGACGATCGCACCGAGAGCAGAGGAATCCATGAACGTCACGGCGGACAGGTCGAGCAGGAGACGCCCGACGGAAGGGTCGGCGAGCAGTTCGTGCACCTCCTGCCGCAGACTCGGCGCGATGAATGCGTCGATCTCCCCCGTCAGCGTCATGACGGAGATGCCTTCGACCTGCTCGAGCAAGGCGACGCGGTCCATGCTCACTCACGGTACCCGGGGTCGACTCGGACTCGAGCCGACCCCGCATAGTCGTCTGCTCAACGAGGGTGCGGTTCGTCTCGGACGACCGTGGTCGTGTCCCTTCTCGTCCCGAACCCACCCCAGCTCGACCAGAAGATCATCGACAGAACGAGACCGGCTACGCCGACGATCATCAGGATCACGCCGACGGTATTGATGTCGAGCCCCGAAACGCTCGCGGTGACGGCCCAGGTGAGGATCGCACCGATCGCGATCAGGACGAGGCTGACGGAGATACCCATGAGTGGTCCTTTCGTGGCAGGGATGTCCAAGCTCTCGGATACCCCGTGCTCGGGCGGCCCAAACCTGTCAGCGTCAGCAGCGGAGCAATGCGAAGTCGCTTGCAATGACGTGCACGGCGACGTTGTGGACGGGCACCTCGCCGATCGCGCCGAGCGGCGACCCGCTGTGGGCGTGGGCGTGGAGCACGAGGTCCGGGCGGTGCGCTCCGATCGGAGCAGCGAGCCGACCGGAGCCGAGAAAGGCCCAGATCCGCTCGGGCTCGCCCACGAGTGTCTGCGTGATCGGCGAGTAGTGGAGCAGCACGATCCGGCGCTGACATCCTGCAATCGCTTCCAGGCCCTCCTCGAGAGCGGCGACCTCGTCCGTCGTCTCGTGGTACAGCTGGCGAAAGAGGGATTCGCCGAAGTCCGAGATCTCGGCACCCGCAAAGCCTCCGATGAATCCCTTGCAGCCGACGATGCCGAGGTCGAGGCCGTTCACGTCGATGATCGTGTGCGAGCGCTCGAGGACGACGATCCCTGCCTCCTCGAGGGCGCCGACC
>CAWBYH010000009.1:0-88326 GCA_963792995.1 uncultured Thermoleophilia bacterium | reverse complement strand
GCTCGTCGCGGCCGGCGAGCTCGGCCGGCTTGCCGAGGTACATCACCATCACGCGGTCCGAGATGTGACGGACGACGTTGAGGTCGTGTGCGATGAAGACGTACGTCAGCCCGAACTCCTTCTGGAGATCCTTGAGCAGGTTGAGGATCTGGGCCTGCACCGAGACGTCGAGGGCCGAGACGGGCTCGTCGCAGAGGATCAACCTGGGGTTGACCGCGAGCGCGCGGGCGATTCCGACGCGCTGACGCTGCCCGCCCGAGAACTCGTGCGGGAAGCGGTTGTAGTGCTCGGGGTTGAGGCCGACGACCTCGAGCAGCTCCTGCACCCGGCGCTTCTGCTCGGCCGGAGTGCCGATCCCGTGGATCTCGAGCGCCTCCCCGACGATGTACCCGACCCGCTTTCGCGCGTTGAGCGACGCATACGGATCCTGGAAGACCATCATCATGTTGCGCCGGTACGGCCGCATCTCGCTCCGCGAGAGCTTGGTGATGTCCGTTCCCTCGAAGACGATCCGACCCGAGGTGGGCTCGAGCAGCTTGAGGATGCAGCGTACGAGCGTGGACTTGCCACAGCCGGACTCGCCGACGATCCCGAGCGTCTCTCCGTGCCGAAGGGAGAACGAGACGCCGTCGACGGCCTTCACCGTCGCGACCTCCTTCTGAAAGATGATCCCCTGGGTGATCGGGAAGTGCTTTGTCAGGTTCTCGACGACGAGCAGCTCGTCGCCGGTTGTCGTGCTCATACCACCGCTCCGCTCGCGATGCCCTTGACGAGGGTTGCTGCCTCGCGTTGCTTGGTCGCGTCGTCGAGGTGACACGCATCCAGGTGGGTCGTGTCGCCGGAGTCCGACTCGAGCAGCGGCTCGGTGTCGCGACAGATCGACATCGTGTACGCGCAGCGAGGATTGAACCGGCAACCTTGCGGCGGGTTCAGCAGCGACGGCGGCTGGCCTGGGATCTGCACCAGCCGGTCGACGTTCACGTCCAGCCGCGGCAGCGATCCGAGGAGGCCCCAGGTATAGGGATGACGAGGCCGGCTGAAGATCTCCTTCACGGGGGCTCGCTCGACGACCTTGGCCGAGTACATGACGACGATGTCGTCGGCGGTCTCCGCAACGACACCGAGGTCGTGCGTGATCATGATCAACGCCGTGCCGAACTCGTCCTGCAGCTTCTTGATGACGCCGAGCACCTGCGCCTGCGTCGTGACGTCGAGTGCTGTCGTCGGCTCGTCGGCGATGAGCAGGTCGGGCGAGTTGATCAGCGCCATGGCGATCATCACGCGCTGACGCATACCGCCCGAGAACTGGTGGGGATAGTCGTCGACGCGCCGTGTCGGATGCGGGAATGCCGACGACGCCGAGCATCTCGATCGAGCGGGCGCGCGCCTCCTTCTTCGTCATGTCGTTGTGGAGGAGCGCTGCCTCCTCGAGCTGCTTGCCGATCTTGTGCACCGGGTTGAGCGAGGTCATCGGGTCCTGGAAGATCATCGCGATCTCGTTGCCGCGGATCTCGCGGAGTCGTTTCGGACTGGCCGTGAGGAGATCCTCGCCGCGGAACAGCACCTCGCCCGTGGACGTCGCGCTCTTCGGATCGTTGAGGCCCATCACCGTGAGACACGTCACGCTCTTGCCGCAGCCGGACTCACCGACGATTCCGAGCACCTGGCCGGGCTCGACGGTGAAGTTGACGCCGTCGACGGCTCCGACGAGACCGTCGTCCGTTCTGAAAGTCGTCCGCAGGTCGCGTACGTCCAGGAGGGGTGCCATGGGAACGTCGCGCCCTAGGTCAGTCTGATCCGGGGATCGATCCACGCGTAGAGCAGATCGACGATGAGCGAGAAGAGGATGATCGCGACGGCGCCGAAGATGACGACACCCTGGAGCGTCGGCAGGTCGAAGCGCCCGATCGACTCGAGCGCTGTCCCACCGAGGCCGTTCAGCCCGAAGACCGCCTCGATGAAGATCGCCCCGCCGAGCAGGAGGCCGATGTCCATGCCGACCAGGGTGACGACCGGCAGCATCGCGTTACGCAGAATGTGAGAGCGCATGACCTGACCCTCCGGGGCGCCCTTCGCCCGTGCGGTGCGGACGTAGTCCTGGGTCATCGTGTCCATCACCTCGGCGCGAACGAACCGCACGTAGGTGCCGGCGACGACGATCGCGAGCGTGATCCACGGCAGGATCATGTGGTACGCCCACTGGCCGAGCCCGCCACAGGTCGAGGCCTCGGGCACGCTCACCACCTCGCAGTAGCCGGCAACGGGTGTCCACCCGAGCTTGTAGCCGACGACGTACGAGAGCATCAGCGCGATCCAGAACGACGGCAGGGAGATGCCGATCAGCACGTAGGTCATCGCGGTTCTGTCGAGTAACGACCGCGGCCGTAAGGCGGAGAGGATCCCGATCGGGATCGACACCGAGAGAACGATGATCATGGCGCCGAAGACGAGCGAGGCGGTGATCGGTGCCGCGCGGAAGATCTCCTTGTTCACGGACTGGCGGGTCACGAACGACTGCCCCAGCGAGCCTTCGAACACGAGGCGCTTCAGAAAGCGTCCGTACTGCACGTACACCGGGTCGTTCAATCCGAGGAACTCCTCCACCTCCCTCACCTTCTCCGGCGTGGCGGACTGGCCGGCTGCGAGCCGCGCCGGGTTGGCCGGGACGAGGAAGAAGATCACGTAGGTGACGAACGTGACGGCGATGAAGAGCACGACCGCCCACAGAAGCCTACGGATGAGGTATCGGAGCATGTGGTCTCGAAGCCTAACTGATCAACGGGATGGAAAGTCAACGGTTTGCGGTGGGAGGGGCGCCTCGCGCCCCTCCCACCGATACCGCTATTTGTCCTACTGGTCGATCGATCCTTACTTGGTGCAGATCTGCGTGAGCAGGTTGCCCTGGATCGAGGTGTAGCCGAAGCAACCGACCTTGGTGCTCGTCAGGATCCGAGCGTTGGTCGAGATGTACGGGGCGACGGGAGCCGCGTCCTTCATGAGCGACTTGTCGAGCGCCGCGTACGCGTCGAGCCGGGGCTGACCGGCCAGCTTGTACGCCTTGTCCATCAGCGTGTTGTACTTCGGGTCGTTGAAGTACGAGACGTTGACGTTGTTGTCGGCCTGGATCCGGCGGCCGTCGAGCAGCACGTTGATGAAGTTGGCGGGATCCGGGTAGTCCATGCCCCAACCCTCGTACGTGAGGTCGAACGGCTCACCCTTCGTCGCTGCCTTCTCGTGCTGGACAACGCGGTCGAGCAGCTTGATCTCGACGTCGATGCCGATCTGCTTCAGGTTGAACTGGGTCGACTGCGCGATGGGCGGGCCGACGCCGACGTTCGACGTGTACATCACGGCCTTGCCGTCACGGGTCTTACCAGCCGCGAGAGCCTTCGCCTTCGGGTAGTTCGGGCCCTTGAGCGAGTAGATCTGCGCGTTCTTGAAGCCGGGCATCGAGTACGGCAGGAACTGATCCGTCCGCTTGCCGGCGAGGTAGCCGTGCTGCGCCGTCATGAACTTGCGGTCGAGCGCGTTCGAGACCGCCTGGCGAAGCTGCGTGTTGCCCTGGAAGATCGGGCGGGTCGTGTTCATCGCGATGTACCAGAGCGTCGTCTGGGGCTTCACGAAGAACTGGCTCTTGTTGAGGCCGTACTTGTCGTACAGCTCCTTGGCCTGCGTGGGCGGGAAGCCGCAGATGTCGGCCTCGCCCTTCTCGCACTGGAGGCGCTGCGTGGCCGGGTCGGCGCCGACGATCCAGCGGACCTGGTCGAGGTTGTTCTTGAAGCCGAGCGACTTGAACGGCTCGACGTTGTTCTTCCAGTACGGGTTGCGCACCATCAGAGCGGACGTCTTCTCGTTCCACTCCTTGAGGTAGTACGGGCCGGCGGAGACCGTCGGCGCCTTGACGCCCTCGGCCGTGAACGGCAGGTTGGCCGGCACGGCGGCGAAGAACATCATCGTCGTCCGCGCGAGGAAGTCCGGAGCGACCGACTTCTGCTTGACGATGAACGTGTTCGGGTTCGGCGCCGACCAGCTCGCGACGTCGTCGAGGAACGACGATGCCGGCGACTGCATGGTCTTGTTGATGCCGCGATCGAAGGCGCGCTTGAAGTTCGCCGACGTGACGGGTGTCCCGTTGCTGAACTTGAAGCCCTTCTTGATCGTGAACGTGTAGGTCTTGCCGTCCTTGCTGACCTTCGGCATGCCCTGCGCAGCCATCGGCGTGAGACGGCCACCGGCCGCGCCCTCGACGTGCGGGTAGTACAGGAGGGTCAACTGCGATGCGGACATCATGGACCACGTGTGGCTGAAGTACGACAGGCCTGGATCGACGTAGTCGAAGTCGCTGCGGTTCGTGATCGTGATGGACCCGCCGGCCTGCTTCTTCGAAGCGGCCTGCGTGCCACCCGACGCCGAACCCGCGAGCATCGCAGCGACGAGCATTGAGGCGCCGATCGCGGTCATCGCGACGGAGCTCAGGATGCGTCCCTTCATTTCACTCCTCTCGTTGTCTGGCCGGTGGAGGCCACCGAACCGGGGCAAGGTGTCGCCCATCACGTTTGGACGGACGACGGTGGTGTTTGTTAGCAGGTGCGGAGAAAAGGGGGTAGCGCCGACGCCTACATGCGCGAGCGGGGATCGAACGCATCACGGAGGCCGTCGCCGAGCAGGTTGAATGCGAGGGTCGTGAGGACGACCGCGACGCCGGGCCAGACCATCAGGAGCGGACGTGAGGTGTAGTAGTCGGGTGCGGTCGCGAGCAGGTTGCCCCAACTCGGGGTCGGGAGCTGGATCCCGACTCCGAGGAACGACAGCGCCGCCTCGCCGAGCACGAAGCTCGCGACGACGAGCGACGAGTAGACGATGATCGGCGCGATGAGGTGCGGCAGGAGGTGCGAGCGCATGATGCGGAAGTCGCTCGCGCCGGTCATCAGGGCCGCTTCGACGAACTCCTTCTCGCGGAGCGAGAGAACCTTCGCCCGGATGATGCGGGCCGGATAGAACCAGCCGAAGACGGCGAAGACGATGACGAGCGTCACGACGCCCGGGGCGATCGCACCGCCGAAAGTGATCTCGTTCAGCCGGCTGCCGGCGGTGCTCGCGAGCGCGATCACGAACAGGAGCGCCGGGAAGGCCATCGTGATCTCCGTCAAGCGGGAGACGACCGTGTCGATCGTGCCGCGGTAGTAGCCGGCCATGACGCCAAGCGTGACGCCGATCAGCATCACCAGGATCGTCGAGACGACCGCGACCTGGAGCGAGACGCGCCCGCCGTACAGCAGGCGGAGGAACTCGTCGCGCCCGAGCGAGCCGTCGGCGCCGAGTACGAGCAACTGGCGCTCGCCGGTCTCGAAGTTGGAGACCCACGACCACGGGCCGACCGGGAAGCAGTGCCGAGTCGAGGCCGTCCGTGTGGATGTCGCTCGGGCCGTGACCGATGAGACGTTCGGCGATCCAGGCGCCGGGGTAGGTCACGAGGACGAGGAAGACGAGGAAGAAGATGCTCGCGAACGCGACGCGGTCCTTGCGGAACCGGATCCAGACACCCTCCCAGTAGCCGCGCGCCTTGACCGCCGTGACCGTGTCGTACTCGGCGCTCTGGGCGAACTCACCGATCGCCTCGAGGTCACCGGGCAGTGAGGCCGTACGGCCCGAGAGGTTGTCGACGTACTCCCCTCCGCCGTCGGCAAGCTCGGCAACGGTTGCCGGGGTGAAGTCGTCAGGGTGCTTGCTCGTTGTCGACATCGGCAGTGCGGGAGTATACAACCGGTGTAATCCGGCAAACGATCAGACGACGGGCGTCCGGATTTGTTAGGAGAGCGCCTCCGCGCCCGCGACGACCTCGAGGATCTCCTGGGTGATCTCCGCCTGCCGCGCGCGGTTCATCTGCAGCGTGACGCGATCGATCAGCTCACCGGCATTCTTGGACGCGTTCCGCATCGCCGTCATCTGGGCGCCCTGGAACGATGCTGCCGATTCGAGGAGCGCCCGGTAGACGAGCGTCTCGAGGTAGACCGGCAGGAGCCGGGCCAGGATCTCCTCGGGCTCGGGCTCGAAGATGAAGTCGCCACGCATGGCGTCGTCGCGCGCCTCCTGCTCGTCCGTCTCGAGCACCTCGGGTGAGATCGGAAGGAGGTCGATGTCCGTCACGCTCTGGGTCAACGCCGAGACGAAGGTGTTGTAGACGAGGATGACGCGATCGACTTCCTGCGTCGTGTAGAGCTCGGCGACCCGGTGGGCGATCGCCTGCGCATCGGCGTAGGCAGGGCCGTCCGAGAAGCCGACGAACGCGTCACTCGCGTCGCGACCGCGGAAGGTGAGCGTCGAGCGACCCTTCTTGCCCACGGGGACGAACCGCACCTTCTTGCCCTCGGCCTGCGAGGCTCTTCTCGAGCGCGAACGCGCGTCGCAGCACCTGGCCGTTGAATGCGCCGGCGAGGCCGCGGTCGCCGGTCAGCGGCACGATCAGGACGGTCTCGACGCTCTCTCGCTGCTGCAGGAGCGGCAGGCTCCGTACCGAGCTCGCGGCGCGGCCGACGCCGCTGACGAGGTCGCTCATCGTGTCGGCGTACGGCCGCATGGCCTCGATCCGGACCTGGGCGCGCCGCAGCTTGGCTGCCGCGACGAGCTCGAGTGCACGCGTGATCTTCCGCGTGCTGGTGACGGATTTGATCCGCCGCTTCAGGTCCTGAACGGTCGCCACTAGACGACGAGACCCTTCTCCTCGGAGGTGTCGAAGCCCTCGACGAACCGGGCGAGTGCCTCGTCGAGCTTCGCGACGGTCTCCTCGCCGAGATCCTTCGATTCGCGGATCGCGTCGTAGACGCCACCGCTCGAACGGAGCGTCTCGCGAAGCTCCTCCTGGAAGCGTGGAACGAGGCTGACCGGAACCCGATCGAGGTAGCCGTTGTTGCCGGCGTAGATGGCGACGACCTGCTCCTCGAAGGGCCACGGCTGGTACTGGGGCTGGTTCAGCGTCGCAACCATGCGCACGCCCCGGCCGAGTGCCTGCTGTGTCGCCGGGTCGAGCTCGGAGCCGAACTGTGCGAACGCCTCGAGCTCGCGGAACTGCGCCAGGTCGAGTCGGAGACGACCGGCGACCTTCTTCATCGCCTTCGTCTGTGCGTTTCCGCCGACGCGTGACACCGACGTGCCGACGTTGATCGCCGGCTTGACGCCCGAGTAGAAGAGCTCGGAGCCGAGGAAGATCTGGCCGTCGGTGATCGAGATCACGTTCGTCGGGATGTACGCCGCGATGTCGCCGGCCTGCGTCTCGATGATGGGGAGCGCCGTGAGCGAGCCACCGCCGAGCGAGTCGTTGAGGCGACACGCGCGCTCGAGCAGCCGCGAGTGAAGGAAGAAGACGTCGCCAGGGAAGGCTTCACGACCCGGCGGGCGCCGCAGCAGCAGCGAGAGCTGTCGGTAGGAGTCGGCGTGCTTCGAGAGATCGTCGTAGATGACGAGCGCGTGCTTGCCGCCGTAGAGGAAGTACTCGCCCATCGCCGCACCTGCGAACGGTGCCATCCACTTGATCGGGGCTGCCTCCTGGGCGGGAGCCGAGACGATGATCGTGTAGTCCATCGCACCCTCGTCGCGGAGCTTCGCGTAGACCTGTGCCACCGTCGAGGCCTTCTGCCCGACCGCGACGTAGATGCAGATCACGTCGCCGCCCTTCTGATTGATGATCGCGTCGATCGCGACCGCCGTCTTGCCGGTGCCGCGGTCGCCGATGATCAGCTCGCGCTGGCCGCGGCCGATCGGAATCATCGCGTCGATGGACTTGAGGCCCGTCTGCAGGGGCTGGGTCACGGGCTGACGCTGGATCACTCCCGGCGCCTTGAACTCGAGCGGGCGACGCTCGGCGGCCTCGATCGGCCCCTGGCCGTCGAGCGGATTGCCGAGCGGGTCGACGACGCGGCCGAGCAGGCCCTCGCCGACGGGGACGCTCATGACCTCGCCCGTCCGTCGTACGGGCTGCCCTTCCTTGACGAGCTGCCACTCGCCGAAGAGGGCGACGCCGACGTTGTCCTCCTCGAGGTTGAACGCGATTCCGACGACGCCGTGCTCGAACTCGAGCCGCTCGAGCGAGACGCAGTTCTCGAGGCCGTGGACGCGCGCAATACCGTCGCCGATCTGCAGCACCGTGCCGACCTCGGAGAGGTCCGTCTCGACGTCGTACTGCTCGATCCGGGACTTCAGGATCGAGGTGATCTCTTCGGGGCGTAGCTTCACGTTTGCTCCTTGGTTACCGGGTGATGAGCTCGTGGCGGAGACGCTCCAGGCGGCCGCGCACGCTGGCGTCGACGCGCAGCGAGCCGGCCTGCAGGATCATGCCGCCGACCAGCTCAGGGTCGACTTTTCGGGACGCTTCAACGGTACGACCGGAGGCCTCCTCGATCTGGGAGACGATCGCCGCGGCTTCGTCGTCGGACAGCTCGAACGCCGTCGTCAGCTCGACCGCGACGCGTCCCTGCGCGCGGTCGACGAGCGCCTGGAGCTCGTCGCGCATCCCGAGAATCTCGCTTGCCCGCCCCTTCTCCCCGACGAGACGGAGGAAGTTGTGGACGAGCGGGTCGGATCCCTCGGAGAGCTCGCCGAGCACGCCGACCTTCGCGGCAGGCTCGACCTGCGGGTTTGCGAGGAACGCCGCAAGGTCGGGAGATCCCGAGACCGCGTCGGCGAACTCGCCGATCTCGCGGTGCACGACCTCGAGACGGCCTTGCTCCTGCGCCGCCTGGAAGAGGGCGCGCGCGTACATGCGCTCCGCTACCGCCATGGCCCTAGCCTCTCCCCCGCTCGAGCGCGGAGAAGTCGAGCCCCTCGATCGCCTCGCCGATCAGGCGACGCTGATCGTCGGAGTCGAGCACCTTGCCGACGACGCGCTGCGTTGCCTCGAGCGTGAGGTCCGCGACCTCACCGCGGATCTGGTCGATCGCGCGAACGGTCTCGGCGTCGATCTGCTTGCGCGTCTCCTCGAGCCGCCGCTGCCGCTCGACCTCGGCCTCGTCCTTGGCCCGCTGGATCTGGTCGTCTGCGACCTTGCGCGCCTCGGCGAGGATCGATGCGGACTCGGAGCGAGCCTCGGCCAGGATCGCCCGATTCTGCTCGAGCAGCTCGCGCGCCTCGTTGCGGGCGTTGTCGGCCTCCTCGACGGCCTCGCGGATGCGATCCCGGCGGGCGTCGATCGTCTTCTGGATGGGGCCGAACGCGAACTTCTTGAGCACGAAGAACGTGATCCCGAACGCGATCAGCGTCCAGATCATGAGGCCGGGAACGACCTTGATCAGGTCGTTGCTCGACTCGGCTGCGAGAACGTCGATCATCGACTCAGACGAGGACGTACGCGAGTAGGCCGCCGATGAGGCCGTAGAACACGACCGCCTCGGTGAGTGCGAAGCCGAGCCACTGGATGCCCTGGAGCTCGCCGCGCAACTCGGGCTGGCGGGCGACGGCCTGGATCATCGAGCCGAAGATGTTGCCGATACCGACGCCGGCTCCGAGCGAGCCGAGACCGATACCGAGGGCCAGGGCGATCGCCTTGCCGGCGTCGGCGACGTCGCCAGTGGTCTCCGCGAGGAGAAAGAACGAGGACAGCATTGGGGTGATTCCTCCTTAGTGCTCCGGCTCGATGGCCGAACCGATGTAGATGGCAGACAGGGCAGCGAAGATGTAGGCCTGGATCGAGACGACGATCACGACCTCGAACAGGTAGAAGACGGACGAGAGAAGGACGGAGAACGGGAAGATCCACGGCGTGACGAGGAAGATCAGTCCGATGAACGTGAGGATGAGCATGTGTCCCGCGAGCATGTTCGCGTAGAGACGGACGGAGAGGCTGATCAGCCGCATGAACTGGCCGAGGATCTCGAGCGGGATGATCAGCGGGTACAGCGCCTTCGGCACGTCCGGGATCCAGCTCTGGAGGTACTTCATGACCCCGTTCTCCCGAATCCCCTCGATGTGCGTGAACATCCACGTCATGAACGCGAGGGCGAGCGTGACGGACAGCGTGGACGTCGCGGCGAAGATCGCGAGCGTCGGGACCTCGACGCCGAAGACCTTCCACTTCTCGTCCGAGAGCGGCAACGGGATGAACCCGAGCATGTTGACGACCCAGATGAAGACCATCAGCGACGCGACGTAGGGGAACCAGCGCCCGATCGCCTTCGTCGGCAGGCCTTGCTCTGCGATCTGAACCTGCGCAACCTCGTAGATCGTCTCCCCGAGCGCCTGGCGCTTCGTGGGATCGGAGCCGACCTTGACCCGCATGAGCACGATTCCGATCACGCAGGAGACGACCGCCCCGAGCATCAGGTAGGCGACCGCCTTGTTGATCGACATGTCGAGCGGGCCGATGTTGATCGAGATCCACGGGTGAAGCGTCCACTCGGAGGCGGGGTTGAACTTCTCCTCCTCGCCGGTCTCGGACGCCGCGAGCGCAACGGCCGGGAGGGCGAGAAACAGGGTCAGGGCGATCGCGGTCAGTCGCTTCATGCCTTGGCCTCCGCCCCGAAGAACGTGACGATCGAGATCGCGAGCTCGAGCGTGTACGCGCTCACGTAGAGGAGCGCCGCCGCGACGCCGACGCGCGCGTCCGCGACCGTGACAGCAACCAGTGGTATGCCAACGATGAATGCCCTGAATCCCATGCCGATGCCCCTCACTCCTGAGGCGGCGAGGTTACCCTCATCCAGCGGCAGACGCGTCAGTAGGTAGCCGAGCGACTGCGCGGCGAGCCAGAGAACGGCAGCGAGCGCCCACCCTTTGAGCGGCCATCCCGCGACGGCGAATACCGGGCAGCGCGAGCACGATGAGACCCGTCCCCGCGAGCATCGGCGCAAGCCGGCCCGGCACCGGACGTGGCTTCGCGTACAGGCCCTCGATCACGAATACACCCTGTAGACGACGAGGACGGCGAGCGGGATTCCGACGATCGCGCCGACGAGCAGGCCGAGGCCGCCCGAGCCGAGAAGCCAGCCGGCAAAGGCACCTACGGCCATCGAGGCTCCGACGGTGCCGATCAGGAGGCCGGAAGCCGTCGCGAGCGAATGTGGTTCGGTGGGCGACGAGGCGACCATTCGGGTGGAGCATATCAGGCAGCTTGTGACAGTCGATCGCCACTGTTTCAGCCAAAAACCACTACATTCGTCACATGCCCGAACGGCCCCCGCGAATCGTCTTCGTGCACGGGAGCGTGACCGGCGCTCGCCCGACCTGGAGTCGCCAACGAGCTCTTCGCGACCGGTTCGAGCTCGATCTCGTCGAACGGCCCGGGTTCCCGCCGCTCCCCGACGTGGATCGCGTCGACTTCGACCAGGATGCCGAGCTCGTCGCCGCGAGGCTCGGCGACGGAGCCCACCTCGTCGGGCACTCCTACGGCGGCGTCATCAGCCTCCTCGTTGCTGCCGATCGGCCGTCCCGGGTGCGCTCGCTGACCGTGATCGAGCCGCCGGCGACGCGCATCGCGCGCGGTCACCCCGCCGCCGACCGTTTCACGCGGGAGGGCGAGGAATGGTGGCGCGCCGGACCGAGGCACGACCCCGAGGCGTTCCTGCGAGGGTTCCTCGCGCTACATCGGCTCGGACTACGACCCGCCGTCGCCCCTCCCCGCCGCCGTCGCGCAGGGCGCGCGTAGCCTGGTCGTCGAGCGTGGAGCCCTGGGAGGCAGAGATCCCGCTCGACCGTCTGGCCGCGGCGTCGTTCCCCACGCTCGTCGTCTCGGGTGGGCATCACGACGCGTTCGAGGCCGTTTGCGACGTTCTCGTCGCACGACTCGACGGCGAGAAGGTCGTCCTCCCGGGTCACGGGCACATGCCGCACCGCCACCCGGACTTCAACGACCGGCTCGCCTCGTTCGTGCTGAGCGGCGGAAGCAACGGCCGACGACTGAGACGCACCGCCGGCCTTTCGAGCCTACGCGCTCTTGCGCTCGTTCCGCTCGCGCTCGGCGATGCGCCGCCTCACCCGGGGGTTCCCGAGCTTGACGATCTCGAGCAGGTAGACGATGTAGACCGAGAAGCCGAGGGCGACGAGCGCGATCGCGACGACGGCAAGGGTCTGCCAGACATGCCACTCCCCGCCGGCCCGGAACGGGATGAAGCGGGTTGCGAGCGCCGCGGCGCCAAGCGTCGCCGTCCAGGCCCACATCGTCAGCGCCGCCCGACGCTGGCCGAAGCCGATGTTGAGGAAGCGATGGTGAAGATGTGACTGATCGGCCGAGGAGATGCGCTGGTTGTACTTCATCCGCTTGAGAACGACGAAGGACGTGTCGATGATCGGCACGGCGAGGACGAGCAACGGCAGGAAGAGCACCACGGTCGAGGCCGTCTTCAGCAGTCCCGCGACCGAGATCGCCGCGAGGGTGTAGCCGAGGACGAGCGCCCCCGAGTCGCCCATGAAGATGCGCGCGGGGAAGAAGTTGTGCCGCAGGAAGCCGATACAGGCTCCGGCCACGATCGCCGAGAGGATGGCGGCGTCGACCTTGCCGAGCGACAGAGCGAGGATCGCAAAGGTGATGCCCGAGATCGCACAGACGCCGGAGGCGAGGCCGTCCATCCCGTCGAGGAAGTTGACCATGTTCATGACCGCGACGATCCAGACGATGGTGAGCGGCACTCCGATCCAGGGAGGCAGGTCGACGGCACCGACGAAGGGGAAGGTGAAGTGATCGATCCAGACGCCGAAGGCCGTGGGTATCGCGGCAGCGAGCACCTGCCCCGCGAGCTTCGGGAGAGGAGCGAGCCCACGGAAGTCGTCGATCGCACCGACGACACATGCGACCGCCGCGCCGAGGAGGATCCCCCGCATCTCGCTCGAGAGATCGAGGAAGGCGAGCGACGGGACGAGGATGCCCATGAAGATCGCGAGGCCGCCGAGTCGCGGGATGGGGCGCCGGTTGAGCCGGCGCTCGCCGGGGTTGTCGACGACGCCGAGGAGTCGTGCCATCCCTCCCACCGCGGGCGTGAGAAGGACGACGATCAGCAGGGCGATAGCGGCGCCGTACAGGACCTGCGGATCGTCCCGAAGCGCGTCCACCTCAGCTATTTCGTGCCGTACAGCCTGTCGCCTGCATCGCCGAGGCCGGGGACGATGTACCCCTTCTCGTTGAGCCCCCGATCGATCGATGCGACGACGATCGCGACGTCGGGATGCTCGTCGTGGATTCGCGCGATTCCCTCCGGCGTCGCGATCAGGGCGATCAGGCGGATCGATGTTGCACCTGCCTCCTTGACCGTCACGACAGCGGCAGCGGTCGAGTTACCCGTGGCGAGCATCGGGTCGACCAGGATCACGTCACGGCTTGCGATGTCGTTCGGGAGCTTCACGTAGTACTCCACAGGCTGCAGCGTCTCTTCGTCCCGATAGAGCCCGATGAACCCGACCCGAGCACTGGGTATCAGCGACAGCACGCCGTCGAGCATTCCCATGCCGGCGCGCAGGATCGGGCACACCGCCACCTTCTTGCCGGAGATCCGACGGGCGCCCATGCGCTCGAGCGGCGTCTCGATCTCGACAGCCTCGTCGGCGAGCGTCTTGGTGGCCTCGTAGGTGAGCAGGAGGGTCAACTCGTTGACGAGCTGACGGAACATCTGCGTCGGCGTCGTGACGTCCCGGAGCAGCCCGAGCTTGTGCCGGACGAGCGGATGGTCGACCTCGATGACGGTCGCGCTCACGCCGCGTACTCCGTGTACCCGCGAAAGCCGGGATAGAGGGGGCGTCGATCGCAGAGCGCAGAGCTCCGGTCGGCGAGTGCGGCGACGTCGGCATCGTCTGCCAGCGCGCCGACGATGATCCGGCCGACCTCACGGAAGTCCTCGTCGTCGAACCCACGCATCGTCGCGGCCGGCGTCCCGAGCCTGACGCCCGAGGCCACGGTCGGCGGCCGCTCGTCGAACGGCACCGTGTTGCGGTTCGTGGTCAGCTTGACGGCGTGGAGTCGCTCCTCGGCGTCCTTCCCCGTCCACTCCGTGCGTCGCAGGTCGAGCTGCAGGAGGTGGGTGTCGGTTCCCCCCGTCAGCACGTCGAGGCCACCGGCGATGATCTCCGCGGCGAGCGCGTCTGCGTTCGCCCTCACCCGCGTCTGGTACTCCCGGAACGCCGGCGAGGCTGCGATGCGGAAGCACGTCGCCTTGGCAGCGATCGCGTGCTCGAGAGGCCCTCCCTGAAGGCCGGGGAAGATCGCACGGTCGATCGCGGTCGCATGCTCCTCGCGACAGAGGATGAAGCCCGCGCGCGGGCCGGCGAGGGTCTTGTGCGTCGTCGAGGTCACGACGTCGCAGTCGACGACGGGGTTGGGATGGAGGCCGGCCGCGACGAGCCCCGAGAAATGCGCCATATCGCACCAGAGGAGTGCGCCGACCTCATCCGCGATCTTGCGGAATTCGCTCGTCTCGACCGTGCGCGGGTAGGCGGAGCCGCCGCAGAGGATCACCTTGGGACGGTGCTGCTTCGCAAGCGCGAGCACATCGTCGTAGTCGACCATGCTCGTCTCGCGTGAGACGCCGTAGTGGGCGATCGTGTAGAGCCGGCCCGAGAAGTTGACGCTCAGCCCGTGGGTCAGATGGCCACCGTGGTCGAGGCGAAGCGAGAGAATCGTGTCGCCCGGCTGCATCAATCCGAGGTAGACGGCCATGTTCGCCTGTGCGCCGGCGTGCGGCTGGACGTTCGCGTGCTCGGCGCCGAACAGGGCCTTGGCACGGTCGATCGCCAGCTGCTCGATCTGGTCGACCACTTCGCAGCCCCCGTAGTAGCGCTTGCCGGGGTAGCCCTCGGCATATTTGTTCGTCGGAACCGAGCCGACCGCCTCGAGAACGGAAGGCCAGGTGAAGTTCTCCGAGGCGATGAGCTCGATCTGACTTCGCTGCCGCTCGAGCTCGTCGCCGAGGAGCAGGGCGATATCCGGGTCGATCTCGGCGAGGCCGGCGCGACGGAGCGCGTCGAAGGAGTGGTCGGCGCTCATCGTGCCCCGATGCTACTGCAATGCCGCCATCTGACTCTCCGTTGGCGCACGTCCCCGTCGAGGGCACGCGCACCCGTTGAGGGCGCGCGCGCGAGATTTCCCTCGAACGAGCGATCGAGCTATTCCTCTCGGGGTCGCCTCCACGGCTCGACGGGCGGTGGGATCCTGTTGCTCGAGCGGCGCGGCCGCTGCAGCCGCGTCGAGCGCCACACAGTTCGCGAGCATGGTCATCGCCAGAGGTGTTCGCGCAGATGGAGGCGATCTACCGCGAATCCCCGGGCCTCCTCGCTCTGACGAGCACGCCGCTCGTCGGTGTTGCCTAGCGGGCACGCGCCGACCGCGCCTCCGGTCTAGCCCGAGAAACGACGCCGCTCGATGCTCACGAGCCGGTCGCGGTTTCTGTCGGCGATCGCGAGGTCGCTGCCGCGGCCTCCGTCGACCACGTCCCGGCGCCCCTCCCGCACGCGGAACGTGTCGTTGCCCGATCCTCCCTGCAGGACGTCGTTCCCGAGGCCGCCTTCGATGATGTCGCGCCCGGGGCCGCCGTAGATGACGTCGTTGCCCCCGAGGCCACGGATCACGTCATTGCCCCCGAGGCCGCAGATCACGTCGCGGCGCCGCGTGCCGCGCAGCACATCGGCTGCCTGTGTGCCGATGATCGTGCACTTCACGGGTCGCCCGGACGGGTCGCGCGGCCTCGGCGGGGTACTGAACGAGGCGTCGGCGCCCGCGTTCTTGCCCGCGGTGCTCTGCGCGACGACGCGATAGTGCCAGCGGACGCCGGCTCTGAGGCCGCCCAAGCGCGCACTCACCGGAATGTCGTTCGAGCCCGCCACGGATCGCTTGGCGGTGCGGAATCCGTAGCCACGCGTGCGTCCGTACTCGATCCACCACGTCGTCGCGAAGTCCCCGCGGGTTGACCGTGCCGGTCACTCTCGCTGAGAAGAGCGACAGCGTTGTGAACTTGACCGGTCCGGTCGCCGCAAGTGGGCCGCCGGTCGTGACGAAGGTCGTGTCGGTACCCCGGCTCGTGCCGAGCGAGCTCGATGCGACGAGGCGGAAATGGAAGGTCGCTCCGGGCGCGAGCCCGGAGACGGTGGTGAGCACGGCTACCGGGCTCGAGCCGGCGCCGGCATTACGCGAGGACGTCCGCGAGCCGTACGAGGTGGTCGTGCCGTACTCGACGTACCACGATGTCGAGCGGCCGTTCGGGTTCACGGTGCCGCCGAGCGAAGCAGACGTAGGAGTCACGGTGGTGGCCGGGCCGGTGATCGCGATCGGCGCGCTCTTCGTCGTGAAGGTGTTGTCAGCGCCGACGATCGTGCCCGCAACGTTCTTCGCGACGAGCCGGTAAGTGGTACGTGGTGCCCGGTGTGAGACCGTTGACGTTCTTCCAGACGTTCTTCGGCTTCGAGCCGGAGCCGATGTTCGATGACGACGTCTTTGTCCCGTAGGCGGTGGTCGTGCCGTACCTCGAAGTAGATCGTCGTGGCGCGGTTGTTCGGATCGACCTGTCCGTTCAGCCTCGCGCCCTTCGTCCCGATCGAGCTCGCACTCTTCGTCACGACCGTGGGAGGCTGCGCGGTCACGAACGTCCGGTCGGCCCCGGTCGACGTGCCTGCCGAGCTCGTCGCAACGATGCGGAAGTGGTAGTTCTTGCCGGTCTGGAGCCCGGTGACGGTGACGGAGACGCTCTTCGGCGACCCGCCCGAGCCCGCCGAAGCGGCGGCGGTCTTCGTCCCGTACGCCGACGACGTGCCGTACTCGACATACCAGTCGGTCGCGATGCCGTTCGGGTCTACCGTTCCGCCAATCGTCGCCACCGTGGGACCAACTCCCGTCGCCGGCGACGTGACCGCCGCCGGAGGAGAAGCGGTCGTGAAGAGCCCATCGGCGCCGGTGACCGTCGCAGACACGTTCTTTGCGACGAGTCGATAGTGATACGTCGTCCCGGGGCTGAGCCCGCTCAGCGCCTTCGAGACCGCGACGTTCGTCGCCCCCGAGCCCGCGCCGGTTGTCGCCGTCTTCGATCCGTACGCGGCCGAGCTGCCGTACTCGAACCACCAGTCGGTGGCGGCACCGCTCGGATTGACGGTGCCGTTGAGCGTGGCCGACGTGCCGCCGGTAGCGCTCACCGTCCCGGTGATCGCGACCGGTGCTGCGGCCGCGGCACCCGAGACGACGATCGCTCCAACGAGCGAGCGCGACCGCGACGAGCGCGGGGGTGCGGGACCTGCGCATTGGGTCGACGCTATTCCTCGAGCGTAAGGATGACGTCGTCGTCTCGTTACGATTCTGTGAGGATCGCCTCGAGCCGTGCAAGCGCCTCGGCCGGGTCTACGGCGCCGGCCCGCAGCACGGTCGGAACAGGCCCGGAGACGTCGATCACGGTGGACGGTGTCCCCGGCAACGTTCCACCGTCGACGGCGAAAGCGACGTTTGCGAGGATCTCGTCGGGCACGTCGTCGAGCCGCCGCGGATCGCTGCCTCCGGGCAGGTTCGCGCTCGTCGCAACAATCATCCCGACGCGCTCGACGATCTCCGCCGCAGACCGCGGGCAGCGCGGGAGCACGAACGCCGATCACGTCGGGGCGCGCGGCCGAGAGCCAGCTGTAGCGTCCCCCGGGATTCGATACGACGAGCGTGAACGGTCCCGGCAGAAGGGTGCGGATCGCAGCAGTGGCGCGGCCGTCGAGCCCGGGAAGTGATTCGAGCAGGACGTCGACACCCGCGGCTAGCAGCTGCCGTCGGCTGAATCTCGGCTCGGCCCTTGAGGCGATAGAGGTCGTGCGCGGCCGTGCGGTTCGCGGCGGCGCACACGAGGCCGTACACCGTGTCCGTCGGCAAGACGGCGAGAGATCCGCCGGCGAGCTGCTCGGCCCGCTGCGCAGCGCCCCTCAAGGACGCAGCCCTTCGACGATCCGGTCGATCCCCGCCAGGTCCGGCGTCACGCGAATCGCCTCGAACCCGAGCTCCGCGAGAAGGCTCGCGGCGTCCGACGCCTGGCCCTCGCCGACCTCGAGGACGATGCCTCCTCCGGCGGCGAGCACGGGCGCGGCGCCACGGGCAACGGCCGCCACCGCACCTTCAGCGGTCAACGCCAGATGCGGCTCCCAGTCTCGCACCTCGGGCGCGAGGCCCGCGATGTCGGATGCCTCGACATACGGCGGATTCGAGACGACGATGTCCCACGGGCCGGCAGGAAGCTCCTCGAACAGATCGCCCTGAACGAGCGTCACGGCGAGACCCGTTCGTGCGACGTTCTCCGCAGCGAGGGCGAGCGCGTCGGGCGAGAAGTCGAGTCCTGTGACTACCGCCCCCGGATGCTCGTCTGCGATCGCGAGCGCGATCGCGCCGGTCCCCGTCCCGACGTCGAGCACCCTCGGCGATGGCCTGCCCGCCAGCAAGGCGAGAGCCCTCTCCACGAGGATCTCCGTCTCCGGCCGGGGGATGAGCGCCCGCCCGTCGACGGCGAGGGTGAGGTGACGGAATCCCCACTCGCCGAGCACGTACTGGAGCGGCTCACGCGCCCCGCGCCGGACGACGAGCTCACGTGCAGCGTCGAGCTCGGTCCCGGTCAGCGGTCGATCGAGCGCCATGTAGAGGTCGATCCTCTCGCACCCGAGCGCCTTCGAGAGGAGGCGCTCGGCGTCGAGCCTCGGAGTCTCGGAGCCGCGTGCAATCAGGTAGTCGGTCGAGCGGCGCAGGATCGCGCCGACTGACGTCTCCTCAGGCCGTATCCCGGACACCGGTGTCCTGCGTCATACCGCCTCAAGCGAGAGGCGCCTGTCCTCGGCCTGGATTGCGTCGGTGAACTCCTCGAGGTCGCCGTCGAGAATCTGATCGAGTCGGTGCACGGTCAGCTTGATGCGATGGTCGGTGAGACGGTTCTCGGCGAAGTTGTAGGTACGGATCTTCTCGGCGCGCTCGCCGCCGCCGATCTGGGATTTCCGCGCGGCGGAAAGCCGTGCCTGCTCCTTCTCGCGCTCGAGCTCGTAGAGTCGCGCGCGCAGGACGCGCATTGCCTTCTGTCGGTTCTGGAGCTGCGACTTCTCGTCCTGCATCGCGACGACGACGCCGGTGGGGAGATGCGTGATCCGCACCGCCGAATCGGTCGTGTTGACGCTCTGGCCGCCCGGGCCGGTCGAGCGGTAGACGTCGATCTTCAGGTCGGCCTCGGCAATCTCGATCTCGACCTCTTCCGCTTCGGGCATCACGGCGACGGTCGCAGTCGAGGTGTGAATGCGTCCCTGCGACTCGGTCTCGGGCACACGCTGGACGCGGTGCGTCCCACCCTCGTACTTGTAGACCGAGAACGCGCCGTCACCCTTGACCGCGAAGACGATCTCCTTGAAGCCGCCCGACTCGCTCTCGTTCGCCGAGAGGATCTCCGTCTTGAACCCGCGCCGCTCCGCGTAACGAGAGAGCATTCGATAGACATCCCCCGCCCAGAGCGCTGCCTCATCCCCTCCCACTCCCTGGCGGATCTCGACGATGACGTCCTTCGAGTCGGCCGGATCGCGCTCGACGAGCGCGAGCTTCAGCTCCTCCTCGAGCCGTTCGACGTCGCTCTCGAGCTCCGCAGCCATCGACGAGAGCTCCGGATCGCTGCGGACATCCGCGAGGTCGGCCTGGGCACCACGCCACGCGACGGCGAGCTTGTAGGGCGTCTCGAGCTCCTTGAGGCGCCTGCCGACGTCCGCGGCCTCGCGATGATCGTTGTAGACGGCCGGGTCGGAGAGGCGCGCCTGGAGATCGATGTACGAGCGCTCGAGCTCGTCGACGAGTGAATCGATGCCGGCCATGCCGACGATGGTAGCCCGGATCAGGAGCGCCTCTATGCTTCTGCAATGGCCAACTCGATCACTCTCGTCGAGGCACCGACCCTCGGCGAGTGCTGGCTGCGAACCTCCCGCGCCATCCTCGACCACGGCCGGGACGCCACGTATGACGGGCTCGCGATGCGCGAGCTCGCGCAGATGGTGCTGACCGTGGATCGCCCGGATCCGGGCGATCCTCTCATCGAGCGTCTCGGCGATCCCGTCTGGTCGGCATGGATGCACGACAACTTCTTCACTCCGAAGAACGTCGCGGAGCTCGGTGATGCCCGAAGCTATGCCTGCCGCCTCTTCGACTACGAGGGCAGCGGTCGCGACCAGCTGGCGTGGGTCGTCGAGCGTCTCCGCGGCGATCCCGCCGTCCCGCTCGGCCACGATCACGACGTTCGAGCCGCTCAGCGACAGCGCCTACATCCCGTGCGTCAGCATGCTCGACTTCTGGGCTCCGGCTGGAAGCATCGACCTCGTCGTCTACGCACACAGCCTCGATTTCGGCAAGAAGGCCTACGGCAACCTCGTCGAGCTTGCTCGGCTGCAAGAGCTCGTCGCAGGCGAGCTCGAGCTACCCACCGGCTCGCTGACGGTGTACGTGAAGTCGGCTCATGTCTACGAGCCGGAATGGGAGCCCATGTCCCGACTGGTCGCCGATGCCGTGCCGGCGGCGACCCCGGGGAGAGCCTGACGCCGTTCCCGCGCCGGGTCAGGCGAGCGCAGCGTCCAGCGTGATCTCGGGGACGCCCGCGAGTGCCTTGGAGACCGGGCAGCCCACCTTCGCGGCCTCGGCCGCCTCGTGGAACGCGGCGGCGTCCACACCCGGAACGACGCCCCGGACTCGGAGGGCGACCTTCGTGATTCCCTCTCCCGGGACGAACGTCACGGTTGCAGACGTGTCGAGGCGCTCCGGTGGAGTGCCGCCCTGCGCGAGGCCGTGGGACAACGCCATCGAGAAGCACGCCGAGTGCGCTGCTGCAATCAGCTCCTCCGGGCTCGTCTTGCCGTTCGGTGCTTCGGTCCGCGCGGCCCAGCTGACATCGAGCGCGCCGAAGGCGCCGCTCCCGGCCGCGGCGATCGTGCCCGCGCCGTCCATGAGCGAGCCGTGCCAGGTCGTGGTCATCGTTCGTTCGGTTGCCATCTGTACCGGCCCTCCCGGGAAGATCGTTGACGAGTCGTTCCTAGAGTAGGGACGCGGAGACGGCGACCGTCGCAGTGCCACGGATGAGCGCCGACAGAGGACATGATGCATCGGCCGCCTCCGCTGCCTGGGCGAACGCCGCCTCGTCGCAGTCCGGTACCTCTCCGCGAGTCTCGATCTCGGAGTGCACGACCTGATGGCCTTTCCCCTCGACCTCGTCCATCGTCACGACGCAACGCGTCTCGAGGCTGACCGGGGGTGTTCCCGCGGTCGCGAGCTCGTTCGCGAGCGACATCGTAAAACACGCGGCATGAGCAGCTCCGAGCAGCTCCTCCGGGCTCGTCTTCCCCTCGGGAACGCCGATACGAGACGCGAGCGTGTACGGCAGGCCAACGAAGGCGCCGGACGACGCGGCGCTGATCGCGCCACTTCCGCGGGCGACGTTCCCCTCCCACGTGAGCGGTTGCTTCACGAACGATCCTCGGCATCGAGCTTCCTCCTACGATTCGCTGGTCGACAGCACGAAGCCTAGGCCATTACCTCGACGCGGGACTCCAGTCGAAGCTCGCCCTCGCTCTCCGACTGCTCGAAGCGGATGACCTCCTCCAGCGCTCGGATCGACACCTCGATCTGGTCGAGCGACGGCGGTCGGGTCGTGAGCCGCTGCAGCCAGAGCCCGGGGGCGAGCAGCGTCATCAGGACGCGGTTCCCCTGGTGCTTTCCGGCGTATCGGATCAGCTCGTACGCAAGGCCGGCGATCACCGGGAGCAGAAGGATCCTGCTGACGATGAGCCAGTACCAGACGGGGCGTCCGACGAACGCGAAGACGAAGATCCCGATGACCATTACCCAGAGCAAAAAAGCCGTTCCGCAACGCGGGTGGATCAAACTGAACTTTTGCACTTTCTCCGGCGTCAGCTCGGAGCCGGCCTCGAGGGCGTTGATTGCCTTGTGCTCGGCGGCGTGGTACTGAAACACGCGCTTGAGATCCGGCAGCAGTCCGATCAGGACGATGTAGAGGATGAAGACCGCCACCCGGATGATCCCTTCGACGACGACGAACGTGTAGGTGCCGTCGATCGGCAGCCAGTTCGTCACGAGCGCCGGCCCAACCTTGAAGAGCGCGAGCGCGAACCCGATCGCGATGACGAACGAGAAGATGATCTGCCCCTTCGAGATCTCCGTCGAGACCTCGGCCGGTTCGCCCTCGGCCCCCTCCTCGCGCTCCTCCTGCATCGCGTAGTTCGCCGAGATTGCGAGCGCTCTGAAGCCAATCGCGAGCGATTCACCGAGCGCAACAACCCCCCGCACCACGGGCAGGCGCCAGAGGCGGTTTCGCTGCATCGGCGAGCTGACAGGGGTGGTGATCGCGACGATCTCACCGTCGGGCGTACGAACGGCAACAGACCAGACCGCGGGGCCGCGCATCATGACCCCTTCGAGCACGGCCTGACCGCCGTACGAAACACTCACGAGGGCACAGTCTTTCTAGCCGCGGCGAGGACCGCCGGACTTCTCGAGACGGCGCTGGAAGCGCTCGACCCGACCGCCCGAGTCCATGAGCTTCTGCTTGCCCGTGTAGAACGGGTGGCAGTGCGAGCAGACCTCGACGTGCAGCTCCGGCTTCGTGGAACGAGTCGTGAACTCGTTGCCGCAGGAACAGGTGACGTGAGCGAGGACGTACTCGGGATGGATATCCGTCTTCATGGCCCAGCCAGAATAGCAGAGGCGATATCCGGGCTGACGTTGCCTCCCGAGACGACGGACACGAGACAGGTGCCGTCGACCTTCCCTGTGAGCACGGCGGCGGTCGCTGCCGCAGCGCCCGGCTCGACGGCGAGCTTCGCCCGCTCGTAGAGGAACCTGAACGCGGCGCGGATCTCCTCGTCGGAGACGAGCACGACCTCGACTCCGAGCCGTCCGCAAACGTCGATCGCGACCTCCCCCGCAAACGGTGCCGTCAGCGCGTCGGCGATCGTACTCGGCGTCAGGGGCACGGGCTTGCCGGCCTCGAGACCGAGTGCGAGGGCGTTCGAGTGCTCCGGCTCCACCGCGACGACGCGCACGCCGTGCGGGACGCAGGCGGCTGCGATCCCCGTGACGAGGCCACCGCCACCGCAGGCGACGACGATCGTGTCGACGTCGGGGATGTCCTCGAGAATCTCCTGTCCGACCGTTCCCGCTCCGGCAATCACGACCGGGTCGTTGAACGGATGGACGAGAACGCGCCCCGTCGCCTCCTGGAGCTCGTGCAGGCGGTCGAACGCCACGCCGGGGCCGGACGCCTCGAGGTCGACTTCGGCTCCATAGCTCCGCGTGGCTGCGATCTTGGCGGTACTCGCGCCCTGCCACATGACGAGCAGGGCATCGACTCCTTCCGCCGCGGCCGCCCAGGCGAGCGCCTGCGCGTGGTTGCCTGCCGAGACGCCGATCACGCCTCTCTCCCGCTCCATCCTGCGACAGCGCGCGAACGCGGTTCAGCGCCCCGCGCGCCTTGAACGACCCCGTCCGCTGGAAGAGCTCGGCCTTGAGGTACCGTCCGGGACCGAGACTCCGTGTGCTGAAGGTCGGCGTTCGATGGACGGCTCCCTTGATGGCAGCCGCAGCCAGTGCAACATCGTGCGGCGTAATTGCGGCCCCGGGCACGCGGGCATGGTAGTCGACCGACGGAACAGGAAGAATGGGTCACATGACCGAGGAGCACGATCTGCCGATCCGCGTCGTCGTCACCGACGACCTCGAGCGCTCGCGCATCACGGTCTTCTTCCGCCTGTTGCTCGCGATCCCACACCTCGTCGTGTTGCTGTTCTGGGGTATTGCCGCGCTCGTCGCCTCGATCGTCCTCTGGTTCTCCTTCGTGATCCAGGGAAAGGGCCAGAGAGGGGCGCAGGAGTTCGTGGCGACGTACATCCGCTACGCCGCTCAGGTGAGCGCCTATCTCTACCTCGCAGCGGGTCCGTACCCGGCGTTCGGTGGCGCACGAGGCTATCCGGTGGATCTCGAGATCGATCTCTCGGCAGAGCAGTCGCGCGGGCGCGTTGCGGCCCGGCTCGTGCTCGCAGTTCCGGCCATCCTGCTCGTAGCGGTTCTCGGCGGTGGCCTGACGGGAACGAACTGGTCGGGTCTTTCGGCCGGCTCATCGGGTGCGGACGTGTGGTGGACGAGCTCATGGACTCTCGGTGGCCTCGCATCGAGCGCAGCACTCCTGGCCTGGTTCGCGACCCTCGCGCGTGGCCGGATGCCACGCGGCCTGCGGGATCTGCTCGCGTACTGCATCGGGTACACGGCTCACGCGACCGGATACCTGATGCTCGTGACCGATCGCTACCCGACGACGGACCCCTCACGTGTCGTTCCGTTCCTCGAGTTGCCACGGCACGCGGTGCGGCTCGAGCTCACGGATGACGTTCGTCGTTCACGGCTGACGGTGTTCTTCCGGTTTCCGCTGGCCGTCCCCCACCTCATCTGGCTCGTCCTCTGGACGGCACTTGTGGTCGTCCTTGCCTTCCCGGCGTGGATCGTCGCCCTCGTGATCGGTCGGCTGCCGACACCGTTCCACCGTTTCTTCGCGGCATGGGTTCGCTACTCGACCCACGTGCTCGCGTTTCTCTACGTGATCGGTGGGCCGTTTCCCGGCTTCACCGGTGCGGCGGGGAGCTACCCCGTCGACATCTCCATCGACCCGCCGGAGCGGCAGCGTCGGATCGTCGTCGCAGCGAGGGCCTCTCCTGGCGATTCCGGCTCTGATACTCGCCGGAACGTACGGCTCCGTCGCGCTGGTCGTGGCACTTCTCGGCTGGTGGGCGGCCCTCTTCACCGGCCGCGTTCCCGAAGGGCTTCGCAACCTCGGCGCGGTCAGCCTGCGGTACTCCGCCCAGGCGAACGCGTACCTGTTCCTGGTTACCGAGGCGTTCCCGTACTCCACGCCGGCAGTGCAGGACCGGCCGCGTGACCTGCAGCTCGACCTCCTCATCGCTGCCCCACCGGAAGGATCTGCCGCGAGCGAGGCACTCTGAGCCCGATTCGCGGGGTCAGGCTCGCGCTCGGCGTCGCAGCCGGAGTCGCGTGGGTCTGGTGCGCATCACTTCTTCTCCACACATCGGTGCCGTCGAGCCTCCCTACTGTCCGGCTCGACGCGGCGACGGTCTTCGGCGAGGCACTCGTACGCCGCGCCGAGCATGTCGACCGGTTCTTCGTCGTGGTCTGGATGTTGTCGCAGGCTGCTCTCCTCGTGACGCTCTGGATCTACGCACGTCGCGGGTCTCGCTTCGCGAGCGAATCCGCCGCGGGGCCGATCGGCACCGGCATGTTGCTGGGCATGCTCGGTCTCGGGATCGTGTGGCTCGTGCAACTGCCGTTCGGCCTGCTCAGCGTCTGGTGGGCGCGGCGCTACGACCTGAGCGAGGTCGGATACCTCGAGTGGGCCTTCGGCGGCTGGGTCGAGCTCGCGGCGGTGTTCACGTCGATTTGCATCACCCTCCTCATCGTCATGTTCCTCGCCCGGCGCCTCGGAGAGGCATGGTGGATCCCGGGGGCGGCGGTCTTCGTCGTCATCGGCACGGCGTTCGCGTTCGTCCAGCCGTACCTCCTCGGTTCGACGACACCTCTCCGCGACCCCGCGCTGAAGCGATCGGCGACCGAGCTCGAGGCGCAGCAGGGTGTTTCGGGGATCCCGATCGCGGTCGAGGATGTCAGCGGGGAGACGAGCCAGGCCAACGCGTTCGCCGTCGGCTTTGGCCCGTCCCGGAAGATCGTGCTCTGGAGCACGATGATCGACGGGACGTTCTCCGACGGCGAGGTGAAGGCGGTGCTCGCGCACGAGATCGCCCACCACTCGAGCGATCACATCCCGAAGGCGCTCGCCTGGTTCGCGCTCTTCGCGCTTCCTGGAGCCTGGGTGCTGATGCGGCTGACGAGACGCCGTGGTGGCATGGGCGAGGCGGCGGCGGTCCCGCTCGCGCTCCTCGTCGTCGCTGTGCTGCAACTCGTGGCGCTGCCGGCACAGAGCTGGATCAGCAGACGGATGGAGTCCGAGGCCGACTGGAAGGCGCTCCAGTCGACGAGGGATCCTGCAGCCGTGCGAGGGCTGTTCGTCGGATTCGCGAAGACGTCTCTCGCCGATCCGAGCCCGCCTACCTTGGGCGCACGTGTTGCTCGACAGCCACCCGACGCTATCGCAGCGCGTTGCGATGGCGGAGGCGTGGCGAACCCGCCAATCGCCGCCATAGTTCGGGCGAACCGACACCCTTGCCGCCCGACATGCGGACGCCTTCTCGGATCAGGGGGCGATCACGCCATCGGGTGCTCACGTCAAGGTGTACTCGGGGCCGGAGCCGCCCTCGGGTGGCGTCAGCCTGCCGCCCCGTGCGGTGATCGCCCCGCACTGAACGCAGTTCGACGGCGTCAGCTTGACCTCGACGGTGCCGTCGCCGTTCTCCTCCCCCACCTCGTACACCTGCGCCGGGCACATCCACGCCCACATCTCGGCAACGTCGCGGGGAACGCTGGTCTCGACCCTCACGTGGCTCGGCTGGTCGTCGCGCGTCCGGTTGCCCGACGCAAAGACCGAGGAGAGCTTGTCGAAGGTCAGCGTGCCGTCGGGCGCGGGATAGCGGGACGCCCGATCCGAGCGCAGGAGCGGCGCTTCGGCGTTCGGCTCGTTGTGGAACTCCTTCGGGGGCAGCTTTCCCTTCGTCACGGTCATCGCGCTTGCGAGCCCGCCACCGACGAAGAAGCCCTTCTCGAACGCCTGGCGCATGTTCCGAACCTCGCGAAGGTTCTTTCCGAGGTAGCCCGACCGCACCTCGCTGTCGTACGCAGCGAAAGCTCCGATCCGCCCGGGGCTCTCGCCACGCTGGAGCGAGCGGTAGGCGGCCTCGGCGGCAAGACGGCCGGACTCGATCGCGTAGTGGACACCCTTCAACCGCGCGAGATCGACGAGGCCCGCGCTCTCGCCGGCGAGGAGCAGGCCAGGCGCGCCGAGGCTGCTCGGCATCGCATGCCAGCCGCCGCTCGTGATCGTCTTCGCGCCCCAGGCTATTCGCTCGCCGCCCTCGAGGATCCCCCGGACGAACGGGTGCGTCTTGAACTCCTGCAGCAGGTCGTGAGCCGACAGCTCGACATCGCGATAGTCGAGACCGATGACGAACCCGATCGAGACCATGTCGTCGCCCATCGGATAGATCCACGAGCCGCCGAACTCACGGTACTTCGCCGGCTTACGGAGCGGCCAGCCGAGCGTGTGAACGATCTTGTTCAGAGGCTTCGCGACACGCCACACCTCCTTGACGCCCAGCTCCCAGATCTGGGGCTCGGGGCCGTTGAGGCCAAAATGATCGAGCGCAGCCCCGGTGAGATGCCCGGCCGTTCCCTCGGCGAGGACGGTCACCTGCGCGGCGATGTCGGCGCCGGGCTCGAAGTTTCCGAGTGGCTCGCCCTCTCTGCCCCTGCCCTTGTCGCCGCTGCGGATGCCGACGACGCGGCCGTGCTCGACGAGAAGCCTGTCCGCCGATGTCTCCGGCAGCACGAATGTCCCGGCAGCCTCCGCCTGCTCGGAGAGGTACCTGGACATCTGAGAGATCGAAACGATCCAGTTCCCGTGGTTGCGGAGCGTCGGGGGCGGCGGAATCCGGAGTGCGCGCTTCTGCGTGAGGAGATAGACGCCCTCGCCAGGAACCTCACCGTAGGTGGGAAGCCCTTCGAGCTGTTCCGGACGGCCTCGAAACAGACGACGGATGGCGCGCGGGTTCATCACCGCGCCCGAGAGGAGGTGCGATCCCGGCTGCTTGCCCTTGTCGACGAGGGCAACGGGGACCTCACCGAGCCTCTCGGCCGTCTCCGGATCTTCCTCGAGCAGCTGTCCCAGGCGGATGGCGCACGCGAGGCCGGCGGGACCGCCGCCGACGATCAGGACGCCGACATCGATGCGCTCGTCCGGCGCGTCGGTCGGACCGGTGATGACCTCTTCGCTCGAGAACGGAGGCGGGAAATCCGCCGCGCGCGTCGCGGCGGCCGGAGCGCCCCGGCCCACGTCAGCCCTTGCGGGCCCGCACGAGCTCTGCGAGCTTCGGAGCGATGGTGTTCAGATCGCCGACGATGCCGAAGTCGGCAAAGTCGAAGATGGGAGCATTCCCGTCCTTGTTGATCGCGACGATCGCGCCGGAGCCCTGCATTCCGACCTTGTGCTGGATCGCGCCCGAGATCCCGAGGGCGATGTAGAGCTTCGGCGAGACCGACTTGCCCGTCTGGCCGACCTGCGTCGAGTACGGATACCAGCCCGCGTCGACCACGGCCCTCGTGGCGGCGACGGCCCCACCCAGGGCTGCTGCGAGGTCCTCTGCGAGCTTGAAGCCTTCGGGCGCCCCGAGTCCGCGGCCACCCGCGACGATCACGTCGGCGTCCTCGATCGACGGGCCGCTCGTCTCCTCGTGAGCCTGATCGACCATCACGGCGGCGGTGGAGAAGTCCCTCAGCGTCACGGCAACGTCGTGGACGCGTCGCCGTGCCGGCCGCCTCGACCGGCTCGAATGCGCCGGATCGGACGAGGCCGATCCGCGGCGTGCTCGTCCAGGAGACCGTGACGAGAACGGTGTCACCGAGTGCGGGTCGCTTCGCAGTAAGTGCCCCGCCCTCGAGCGAGAAGTCGGTGATGTCCCAGTTCAGGCCGGCATCGAGGCGCGCCGAAAGCCCGGCGGCGATGTCGGCCGAGAGGACGGACGCGGCGAAGAGGATGTTCTCCGCTCCCGATGCCGCGACAACGGCTTCGAGTGCGTCGACGCGCGGCTGTGGCAGCGGCGCCTCGAACTCCGCGCCGTCAACGGCGTAGACCGTCGACAGCCCGTACGCCCCTGCCGATGCTGCGACGTCCGCGATCCCGTGCCCGACGACGACGCCCGCGACGTCTCCGCCGACGGCGAGCGCACGGGCGAGCACGCCGAGGGCACCCTTCTGGATCGCCCCATCGTGGTGCTCGAGGAAGACGAGCGTCGTCACAGGAGCTTCTTCTCCGCGAGCCAGTCGACGAGCTTCTCGGCGGCAGAGCCGTCGTCCTCGATCTTGACCTGGTCACCCTTGGTGGGTGGCGGCCCGAGCGCGACCACGCTCGTACGCGAGCCGGCTTCGCCGACCCGACTCGCATCCGCACCGACCTCCTCGAGGGAGAGCGTCTCGGCTGGCTTGGACTTCGCGCCCATGATCCCCTTGAGGGAGGGGTAGCGCGGCTCGTTGATCGCGTCCGAGACGGCGACGACAGCGGGGAGAGGCGCCGAGATGATGTCGTACCCGAATTCGGTCTGCCGCTTTCCTGTCACCGACGAGCCCTCCACGGTCAAGGTGGCGACCTGCGAGATCAAGGGGCGCTGCAAGCGGTCGGCGACGGCCGCCCACAGGACAGCCCCGTCGGAGTCCGATGACTGCTGACCGAAGAGGACGAGGTCGGCGTTCTCGCGTCCGAGCCCCTGGGCGAGCGCGTAGCTCGTCGCGACGAGATCGGACCCCGCGGCGGCCTCGTCGGAGATCAGCACCGCACGATCGGCGCCCATCGCGAGAGCCTTGCGCAGCGACTCGAGCGCGCGCGTCGGCCCGAGCGAGACGACGACGACCTCGCCACCGTGGGCCTCCTTGATCCGTAGCGCCTCCTCGACCGCGTTCACATCGGTCGCATTGAGCGCGATCTCTCCCGACCTGTCGAGGCGATTGGTGGCAGGGTCGAGCTTCCTGGCCGACGTCGCATCGGGAACCTGTTTCACGCAGACCGCGATCTTCACGAGTCAAGCCTAGCGTGCCCGCACGCGCGAAGATCGGGGGACCCGTCGCCGGGAATCCGTCGAGCGACTCTGGTAGGCTCCTGCCCTTCGAACGCGAATCGGACAAGGGTGAGACCTCCTTCACCCCCACTGATGAGATTTCACCGGACGACAGCCCGAGGAGCGTTTCTCCTCACCCTGCTCCTGGCGCTCGGCCTGACGGTCGCGGGGGCAGCACTCGCGCTCAACCAGCCGCTCGACCCGCAGCCCGAGAGCGGCAAGGAGATCATCTTCCCCGTCGTCGGCGCCGCGAAGTACTACGACGACTGGGGCGATCCTCGCGGCCAGGGACGCCACGCGGGGAACGACATTCTCACGACGTGGCGATCGCCGGCGGTCGCGGCAGAAGCCGGGAAGATCAAGTTCTGGACGACCTCTGCGCGGGCCGGCTGCATGCTGTACCTCTACGGTGCGAGCGGCACGACCTACCTCTACATCCACCTCAACAACGACCTCACGGCCAAGCGTGACAACCGCGGCAAGTGCGTCGCCGGCGTCGCGTATGCGAAGGGGCTGAAGGATGGCGCACGCGTCAAGGCCGGCCAGCTGATCGCGTACAACGGCGACTCCGGTGACGCCGAAGGGATCTATCACCTCCACTTCGAGGTGCACCCGAACGACGGCGACGACGTGAACCCCAGGCCTTACCTGAACGCAGCGCGACGGATCCTGTTCCCGCTGCCGGACAACCCGGCCCGGCAAGTGAAGCTCGGTCTGAAGGGCACCGTCGTCGCGGCCGGGGGCGGAATCGTGGAGATGTCGGTCACGGGCGTGCGCGTCTGGCCGGGAGGCGCATGGACGGCGATTCCGGCTCGTTCCGTCGTTCTCGGCGTGCCGACGGAAGCGGTGCTCGACGAGTCTCTCGTCGGTCTGCTGACATCACCGACGAAGCGGACGCTCAGCTCCCGGAAGGTGACGAAGGTGCTCGCGTTCACCGTTCCCACGGCCGCGACGCTCGCCGTGATGTCGGGCGACCCCGAGGCGCTCGCCGTCGATCGGATTCGCCCCGGGTGAGGGTCTCGAGAAGGGAACCGGCTCGCGGCGGCTACGGCACCGCGGTGGCCGAGCGGAGAAAGTCGACGATCTCACCGGTAGGTGCGCCGGGTGTGAAGATCGCGGCAACACCTGCCTCGACCAGCTCAGCGGCATCGTCGTCCGGGATCGTGCCGCCGACCACCACGAGGACGTCGTCGGCTCCGTTCGCGCGCAGTCCGTCGAGGATCCTCGGCACGAGCGTCATGTGCGCACCGGAGAGGATCGAGATGCCGACGGCATCGGCGTCCTCCTGGATCGCGGTCTCCACGATCTGCTCGGGGGTCTGATGGAGCCCCGTGTAGATGACCTCCATCCCCGCATCGCGCAACGCACGAGCGATGATCTTTGCGCCCCGATCGTGCCCGTCGAGGCCCGGCTTTGCGATCACCACGCGGATCTTGGAGTCCATTCAGGGAGTATACGGACGTGAAATTCTCCGTCATCGGCTGCTCGCCCGCCTGGCCCAACCCGGGTGGAGCGCATTCCGGCTACCTCTTCGAGCATGCGGCGGGTCGCCTTCTTGTCGACTGCGGCCCCGGAGTGTTGCCACGGCTTCGGCAGCGCGAGGGGTGGCCGCACGTCGATGCGATCGCGATCACACACTTTCACCTGGACCACTGGGGAGATCTCGTGCCGTGGGTCTGGGGCTCGATGTACCGTGCCGCCGGGGTGACGATCGACGATCGCCCCGAGCTCTGGGTTCACCAGGGTGGCCGTGACGTGCTCGAGCAGTTCGGTGAGCGATTCGGCTTCAGGGACATGTTCGACCGTGTCTTCACCGTGCGCGAATACGTGCCCGAGGAGCCGTTCATGGCCGGCGGGGTCGAGCTCCTGCCGGTGCGGCTGCCGCACTACACGCTCGAGACCTACGGATTCCGCCTCTCTGCCGAAGGCGTCTCGGTGGCGTACTCGGGTGACAGCGGGCCGAGCGAGAGGCTCGCAGAGCTCGCCCGTGACACCGATCTCTTCGTGTGCGAGGCGACGCTCGCACACGGTGTCGACGACGGTGAACTGCGCGGCCACCTGAGCGCCGACGAGGCTATTCTCGCCGCCAGCGATTCCGGGACGAGACGCCTGCTCCTCACGCATCGGCCGGCCGAGCTCGGGATGCCACCCGACGTCGAGCGCGCCTACGACGGCCTCGAGATCGAGCTCTAGGAGAGCGCCGTTCGAGGCGGTCTCCCTCATCGAGGCACGCCGACTGGTCGTAGAGGTGCGATCGCCGACCCGAGGATCGCCTATCGGGGCCGAACATGCCGATCCATCGCGCTGGCCGTCCGCGGACGCCGACCCGTCGCTCCGCCCAGCGCCCCCGCTACTCCCTGGCAACCCGGTACACCCGTAGCCATTCGCGTTACAGGCGAACCTCGAGCCGCCCCCTCCGAGAACGAGGAGAGGGGCCTCGCGGCCCCTCTCGACTGTCGGTTCTCGCGGGGTTCGGATTGCCCGAACGCCGCCCCTCACTGCCCTCAATCCTTGGCCTCGCCGGTGTGCCGCATGCCCCGGCGAGGCCTTGTGCACGACACACTAATACCCCGTCGAGGGGACGGCAATCCTCCGATCGGGGGGTTTCGTCACCCGCACAGCGGCAGACCGTGGAGACTCAATGTCAACTACAGGTTGAATGTTGTCTCCAACGACGAGCGGACGCGCCCACGAACGGAGTCACCCGCGTCAGGGGCGTTCCTTCTAGCGGGCCGCGCGGAACAGTCGGGCCTCGGCGACGAGCGCCTCGAAGAGCCGCTTGTCGTCGTCCTCCATCTCGGGATGCCAGAGCACTCCGAGTGCGAACCGCTTCGACGGATCCTCGATCGCCTCGAGCGAGCCGTCCTCGGCGAACGCGCTCTCGACGAGCCCCTCCCCCACGCGGCCCACTCCCTGATGGTGGCTCGAGCGCACCGCGGCATGACGCGGCCCGAGGATCGACTCGAGCCGCGTGCCCTCGCGCACGTCGACCGGGTGCTCGGAGAACACGCCGAGCGTCTCACGATGACCCTCGTGGCCGACGTGCTCGGGGAGATCCTGGATGAGGTCGCCGCCGCGGAGGACGTTGAGCAGCTGGAATCCCCGGCAGATCGCGAGCGTCGGGAGGTCGCGCTCGAGCGCAGCCTCGAGCAGGCGCAACTCGCCGCCGTCCCGATGGGCCTGAGCCGGATCCGTCGCGGGATGGCGCTCGGCGCCGTACCTGGACGGATCGATATCGATGCCGCCCGAGAAGACGATCCCGTCGAGAACGTCGAGCGTCTCGTCGACGCCTTCCTCGCTCGGCGGTACTACGAGTGCTCGGCCACCGGCCCGCTCGACGGACTCGACGTAGTAGTACGGCACGAGCGCGGCCGGAAGCGTCCACGCCCCCCAGCTCGCCGGCTGGGCGTAGGCGGTGATGCCGACGATCGGACGGGCGGCTGCTGGCATGGTGGCACGCTACCGGAGCGGGTTGCCCGGGCGAGCAACCCTCGCGACCGGCTGAAGCCGGCCACCGGAGCGTGGCGCGGTGGCCGGCTTCAGCCGGTCGCCGGAGTTCCGTCGTTCACCCCCGCTCGAAGTAGCGCTTCCGCTCCCAGTCGGTGACGAAGGCGTCGAACAGTCCCTGCTCGGTGCGCGCGTAGTTGAGGTAGTGGTCGACGACCTGGTCGCCGAACGCGCCGCGCGCCATCGCACCTTCCTCGAGCGCGGCGATCGCCTCGCGCATCGTCGACGGGAACCGCTCCGCGTCCGACTCGTAGGCGTTGCCCTCGAGACCCGGCGGCAGCTCGAGCTCCAGCTCGATCCCGTGCAGCCCGGCGGCGATCACCGCGGCAAACGCGAGGTACGGATTCGCGTCGCCCGCCGGGGATCCTCGTCTCGGACCGCCGCGCCGCTCCGTGCCCGACGACCCGAAAGCCGCAGGTGCGATTGTCGTTCCCCCAGGCGAGCGTCGTCGGCGCCCACGACCCCGCCGCGAATCGCTTGTACGAGTTGATCGTCGGCGCGAGGAAGACGGCGAGCTCCTTGAAGCAGGCAATCTGCCCCGCGAGCCAGCGCGAGAACAACGTCTCGTCGGTCGCGAAGCACGGCTTGCCGTCGCGCCAGAGCGACGAATGGATGTGGCACGAGTTGCCGATCCACTCCTGGAACGGCTTCGCCATGAACGTGATCGAGCACCCGTTGAGGAAGGCGATCTCCTTGGCGCCGTTCTTGTAGATGACGTGGTTGTCGGCCATCGTCAGCGCGTCGGCGAACCGGAAGTTGATCTCCTGCTGACCCGGCCACGCCTCGCCCTTCGAGGTCTCGACGCGCATGCCGGCCGCGTGCATCCCGTTCCTGATCTGGCGGAGGAACGCCTCGTCGTAGGTCGTCGCCAGGATGTGGTAGTCGAGGATGTACGGCACCGACGGCGTAAGGCCCGAGTACTCCTTGGCGTGCGCCTCCTGAAACGTCTCGCGCAGGAGATAGAACTCGAGCTCGCTACCCATCATCGGAGTCAGGCCGAGCGCCGCCGCCCGCTCGAGCTGCGCCTTCAGGACCTGTCGTGGCGATGGAGCAACGGGCGAGCCGTCGTGGAACTGGACGTCTCCGAGCACGAGCGCGGTCGCCTCGAGCCAGGGGATCTTGCGCAGCGTCGCCATGTCCGGGCGGACGTCGAAGTCGCCGTAGCCCTGCTCCCAGCTCGCGATCCCGTAGCCGGGGACGGGATCCATCTCCATCTCGAGCGCGAGCAGGTAGTTGCACCCCTCCACCCCGTGCCCGGCCTCCATCTCCTCGACGAAGAACTCACCATGGAGGCGCTTGCCGAGCAGGCGCCCCTGCATGTCGGTGAACGCAACGACGACCGTGTCGATCTCGCCGGCCTCGACCAGGCTCTTCAGCTCATCGAACCCGAGCATGCATCTCCCTTCGAGCGATGTGGGGACCGGCATGCGCCGGCCCCCATCTCTCCGACGTCGTGGCTAGGGCGATGCGGGCGGATCGGTGTCCTCGATGATCTCGCCGCCCTCTCCGATATGCGCGTGACCGTAGCCCTCGAGCTCCGGCTTGCCGTGCTCCCCGCGCGTCATCGCGAACTCCTCCTCCGGCGACAGCACGAGCTTGTGCCGCCCGACGAACCCGAAGTACAGCATCGCGAGAACGTAGAAGATCGCGACGCCCACGACGCCCGGCCGGTAGTCGTCCCGATAGAAGAGCGCCGCGAGAGCGATCAGTGCGATCACTGCCGCCACGACGGCGCCGGCATTGCCGACGGGACTGCGGTAGGGCCGATCGATGTCGGGCAGGTTCTTGCGCAGAAGGACGAACGACACCATCTGCAGGAAGTACGAGACGACCGCCCCGCCGACCGCCATCGACAGGAGCGCGGCGCTGAGATTGCCGCTGAGCCAGTTGTTCGTCGTGGCCTGGTCGAGCAGGAAGGCCAGCCCGTACCCGACGACGGCGCCGGCGATCAGAGCGACGTACGGGGTGTTCCTCGTGCCGTGCGTGCGGGAGAGCCCGTGCGGGTAGTACCCGGCGCGCGACAACGAGAAGATGTTCCGGCCATAGGCGAAGATGATCGTGTGGAAGCTGGCGATGATGCCAGCAGCCGCTGCCAGGCCGAGGATGTTCGCCGTCGTCTCGCCTCCCACGCCGAAGATCACGCGGAAGCCGTCGAGCAGGGGCTCACCGGATGTCTTGATCTCATCCGCACCCGTGACACCGGTGTTGAGGAAAAGCACGAGGAACGCGAAGACGACGAGCGTGATCAGCCCGTAGATCGTTCCTCGCGGAATGTCGCGCTTCGGGTCCGCGGACTCCTCGGCAGCGAGCGGCAACTCCTCGATCGCGAGGTAGAACCAGATCGCAAACGGCAGCGCCAGGAAGATCCCCTTCGCGCCTCCGAACGGGAACCACTTCGAGTTGTCACCCTCCGGGGCGATGTTCGTGAGGTTGTTCCACGAGAAGTCCGCCAGCGACGCAACGTAGAACACCGCGAGGATCCCGAGCGCGAGCACGCAGATGAACACGGTGAAGCGGAAGCTCGCCTCGACTCCCACGATGTTGAGCGAGACGAAGATCACGTACAGGATCGCCCACCAGAGCCAGAGCGGTGGGCTCCCGTTGAACCAGCTCTGCGCGATCGAATCGAGGTAGCTCGCCGCGAACGTGACGATGACTGCGGGCGTGACGACGTACTCGATCGTCTCGGCGACTCCGGTTGCGAAACCGCCCCACGGCCCCATGGCCGAGCGGCTGAACGAGTACGCTCCGCCCGTGTGCGGAAGGGCCGCCGACATCTCCGCAATCGACCAGCAGAGGCCGAAGTACATGACGGTGATGATGACCGTGGCGACGAGCAGCCCTCCGAAGCCACCCGCGTCGAGCCCGAAGTTCCAGCCCGAGAACTCGCCCGAGATGACGGCGCCCACACCGAGTGCCCAGAGCGACCACACGCCTGCGTATCGCCGCAGCGATCGCTGCTTGAAGTACTCCGGATCCGCTTCGCGGTAGGTGACGCTACCGACCTGTCGTTGACCAGCCACGATCGTGCCTCCCTGGGTGGTGTTCCGGTGAACCGCGCGATCCTACGCCGTTTACCGGTCCGGAATCAAGGGGTCGGCCGACCTCAACCCACCCAGGCGCCGCCGTTCTGGTCGAGGGCCTGCCCCGTCACCCCGCGCGCATCGGGTGAGAGCAGCCACGCCACCGTGCCGGCGATGTCGTCGGGCTGCGACATCCGGCCGAGCGGGACGGCCGCCATCGCGTCGCGGTAGGCGTCCTCTCGCGTGCCGTCGGTCTCCGCTGCGATGGCATCGAGACCGTCCCAGGCCATTTCCGTGTCGACCCAACCAGGGCAGATCGCGTTGACCTGGATGTTGTCCGCGCCGAGCTCCGCGGCGAACGAGCGCACGAGGCCGAGGAGACCCGCCTTCGAGGCGCTGTAGCCCGTGTACTTCGGAACGGCGATCCGGGCCAGGATCGACGAGATGACAACGAGGGAGCGCGCCTCCGGACCGGGCGCGAGGTGATCGAGAGCCGCCCTGCAGCAGTAGTACGTCCCGTTCAGGTTCGTCGCAACGAGCTCGTCGAAGCGGTCGCTCTGCCACGTCGCCGCCGTTGGAGCCGCCGAGGCCACTGCACGCGACGAGAGCGTTGACCGGGCCGAGCTGATCGAAGGCGGCTGCGAACGCCCTCTCGACTCGCCGGCGGTCCCGGATGTCGCAGGTGACGACGTGGGTCGGCTCGGCGATCGTCTCGGCGACGGCGTCGAGTCGCGACCTGTCTCGTGCAAGGAGGGTCAACGACGCGCCGTCTCTCCCCAGGCGACGTGCGATCGCACGGCCGATCCCGGTGCCGGCTCCCGTCACGACGATGTGCTTTCCGGTCATCCCAACTCCAGATCGACGCAATTTGCGGGAAGGTCGAGCTCCACTGCCCTTGATCGGACACCCGCCCGCAGCATAGATTCCCCTCTGCGCCGAGTGCGGGACGCCAGAGGACGAAGCCTTACCGGGAGGCAGTACGCGGAAGCGGAAAGTCAGCCGGTCAGGTGGACGAACGCGGCCCGACTCGGCGAAAGCACGCCTCCACCCTTTCTAGATCAGCGAGCACAGAACGCAATATGCTTCGCATTATGCAGAAATATGTGCAAATTGCGAGAAATTCCATCACCGCACACTTGACGCCCCGCCTGGAACACTCTAGGTTGGTGATTGCACCGAGGTAGGAGCACCTGAGGTTGATGGACTCCCGATCGGCCACTCGCTTCGGCGAAGGTCAGTCAGGAAGCCGGACGAGGGAGCCACCGCCGCGGTGCTTTTTTTGTGTCGGGATATTTCGCGCCGAAATCGGAACGAGCCGTTGTTCCGGGCTTGTTTTCTCGTTTGGCGCGTCGATGCTTCGAGAAATTGCAATCGGCCGCAAATTGCGGTAATTCGTTCGTGCTAGATCTTGACGCAGCTATCTCGACGCCCTAGATTCCCGTGTGCACCGAGAACGGAGCGCCGGAGGTTGATGGCTCCCCAGTCGGCACGCGCTTCGGCGAGGGTCAACCGGGAAGTCGGATGAAGGGGCCACCGACTCGGTGCATTTTTTGTGGTCCGACCCACTGCACGCAGTGCGTATGCTCGGGCCGATGCGCCGCCTTCTGCTCGTCGTCAGCGTCACCGTCTTCGCGGACACGATGCTCTTTTCCGCGATCGTGCCCCTGATCCCCCACTTCACGGAGACGTACGCTCTCTCGACGCTCGAGGCTGGCATCCTCGTCGCGGCTTACGGCGCCGGGGCGGTGATCGGCGGCATCCCCTCCGGGCTCCTCGCCTCGCGGATCGGGCCGAAGCGGACGGTCGTCACCGGCCTCCTCGTTCTCGCGGTCGCGACGCTCGCGTTCTCGATAGACACATCGGCTTTCGGCCTCGGTGTCGCGCGATTCGCGCAGGGCATCGCCAGCGCCATCACCTGGTCCGGAGCGCTCGCGTGGCTGATGCTCGCAACACCGCGCGACCAGCGGGGCCGCGCGGTCGGTCTCGTGTTCGGCGTCGCCGTTCTCGGATTCATCGTCGGCCCGGCCGTCGGCGCCTTCGCGGAGCTGGGCTCGATTCGCGCGACCTTCATCGCCATCGCCGTCGTGACGGCCCTCGTCGCAGCGTTTGCCGCGTCGTTCCCTGCGGGTCGCAACGACGCACCGCCCTCCGGCGCGCTTCGGCGAACTCTCCACAACACCGACTTCCTCTCCGCCGTGTGGCTCGTGACAGTGCCGTCGCTGTTCTTCGGCGTCGTCGATCTCCTCGTGCCGCTCTCGCTCGATGCCGCCGACTGGGGGACGATCGCGATCGCGGCCACGTTCATCGTCGCCGGCTCGACCGAGGTGGTGCTCGCGCCGGCGATCGGTGGGTTCAGCGACCGTCGTGGACGACTCGTGCCCGTGCGTGCCGGCCTGCTCCTCCTCGGCGCGATCGGCGTCGCGTTCGCGCTCCTGCAGTCTCCCTACCTGATCGCACTCCTCGTCACGTGCGCCTCGATCGCCGCGAGCCTGATCTTCTCGCCGAGTGCCGCTCTCATCTCGGATCGGGCCGAGGCCGCGGAGATTCCCCAGGCGCTCGCGTTCGGATTCATGAACACCGCCTGGGCCGCGGGCGTGATGCTCGGGCCTGCTCTCGGCGGAGCGATTGCCGATGCGTTCGGCGACGCCGTTCCGTATCTCTTCGGCGCCGCGCTGGCGCTCGCGACGCTCGGGTGGCTGCGCAGGCTCACTCCCGGGGCTACTGCCGCCACGCAGACAGCAACGGAATGACCGCTACGAGAGAGCGCTCTCGGGCACGTCGGCCGGAGCCGTGTCCTGTCCCGCCACGTGCATGCAGATAATTGCGCCGAGGACGGCGCTGATGACGGCGACCACCGCGAATGCGGCCCACATCTCGCTGTCCCCTCCGGCGCTCCTGATCTGGAGCCCGAGGAACGGCGACAGCGCGAAGCCGATCGCCGCCGTGCTCCCGAACGCGCCCATGTACGCGCCGCGGAGATCCTCGGGTGCCATACGGGCCGCGATCGACTGGGAAGTCGGCACCCACAGCATCTCGCCGACGACGAACAGCACGAGAATGGCAACGATCGCGGGAAGCGCGGACGTGAGGGAGAGGAACAGGAACGGCAGACCCATCAGCAACATCGCGACCACCCACTTGAGAGCTGCAGGTACCGCCGTGACCCGACGCGTGAGGCGGAGCTGAAAGAGGGTCACGAGCAAGGGATTGACGACGAGCAGAAAGCCCCATGCCCACTCGGGGATCCCGTGGCTCTCGACGAGCGAGATGGGCAGCACCGTCTCGTAGGCGACGTAGATGAGCCACGCGAAAACGCTCGCGGCGAGGAACAGCAAGAACGGTCGGTCGCGAACGATGACGCCGAACGATCCGCGGTCCGGCGGCCCTTCCGGTGCATAGGCGCCCCGCACGGGCAGGTACCTGAACGCGAGGCTCCACGAACCGATCGCGAGGAGGCTGACGCACGGGAAGAAGAACGACCAGCCGCCGATCAGGAGAAACAGGCTCCCGATCGGCGGTCCGAGCGTGACACCGAGGTTCGCAGCGACCCGGACCGATGCATACGCGGCCTCGTGCTTCTCGGGCGCAACGAGGTCGGCGACCATCGCCTGACCCGCCGAGCCACCGAGAGAGCCGAGAGAGCCGGCACCGACGATCAGGCCGAGTCCGAGCCAGACGTGGTGGCCGACGCCGAGAAAGAGAAGGATGTAGACGGCAAAGATCCCCTGCCCGACGAGCATGAGCCGTCGGCGTCCGAAATGGTCGGAGAGATGACCGGCGATGTACCCGACGACGCCGGCGGTGATTGCGACGAGGAGATAGCCGTATCCGAGCTGCGACGAGGTGGCGCCGAGCTCCTTCAACGCCCAGATGCCCATGAAGCTCCACACGCTCGAGCCGGCAAGGGCGCCGATCAACGTGACGAGCAGAACAGGACGCAGCGCCCGGTCGACCTCCGCGCCCCAGATCAGATGTGCGAGGCGGCGGACCATCGCCTGAAGCTAGCGAATCGGTTCTCAGGCGCGGCCGAGAAGCCGATCGAGCCACGACCCGGTCGGCGCCTCGACGCCCCCACCGCTGCGGGGCTCTCTCCTCCCGGGACGCCGGTGACGGCGTCACGTCGGACTCGCTCTCGCCCTCGGACAGGCGCCGCCGCATCCGCTCGAAGTCACCACGGAGCGCCGCGCGCATCTCGTCCTTGTGGCTCTGCTCCTCCACGCGATCCTGGTTCCCCGCGCCGAGCCGATCTCCTCCCGGCACGAATCACGGAGTCGGTGACGACGCGTGAGCGCGATTGCCACGTCAATGCTGCAAGGCCACCGAGGACGAGCGTCGGTACGACCGTGAGGAAGCGGTAGATCAGGACGGCCGCGACGACACCGGCGTTCGCTCCCCCGAAGGCGACGAGCGCCGTCGTCAACCCGAGCTCGACGATGCCGAATCCGCCGGGCGTGATCGGGATCGCACCGACGATGCGGATGAGCGACCAGGCCGCGAAGATCTCGATCACGTCGACCTCGGACGAGGACACGCCCACCGCCCGCAGGCTGAGGACCAGCAGAAGGAAGACCGTCATGCTGCCGGCGAGCGTCGCAAGCGTCAGGACATGCCAGCGGCGCGCGAGGAGATCGACAACCTCGCTGCGGAACCTCACGAAGCTCGCACCGCTGAACGAGACCGGCCCGCGGCGAACCCGCGCCTTCAACCACGTGGCGAAGCTCGCGACCGCGTCGCCGACGTCCCGGGCGAGGCTCTCCGAGTAGAGCACGAGCACGAGGAGCGCGACCACGACGCCGAGCACGGCAACGCCGACGAACGCCGCGGTGCCGAGCAGCGCCGTCTCGCCTCCGTTCGCCTTGAGCAGGAAGAGGGCAACGATCGGAAAGACGAGATTGGCGAGCTGGTTCCAGACCCCGGTGAGCGTGATCGCCGTCGTCACCGCCCGCGTCGGAAAGCCCCAGCCACGGAGCATTCCCCACGATCCGGCCATCCCGACTGCCGCACCGCCGGGCGCCACGATCGACAGGGCGGTCGAGGCCTGCGTCATCTCGAGCGCCTGCCGGAACCGCAGGCCCGGCAGCGTCACCATCCACGGCGGCGCGAACGTTGCGAGGTTGAGCACCGTCGCGCCGACCAGCACCACGATCCACTCCCACGTGAGCGTCGTGACCACGTCCCAGACGTCGCGATAGTCGGCGATCTTCGGCAGGACGAACGCGAAGGTCACGACGACGATTGCAACACCCACGCCTGCGAAGGCGTAACGCCTCCAGCCGGTGCGCTTCTTCTTCCGGTGCTCCGGCGCGCCGTCGGGAGTGTCGATGCTGCTCACGGCGTCACGCTAGTCGATCGTTCCGATGGCGCTGATATCGTCGGCCGCCATGGAGATGATGGGGAACGAGACGATGATCTGGGAAGGGCATCCGACGTGGCGCGCGATGCTGTCCTTCCACATCAAGTGGTTCGCGGTCACGATCGTGGCGTTCGGCCTGCTCGTGCTGCTTCGCTCGCTCGACGTCGGCGTCTCGTACCCGGTCATCGGCGCTGTCCTCGTAGCCGGGATCGGCGTCACGATCGTCGTCGGTTGGATCGACCGCTTTTTCACGCAGTACACGATCACGACGAAGCGCCTCAACATCCGCACCGGCATCCTGTCCAAGACCGAGACGTCGACGAACGTCGACCGCATCCAGAACATCACGGTGAAGCAGTCGGCGGTGGATCGGATCCTGAAGGTGGGCTCGATCGATTTCGACACGGCGAGCGACGATGCCTCCGACAAGTTGACCTTCATCGGCGTCAACGACCCCCAGGCGCTGCGCGAGCGGATCATGCACGCCCGCGACGACGAGAAGAGCGCCGGTCCGCACGACCCTCAGGGCGGCCTCGCCTGACTATCCTCTGAGGGTGAAACGCGCCCTCACGCTCGTGCTCCTCGCCGCAGCGGCCCTCGGCGCGGCTGCCGTCCCTGCACCCTCGGTCGTCACGCCTCCTACGAGGGTCACGGTGATCGGCGACTCGATCGCCGCGTCGCTGGCGCTCGAATCCGACGCGCGTCGGATCCTCGCGCGTGGAATCGACCTCGACCTCGAGGCTACTCCGTGCCGGCGCCTCGTCGGCGAGAGCTGTCCCTACCTGGGAGTGCGGCCGCCGTCTCTCGTCGCGCTTCTGCCGTCGCTCGAGCTCGGATCGACGGTCGTCGTGGCCGTCGGCTACAACGACTTCGAGTCGACGTTCGCCACGACGATCGAAACCACGCTTGCAGCCCTCGCCCACGAGAACGTCGCGAACGTCTTCTGGCTCACGCTTCGCGCCGAGCGTCAGTCGTACCTGCACATGAACGACCTCCTCCGCGAGGCGGCTACCCGCCACCCCGAGCTCACGCTCATCGACTGGAATCTCTACTCGCGGAGCCACCCCGACTGGTTCCAACCCGACGGCCTGCATCTACAGCGTGTCGGTGCTGTCGCCATGGCGACGCTGATCCAGAAGGCACTCGGCGCCCAGGGCCTCGTTGCGCCGCCGCAACCTCGGCCGCTCGCGATCGCCACGAAGCGGTTGCCGGCCGGGCACATCGGCGATCTGTACACGGCCCGCCTGCTCACCTCCGGTGGAACCGCACCGGTTCGCTGGGCCCGTGCCAGGGGCGTCCTCCCGGCGGGACTGAGCCTCCAGCGGAATGGGGTCGTCAAGGGCAAGCCCCGGTCAGTCGAGAGGCGTTCCGTTCTCTTTCGCGCGACCGACGCGAAAGGCCGATCGGTAGCGAGGCGTCTCGCGATCACCGTCAGCCGCTGATCCCGGCATCCGGCGCCCTCGGAGCGGCTAGCATTCCCGCAAATGCCACTCGCGATCAGCTTCCTCTTCATCCTGCCGTTCATCATCATCGGCGTTGCCCTGCTCGCGATGGGCGTGCTCTACCTGCTGGCGCGCATTCAGAACGGCCGCTTCCTGCGACCTATCGTGACGCTGCTGTCGAAGATCCCGTTCATGCGCCGCTGGTTCCAGAAGATGTCGGTCGCTGCCTACGAGCGCTCGAACCCCGAGCTCGCCGGCGCGATCAAGAAGATGCAGACGTTCGGCGAGATCAAGACGCCCGAGCAGGCACAGCGCGCGCTCGCGGTGATGACGCCGGCGGAGCGGAAGGCCTACGTGGCGATGGTCGGCGAGCAGGGTGCGATGCCCGAGCCGGTCAACCGCGACCAGCGGCGTCGCGCCGAGCGAGGCGCCCAGGGGATGATCGTCCAGCAGCGCCCGGGCTCCGCGGGACGCAAGAGCAAGAAGAAGTAGAGAACAGCGCGGGCGCAGCCCGCTGACCTCTGGCGACAGGCTTCAGTCTCTCCTCAGGGTTCTGCCTCCGCCCACTCAACGATGCCGGTAGACGATCCGTCCGCGGTTCAGGTCGTACGGTGAGAGCTCGACCTTGATGCGATCGCCAGGGTTGACGCGGATCCGGTAGCGCCGCATCTTGCCCGCGGTGTACGCGATCATCTCGTGCCCGTTGTCGAGCATGACGCGGAACATGCCGCTCGGGAAGGCCTCGAGCACCTCGCCTTCCATCTCGATCTTCTCCTCAGCCACGACAACTACCTCCTTGCCTGCGGCGGAGGCGAGGCCCCCGCGCACGGGGGCCTCGTCCGCGCAACCGTTGCCTAGAGCGTGACGACGTTCGTCGCCTCCGGGCCCTTCTCACCCTCGCGGGCGTCGTACTCGACCTTCGCGTTCTCGGCGAGCGTCTTGAACCCCTCGCCGGCAATGTTGCTGTGATGGACGAAGAGATCCTTGCCTCCCTCGTCCGGTGCGATGAAGCCGTAGCCCTTCGCATCGTTGAACCACTTGACGGTTCCTGTTGCCATGAATCAAACACCTCCTCTCACCCAATGTCGAACGGGTGAAGGAAGCGTCGTCTGCCTCCGGAACCGCGCTCTGATTTCGCGTGCAAGCGTACCCAAATGCGATCGTCAAAGGCGGCCCAGTTGCGGTCGGGCTCCTATCATTCGTTGCGCGTGATCCCCCAGATGGACCCGAGCTGGCTCGATGCGGTCGGCGATGAGCTCGAGACGCCGGGAATGCAGAGCCTGCGCTCGTTTCTCAGGGACGAGGTCGCTTCGGGCCGCGGGTTCTTCCCTCCCGCTCCGCTCGTCTTCAATGCGCTGCGACTCACACCCCTCGAAAGCGTTCGCGTCGTCATCCTCGGGCAGGACCCGTACCACGGCCCCGGGCAGGCGATGGGTCTCGCGTTCTCCGTCCCACGTGGCGTCGAACAGCCACCGTCGCTGCGGAACGTCTTCAGCGAGCTCCAGGCGGATCTGGGCCTCCTGCCTCCGGTGACCGGCGACCTGACACCCTGGGCCGAGCGGGGAGTCCTCCTGCTGAACAGCGTGCTCACCGTCTCCCCGCGCTCGGCGGGGTCGCACGCCGGCAAGGGGTGGGAGCAATTCACCGACCGGGTGATCGCCGAGCTGTCGGCCAGGTGCGACGGGATCGTCTTCCTGCTCTGGGGCCGGTACGCGCAGCAGAAGGGCTCGATCGTCGACACGACGCGGCACCATGTGCTGCGCGCGGCCCACCCGTCACCCCTCTCCGCGCACAACGGCTTCTTCGGCTGCCGTCATTTCTCACAGGCGGACGCGTTCCTCGTCGCATCCGGGCACGACGCGATCGGCTGGCGGCCTCGACGACGAGCCCAGGCTCAGTGCCACGGGAGCGCCGCACCCGTGAACATCGGGCGCGCAACGTCGTCTCCGCAGCGCTCCCGCACGCGCCGGTAGGCCTCGTCGAGGACCGGCGGGCGGTCGACCGTGTGGGCATCTGATGCGGCGAGGGAGACACCGCCTGTGGCGACGAGCTCCCACGCAGTTCGTTCGGCCGTGCTTCCGTGACGACCGAGAAAGGAAGGCGCGTTCACGCAGAGCAGCCATCCGCGGCGAACGAGCGGATCGACGCAGGTGGGATCCTCGGCGACGGCTCGACATCGTTCGGGATGTGCGAGGACCGGCACGAGGCCTGCCGCTTCGACAGCCTCGCCGGCGGCCGTGACGATCTCGATCGCGTCGTCCAGGCGGACCCACGAGCCGGGAAACTCGATGAGGACGCCGCGGGTCCCGGCAAGAACATACTCGCCTACGGTGCCTTCCTCGATCACGGTCGGATAGACCTCCCACCCGCGACGGAGATCGAGCCCCCACGAGGCGACCTCGCGCTGCATCTCGGGGAAGGCGGCGGCGTAGATCGCGTCACGCTCCGACGTTCGCGGGAACATGTCCCACGAAGCATGGGCGTGCGGGGTCGCAAAGAGGACGTCCGTGCCCGACTCGAACGCCAACCTGCAGAGCGAGAGCCCCTGCTCGATCGACATCGCCCCGTCATCGCCGGACGGGACGACATGCGAATGGACGTCGACGAAGCCGCGCATCGACTCGACCCTAGCGACGTCCTGCCGGCGCTCAGCTATCGAGGCTCGCGACGAGCGTTCGAATGCGCTCGACGGCGTGCTCGAGATTCTCGAGCGACGACGCATACGAGATGCGGAGATGGTCGGTCGCATGGATCCCGAACGCGCTTCCCGAGAGCACCGCGACGCCCGCGTCCACGAGCAAGCGCTCGGCAAGCGCGTCCGCGTCGATGGGCAGTTCCGAGACGTTGGGGAAGGCGTAGAACGCACCGCCCGGCTCGACACAGCTGATTCCCGAAATCGTGTTCAACGCCGGAACGAGATAGTCGCGCCTGCGGCGGAACTCCGCCACCATCTCGTGAACGGCGTGCTGCGGTCCTTCGAGCGCGGCGACGCCGGCGTGCTGGACGAACGGTGGAACGCACGACGTCGAGTTGACGATCAAGCGAGTGAGAGGATCGACGAGATCGGCGGGGACGGCGGCGTAGCCGAGGCGCCAGCCGGTCATCGAGAACGTCTTCGAGAATCCGTCGAGGAGGATTGTCCGATCGAGCATCCCCGGAAGCGACGCAATCGAGGGCGCCTCGACGTCGTAGGTGATGCGGGAGTACACCTCGTCGGTGAGTACCCATGCCGGCGTCCGCTCGATCGCTGCCGCGGCCCGCTCCAGATCGGCGCGCTGGGATCACCCCGCCCGTCGGATTCTGCGGCGCGTTCAGGATCACCAGCCGCGTGCGCTCGTTCAGGAGGCTCTCGAGCTCCGCTGGGTCGAAGCTGAAGCCGCGATCCTCCCGCAGCGGGAGCGGTACCGGTGTCGCCCCGGCGAACCGGACTGCCGACTCGTAGATCGGGAACCCCGGATCCGGGTAGATCACCTCGTCGCCCGGGCCGCACGTCGCAAGCACGGTGAAGAACAGGAACGGCTTGGCGCCGTTCGCCACGAGCACGTTGTCGACGTCGATCGGGATCCCACGCGACCACGCGAGAGATGCAGCCGCCGCCTCGCGGAGCACCGGAAGTCCCGCGGTCTGGCAGTAGTGGGTCTCGCCCGCGCGGATCGCGGCGATTCCTGCGTCGGCCACGTGTGGAGGCGTTTCGAAGTCGGGCTCGCCGATCTCGAGATGAATGATGTCGTGGCCCTCGGCCTCGAGCGCCCGGGCGCGGGCGAGGACGGCGAAGGCGCCCTCTGTCCCGAGCCGACCAACAGCCTCCGTGACGTCCGCCCTCCGCATCCGGTTGACCTTACGTGGTTGACTGGCGTGATGATGGCCGAAGCCGACCGACGGACGATCAGGCATGGCCGGATCGCGATCCTCGGGGCCGCAGTCGCCTGGTCGACGGCAGGGCTCGGCCAGCACGCGCTCGATGCAACGCCCGCCACGCAGGTCGTCGGACGAGCGCTCTTCGCGTTCTTCACGCTGCTCGTCATCGTCGCGCTCACGGAGCCCTCGGGTGTGATTGCGTCGCTCCGGTCGCTCGGCCGCGACGGCATCGCCATGACCGTGTTCCTCGCGATCTCGTCGGGCACGTTCCTGCTCGCCCTCAACTACACGACCGTGGCGAACGTCCTGTTCATACAGGCGGCGGCCCCGATGCTTGCCGCCTTCCTCGGCTGGATCGTCCTGTCCGAGCGCATCGGCCGGCGAACCTGGGTCGGGATGGCTGTCGCAGGCATCGGTGTCACGGTGATGGTGATCGGGACGCTGCAGGCAGGTGCGCTCGCCGTCGTGCTCCCGTTCGTGATGACCGCCTCGTTCGCCGTCGTGATCGTCATCGCGCGCCATCGCCGCGATGTGTCGATGCTTCCGGCGACGTGCGCCTCACAGGCGCTGATCGTCGTCGTCGTTGCGCCGTTCGCGTCGTTCGGCTCGGTGACTGCCTCTGACTGGCCGATCTTCGTGGCACTCGGCGTGTTCCAGATGGGCCTCGGGCTCGCTCTCCTGACCATCGGCGCGCGCCTCCTACCCCCTGCCGAGGTCGCACTTCTCGCACTGCTCGAGGTCGTTCTCGGGCCGCTCTGGGTCTGGCTCGCGTACTCGGAGACGCCGCGCACGACCACCCTCGTCGGAGGCGCAATCGTCATGGCTGCGGTGGTGATCCAGGCAACGGCCCGTGAGGCCGACGGTCCGGCCGACACGGCGCCGCCGATCGGAATCCCGGCCGTTCACTCCGGCTAGCGCCCGGACGGCGCACCGAACCCGGTCACTGCCGGTGTGCCGATCAGCCGCCGGTGGGTTTTGCGTGGTGGCCCGCCGCGCGCAGCCACGCGACGATCTTGTCGCGGTGGTCTCCCTGAATCTCGATCGTGCCGTCCTTGACAGACCCACCGGTCGCACAGTGACGCTTGAGACCACCTGCGGTCTCCTTGAGATCCCCGGTCATGCCCCGGACGACGGTCACCGTCTTGCCGCCGCGCCCACCCTTCTCACGAAAGACCCGGATCACCCCGTCGTTCGGAACCGTGGAGAGCTTCGCTGCCGGGTGTCTCCGAGCGACACCGTCGCGGCGCTGGTCACCACCGTCACTCGAATACACCAACCGGTGGTTCGACATGGGCTCGATGGTAGCCACGCGGCCACGCCGATCGCAGCGCACGAATCGTAAGACAACGCTAAGCAGGCCGTCACGCCCCGGTCAGGTTTGCCTCCTAGCGTCTTCGAGGCAATGCGGAGGGGGATTCTCCTCCTCCGCCGAACGGATGGAGGAATCGATGCACGTTCCACGCGTACTCACACGCATGACGGCGACGCTTGCGGTCAGCGTCATGGCACTCGCGGCAATCGCGAGCGGGGCCGCCGCTGGCCCCCCGCACCCCGGAATTGTCTACACCCTCTCGAACGCCACGGGCGGCAACGCGGTACTCGCCTACACTCTGGCAGGCGACGGATCGCTCACACCAGCCGGGACGTTTCCGACCGGCGGTACCGGCACCGGAGCAGGGCTCGGCAACCAGGGTGCGATCGTCCTGTCAGACCACGGCAAGCTCCTGTTCGCGGTGAACGCGGGCAGCAACGACGTCTCGTCCTTCGCGATCCGGAAGAACGGCCCCGAGCTCGCCGACAGGCAGCCGTCCGTGGGAACGCAGCCGATCAGCCTGACGAGCAACGGGAAGCTCCTCTACGTCCTCAATGCCGGGGCGCCCGCGAACATCACCGGCTTCAAGGTGAAGCGTGACGGAGAGCTCGAAGCCCTTCCGGGATCGACGCAGCTTCTGTCCGGGCCAGACGTCGGCCCCGCGCAGATCTCCTTTGCGCCGGACGGCGACACGTTGATCGTGACCGAGAAGGGTACGAACTCAGTCGACGTGTTCCGGGTCGGCAAGGACGGGCTCGCGGGACCGGCGGCGACGTTCGCATCGTCCGGAGCGACACCGTTCGGGTTCGACTTCGACAAGCGCGGCAACGTGATCGTGTCCGAGGCGTTCGGCGGCACGGCGAGTGCGCTCTCCTCGTACAAGATCAAGGCTGGCGGCCTCGAGACGATCAGTCCATCGGTCGTCTCAACCGATCAGAAGGCGGCTTGCTGGGTCGTCGTCTCGAAGAACGGACGCATGGTGTACACGACGAACACGGCAACCGGGACCGTGTCGTCGTACGCGATCGGCAGGAGGGGCGAGCTCGAGCTCGTCGAAGCCGCAGCGGCGACGGTCGGCGGCTCGCCGATCGACGCTTCGATCAGCGACGACGGCAAGTTCCTCTACGTCCTGAACGGGGTGAACCACGCGATCGACGCGTTCGCGATCGCGCGTGACGGCGGCCTCACTGCTGTCCCGGGCGGCGTGACGGGTCTCGCGGCCGGAACGAACGGCCTCGCCGCGTCGTAACGGCATCGGGAGGGCGAGGGGCACGTTCCCTCGTCCTCCCTCTCCCGCCCCGCCGGCCCGAAGGTCGCGGGAGGCCACCGAGGTACTCTCCCGCCGTGAACGTGACCTCTCTTGGGTACCGCACTGATCTCGCTCTGCTCGAACGGTCGGGCTCCGTGATCGAGGATCGGGGCGACCATCTCGTCGTCCGCACGCCTTCCAATCCGACCTTCTACTGGGGCAACTTCCTTCTCCTCGACCACCTCCCGCCCGCGGACCGCACCCAGGAATGGCTCGACCGGTTCGCCGCCGCCCACCCGAACGCAAGACACCGGGCATTCGGCTTCGACGTTGCGGACGGAGCGATCGAGGCGCTGTCAGGGTTCGCGAGGCGAGGATTCACGACACAGTCGTCGGTCGTCATGACCGCCTCCGCCGTCCACCCACCACCCCGCCCGGACTCCTCGGCCGACTATCGCGCAGTCGAGTCCGACCACGACTGGCGCCAGAGCCTCGAACTCCAGATTGCGTGCCACGAGGGTTACGACGAGAGCAGCCGACAGTTCGTCGAGCGCCGCAACGAGGCCAATCGCGCGCTCGTCGCGGATGGCCGCGGTGGGTGGTTCGGAGCATTCGTCGATGAGAGACTCGTCTCACAGATGGGGCTCGTCGATGTCGGAGTCGGCCTTGCACGCTTCCAGTCCGTCGAGACGCACCCCGACTTCCGCGGCCGTGGGCTCGCGGGGACTCTCGTGCACTTCGTGAGCCGGTTCGGCTTCGACCGACTCGGAGCCCGGACCCTCGTCATGGTCGCCGATCCCGAGTACGTCGCGATCAGGATCTATCGATCGGTCGGTTTCACCGCGAGCGAGGTCGATCTCGCAGCCGAGCTGTTCCCCGGGTCGGCGGAGTAACCAGGCATCATGCCGGATCGATCGCCGGGAGCCCGTCGATGCTCTGCGCGTTCTTCTCCTCGACGTAGGCGTCGAGACCGGTCGTTCGAACCTTGCTGTCGACCCAGTCGTCGTACTGCGACCGTCGGCCGTCGAATCGCATCAGAGGCACGCCGTAGCCGCACGAGTCCGAGATCCGGTCGACGTCGATCCGGATCAGCGCGCGGAGCGCGTGCTCGGGCGGCTCGAACGCGGCGAGAAGCTCGTCGAACCCTGCATCTCCCGCACGAATCACCTCACCGCGGCCGTGCAGGCGGACGATTCGCGGAGGCCCTTCGAACGCGCAGAACAGGATCACGATCCGCCCGTTCTCCCGGACATGGGCGATCGTCTCCGCCCCACTGCCCACGAAGTCGAGGTAGGCGACCTCGCACGGCCCGAGGATCCGCAACCAGCGAAGGTCACCCTTCGGCGAGACGTTGACATGGCCGTCGCCCGCGAGCGGCGCTGTTCCGACGAAGAACAGGTGCTGCGCTTCGATCCAGGAGTCGGAGCTTGCCGCTGATCTGTTCGTAGACCTTGCCGATGGAGAAAGGCTAACACCCGAGGGATCCGCTCCTCAATTTCGAGGAACGAGAGATTCGCGGACCGCAGAACGCCTGCTCAGGAGAATCGGGCGCGGTGGGCCGACCGCACCCGTTCGTGGTCGGACGGCGTCAGATCGGCACCCTCGCTGACCTCGAGCACGAGATCGGCCTGTCGGCGAAGAGCCGCCGCGGACTCGGTGCCCTGCACGCCGAGCGATCCCGCGAGCAGATGCAGGATCTCGAGGAGGTAGATCGAGACGGTCGGCTGCGCTGCCGAGGCGATCCTGACCTCGTCGAAGGCCAGGTCGATCAACTCGGCGTGCACGAGCATCTCGGGTAGCAGCAGGACCCGACCCTCGTCTCCGCAGACGACACGCGGCGGAGCCGGCCACGCGACGATCTCTCGAAGAACGGCACCGAGGTGGAACATCGCGTCCTGCGCGGTGGTCGGATCGTTGACTCCCGGCGACAGCGCCTTCAACGCCACATCGGCGAGCTGGCGAACGCCGAAGGCAACATCTTGCTGCATCGTTCGGGTCTCGCCGACGACGATCGCCTGTAGCACCTGCTCGGCCGCCAACTCGGGCTCGGCTGGCTCGGGCCAGATGGTCGCGAACGGCGTGCCCGGGATCGCGTACCTCCCGGCCGCGGTCTGCACCCGCATGTGCGATCCCTGCTCGAGCCCCTCGAGGAGAGCCGGGTACTCGATGTGCTGAATCCAACCGTGACGGTCGAGCAGGATCGTGAACCCGGTGCCAGGCGGGACGTGCACCGCCGTCTCCGCCGTGAATGTCTCGGGCCAATCTGCTCGAATCCGCTCGATCGTCTCGTCGGTCACGCGGTGGAGAATCTTGGAAACGTCCATCGAATGAGCCGCGTGGTCGATGAATGCGACGATCGACAGGATCGAGACGATCCCGAGGATGACCGCGAGGAGTATGGAGATGCTCGGGACGACGGCCGTATCGCCGGCCTCGAGCGGGCCGCGAACGGCCCGCATCACGACGAGACAGTAGGTGAACGTGCCGACGACGATCCCCATGACCCGCGTGTTAAACGGGTCGCGGAAGAGGCCGTGGACGACGCGCGGCGAGAACTGGCTCGAGGCGAGCGAGATCAGGAGCAAGCTGACCGAGAACGCGATGCCGGCGAACGCGAGCGTTGCGCCCGCCACGACGGAGAGAACGCTCCTTGCACTGTCAACAGTGGCGGTCAGCCCTGTCGGGATGCCGGCCACATGGCCATCGGCAACGAGCATGAGCTCTCCGAGCACGGCGCCGCCGATGACGAACAGCATCGGCACGACGAACAGGCTGCTCCGCGCGCGATCCTGCATCGATCTGAGCCTGATCAAGCCTGCTCCCCTCCCCCGGTTCGACCGCACCCATTATCGCTCACCGGGCCGGAGTGGCGGCGCGACCGACGGGCCGTCGGACCTCGCCTAGGGACGGGCGGCGGTCGGCTCCTCGGTTCGGCCCGGGCCGCCTCCCCGCGCGCCGCCGAATCGGTCACGCACCGACGCAATCGCGTCCCCGAGCGCCGGAAGCAGCCCGCCGGGGAAGAACAGCATGATGGCAATCAGGATCACGCCGAAGACCCCGAACGAGAAGACCGTCGGGGCGGCGTCCGGAAGATCCCAACCGAAGAGCTCCGGGCGGGCGCCGACCTCACGGAGCTTCTGCTCCAGGTAGAGAATCGCAACGGTTCCGACGACGGCGCCATAGATGTTCCCGAGCCCCCCGACCGCGACCATCACGACGAACTCGATGCTGAGGACGACCGGGAACGCGTCCGGCGAGACGATCAGGAACGCAAACGTGAAGAGACCTCCGCCGAGCCCCGCGAGTGCCGCTGCGACGACGAAGAGGCGCAGCTTGTAGCTCGCGACCGGAATACCCGAGGCCGCGGCCGACGTCTCGTCGGTCGCGATTGCCTGGAGGGCTCTCCCGACGCGCGAGTGAACGAGGTTCGTCGCAAGGAGGAGCGCCACGGCGACGACGACCCACACGACGGCCGCGAGCAGGGGGCCACGCAGGGTGTGGCCGAAGACAGTCAACGGCTTGACGACGGAGATCCCGTACTGCCCCCCGGTGAACCTGTCGACCGCCGAGAGAAGCGAGAAAGCGATCAGATGCAGCGCGAGCGTCGCGAACGCGAGGTAATGCCCGTGCAGCCGAAGGAGCGGCACCCCGATGAGCGCGGCCACGGCGGCGGTGACGACCGGTGCTGCGAGGACAGCAAGGATCGGCGTGATTCCCGCCTCCGGGTCGACAAACCGGGCGGCCGGGTCGATCCCCACGGTCAGGATCGCAGAGGTGTATGCACCGATGAGGAAGAATGCTCCCTGTCCCAGGGAGATCTGGCCGGCGTAGCCCATGAGCAGCGTCAGCCCGATCGTGACGAGCGCATACAGCCCCATTCGGCTGTAGAGCGCAACGTCGAACGTGGAGAGGTGATACGGGATCCAGCACGCGATCACGGCTCCGACGCCGATCAGGGCGAAACGTACCGAGGAGGGCCAGGGAACGCGGGCGCGCTGGACAGCGCTGTGGGCGGCTTCGCCGGCTACGGCGATCTCGGCGCGCGAGCGCCAGCCGATCAGGACGAGCATGACGACGAGGGCGATGACGAGGCTGTACTGCGGATCGACATAACCGACGACGAACTGTTCGAGGATTCCGAGCGCGTAACCACCGAACAGCGCCAGGCGAATCGAGCCGAGACCGCCGAACACCGCCGCGGCGAAGCCGTTGACCGTGATCGCCACGTCGGCGCTGTAGGTCATCGGACTGCTCGGCGCGAGGAGAGCGCCGCCGAGCGCACAGAGAATGCCCGCGCCGACGAAGGCGACGACGGCCATGGAGCGAACGTTGAGCCCGACGAGCTCCGCAGCGCGTCTCGAGTCGGCACAGGCGACGAGCGCCTGACCGACGATCGTGTAGCGGAGAAAGAGCGTCAACACGCCCGCCGCCGCCACGAGCGACCCCGGCGATCAGAGACGTACTGCGGCTGAACGAGCACGCCGCCGATATCCCAGGCGTGGTCCGAGATCCCCGGGTAGCTGCGCGGGATGTCGCCAAACTTGAGGAGTAGGAGCGCCTCGGCGAGGAACGCCGCTCCGAGCGTGATGATCGTGCTGGCAAGGCTCGTCGTCCGTCCACGGAAACCGACCGCGAGAATCGCGAGGATCGACGACAGCAGTGCCGCGAACGCGATCGAGACGAGCATCGCGAGCGCGAGCGGCATGGCGCTCGAGAGCTGGAACGTATACAGGCCACCGACCACGACGAACACGCCCTGGGCGAAGTTGACGATGCCGGTCGTGCGAAACACGAGCACGAGGCTCATCCCGACAAGAGCGAATGCCGATCCCGTCGAGAGTCCGACGACGACGAGCTGCAGGAACGTCGTCATTCCGGCCCCGCTCCGAGGTAGGCGCTGTGAACCTCGGGTCGATCACGAATCGCCTCCGACTCACCCTGAAGGACGACCCGTCCCGTCTCGAGCACGTATGCGCGTTCGCAGAGCTCGAATGCCAGGCGGGCGTTCTGCTCCACGAGCAGGATCGCGACGTGCTCCTCCTCGTTGAGCCGCAGGAGGAACTCGGCCAGCTGCTCGATGATGATCGGCGCCAACCCGAGCGAGAGCTCGTCGATCGCGAGCGCTCGCGGCTCGGCCATGAGCGCTCGTCCGATCGCAACCATCTGCTGCTCTCCACCGGACGTCCGTCCCGCAGGCCGCTCGCGGAGCTCGTACAGCTTCGGCAGCAGCGAGTAGATTCGCTCGAGGCTTGCATGCACGTCGCGACGACGGCGCATGTAGCGGATCGTGGACGTCACGATCTCCGTGCGGAACGAGCGACCAAAGGCCCCGAGCAGAAGGTTGGCCTCGACCGGGAGGCTCGGGAAGACCTGCCTGCCCTCGGGCACCTGCGTCAACCCGCGGCGGACGACGAGATTGGGCGTCTTGCCCGTGACCTCGACGCCGTCGATGGCGACCGACCCGGACGACGGACGAACAACGCCGCAGACTGCATTCAGCAGCGACGTCTTGCCCGCGCCGTTCGCGCCCACCAACGCTACCCGCTCGCCGTGCGCGAGCGTCAACGAAACGCCGTCGAGTGCGACTGCCTGCCCGTAGCGCACGACCAGATCGTTGACCTCGACGAGGGCGGTCACAGCGCTGTCGACCCGAGGTACGCGGTAACGACCTGAGGATCGGACCGGACGTCTGCAGGCGCCCCATCGGCGATCAGGCGTCCGCGATCGAGAACGACGACCCTGTCTGCGATAGCGCCGACGAACTGCATGTCGTGCTCGACGACGATCATCGTCAATCCCTGGGACGAGAGCTCCCGGAGAGCATCTGTCAGATGCTCCTTCTCGGCTGCGCGCAACCCCGCGGCCGGCTCGTCGAGCAGAAGGAGGGTCGGTCGTTGTGCGAGCGCGCGCGCGATCGCGAGAAGGCGCAGCTGGCCGAGCGGGAGCACCGCGGCAGGCTCCGCTGCGCGCGCTCCGAGGCCGACGAGCGCGAGCGCCTCTCTTGCCTCTTCGCGGACGCGCCGCTGCTCCCGCCACTGCCAGGGCAGAGGTAGCATGCTCTCGACAAATCCCGTGCGTGAGCGAACGTGGGCTCCGACCGCAGCATTGTCGAGCACGTCGAGCTGCGCGAGCGGGCGGGTCGTCTGGAAGACGGTGGCAAGTCCGTGATCCGCCCGACGATGGATCGGCCAACGCGTGATGTCCGCTCCGTTCAGCTTCAGCGTTCCGCGGTCGACGCGATGCAGCCCTGCGATACAGCCGAGCAGGGTGGACTTGCCGGCACCGTTTGGCCCGATCAGGCAGGTCAGGGACGAGGTCTCGATCGAGAGCGTGACGTCGTCGACGGCCGCAACTGCCCCGAACGATTTCGTGACCCGTGCGATCTCACACGCGGGAGGGCTATCGGACACTGGCGAGGGAGCGAGAGACACTCGGTCAGGCCGCCCGTGGTCGCAGTCGTCGACCGGGCGTCAGTCCTGCGACTCGCCCTTGTCGAGGTTCCGCACGGCGGCCCTCGTCATCTCGAGGAACGCCTCTCTGTCCTCGCGGCTGAATCCATCGAGCATCTCCTCCTCGAACTCGGCCACCGCCCGGTCGCACTCGGCCAGCGTCCGCCGCCCCTTGGCCGTCAGGGTGGCCGGCAGCGTTCTGCGGTGGTTCGGATGGGGATTGCGCACGATCAGGCCCTTCGCCTCGAGCGCGTGGATCACCTCGCTCATCGACTGCGGGGTCATCAACGAGCGCCGTGCGAGCTGCGACGTCGAAAGGGGTGCCCCGTGACGGGCGAGGACGCTCAATGTCGTGAACTGGAGCGTCGTCAGACCGTACGGGGTCACCCGCTCGGTCACGCCGATGAACACGCGCTGCTGCAGGCGGGCAATCGCGTAGGCCACACCCGTCGTGGTCTCTGGAGCCGCGGCGACCCGCGCTGTCTCGCTCATCACTGACATCTTCCCACATCCACCGGTCGCGTCCGCGCACCAGGTTGTGGCCTCCGATCGGATTTCGATGACGATCGCCCAGCCCGAACAGTGTGCGCCGACCCGCTGTCGCGTCGGCTCTCTCACGTCTTGTGCCCCGAGCACCACGACCTCGACCGATCGGTGCTGGCCGTTCGGGCTCCGCTGCAACGCGGTCGGCCAGGATCTGGGCGGGGTTCATCGTGGCGTTATCGCTGAATGGCTGCGTCCCGCATTGTCGCGTGTCCACCGCTCCGGCGGTGGACACGCGACAACGAGCGAGATCACTACTTCTTGGTGAACGCCGCGCCGGCCAAGGGCTTCACCTTGCAGTTCTGCACTGCCCCGACCCACATCGAGTCGAGCTGGATTCCCTGGTGATTCTTCTTCGAAAGGAAGACCTTGCCGCCAGGCGTCACGAGCCCTCTGATCTTCGTCTCGAGCGCCGTGTTGATGCCCGCACGCGTTGCCGCACCCTTCTCGATCGCAGCCTTGTATGACCACATCGTGGTCGCCGCATCGATGTCGAAGTTCGAGATCGGACGCTTGAGCATCTTCTGGAGCAACGCAGCCTGGATCCGGACCGGATCCTTCTTCGGCAGGAAGTTCCAGACGGTGCCGAGGTACGAGTTGATGATCGCCCCGTTGACATCGCCGCACGTCCCTGTGAGGAAGGACGACGAGACATTGGCGCCGGTGAGCACGAGCCTCTGCGGGAGCTGGAGTTGCTTGAACTGCTTGACGATCGTCGCTCCCGCCGGAGTAGCTGTCCAGAGCCAGAGCGCCTGTGCTCCGGAGGACTTGATCTTCGTCAACTCGGCCGAGAAGTCAGACGCACCGGGAGAGAAGATCGTCGTGTCAACGACTTCGATCCCGTACTTCTTGGCCAGCTTGGCGACCTGAGCCGGGCCATCTCGCCCGTAGCCGCCGTTGTCGCCCATCAGCCACACCTTCTTGATGCCGAGCTTCCGCAGGTACGCCGCCTCGCTATAGGCGTACAGGCGGGCCGTGGGTGAGATCACGTACGCGAACGGCTGGGTCGGTTCGACGAGCGTCGTCGGCGGTGAGAGCGCGACGAACGGGATCCCCGCCTGACTCGCAAGCGGCCCCGTCGCCACGGCTGCGGCGGCATTGCCCGAGCCGAGGATCGCCACGTACTTCGAATCGGCGATGAACTTCTGAACGTTCTGGACCGCCTGGGACGGGTTCGAGGCGTTGTCGAGAATATCGACGACGACCTGGCGCCCCTTGATTCCCCCATGTGCGTTCCAGTAGGCGACGATTGCCTCGACTGCCTGGCGATCGCTCTGCCCGACAAGTTGGGTCGGCCCCGTGAGCGGTGCGTCCATCCCGAAATAGATCGGTGACGCCGTCGTGCGACTCGCGGACGCCGATGCGAACACGAGGGACGCGACCACGGCAACCATGGACACGATGACCCCTAACCTTCCTCCGTACGTGCTTCTGCTCATGAAGCGCTCCCTTCGTCGTTGAACGGGTAGCCTCCTGGCGGGTTAGTTTAAGGGAACCTGCAACCCATGTCCAGAGCAATCTCGGGATGTGCTTCCGGGGATTTGGTTTGAGGTAACCTGAAACACCGATCGACAAGGGAGATTGCTCATGACGCCGCGCGGCAGCACAACCACGGAGGTCGGGACGACTTTCAACACGGATGCGATCGGCCGGGAGGGAACCGCGCACCCGTACGACGTCACGGACGCGGCCCTCGAGCGGTACGCGGCCGCAACGGACGATGCGCCCGGCGGCGCGGTGTTCGCAATCGTGCCGGTCTGGCCAGCGCTCGCGCCGGCATCGCGCGCCGTGTCGGCCGAGGAGGTCAGACCGTTCGTCGTGCACTACGAGCAGGACATCGTGATCCATCGGCCGCTCGTCGCCGGGATGACGGTGCTCAGCACGGCAACTCCGAGCGCGGTCTTGCCACGGCCGAACGGGACATCGGTCGTGATCAGGCTGGAGACCCGGGATGAGGATGGCGAGCTCCTCAACGAGCAGTACGTGACCGAGTTCTTCCGGGGAGTCGAGGCGCCCGAGAGTGTCGGTGAGCGCGCGCCCAACCATCGCCTCGAGCCCCCCGACGTTCCGTACACCGAGGTCGTCTATGAGGTTGCCGGCGATCAGACGATTCGCTATGCCGAGGCATCCGGAGACGACTTCGCAATTCACCTCGACGACGCGTTTGCCCGCTCCGTCGGCCTTCCGGGTCGTATCGTCCACGGCCTTTGCACGATGGCCTTCGCCGGGCGCGCGGTGCTCGAGGTAGCCGGCGTGAGTGACCCGCGTGCCTTGGGACGACTTGCGGTGCGGTTCTCCGCGCCGCTCTTCCCCGGGGATTCGCTGCATACGCGCGCGTGGCCCGTCGGCGACGGTTTCGGCTTCGAGTGCGTGAACGGCGCGGGCTCGCCCGTGATCAAGGACGGTCGCGCCGAGCTCCGCTGAACGACGCCGCTGATCTAGATGTGGGTCCCACGGACCTGTGAGACGCGGCTGATTGGTGGTTTGCCGCCGAGTGAGCTGTGTGGTCGGTGTTGGTTGTACCAGCGGAGGTAGCCGGGGAGGGCGTGGGCGCGGTGTCGGCTGCTGGGGTAGGTGAAGCGGTAGGCCCATTCTCGGAGGAGTGTTTTGACGAGTGCTTCGGCCTTGCCGTTGGTCTGCGGTCGGCGGGGTCTGGTGTAGCGCGGCTTGATCTCGAGGTCGGTGCAGGTGGCTGCCCAGGCGTGGGAGCGGTAGCCGTTGCCGTTGTCGGTCAGGACGTGCTCGATCTTGACGCCTTGCTCGAGATACCAGGAACACGCGCGTCGGAGGAACGCGGTGCAGTCGGCCGGGCTTTCGCGCGGGAGGATCTCGGCGTAGGCGAGGCGTGAGTGGTCGTCGATCGCGAGGTGGACGTACTGCCGGCCGGCGTGGCGGCTGCGGTTGCCGGCCTCGTCACCGAGCACACGCTTCCCGACAGTCCAGAAGCGGCCCAGCCGTTTGATGTCGATGTGGACGAGCTCGCCTGGCCGGTCCTTCTCGTAACGGCGGGCAGGTTCGCGTGGCGGTTTTGGCAGGCGAGAGACCCCGTGGCGGCGCAGCACCTTCCAGACGGTCGAGGCAGGCCGTCCCAGGAGCCCGGCCACGATCACTGGGCCAGCGTTCGCGTAGGCGCGTGCCTCAAGGATCTCCTGCTCCGCGGCGGCAGACAGCCGCCGGGGCTGATGGCTCGGTACCGATGGCCGGTCGAGCAACGCTGCCCAACCGCCCTCCCGGTAGCGGCGCCAGAGCCGATAGCCCGTCGCACGACTGGCACCACAAGCGGCCGCCGCCTCCGACGGGCTCTCACCCTCAAGAACCCGCGCGACCAGACGGCAGCGCGACTCGAACGAAAAACGCATCCGCCTCGGCGGGCAAACTCGATCATGCACCTGGGCCTCCTGCGCGAGCTGGGTCTTGGTCGACCACAAGGCTCGCCGGAGGCCCGGACGCAATCAACCGTCTCGCAGGTGTGTAGGCAACAGATCCCGGAACCGGCCCCGATCGTCACCGGAGAGGCTCAGTCGGTCATCCCCGTCATCTGGCCACCGTTCACCGTCAACACCTGACCCTGGACGAAGTTCGACCACGGCGAGCAGAAGAAGAAGATCGCACCGGCCGCCTCCTCCGCGGTGCCGGGACGTCCGAGCGGGATGATCGTCGGAGCCAGTTCGCGCATCTGCTGCGGAATGCCGAGCTTGATCTCGTGGCCGGCGCGCTCGATCGTGCCGCTCTCCTCCGACGAGGCCGTCAGCCTCGTCTCGATGAACCCGAAAGCGGTGGCGTTCACGTTGACCTTGAACGGCCCCCACTCGCGCGCGAGGGTCTTTGTCAGTCCGACGAGACCGGCCTTTGCGGCCGCGTAGTTGACCTGACCGACGTTTCCCTGGGTACCGGAGATCGACGTGACGTTCACGACCTTGCGGAAGACCTCGCGCCCCTCCTCCCTGTCGGCCTTGCCGGCGTCGCGGAGGAACGGTGACGCAGCGCGAAGGACCTTGAACGGGACGACCGTGTGGATCTCGAGCATCGCCCGGAATTGATCGTCGCTCATCCGGTGGGCCATCCCGTCCCAGGTGTAGCCCGCGTTGTTGACGACGATGTCGAGCTTTCCGAAAGCTTCGACAGCTGTGGCGACGAGTCGCTCGGGCGCTCCATCCTCCGTGAGGTCGCACGAGAACACGGCGGCCCCGCCGCCGATCTCGCGCGCGGTCTCCTCGGCCGCGTCAGCGTCGAGGTCGTTGACGAGCACCTGCGCCCCGTGAGCGCGCAAAAGCTCCGCTGTCGCACGCCCGATCCCTCTCGCCGAGCCGGTAACGATCGCGGCCTTCCCTTCGAGAACCTTCATCCGCCCGTCCTTTCGCCCACGAGTTCTATTTCAGGTGGCCTGAATCATAGTCGCCCACGACGGCGCAAGGGCACGGACGCACGTCGGCGAGCCGCTCGGCACGCTCCTTGATCCCGAGCAGCATCTTCCGCTCCATCACGAGCGATCCCGGTTCCATCGGCAGCATTCCGATGCGCGCTACGCGCGTCGGCAAGCGGAATCGGTTGCGGCTGAGGAGTCGCGTCCGTCCGTCGCTCTCGACGAGCACGAACGCCCACACCCAGTTGCCGTCCGCAGACCGGAACGCGAGCACGTGCTCTGGCTCGACCCGCTCGAATCGCATCCGGTTGGCGCCGAAGCCGATCTCGTCTCCGACGCTCGGGTGCTGGAGCTCGGGGATGACGTGGTCGACACTGTGCATGTTCAGGCCGAGCAGGTTCTCGATCCAGTCGTAGGTGTAGACGCCACCGCGCGGTGACGGGCCCATTTGCGCGAGCCAGGGCCACACGGCGCTCGCCGGCGCCTCGATCGTGATCGCCCGCGTCGAGGTCCCGTCGGCATCCTCGAGCAGCTCGTCGCCGGGGAGGCGCCCGTCGGCCTCTGCGTCAGTCGCCCCCCATGTCATGACCGGCCGGCGGAGCACGCGGGGATAGAGGACTGCGAATGCGATGACGATCGCAAGGGTCGTGCGAATCAGCCTCATGCGCCGAATCTATCCCGGCCGGGGCGATGTCCGCATCGTGAAAAGGCCGCAATACTTCGCGACCGACACCTACGTGAGACTGACACCGATCCTGCGCTCGCCGATCGGCACCGCCGGCGTCCGGACGCTCAGCTCCTGCGTTCGAGCACGAACGTCGCAGTCACCTTCGAGCCGCCGGTTGCCGGCCACGGGTAGGTGGGCGGCTTCAGCGTGTTGGTGAGCTTCAGCGCGATCGTCTTGGCTCCGAGCTTGGTTGTCGAGATGGTCCGTGTGCCGAAGGCCGTGTAGTCGTAGGAGTCGGCGGGGCTGAGCGACGGGACCGCACAGGACTTGGCGCGCAGCGCGACAAAGAGGTCGTTCGGCCCTTTGGTTTCGATGAGTTTGAACTGGAGCTTTCCGCGACCGGTTTTGGCGCTCGTCACGTAGACGGTGCCACGCGTCGCGTTCGCGAGCGTTTTCGTCGCCCGGCACGAGGTCGGCGCGCTCCCGTCCGATGGCGTAAACGTCTGCACGAGCGTCATCGCACCTCCGGCTACGAACTCGGGGCACGACGGGGAGCAGATGAACTCGTTCGCGACCGACGGCGACTTGAGCCCGGTTGCGGCGCCTGCCTTCTTGGTGCGGAGCGTTGCCCGAAGAGTGGTCGTGACGGTTCCCGTCGTTCCGTCGGAGGTTCGAGCGTCTTTGGCGGTCACGTTCGACGCGTACGTGAGCACGATCGAGCGGACGGCGTACGTGCCGCGGAACTGGGCGCCGGACGCCGTCGCGGCGATCGAGCCCGCAACGACGAGCACGGCGAGCGCGGAGAGCGCAAGACGGCCAAGGTGGGAGGCGGTGTGAGTGGTGGGCATTCGCACGGGGCCGGACGGAGCTGCAGGATCCGCGCCCACCCTGGACGCGAGGTACACGCGATCCTATACAGGTCGTCGGTGCGCATGACGGCAGTGCAACGGGTCTCCTGGCGACGCGGCGCCCCGGGTGCCTGAGGTACATTGGGATCTCGCCCACCAACGGTTTGGGGGCGTCAGGCGCGACGGAGCGGCCGGGTTGTATTCGATGCCCCTCCGTGCTCCCGGCCGCTCCTTTGCACCCCTCTACGACACCGGACGTTCACCGTTCCGCAACCCTGCGATCGACTCCATACGAGAGGCTCGGTAGGCAGCGTGCGAATCACTCCTCGCGCTGGGTGAGCGCGAGATAGGCGCAGCTCACGACGGGTGGAGCCGAGAAGCGGCGCCCGGTGCGTCGACACGGCCAAGGCCAACGGGCTCCCCTCTCGCGTCCGCAGCTAGGGCTCGGAGGTCTCCCCAACGTCGCTTCGTCATGAATCGAGGAGAGAGCCGAAGCCGCCGAGCAGCGCAGGCAAAAGGGAGGGATGTCGGCGCCACCCGGCCGACTTTGGCCTGTTGTCAGCTGAAACCAGCCGACCGGCGTCGCCCCACGTCGTTCGCGACTGCTTGCGCGACAGAGTACAGCACCGACCGGCTGGAGCGATGCTGGCCCACGTCGTTCACGAGGCAGGTGCCTCGTCCCGAACGGGATCGGTGATACTTACCGCGGGAGAATCGGTCCGATCGGAAACGGAGGCGGGATGACGACAACGCGGGTCGCCGGCTGGATCGCGTCGTACGGGCGGGTGTGGGAGGAAGGGGACGCGGATGCTGCGGCAGCGCTCTTCACGAGCGACGCCGTGTACCGCGACCACCCGCTTGGTCCGCCCCACCTCGGCGCCGAGGGCGTGAGGAGCTACTGGTCGGACGTGACGGCAACACAGTCCGCCGTGACGGTGCGGTTCGGCTCACCCGTCGTCTCCGCAGACGAGACGCGCGCTGCGGTCGAGTTCTGGGTGACGATGACGAACGGCGGCAGCGACGTCACCCTGACGGGGATCCTCATGCTGCGGTTCGCGGCCGACGGCCGATGCGAGGAGCTCCGGGAAGCGTGGCACTTCGAGCAGGGACACCACGATCCGCCGGCGGGCTGGGGTCTGTAGCGGCGGGGTCGAATGGGCGCGTCGTCCGTATCGACGTTCGGGGCGGTCGTTTCTGTGGGCCGCGCCCGTTGCCGCTTCGCGTATCCCTGTCGGCTCGAGCTTGGTGCTGTCCGTCAGCGTCGATCGCCGGGTCTGCCTGGTCAGGCTCGGATTCGGGCGCGGCTTGCGTCCGGTAACCGTCTGGCGCCTCTCCCCCGTCCCAGGCGAGAGCATCGCTGTCGCCTCCCCGAAGGTGGATCACCACGACCGCGACGGCTGAGACGGCCGCTATCGCGCTCCCGACCAGAATCGCGTTGCGCAGGCGACGACGCTTCTTGGGCTTGGGCAGGAGATGAAGCCGCTGCAGCTCTGGCTGCACCTTCGACAACGCTCCGGCCAGCTCGAGTTTCTTCTGGAGTGACATAGCCATCGAGAGCCTTCCTCGTCAACGCGGACTACAGCAGCCCTGTTTCGGGCTCAACCGTCTCATTGGCGTGCCAGGTGGGCGCGTAGTTCTGCTTCGTGGTCGTGGATCAGCTCGCCGCTGACGTCGAGGGTGACGCTGTGCAGAGTTCCGGTGAATGTGAATGGTCCTTCGTAGTCCGGCGTGACGGGTGAGCCGGGGTTGGCTCCGCACGTGAGGGAGCCCGGGTTGAACATGAACGGCGTCGTGATCGAGGCTTCGGCGTCGCCGACGAGCTCGCCGTCGACATAGAGCTGCATTCGTCCCGGCGCACCCTTGCCCTGGGCCGGGTCGGGCGGGCCAGTGGGCTCGAACTCGAAGCGGAGCACGTGCTTGCCGGAGGGAATGACGTCACTCGACTCCACTTCGAGAAGCTGGCGGCCGACGTAGTTGTGGACGTAACGGAGCTTGCCGTCCTGGACGTAGAAGGAGTAGCCGCCCGCGGCGGTGCCCTGGCTCAGCAGCACGCCCTCTGCCCCCTGCTCGGGAATCTCTACGTCGGCGGTGATGCTGTGCGGCCGGTTCAAGACCTTCGGGGCCGCGAAGTTGGGGATCGGCTGCGTGTTTGGCCGGTAGGTGTAGCTGTCTCGCGGCAGGGCGATCAGCGGCTTCTCGGCCATCATGCGAGCGAGGCCGCTGCCGTCGATCGGCATCACGTCGTACTTGCCTGCTTCGACGTACCAGGTGGCGATCATCGCGATCAGTTTGTCTCGGTTGTCGGCTGCCACGTCGTGGTTCTCGGCGAAGTCCTCGGCGACGTGGTAGAGCTCCCATCCGGTCGCGTCGAGAGTCGACAGCGTATCGGCCGCGATCGGGTTCCCGAAGCCGGTGCCTGCCTCCGTGAACGACGGGCCGGGCCACGGGCAGACCGCCCGCCAGCCGTCGTGGTAGATCGCGCGGTGGCCCAGCATCTCGAAGTACTGGGTGTGACGGCGGGTTTCAGCCTCTGGATCGTCGAGGGTATGAGCGAAGCTGACGCCGTGGAAGGGTGACTGCGTGATGCCCCGGATCGCGGCCGGCGGCTCAATACCGAGCAGGTCGAGGACGGTCGGGACCATGTCGATGATGTGTGCGTAGTGGGGACGTACGTCACCCTTGCTCTTGATCCCCCTGGGCCAGGAGACGATGAACGGGTCGCAGGCGCCGCCCCGGTACGTCTCCCGCTTCCAGCGCCGGAACGGCGTGTTGCCCGCCCAGGTCCATCCCCACGGATAGTGGTTGAAGTGCTTGGGGCCGCCGATCTCGTCGATCAGCTTCAGGCTCTCCTCGATCGGCTCCTGCGCGTTGTTGAAGAACTGCGCCTCGTTCGTCGTGCCCGTCGGGCCACCCTCGGCAGACGCGCCGTTGTCCGAGATCACCATGATCATCGTGTTCTCGAGCTCCCCGATCGTCGTCAGGAACTCGAGCAGGCGACCGATCTGGTGGTCGGTGTGCTCGAGGAACCCGGCGAACACCTCCATCATCCGGGCGTACAGCCGGCGCGCCGGCTCGGGCAACGCGTCCCAGTCCGGAACATCCGGATCGTGGCGCGACAGCTCGGCGTCGGCAGGCACGATCCCGAGCTCCTTCTGCCGAGCGAACGTCTTCTCGCGGTAGGCGTCCCAGCCGTCGTCGAACACGCCCTTGTACCTGTCGGCCCACTCCTTCCCGACATGGTGCGGGGCATGGGTCGCTCCGAAGCAGAGATGAAGGTAAAACGGCTTCTGCGGGTCCGCCTGCTTGCTGTCGGCGACGAACGAGACGGCCTTGTCGACGAGATCCTCGCTCAGGTGGTAGCCCTCTTCCGGCGTCTTCGGCGGCTCGACCGTGTGGTTGTCGTAGACGAGGTCGGGATACCACTGGCTCGTGTCGCCACCGAGGAACCCGTAGAAGCGCTGAAAGCCCCGGCCAAGAGGCCAGCGGTCGTACGGGCCGGCCGCCGTCTCCTGGTTGCTCGGTGTCAGATGCCACTTTCCGACCATGAACGTGCTGTAGCCCTCCTCGACGAGGATCTCCGACAGCATCCCGTTCTCGAACGGCATCACACCGTCGTACCCCGGATAGCCGGACGCAAGCTCCGTGATGCAGGCCATCCCGTTCGCGTGATGGTTGCGGCCCGTGACGATGCACGACCGCGAAGGCGAGCACAGCGCCGTCGTGTGCATGTTGTTGTAGCGCAGGCCCGCTCCCGCGACGCCGTCCAGGTTCGGCGTCTTGATCGGGCTGCCGTAGCACCCGAGCTGACCGAAGCCTGTGTCGTCGAGCACGATGAACAGCACGTTCGGCGCCCCCTCCGCAGCACGAATCGGCGCCGGCCAGGCAGGGCTGGATTCCTCCGCGGTCCGACCGATCACGCCGGGAAACGGGGTTCCGGACTCATACTCGGCGATAGGCATTAGAAACACTCCGATCTGTCGTCGACACGGCGCCCGTACCGAGGCGAGGCGCAGGATTCGAGCGTACAGCTATCCCGAGAGTCGCTGCGGTCTCTGCGTGTCAGCGGCAACCGAACAGACACCCGGAGAGGATTGGCCTCGGCGCGAGATGGCACAAATCAGAGTGAGGTGTCGGTGAACGCTTCGGCTAGCTCGCCCTGTGCGTCCGCGCCGAGTCCCAGGCCAGTGTTGAAGTACTCCTCGATCGTGCCGTAGCGGTTGCGCATCTCCTCGAGGGCCGCATTCAGATACTCGGACTGGACGCCGAGCACCGGCAGGAGGAGCTTCGGGTCTCCGCCAACCGAGGCGAACTGGTCAAGCATCGGCTGGAGCGCAGGGAGCAATTGGTCGTTGGTCAACAGGTACTCGCCCATCACGTCCGGCTCGGAGACCCCCAGGAGCAACAGCAGCGCCGCCGCCGCCCAGCCCGTGCGGTCCTTGCCGGTCGTGCAGTGAAAGAGCGCCGGACGGCGCCGCTCCAGCGCCAGATCAGAGAAGAATCGGCTGTACCCCGCTAGTGCGCTCGGGATGCTGACGATCTCGCGGTAGCCGTGCTCGAACAGCGCGACGGCCTTGCCGTCCCCGAGCATCGCCTCCGCCGCCGTTGGGTCGGCAAGCATTGCCATCAGCTGGGCGGGGGCGGCGCCGCTTGCGTCGGCAAGAACGTCGACCACTATCCCTTCAGCGCCGTCGGGCAGCCGGTCTGGCTCGGCCGAACGCTCAGCCTCGGTGCGCATGTCGTACACCGTCCGCAACCCGAGGGCGGCGACCGCCGGCATGTCTGCGTCCGACAGCTTCCCCAACGCTGTCGAGCGGTACAGCAACCCGCGACGCACACGCCCGCCGGGGATCGACCAACCACCCAGATCGCGCAGATTCGGAAGCGTCGGAACCCCGATGGCCGCGCCAGGAACAATTTCCATCTCAGCCACTTCTGTCCCCTCGCTCGACACCGGCCCTGATCGAGCGATCCTATCGAGCAATCAAGGTATGCACCGCGCTGACAGCTCCGGACGACGAATACTGCCTCTGTGCGCCGCGAACCCCCAACCAACGCGGATGCACGATCGTATGTTGGTTGGCGGCCCCGCTAGAGGCGCTCCAGTACCACGACGGGGATCTCGCGGTCTGTTGCCTCCTGGTAGGCGTTGTAGTCCGGCCATTGCCGTGCGGCCAGATCCCAGAGCTCCGCACGCTCCCCGCCGGTCGCCGTGCGAGCGCGGGCAGGAAAGACGTCGCTCTTCACCTGGAGCTCGACCTGTGGCTCCTTGACGAGGTTCCGATACCAGCCCGGATCGTCCGGGGCGCCACCTTTCGAGGCCACGATCACGAGCCTGTCGCCGGCCTCCTCGTAGATCAGCGGCGTTGTCCGCGGTTCGCCGGTCGTTCGGCCGGTAGTCGTGAGCAGCAGGATCTTCGACCCGCGCCGCCAGATGTGGCCGACCTCACCGTCGGTCTCGCGGTAGCGGCGAACGTGCTCTTCGCCGAACAGGTTGTCGTCACTCATTGCCTCGATACCCCCTTGCACATTGAAGACGTTTGGTCTCACGTCCCAACGAGTGTGCCGCCCGTTGCCTTCCCGGCTCGACGCGGAGGAACGGAGTCACGTCACGCAACGAGATGCGAGGACAGGAGCGCCTGGATCCCGGCGAACCACACAGCCACGGCCGTACCGCCACCAGGAAGACAGGACGAGCGGAACAAACCCTGGACAAGAGAACACACCCAGGGCTCTACCGCAACGGTGGTTGACAACTGGGTCTCGAGACCGCGTCTGTCCGACGACGTCGTTGGTGGTCAGCCAGCGAAGATGGCGGCCGGCCGGACGCTCTGGTTCCCGAGCCTACTTCGATCGCTGACCCTTGGCTGCGTGCGTAGGAGCGACGTCAGCTCCTCCGCCATGTCGCCCGCCTGCCCAACGAGTGCGGCCGCGACCAGCCGCTCCTCACGGAGGTACAGCGCCACCAGATTGCGCTCCGGAATCGACCCTCGCAACACAACCTCATCGACGCCTTCGGTGTCGCCGAGGAGCTGGAGCTGAAGATCGAACAGCTTCGTGAAGAACACCGAGACCTGCGCATAGCCTGTTCGCGCGCCCGCGAGGTTCTGTCCGAGCCGCGTCCCGTGGCCGTCGGCGTTGCTCCAGTGCTCGATCCTGCGTCGCCGCCCCGAGACCACGTCGTCGAAGCGCGCCACGTCACCGATCGCGTAAACGTCATCGGCGGAGGCGCGGAAGTGGTCGTCGACGACGATGCCATCCTCCAGCTCGAGCCCGCTCCCATCGAGGAAGCCGACATTCGGCTCGACACCGACGCCGACAACGGCGAGGAACGCCTCGATCATCTGGCCCGATCCTGTCCGGGCGCCGGTCAGCATGCGTCCGTTCGCGTTGAACTCCTCGACCTGCTCGCCGAGCAGAAGCTCGACACCGTGCTCCCTGTACAGCTCTGCGACCTGCTCGGAGAGCTCCGCGGACGCGAGCGCGGGCACGAGCCGCTCGCCCATCTCGACGAGCGTGACCTCGAGCCCGAGCATGCTAAGTGACGCCGCGACCTCCGATCCGATGAAGCTGCCACCGACGACGAGTGCCTTGCGGGCCTCCGCTGCCTCGGCCTTCACCAGTTCGGCGTCGGCAAGCGCCCGGAACGTGTGCACGGCTGGCAGGTCGCTGCCGGGAACAGCGAGCGCCCGCGGGCGGGCGCCCGTCGCGATCACGAGCGTGCCGTACGAAAGCTCGTCGCCGCCCGCCACCGTGACCGTATGGGCCTCGGTGTCGACCGACTCGACTGTGGTTCCGAGACGTAGCTCGACGACCAGGTCGTCGTACTCCTCCGGCGGATGGACCAGTGCATCCAACGGCTCCATCTCGCCTCGCAGCACGCCCTTCGACAGCGGCGGCCGGTTGTACGGCGGTTGTTCGTCTGACGAGACGAGCGTGATCAGCGCGTCGCCGCCCGCCTCACGGTAGGCGCCGATCAGGCTGGCAGCAGCGCGCCCACCGCCAACGATCAGGATAGGGTCCTTCGCCACCTGACAAGCCTACCCGCCACACGCGCGTCTACACGGCTCCGCTACCTCACGCACCGTGCCGTCCGCCATCGGGTCGCTCGAACTACGCCACCGAGCGCTTCGTGCGGTGGGTCCTGCAGCTCTGTGTTGCTGCCCTAGTCGCTGTCGCTCACCACGAGGCGCGTGACTTTCACGCCACCCAGCCGCTTCGAATCGCCTCCGAGCTGCCCTCTTCAAGCCAGGTTGGCTCCTCCTCAGGCCCTCTCAACGCGGACACAGCCCGCTCGCCACCACCACGGACTCGGCTTCACCGACCGCTACTGGTGGGTCGTCCAGCAGCAATCGAAATACGAAGCCGGCAGACTCCGCCACTACATCACCAAACTGAGCCGCTATCTCGCGAAAGACGCACACGGCGCGGACTTTTTGCGGCTACATCACGGAGAGCAGGTCTTCTACGTCGCACCCTGGCTCACGAGGATCTCGGGCCTGACAATGACGATCGCACGCCTCTGCCGCCGCGTCTGGGCATCACGCCACGGCTACTGCGACCCCCCGAAGATGACACCCGGACAGGAAACAGTCGTCCTGCGGCACCTCGGACCTGGCGCCCCTCCTGCCAACTCGCCGTGAAAGACGAAACGGAGAGATCGCCGCCGATCTCGGGCCGGACATCACGGTGATGGACGTCCAGATGCCCGGCCTCGATGGCGTCGCGGCGACCCGGCTCATCCAACGACAGCGGCGCACGCCAGTCGTCGTACTCACCGCGCACGACCGATACGTGCCGAGCTCAGGCAGGCGAGTGTCCGTGACGCGCTCGGCGAAGGAGCACCTGATGCAACCCGGTGGTGACGACCCACACCACGAGCAGCCACAGCAGTGCCTGGTTGCCGAGGTCGATGCGCCAATCCATCAGGAGCACCGCACCAGTGAACAGTGCCGTGATGAGCAGGTAGGTGCCCACGGCCACGCGCTCCTTGCCCTTCATGACGGTTGAGTTCTTGTGGAACTCCGCGCCGAGGTCCTCGGGAGCGCCGAAGGATCCCAGCGCCGAGGCGAAGGCGTCCTCGACGGCGGCACCGGCGTCGATGCGGGCCTGGGCGCTGGTGCGCACGTGGTCCTCGAGCTCGTCGAGGTGAGGGATGAGGTCGCGGTGAGTGGCGCGCAGTTGCCCGGCCCACTGACCGATGAGTGCGTCAAGCGATGGCATGGGTTCCTCCTGTGTACGGGCCGCGCAGGGCGGCGAGGGTCGATGCGATCAGGTCGAAGTCACGCGTCTGGGCGTCGAGGTGGTCGCCTCCGGCAGGCAGGAGGCGGTAGTACTTCCTGACCCGGCCGGCGTCCGACGTTGCCTGGTAGTGCTCGATGTAGCGCCGGGATTCGAGGCGGTGCAACAGCGGGTACAGCATCCCCTCGGTCCATTCGAGCTGTCCGCCCGACGCCGCCGTAATGTCCTGCAGGATGGCGTAGCCGTAGCTGTCGCCCCTGCCCAGCACGGCCAGCACGAGCGGCGTGGCGGACGCCGCAACGAGGTCCTTTGCGAGTTTCACCTTGTCTCACCCTTGTCGATGTCGGATACCTAGAACTGGCAGGTATCATACCCAACAGTGCGAGGTATGGCAAAGCCGGCCAGAAGCCTCCCGCTCCGCCTCTCGCGCCTCCGCCTTCTAAAAGCCTTTCAAGTTGGTCTCAGATGTCACCGGATCCTTCTTAGCTTCGCGTAGTAGCAGCATGCCGATCCATCCGAACCAAAGGATTTGCGTGAGGCCGAACACAGACTGGAAGACGCTTAGCTGCGGAAGCACCGTGAGAATTCCCGCCATCGCGATGAAGTATCCGAGGAAGATGAGCGTTGTTGGGAGTCTTCCCGATCGGTGAGCAACAACGCTGGCTCCGAGAACCCAGAGTGCACCGACGAGTTCGGAGCCGCCACCCAGTCCGTCGCTGACAACACCGATCGTGTGCCATGACGTCGCGGCACTACTTGGCTCACTCGTTGCAAGGTCTGCGATCGCGTGAGCGCCGACAACGTAGACCAATCCGCTGGCAAGGACGAGGCCCGCCCAAATGAAGCCGAGCACTGCACTAAAGCTGGCCAGGACAGATTCGGTGCTGCCGAGATACTGTCGCAGCCCGAGCACGAGTAGCACCAGCGCGACGCCTGGTATTTGGTAGATGAAGATCGTGGTCGCGGTTAGGGCGTTCAGGTTGTCCGTGACGAAGGCGACCTTTCCGCTGAGCGTGTCCACGGCCGGTTCGCCAAGAACCGCGCCCCACATCACGAAACCGATGATGTAGGAGGAGGCGAGTACGAGGGCTGCGATTCCACCTGCCCTCAACGCTGGTTGGTTCATTGATCGTTGTCTCCTGCGCCTCGAGGCGCCTCGGTCGCGACACGCTTGGCGTCGGTCATGAGAACCTCCTTTTCGTCGATTAGAACGACGATAGGACATCGGGTGACGATATGAGCCGAAATCCGATGAAGATCACATGCGGGATTCGTCAACAACCGCTCACACACCCATCCGCGACCACAGAGACGGCGACGACACGTGCTACAGCCAGCGCTGGACGCCGCGGCGCCCTCGGAGCATTTGGTCGAAGCGTAACGTCGGATACGCCGAGCGGCTGATCGCCGAGGGGCTGATGCACCCCGCGGGCCTGGCGGAGGTAGAGCGGGCGAAGACAGACGGTCGCTGGGCCGCAGCGTACGAAGGGCCGGCGAAAGCGAAGGTGCCTGACGACCTCGCGGCAGCTCTCGCCGCCGTGCCCCGAGCGCAGGCGATGTTCAAGCTTCTCACGAGCCAGAACCGCTATTCGATCTTGCACCGGCTCGCGAACGCGAGGCGCGAGGAGACCCGCCGTCGGAAAATCGAGGAGTACGTGGCGATGCTCGCCCGCGGCGAGACGATTCACCCGCAGAAGGCCGGCCTCGATTAACCCGTCTCGCTCGTACCCTTCGTTCGATCCGCCGTCGCCTGCGCCAGCGTTCAGGAATGTCGCACGAGTTACGTTGATGCGGGTACGTGCGTGGCTGGGCTGTCTGTTCCCCTGAGCAGCCGCACGCTTGTGACTGCGAGCCAGGCGAGGAGGAGCAGTGTCCCGATGACCTCGCACGCTCCGAAGACGCCCGCGTCCGGTGAGGTGATCGACAGCGATCCCAGCGCGTACAGCACGCCGGTGAAGATCGCAAAGCGTGTGAACCAGCGGCCGGAGCCCCCGGCGTGGGCGAGGGGAGCGGCGATCAGGGCGACGAAGAGGCCGAAGAAGAGATCCGCCGACGAGTCGATCGCATAGCCAGACCGGAAGATCGCATAGACGACTTCTTGATTCGCGAGCTGGTGAATGGACGCCGCCAGCGACGCGAAGATCGCCGTGTAGACGACGAGGACGCCGATGCCGAGGATGCCGGAGGAGCGGGCGAGCGCGATAAGCAGGCTCTCGCCGGCCTGGCGTCGGCAGATCTCGGCAGCTCCAACGATGAATACGAGGAAGGCAGTCGCGGCCAGCATCAGGAGGACGGCGGAGAGGAGCACGTCGGTTCGCGCCGAGGCGAACTTCGCGGCGACTTCCGTCGCCGCGGTGGTCGGGTCCGGGCCGAGTATCTCGGTCACTATCGCCGGGATCGCGAAGACGAGGAACGCCAGCCCCGCAAGTCCGGTGATCCGCTCGGTCTGCGTCGCTGCTCTGCGCAACGTGGCCTCCGATCCGTGTGGGATGCAGCATTACTCTGTAATGCAGAGTGATTAGACTCTATCACGCAGAGTGAACGGAACGAGAGGAATGCCTGTGTCGGACATCCAGCATGCGCAGAGGACCCTCGTCGAGGTCGGCCGCCTCCGTGCCACGGGACGAAGACGCCGCGCGTCGGTGTGGTATCCGCTCCTGCTCTTCGCCGTCGTATTCTTCGGTGGCGCCGTCGCGGCCGTGACGATCCACCGCAACCACCTCGGCCCGTACTTCGGGATCGCTCTCGTGGCGGTCGTCGTGCTTTCGCGACGCCACTACCGCAGGCGGGACGACGCCGACGGCCTGTTCGTCGATCGCCGGCTGCTCGTGCCCGCCGCAACGGTAACGCTCGTGACCGGCGCGTCGCTGTCTCGTCTCGGCTTCGCGCTCGACTCGGATCTCGTCGACACCGTCGGCCCGTTGCTCGCGATCGCCGCCTTCTTCCTCGTGTTCGCGGCTGCGACGCGGAGCCGTCTGCTCGCGGGCGTCGGGGTCTCGTTCGTCGCCGTCGCGCTGCTCTCCATCCCGCTCGCGGCCGGTGACGATCGCGTCGCGCTGGCGCAGGTCGCGTACGCGCTGATCCTGATCGCCGCTGGGGTGGTCCAGCTCCGACGGGAGGCGCGCGCGTGACGTTCCCCACGAACCGCCTCGACGACGACGTCCACCAGCGGGTTAGGCTTGGCATCCTCGCGCTCCTGTCCGGCGTCGATCGCGCCGACTTCAACCAGGTGAAGAAGACACTCGGGACGACCGACGGAAACCTCGGCCGCCACCTCCAAATCCTCGAAGGATCGGGCCTGATCGCGCTACGCAAGGACACCTCTGGGTCCCGGCCTCGTACGTGGGCGAGCATCACGAAGGCAGGCAACCGGGCGCTACGCGAGGAGCTCGACGCGCTGAAGGAGATCGTCGCCCTCGTCGAGATCCACCGAGCGGCGCCCGAGCGGCCTCATGCGGCCCGGAGGCCTGGGGTCAACCCCGCCTGACCCGAAGTGGGAGATCCCGCACCGGCCCTGGAACGCTGGAGCGGTGGCGTCGTGGGTCGCATGCGACCCACCGACGCCACCCCTGCTACCCGCCTGCGACCCGGCCACGCCGAGAACCGGTCGCAAATCGGCACTTTCCGATGCACGCCTCTTCGCACCTCTGCGCAGCCCTTCTCCCTGCGCAGCGCGAATTATCGCGCCCCTTCGTATCTTTCTTACATAGTGGAGGCGGCGGGAATCGAACCCGCGTCCGCGGACGCACCGAACAGAGCGTCTACGAGCGTAGTTCGCCTTGAATCTCGCCCGAAGGCCGGTGGCGAACGACCTACCGGCGGGCCAGTCAATCCTGAAGTGTCGCGCTTCGGGCGATTGACTCTCCCTCCGCGCCAAGCCCGATGGTTAGCGCCGGTCCTGGCCTCGGGCCCAGCCAGAACGGGCGTCGCTAGCTAGTCAGTGACTAGGCAGCGAGTGCGAGATCTGAACGATTCGCATTTGTGTGTTTCCCGGTGGATTAACGAGGCCGACCGGGGACCTCGGCTCGCAACTCAGCCGGAGAACCGACCACGTCGAAACCAGGTCGCCCCCGTATGTCATTTCTACTGCGTCGAAGTGTACCCCCGGGCGTAGGATTCCGCTGTGGGCGAGACGCTGAAAGAGAAGGCCGAGACGCTTCGTGCGCTGCACGTCCCCGGGCGACCGCTCGTCCTCGTCAACGCCTGGGACGCAGCGAGTGCCGCCGTGATCGCACGGGCCGGCGCAGCGGCCGTCGCCTCGACGAGCGCCGGCGTAGCGAACGCCGTCGGCTACGCAGACGGCCAGCGGCTCACACGCGAGCAGATGCTCGCCGCCGTCACGCCCCTGGTGGCAGCGGTCGAGGTGCCCGTCACGATCGACATGGAGGCGGGATACGGCGAGACGCCAGACGCAGCCTCGAGCACCGCGCGTGGCCTGCTTGCCGTGGGTGCCGTCGGCCTCAACCTCGAGGACACCGCAGAGACCGGCCCGGAGCCGCTCCTCGAGATCGACCGGTTCGCCGCCAAGATCGCGGCTATCCGGGAGGTGGCCAGTGAGACCGGCGTTCCGATCGTGGTCAACGCCCGCACCGACGTGTTTCTCGCCGGCGTCGGCGACCCGGGCACGCGCATCGAGCGCGCAGCCGAGCGCGGTCGCGCCTACATCGCGGCGGGCGCGGACTGCATCTTCGTCCCCGCTGTCTCCAAGCCGGAGCAGATCGGCGCGCTCGTCGAGCAGATCGGCGGCCCCGTGAGCGTTCTGGCCGGTGCCCGAGCACCGTCCCTCACCGAACTCGCGGCCCTCGGGGTAGCCCGTGTCAGCGTCGGCTCAGGCCCGTTCCTCACCGTGATGGCGCTGACCCAGCGGATGGCAGAGGAGGCTTACGGAACCGCGAGCCTCGATGCGATGCTTGCGGCGCAGATGCCGTACGGCGAGGCCCAGGCGCTGTTCCCGGAGTAGAGGGGGGCGACAAACCGGCTCCACGTGAGTGTGGTTCTAGATAGAAGTACCTGCCAAGGGAGGAACCGCTCGTGTCAGACGTCGTACCGCGGCCGTACGAAAACCTCGTCGACCTACGCGACCGCGCCCGCGAGGAGGTCGGCAAGGTCGTCATCGGGCAAGGCCCAGCTGTCGATCTGCTTCTCGTCGCGGCGCTCGCCCAGGGCCACGTCCTGATCGAAGGCCCTCCCGGAAGCGCGAAGACGCTGCTGGGGCGCGCGATGGCGCACGTTCTCGGGGCCAAACTCAGGCGCATCCAGTTCACGCCGGACACGACGCCGGACATGATCATCGGCATCAACACGACGAAGATGGGCCAGCCTGTCTTCCTGCCCGGCGCGGTCTTCACGAACATCCTGCTCGCCGACGAGATCAACCGCACCCCACCGCGCACCCAGGCCGCGCTCCTCGAGGCGATGCAGGAGCGGCAGGTCACGATCGACGGGAAGACGCATCGGTTGCCCGATCCATTCCTCGTCATCGCGACGCAGAACCCGTACGAGGACGAGGGGGTCTTCCCGCTTCCCGGGTCGCAGCTCGACCGATTCCTCTTCAAGATCAACCTCGAGTACGCCGACCTCGAGAGCGAGATCGACATGCTCCGGCTGCCACACACCGGCGTCACGCCGGACATGCTGGGCGAGATCCAGTCCCTGCTCGGCGTCGTGGGGCTCGACAACGCCCGCAAGGAGCTCGACGGGACCGACGTGCCGCGAGAGGTCGCCGAGTACATCGTCACGGTCGTTCGGAGCACGCGCGACAACCCGGGGCTCCAGCTCGGAGCAAGCTCCCGCTCGGCGATTCATCTCCTCAGCGCGTCGAAGGCAACGGCGCGACTCGACGGCCGCAACAACGTCACGATCGAGGACGTCCGGACGGTGGCCCCGTTCGTCCTGCGGCACCGCCTCATCTGCCGGGCAGGCACGACGCCGGACGAGGCACTCACCGCCGCTCTCAACACCTAGTTTGGCGACCCGAGTGGCTCACCCGCGCCACCCCGGGGATCACTCTCTCAGGTCATCGCTCCGGGGACCAGCGAAAGGCGTAACGTTCGAGGCGATGATCGAGATCAGGGAGATAGACGCAGACGAGCTCGAGCCGTGGCTTGCGATCGCCGCGACAGTGCGGCCCGACCGGGCAGGGAGCGTTGCCGACTACGTCGACTGGAAGCGCCAGGCCGAGGACATGGCCTGGTTCGTCGCGACCCTGAACGGTGAGGATGTCGGTGCAGCTCTCGCGTACGTGGGGTGGCACTCCATACCGGGAACGGGTCGGGGTGAGGCCTTTGTGCTGCCCGAGCGTCGAGGTGCCGGCCTCGGCACGGCGCTCTACACCGAGCTCGCGAGCTGGGTCCAGGAACGCGGTTGCGTCACTCTCGAAACGACCGTGGCCGAGGACGACGCGGAGGGTCTCGCGTGGGTTCACCGTCGAGGCTTCCGGGAGTTCGGCCGGCAGTCACGACTCGTGCTCGACCTGACCGCGATCGAGACCCCGGCTATCGATGCCCCCGAGGGCGTCTCGATCGCGAGTTGGGCCGAGCGGCCCGACCTTTCGACAGCTCTGTACGAGGTCGCCTGCGAGGCGTACCCGGACGTGCCGGGCCAGGAGGAGGCCCGGATGAGCTCGTTCGAGGACTGGCTCTCGATGGATCTGACTGGTGAGACCGACCGTCCCGAAGCGACGTTCATCGCTCTCGTCGACAACGAGGTGGCCGGGTACGCCAAGCTGTCGCTCTCCAGCTCCGAGACGGTCACCGCCCACCACGACATGACGGCCGTCAAGCGGGCCTTTCGGGGGCGAGGGATCGCGGGTGCACTGAAGCGCGCCGAGATCGCCTGGGCAAAGGAGGCGGGCTACGAACGCCTGGAGACGGACAACGAGGTGCGCAACGAGCCAATTCGGCGCCTGAACGAACGGCACGGGTACACGGTCCAGCCCGGGGTGGTCATCCTGCACGACTCGCTCGCCGGTATCGACTGACCGAGCCACCATCGGCACATGTCTCCGGTGCGCGGGACACAGGGCAGAGACTGAAGTCTCTGCCCGCGGCGACCGCCTCCGGGTGGGGAGGGACTTCAGTCTCTCCTCCGGATGCAAGCCTATCGCCGCTGCTTCACCGCTCGCTCCATCTGCCGCTTCGCGTCGCGGTCGGCGATCGTCCGCCGCTTGTCGCCCTTGTCCTTGCCGCGACCGAGCGCGACCTCGAGCTTCACCCTTCCCTCCTTGAAGTAGAGCTTGGTGGGAATGAGCGAGAGACCCTTCTCGCGCACCTTCGCGTGGAGGGCGTCGATCTCGTGCCGCTTCAGCAGGAGCTTGCGATCGCGGTCGGTGACGTGGTTCGAGATGTTCCCCTGGGCGTACTCGGAGATGGAGGCCCCGATGAGCCACATCTCGCCGTTCCGGACATCCGCGAAGGCGTGGCCGAGCTGGACATGGCCGGCACGCAACGCCTTCACCTCCGTGCCGGAGAGCACGATGCCTGCCTCGACGCGCTCGAGGAGCTCGTAGTCGTGCCGCGATCGGCGGTTCTCCGCGATCAGCTTGGTTCCGAGTGACTTCGTCACGGGCGGATTGTAGGGCGAGCGCCCCACAGACCGCTCGCTCGGTGTCTCAGCGGCGTCCGAAGCAGCGGTCGCACATCGGGAACCAGGGCGCGCAGGTCTGCCCACATTTCCGGCACCGACCGAGAGTCGGCTCACGTACCTCGACGTGCAGACGCGCAACGACGCGGGCGGCCGCCGCATCCTCGAGAGCAGCGGCGCGCTCGATCGAGACGCCGCCGACCTCCGGGTACTGCAACGCGAACCAGCGCAGGATACTTGCAGTTCGTCCAACTTGCTCTGCCTCCTCGAGCGTTGCCTCGCGAAGACGGGCCGGATCGAGCAGGAACGTGAGCAGCGAACGTTGGGCGGTGTCGCCGGACACGGCGAGGGCGAGCGTCGCCAGGAGCTCCGCGTTGTCCTCGTCGACGGGAGCGTTGATCAGCTTCCACGTGTCCTCGATCGTGAGGCGACGGTTTCGCTCCAGCAGCCGCCGCTGGATCGCTGCGAGCCGGCCACGCAGCGGCGAGAGCGACTCGACCGACAGCCAGCCCTCGTATGCCCACGTTCGGGTGGCCACGCGTTGCCAGGCGGCGAGCGCCGCGTCGAGGCGACGAGGATCGTCAGTCCCGAGATCGGTCAGCCGCGGCCTGATCCGGGCCTCGTCGACGATCCGGTATCCGAGCTGCCCCGAGGGCAGCAAGACGTGCGGCTGCAGCGCCTCCTCGACGATCGCCGGGTCGGCGTTCGCCCACGGCACGCCTGTGAGCACACCGACGTGCCCGCGCTCGACGAGACCGAACCGCCCAGCGCGGCCCGCGATCTGCGCGAGCTCCCAGGGCAGCAGGTCTCGACGTGACTCACCGTCGAACTTCGTCGTCTCGGCAAAGAGCAGCGTCTCGCAGGGCAGGTTGACGCCGTGACCGAGAACGTCGGTCGCGACAGTCACGTCCGAGGTACCGCCGAGGAAACGGTCTATCTCCTCCCGCCGTGAGCTCAACGGCATCGCGCCGTAGAGAACCGAGACCCGACTCGGATGGAGGCGGTTGATCTCACCGGCGAGCGCCAGCACCGCTTTTCGGCTGAACGCGACGACGACCGTCCCCGGCGTCAGACCGCGAAACGAGCGGGGGCCGACGAACTCGAGCGGCAAAATCCGCTCGAACACCTTGACCTCGGCCTGCGGGAACGCCTGGAGAACCAGGGGCTCTGCATCGAGGGCACCGAGCAACAGGATGTGGCGATAGTCCCCCGCCAGCAGGAGACGTGTCCAGGCCGATCCGCGTTCCGGATCGTCCGCCCACTGCACCTCGTCGAGCACGAGAACCTCACCCGAGGTCGGGGCCATTTCGACCGTGCAGCAGATGATCGGAGCGTCCTCGTTGACGCGCTCCTCGCCGGTGACGAGACCGACAGCGTCGGCGCCGAGCTCGGCCGATAGCCGGCGATGTGCCTCCTGCGCGAGCATCCGCAGAGGCCCGGCGTAGACGCCGCGCCCTCGTTCCTTGAGGACCTCGAGTGCGTGGTAGGTCTTGCCGGAGTTCGTCGGGCCGAGATGGGCGACGACGGATTCCGGCTCGACACGACGGTGTGGAAGGGTGATCTCGATCGCGCCTTCGGCGCGCTTAACGGCTGCCCGCCCGCCGGCGGCTCTCGCCCGCTGGTGCCGTTCGGAGCGGCTCGGGCGCTTCGCGCGGCCGCGTCCCTGTCTGCGTCCGCGGGGCATAGGAGGAGCGTAGCGGCGGCCGGACGCCGTCCCGCGCCCGCGACCCACCTGCGACCAAACGGCGTCTACCTGCCGAACATCAGCGACGGAGGGGACCACGACTTCCTGCGTTCGGAGCTACGAATGCTGCGTCGGGTCTTCCCGTACGTCGCCGTGGTGAAACCGCAGGACGGCTGGCCGTCTCCGACGTGGCGGAACACCCATGTCGTGTCGCCTCGAAGACCCGACCTACGGGATCGCTCGAGACCGTCTCCAACAAGGCGCTCACCGACTTCGACGAGGCCGGGCACGGCATCGTGCCCACCGACGACCACGCACCCGTCGAGCATCTGGTGTCGCCGATGTTCCGCGAGGCGTTGAACCTCCGGAGCGGGTAGAGCGTCGGCGGGAACCACGGGCGCCAGGCCGAGGCCGGCCACCGGCCGCCTGTCGCAGTGCTAGACCTTGAGGAAGCGGCGGAGCGTCATGCCGGAGCCGAGCGCGCCGACTGCGAGACCGACGGCCACGAGCGCGAGTGCCGTGAGACCGAAGGAAAGCGCCTGTACGTCATCCGTCGTATCGATATGGCCGAGAATCGCCGGCAGGGCGACGTGCTTGCCGACGAACAGGAGGACGACGGCTGAGATAGACCCCACGAGCCCGCAGAGCAGGCCCTCGAGCATGAACGGGCCGCGAACGAACCAGTTGGTGGCGCCCACGAGCTTCATCACCTCGATCTCACGTCTGCGAGAGAAGATCGAGAGGCGGATCGTGTTTGCGATCAGGATCACTGACGCGACCAGCAACACGATGACCATCACGATGAAGACGTACGAGATCCACTTTCCGACCTGCAGGATCCGTTTCGAGGTCTGTTGACCGTCCTTGATCTTCTCGACCCCGGCGAACTTCGCGAGCCGGAGGTCACGCGCGATGACCTTGACATCCTCGGCGTTCGCCGGCGTCACCTCGAACGAGGCGGGCAGCGGGTTCGAGGGCAGGTTGGCCGTCAGCGCGGGGTACTTCTTCTTCATCCGCTTCAGAGCCTCGGTCTTCGAGACGAACTGGTAGTCGCTCACACGGGCGTCGGCTGCGAGCTTCGCGCCGACGGCGTTCACCTGCTTCGGCGTCACCGCGTCGACGAAGAAAACCTGAACCTGAAGCTCCGACTTGACGTGGTTCGACCACGAGACGACCCAGCTTCCGAGCGCGATCGAGAGACCGAGCAGCAGCATCCCGATCAGGACCGTCATAGTCGCCGCGATCGAGGTCGAGAGGTTCGCGCCGATCGAGCGAACCGCCTCGGAGAAGACGAGCCTGAAACGGGTCATTCGGTCTCGTACCCCCCACGCCGCTCGTCGCGCATCAGCTTGCCCTGGTCGAGGGCGATCACGCGCTTGCGCATCTTGTCAACCATCTCGCGGTCGTGCGTGACCATCAGGATCGTCGTTCCAGCCGTGTTGATGCGGTGCAGAAGCTGCATGATGCCTACGGACGTGTCGGGATCGAGGTTCCCGGTCGGCTCGTCGCAGATCAGGAGCGGCGGATGGTTCACGACGGCTCGCGCGATCGAGACGCGCTGCTGCTCGCCACCCGAGAGCTCCTCGGGCCTCGAGCTCATCTTGTGGGACAGCCCGACGAGATTGAGAACCTCGGGCACCTTGCGCCGGATCGACGCCGTCGGCTCACCCTGCACGCGGAGGGCGTACGCGACATTCTCGGACGCAGTCCGATTCGGCAAGAGCTTGAAGTCCTGGAAAACGCAGCCGACGTTTCTGCGCAGCATCGGCACGCGCGAGTGCTTGAGCCTGCCGAGATCGCGACCGCCGACGAGGATACGCCCTGCGGTCGGCTCCATCTCCTTGAGTAGGAGCCGGATGATCGTGGACTTCCCCGAGCCGGAGGCTCCGACGACGAAGACGAACTCGCCCTTGTCGATCACGAAAGAGACGCCGTCGAGCGCAACCACGTTCGGTTCGTACACCTTGCGGACGTTCTCGAGCACGATCATCGACGAGCCACTGACGCCGGCGGCACCGTCAACCCCGTCCGCGTAGGCGGGCGAAGGTTCGGCAAGCGCCGTGGCGGGGGCTGTCAACTGAAGGTCGTCCTGCACCGGATCGGGAGGAGAGGGCCGCTGCGGCCGCTCCGGGTTGGATTGAGTGCCCATTGTAGCGGACACGTGTCTAGACAACCTTTCCGGAGGCCTTCGCCAGGAGGTACGCGCGCACGAACCCGTCGAGCCCGCCGTCGAGCACGCCCTGGGCGTTTCCCGCCTCGAAGTCAGTGCGGTGGTCCTTCACCATCTGGTACGGATGCAGCACGTACGAGCGAATTTGACTTCCGAAGCCGATGTCCTGCGTTGCTCCGCGCTCGCGGGCGATCTCGGCCTCGCGCTGCTCCTCCTGGAGCTCGACGAGCCGGGACTTGAGGATCCTCATCGCAGTTGCCTTGTTCGAGGTCTGGGAGCGCTCGTTCTGGCACTGCACCACGATCCCCGTCGGGATGTGGGTCAGCCGCACCGCCGAGTCGGTCTTGTTGACGTGCTGCCCTCCGGCTCCGCTCGCGCGGTAGGTGTCGACGCGAAGGTCGCTCTCGTCGATCTCGACGTCCTCGTCGTCCGGCAGGAGCGGTGCTACGACGACCTGCGCAAATGCCGTGTGACGCCGGTGCGCCGAGTCGAACGGCGACTGGCGCACGAGGCGATGAACGCCGCGCTCGGCCTTGTACGCGCCGTAGGCATTCTCGCCCTTCACCGTCATCGTCACCGACTTGAGCCCTGCCTCCTCGCCCGGACTCGCCTCGACGAGTGCGGTATCGAAGCCGCGATCCGAAGACCAGCGGAGATACATCCGCAGCATCATCTCAGCCCAGTCCTGCGCGTCCGTACCGCCGGTGCCCGCGTTGATCGAAACGACGGCGTCTCCCGCGTCGTAGGTTCCGTTGAAGAGCGCGTCCTCCTGCAGCCGCGAGAGCTCCGCGGCGACCGGCGCGAGCTGCGCGCGCAGCTCGTCCTCGAGTGACGGATCCATCTCGAACAACTCCGCGGATTCTTCGACCTCGCCGCTCAATCGTTTGTAGCCGTCGAGGCGGCGGGTCATGCGCGCGTGTTCGGTCGAGGTTCGCGCCGCCTGCTGCTGGTCGTCCCAGAACCCCGGGGCGCCCATCGCTTCCTCGAGCTCCTGCTGCCGGATAGTCAGCTGAGCGGGGTCAAAGGTACTCACGAACCCAGTCGAGCTGGGCTCCGAGCTCCTCGAGCAGATGCGCGAGCGGCTGGTTCTCCTGATCGGCCACCGGTCGATCCTAGCTGCGCCGGGCGACGTGCCCGTCGAGGGCGACGACCTCGCGTACGAACGCGCAGCAGCCGAGCCAGGCGAGGCCGACTGCGAATCCGGCTGCCACGTCCGAGACGAAGTGGACGTTCAAGGAGGAACCGGCTCGTAGCGATCGCGATCGCTACGACCGCAGCCGCGGAAAGCCACCCTGCCGCACGGACGCTCGACCGGGCTCCTCTGCGAGCAGGAGCCCGAGCGCGCCGTAGTGACCACCGCCGTCGCCGCGTGACCGCGGGAACGAGTACGAGTGCGGCAACGGGATCGCGCTACCGCTATCGGGCCGAGCCCGTTCGTAAAAGGCTTTCAGCGCCGCGACCAGAATCGTGATCCCGACCACCGACAGCACGACGAAAGGGCATCGGAACGCCGTCCCGCTCGAAACAGAATGAGCCGGGCGAGGCCGGCGACCGCAGCGGTCCCGACGAGCCCGCCGAGCCATGTGGCGAGCCGCGCAACCCACTCCACGGCCGACGGGACGCTGTCCACCACCCACCGGGAGACATCGTCGTCGACGACGACCTGGCTCGCGCGCACGAAGGTCGACGCAAGAGACACGAAGACGAGCGCCCCGAAGGTCGCCACGCCCGCCTCCACGAGCAGCCGTGTCCTACTCGAGACTGCCTACACCCCGTGGCACTTCTTGTACTTCTTGCCCGACCCGCACCAGCACGGGTCGTTACGGCCGATGTCGCGCTCCTCGTCCTTGATCACCTGGCGCTGAACCGGCGCCTGCGTGGCAACGGCAGTCGCAGCGCCCGCGCCGCCCGCCTCTGCGATGGCATCGGCACCGGCCGAGACGTCGTGCTCGTAGGCGAGTGCCTGCGGCGCCTGGGCGGGCTGCAATGCCTGCTCTGCCTCGTTCAGCTGCACCTCGACATGGAACAGCGTGACGACGACCTCTTCACGAATCGCGGTGCTCAGTTCCTCGAACATCGTGTGCCCCTCGCCGCGGTACTCGACGAGCGGATCCTTCTGGGCCATCGCACGCAGGTGCACGCCCTCGCGGAGGTAGTCCATCGACTCGAGGTGCTCGCGCCAACGGGTGTCGACGACCTGGAGGATCACGAAGCGCTCGATCTCACGCGCGAGCTCGGGGCCGAAGCTCGTCTCGCGGTCGTTGTACGTCTCAAGCGCGTCCTCGACGTACTCGGCGATCAGCGCATCGCGCGTCAGCTCGACCTCGTCTCGCAGTTCCTCGGCGGTGATGTCACTGCCGTACATCGCCGTCATCTGCGCAGCGAGGGCGTCGAGATCCCACTCCGTCGCATCGTCACTCTCGGTGAAGAGCACGACGTTCCGGGCAGCGACCTCCTCGATCCAGTTGCGGATCTCCGCGGAGGTGTCGTCGCCGTTGAGGACGCTGCGGCGCTGCTCGTAGATCACCATGCGCTGCGTGTTCATGACGTCGTCGTACTTGAGGACGTTCTTTCGGGCAACGAAGTTCTGCTCCTCGACCTTCTTCTGGGCGCCCTCGATCTGACGCGAGAGGATCGAGGCCTCCATCGGCTGGTCGTCAGGGATCTTGAAACGCTCCATGATCCCGTGGATGCGGTCGCCCGCGAAGAGCCGCACGAGATCGTCCTGCGCGGAGAGGTAGAACCGGGTCTCGCCCGGATCGCCCTGGCGACCCGAGCGGCCGCGGAGCTGGTTGTCGATGCGCCTCGACTCGTGCCGTTCGGTACCGAGCACGTACAGCCCGCCGAGATCGCGTACCTCGTCGTCGATCTTGATGTCGACACCGCGACCGGCCATGTTCGTCGCGATCGTGACGGCTCCCTTGAGCCCCGCGTCGACGATGATCTCGCTCTCGCGCTCGTGCTCCTTGGCGTTGAGGACGTTGTGCGGGATCCCCCGCCGCGTCAGAACCTCCGACAGGTACTCGGACGTCTCGACGGCGATCGTGCCGACGAGGACGGGCTGACCGTTCTCGTGGCGCTCGACGAGATCCTCGGCGACGGCATTCCACTTCGCTTCCTTGCTCTTGAAGATGAAATCGTTCTCGTCTCTCCTCGAGACCGGAACGTTCGTCGGGATCTCGATCACATGGAGGTTGTAGATCTCGACGAACTCCTTCTCCTCGGTCTTCGCCGTTCCGGTCATGCCACCGAGCTTCTCGTAGAGGCGGAAGTAGTTCTGGAGGGTGATCGTGGCAAGCGTGACGTTCTCCTCACGGATCTCGACGCCCTCCTTCGCCTCGATCGCCTGGTGGAGGCCCTCGCTCCAACGGCGTCCCTCCATGATTCGACCCGTGTACTCGTCGACGATCTTCACCTCGCCGTCCTCGATCACGTAGTCGACGTCGCGCTTGTACAGCGACTCGGCTTTGAGCGCCTGGCTGAGGTGGTTGACGAGCTGGACGTGACGAGGGTCGTAGAGGTTCTCGACGCCGAGGACGCGCTCGACGGCATCGAGTGCGGTCTGGGCCGGTGAAACGGTCTTGTGCTTCTCGTCGTAGAGATAGTCGGCGCCCGAGAGCTCAGTCTCGTCGTCGCCCTTTGCGCCCTTCCTCGTCGCCGGGGCGCCGTGGAGGTCGCGAACGAGGCGCGCGAAGTCGTAGTACGTGCTCGCAGCGGTCTCGGGCTCCCCGGAGATGATCAGCGGCGTCCGCGCTTCGTCGATCAGGATCGAATCGACCTCGTCCACGATCGCGAACGCGTGGCTGCGCTGAACGCAGTTCTCGAGGGAGGTCGACATGTTGTCCCGTAGGTAGTCGAACCCGAACTCGGAGTTGGTGCCGTAGGTGATGTCGGCCTCGTACGCCGCCTTGCGCTGGTCGAACGGCATCATGTTCTGGATCCAGCCGACCGTCATCCCGAGTCGCTCGAAGACACCGCGATTCCATTCGGCGTCGCGCTTGGCGAGATAGTCGTTGACGGTGACCAGGTGAACGCCCGTGGCCGGGAGCGCGTTCAGGTACAGCGCCGTCGAGGCGACGAACGTCTTTCCCTCGCCGGTCTTCATCTCGGCGATGTCGCCTTCGTGCAGGACGATGCCGCCCATCATCTGCACGTCGAACATCCGCTGCTCCGACTCGCGCCAGCGCGCCTCCCGAACGGCAGCAAACGCCTCGAAGAGGAGCTCTTCGAGCGATTCACCGTTCTCGAGACGCTCCCGGAACTCGGCAGTCTTGGCGCGCAGCTCGTCGTCCGAGAGGGCCTGGAACCCCGGCTCGAATGTCGCGATGTGTGCAGCCTGCTGCTTGAGCTTCTTCACGCGCCGCCCTTCGCCGATGCGAAGGACCTTCTCGAACTTGCCGAAATCGGTGGTAGACATCGTGAGGAGAGCGTACCCGGCGGGCCGCCTGCCCTGACTGATTCTTCACGAATGACGCGTACCCTCCGGGCATGCGACTTCTTGTGACGCGGGCGTGTGGCACGCTGATCGGGCTCTGCGTGCTCGCGCTCGTCACCGCCGGTGGAGCGTTTGCTCTCCAAAAGCCCGGTCGCACCGTCGTCCGCGCCGGTCAGATACGTCTCGTGTCGCTCAACAACGCCTCGTTGGCGTTCATGGTCGCCCGCACCGCGGTTGACTGCGATCACATCGAGCTATGGGACACGAACAGGAAGGGTGTGTGGCGCTTCGGCGAGTCGGGGCGGTGCACGAACCTGGGCAGCACGGGTACCGGGATCTCGGCCCTCGGGGTGAGCGGCAACCGCGTTCTCTGGGTCCGCTACACGGGTGGCAACCTCCGCGACTGGCAGCTGATGACGGCGACGACGACCCAAAAGACACCGCGGCAGGTGCGATTCGTCGAACAGGACGTCGACCTGCCAGCACCGTTCGCGATCGGTGACTCGACCCGCGGGCTCGGTATTCCGTATGCGGTCGGCAAGGAGGTCGTCCTCCTCAACGCGAATGGAGCCGCCGCCTTCAAGCATCTCGACTCCTCGCAGATCGTCCGCGTCACCGCGGGGCGCGGGCCTGCCGGTGCCGTCGTCGCGGCCCTTCGGGAGACCGGCGACGTGGTATCCCTGAACGCGAACGGTGCGGTGGCGAAGGTCTACCCCTTCGCCGCAGGTCAGGTGAAGGCGCTCGCTCTCGCACCCGGCGGCCTGGTCGTCCAGCTCCCCGCGTCCGTCGAGATCCATGCCCCGACCGGGGTCCGCACGGTGAACCTCCCTCCGGGGGCGACGCTGCTCGACTATGTCGAGGGACGGATCCTTTACGGTGTCGGTAATGCGATCCACTCCGTCAAGGTCTCGAACGGGAGCGACACGCTTCTCCTGAAGGGCACAGGCGGTAGAACCATCCTCGCAACGCAGGACACGCACGGCCTTGGTTGGGCCGAAGGGTCTAGGCTGATGTTCGCCTGCGGCGGTTGCGTCCGCTACATCCCGTAGCGACAGAGCGGCGAAACAGGGAGGTGAGCGAGAGTTGACAAAGCGCAGCGCGTTCGTGGTCGTGGCCAATCGCCTGCCGCTGGACGCCGAGACCACGGAGGACGGTCAGGTCTGGCGCCTGAGCCCCGGTGGCCTTGTCACGGCTCTCTCCCCCGTCGTACGCGCGCGTCGCGGCACGTGGGTGGGATGGGCGGGCGGGGTCGGCGCCGCTCCGGCTCCGTTCGACATCGACGGCATCCGACTCCATCCGGTCGAGCTCAGCGCGCACGAGCTCGAGACCTTCTACGAGGGCGAGTCGAACTCGACGATCTGGCCCCTCTATCATGATGCTGTCGAGCAACCGATCTACGACCGGGTCTGGCGCGATGCCTACCGCACCGTCAACGCGCGCTTCGCGGAGGCTGCGGCCACCGTCGCCGCCCGCAACGCCACCGTGTGGGTGCACGACTACCAGCTCCAGCTCGTCCCGGCGATGCTGCGTGCCCGGCGCCCCGATCTGCGGATCGGCTTCTTCCTTCACATTCCTTTTCCGCCGATCGAGCTCTTCATGCAGATGCCGCTGCGCTCGGAGATCCTCAGAGGCCTGCTCGGGGCCGACCTGGTCGGTTTCCAGCAGCGGCTCGCCGCACAGAACTTCGTCAGGCTCACCCGCCACCTCCTCGACCTGCGCTACCGAGGAACAACGATCGAGGTCGATGGCCGCCGGGTTACCGCAGGCGCATTCCCGATCTCCATCGATCCCCGGGAGATGTCTGACCTCGCCTCCTCGGAAGCGGTACGTGTGCGCGCGCGCCAGATCCGCATCGAGCTCGGCAACCCGAAGAC